>JAAUZK010000060.1 GCA_014804655.1 Lachnospiraceae bacterium | reverse complement strand
GTCCCTCACATGCAGAACGGGTTAGGCATATGGTTAATCTGGAAAGCAGGCAAAAAGCTTCCGCATAAGCCAGCAATTAATTTGCGGAGCAGGCAGATTGCTTTGGCAAAGCCAAGTGGTTAATTTGCAGGGCAAATTTACCACAGTCCTCGATAGCTCAATGGTAGAGCACGCGGCTGTTAACCGCGGGGTTGTAGGTTCGAGCCCTACTCGGGGAGTTTCAGCGTAACAGGGAAAGAGCTGAATGTTTTAATTAGGCTCCATGGTCAAGCGGTTAAGACATCGCCCTTTCACGGCGGTAACACGGGTTCGATTCCCGTTGGAGTCATTTGCTTTAAAGAAGCAAATTTTTTTGTATTATATCATATAATATAATAGAGGTATACATGGTGACTTAGCCAAGTGGTAAGGCCCCGGTCTGCAACACCGTTATCGCCGGTTCAAATCCGGCAGTCACCTTAGTAAAAAAGATTCTGAAAAAGTTTCAGAATCTTTTTTATGTATATTGTTCGCTTTGTTTTGCTGCTTTATGGCAGTAAAAGAACCGAACAATATATTTGTGTCTTTATTACAATTAGTTAAATTAATAGGATATAGTGGATAATTAATATCCAGCTTTCTGCATCTCTGTTGTAAAGGCACTCTCTGTCATAGAGGCTCTTGCGGCAGCGTCTTTGATGGAGAGCAGACCGTCATGTACGAGATCATAGAGAGTTGTAAGTTTACCTTCTTCTCTTGCATCTTCCCATATTTCATCAAATACATTTCCCATATCCTTTTTCATCCTTTCTGAGTGAGGTAGTATTGTCTTTAGTTTTGTTGTGTTTACCAAGATTCTCAGCGCCCAGTATGTTTCTGCGTCCATATTCCTGCATTCATCGTGCTCTTCTACATATTGGGTGAAGGCTGTCTTGTCTTTTCTGCGGTCGTAAAGTTCGAAGAGTGTCCTTAACTCTGTTTTGTAGTGGCTGTAATTATGTACTTCTGACAAATTTAGAAAATGAAGCGGATATTCCGGTACAAGCTGTTTTAGTTCCTGTGCGAGTACAGGATCGGCTCCGAAGTCCAGAATGTCGTGAAGGCTTTTTGCGCCCTGCCATTCATCTTCTCCCCAGTATACGACAAGTGTGATCACCGGATGCAGGCGGTCATCTTGCCTGATTCGTGACAGGAATTCTCCGGAGTCTGCAAAATCATGTCCCTGACGCTTAAGCTCTTTCAATTGACTGTCATAGGAAAGAGCATCCTGCATCATTACACGGGCTGGCATTCCGTAGTCAATATACTGCTGATTAGCCACAGTCCAGACGGCAAACAGGCTTCCGTCCTTCGTTTGTTTCATGGTGATGTCATTGATGCGTTCCATGATGGTCTGTTTGTCTGACTTAGATTGTACCGTGTCAGCATCTGTAAGTTCGTCCGCACCAATGATCTGCCTGCCTTGAAAGATACTGCCATTTAACAGGTCAGCGTACCGTTTTGGTTCAGACAGATAGTCCTTGAGAGTAATGTCATTCTTACCCATCGGTAAATACCTCCTTCTTGCAGAAGGTATTGTTCCCTGACAAAACCTTCTGCTTTATTCATTTTGATTTGGAATAAAAGCATGATTTCGTCAAGATACCCATACAGGTAAGATTCCTGTCCGACGGACAGAAAGTGATAATGTGATTAGAAATATATGCTTTAGGGAAAGTATAACATCGATGAGACGGTTTGTCATTATTTTTTTAGAAATATTTATAATTTTGTTAACGCAATATCGTAACATACATGATTATGGATGATCCAAATACATTTTTAGCATATGTATAGAAAAGCGGCTGCTCCTTTCTTAGCAGCTGATTATGTAGATCAATCGCACGTTTGGAGACGTACTAAGTACATTTTATAGAGGCAAATTAGCGATATAGGTAAAGAATGGATATTTGCATGGATATTGCCTGAAATAAAACGGAGGAAAATACATCCGGTACTTTCCTCCGATGAAATAAAACTGTCGCAGCAATTTGTTACACATATTATTTTGTATGTTAAACCGAGACATCCAATTTAACGTCTCCGCTCTGTGCGGCGTTGCCTCTGTCGGCGGCACCAGCAGAAGAATAGAACACGGGATGGTCGGGTAGAACGGATACTTTGCCACTGGACGAATGATTTGACAGTGTGAGTCCTTCAGAGCTGATTTCTATAGTATCCGCTTTCGGCGGGAGCGGATCAGTTTCCCCGGACAAATTTGTGTTATTAGGAGTGTCGTACACAGTTTCACAACTGTTCGTTTCTGCCGACGCTGCATTTGTGTCTCGTTCGTTCTGCGATGTATTCACCGCTGGCTTCTTTTGTGCTTCGATTCTTTCCTGTTCCCTTTGTGCTTCCAATTCTTTGCGTTCTTCGCGACTCTTTTCGATTCTTTCTTCAAGCTCCTGCTTTTTCTTTTCTCTGGCTTCTTCGGCCTCTTCTTTCATACCCTCCTCGGCCGTATCTTTATACTGATAGGCTCGGGTCTCGAAATCATTAACGTATCCCATAGCCCGTTCCATTGTGCCAGTATCGCCTCTGCGGCGGGCTTCCTTAAATACTCTCATCGGAACATTTGTCATATTCATATTGGTACGTGCGCCGATAAGACCTTCCATTGTCTTGGTATGCATATAGTACCTCCCTTTTTTTATATTTGTAAAATGCTTTGACGTGAAGCGAGAGTATCATGTACTTGCTCTAAACTTTGTTTCGACAAAGCCGAAAAGGGAAATTAGCTATATGTATCATATAGACAGTTTGAGGTCATATACGGCGGTGCAGGATTGTTGCTACTTAGATGATTCAGATCATATCACGCATTTGGAACATGATATCGGATCAATGCCCCGCATTCCTAAGTTCTGCAAGAGCACAGGGCAGCAAGACGGAGACGCAAAAGACACGATCCTTTACATCTATATTCATTGTACCGTCATATTTTGCTGTTGTATCTTTCACATTTCTCAGACCGAT
This sequence comes from Lachnospiraceae bacterium, assembly GCA_014804655.1. Lineage (GTDB taxonomy): Bacteria > Bacillota > Clostridia > Lachnospirales > Lachnospiraceae > UBA3282. Next base: position 10,345 of record JAAUZK010000060.1, on the reverse strand, counting down.
ACCGTATGTGTTGTTTGTTTGCACTGCTTTTGATGTGAGAGCCGTGCTGTTGATAATTTCTAACAGAAAGCAGCGTTTGATCATATGAGCCTGAATCCTGATAAAGCGATCATCTTGGGGCGGCATTGTCTGACATGCATTCAGGGCATTATCCAGCAGGTTGCCGAAGATTACGCATAGATCAAAATCGTCAATCGGGCATTCGGTCGGAATATGCACATCGCACTCCCAGCAAATCTGAGCCTGTGCCGCCTGATTGTGTTTATAGTAGAGTATGGCATCCACGATACCTTTTCCGGTCATGTCATCAGAGCAGTCGAATCCGCCGGTATCGGCCATTCTATGCAGATAATCAGACAGTTGTGTCCATTCGTGGTTGTCGATAAGCTGCTGCAGGCCGATGATATGGTTCTTCATGTCATGACGGAGCCGTTCCAGACTGCGGTATTGTTCTTCCAACATTTGATACAAGGCGACTTGTGAGTGATATTGTTCTTTTTGCCGCTGTTCGGTATCGATCCGATCCATGCCAAATATATAGAAACCGGCGCTACACATGCAAATGACTGACAAGACACAGATTCCGGCCTGACTGAAAAGTTCATTATAGTACAGATTCAGATGATCGCCGCCACGCAGTAATATGCCGTGTTCGGCCATAAAAGCAATGAAATCCCACATAAGCACCATACCAAATAATGGAACGGACAACATAACATACCAGCGGGGCAGCCGGTCAGCAAAGAAACCTGTCATGCGTTTTGCAAGAAGGACTATCGTTCCTATGGTACAGACAGAGTTAATGCAACATACCAGATGTCCCAACCAGTAAGAAAGAAGTATGGTATATTCTATATGTGCTGAATGCAGAATGAACAGAATCAGGCAGCACAGAAAGGCTTCGATAAAGTTTGCCAGCAGTGTGATCGTGGTGAGCAGGAAAGCTGCAGCCAATATTTTCTGCGCTTTTTTACCATGATATAGTCGAAGAATACAGAAAACCAGCAGGCACTGCCAGACCAGAGGCAGTGCCGTCAGGTAAGGTGGTGTAGAATAGCACAGAAGAATCCAGTCTTGCAAAGACAGACGGGAAATCTCGACAGTGGGGCTGTGGAGAATGCTAGACAGACGCAGTCCGATTGCGATGGATGGGATTGCCGCCAGTAGAACAAGGAAAACATTTCTGCGCTGCTTTATGCAGGCAAAATGGCTTGTACAGAAACGATGTATTGCCCATGTATAACCTGCACTGCATAGCAGGGCGAGGGCTGATTCAAGATATATTAACATTTCCGGTGTCATGATGTTGTGATTCCTCCGCTTCTTCGCATATACTCAAGGATTGCATCGCAGAAGGCTTCATATCTGCGCTTGGCAATCATAATCGTCTCGCCGTTGTCGAGGGTGACTTCTGATTTATTGTACAGCTCCACGTATTTTAAATTGATCAGATAACTTTTGTGACACCGGAAAAAGTCTTTACCGGACAGTGCGGCTTCCAAAGCGCTGATCTGCTCATACCATGAGAAGGTGGGATTTTTGCCGTGAGCTTCGATGAGCCTTCCGCGTATTTCAAAATATCTGACTTCATTCAGAAAAAGTTTTCTGGTCTGTCGGTCTTTGGAAACAATAATAAAGTCCTCGGAGTGCCGACCGACTCTTGCTATGCACCTTTGAAGCGTCGTACGGATCTTACAATCGCTGACGGGCTTGACGAGATAGTCAAATGCTTCCACGGCAAAAGAGTCGAAGACATACTGTCTGCTGGAAGAAACAAAAATCAGAAGCTTATCGGAGAAATTCCGGCGAAATAATTCGGCAGTCTGCATGCCGTCCATACCGCACATAATAATATCAAGGAAAATTATGTCGAATTCTTCAGGGGCTTGTAATAGCTGTCTGCCGCTGTTATATTGTTTTATTATGCATGGGATATTTGTTTCTGCCAGTATTGTTTGGATTTGTCTGCTAAGATGGAGAGCATCCCGCATTTCGTCGTCACAGACTGCGATCATGAGCATCCGCGGCACCTGCTTTCTTTTTTTGATTTTGGGAGTATTTCTATTTTGAGATTACTGCGCTTAAGTTAAAATATACGGTAATAGTATAGGAGCATATAACTTGTATTATATATCGGATGATGGAAGAAGAAGGTTGATTTGGTGTTATGAGCGGGCAGTTTTATGGAGTATGCGGTAAATAGATATGAAATTGGTTTGGGACAAGAACCATATGGAGAGGATATAAAAATTATGAGCAGGAACTGTATGAGAGCTTAAGGATTATAGGAAATAAGGGCGAGAATATTAAAAAGTATATGTAATTTGATAATTTCTTGAGATTTATATAGTACAATGTTTTTATTAAAAAAACGAGGTGCGTATGGGGCAGAAGCTATTGATTGTGGATGATGAAAAAGGTATTGTTGATATGCTGCGAAGTTATTTTGAGCGGCAGTATGAAGTGATGACGGCGTACAGCGGCCGGGAGGCGTTAGCCAAGGCGGCGTTACAGCCGGATTTGATTCTGTTAGATATCAATATGCCGGAGATGGACGGGCTTACGGTATGTCAGAGAATCAGGGAGTATGTTACTTGTCCGATTCTTTTTTTGACAGCGAGGGTGGAGTCTGCGGATAAGATCATCGGATTTCAGGCAGGGGCGGATGATTATATTGTGAAGCCTTTTGACTTAGATGAGCTGGCGGCACGGGTAGCGGCACATTTGCGGCGGGAGAAGCGTCGGCAGGAGAATGGGAACGTTCGCTTTTTTGGTGAATTGGCAATTGATTACTTAGGGCGTTCGGTCAAGGTTGGCGGGGAAGAACTTTTTCTGTCCAGAAAAGAGTTTGATATCGTGGAGCTGCTTTCTTTAAATGCAGGGCAGGTGTTTGACAGAGAAAGGATTTATGAGCGGGTGTGGGGTATCGACGGCGACGGGAACAGCGATACGGTTATGGAGCATATTCGGAAGATTCGTGCGAAGCTGGCAAGGTATACGATGCACAGCTATATTGATACGGTCTGGGGGTGCGGATACAAATGGAATGGGTGAAGAACATGGGGTTAAAGAAATCTTTTTTCCTGCTGTCGGTGTTTAGTATGGTGGCGGCGCTATTGGTGATTGGTATGGTTTTTCTGATCAGTAATAAAATCACGGAGGACTATCCGACAGGCGGTATTGTATATATGCCTGATGGTATCGTGAGGGAATTGGAGCAACCTACAAGAGAGCAGAGGCTGGTCTTAGAGGCAACAGGGTGGATTGAAGTTTTTTCGTGTGTTCTTGTTCCGGTGGGCTGCGTAGGGATTGCAAGTCTTTTATTTTATCGTTATAAATTAAAAAATCCGATTGCGGTTCTTCAGATGGGGACGGAGCGCATTAGGGAGCATGACCTTAATTTTGAGATCCCGGAGGTATCGGGAGATGAATTGGGGCAGGTCTGTGCCGCTTTTGAGACGATGCGAGCGGAACTGCTGCACACCAATCAGGAGTTGTGGCGGCAGGCGGAGGAACGCAAGCGGCTGAATGCGGCGTTTTCCCATGATCTGCGAAATCCTGTTACGGTGTTGAAGGGTACGGTGAAGCTACTGCAGCAGGGGACTGCGGATGAACATGCATTGGAGAGGCTGGAGACTTATGTACTGCGGCTGGAGCGGTATGTGGAGGCTATGAGCAGTATACAGCGGTTGGAACAGATGCCGGTGCAAAAGAAAGAAATAGAACTATGTATTCTGAGGGACGAGGTGAAGGAGACGGCGAGACTGTTGGCTCCGAATATGGAGACGCAAGTATGTGCGGAAGATAGGGCGGCAGCACAAGTGTGTGTGGAAAATAAGACAGCAGAGCATGGAGACGATGGAAGACTATTATGCGAGGCGGATGCAGAAGAAACTCGCGGTGAGAAAAACGAACGGATTTTAAAAGCAGAGATTTCAAAAGCGGGGATTTCAAGAGCAGGTGCAGCAGGCTTGGTCCTGGATCACGGGCTTTTTCTCACGGTTGCTGAGAATTTGATTGGGAATGCGGCAAGATATGCACAGAGCAGGATCGACATACAGTTGTCGATCCGAACAGATACGCAATATTTTGATGGTGAAATGGATGAGAGAAGAAACATGGCGGATGAGCAGGAAGTTTTCAAAACAGGGGCGAAGAATCAGCAGTTTTTGGTAATGACTGTTATGGATGATGGGTGTGGGTACCCCGCAAAGCTGATCAAGGATGGCCCGAGACCTTTCGGCAGGATTGAGGAAGACGCGTTGCATTTCGGGATGGGGCTGTATACCAGTCAGATGTTGTGCGTGAAGCATGGCGGGATGCTCGTACTGGAAAATGATAATGGTATAAATGGGGGAGCGAAGGCGACGGCGGTATTTGAGACGGGTTTTTAAGATACTGCATATTCCGAAAAATTTGTTTGCGAACCTGTATTTTGCAGGGAAATTAACAGAATCATAAAATATACACAAAATCTTGAGTATTCCTTGAGATTTGCAAATTACACTCTTTTTATATTGAAGGGTAACTGACTTTTCCGTAATATGAGTTGTTATGCGGAAACAGTTATTCCCGCGAGGGGCAAATATAAGGAGAGGATGCATATGAATATCAAAGCAAAAGAGTTATCAAAAATCTACGGCAGCGGCGAAAACAAAATTGTTGCGCTGGACAAGGCGGACATGGAAATACGGTCGGGTGATTTTATTTCCATTATGGGACCGTCAGGCAGCGGCAAGAGTACATTGCTGCATCTTTTATCAGGATTGGATCATCCCACATCGGGAAATCTCACTTATGACGGGAAAGATATCTATAGGATGAGCGACAAAGAGTTGTCGGCCTTTCGCCGGCAGCGCATCGGATTTATTTTCCAGCAGTTCAATCTGCTGCCTGTTCTGACGGCGCAGGAAAATATTGCCATGCCTATGCTTCTGGACGGCAGACAACCGGATCAGAAATATTTGGAGGAGTTGGCGAAACTGCTGGGAATTAGTGAACGTCTGACACATCTTCCACATGAGCTGTCCGGTGGGCAGCAGCAGAGGGTGGCCATTGCTAGAGCACTTATCGCGAAGCCGGACATTATATTTGCGGACGAACCCACAGGAAATCTGGACAGCAAGAGCGGCGGAGAGGTTATGGAAATGTTGGAGAGTATTCGCACGAAGCTGGGAAAGACACTCGTCATTATCACCCATGACAGCAGGATAGCGCGCAAGGCAGACAGGCAGTTTATGATTATGGACGGCTTGGTTACAGAAATGAGGTGACAAACTATGAGATCATATTTATCTTTGGCATGGAAAGAATTAAAGGCTCAGAAGGTGACTTCTGTATTGATCTTACTTGCAGTTATATTATCAACCATCGCCACCACCGCCGTAGGGCAGTCCGTCGGAATTTTACAGTCGATGCGCGTTGAACAGGCGGCAGGGTTGAACGGTAACCGATATGCTACATTTCATCAGTTGACGAAAGAGCAGAGTGATATGCTGCATGAGGATTCACGGCTGAAAGATGTGGGAAGCCTCATGACGGTAGGAGTGGAAGAACTGGAAAACAGTAGTTTAAGACTTTTTCTGCGGGAATATTATGGAAATGCACTGAAGGCTTATCCGGAAATCAGCAAAGTCAAAGAAGGGCGTATCCCAGCTGCAGAGGGAGAAGTCGCACTTTCTGAAGATGCGATACACTATTTAGGAATCGAGGGAAAGATCGGGGATAAAATCATACTTCCGCTTAAATGTAGTCTGCTGATGGATGACCGGCCTGACTATGAATATACGGCGAATTTTATTCTCACGGGAATTCTTGAAAGTAGTTATCTTGGGTATGCCACCGGAATTGTGGATGGTATTGTGGGCGAGGGGACAGCGCAGTCTCTGCTTCCGGAACGGTATTTGCGCTATTCTACGGATTTTAAGACGGTGAACACGAAGGGATTCCAGTCTGTTATAGATGATTTGGTACAAAAGCTGGGGATCGTAGAGCGGCAGGTGCAGTACAACTGGGTCTTACTGGATGCGTTAGGAGTGGAGTATAAGGAAAAAGAAGGGATGATAGATGCGAACATCGGATTTCCATTTATGATGGCTGCCTGTGTGATGGTGGGTGCACTGATTCTGCTGGCAGCAGGATTAGTCATCTATAATATTTTGAAAGTGGCTGTTACAAAGCGCATACGCGAGTATGGTACACTGCGGGCCATCGGAGGGGAGGGCAGACAGCTCTATGCATTGGTCACGGTACAGATCATGTTGTTAAGCGTCATAGGGTTACCGCTTGGAATGCTGCTCGGAGTCCTGTCTGCAAAAGGGATTCTCATAGCGGCAACGGGACTTCTCAATCCGGATATGTTTATGGCGGATACTGCGCAGCAATTAAATGAGATGATTGCAGGAAGCGGTACGGGAGGAGCATTGCCGCTGTTGGTAAGTGTGGCGGTCACCCTGCTGTTCGCTGTGTTGGCGGCATATCCTTCGGCTGTATATGCGTCCCGTGTTTCACCTACAGTTGCCATGAGCGGTCAGGCTGTCAAGGTAAAACGCCGTAACCGTAAGACAAAAAGAATCCGGAATTTTGAGGCTTTCTACGCACGATTGAATTTGAAACGAAATCGTGCCAGAACCACCATCACGATTCTTTCGATCGTAATGAGCATCACGGTATTCGTGGCATTGCAGAGTTTCAGCGGTCTGTTGGATACAAGCCGGAGCGTGCAGGAAATGCACATGGGAGATTATTCTGTGACCAATGAAACGGTGGGAATTTCACCGGAAGAAGTAAGCAAAGTGGAACAGCATGAGTCCGTCACAGAGCTGGCCACCACGAAACTTACCGTCTATGAGTCGGATGAAAACGGTGACATGCCGGTGAAACTGGGTTTTAGTTTGAAACCGGGAGAGACATTTCATATTGCGGCTATCAATGAGGCGCGGATAGACAGTTATGAACTGCAGGGTGAGCTTACGAAAGAGGACAGTGACGCGATTGCAAGGGGTGAAGCGTGTCTGGTTATGAATCCGATTCCGTTTTCTTTTGAGGGACAGGAGGTGGAGCGCACACAGTTGCAGAAAGGAGATATGATCGAGGTCAATGGGCGAAAACTCCGCGTGGCAGGGATTACGTATAATCCGGTAAGTATTAATAATAGCGGTTTTCTTAATGGAGTGCAGGTTATCGTCACGGATTCGCTCTATGATGTGCTGACAGGGGATAACAGGTATTCCGAAATATATCCGACGCTTGATGAAAATGCCAATCCGGAAGAGTTTGAGGAATGGCTGGATGAATGGTGCAGGAATAATCCCGGAGCGCATTGGCTGTCCTATCGCCAGTCGGACGCACAGATGGCGGAGAGTTTTGAACAAATTCGACTGCTATGCTGGGGGTTGATTTTGTTTATCGGGTTGATTGGCATTCTGAACATTATCAATACAGTTTATACGAATATTCACACCCGTGTAAATGAGATCGGGATGCAGAGGGCCATCGGTATGAGCAGTGGGAGCCTTTACAAGACATTTCTATGGGAGGGGGCTTACTACGGGCTGATTGCTTCCGGGATCGGCGCGGTCTGCGGATATCTTTGCAGTACCTTGGTGGAAGCGGCGGCAAACGACAGTATGCAGCTTAGCGCGGTTCCTGTCAGGCCTATTCTGGAGGCTGCAGCGGTATCTGTGGCAGCCTGCCTGATTGCCACGGCTATCCCGCTCAGAGGGATCGGTAAACTGAGTATCGTGGAGTCGATTGAGACAGTGGAATAGACAAAAGTATTTTTATAAGTGAAAAAAAGACGGGTAAGAAAGTTATAAATCTTACCCGTTCTTTGATATCCGGTTATATACTAATTTGTAGAGCCGATTTTCTCGTCATCTACTAAGAAGGAATCCCCATCTTCCACGATACATACCATGGTCTTACCGGTATTTAACTCGATCTCGTTACCGCTGTCGTCATAGTATCTCGTAGCGCCGTAATCGGAAGTCTTCTTCCAGTTTACATGAATGCCTTTGCCGTTAGTGAAGAACCATCCGTCTCTCGTTGTGTCGTGACACTGGAATGCAAGGTAGCCTTTCTGGTCACGAACCTCATAATATGTATTCTGGATCAGGATGTTCTTAAATGCAAGCTGTTTGCCATTTGCCTTATCTACGTGAGGACCGTCCGCCTCGCCGGATAAATGCTGGAATCTGTCATACAGACCGGTTTCTGAATTATATATGAAGTAGCAATTCGTCACCGGATAAGTAGGAGACATGTCCACTTTATTGGCAGTGATGGCATTACTGTATTGATCTAATGTATTAGGCTCGCCCGCGGGAGCAAATTTATAATGCTGCTCATCCGAATAACCGGAACGGTATTCCAGATCATAACCGAGCTTATTGATATCAGCCATAAGACCCTTTGTATCCACATAGGCATTGTCGGTAGAGTTGTTCGTATCGTTTGCACGCCAGAAATTGCTGCTGGACAGACCGTCGATATCTTCTGTGTCTTTGCGGTTAATAACTTCGTCTATGTAGAACGGACCGCCGAAGTGGACATAGAAAGCGTCCCATTCGAATGACCAATACACATAGTAGTCACGGCAGCTTCTGACATTACCTAATCTGTCAAAATTACTCCAGTCCTGAAAAAGCGCCATCAGTCTGGTAATGCTGCCCTCAACGTTGCACTCGTACAGCACGTCCGCCTGAGAGATTCCGTACTGCGCTGCAGTCTTCGTGTTAGGAATCATAACGGTGATCGGTCTTGTATTATTTACTTCTTCTGTTACCCACTCATTTGTAATACGACTGCGGACCATTCCGGCTTCCGGCGGAACATCTTCATCGGTCTCTTCTGGCTCTTCTTCTGGCTCTTCTTCAACTTCCGGTACGACTATGTCATCGATCACTTGTTCAACAACAGGTTCTGCGACCTCTTTTTCTTTTCCACAACCAAACAGAAGAGTAGAAGACAGGGCTACAAGTAAAAGCACTTGTAATCTTTTCATCTCTAATCCTCTCTTTCTTTTACTATAGGGAATAACCCAACTGTTCCTAGTATATCATAAGCAAATGGGAGAGTCACTAGAAAAAAATTGAAAAAATCCACAAAATGTTAAGAAATTATTACAGAAAGTTTGGGAATATGCATAGTCACCTTTTGCGGATTATTAGCGCTTTATACTGATTGGCAAGTATAATTTCAAGCAATAACACATGTTTGTTAATTCTGCACAATAAAATCACCTGTTATGACTCTGATCAGATGGTTAAACAGGTGATTTTTTTGTGCATTTTTTCTTTTGTAAGCGCGACTAATTATTTAGTTGCATGAAAAATAGAGGTACTTTTTGTGTACCATTCCGACACCCCCAACCCCCTTGCCCGACTCTCAAGGGGGCTAATATGCTGTGGCTAAATTCAGACTGTCTTTATACTGGGCGGAACTGATCCAGCCGAACATTTTACGGGGATAGTTATTGATCCATGTCTCAACCATCTCAATTTCTTTTTTAGAGACAAGATCGAAGTTTGTACCTTTTGGGAAGAAGCGCCTGATCATGCGGTTAATGTTTTCATTGGTGCCGCGCTCATATGCACTGTAAGGGTGGCAGTAGTACAAAACTGTACGGTTCCCTTTTGTGTAGCGGCTTTTCTCGATCCCTTCACCGTCCAGGAACTCCACGCCATTATCACAGGTGATTGTTTTGAACTTCTCACGGAATTTCTTACTTCCATATTTCTTTTCCAGCATGTTCAGGGCATGGACTACAGAAGCGGCTTTCTTATTTTTCATTTTTATAATGATTTCTTCCCGTGTCATGCGTTCGGAGAGAACCAGCAGACAGGCGTTCCCGTTCTTCTGGCCGCTGACTACGGTGTCCATCTCCCAGTGGCCATATGTTTTACGTTCCAGTATTTCCGGATCCCGTTTCTCTATGGACTGACCGGAGCGGTTGTTCAGGGCAATTTTTGACTTTTTTTCCTTTTTCTTTGCAGCTGCTTTCTTCTGGGGCAGGTCATGATAATCTGCATTCAGGAACAGCCCCATGTCAAAATAGTTATAGATCGTCTTTGCACAGATGGAAGTCTTAAACTCTATCCCCTCATTCCGGGCATGGTAGAGCAGCGCTTCAGGAGAATACTTTTTATTCTTCACCATGTCTTCAATATACGCCACAAGTTCATAGTCAGACCCGATTTTCAGGTTACGCCCGCGGTTCGACATGTTCTTTTCACTGACCATCTGGGCATAGTCTGCTTTATACACCTCATGCTTTACAAGATGTGTATCGATCTGCGTCACAGTGCCCTTGTTTATTTCGTAGCGGACAGTATGGTATTTATGC
>JAAUZK010000059.1 GCA_014804655.1 Lachnospiraceae bacterium | reverse complement strand
GTCCATTTGGACCGCCTCCTATTCTTGAGATTGGCTTGCGACACCTTTCTCATTTTAGCATAGGAGGCTTTTTTCTCATATCTCCACCGTTTCCACTTACTCTATTCTCCCCAGCATAGTTGGGGGATTAGGCCTTTCATTTAGTTGTGTCAAAGAGAAAAATCGACAGAATCTGTCTTGAATGTACGAGATGTACATCTGTTAGAATTTCTTTGATAAATACAGTATAGACATTTTATAATTTATTGTCAAGCGGTTTTTGGTGTATAATAAATTATCCCGCTTATACAACCAACAAAATCTCTTTCTTCCCCATTTTGAATTTCGGCTCTTTTCCATGTATAATCTACCCATAGAAAGAAATACTTTTTCTACGAACTATGATCATGAGAGGAGGCTTTCCCGTGAGCACTTTAGACGCAACCCTTTCCATGCTGGAAGCGCTGCCGGAAGATGCAAGAATCAAGGTTATGGAATTCACACAAAGGCTGTTCACTTCCAGAAACCCCGCAAATCCATTTGTCCCGGTCAGTCAGGATCAAATCCGTTCTGACCTTACCGAATCTCGCCAACAGATTTCTGATGGAAAGGGACTTGATATGGAAGACGCACTGAACAGTATGGGGAAACAACATGGATTCATTTAATGTGATTATTTCGCCAAAAGCGCTGTCCCTACCATGCCATCAGTTTCATGCGGCGCTGCTATCTCATGCTTTACCGGATAGATGGCTCAACCGTTTATGTAGAGGCTATATACCATCAGCTCCAAGATTATGAAAATACCCTTGCAGACGAATTAAACCACTAAAGCTGGAATGAAGATATGATCAGCCGGAAGCAAGCATCATGGATATCAACTACGCTTCTGGTCGTAAGCTTAACAAGTCACTGACCAATAGACTTATAACCTGCGATTATATAGCTGAACACCGTAACCTTAATAAACAGTTCTTTCATTGACAATCATTTAGCATTTTATGAAAAGTGTCTGTTTTTCCATACGTACAAAAGCATTCCAGTGGTAAATCCAATTATTATTCCAATAATATTAGATATTAAATAATGTATTTCAAACAAGGACATAAAGTAAATATCAAATGTCCAAAACAAAACCAATAAGGTAAATATATTAATTTTGTAATCTTCTGACTTGAAAAGATTATGTATATCAGAAAAGAAATCTTTCGGGGTTGCATCAACCCAAAAAAATTTCCCTAATATTAATGCAGTTATAAATAATGCTGTATCCCAGTCGTTTTGGCTTATAGTAACTATTATTAACGAAATACAAGACATAATAATTATTAACGTTTGTTCGTTTTTATGTATTTCATCTAGGCACTTCTTATCTTCTTTTTTATTAATAACTTTTTCAAAAAAAATATAAATAACTTTGTATACTCCGCGAATTATATATCCAATCACTACTAAACCAAATGCAAATAATAAACCACTATTCACCAATTGTTCTCCGATAGTTATATCTTGTACAAATAATGGTAATAAATCATCTCTCCCTAGAATTAAAATTAATAAGCCAATAGTAGCAATAATATAAAAGAGAAGAACACTACTTGCCATTGTGCCAAAATTCGAAACACCATAATTTATTTTAGTATTTTTCTTAAATCCACCACCAAATACAACATACCCTATACATGAGTTTAAAAGTAATGTGACCAAAAAAACTATAATCATAATATACCAATTATACATAACATTAACCTCCATATTGAATTTTTGAAATAGTTATTTCATTTGCAAACTATCCAACAAGTCATTAACAGTAAGCACCAAATATTGAAGATAGGTTTATGGCAGTTACCCGCAAAGCCTGTATTTCCATAATGGAACAGATCCGACTTATCAACGAATGCCTTCAGAGCAGACTTTCCGATTATCAATGGTGCAGGAAACAGGGCATCACCTCAGGAACCTTTTACAACTGGGGGCAGCAAACTGCGGAAAGCATAATATACGATTCCTGATTCAGCAGGTAAACAAAGTTTAGCCAAGTCTGTCAAGTTTTAAGCTAAACCTTTCTTTACCTGCGTACTCGCCTGTATCTCAAATGTCCCATAGATATTCTGTCTATCAAAAAGACTGCCATAGAAAACAATACCAAGAGATATAAAATAGAATCCAAAATTCTGGATTCTGAAGATACAATTAATTTTTCTCACAGACTGCGCGAAAAAAAACATTTGGCTTTTTACTCATAATTGCCATAAATGCGAACACACCATTATTTTCTGATTTTCTCCAAGAATTTGAAGTTGATACTGCCCGTCTTGTCTTTTTTGGAATAAACATGAAATTCCTCTACCACATTGCCCTATAAGCCAACGATGCATTTGATAATCTGCATATGAAAAAGCAGGTTCCAAAGTATGATTATGTTTATGCCATATTCCTACTAAATAAAGCGGCGGAGTATATCTATTCGCTGTAATAGTACTAAATTCTTCAATATAGTCGGCATCATACTGAAACGCACCCGGTTCTCTGATAGCAGCATCTCCTCCACACACAACCTCTTTTATATAAACCTTGTCACTTTCAATATATCCTAACAAAACACCTCCTGTTTCAACATCAGGATAGTTCTTTAATTCAGAATATATTTTTTTCTTTGCATTATTATCAAAAACTGGATTTTTCATATTATTTACGAACCATCATTCCACCACACTCAGAACAAGTGGCATGATTTCCTAATACGAGCATCTGTACTTCTCGTCCACATTTCAGACACTTAAACCAGTCACTGTTAAATCGACCCTTTGGTACAATAATATTCACTTCCGTTTCTTTTCTTTGTTTACTCATACATCATCCTCCTAACACATAACTAATATTGCAATATATTTAGGATAATCAAAGCAATATGTCAATCCCTTGCTCTATTATTCAGCGCTTACCCTTTATATATCGACTTCCTTCGTATGGATCAGGGAATAAATTTCCACGTAGCAGAACTGCGGAGAAATAAACCCAGAAAAATTATAATAAAATCACCTTTTCTAATTGTTTATATCCCATTTTATCCATCTCAAGTCTTAAATCCAGCCTTTCATCCAATAAGGAATGCAAATTTCACATGGGCAATATTTCCCATGAATAAGCTCCTCTCCTTTTTTGGTAACCTCATTTTTGCTTTTTATATCATAAACACTAGCACAACTTTCAATATGAAACTTCTGATTTTTCTCATTAATAACATACTTACGTTTAGTCTTCAACATTTTCCGTGATAAATCTATTGACTCCTCTGAAGAAATCTTTCCTGTTTTATAATCAAAAATAATACCAGGCTGTATATTATACACAAAAATATTAAATGACAACGTTTTATCTTCCTCATTTTGTTCATTAATAAACTTCGCTTCCATTTGAACACCATACGCAACATCATTACTACCTTTAAAATAAGGAGTAACACGATATAAAACATAATTCTCTGTTCCATCTACATAATCAGCAATCATCTTTTCACGATAAAGCATTACATTATTCATAAAGCGTGTACCAGTAATTAAATTTTTCTTATTCGCATTTTCATTATCTTCTTTATCGTTTCCTTTAGCAAATAATTGATATCCAATCAAATGACATCGCTGAAACACTAAGTGCTCATCATCATTCTCTTCTTTTGTAGGAAAACCAGTTATCTTACACGTAATAGTCGTTCTTTCATCTTGAGGTTGCGAACAAGTGCTCTTGCTAATACGAGCAAGTGCCACTCCACAACGCCCTTTATCCAACTCGGAAAAATAATAACCTCTTTCTTCCAGTTGCTCTTCATCATCTGTAAAAGCAGGTACATTATCATTTAATTCAATTACAAACTTATCAGGATCAATATGTTCTTGTGAATTAATATATTCTTGTATAACAGCTTTATTTTCACTACTAATTTTATATGTATATTCCAATCTCATTTCCTCCTCTTCAAACACATTTTTCAACTCATCATTACATTCTATAAAAATAGAATTATATTTTTTATCATGTGCCAATCATCATATTTATTATCATACCACAAATTTAATTCGATTTCCATATTTCTACAAAAAATTTTAAAATAAGGCACACCAAGCTTTTATATCCGATATGCCTGTAGAAAAAATTGATCAGCCATAATCTTCTTCGTATGCAAAAAATAATAAAAGTTATGCTCTTTTATCTGAAAAAATTTTCAATATACATATATAAATTCATCCGATACACTTTCACCTTCTGAATTATAAGCTGTAACTATCACTGTATATGTTCCTTTTATATAAAAGTTTGCTTTAAAATACCATTCGTATGCCCCACCATGCATATCAAATATATCATCGTCTGTTATTTCACTATCATCTGGTTTTGCAGAAATTGTAACTTGATCCGCTTGAAAAGAAGTTTCTGCTTTTATTAATACATCAATGCCCGATAGAGAACCCTGGACTGTATTCATGTCGTAAGAAGCCGTTACTGAAAAGTCATCTGATTCTGATGTGGATAATTCATTTGATTCATCTCTCGTGGTGTCATCTGATTCAATATGCCCATAATTAAATGTATTGTTGTCGCCTATTATAACTGCTGACTGATCTCCCATACTAATTTCATTATTTTCAAAAGATACTGCAGCATTTCCAGTTTCGTTATTTTTGAGTAATGATTTACTACCAAATATACTAATTCCAAGTATTCCACATATACCTGCAACGATCGTAATCCATATACTAGCTTTCTCATACCATGATTTTTTATCTTTCATAGAATATGTCCTCTCCATATAATCAAGTGTTTTTTCAATAAATTCAATACTTTTTGATACCTGTTAATGAATGCTGCTGAGGTTATGGAGTGATCTTTACCTCATACAGGGCAGATATATAGTGTTTATGGGTACTCCAAATAAAACGTCATCACTTTCCATTCTAAATGGCCTCGATGTGTACCCATCCCTATATGGCAGCTCACCTCTCATGTCCAACAGGATCATCCCCTTGCGGAGGGTCCTCGCTTCCTTCGTTCTGCCTGTCCATAACCTGGGTGCCGGCAATAGCTCCCTAACAGGGTCTTGCCCTCTGGAAATAATTCCTGCCAGCTACCAGCTCATTCTTTGTACTTTCATTACTGTTCCAAACACTCTTGCTCTATTGCAGCACCTTTCGGTGGACGCTTCCTGCAACAACATCAGTTACGTTTCTGAAACCTATGCAGCTTTGGGCTGTGTTCCCGGATGCCTGATATCTCCAAGCATCTTTGATGCATCATAGCTGACTCCCTTTGTAAGTATCACATGGAATATACGTATCAGCTTACAGGACACTGCTATGAGTGACTGCATCTTTTTTAGCGGGTTCTTATCCCTGGTGGTGTAATACTCGTGGATCTGTCTGAATTCATCATTCTTTCCCACCACGGATATGGCAGCCTCGAACAGGAGATACCTGAGTCGTTTGCGGCCTCTTTTGCTTATCCTGCTCTTCCCCTTATGCTTGCCGGAACTGTCTGCCACCAGTTCTAATCCCGCCAGCTTCTGAAGTTCTTTAGTGTCATTAAAGCGCGTAATGTCACCCACCTCTGCTATGAAACCGGCTACCGTTGTTATTCCTATGCCTTTTATCTCAAGCAGTTTGTCAACATGCCTAATCTGCTGGCACAGTTCTTTGATCAGGTCATTGACCCGTTCAAGACGTTTGGTATGGAGCTCATAATCCTCAATCAGATCCCGAATCTCCATTCTTGCTTCTGTAAGACCGCTCTTCAGCCCGATGCTGTTCATTGCCGCATTGACGATCTGCATCGCCTTCTTCCGGCCATTTCCACGAAGCTTCTCGGATTTCCATATCCCAATGATCCCATCTACCCCGAGACTGACGATTTCATCCGGGGTTGCTGCATGCTTAAGCACCAGCAGTCCTCCTTTGGAATCTATGCGTGTATAAATTCCCTTATACTCCGGGAAATACACTGCTATCCATTTCTGCAGGCGGTTCTTCGCCCTTGTCTGTTCCTCTACCAGAACAAACCGGCGGTTTGACGCATTCCGCAGTTCCGCATACACACCTGTTGGCATGTATGAGTAAAAATAACGCCCATCCCTCACAAGTCCGGCTATGACCCGCGGATCTTTTCGGTCATTCTTAGACGGGCTGTTATCATCCAATTCCTTGCTCTTATGCACATGATTCGGATTTACCATCACAAATCTGATATTCTTGCCGCCCATGAACTGCCCAAGGTCAAACCAGTAGTGCCCTGTCGGCTCTATCCCTACCATTGCCTCTTCAAGGTTATTTTTCTGCATCAGTTCCACAACCGTACTGTAAAAACTGTTGAATCCCTCCATAGAGTTTGAAAACGGTACAGGCTTTCTGGTAAGCTCGATGCCCCTCCAGTTAAAAGCCCTGAAAAAATGCTTCTCACTTCCGACATCAACGCCGACAATCATTGTTGTTTCTTTTACTTGCGAAATCTTCTTGTTTTGTGTAGAATTCATCTTGTAGATACCTTCCTTTTCTGTTCATTTGCTAACTGCCTGGTCAGCAATGACAGTTTAGTCTAGGTATCTATTTTTGTAAATCCTTTACTGCTTATCTACACTTTGAATTATACAGGAAGCTCCCTATGTATAATGTAAATTCATTATACTATATTGTGCGTTCTATTTCATTATAAAATCAGTATGTCAGCCAAGTAAGACAATTTGCCGAAGAAATGCCATTTACGAATGCAGTGGAAAATGCAGTAGACTATTGTATCAGACATGATATTCTGACAGACTTCTTGACCAAGAACCGAGCGGGGCAATAGCGGTGAGTATATTCGAGTATGACGAGGAAAAACACTTAAATAAGGAACGGGAAGCCGCCTATCAAAAAGGAAGAGATGACGGGCATGAAGCCGGTCTCAAAGAAGGTCGCGAAGAGGGCGCCTCTTAGAATTAATGCAAATCCTCACGAATTCTGGAAAAAGCAAGGACATAAGCAGAATTGCAACCGATGCAGAGTATCGGGAACAGTTATATCGGGAAAATCGTCTATGACGTAAGGTACACTGAACATACCGGCAAAGCCGGTGTGTTCTAACTATGCTTTGACGTTATTCTTTTTACCAACGAGTACTTAACACAAACTCTTCTCGTATTTTTTCTTCATTATATTCTGGTGCATACTCCATCGCTTTTTCACACATTTCTCGAATCACATCTTCTGGTTCTTCAAGAGCTTCCGCTATTTCAGGGATTGTCTTGCCTTTTGCAAGTTTCCTGCAGATGAGAAGTAAAAAAATGTCTTCGACACTTCAACTCCCCTACCCCTCAATCTTGAGGGGTGGGATTGTTTTCTGTTGCCAAATCTTTCATAATACTCTTATGAACATTCTTCAACACATCTTCAAAGACCATTATGAAGAAATGCTTTATCTCCTCCATCCCCGGCAGTCCGTCGTCTGGAATGTCGACCGGATGCTTAACTGTGGTGACCCTTCTTTCGGCGGTGCCATGTATGGCTGTGACAAATGTGGGGAACTTAAATTTGTCCCTTTCCGCTGCCACGGCCGCTTCTGTCCCACCTGCGGTGCGAAATACTCCATCGACCGTACCACTTCCATGTCCTTTAAGATCCTGAACGTCACACACCGTCACTGTGTCTTCACCATTGCGGAAGAACTGCGTCCCTTCTTCCTTGACGACCGCTCCCTCCTTAACTCCCTTTTCTCTGCCACCAGCAGCGTCGTCCTCCGTATGTTCCATAAAGAAAACATGTCGCAATGCTTCACTCCCGGCTTTATCTGTGTCCTCCATACCTTTGGACGCGACCTCAAATGGAATCCACATATCCACTGCCTCATCTCCGAGGGCGGTATCGGGAACTCCGGCCTCTGGCGTACATACTCCCTCTTCAATTACCACTTCATGCGGGATGCCTTTCAGACTGCACTCCTGAATGAACTGGAACCAAAAATCGGTCCTTCTTTCAAAAAGGTCAAAGCCTCTATCTACAGAAACCACAAAAACGGTTTCTATGTTTACGCAAAACCTAATAAATGTGACCCCAGAGCTGTGGCCAAATATATCGGCCGCTATCTTGGCAGACCTGTCATTGCCACCTCCCGTATAGACAGTTATGATGGCAGTTCCGTCACTTTTCATTATAACCGCCATGAGGATGACAAGTTTGTCGTGGAGACCATCCCCGCACTCGATTTCATAGACTGCCTCATAAAGCATATCCCCGAAAAACATTTCAAGCAGATACGCTACTATGGCATCTATGCGCGCCACAGGGAATGCGACAGAAGGCTCTTCCGCGCCATCCCTAAAGAAAAGCACAGGATCCTCCTTTCCTTTAACATAGACTCTCGGAATCTCTAAGCCTTGTTTTATGCCGCTTCTGAGACTCCTTTTTTATAAATTCCCCCACTTTTTTTCAAAAATCTATTGACAAACCGCCTAAAAAATGCGGCGCTTCGCGCCCTTAATTAAAAAGGCATATCGGCCCGGCCGGTACAGACTTTTTGATTGGGGGTGTTTCTAAATTGAAACCCATTAACTTTGGCGGCCATGCCGCCTATCAGAACCGCGTTCTGGAACAACTGCGTAAATATTATCCTGATGCCGCTGACTCCCTTCCGGCTTCCACATGGGAAATCATGGAAAAATTCTGGAACCTTGACCTCTCCGAAGTCGATCTCATCATGCAGGACCGCTATTCTGATTTCGGTCCCCAGCCAAGGCTTCCCTCTGGCATGCTGCGTTCCATCCTCATCTCCGTGGAGTTCAAGGTCACTTCTTATACAAAATGGACTGCTGACCTCAAGGAAAACTACCTCCACGCCATCCTTTCCGGCTTTACCGTCGGGGATACTCCGGGTACCGGCACTTTTTATGATTTCCTCTCCCGCCTCTGGCTTTCCGATGATGACAACCTCTCACCCAAAATCCATCCACTGAAGGAAAAACCCCAAAAGCCAAAGAAAAAGGGGGAGAAAGCACCGCCTGTCGAAAAAACCACCGTTAAGGAACTCTTTGAAAAATTTGAACAGGAACCACCGCAGGACATGAAACCTTGTCTCCGACTTTTCCAGATATTCAAAGAGCTTTTTCTCCTCAAATCTGACGGGGACGGCCTCTTTGACCTCATGAATCTTTCCATTGCCGGTGACGGCACGCCTGTTTACACCGCTGCACGGGAACGCAAAAAACGTACCTGCGACTGCCTTGAAAAAGGAATACGGGACTGTAAATGTGACCGTATCTACAGCCAGCCCGACTGTGACATCGGATGGGATTCCCACAGGGGGCGGTTCTACTTCGGCTATGACCTGTATATGCTCACCGCCTCGGACTCGGATAATGACCTGCCCGTCTTCCCTTTCCTTGGCCCCGCTTCCAGACATGATTCCT
>JAAUZK010000058.1 GCA_014804655.1 Lachnospiraceae bacterium | reverse complement strand
CTGTTATAATTAATCATGCAAAAACACTCCTTTGTTTGGTTGTTTGTGGTGATTCAATTATAACAAAGATCCAGTGTTTTTGCATTTTTTATTTACGTGAAAAATGGGGAAACTCAAAAGTTGAAAAGTATATGGGCGTGGTGTAAAATGAGAAAATATAAAATAAGAAAATTCTATTAATTATAGTAAGGAAATTAAAATTATGGCTTTTGACGGAATCACGATTGCAAATATTACAAAGGAACTGCATGATACGCTTCTCGGCGGACGAATCTATAAGATTGCGCAGCCGGAAAGCGATGAACTTATGCTGACAATCAAAAATAACAGTTCGCAATACCGGCTGCTGCTGTCGGCAAATGCTTCTCTTCCGCTGGTCTATCTGACGGAGACGAACAAACCCAGCCCGATGACTGCGCCAGGCTTCTGTATGCTTCTGCGCAAGCATTTACAGAACGCCAGAATTATCGGCATATCCCAGCCCGGTCTGGAACGAATCATTTATCTGGAACTGGAGCACTTGAATGAGCTGGGCGATCTCTGCCGCAAGAAACTGATTATAGAGATCATGGGCAAACACAGCAACATTATTTTCTGCGACGGGCAGGACAAAATCATCGACAGCATCAAGCATATCTCCGGTATGGTGAGTTCCGTCCGCGAAGTGCTGCCGGGCAGAGACTATTTTATCCCACAGACACAGAGCAAGTGGAATCCGCTCAGATTCTGTGCAATGTATACTGATATAATGGCAGAAAATGTATCCGAGGTCTTGACCAACACCCCTTTGGACAAACAGACAGAGTCAGAAACCGCAGCCATATATCCGCCTGCTGCTTCCGTTTTCGCGAAATCAGATGAAAGTGCCGAGGCATTAAGTTATGTAAACCTATGTGAACATATGCGTGAAAAACCCATGGCAGTATATAAAGCGCTTTACACTTCCTATACCGGTCTCTCCCCTATTATAGCGCAGGAAATCTGTTATCGTGCCGGGATAGACGGCGATCTGCCCGCCAACGTGCTGGAAGAAAATTCATTGCACGCGCTCTACGATACACTCACGGACATGATGTCTCAGATCGTGTCGGGTAGTTTTGCTCCGACCATTATATATGACGGCCGGGAACCTATTGAATTTGCTTCACTGCCGCTGACGCTTTACGCAGATAAAACCGTCAAGTCTTATGATTCCGTCAGCGCTGTTTTGGAGCAATACTATGCGGAGCGCAGCACGGTAACGCGCATCCGCCAGAAATCCGTTGACCTGCGCAAGATCGTACAGACCGCTTTAGAGCGAAATGTGAAGAAATACGACCTGCAGATGAAACAGATGAAAGATACCGATAAGCGCGAGCAATACAAAGTATACGGCGAACTGCTCAACACCTACGGCTACAACATAGAACCCGGTGCGAAATCCATGGAAGCTCTAAACTACTATACCAATGAGACTGTCACAATTCCGCTGGATGATACGCTCACCCCGCAGGAAAATGCCAAGAAATATTTCGATAAATACGGCAAAATGAAAAGAACGTACGAAGCGCTCTCTGAATTGACCATTCAGGTCAAAGAAGAAATTGAACACTTGGAGTCCATCCTGGCAGCTCTGGATATTGCCCTACAGGAAGAAGATCTCGTGGAGATCAAGGAAGAGTTGATCGAGAGCGGTTACATTCGCAGGAAAGGCGGCACGAAGAAGACCAAGATCACCAGCAAGCCTTTTCACTATATCAGCAGCGACGGTTTCCATATGTATGTAGGCAAGAATAACTACCAGAACGATGAACTGACTTTCAAATTCGCCACCGGAAATGACTGGTGGTTCCATGCCAAACAGAAAGCCGGATCACATGTCATCGTCAAAACCGAAGGGAAAGAACTGCCCGACCGCACCTTCGAGGAAGCCGCGCGTCTGGCCGCCTACTATTCCAAAGGGCGGGAGCAGAACAAGGTGGAGATCGATTATATCCAGAAAAAGCACGTGAAGAAACCAGCCGGAGCCAAACCGGGATTTGTCGTGTATTATACGAATTATTCCATGGCTATCGACTCGGATATTTCAGGGATCGAGATTGTCTGAACATCTCCCATTCGTGTTCTTTTCCGTCTCTGAGACATGCAAAAAAGTTCCCCTGCCGGATTCTCATAAATGAATTTTCCGGCATAGGGAACTTTTTACTTATATTTATGCTACACTTTTCTTAAAGCGTCTGCGAAGTAAACAGCGATTTCACATGATCGATCTCAGCCTGTGTCGCTTTTGCGGCCGGCACATAGTACGATTTTTCACGTGCGATCTGATATAATTCCTCCTGAGACTGCTCGCAGGCGTTACGAAACTGCTTCAATGTCTGCTTTAACTCCTTATTCTCTGTCTGGGCGATCATCTCACCGAAGCGCACCAGTTCTCCGTTGATACCGGTAAGCGTATCCGCTACCATTGTTTTTTCTTCCATCTGCATAATTCGCACTCCTTTTCTTTATATTCCACCTACATTTCACATCTTGCACATTGCCGCATTCAAAATAGCATCTGTTATCTCAAATACTCCATCAACTGCTGCTTATTCTGCATTGCAGACTGCGCGCCTTTTTCAAAAAACTGCTTTACCTTCGTATCGGACGCACACTGCGCGTACTCTTTCATCTTGCAGTGTGTCACATCGTAACCGCCCATGAGGTGGCGAAGATTCTGTAAATCTAACTCTGATAAGTTTGCCATATGATTACCTCCTAAAATAAAAATGATTGTCCTAAACAGTATTTGTTATTGGACAATCATTTATTCCGTTTCTTTACTATTTTCTTTTTTACTTTAATAAGTGCACCTTCTTCGCAATGTGCACCAGCAAGGCTCCCTTCGGGAATTCCCGCAATTCTCTCTCGTTCACGCCGCCGAGCAGCAGGATCATTGCAAAATAAACCATAGCCCCGATCCCGATTGCCACTAAAAGAACCACCCTGCTGACGGGAAGCACCATATATAATCCATAATATACACCGTACGCCACCGCTCCCATCAACAGCGAGCAAACAAACGGTATGACAAAAGTTTTCACCAGCTCCTGCCTATATCCCAAATGCTTTCTGACCGAAATCTGATTCAGAATGCACATGACCAGAGAGTAGATAATATTGGCGCAGACCAGCGCGTACAGATTCAGATCAGTATACCACAAAAGCGCCACCAGCCCGGCCACCTGAATCACCAGCGCCACCACTGAATGAATGACCGGTGTATTGACCTTGCCGATTCCCTGCAAAACGGCATTCGTCAGCGTTGACAGACAGTACAGAATGACTGTGACAGCCAGCGCCGCCAGCAGTCCCGATGCCTGATCCAGCGAATCCTTCTGTGGGAAAACAAAGTGCATGATCGGTTTTGCCAAAAGCAACATCCCGACGGATGCCGGTATGGCAATCAGCATTGTCATTCGGATCGCCTTGGATACCTGCTGTTTTGTCTTCCTGTATTCCTGCCGTACATAAGACGCCGCCACTCCCGGCATGGCCGCAGAAGACATGGCGGAAGCTATGGCAATGGGAATGTTGATCATCGACACAGCCTGCGTCGAAAAAATACCGTAATCAATATGCGCCGCCACCGAATCCATTTTCCTGTAATCAATCAGGATACCATAATAAATATACATATTCACGACAGTAGAGCAGTTATAAATAAATGTACTTAAGATAAACGGCGTCACGATCGTAAAGATCATTTTAAAAATTTCCCCGTAGCTGTCCGTATGCTGTGTCTTATCATGGTCGACGCGCCTGTTAATCATCTTACGGTTCAGCAGATACATGCCCGACATAAAAAGAAGGGCTGTCACCACACCCGCCCCGGTGCCAAGCGCACTCCCGGCCGCCCCATAGACCGCCTGTGTGGTAGCGCTTTCCTCCGCCACCATCTTCATCAGCAGATAAGCTGCGAGAATACTTACCACAGCGTTTAAAATCTGTTCCAAGATCTGGGAAATCGATGTGTGCAGCATAGAACCGTAGGCCTGAAAGTAGCCCCTTAGCACGCCCAGAAAACCGGAAAAAAAGATCGTCGGTGCAAGCACCCGCAGCGCCGCCACGGAATGGACGCTGTTCCCCATCAACAACGGTGCCGCCACAAAGGTGAAGACGGACGCGAGACCGCCCACCACCAATACATACAGAAGCGCGCACTGAAAAACCCGCTGCGCGTTTCGGTATTCCTTAAAGGCCAGTTTCTGTGCGATCACCTTGGAGATTGCCGAAGGTATGCTGTAGGAAGAGATCAACAGTATGATCGTATAAATATTGACCGCCGTGCTGTAATACCCGTTGCCTTCCAGCCCGATAATACTCCGCAGCGGGCTTCGATAGATCAGACTGATGACCTTGACGATCATGCCCGACGCGGCCAGAATACCCGCTTGGCGCACAAAATTATTCTTTTTCTTTTGTTCGTTCATGTGCTGCCTCCGAGTTATCACTGTTTTCCCATACGGTCAAAAAGAGCAAGCCAAGGGACTTGCTCTGATATCCTGTAAGTATTACCATCAGTTCCGGTCTAACCGATCAGCCAGTCATACATCTCCTGATATTTCTTCGCAGATACATGCCACGAGAAATCTACCGCCATTGCCCTGTCCACGATCTTATTCCACTCGCGCTTCTTATCGTAGTATATGTGCTCCGCATAACGGATAGTGCCGAGCATCTCATGGGCATTATAATTCGTGAAACTGAAGCCCGTACCGGTTCCCTCATACTCATTATATGGCTGTACGGTGTCTTTCAGACCACCAGTTTCCCGCACGATCGGTACCGTGCCGTACCGCAGCGACATAAGCTGGCTCAAACCGCAAGGCTCGAACAGGGATGGCATAAGGAACACATCACTCGCCGCATAGATCTTGTGGGATAATGCATCGGAGTAATAAATGTTGGCCGATACTTTACCATGGTATTTCCAATCAAAATGGCGGAACATATTCTCATACTGCTCCTCACCGGTTCCCAACACTACAATCTGCACATTATCCTGACAGAGTTCATCCATAATATAGGCGATCAGATCGAAACCTTTCTGACCCGTCAGACGGGACACAATGCCGATCATCATCGTCCTGTCGTCCTGATTAAGCCCTAACTCCGCCTGTAATGCACGCTTGTTTTTAATCTTCTCTTTACGGAAATTAACCGCATTATAATGACTCTCAATATAATGATCTGTCTCCGGATCAAACTCATCGTAGTCGATACCATTGACGATTCCCCTCAAATCCCGCGCTCTGGCACAGAGCAGTCCGTTCAGTCCCTCTCCGTAGAACGCCGTCTTGATCTCCTCTGCGTAAGTATCGCTGACGGTAGTAATGGCATCCGCATACACCAGACCGCCCTTTAAGAGATTGGCATCCTTATATGCTTCCAGCTTATCGGACGTAAAGAAATAATCCGGCAGCCCCGTAATCTCCTTGACTTCCTTCACACTCCATTTTCCTTGGAATTTCAGGTTATGAATGGTCATAACGGTCTTGATGCCTCTGTAGAAATCGCCGCCTTGGAATCTTTCTTTCAGGTACACCGGAATGAGTCCCGTCTGCCAGTCATGGCAATGGATCAGATCCGGCCTGAAATCAATCACCGGCAGGATGGAAAGTGCTGCTTTACAGAAGAACGCATACTTCTCGATCTCAAACAGCGCATTGTCACTGTATGGTCTGAAACCGCCGAAAAATGACTCATTATCAATGAAATAATATTTCACCCCGTCAACCTCAGATTCCATGATACCCACATATTCTTCTTTCCAATGGAAACCCATGTAGAAATGAGTCTTATATGTGAGCTTATCCTTCATCTCCTGTTTCATACAGGTATATTTGGGAAGGATCACCCTGATGTCAAAATATTGCCTATCGATACATTTCGGCAGGGAACCTACTACATCCGCCAAACCGCCTGTCTTGATAAAAGGAACACCCTCTGACGCTACAAACAAAATATTTTTCATGCTAACCCTCCAACAAATAGATTGTCCAGTCTTGTAAACTCTTAAAACATATTATACAGCATTTTGATTGGCAATAAAAGGATTAATTTTGAAAAACAGCATCGCAAAAAAGCGGGGCTTGTTCCCGCAGGCACAGCGGCAGCTGGAAATATTGTCAGTTACGATACTGCAGCCGTATCTTATCAGCAATCAACGCAATGAACTCCGAATTCGTAGGCTTACCTTTGCCGGTATTGATCGTATAGCCAAACAACGCATCCAGTGTCTCCATCCTGCCTCTTGACCATGCCACCTCAATAGCGTGCCTTATGGCACGTTCTACACGGCTGGGCGTGGTCTGGTATTTCTTGGCGATCGTCGGATAGAGTATCTTGGTGATCGATCCAAGCATCTCCACATCTTCCACCGACATCATGATCGCCTCCCGCAGATACTGATATCCTTTAATATGGGCAGGCACGCCGATCTCATGGATCATATCCGTCACGTCTTTCTCCAAATCACGTACCGTATTCGGCTGTGCTGCCGCCTCTGTTATTTGTATATCGTCTTCTTTCGTTCCCGACGGTACGGTTATCATAATCTGAAACGCTTTGTTGGTGCGCATCAGATTGTTCAAAATCCGATAAAATTGCTCTTCATCTCTTGATGTTGTCACGTTTAAAGTCTCCATTGTACTCCTCCATTTTCCCTAATTACAGTTTTTTGACGCTACTGTTTGATCGCAGCGCTTTGTCGGTATATTGACGACTTCCGACATAAACTATTATAAACAATGAAAGTATGCTATGGAACCTTAAGGCATCGCACTACATTTGAAGCTTACGATTCATATTCATCAGACACTATAATCAAACAATATTTTTTTCAAAAGAAAACCTCTTTTCAATCATCCGCAAATACCGCTCATGATGACTTGCAGCAACAAGCATCGGAGCGTACGCATCCCTGCCGCTGATATGAAACATATAGGGGAAATCTTTAAAATGCCTATGGTATTCATATGCAAAATCAAGAATGCCCTTTTGGATTTGCCGAATCCCCTCCTGATTCCTATCTGCTTTACCAAAAGCAAGCGTAATGTCACAGTCCTCTACATATTGCAACTCTTCCCCGTGTGACTTACGTCTGCCCTCATAAAATCCTGTAAACTGGGGTGTCGGTGAAGACAACAGCAATTCCCATAGAACATTATAATTTTTATTCGGATCATGTTTCTTAAGCAAATCCCTGTTGTGGCTTTGGGAATACAGATATGCCACCAGCTTCCCATTCTGCAGAAAAATCTCGGCTGCATCCGGCTCTGCATTATACAGCGTATTGGTTCCGGCAATGATCCCTGTCACCCGACACGGCAGTTTCCAAACCTTCTCGACCAAATGAGAAAGTGACACCGCTCCACTGCCCGCCCAGCCAATGTCCACTGCTGCCACTTTGTTACATCCGTTCAGCACTTGGGTATAATACTTTTCGGCGGCTGTCATTTGGGAAGCATATATCTCCATTACCTGTTCCCACTTTGCTTCCAAAAATTCCCTGAGCAGATGTCCATTTTTATCTGTCAGTTCATCCTCCGGTCTTAAATCGATAAACCGTCCGTCCTTGTCATCTCTTTCCTTAGCAAACCAGATTTCCCTCCAGTCCGTCAACTGTCCGACCAGACTGTCTAACTCCATGGAATGCAAAATCTGCAATACCGTATAGCTCTGGTTCATCTTATGATAAATAAATCTTCGGAAGTAATCATGCCTGTCCTCATATGCCATAAGCTTTACTGCGGCCTTTCTGGACCAGTAAACATATTCCGTATAATCCTCCGGATAAAGAAAGTCAAACACCTGCTTCAATATATCCCCGTCCCTGGACAGGAATAACACTTTATCCAATCCATGCTGTTTATAATACTCATGAATGAATCTGCAGTATCCGACTGCAAACAGACCGCCGTAAATAAATCCGTACTCATAGTCCATACTATAAGAATAAAGTCCGTTATAAAGATGACCGCTCACAATCGCCCTATATGCACTGCCTACTATAGAAGACATATCTGTAGGACGGTACAGCAGAATATTTTTATTTATATTTTGATAAGACAGCACATCCATACCGCCTCGCCTTGCCATATCCCTGTCACTGTGAGGATTGTCCCCGATATGTACAATGGAAAAAGCGTTGGCACACCAGTCTTTCATAACCTCCCGGTACAGACTTCCGTCTGCTTTACTTTTATGATATTCATTCGATACATATATCTTCTCTATCCCTGTATACCCCGCGCTTTCCAAAATCTTCTCGATACATTCTTTAGGCAGGTACATATCAGATACTACGATCATTTTCTTATTCATGGACTGAAGCCGCTTCCATACCTCCAACATGAACGGATTCGCATAACAGAGCTTTTGCTCAATTTTTTGCTCTCGCTCCATCCCCTCTTCGGCAGGCAGACCCGTTTCTTTTGCTAAATTTTCCCAGATATCCTTAAGGCCAACCTCCGTATGTCCATCTCGCTTCTTGCACTTTGCCCTTGCACCACATTCCGCCCAAATACGGATATTTTTAAAATCCAGACTGTCAAATTTCTCACCCACCAGAAAAAACAGATCTGTGGGCTGGGCAAACGGTCGGAAAATCAGGGTATCAAATATATCAAAGGAAACGATGTCATAACTCTTTAGCCGTTCCACATATGTATCCACCGAAAGAAGCGGATTACTTTGTAGATACGCCTCTGATTCACTCATTTTGATATTCAGCATCCTGCTCTCATACACGTCCATTTCTGGCTTGTGCCCTAGGAAATGGCAAAAAAGAGCATAGTAGGCAAAATTCAGCCATAACAAATAAACCCATGAAGCAATTCTGCGCACACCTGTTGTGCCGTCATGGAATTTATGGTATCTGTATGAAATTCCTGAATGTCTGTTTACTAATAGTTGATAGATTTTGTGTCTCAATATTTTATCCAACCATATTTCCAATAGCTTCTTCAACAGCAGCATTTAAACTTTTTCCATGCTCAATAGCATATACAGCAATATTCCGATGAAGCTCTGGGCTGATTCTGACATTAAATGTTCCCTTATAAGGCTGTTCAGGATCCACATTCCGTTCCTTACAATCATCTAAGTATTCGTCAATCACGTTCTGAAAACCCCGTTCTAATTCTTTAACAGAATCCCCTTCATAAGATAATAAAGACCTTATTCCAATAACTTTTCCAAAAAGGCAATTATCTTCTTTTGAATATTCCACGGTTCCATTATAATTCTTATATGATAATAAGTTACTCATAACAAACCATCCTTTCTCAATTTCTCTATAACCTGATCCAACACATACCTCTTTAATATCCCGTTTGGATGTGGCTTGTGAAAATTTATCACTTCATTACTCCCATTTTTTATAAATTTCACTCCTGATCCAGTTCCGCCTTGTTTCAACTCATATCCAAGATATGATAATAAAGATTCCATTTCATCAAAAGTAAAATCTTTTGGTTTTTTCAATAATCTATCTATCAGTTTATCTTTCTTACTCATTAGAATCCTTATATATAATATACTATTTTCGCAAGAAATATGCAACTATTCTTAGTTGCTGTTTCCTGTAAAATAATTGCTAATACTTCTCTGTGTTTTTGCTGTACTCTGTTTTTTTGTCACTATACCTTATCCTCCCGATGTCAGCAGGGAAAGATAACCTCGTAAACATTACACCTAATGTGTGCTCACTCTGTCCCTCCCGTTTTCTAGTCAGCAACCACCAGTTCAACTGGTGGTTTGCTAATAGCCCTCCAAAGGGCTATGTTACTGCTCGCCCCGTAGGGCGATGTCGCAAGCACTGTTACTGGTCCGCTTATAAAGCGGAACTTCCCATATCTTCTTTCCTTGATTCTTCTGCTTGCTCGTTGATGTACTTCTTGACAGCTTCTTCAGTTATATTACCAATTGTTTCTACGTAATAGCCCCTTGCCCAGAAT
>JAAUZK010000057.1 GCA_014804655.1 Lachnospiraceae bacterium | reverse complement strand
TTCTTATGTTATTATTTGTCCGTTAGTGATATGAATTGATTATCGAAAGGAGGGCTTACCATGCAGAACAATACAACAATCCAAAACAGAATCAAGAAATTGACAAATAAAGGTACGGCACTCCTTTCGTATTACAGATAGTTTTGTTTTATTTATGACAATAGAAGACTATATAAATTTTTTCTGTTGTCTTATAAGCTGTATAGAAAGAGAATTTGCAGCCAGCACCTTTGGGTGCTTTTTTTGCGCCCATTTTTATAAAGAAAGGAAAAGATATAGATTATGAAAACAGTAAAAGGCATTTATGCCGAAGCAAAAATCTTCACAGATGATGTGGAAGAGTACGCAGAGGCACAGGTAAAAATGATATGCGATAACATAATCGCAGAGGGCAGCACGATCTGCATGATGCCCGACATCCATCCGGGGAAGATTGCCCCAATCGGTCTTTCCATGACGGTCACAGATAAAGTGATCCCACAGCTTTTGGGCGTGGATATCGGCTGTGGCATGACCTGTGTAAAACTGAATAAGAATAACGCAGAGTTTCAGAAGTTAGACAGGGTAATTCGGGAAAATGTACCGTCAGGATTTGTCATCCGCAAGGTACCCCATCACATGGCGGCGGAATTTCCCTACGAAGAACTTCAATGTATCCGCCATATCAACAGGCAGAAAGCGGAGAGAAGTCTTGGTACGCTTGGCGGCGGTAACCATTTCATAGAACTGGATAAAGGCACTGACGGTAGTCTGTACCTTGTAGTGCATACAGGGAGCAGGCATTTGGGTGAGGAAGTGGCGGAATATTATACAAAACTTACAAGTACCTGCCTGAAAGAACAGCTTAAAGAAATACCCTATTACATGAGTTATTTGGAGGGAGATCATAAGGCGGCTTATCTGGAGGATGTTCAGATCATCCAGCGGTATGCCGAGTGGAACAGGCAGATCATTGTCTGGGAAATCCTAAAAGGGATGAAGTGGAAAGCTGTTGATCAGTTCTCAGCAGCACATAATTATCTGGACGATTCCGGAATACTTCATAAGGGTTCCATTTCCGCAAGGAAGGGAGAGCGTGTAATCATTCCGGCGAACATGAAAGACGGAGTTATTTTAGGAATTGGAAAAGGCAATGCTGAATGGAATTATTCAGCGCCGCATGGTTCTGGCAGAAAATTAAAGCGTGAGGATGTGAAGAACCAACATACGGTATCGGAGTTCAAAAAGGAAATGGAGGGTATTTATAGCAGTTGTGTAGGAGCGGATACACTGGATGAGGCTCCTTTTGCCTATCGTTCTATAAAGGAGATTGCAGAACAGATCAAAGATACCGTTGAAATCACAGAAGTATTAAAGCCTGTCTATAATTTTAAGGCAGGAAGCAAAAAGTAAAAAGCAAGAAGTAAGTGGGAGGAAATTCATTTATGATAGTGCAGATCAGTGCAGGACAGGGACCGTCCGAATGTCAGTTGGCGGTCGCAAAACTATATGAAGCTTTGAAAAAGGAATATGGTGATTTGGAAATATTATCGGATACTAAAGGCTATGAAAAAGGCTGCTTTGATTCTATCCGTTTTCGGACGGGGCATGATATGAGCGGTCTTGAGGGTACAGTATTGTGGATATGTAAAAGTCCGTTCCGAAAGAACCACAAAAGAAAGAACTGGTATGTGGATGTGAGCATTATCCCGGAACAAAGCGAGATTGCGGCAGATAAAGAATACCATATAGAAAAATTTCACTGTGGAGGGAAAGGCGGACAGAATGTGAATAAAGTAGAAACAGGCGTGCGGATTATACATATCCCGACAGGTCTTGTATCGCAGTCTACCGAAGAACGGAGCCAGTTCCAGAATAAGCAGCGTGCAATGGAAAAGTTGCAGGAAAAACTTGCGGATTTACAGAAAGAACAGGAGGCAAAACAGGTCAATGCCGCATGGAGAGAGCATACCCGTATCGTTAGAGGAAATCCGGTACTGGTCTATGAAGGAGAAAAGTTTATTCTGAAAAATAGTTAGACCAGCCGGATAAAAATTTATGCCGTAAGGATTCAGATACTTGAAAAGGTATCAAAGTGTCCTTGCGGCATATTTTTATATCTGATAATCCATCTCATTAAATATGTTGGTGTCTAAAGAGTTTAATCCCTTGGGGCGCCTAGAGCAGTAAAGTTATGGTCGGACAATAATTCGTTGGTCTCCCAAATATCCATTTTTTTCTGTAAGGCAAACAGAATGATGGCATCACGTTCGTCTCTTACATATAATTCCCGATTCCCTGACACTTTTAGCATTGTCTGAGTTTCCTCATCAGAAAGATGCAGACCGAAAGCCAAGGCAATCAGTTTGTCCCGCGAAGGATTTTTTTCTCCCGAAAAAATTTGATATATATATTTCCGATCGAGGTGCGAATCACGGACAACTTCGGGCTTGCTGAGCCCTTTTTGCGCAAGCAGCATATCTAAATGTATGGGAAGGTTATGCGGAATCATGCTTTCTTTATTTTTCTTCAAATAGACACCAATTTCTTTTGTGGCTTTTAAGTCTTCCTCTAATGAAGCACTTGAAGCCTTTTCCCTAAAAAATCCCGGATCCTTTGAAGAAGTAACAGAGGTACTAAATATTTCCTGAGTCATGGTTTGTCTCCTTTTAACTCTGATTTTGCATATTTCAATTATACAGAATCCTGCATAATGCGGCAAGATTATGATAGAAAAATGCATCATATGAAGGGAGCTTAAAATGTCTGCTGGCAGGTGAACTTTTCTACAAAAATCCTCTTATAATGATAAACAGGGTAAGCGATTTGTTTGAGGAAAATATTTTATATGCACGAAGGACAGAGCGTATGAAGAGTATATATGGCTATATATTCTTATCTTGATATAAAGGAAGTCTATATTCCGAAAAAGGAACTTTTAAAGGTGAATATAAAGACTCTTTTAAAGTTCCTTATAATGACTGGATTTAAGGGAAAGGATGTTGTTAAAATTTTGACAGGTAAGGAGGCGATATTGTGATTAACATTGATCTGGACAATATAAATGAAGAAATGATCTATGAGGCATTTAATGTCGAGGGCAATGAAGCAGAGGCATTAAATGACAGCTATTTGGAGTTGTTTGAACTGATAGGGCGTGATGCCATGCTGAAATTATTTAAGTATTTCCGTGGTGACAAGATTGACTGTCCCATGAGGTTGTACCGGCCTGAATTCATAGCGGATCTGGCGAAGCAGGAGACGGATAGGCGTAAACGGGCAAAGATCGCCAGAGCCGGAGGATATACGGTGAAGTTTATTGAAGGGGTATTGTGTAAACGCCGGAAAGAAAGTGAGCCGGAAGAATAAAACTTTAATGTTGCATTTCCAGTAGGAAAGAATGCGAGGACTGGATTCCACAATGGAACATGAAGTGTCAAAATCATAACTTTATATGGAAAATGAAGATATGATAAAGGAAAGATGAAGGAAATGTCTACTGGAAGTAGAACAAGATAAGTAGGATTTCCTGTATAATACTATCTAAATGGGATTATTGGGTAGATGAATAAACAGTCGAATATTTGGGAAAACGATGCTTGATAACGTCATAGGAAAGGAGAACTATAAGAATGTCTAAGTATACACATCATCCAAAAAGGGCAAAGAACTGCGTATTCTGTAATTACTGGATTGGGGATGCCCAAATGAAATTTAAAAATTCTGTAGCGGGATATGAGTATGAAGCAACTACAAAAGGGAAATGTACAAGAAGGAATGGCGCCAGTACTGGTGCATGCTATTCCTGTTCTAATTATGAACCGAGCGTGGATGCAAAAAGACTGCTTTAAATCTATGGAGGGAAATTATCAATGTTACATTTACCAACCGTGAAAAAAGATCTGGGCGACTATATTGATGCTGGGTTTCCGATACTCTATGTCTACACCTGTGAGGAAACCAAAGTAGACAGGTACATTTCTTCTGTTGCCGGAAGAAAAAAGGTTCTTGAGTGGAACGGCTCAGAAGGGCTTGTGGATTTTAAGACGAAGGCTGCTAAGAATATTGGGCGTGATCAGTCGCTTGAGACTACATTGTCATTCCTCAAAAATGGAAGAGAATTGGACAGGACTCTGTTAGTTATTAAAGACGCAGATGCCCAGCTTGCTTCAGAGGAAACTTTGGGGCCGTCTGAATCCAGCAGAGTGACGGCACTGTTAAAAGAGATCGCCCGTAAGATACGCAAACCGGATGGAGGTATTGATGCGACAGTGATAATCGTTTCATCGGTATTACATATTCCACAGACTTTGGAAAAACTAATCACTGTACTAGAGCTGGAACTGCCGGATGAAGAAGAAATAAAAAGCATTGCAGCTAATTTTATAAAAAATAATGAAATTTCTGCGGTTCCTTTAGAGTTTTTAGAAGAAATGGTCATTGCGTTTAAAGGATTATCGGAATCAGAAATTGAGGATCTGCTCAGCCTAGCCATTGCCCGGGAGGGTGAACTGACCAGAGAGACGCTTAAACTTATTTTTGACCAAAAACAGCAGATGATCCTGAAAGCAGGGATTATTGAAATGATACCGCTAAAGGAGAGCATTGAAGATATAGGTGGTCTGGAAAATCTGAAAGACTGGCTCCAGAAAAAGGCAAAGGTATTCAAGGATATCAAGACTGCAATGGAATTTGGCGTTACAATGCCGAAAGGTGTTTTAATAGCAGGGGTTCCCGGATGTGGAAAATCGCTCAGCGCGAAAGCAGCAGGTAAGCTGTTTGATGTTCCACTGCTCAGGTTGGATATGGGGCGTCTGATGGGCAAATATGTAGGCGAATCAGAGGATAATATGAGAAAAGCTATCCAGTTGGCGGAAGCGATATCCCCATGTGTACTTTGGGTGGATGAGCTGGAAAAAGCTTTTGCGGGAATTGGAAATGGCGGCAGTGGCGGAGAGGTAACGACCCGTTTATTTGGCGCATTCTTAACATGGATGCAGGAGAAAACGAGTGCTGCTTTTGTGATAGCTACTGCCAATGACATTACAAAACTTCCACCGGAATTACTGCGTAAAGGGCGTTTTGACGAAATTTTTTATGTTTCCCTTCCAAATAAAGATGAACGGAGTAAGATCTTTCAGATCCATCTGAACAAACGCAGGAAAGAAGATGTCCATAAGATTGACATAGATAGGCTGGTTACTGAGACAGGAGGATATAGTGGCGCGGACATAGAAGGAGTAGTCAGCGAAAGCATTGAAGGAGCGTTTGTAAAAGGGAATACTGAGCTTACTACTGATGATATACTGGGCTGCATACACAATACCCATTCGTTGTCTGAAATTATGAAAGAGCCTCTTGAAGAAATGATGAAGCTCTATGAAGACAGGAAATTCAAAAAAGCGTCAAGGTAGGTGGATTATGGATAAACATGAATTTGTAGAAGAGCTATCAATGAAAGACATACTGGACGGGTTTATCAGTTCATATGCAGAACGTGATATGAATGAGGAATTTGTTAGATGGCTTGAGGATAAACTACGGCAGGAAGTGCCGGACATGCCAAATGCGGCAAGTGAAAAGATGGCAGCTGAGATTATTAAGGCCGTAGAAGATTATGACGAAACGCTGGATGAACTGAATGTAGCTATTGATGCAGGACAGTCAAAAGAAGAATGGCTTGTGGAACGTCTGTCTGATACCTACGCAGATGTTCCTTTCGATGCGGTAGGGAAAAGGCTTCAGCAGATTGAAAATGATTTTGCGGTTTCTAATATGAAGCTAATGCAGGAAATTAATAAAGCAGAAGGAAATGCAATTAGTGTTATTGATGCCGATCCCGTAGAGTGGAATGAATACAGTGTTAAGAATAAAGTCTATGAAATTGGAAATCAGGTAATTTTAAATGGGGTGGCTGTTGCTGCGAATGTATTAAAAGAAAAAGTGCAGGATGATGCTGTTGATATAAGTGGTATTGTCAAAGAAACATTTCAAGATGGATTAATAAAAGATTCTGAGGAGGTCAAGGTGGTTGTTGCCGGAGCCATCAAGGTTGCTGCTGAAAAGGGTTTAGAGAATATTCTCCCTAAAGACACCCCGATGGATGTAATAGGCGGCTTGGCAGGTGCAGCAGTTGAGGGTGCAGAAGCATTATTTGATGTGGCAAACGGGGAAAGTACAATGTTGGATGCCATGGATAAGATTGGCAGGGCTAACGTTGCGGCAGGATGCCGTTATCTGAGCGGGGCTCTGAAAGAACGTTTATCAGAGGTGCCAATTTTCGGACCTATGCTTGTTGATCTGGCTGGAGGTTTGCTTAAACATATGGACGGTCCTAAATTTGCTGAAAATGTATATATTGTTGTCAGGGATGCAGCTGTTGCTATGTGGGAAGGTGTAAAGGAATCGCATACTGCTAAAGTCCTTATAGAAGCGAAAAATAGGGTATTTGGCTGAGAGTATTTCATTTAAGGAGGTCGGGCAAGATGGCAGTAAAGTTTCCGTTGAAAATGTCAGATGGAACATTGGTGAAGACGATCGAGGAGTTAAGGGATCACTTTAATTTTATAGATGTGCTAGGCTATTATAGCAATGGACGTTTGATCAAATGGCTGGAGGACAGATTTTACGATGAAGAGGCTGAAAAAGTGAAAACTTTGGATTCAAAGTCAGAAAGTTTAAAAAAAGATCTGTGCGGTATATTGGGAATAGAGTATTTAGAAGCTGAAGCTGATAAAATAGATTTGAATGATGTGTTAAAAAAGAATGAGCGCCTGGAACGGCTGAGAGTATATACTGCAGATGACAAGATACTTGCAGCGGTTGACAAGGTAGCATTTACACAGGAAGAACTGGATAATCTCTTAGATAAAGATATAAAAGAGATTTATCTCTGCGGTCAGAGGTTTCAAATACCAGAGAAGCAGGAGAGCGTAATGTTTATTGGCATAAATAATCCTACAATATATGCCCCTGAAAATTTTCTTGAGAAAAGAATTGTTTTTGATGGAGTGAAACTGAATGGTGTAAATGATATTGTTTGGCGTGCTGAACGATCTACGGATCAAGCAGAGGCATTTAAACTGTGGAGTGCGGCGGCTGAACAGGGAAATGCAGAAGCACAATATCGTTTGGGTATTTGCTATTATAATGGTAAAGGAGTTAATCAGGATTACGTTGAGGCTTTGAAATGGATTCGCAAAGCGGCGGGAAAAAATCATGCAAAAGTTTTTACACATAATGGATATTCTTATATGGATTTTCAAAAGTGTATTGCGACTAATCCAATCATTGCGTTGAAAAAAGATGGTACAGTAGTCGAAAATATGGAAATACCTACTCAAAATTGGAAGAATGTTATTGCTGTTTTTAGTGGGGATAGAGTTATTGCAGGATTGAAATCGAATGGGACGGTTGTTACAGTCAAACATACTTACCGTAATATCGCTCAGACACTTATTTTTCCTGGAGATGAGACACAGTGTGGTACTCAAGATTGGCGAGATATTATTAATCTTTCTGTAAAAGATGAATTTATTGTAGGGGTGAAATCGGATGGCAGAGTAGTTACGAACAAGGAAATTTATAATGGTCAATGTGATGTGCGAAACTGGCGTGATATAGTAGCAGTTTCGATAGGGAACGATTATATTATAGGTTTAAAAAAGGATGGAACAGTAGTTGTGGCTGGGGATAATCATTATCGTCAATGCGCTATTCAAAATTGGCGTGATATAGTGGCAGTCTCGACAGGGAGATATCATACTATAGGTTTAAAAAAAGATGGTACTGTTATTGTAGCAGGACTTCAGGATGGAACGGATGAGAATGATGATAATGATTTGCTTTGTTCCGTTCACGTGAATAGAGATGTTGTAAAAAAAGTCCAGAATTGGAATGATATCATAGCTATTTCCTTTGATGGAAGAAGCATTATTGTAGGGCTAAAAAAGGATGGTACAGTAGTTTCTGCTGATATAAGTCCACATCTAGGCACTATGCAAGAAGATCAATGCAATGTCCGAAACTGGCGTGATATAGTAGCGGTTTCGACAGGAAACGGTTGTACTGTTGGGTTGAAAAGGGACGGTACTATTTGTGTAACTCCTAATGGTAACACTACACAATATTGTTCAAATTGGAGTAACATTGGATTGGTTCTTAACGAACTGGAGGTCACTGAGGATACGATTGCTAGTGGGCAGACTCTCTCAATTGCACAAACTTAAAATACTAATTATTGAACAATTGCCGTATTGGAATGAAAGGAGTGTCTAACAATAAAAAAGAAGCTAAAAAGAATCCCGATCGATCTGGTATCCTACATTCAAATTGAAACAGAAGCAATTCGTGATTTCAATGATAAGCAGATGATATCTAGCTATTGTCTTCACAAACTGGAACTAGTAAATTGGTATCTTGAATTAATAGAAGAAGGTTCTAATAAGTACATAGTTCCCCAGAGTAAGGAACATCTGGAAATGATCAGAGACCAGCTTATGGAATGCCATAAACAGATCATGAGTGTAAAAATAAGGAATCTCAATGACCATCCATATGTTGATATTAAATACCCAAAAGGATATGAAGGGTGATAATTTAAAATGAATAGATAATAATATGATGAAAAATGTCAGTAGGTAGTGAAGGGGCTTGTAAGGCTCCTTCGTTTTCTTCCAGCATAATTTATGTTGTCAAACTATGGCAGTATTCGCAAAGTCTTTTAATCTGTTTTTTTCTGGAATATATGCGGTATGAGTGACGTACAGAATGGGAATGGCAGATATCAGATGCAGATATCGTATAAGATAGATCTCTGGCTATATATTCTTTTGTGAAATAGAAATATAAAAAGGAGTGATTGATTTATGATGACGGGATTTGAAAAACTGAATAAAATTTTTGATGGATTGAATGAAGCAGTGGATAAAATGATGGAAGAAACCATCGGATATTTACGGAGGACAGAAATAAATGCAGGGAAAACATCAGATACTAATGGGATATTGAAGCAGGTATTTACTGAAAATAGGGAGCCAGAAATGGAATCATATCCAAAGAGAGTAAACAAGGAAGACAGAGAAACGATCCAGAAACATTGGTGCCAATCCGTTGTCTTTACTGATGCATGGTGCGTTGATACAGACGGACAGAAGCTTACGGAAGAGGAACTACAGCAGGGAGAATTGTGGGCGGTTACTTTTAGGGTAGGATGTTATATTGTCCGTGGTGCACGGCGGTTCTATAAGATCTATGACCCTGGCTATAGTCCAGAAATGGAGAAGCTCGCAGATAAAGAGGAAGTTGAACTTGTGAAGAAAGATATAGGGAATCGCTATAGAAATGAATGCTTCCGTTTCTCAACCGATAATGGAAATGCGGCGGTCGGATTACTACATGGAAGAACTGAACTGAGTTATGAATTGCGTAAAAAGTTGCGTGATACCCTTGAAATATCTGCCAGACATATTTCAAGTCCAAGCAGTGGGTATACATATATCTGCCGCGCAGCTTCCGCCAGAAGCTTTAGCTGGTCTGAAAAGATAGAGAGTATTTATACTGTAAAAGAACATGAACAAATTCCTGACGAATATGCTTCACTGATTGTGTGCATGCGTTATACAGGCGACTCATTTAGCAGTGACACGTGGTATAAACTGGAGCCGACAGGAAAGATAACAACTCTCCGATCAGGGGCATACGGGATAATGGGTGATGACGCACGTTTCAGCTGAATCAGTGTAGGATAGGCAACACGTAATGATCGGAGGGATAGTTATTGAAAATAAAAGAAATGCTCTATAAGATATTGCCACCATGCCGGAAATGTCCATATACATTAGGATTGATATACACTGTATCAAATCCATGTCCGAAGTGTGAACTGAACAGTTATCAGTCCTATGAATGGTTCCGGAAGCGGTTGGCAGGAGAAGATCCGGATGTCAAAAATGAGAGTAAATAAAGTGGCAATCTTGTTTTCTGTGATCGTTGTTAAAAATGTGTGGATATACACGTGGAATGACGTGAGAGGATTAATCCAGAAAATGAAAATGGAATGAATATAATGCCTGTCTGTTTAAGACTATAGGAGAATAAAATGTATGGATGATAAAGAGTTACAAATAAAAATTGAATGTATTGAAAATAATTTAGAGGAGCTTAGGCAAGCTAAAGGATTTCCAGAAAAAGGTACATATAATCCATTGGATTATTCCTATTATTATGAAATGGTCAGTAGATTGCATGACAAAGGAAAATTGATTATAGCTATAGGAGTTGATGAAAGCATAGACGAGGCTCACTTCCATGTATTTAGAAATGAAATAGATTTTAAATTATGGAAAAACGGGACCTGTTTATTATTTAAAGATAATAAATATATTAATCATGGTAAAAATATGGAAATATTAACAAAAGATGAATTAAATCATTTGGGAAAACAATTACGATCTAAGCCACTACCGGGTCTTTGGGGTGATAGCAACTGGCAATTTTTAATAAATCTATGGAATGCTAATAATTATGATTTCTGTATTGATTTAAATACTCCTATGCCAGAATATAGAACAATGAAATTATCATAAATGACGGTAGATAGTTTGTAGAGATAA
The DNA here is from genome assembly GCA_014804655.1 of Lachnospiraceae bacterium. Classification (GTDB taxonomy): domain Bacteria; phylum Bacillota; class Clostridia; order Lachnospirales; family Lachnospiraceae; genus UBA3282. The sequence goes on along the minus strand of JAAUZK010000057.1, from coordinate 26,797 downwards.
TGAAGTGGATACGGTATCACTATACGAGAGAAAATGCCCACTGCAGGATATATATGAAATGGGCGTTAAGCGGTATGGAAAGATCAGCGTGCATTATGCAAACCGTGCGGACCGGACGCAGTCCATACCGGAACAGTGCCCGTGGACCCTAGAGGAACTGGTGGGCTGCACAGTCAATGAGCAACTGGACAAACTGCCGGATTGAGGAAGGGAAGATAACCCCATGTATGAAAATACGGCAGACGCGCGGCGTCTTTGGCAAAACGAAAAGGGAGGTTTGATATATTGCATTGTATAGATTGCCCATACATCAAGATATTGGCGGAACGGTCCGTTTCGGGATTTTTAGAATCTGATATAGAGATGCTCTAGGCAGGAAATATGATTCCTGCAGAATGTTTTTGCATAAAGGCAGGCAGCGCCGTCTATCCGGAAGACAAATGCTTTGACATGGAACCTGAAAGGCCTAGGCGGAAAAAGCACAGCAGAAGAAAGAAAAGGCTGAAAAGAGAACGCGAGGCGAAGTATAGAAATCATCTCAAGATGCTGGCGTTAGGGAAGTTTACCCAATATGCCGGAGCTTATTATGCAGACTGGTTTCCGAAACCATACTATGTAAGATACTGGCGCAGTTCCCAGCGAAGCAGGTTCCAGTATTGGAAAAAGTATTCTAATGGATACGTGAGGAGATATAAGGGGGAGATACATAAGGGCTGTGCCTATAAGAAGATATTTGATTACTGGTGGACTGTTGACTGACCTCACAGCAGTTCAAAATTGCCGGGCAGTTGGGGAAACCGTGGGACCAAAAAGGAAATGGATTTCAGGCAAGGAAGGAGAAGGCAGATTATGGTCAAATTACCAATATCAGATCATGTGGCAAATTATTATAAAGAACAGGGAATCGAATTTACCTTGCGCCAGCAGGCCCATATCTGTTGGTTTTATAACGATCTGCTTAAATAGCAGATAAGCTCAATTAAGGAGATATTAAAGATATCTGATGATGAAAAGCTGAATACAGAGATCAGAGAAAGGATTACATATGAAGAAAAAGCCTATGAATGTTTTATGACAGGTCATGAAGGGTGTATTTATATCGTCTGTCCTGATGATGAGGATGAATACGATAAGGAGTATTTCACTGCAGCGGAAAAGGCGGTCTCTTACGGAATCCATCACTGTGTTAACAGTTTTAAAGTCATAAAAAGATGGCTGTTTGATAGGAATCCGAAAGGGTTGTCAGAGGAAGCAGATGATGACGATTTAGTGAATGTAAATGAGAGTTTGTCATGGTACATTTTTACATCTGAGGGGAATATCATATATGGCGCTTCCGATGAATATAAGGTGCCGTTCGATCAGGAGGATAATGGCCGATTTGAAAACATGTTTCTGTACATAAAGAGTCCGTTTGGCTTGGGGGATATAGTGATGGGACCAGATTTTGAACGCCCGGAGGTTGTCACAACAGACCATGACTGTTTTATAGAGCATTATGATAGACTGAAAGATCATGAATATATACAGCTTGATGGGAGTGATAACTGTATACGTACAGATTGCATTGGTACAAATGGAAATATGTATTATGATCATACTGTTCCGTTTCATTTGTGGAAAATTGACTCATGGGAAGATAAGGAATACTGGGAGCTGATGAAGATGATGAGTATTGCTACACAAAAAGGAGTTGATCTGTATAGTTTTGATTTTATGTGTCATGAATATGGAAAACGAAATAAGGAAGAAAAAAATATGAATGATGAGTTTAATGCACCAATGGAATGAGTGGACGGTTTTCTTAGAACCTAGGCAAGATGAGGATAAGGTGTATGCTGCCCTATAAGGATGATTGAGCATCTTTTCAAAGAAAAATATTGCACTAATGATAGAAGCTATGATCATTGAAGGGGAGAAATTAATACCTTCAGAAATAAAATTATAAACATAGACATATGAACAATCGTAAGGAAAAAAGAAAAGGCAGGGTAATGTAAATGGGTAATATAATAATTGGTGTAAATGGTGAAAGAGAAGCAAAATTTCGAGTAGGAGATGTTGTTGAAGATACCCAAAATGTTTTCCAATCACTTGCACATCCGGCTTATATAGTAAAGGGTATAACCACATTAATTGATGGAGATACATTTGTAGGATTTTCATATGAAGTAGCGCCAATTGATTCACCTGATGAGAGTACTACCGTGAATGAAAATGCTCTGCGTTTTTGGTACCATGATAATAACTGGGAAGAATATTTCAATGGTCATTTTAATGAATTTGGACAATGGGCATATTTTGCTCCTGATAATATCACTGCTGATGACTTCTTTAAGGAAATGGCAGAGATCTATCCTAAATACAATGAAGAGCATAATATTAAAAAGAACAGATTTAAAGTATGTGTATTTGAAGGAAACGAGGGACCAGTTCCTCATGTTCATGTATATTATGAGCATAAAGGTCCAAAAGAAGATGTCGCATATATATGTCTTGGAAAAGCAGAATATGCTCCTCAACATATTAAAAAGACTAAAGTGTTAAATACACATGAAAGAAAAGCATTAGAAGAATTTCTTACTACCAAAGTACAAAATTCATATGGTAAAGACAGTAATGGTAATTTTTATCAGAAAACATGTTGGCAATTATGTGTTGAACATTGGATAGATGAAAATTCAGGCTCTGAAAAATATTTTGAAGAGGATAAGAATACTGGATTTTATATTATGCCTGATTATACGAAATTAAGCTTAAATAAATAGCAACATAAAGAGAGGTTATTACAATGGATATTTATTTGGAAGCAGAAATTGGGGAATACTCTGTGGACCGGAATGCTCCCTTATTCATTTTTATGGGAAGGAGGAGCTAGAGGAATGGACAGACATCCGGCAGAAGAAAAATGATGCTGCAGAACTAAATGTACTAATAAAGGAAGAAAGAGAGGAATGGCAATGATCAGATTGAACAATGGAAGCTGCATCATAGGTTTTGATGACGGTTACCAGCTTAGCAAAACGGCAAACTTTATATTTGACAACGGCGTACATATGCTTGGAAGCGCGGAACCGACACTGAAAGAGAACTCCCTGTTTTACGATGGGGAGTTTTTTAAGGTGGGTGAAGGGAGGGCAGCAATCACGGATGACAAGATCTCGGATGATACTGCGAGGCTCCGGACAATGGCAGGAATTGCAATGGAACTGAGGAAAGAAGGGATTCATAAGGCGGAGGTCATACTTGCAGTCGGGTTGCCGTTTTCCAATTATGGGAGGGACAAGCTGAAACTGATCGATTATTATTATCGGCAGAATATTTTGGACTTTTCTTATGAGGGAGAGGATTACTCTGTCACCATAGCAAAGGTCATCATCTGCCCGCAATGCTATTCGGCGATCGCTTCAAGGCTCGGTAACATGAAAGGCGATTACCTGATCGTGGATATTGGGAGCAAGACCACGGATGTTGTCTATGTACAGAACGGACTCCCGATAGAGAGCAGGTCCATCACGATTGAAAAGGCTATGGTCAAATGGATGAAGGAGATCCAGCATGGCATGAAAGTCCAGACGGGGAAAGAGATACCGGAGCATGAGATCATGAAGACCGTGCTGAAAGAGGAAAGTAACCTGCCAGTTGCTTATACAGAGCTTATCCGCGGAATGCTGCGTGAGAAGGTGCAGTCTTTGGAACTGGAACTTGCGGAGCGGGGGTATAGCCTTGATTATATCAATATCATCTATGTAGGGGGCGGTGCCCTTGCGGCTCGTGACTATGCCGGAAAATACCGTGGGCATACGGCTTACGAGTGCGATTTATGTGCCAATGCAAAGGGATATGAGTTTCTTGCAAAGCAGATCATGGGAAAGCAGGTGGTATGATGGCCGAAAACCAGAAATCCGTATTTATCCGTTTTAACATGGACGACAGGGTGGACAGGGAACTATACCTGAAACTGACAGGGGAGGCGGGAGGCTCGGCTTCCCTGACTGCTTATGTAAAACGGGTGCTGGAAGAGTATTTTGCCCTGAATATCAGGATTGCAGACAGACAGGAGTTTCATAGCCAGATGATTTCTGCCGTCCGGGAGGAAATGCAGTCACAGGGGATGAAACTGGTCGGCGCGCTGCTGGCGGGGATTGGTTCTGCCAATATCATGATGCCGCATCCAGAGAGAAAACAGGAAACGGTGGGACTGCCGGATGTTTGCGAGAAGTTACCGGATGAGCTTAACAGTATTCTAGATCTTATCGGGTGACTATTACAAAACGCGGCAGGCACTCCTTTTTGGGAGTCTGTTGCATATATGCTGTCAAATGCAGGTAATGCGTTGCAGATCCGGTGTTTTGTGGGTTATTTAAAGGTCATAAATTGCATATCTGCAATCAAATATAGCGAGGATGCAAGCAGGTATATTGAGGAATATCTTAGTGGAGGTGGAGAAGGTGAGAATGGATTACAGGACGGAGCGGTTTGAAACGGTCAGTGTGTGCGGCATCCTATGCAGATTTAATGACATGCGGATAGACCGTGATACCGTTCCGAAGGGAAAATATCAGTATGAGGTAGCCGATGATGATGAGAGCCAAGGAGATCCGGTACGGGTACAGCAGGGTGTATTAGTCAATTTCTTCGGTACTTTGATATGTGATGACCCGCTGCCAGTCGGGGAGGACGGCATATTATGGCTGAGGGACGGTGATTTTAAATGGTTATGAAATGTACAAAAGGATTTTGTTGATGTCGGGGACAGGGGCTTGCAGGCTCCTGTCCCTTTCTTAGCGGATAAACATGTGGAATTTTAAGCAGAACAATGAAAAGGAGAGAGGAACGTGGAAACAGAGGAGAAGAGTATATTTGATGTCATCACGGAGTATTCCGTTAATGAAGGATTAAATGGGACGCTGCTGCAGGATGAAGAATATAAGGAGATACAGCAGCGGATGGACGAACAGACGGAGGAACTTGACAAACAGGAGTTTACCGGAGAACAGTGGCTGATGATAGACGGGCTTGTCTGTATCTATACGGAAAACGGCGCACATTATGGCAGGATGACATATAAGCAGGGATTCCGTGACTGTATATCACTGCTCCGTGAACTGGACCTAATCAAAGCCTCATAACACTGCAGGCGATAAGGGATAGGATGCGGCTGTGCCGTATCTTACGTTATTTCAGCGATATATTCTAAAAGTAGAATAATAAGGAAGAGAGGTGAACCGTAGTGTCAAAACAAAAGATATTCGATGTAGTGATGCTGGTGCTTTCGGCATTGTTTATGGTGGTAAAAACCGTCAGTGAAAGGTATAAACTGCCAGAGCACGATGAAGGAATCGAATGAGCATGCGGGGCAGAGGATTTCCGGTGGAGGTTCTTCTGCCTATATTTATGCTATTTCAAATCAGAAAAAAATATGGAAGGGAGATGTTTAAAATGGCAGCAAATGTAGAATCAATGTTCTCAGTAAGGGAAAAACCATGGCATGGATTAGGAACGATTGTTATGGAAGCCCCGACATCGGCAGACGCGCTCCGGCTTGCAGGGCTTGACTGGAACGTGGTGCAGGAGCCGATCTATACGGATTTCAATGAGCCGATCGAAGGTTACAGGGCTAATGTGAGGGATTCGGACAGGAAGGTGCTCGGTGTAGTATCAGACCGTTATAAGGTTGTGCAGAATACAGATGCGTTCAACTTTACGGATGAACTGCTCGGAAAAGGTGTACGCTATGAAACCGCAGGGTCATTACAGGAGGGGAAAAAGGTCTGGCTTCTTGCAAGGCTTCCGAGAGAGTATATCATTGCAGGGGAAAGGATCAGTCCATATCTGGTATTTTCCAATACCCATGACGGTTCCGGCTCTGTAAAGGTAGCCGTTACCCCGGTAAGAGTAGTGTGCAATAACACGCTCAATCTGGCACTTGGAACTGCAAAAAGGAGTTTCAGCATAATGCATACAGGTAATATCCAAGATAAGATACAGGAAGCAAAAGATACGCTCTTTATGGCGGAAGAATATATGGACTGCCTCGGCATTGAGTTTGAACAGCTCCGCAGACAGAAGATCACTGACGCACAGGTGAGGGAATACATCGAGTTGCTTCTACCGATGGAGAAGGAACCTACACCTATCCAGAGCAAGAACATCATAAAACTCCGCAAAGATATGGAACAGCGGTACTATAATGCTCCTGATCTGCAGAAAGTGGGAAATAATGCGTACCGTTTTATCAATGCAGTGTCCGACTTCGCGACGCACAGTAACCCTCTCCGGAAGACAGCGAACTACAATGAAAACCTGTTTGCCCGTACCATTGACGGCAATCCGCTGATTGACAAGGCATATCAGCTTGTAAGGGCTGCTTAGATCTGCTGCGGTAGTTTAGATAATTGTATGCCGGGAGGTGATAGTTACCGCGGATAATATGGCTTTCAGCCTTGAGTTTTCTGTGGCGTGGGATGTATGTATTTCAGGATTCAAAACCATTCTTATGGTCTTATGGTCATATGCGGGGAAATTGTATATCACGGAACAGGAGCTGAAAAGTATATGTGTGTCGCAAACCAGAAAATTCCAGAGTGGAAAGCAGTATGGCGGTGGAAAAGTGCATGATAACAGAGGGATGGGGATGGCTAGGATCATTTTGAGCTTGGCTGTCCTCATTGTTTTTATCTTAGTACTCAGTAATAAGCTGGTTGAACTGGCAGGATTTTATATAGGTAGTTTGCGAAGGTTCAATAAGGACATCGGAAAGGAGATTAAGTATGTTTGAAAAGATATCATTAACGGGCGTCGATAACGCTGGCTGGCTCCGTTTAAGAAAATCTGGAATCGGGGGTTCTGATGCAGGTGCGATCTGCGGCGTAAACCCGTATAGCAGCGCCATGAAGGTATTTCAGGATAAAACAAGTGAAGCAGTGGAGGAACAGGACAACGAGGCAATTCGTATCGGGCATGATTTGGAAGATTATGTGGCACAGCGGTTTACGGAGGCAACCGGATTAAAGGTGCGGAAGTCCAACTTTATGTACCGGAGTGTGGAGCACCCATTCATGATTGCGGATGTGGACCGACTGGTAGTGGGCGAAGATGCCGGACTGGAATGCAAGACGGCAAGTGTCTACAATGCTGACAAATGGGCTGATGGGAATATCCCGCTCCATTATATCATGCAGTGTTACCATTATATGGCAGTCACAGGAAAACGAATTTGGTATATTGCTGCAGTTATCTTAGGCAGGGAATTTACATACCGTAAATTAGAATGGGACGATGAACTGATCAGCCGCCTGACCGCCATAGAAGATGATTTTTGGAATAATCATGTGGTGCCGGGAATCATACCGCCGCCGGACGGGAGCAGGGCCTGTGACGAAGTGATCGAGCAGTACTTTCATACTGCAAGAAAGGAGAGCGCTATTGAACTTGTCGGGTTTGATGAAAAGTTAAGGCGGCGTGAAGAAATCCTTGGTTTTATCTCGGAATTACAGGAAGAGCAGAAGCAGATCGAGCAGGAAGTGAAACTGTTCATGCAGGATAATGAGTTCGCAAGTAGTGAACGTTTCCACGTCTCATGGAAAAATCTTGACTCCACAAAACTGGATACAAAACGTATCAGGGAAGAAATGCCGGAACTTTATGCTGATTACGGAAAGGTTTCCCATTCCAGACGGTTTGAAGTGAAAGCGGCATAGGGGGTGTCTATGGAGGAAAAGGAACTGCGGGAACTGTTACAGCAGAGGTTCTATATGGAACTGATGCTTTTTAAGGATTCCATGCTTCAGAAAGAAAAAAAGGATATTTTCAAGGCTTCTTACAAGATAGAAGTATTTGTGAACCTGTATGAGATCCTTCTGGTATATGTGGAGAATTTACAGGGAGATATGATAAGGGAACTATTGGGGATCAGCTTTGGCATACTGGACTTTCTTTATCAGGAATGGTTGGACAGGGAAGATAATTTTTATGAGGATCTGAGGGAGTATGCGTGTAGTGAACTGGAAGGGGTTCCGCGTAAGGTGAATCCTGATGGGGAAAAGGAGGAGAAAGATGGAACAAAACCTGATCAGACTGCTTAAGGCAGATGAAATCGAGTGCAGGGTTTCCACTATCAATGAAAAAGGCCTAAGCCTGCTGCTTTATAAAGATGCAAGGGTAGACCAGAAGATATTAGATGAAACTTTCGGGGCATTTGGCTGGAAACGGAGCCATCAGTGCATAGACGGGAACCTATATTGTACGGTGGAAATCTTTGATAAAGAATCCGGCCAGTGGGTAGCGAAACAGGATGTGGGTACGACAGGATATACGGAGAAAGAGAAATCACAAGCATCGGACAGTTTTAAGCGAGCCTGTTTTAACTGGGGCATCGGCAGGGAGCTTTACACCGCGCCCTTCATCTGGATTCCGGCGGACAAGGTGGCAATCCGGAGTAAGGAGGGACAGAATAAAGAAAAACGCTATTACTGCAATGAACGCTTTTCTGTTTCTTCTATCCAATATAGTGATGACAGGGAGATCACATCACTGGTGATCGTAAATGATAAAGGGCAGGCTGTATATGAATTGAAATCCGGCGGAACTGCCAACGGCGGTAAAAGCAGAGGAAAGGCGCTACAGAAACAGCAGGGCAAAGGGCTGCAGGAAGTTTCCATTTCCAAAGACCAGATGGATTCCTTACAGGCTGAACTTGACAGGACCGGCGTGACAATGGAAACAGTGCAGAGCAGGTATAAGATACAGGAACCGGGAACCATGAGCGAAGAGCTCTATGGAAAGGTGATGTCTGCACTGAAACGCACAAAATCAGCGGAAGCGGCATAGAGAGGATGGATAACGATATGATGAATTTTGGAGAATATACGGAGGCTGTATTGGCGGAAATACGTGCAAGAACAGAGGGGACGTTTGATGTCCTGACAGATACCGTAACAAAAAACAATGGCATTAAGCTGACCGGAATATTAGCCGTGGCAAAAGGAAACAATATCGGTCCCTGTATATATATGGATGACTTTTACAGGGAATATGAGGATGGGGGAATGGAGTTTGGCGAGACGGTGGATGAAATTTACAGGCTGCTTGTAAAACATCAGGTCAACCCGCAGAGTATCAACATATTCGGTTTCAGGAATTGGGAAACTGCCGGATACAGTGTCCGCGCGAAACTTGTCAATGCCGCACAGAATAAGGGGATGCTCGAAAAGATACCGCACAGGCTATTTCTGGACCTGGCAGTTGTTTATTATGCCATGATTGACGGCTTCGGGGGACAGAATATCGGCACAGTCCTGATCAATAACCGGCATATGGAAATGTGGGGACAGAACGAAGGTAATCTTTATGAGAGGGCCATAGCAAATATGCGTTACGACGGCAACCCCTGTTTTGACAGTCTTGAAAATGCTGTAAAGCACATCTTAGCGGATACTGGCGGCTTATGGGAAGAGAAAAAGGATTGGAATAATTCGGGTATGTATATCCTGACAAACCGTCGTAAGTGTTATGGGGTGTCTGAGATTCTTGATACGCATACCATGCGGGTTATCGCTGATGTGATCGGGGATGGTTATATCGTATTGCCCAGTTCTGTGCATGAGGTCATCATACTGAGATCGGATAGTGCGGTGGAGTATGAAAAGCTGGCGGATATGGTGAAGGAAATTAACGCTACACAGGTAAGTGAGGAAGAAAGGCTGTCAGGGCATGTGTATGTTTACAGCAGGGGCGAAGAAAGATTAAAGATTGTGGCATAATGGCAGACGCTTGCAGTGTTGGAAATCCCTTTAGGAGTGGTTAAAGGATTTATCAAGTGGGAAAGCTGGAACTGTACATTCCGGCTTTCCTACTGTTGGCGTGTCTGAGAGTCATTAGTAGAAAATCCCGGTCCTGTACGCGAAGAAAATCCGTTGTAAAACCTAACATTTTATGCTACCATGAACACACAAACCTGTTTGCGGTAAAATGTGTGGATGATAATTTTAGGCTGTTATAACATCAATAGCGGAAATGCAGCGAACCGCCGGATAGATGATAAAGAAAGGAATGACGCAATATGACACTGATGAAAGAAAAAGCGGTTGAAATGATACGGCGTATGCCGGAAGATAATATGACATATGTGATCAATATCCTGCAGAATCTTGAGGCGATGTCTGTAGATAAAGACAGGGATAAGCAGAGAGCTAAGGCGGCACTTACGGATATCCTGAATATGGAAAAGAGGTTGCCGGACGACTTTGATCCTGAAAAAGAACTCATGGAAGCGAGGACGGAAAAATATGACAATTTTGGTTGATACAAATGTCATACTGGATATTTTACTGAAAAGGGAACCTTACGTCAATGAAGCCCAGATTATCATGACAAAATGTGCGGATCAGGAAATCATCGGATATTTGGCGGCACATACTATTCCGAATATATTTTATATACTGAGAAAAGTTTATTCTCAGGAAGAGAGACGGCGGTTTATCAAGAATTTATGTGAGATATTCCGTATTTCTGATCTAAATGCAGAAAAGATTCTGGCGGCTGTTGACAATGAAGGATTTTTAGACTTTGAGGACTGCCTACAGGAAGAATGTGCCTTTGAGGCAATAGCAGATTATATTGTGACAAGAAATCCGGGGGATTATAAAGAATCGAGAGTCAAGGTGATTGAACCTAGTGAATTTGTAAGGCTGCTAGAAGAAGGCAATTAGGTTTGCAGGTTTTCTAAATAAGCTGTATCAAAACCATACAGGGAACAAAAAGAAGCGGTGTAATCTGAGAAATGAATATTGTGTGATATGAAAAGCAGACATCCTGCTCTTTTTATTTCTGCATTTAGAAGATGGAAAAGGAATATGGGATTTGCACAGGATTATTTGTTAAAATGACTGTTTCACAAATTATATCAGACGGGGCAGTATTCAATTAGGGAGATTGAAGAACTGACTGGGGTAAAATAATCTACCCTGTACAGGAACCTAAAGTCAGACATAAATGAAGAGAGGTGAAATACATGGACAAAAGCGGATTACTGGAGACCATAGCGTTACATAGGACTGGAAGAGCCTTGGATAACGCTTTGAAAAAAGACGAAGACTATCAGGAAGCATTGGCACAGCAGCAGGAAGCCTTTGATATGTTAGATGAGATGGAACTTACAGCAGAGCAGAAAAGTGCGGTTGATCAAGTGATAACAGCAAACAATCATACTGGCGCAGTATATGGAGCGGTGGCGTACCGCTTTGGGATGGAGGATGGGATAAGTCTTGTATGGGAGTTACAAGCGTGTACATGACAAGAATGTGGCAATATGCCGTTGGTAATAATTTGGGTAGTTCCTAATTGTTACTGCGGTCTCTATTGCCACGTTATTCTTCGGATAGATGGAAAGTGGGACTATATTACTCGCATAAATAATTTTTTTATGTTACGTATCTCAAAATTTTCATTTGTATACCCTTTCTCAAAAGGTATTAATAAATTATAGATGATTCTTAAAGAATCTTATATTTTCAATCATTCATTTATAATATAAACATTACCTTTGGCACGGGTAATAGCTACATAAAGTTTATTTTTAGTAGATGGAGGTAATTCCGCTAAACGTCCAGCAGTTCTTTCTTTTGCAGTTTTCTTATTTAGCATAACACATACATCTTGATAACAATCTTCACCTTTGGTTTCACCCCAGTTTTTGTGATAAGCCCCGACCTTTGCTCCGTTCTGATAATGGAGCTTAATTATTTTGTCATCCATGAGGATGAAATTTATCTGTTGTTTATTATCTATGAATTCAATAGTAGTATTGTCAGTTTCGCCACGATTTGACGAAATATCAATGTCCAGATTATCTCTAATATACTGGCAAATATTTTGACTGCATCTCCAGCTTTTTTTCAAGGTGGTATTATCCACTATGAATCCTTTATTAGCAAAGCGCGCTTCATATATCTTTTTGCTCTCGAATAATTTGCCATTTACATTTCCATCTTGGCTTGTATCATATGTGTGCTGATAAAAGTCCCCTACGAAAAGCATATCTATAGAATTCTCCATAAGGTTTTCCAAAAAAGAAAAATCGCGACCGGAAATATCTTGTATCTCATCAATGATAAATTCATCAAAATACTTGCAAATGCGGTTTTTTATATCTTCTAAAATACCTTGCTTTTCCATAAATAAAGATAATCGGTTACTATACAGATAGCGATTATCTGTCATATAGTAACTCAAATCATTCTGCCGTTCAAACCGATTTGGATTGGGTTTATAAATAATGCCACATGTTTTGTACATATCCGAAAGAAATGGTTTATAACAGAATCCATGTAAAAAAGAGAAATATGAAAGCAAGGTTACATTGGATGGCCAAACGCCATCGAATTTCTCGGTTATTTTTTTTCGCAGATTTTCACAGTTAGCAATTGTATATGTAACAATAAGTGAACGTTTTGTACTTGTAAGATTATCTACAATATATGTAGTTTTTCCTGCTCCAGCAACGGCAAATATTACTCTCTTATCCATTCTATTGCTCCTTGAATGTAATTTGGAACGACAATTTGTTGATTCTTATCTTCTAAATTAAGGTCGAGCAATGAAAAAGCAGCCTCAGTTTTGTTTTTGAGCATATAGTCTTGAGTATCTGTGTTTCCTTCAAATATCCAATCAAAAAGTTCCTTATTATCATTATACAAAACAATTTCAAATGTCCTTTTTTGATTGTCAGGTTCATAGAAAACTTTGATATTGGATTCGTTTGCAAAATCCCTATACTTTTCTATGCAATGAGTTTGTGCATCTCCATCATTATCTGTGACAACTGCTACTTTGTTTTTCAAAAGTAGAGCTATTTCAAGGTATCTCTTAAAACTAAGTCCTCGCACGTCAATAATGTGCACATCATCTTGTTCTGGTTGATGATTGGTTACTATCATATAGAATTTTTCGAACAACATATACTCAGATGGTCCTTCAACCAGAATTACTCTGTCTGAAATAGCAAATTCAATTATACCAGCAGCGGGAGCTTTCATAAAATACTTTGCTGTTGATTCATCTAGATTATGTAAAGAAATCGGATGCTGTTTAGCTTCCTTATGCATAATAAGCAAATTGCGTAATTCTAGTCGGGTACTTATTAGACTGTTATGGGTGGTAATAAATAGCTGACCATTTTGGGCATCGGAAACACATTGAATGAGTTTTCGTAAATTTACATGGCTTAAATGATTTTCAGGTTCTTCGAGCAATATAACATCCATATTCTGTCCAGCACGTTCAAGGGCAAAATCAGTTTTGATAAATACTTGTTTGCCCATGCCTTTGCTATCAATACCGATTTCATCTTCGTAAATCATCAGATTGTCTTCAAGACCCATAGCAGAACTTACTTTTAAGCCGAACGCATATTTTTTCCCAGAGGGTATTCTTGCATTAAGCCCTTGGAGGCTTTCTTTTCGGTAGCTATCCCGCAATTGTCGATATTGACCTTTATGTATTGCCCGTTCTTTTATATCATCTTCAGTATATTGATAGTAAGTACGCTTGATAAAATCGTTTGTTGCATGTTCCGAACTCATATTTGTGCTGTCGATCAGTATACTCTTCAGCTTCTTTTTATATCCTGTATAGCCTTCATCTGCAAAAGTTGAAAAACGAATAGAATAATAATCATAAGGAAAGTAATCTTTCTGATTATTCAGTGATTCAGTAATCTCGTTTTGAAAATCCAAATTTGGTTCACAAACAAGTCTGATTCCATCACAGGTAATACCATCTGTATTGTTTTTACCGTTTACAGTATGGTCAAAAATCCCCTGAAGATATAGTTCTATAATCATCTTAGGGAGATTTTCATATGTTCTTTTGCCAACATTAAATTCTTGCACTGCTTGAATATTCAGAAGCCTATCCAATCCCAATGTTTCTACTCTGCGAACATTTCCACTTGCAACAATATCAATTGCCTCAAGAATACTGCTTTTTCCAGATTCATTATCACCAATTAGGACATTGATATGTGACTTGGGTTCCACAATATAATTTCTAAATTGTTTAAAATTTATCAACTTGATTTTTGTAATTATTGTTGCCATAAGAATCCTCCAACAAAATATCAATTAGCATCAGTGATGTGTATTATACCATTTTTTTAATTTTATCGCTATCAATAAAACTTGAATTTATATTATAATTATTATTTTCTCGCAATATTGGTAAATGAAAATATGTGTTGTAGTATATATTCATCAGGATTGACAGCATGATTTATATGTATAAAACTTTATTTAATGTTGGAGAAGAAATCATTGTATCTAGCTCAGAAAGAGATGAATTGTAGGAACATTGAAGAGATTATGAAAGAATTTGCAAAGATAAATGTATCGCCTGTTACAATTAGTAAGAGGCAGGAAGTAAAGTATCTGAAAAATATTTATGAGTATTTGTTTGGCTAATGCTATAATGGAAAGGCATGGAGCGAATCAGCTCCATGTTGCTCTTTTACTTATAGTCAGCAAGTGATAATATATAATTAGTTACATTAAAAGGTAGATTGGTGGGGTAGTGATTATGGGTAGTGAAATGAAGGAGATTTTAATTGATTCCTTGCGGCCTTTTGGAAAACATTCCGGGCGGACATATGAAGGAGAGCGATTACGGTTGCTCATGTGTAGTATTGAGGAAAACGGACTTTTTAATCCCATTATTGTTCGGCCAATTGACAGGGATAAGTATGAAATTATAAGTGGTCATAATCGTGTTAAAGCGATGAAAGAATTGGGAAGAAGCACTATTTTGGCTAAAATAGAAGGTGATTTGACAGAAGAAAAAGCAATAGAAATATTTTATGAAAGTAATTTTAATCAGCAATCTTTTTCGGATTGGAACTATGCCCAGAGAATAGAAGCAGTCCAATATTGTGAAAAAAAGATTAAGGAGTATTCGCAACAAGGCAAACGTACTGATTTAGAAAGAGATAAGAAAGTGGCAGTTGGAGGAGCAACTTCTGTCCAAACTAGACAGAAGTTGGAAGAAAAATCAAAACAGACTACTACAAGGGATAAAATGGCTCGTGAGCTTGGAATCTCTACAGCCACTCTCAGTAAGTACAGGCGCATTATAAAACTTCCTGATGAGTTGCTAGATCCCTTAGTGGGTTTACTTGAGGAAAAAAGGATAAATTTTGAAGCGGCTTATGTAATTTCTAATATGCGCGATATTGACATAAGATTCTTGATAAAAGGGATAAATAAATATCCTGATAGAAAACCTGACTTGAATACATTGAAGAATTTGCCGAAGAGAAATGTTGGCATTAATAGTGACATAATAGAGGCGATGGATGAAAGACAAGTTTTGAAAGCATTGATCGCTCAAGTATCTTCTGACGTAATAAATCCTCGTTACTTAAAGTAATTGCTCGAGTATATATAAGCATTTGGGCGAGAATAATAAATTATTCAACTTTTGTGCCAAATGTGATGATGAAAATATTCCCACAAGAATTCATGCTTTTATTTCCTTATGATTTCCTGTGGGAGATTTATACTAGAAGTTTAAGAATTTGATATATTACCATTTTCGTCAAAAGTTATTCCAGCTTTTTGAAAAAGTATATCCTGCACAGGGGCAGAAAGAATTTTGATAAATGCATCTTGAGATTTTGGAATGATAGTGTAATCAATTTCCGCTGGATTATAAAATACTTTCTTAGTTAGTTCATATAGCATATTATCAAAAAAGTCTTTCCAATCATCACCTAAGTACCCTTTTTCTATAAGTTCGTCAAAGATTAGGCAGCTTGAAATTACAATTAAATGATTGAGAGCTTGAAAGCGCTTTGAACAAAATTCTATATCTGGATAAGCATGAAGATCAAATAGCTTCCTATATAGTTTTGGGAAAAAATATCTTGCAAGATGATAGATTTTGTCAGAACAGCATCCTTGTCACCATCAGTTTCGCATTAGAGAATTTCAGTTTAAGTAACACAAAAAATAAAAGAAAGAAACAGAGGGCACATAACCGGCTTGTATCAGTGATACAGCGGCTATGTGCCCTCTGTTTCTTTCTTTTATTTGACATTGCCTTGAACGTATATTATACTTTTTTTACATTAAAAATATAATTTTGGATTAGGAGGTTGACTTATTATGGTAGAAATTTTGGATGGTAAAATCCTCATTTTAGATGATTGTGATGGGAAAAAAGATTCATATGAAATTGAACAAATCACAGCCAGATTTGGAGAAGATATACCAGATGTACTAGGGGTTGTGCGCTGTACGGAAATTAATATAGATAGTAGTGCCCCCTTTGAAATCAATCGGACAGCAGAGAATAAGATTTATAATGAGTTTGCTGATATCGAATATAATAATGCAGATGGTGATGGGAGTTATAGAGAAGAAGCCAGAAAAGATATTAGTGAAAGAGTTGGTGTAGATATATCTCAGGTAGAAATTGATTAATAAAATATTGTTACTTATTTTGTAATATTGGGAAATAAAGAAAATAGTGATTTTGGGAACAACCTTAAAACAAGGGTTGTTCTTTTGTTTATGTTTCATAAAACACTTGTATGAAATTTTTATGTTACTTAAACCGACATTCTCTAATGAAAAGCAGCGTGAAGTAAACTTGCACATATGCTGTATCTGCTTGCAGATATGCAACAATTATTCCTCTATACTCCATAGAATCTCCAAATCTGCAACTTATTACTTACACTTGCTGTCATATCTGCAACACAATACAACGATGAAAGCATAGGCTAAATTATTCTCCCTATGATCTCCATACCGTCCTACCCCATGTCCTCTTAACCACTTTAGCAGATAAGATCGAGCACACTTCTGAGTTCATCCGGCAGTTTCCCACAGACTTCCGGAAGTTTTGTTTCCATTGGTGCAGTTCCTTCCTGCTTTACAGAAACATTTATCGCTCCTATCCCCGCTAGCAATGCGTCGACCAGCTTCATACCCTGCGCCAGTATTTCCTCCTTGGTATAATGATATGCAATAGTTATTTTCCGGAGATTCTTTGACTTCTGTTTACAAAATTTGACATAGAATTTTACTAACGATATAATAAATTAAATTCGCATTGTAGTCGAATTGTGAGATTAAATTCTTGTGCAAGAATAAATAAAATTATCACTATCATGCGTTTGAAAAGCACTGGGCAAGATAATCGCGCAAATCATAAATTTGAAATGATTGAAAATACACTGAATTATTATTAAGAATGCAAAAGAGGGCAAAGAGATGATGGAGATGCTTAGATCCATAATTAACAATCTGGATACTATGAAAATCATTTTAGTTGATGTCATTAGTGGACTTATCACAGCATCAATAATTGGAATCTTTACTGTTATCATTAAAAAGCATAAGCGGGAAACACCGAACGACAAACCTATATATCTGAGTGAACCCAAAAGATCATTTCGAGATACTTGTATTGGAAGATTTGATGATTTGTTTAAAATATTTCAGAAAATTCGTTATAGTATAGAAAATTCTCCCATAGGAAAAACAATTGTGATTATAGGGGAAGAGGGAGTGGGGAAATCTCTTATTTGCTATTCATTATTTAAAGGTCAACTTAAAGGATGTTCTGTTTATCTTGGATGGATTGATTGTATTGGGAAAAAATCCATTTTTGATATTATTAAAACAACTTTTACAGATACCCGATTCCACAGAAAGAGTAAAGAGGATATATTAGCTGCTTTTGACAGCCTGGAAAAAAAATGCATTCTTTTTGTAGACCAAATTGATCAATATACCCAAGTTGACGAATTAGAAGAATTAGCAAGCATTTCAAATGTGACTTTGGTATTATCCGGCGTGAACCGATCAATCAATTTTGGCGAAGCACCCATTGAAGTATTACCATTTGACATTGAAAAAGATAAAGATATTGTGCATGCTATTTTTGAATATTACTCTCATGAATATATTTTATTAATGAAAAAACGCGAACAGATAATTGTTGAAGAAATATTGAAGCATACCAAAGGAAATCCATTTCTGATTAATGCAGTTGCCGAAGCCAAATATCATTACAATGGTAGGTGGAGCGATATGCTGGAAAATTTGAATAAACGCGTTTATTCTGATAAAGACTATTTTAAAAAAACACTTGTACAATTATTTAGGATAGATAATTTGGATTACTATGAAAAGGAAGCACTCTCAAAATTATCCACAATTAAATATTCAGGGTTTGTAGAAGCTGTTTTTGAATTATTGAATATTTCTGGTGATTGTGTGGAATCTCTATGCAGTACCTATTGGCTAAATCGTGAAGATCCTGTTTTATATTCTATGACGGAATTTCGCCGTGAAGTCATCACGAAAGTATTGGCCGATAAATATAATTTGAGAACTGCCATCGAAGGCCTATATAACTCTTTATCAAGATGGGGTGTAAATGAAGATAATGGATTTCGCTGGGTATCGTTATATGTAGAAAATATACTAGATAATGTACAGGGTTATGCCGAAGATCTTTTAGATGAGGAAATTTTTTCTAATTTTTCTCTTGAAGTTGCCTGTAAATATGAAACGATCAATGATAAAGAAAAACAGCTTGAATGGTCTAGATTATGTAAAAATTGTACCAAAGAATCAGAATACAGAAAAGCTTATCTAGAACTCCGAGCAAAAGTAAATTATATTGACACATTATTTTCATTTTCTGAGCTCAACAGTAGCTATTTAGAGCTGCAGAAGAGAATTGAAGCAGCTAATGACAATAACAGAAAACGATATTTTATAGAAGAGTATTGCTATTTCCTTACAGGATATGAGCAATATGATGATACGATATCTTTGTGTAGAGATTATTTTAAAACCTATGCCAATGACTTGAGTAATAAATATAATTGTGATGTTTTTTTTAGATATTTGCAGGCAGCTAATTTATTGGATGATGAGGAAACTCTAAAACGCCTCGTCACTGCTGATATGATTCAAGATTTATATCAAAATGATAATATTTCCATTTCAGCGGCCTGGATTTTCGGTGAGTTAGGTAAGCTATATAATAAATGGGGAGATAAAGAAACTTCGGACAGATATATCAGACACATGGTCGTCCTTTTAAATAGGAGAAGATGTTTTTTTCATGATGATATAAAATTTTATTTAGAAATCTCTGACGAGGAATTTGCAGAATATATGCACTCTTGCAAAGAATTATTGGAATCTCTGGAAGAAGCTTTACAGCGTGAAGATGCAGAGGCGCTTTATATTGAGGGGCGATATCAGGAAAAACGCGGAAATTATGAAGATGCCTTTATACGGTATCAAGAAGCAGCATGTAGAGATAGTTTAAGAGGAATGTGCTCATTGGCACTTTTATATTACAGAGGACAGGGGGAAGCTCGAGATTATAATAAAGCAAGAAAATACTGGGAGTATTGTTGTGAAAGAGAGCATAGAGGTTCATACTATTGGCTGGGCATCTTGCTTCTTGATGAGGATTATCCTGAAAATGATAAAATTGCGGCACTTGAGCATCTCAAAAGAGCCGCTGAACTGGGTAGTGAACGTGCAAAGCAAAAAATGGAAAGTATTTGAAGTTTGTGCTAATATTTCATGACCAAATATTAAGGATTCTATTATAAAATTTGCTAGGAAGGTTTTGACTCATAAATATACTGCCGGGTAATAAAATACTACCCAGCAGTTTCATAAAATAATTTGGAAGACTGCACAGATTCTCCATGATTGAATCACATTTTGAATCAAAGTTGAATCACACCGTGCAACGTGCCTCTCCTTTCCCTGATTTTATGCGAGTTTCAGAACAGCGATATTGTTCGAGTCCCGTCTCGCGCTCTGGCCTAAGAATGGAGCTTGCCGATTAGCAGGCTCTTTTGTTTACGGTTACAAATAATTGAATATCACTTGTTATTCAATCTTCCGAAGTGATATTCATAGATCCTATCGATCCGTTTCTTAGCATAATCATGAATAACTTCAAGTTCCGCAGCATCATCAGTAACAAACATTCGATTCATTTCTCCTATTAGCAGATCATATTCATTATGAATTGCTTTTTCATTCATCCGGTTCACCTCCCTTCAGTTTGAAATCAAGACCCTTATGCATATAGCACAACAGGGTGTTATAGTTATCCTGATAGGACAGGATATAGTTACGTTCTGTTGTTACCATTTCCGAATGTCCCAGCAGATCGCTGATGTATCTGGTCGGCATGCCGGAGGCGTGTAGCATGGTCGCGAATGTCTTACGGATCATGTGCGTATTGAAATATTTCACATCACAATACCTGCAGAGTTTCCGGAGCGTCCGATCGAGAGAACGGACAAGGATCGTATCACGGCCGTCATAAGCAAGATAAGGGTTTTCATAGCCACAGGCTTTATGATGGGAACGCAGCACGTCAAGGATATAAAGAGCTTCCGGGAGCAACGGGATCTCACGTACTGAATACACCGTTTTCAGGTCTTCAACAACCTGGTAGACCATGGTGCCGCAGCGGTTTCCTTCATCATCTCGGTTATATGCTTTTGTTTCTGTCTTACAGATCCGGATGACTTTGCGGTCAGGATCCACATCCTGCCATGTGAGGGAAGCAAGTTCACCGATACGCAGGCCCAGGAAGAAATTCATGACCAGGCAGAGACAGGCGGAGCGCTTCAACGGGTAGATATTCCGGACAACCACCATATGCAGCAGCTTCTCAACATCCGCCCTGGGAACTGCAAAATCCTGATGATAATCCGGGACGATCTTACCCTCCGGGACATATCTGCGTATCGCTTCCCAGTCTAGCAGCCTTGCACCGCCTAAGTTCAGATATCTTGCATATGACATGACATTATTAGCGATCTGGAAGATCCGGCTGAACTCTTTCGCTGTGATATTGCCGCATCCTATAACAACACCGGTTAGGAAACGGACAAAGGCAGCTTCATCCAATGCGGACACGTTGGAGGAGACAAGCCATGATCCGGCAAAGTAACGGTTATAAGTTACCTCGATCCGGTCGCAGCTCTGGGCGCGGATCACGTTCAGTTTCATCCTAAACCATTGTTTATAAATTTCTTCAAAAGTCTTTTCCTCGATCTCCGGAAGATCTACGACGCCGTTACTGATTCCGAGATCAATCCAATCATTAAGATTCATTATTTATCCCCATTCTGACATTAATAAACTTCCTTGTCGTATCATGTTCTAACTTATCCGGTAAACGTTCTAAGCCTGCGTTTTGTCCGGAACCCCAGCGCCCATGGGTTCCTGTTCCGGACAATCGGACTGCGTCCGACCACTTAATTTTTAAAACCATGGTCAAGGAAAAAGGGAGAGGTCTAAGCCGGCAGTTTTCCAATGACCCCAAGTATGCCTACAGCCAGACATATCATAAAGAAAAGCATCAAAAAAATATAAGGCAAAACAGGCAGGAAATCATAGTAATAATAATATCTATCTGTATTTTTCCAGAAGATAATGTTAAAAAGAATAATGCCAAAAACAGATAAAACAATCATATAAACATAAAACATAAAATGCTCCTTTCTATCCTGGCTGCTTAACGTTCATTCAGGTCAATAAACATCAGTCCGGCAGCTGCTTCCTCTTTTTCCTCTTTCTCCGGCGGCGGTGACGATGGCAGCGCAATCGTGGGGCCCCTTTTATCCCCACTCATGCGCTGTCCTTGTCCTGGGGCGTCAAAGTGGTTATACGAGTCATAGATGGCGAAAAGTTTCTTTGATCCGAAGAAGAAGTTACCCTCCAGGCGTTCCCGGAGCGGGTACCAGTGTTTCACCGCGACATACAGGTTATCATGGGTAAACAGTCCTACAAAGAAACCGATATACCCGAAGCGGCTGACCTTTCGGTGGATTTCTTCATATTCGATCAGGCAACGAACCTGACGGTCAAGCATGCGGTCAAACTGTGCTGCGAGTATAATGTCATAGCCATAGTGCCGGTGCTGGGAGAAGAAGGAGAGCCATCCCTGACGGCTGATGTTCTGCCATTCACGGCTATTAAAAAGGAGCTGGGCCTCGTCTATGATCAGCAGGATCTCGCCTTCCTTCAGGCGGCGTCCGAGATGGCGGGACAGTTTACGGGAAAACTGCAGGAGCCGCTCCGGTGTCAGACGGTCATTCATAACAAATAGATAGGTTCCTTTGCAGCGGCGGATTGTTTGTGTGTTTACATAGAAATTCCCGATAATGACGCGCCGGAACATCCGCAGGCGTGTCCTGATCTCTTTTGCAGTATGCAGGCTTTTGCCGCTTCCGGGCGTGCCGGAATACAGTGTTATCATAAGAACACCTCCGTCATGACAGAATTTTCACCCATCTTGCAATAATGCTCCAGGCATAGTATGCGGCGATTGCCGTGAGCCAGAGCGTCCCCATTGCAATGAAGTCCCCGATCGGGAGGAACCAGTTGATATAACCGAGGAACGGCAGGGATCCCAGTTCATCGATCACCGGCTTGAATGGGGAAAGCGGGAACAGGGAGAGCACAAGCTGCAGGAACTTGTCAAGAATCTCTTTCATGAATGCAAGCATGTCATCACCACCTTATCACTTTAGACGTGGCGAACATGAGGAAGATCAGGAAGCTTACTTTCTCACAGATCCGGATCACTTTCGCCACGTCGTCAAATATGGAAAGATCCAGTTTAAAGTCTTCCCGGTAGTCCAGCGCGGGGATCACCACGGGGAAGGTGAAGCATGGCGCCACAGGATCCGCATCCAGCACATGCAGCAGCGCTATGAAGTCAAACGGAATGCAGAACGGGAAAAGCCCGCGCAGATCCACCTGATAATCTGATACTTCCATATCTGATCCGCTGCTTTCTCCAGAATCAGGGTCTTTTCCCGGATCGGGATCCTTGCCGGGGTCTGGGTTTGTTCCCGGATCTGGTTTTGTTCCGGGGTTAGGAATTGGATGCGCATCCGGAGACGGCAGATAGATCGGCGCCAGATCCGGATCAGGAACAGGGACAGGCAGTGAAGGAATCTCCGGCAGGACGCCAAGATTTTCTCCAGGGAGCAGTCCTTTCAGGAGTTCATAAAGTTCCTGGGGTGTCAGGTTGTTCCCGATGGCATGGAGCCCAAGCTGCTGCGCTATTGCAAGAAGCTGGCTGAGGGTCAGGCCGAGGTTGCACAGCGGATCAATTAGGATGCCGGCCCAGTCATTCTGGAGCCAGTCAGCTTCGCGGTAGATCTTTGCATAGTTCAGGGCATTAGTAACAGGACCGGTACCCAACAGATAATTTTCCATATCGATATAGCTTGAAAATACGGGAAAATTCAAGCCGTAGCTGAGAAAAGTATCATGGACACCAGGAGCAAAACTGCCAAGTCCATGCACCACAGTACCACTTACAGTAACAGGCATTCCGTTACGCGTTGCTGTCACCCCGGACATAGAAAAACTAAATCTCACGACTCCATAAGATTTACTATATTCATAAAATAACACAGTAGGGAAAGAAACACCATTTTCGACATCGACATAATAATAAGCAGCAACGGGCGAAGCACCACTTTGGGAAAGATCATAAGTCATAACAATATGATCACCACGACCATCCGTATAGGAATAAGTACCTTTTACGGTATAGTCAAAAATCCCACGCCACTGCGCAGCTACATCATACTGATTACAGGTGGCACTGATCAACGGCTCCAGGGCTGTCTGTTCGGCAGGGGTCAGTTCTTCCCCGTTTACCCATTTTCTGTACAGATCCTCGAGGTGAGTCATTACCCAGGTCGCGCCGAGGGCGGTAAAATTCCAAAGATCCTGCATGGGATTTTTAACAGGTTTGTTTCCGTCACCTTTATCATTATTATTATCATCATCCGGCGGGAGTCCACCCTGGATCACTTCCCACTCTGTGTCACGGATCAGATCCAGAGCTTCCGAGCCATAGATATATTCCTGGCCGCTGGTGTCTGTCATGGAGAGGATCCAGCCGTCAACGGTATCAGAAGCGGAGTTGATTAGGTTATAACCAAAGCGGGCTATCTCTTCACGGTTTTCAATGACTTCACCGGCACAATAGACCGTGACGGCGACAGCGCCGACCATCAGGCATATTTCAGCCAGGGAAGCGACAGTGATCCCGCCGACAACAACGGCGCCGGTAGCTTCCACGGTACTGATATCGTCTGCAGCTATAAAGGCGTCACCAATGGTTACCGACAGGATCACCACCGTCAGGATATATGCAATAAGTCTGTTCAGGACTTTCTTTTTCATTTTCATACAAACACCTGCTTTACATTATCTGTGATAACTAATAAAATAGTTAAAAAGGAGCATTACTTATGATGGATTTATACGATACACTTGAGATTATTGCGCTGGCTGCAGTATGCATATTCCTCTATTACCGGTTCGCAAGGAGGCCGCGGATCAAAGCCGTGAAGCCGGTGAAGATACCGACTACGAAGGAGATTAGGAAGCAGCGGAAGAAGGAGAGGCGCCTAAGGAAAATCAAACGCCGGTTCCGGATCCCGTACCGGGGGAATGCCAAAATAATAGAGTACAGCAAGACCGCGCCATACATTGAAAGCGCATGGAACGAAGTCGAGAGGGAGCAGCACGGCAAAAAACACGGCAGCAGAAAGGGCAGGGGCATTTAAAACACCTCTGCCCGTTCCGGCATGATCTAACCTTTAATTTTTCTAAGCCAGCCGATGCCGAACTTGATCCCGACAACCGCGGCAGTAACAACGGCAATAGCCGGCACCACAATAGCGAGTACGGAAAACATCTGTGACTGCGTTGAATCAACCGCCGACTTCATTACGGTCGAAACATCAAAAGTTGCTGCACCTTCACCCGCTGACAATGCCATAGGGACAGCCGAAAGCTTTGCTGCTACTGCAGGAGCTGCTAAGGCTAATTTCATCATATTTCTCACCTGCCTTTCAACATGGAAAAAACACTGGTTACCACATAATCGATTATGATTACAATACCGCCCATAGAACCGCCGATAACGATCCCAACGCCGGCAATATTGACAAACTGGTTAAATACTTCATTCATCTTATGTCCTCCTGAGACGGAAGCCGTGGATCAGCAGGATGCCCGCGATCACGCCCAGCAGAAAGATCACTGCGGCCGACACGTTATAGAGCAGGGTGCTCTGATTCTCAATAGCTTCGATTAGGGCGGTCTGGTCAACGTTGCTTTCGTTACCGCTGCCAAGAAGTGACAGGTCGAAGTCTTCCGGGAAGATAACGGCATTGCCGCTGATCGTTATGATATCGTTACCGCTAACTGTTTCACCGGCATCATCTGCAGGTTCACCGGTCAGATCTTCCGGTTCGGAATCCTCCGGCTGGTTCTCTGATCCGGAAGTTTCTGTCTCATCTGCAGGCTCCGTTTCTTCCGGTTCCTCTTCAGATACTGATTCTTCCGGATCGGTTTCGGAAGTCTCGTCACTGCCGGAGGTTTCTGTTTCGTCCGTGGGGACAGTATCACCGGCGCCGTCATCTGCAGGAGCTGCATCCTCCGGAGCGGGTTCTGTTGCTTCCAGTTCCAGATCATCCATAACCGCCGCACCTACTTCCAGGGCTTGAATGTAAAGCCGGAAACTTCGGGACGGCCGAAACCACCGAGCGAATATTCGAAGGTAACTTCCTGACCTATACAGTCGGTTGTAAGTGTGCCTACCAGATCATCGGGGAGAAAAAAGTCAGTTGCTTTATTCCCAAACGATCCCCGTTCATTGTCTTTCGCTGTACACTGTGAAATAGCTGTGAGAACTGTCAGAGGCTTTTTGTCCGACTTTCTGTTAAAATTGCGGTAACCCAATACCTGAAATCTTAATCCATCCATTTTACTTACCTTTTCCTTTCCTTATGGGTTATTTGTAGTTACATTTATGTTAAGCACTGCCACCATGGCGGTTACCGACCGCCCTTCTGGTTATTCTGCGGATACTGAGTAATACTGATCCGTTTTTCGTTTAGGCGGCAGTGAATAACAACATAGTTAGTCAGCCGATGGACATGGCCGTTCTTCCACATCAAGAACGCGCTGGCATCCGGGATAACCTTTTCCCAGATGCGTATACAGACCACCAACTTTAAGGTCTGGTGTAAACGAATAATATTTCCGGGTACGCTTTGCACGTCCACCGGTCCTGAAATCTTCCCTAACCACTGTGTAGATATATTCCTTTTCCATGATATAATCCTTTCCCTTTCCGAGCCCTTGCCTTTTTCCTTTTCCTCTGCTATCATGAAATTAAATTGTCTCCATATACCGCAGGACGCACGATAGGGGTATTGTATCGTCCTGCGGTGGAGAATGTAAAATGATAGAAATCTATAGACGTCTATAGATATCTACTAAAAGATATCATATTAACTAGTAGATGTCAATAGATATCTATTTTAGTTGAGGTCATTTATGGGAAAATACAAGAACAAGTCATATTCACTAAGAATAGATGACGAATTAATGAAGAAAGTAAAAATGATTGCGGAAGCAGAAGATAGACCAGTAAGCAAACAGTTAGAACGCATAATAAGACAATATGTAGAGCAATACGAACAGGAGCATGGACGGATAAACAGCGCGGAGTTATCAGTTACCAAGACTGGATAGAAAAACACAGATAAACATAAACATCGAATGGTAGGGAAATTTGATTTAGTGTTTTGAGTTTCCCCATTTTTCACGTAAATAAAAAATGCAAAAACACTGGATCTTTGTTATAATTGAATCACCACAAACAACCAAACAAAGGAGTGTTTTTGCATGATTAATTATAACAG
>JAAUZK010000056.1 GCA_014804655.1 Lachnospiraceae bacterium | reverse complement strand
TTTGTAAGTTCGATAGATGATGCTTTTCTTCCCATGGCATTGTCCTCCAAAATTTATCTGGATTTATTATACCATGGCGGAGATATTTAGTCCACTTATTTAAAAGATAATATACTAGCAAATGTAACATATTATCTGACCTGCCATTCTCAGTCAATAGCATATTCGGATATTCTAAAGCGTATTGACATCAATAAATGAGGATTGTACTCTGTCAATTCCACTTCGGAGGCGTTCAGGTACTCAATGATGCTCTCCTTATTCTTTGACCCCGGAATCGGCACCACATTCGGATATTTGTGCAGCATCCATGCAAGGGATATCTGTGCGCTGGTTACATTTTTCTTATCTGCATATTCTTTCAAAAGATCAATGATCGGCTGAGTGCCTGGATTTACGATATCTCCAGCATCTTCAAGTAATTATCCAATCTTGCATTCACATAACCTGAAAACAGCTTTTCCATTGCACCAAGATTATGCTTTACATGGTATTCATCAAACGCATTGTAATAAGAAATCCGGTCTGCAAACTTAATATCAATTGGCGGATATCCGGCTTTCATCAATTCCAAATTCACAAGCAGCCTCCCAGTTCTGCCATTTCCGTCAATAAAAGGATGAATCCCCTCGAATTCAATATGAAACCGTGCAAGCCGTGGAATGATATGCTCTGTACTATTTCTATAAGCCTCCAGCAACTGTTCCATCTTAGGCTGGATCAAATACGGCTGAACCGGTTCATGTTTTGCACCCATAATCCTGACAGGAACTCTTCTGTAAACACCCCGGTCCTCCCGTTTATCCGCCAATACAAGATAATGAATCTGCTTGATGATACTCTCCGATAAAGGAATTTGATCTTTTACCAAATCGCTCACAAAATCAAATGCCTCTTTATGCCCGACTGCCTCCATATGGTCTTTTAACGGTTTCCTGTCAATCGTCAGGCCACGCAAAACCATATCCGTCTCACGCAAGGTCAGAGTATTTCCCTCAATTGCATTGGAATTATAGGTGTACTCAACAATGAATTCCTCTGTCAGACGTTCCAATTCCCCCTCTGTCAGCGGGCGCCTGGTATCCAGTTCTTTTTTCTTCCTCTCTATAGCTGTCAGTATACTTTCTGTTGTTCTAAACCGTCCATCCTCTGGTTTTCTCGCGTCTGCCGGAATCATCCAACTGCGTCCTTCACGGGTGACACCGGAAACTTTGCCTTCTGCGCATAATATGCGCACACGCCTGTCGGAAATCCCCCATTTCTCTGCAGCCTGTTTTACCGTCATATACATAATTAGTAACCCTCGCTTTCCAAAACATTATACCTCCATTTTGGGAATAATATCAACCAGAGAGGAATAATACTTTACATAATGCGGAACAATAACAGGATTCAAAAATGCAATTTCTGCTGTCCCTATCTGCTAAACCCTCTGTGCCCATACACCCTGCATTTATTCAATGCACTTTCCAGAGATGTAAATTCAGTGTCCGTCAGTTCCACGTTGGAAGCGTCCAGGTTCTCAATGATACGCTCCTTATTTTTTGACCCGGGAATCGGCACCACATTCGGGTATTTGTGCAGCATCCATGCGAGGGATATCTGAGCGCTAGTTACATTTTTCTTGTCTGCATATTCTTTTAAAAGGTCAATGATCGGCTGGTTGCCTGCAATATTCGCTTTAGAAAGCTGTGGAACCCAGTTTCTCACATCATCATTCTTCTCGAATTTTGTTTCCGTTGTGATCTTCCCAGATAACAGACCGCTTGCGATTGGTGAAAAAGGAACCATGCCAATATTGTTTTCAAGACAATAGGGAATAACCCTGCTTTCCGAATCCCGTTCTACCATGGAATAAATATTCTGGATAGCAGTCAATGGCGTCACCCTATGCGCACGGCTGATCACATCTACATCCACCTGTGACAGCCCCACCCTCTGATCAGGCCGTCTTTAATTAACTGTCCCATCGCTTCCGCAACTTCTTCCACGGAAACACCGCTCATCCTGTGAAGATAGTAAAGGTCTACCATATCCGTCTGCAGGCGTTCCATTGATCCTTCCAGATGCTTCCGGACAGCGCTGTAAACAGATCCTCCTCTTCCGATTTCAAATCTGTCCAGGAAGAGCTTTGTTGCCAGCACAACATTTCCGCGCACATCTTTCAAAGCTTTTCCAACAATCCGTTCATTATGCCCAATCCCCGCAAGATTCGGACTGTAAACTTCCGCCGTATCAAAAAAAGTACACCCATGCTGATAAGCATTCTGAATAGCTTCAATACTGTACTTCTCCGGCGGGATTTTTCCATAGCCATGGGAAAAAGCCATACATCCCATGCCAACCTCCGATACAGTCAGTTCCCTTAATTTTCTTGTTCTCATGATAGATTTCCTTTCTGCTTCTAATCTTCGGGGCTCCATGTGGAAAAGTTCCTCTCCTGCTCCTCCAATGTGGCTGTATAGAACCGTTTGCCGTTATCAAGCGCCTTGATCTGCTTCATTTCTTCCTCTGTCAGTTCAAAATCAAAAATGTTAAAATTGTCCCTGATGTGCTGCAGGTTAGTCGATTTCGGGAAAATAATATTTCCCTCCTGGACATGCCATCGAAGAATGATCTGCACATTGGTCTTTCCATATTTATCTGCCAGTTCGTTGAAAATCTCCTGACTAATCAGTCCGGGATCACCATGTCCAATGGGATACCACGACTCGATGACTGTGCCATAAGGTGCAAGCCGCTTTTTCAATGCATCCTGCTGGTAGTAGGGGTGGCACTCCACCTGAAGAATAGCAGGCTTGATCGTTGCAGCTTCACATACTTCCTCCAGACGCTCGGATTCAAAATTAGAAAGACCGATCGCCCGCACCTTGCCCTGTGCAACTGCCTTCTCACAATCTCGCCACGCACCCATATAATCACCCACCTGCTGATGGAGCAGAAGCAGATCGATATAACCAATATCCAGACGCTCCAGCATCTTATCGATACCGGCCATCGTCTTCCCCTCCCCGTATTCACTTGACCAAAGTTTAGATGTCACCCAGATTTCCTCACGCGGAATACCGCTTTCCCGGACAGCCGCACCTACGCTGCGCTCAGAGAAGTATTGTCAAGTGTGTTTGTAAACTTTTTTAATGTAACCGCTTAATTTCAGGGTAGATTTTGTCTACCCTGAAATTAGGCGGTTACATTGGTTCAAGTACGTAAAGACCAGCAAAGCAATGGATCCCTTGATTAAATACTTATCAGGAAAATAAAACCCGAGGAGATTAACAATCTGCTAATCCCCTCTTAGATTTCATTCTTTTCTAGATACCAATACTATGCCTTAAGCAAAATACCCTTATTCTTCAAGTAATCTATTATTCCGTCCGTTATATTGAGTACTTCTTCCCTTGTAAGAGTTCTTTCATTATTAGAGAAAACAAGCCTTACCGTAATAGATTTTTCAGATGCAGACTGATATACATCAATAACTTCAACTTTCTTAATCAATTCAGATTTTGCAACATCAATTGCCTCCTTTATAGGTGCATAATTGTCAACCACAAACGACAAGTCAATCTCAATAGTTGGGAATTTTGAAGGTTCAGTATATTTTATTCCCAAATTCTTTAACCCCGAAAACTCCTTAACATCTATTTCAGCATAGACAATAACCGCTCTCTTATCAATTTTTCCAAGCACTGTAGGGTGAGCAATTCCCAATTCACCAATAATTTTTCCCTGGCAAATAATATTGTTCAAATTCTTAGGGTGCTGATACGAATGAGTTGCCTCTTTGGTGCTAAATGACAACGAATCATGTTTAATAATTCTTGTCACATTTTCAATCATATCTTTTAATCTGTAGTAAAGTTTCTCATAATCATTTTCCCTTGAATATAATGTGATTGCGAGATTTTTATGTTCATCGCAAGTTCCATCCTCTTTATAGCCCTTTACAACTCTGCCAATCTCGAACATTCCAAACTCAGATGCAAATTCCAAATTCTTGCTCAATTGGCACAGTTGCGTAGGAACAATCGAATTACGTATAGTTTCAATATTAGGATTTGTTGCATTCAAAAGTCTTACATTGTCTTCTGGATCTATTCCCAATTTTTTATATTCATCGTAGTACATCCAAATATATGAATGAACTTCATGCAGGCCAAATCTCTTAACTAAAATATCCTTAATCTGCTCTTCATCTATTTTTTCTTCAGCCATTCTGATTGGGTACAATGGTGACTCCACAGTAAACACATCAAAATTATCATACCCATAGATTCTTGTAATCTCCTCAATAATGTCCGCTTTAATCGTAACATCTTTTGTAGCTCTCCAACTAGGAACTACAACCTTAAATGAATTTCCTACCCTTTCAACACCAAAACCTAATGACTTCAATGTATGTTCAATTGTATCACTCGAGATATTAATTCCAGTGTATTTATCTACATAATCTTTGTCAAATTCAAGTTTCACCTCCGGATAACGGAACTTCCACTCATCTGTTAATGATGAAATAACATTAAATCCTTTATCAATTTTTGACAGAAGATACAAAAATCTTCCGATTGCAACTGGACAAAGTTCAGGGTCTAAACTCTTCTCGTACCTCGCTGATGCATCTGTTCTATGCGCCAATCTGACAGAAGCCTTTCTAATGCCAGATGCCTCAAATGTTGCAGACTCCAATGTTAGTTCTCTTGTATCATCGAGAAT
Organism: Lachnospiraceae bacterium; assembly: GCA_014804655.1. Classification (GTDB taxonomy): domain Bacteria; phylum Bacillota; class Clostridia; order Lachnospirales; family Lachnospiraceae; genus UBA3282. Next base: position 3,250 of record JAAUZK010000056.1, on the reverse strand, counting down.
TTCTGATTCCAATCCACCCATGATACCAGCTATAGCAACAGGTTCATTATCATTACAAATCATTAATGTTTGGCTATCGATCGTCCTCTCAACCTTATCCAAGGTAATAAACTCAAAGGAGTCATCAAATCTTTTTATTCTGATTTTTTCGACCTTTCTCGAATCAAAAGCATGCATTGGTTGACCGACTTCTAACATTATATAGTTAGTTAAATCAGCCAAAAGATTAATAGCTCTTAATCCGCAATAATGAAGTCGAATTCGCATATTCATAGGACTCACATTAACGTTGATATTTTCAACCTTAATACACGAATATCTCTGACACATATCGTCTTCAATCTTCATATCGACAGCAGGTAACCCCGCATATTGGGCAACATCGTATAAATCAAGTGGTTTTAAAGATCTATCTGCCAAAGTAGCAAACTCTCTCGCTATACCATAGTGCCCCCACAAATCCGGTCTATTTGTCAACGACTTATTATCTACTTCGAAAATAATATCATCAATTTCAAACAGTTCCTTTAAATCAGTTCCAACAACCGCGTCTTCCAATTCCATTATTCCTGTATTATCATCACTTAAATCAAGTTCAGCTTCAGAACAGCACATTCCATACGATAAATAACCAGCAACTTTCTTAGATTCAATTACAATATCCCCTATCTTTGCCCCAATTCTAGCATACGCAGTTTTCATTCCCTCTCGAACATTAGGAGCTCCACAAACAACATCAAACAAATTCCCAGAGCCATCATCTACTTTTAATAAATGCAATTTACTTGATTCTGGATGCTCATTAACCTCAACGATTTGAGCTACTACAATATCTGATATATTACTGCCTTTATAGAAAATCTCATTTTCAACTTCAGCGGTAGATAATGAAAACTGGCTAATTAACTTATTTCTATCTAAACCTGTTAAATCAACAAATTCAGATATCCAATTCATAGAAATAAACATTATCTTTCTCCTTTCTAGATGTCATCAGTAAACTGACACATACTTTCCAAATTACCACTATTCAAATCTCTAATATCTTTAACTCCATACTTCATCATTGCTAATCTTGTCATACCAAGACCAAAAGCAAAACCAGTATACTTTTCAGGATCAATCCCTCCTGCCTTCAAGACCTCTGGATGAATCATTCCACACGGACATAACTCCAACCATCCACTATGTTTACATGAAGGACACCCCTCGCCTCCGCAGATTAAACAGTTAATATCTAATTCAAATCCTGGTTCCACGAAAGGGAAGAATCCTGGTCGCAATCTAACTTTAATATCTCTTCTAAATACTTCCGAAAGCATTGTCTTCATAAAATATATAAGGTTTGCTATAGATACATTTTCCCCTACCATAATTCCTTCCATTTGGAAAAATGTATTCTCGTGGCATGCATCTGTAGATTCATTTCTAAAACATCTTCCTGGGAAAATAGCTTTGATAGGTACACCATCATTTATTAAGGCATCTCTATATTTTCTATAAATAGCATTCTGCGCTGCAGAGGTCTGAGTTTTAAGCAATTGACCATTTTCAAGATAATATGTATCTTGCATGTCTCTAGCCGGATGGAACTTAGGAATGTTTAAAGATTCAAAACACTCATAATCACTGACAATTTCGCTATAATCCTCAACAACAAAACCCATTGACTTAAAAACGTTTTCACACTGTCTCTGAACCAATGTTATAGGGTGGTATGATCCTTGCACATCTTTTGATGGAATAGACAAATCAATAGTTGGAACAGAATTTATTTGTTTCTCCATTTCCAAACGTTGTAATTCCTTTTTTCTAGCTGCAATTCTATCTGTAATTTCATTTTTTAATTCATTAACCTTTGCGCCAATAGCCTTTTTCTCTTCTACTGATAGGGCACCCATCTCCTTTAATATCGATTTCATTGTTCCATTCTTACCAAAGAGTGAAACTCTCAAATCCTCCAACTCAATTGAATCTTTTGCCTCTTGTAACTGAGCGTCAAATTGCTTTTTAATTTCAGATAATTTACTAAGCATTTTTCCTCCTTTTCTGCATAAAAAAATCTCATACTTGAAAAAACAAGCATGAGACGAATTTACCATCCGCGGTACCACTCATATTGCAAACTCTGTTTGCCACTCAAACGCTTTAATGCAGCGTAACATCCTACTTTTCATAGGCAGCTCCAAAGTCGAATTTCGTAATACAAACTGTCATGGTTTCGCACCTACCAACCACTCTCTGCAGACAGATATTGCACACTACTTTGCCTAACGGCACTTTATCATAGCTTTTACCCAATGTTTTACTATAACTTTCGCAAAAAGTCAATCATTTTATTGACAATCACGGTAAAATTTTCCTCCTGATTTTATTTTAATTTGCATTATTGGAGCAGAATATTAATGGCAATACCGCTTCCGAAAGCAAATATGATCGTAAATACAAGGTAAAGCAGAAAGCGCCTCATTCCCAATACGATTTTCACCGCGCCAAGATTCGTAATCTTTGTTGCCGGCCCCGTGATCATAAATGCGGCTGCTGACCCCATGCTCATCCCATCCGTGATCCATGCCTGCAAAAGCGGAATAGTGCCTCCGCCGCATGCATAAAGAGGCACACCTATGGTTGCCGCCATTAAGACTCCAAAAGCTTCATTCCCGCCAAACAGAACCGTCATTGCTTCTGCCGGTACATACCGCTGAAAAAGTGCGGAAAGCAAAATACCAATTAAAAAAAACAGTCCTGTAGCTTTTATATTCCTTCCTATATTTTTCAGGAACCGAAACAGAATATTTGGATCGGTATCCCGGCTTTTCGGTTCCTCAAAACCCTTAAAATTGAAAAAATCTTTCTTTTTATAGAATATCCTTACAAGCAGCCCGGCCATAATTCCGCACACAAAGCTTGATATAATCCGTATTAAAAGTGCCTCCCGCCCAAGGGCCGCACTGTAAACAATCAGTTGAGGGTTCAACAGGATGGAAGACATCATAAAGGCTGCCAGCCAGTCGTCTTTCATTCCATTTTTTGAAAATGATGCGGCAATCGGAATCGTTCCATACATACAGAGCGGCGAGGCAATTCCAAGCGCACTTGCCACGGCAATCCCAAGAACCCCCAGCTTCCGTCCCCCCCAGACTGTCCAAAAACCATTCCTGCATATTCGTTTTCACTTTCTTTTATGCACAAAAAATGCCAGAAAAGGTTCTTTTCTCTGCAAAAATAATCCCTGACCTCGAAAACTGAA
>JAAUZK010000055.1 GCA_014804655.1 Lachnospiraceae bacterium | reverse complement strand
TTCTTATGTTATTATTTGTCCGTTAGTGATATGAATTGATTATCGAAAGGAGGGCTTACCATGCAGAACAATACAACAATCCAAAACAGAATCAAGAAATTGACAAATAAAGGTACGGCGCTCCTTTCGTATTACAGATAGTTTTATTTTATTTATGACAATAGAAGACTATATAAATTTTTTCTGTTGTTTTGTAAGCTGTATAGGAAAGGGAATTTGCAGCCAGCACCTTTGGGTGCTTTTTTTGTGCCCATTTTTATAAAGAAAGGGAAAAGTTATCAATTATGAAAACAGTAAAAGGCATTTATGCCGAAGCAAAAATCTTCACAGATGACGTGGAAGAGTATGCAGAGGCACAGGTAAAAATGATATGCGATAACAAAATCGCAGAGGGCAGCACGATCTGTATGATGCCCGACATCCATCCGGGAAAGATTGCCCCGATCGGTCTTTCCATGACGGTCACGGATAAAGTGCTCCCGCAACTATTGGGCGTGGATATAGGCTGTGGCATGACCTGTGTAAAACTAAATAAGAATAACGCAGAGTTCCAGAAGCTGGACAGGGTCATCCGGGAAAATATACCGTCAGGATTTAGTATCCGCAAGGAACCCCATCACATGGCAGCGGAATTTTCTTACGAAGAACTTCACTGTATCCGCCATATCAACAGGCAGAAAGCGGAGAGAAGTCTCGGCACACTTGGCGGCGGCAACCATTTCATAGAACTGGATAAAGGCACTGACGGCAGTCTGTACCTTGTGGTGCATACAGGGAGCAGACATTTGGGTGAGGAAGTGGCGGAATATTATACGAAACTTGCAAGTACCTGCCTGAAAGAACAGCTTAAAGAAATACCCTATTGCATGAGTTATCTGGAGGGAGATCATAAGGCGGCTTATCTGGGGGATGTGCGAATCATCCAGAGGTATGCCGAATGGAACAGGCAGATCATTGTCCGGGAAATCCTAAAAGGAATGAAGTGGAAAGCTGTGGATCAGTTTTCAGCAGCACATAATTATCTGGACGATTTCGGAATACTTCATAAGGGTTCCATTTCCGCAAGGAAGGGAGAGCGTGTAATCATTCCGGCGAACATGAAAGACGGAGTTGTTTTAGGAATTGGAAAAGGCAATGCCGGATGGAATTATTCAGCGCCGCATGGCTCCGGCAGGAGACTAAAGCGTGAGGATGTGAAGAGCCGGCATACGGTATCGGAGTTCAAAAAGGAAATGGAGGGTATTTACAGCAGTTGTGTAGGAGCGGACACACTGGATGAGGCTCCTTTTGCCTATCGTTCCATAACGGAGATCGCAGAACAGATCAAAGATACCGTTGAAATCACAGAAGTATTAAAGCCTGTCTATAATTTTAAGGCAGGAAGCAAAAAGTAAAAAGCGAGAAGTAAATGGGAGGAAATTCATTTATGATAGTGCAGATCAGTGCAGGACAGGGACCGTCCGAATGTCAGTTGGCGGTCGCAAAACTATATGAAGCATTAAAAAGGGAATATGGCGATTTGGAAATACTATCGGATACTAAAGGTTATGAAAAAGGCTGTTTTGATTCTATCCGTTTTCGGACGGGGCATGATATGAGTGGTCTTGAGGGTACGGTATTGTGGATATGTAAAAGTCCGTTCCGAAAGAACCACAAAAGAAAGAACTGGTATGTGGATGTGAGCATTATCCCGGAACAAGGCGAAATTGCGGCAGATAAAGAATACCGTATTGAAAAGTTCCACTGCGGCGGAAAAGGCGGACAGAATGTGAATAAAGTAGAAACCGGGGTACGGATTATACATATCCCGACAGGTCTTGTATCGCAGTCTACTGAGGAACGGAGCCAGTTCCAGAATAAGCAACGTGCAATGGAAAAGTTGCAGGAAAAACTTGCGGATTTACAGAAAGAGCAGGAGGCAAAGCAGATCAATGCCGCATGGAGGGAGCATACCCGTATTGTCAGGGGGAATCCGGTACGGGTCTATGAAGGAGAAAGGTTTCTTCTGAGAAAATAGCAGGAATAATCCAGATGTATAGAGGCGTATAAGATACCCTTGTGGATATATATTATTACTATGGTGATCCCTGTGCCGTTTACGGCATGGGGATTTTCCACTTTTAACGAGGCAGTTCTAGGACGGATATTGAAGAGCGTGCGATGAATATTGCCAATTATATCATTGAGAATAATGCTACGGTGAGACAGACTGAGAGGGAGTTTGGGATTAGTAAGAGTACGGTACATACGGTAGTAACAAAATAGAACGGTTGGTGAATATGTTTGCATGGATAATAGAATAGATAGTGTGAGGGTGTTCGAAGGGTAATAGATTTTCGAATACCTTTTTTATAGTATCACATTGTGAAAAAGAAAAGGTAAGATTATAATAAATCAAAGACATTTAGAATACCAGACGAAAGGAAATAAAATATGAGTGAAGTACAAAAGGCGATTAAAGAAATTACACATTTGAGTGAAACTTTTCCGAAAGAGGCATTTCGGATCATTACTGCAAATAAAGAGGAGGCAATTCCGTATTTGCGTGAGGCCGTCAGCTATGCCATTAGTAAAGGATCGGCTTTGGATGAAAATTATCAACTTCATTTCTATGCATTATATTTGTTGGGAGAGTTCCAGGATAAAGAAGCGTTCCCGGAGATTATGAAACTTGTGTCCTTGCCAGACGGTACAGCAGAGTATCTGATTGGGGATTGTATAACGACGGATCTAAGCGATATTCTATACAATACATATGACGGCAATATTGAATTGTTGAAAAAATCAATTCACAACAGGGATATTGATGAATTTGCCAGATCAGCGATGCTTGATGTAATGGGGCAGTTGTATATAGAGGGAATTTTGGAAGAAAGCGAGTGGAAAGATTTCTTAAAGCAAAATGTGCATGATGAAAGAGAATATGATTATATTTATAATGCAATAGGATATACATTGTGTCAATGCCATTTTATTGATATGCTTCCGGAAATTCGATATATGTTTGAGAAAGATCTTATAGATGAGTCTATGATGGGGAAATACGATTCCTATGTAGATGCTATGTTTAAATATCGGGAGAATGAGACAGGCTTTTGCAAGACTTCCTTCAATGCCGCTGAGACTTTGCGGCATTGGGCGATGTTTTCGAAATCAGAGGATAATATATCCGCTGAAAGAGATTTTGGTGAAATGATCCATACGTTAGACAGAGAGTTGAATGAACCTGGTTCGAAGAAGAAAATTGGCAGAAATGACCCATGTCCCTGTGGAAGTGGAAAAAAGTATAAATATTGCTGTTTGAATAAGCCAAAGGAGGCTATTGATCTGATAGAAAGTTCAGAGGAGCGTAATAAATGGTTAAGAAGCTATCCGTACACAGGGCTGGAAAGAATTGACGGCAGAATTTATCTCGCGGATTACTTCGATGAAATAAGTATAGAAACGGATAAAATTCTTTATCTGGCATTGATGAACCGACCTGGGTTGATTTGGAAAAGAAATATAGAAGTGGAGGAGAAGAGAACAAAAGAATATCTATACCTTGCGTTTCAAAGGTGTATGACAAGAATGGAAGAAGAAAAGATTCCGTCTATTGTTGAATATGATAAAAAGTACAGTATTCATTATCAGTGCGAAGAGTGGATGAGTGAGTTGTGCAGGCTTTTACGGGGGGATAATGATATTGAAAAATATGAAGAGGTCAAGAAATTTGCTTCCAGAAATGGAATTCAAATATAGCAGTAACAGCACAACATAGTTTGGAGTGACAATATTATAGATAATATGAAGTGACCCCACATTTGTAGCAACGTGGATTTACCTGTATACTAGAGTTTGATAAGAACAAAGGTAACAGGGATTACCGCATACAAAAGGAGGTCACCTATATGAAAAGAATACTAAAAATTGGAATGGATGTCCATAGTACAAATTACACTTTATGTGCAATGGAGCCGGTAATCGGGGCGGAGGATCGGGTTTTTGCCAACATTCAGGTAACACCGGATTATAAAAATATCCTGATGTTCATTGAAAACTTAAAAATGAAACTCGGGCTGGAAGACACCTATGACATTGAATGCGGATATGAGGCAGGATGTCTGGGTTACTCGCTTTACAACCAGCTTATGGCAGCCGGGGTCAAATGCGTAATCCTTGCACCGACTACGATGCTGACACAGCAGGGACAGCGCATAAAGACGGATGCCAGAGATGCCCATATGATTGCCCAATGCCTTTCCTATGGCGGATATCATCCGGTATATATACCGACAGAAGAGGACGATTCCGTGAAGGAATATCTGCGGATGCGGGATGACCATAAGAAAGCCTTAAAGAAGGTAAAGCAGCAGATCAATGCGTTCTGTCTGAGGCATGGTTATCATTATGATGGAACGAAATGGACATTAGCACATTTGAAATGGCTAAAAAAACTTGAACTGTCCCCGTTGTATCAGGAAACACTTAATGAATATATGGCAACCTATGATGAGCAAAGTGCAAAGGTGGAAAGGTTTGATGCAAGGATCGAAGAGATAGCGTCTCAGGCAGGATATACCGATAAGGTGAAGAAACTGGGATGCTTCCTCGGAATCAGAACCCACACTGCGCTGTCCCTGATTGTAGAGACAGGGGATTTCAACAGATTTTCAAAAGGGAACGTGTATGCGGCTTATCTTGGACTTGCGCCGGGAGAACGCTCCAGTGCGGAGAAAGTAAACCGGTTGGGAATCACAAAGGCCGGGAACAGTCATCTTCGCCTGCTGCTTGTGGAGGCCGCGGGAGGAATCTGTAAGGGTGCCGTCGGACATAAATCAAAGGAACTACGGCAGCGCCAACAGGGGAATACAGCAGGGGTTATATCCTACGCGGACAAGGCAAACGCAAGGATGAGGAGCAAATACTACCGCCTGATAAGACATGGAAAGAAACGGAACATAGCGGTGGCAGCGATTGCGAGGGAACTGGCATGTTTTGTGTGGGGGATGGTGACGGAAAATATAGAAGAAAAGGGAGCATGAGGTATCATTCGTCCAGCTGTCAGTCAAGGGTGCTGCGCACCGCTTTGCGGCAAGCCCATGATAGCCATCTGCCCCAATGATAAGGGTAATCAAGCAGAAATCAGCGGCAGAGCGCAGATTTCTGCCACAGATAACAATGAAACAATCTGACAGTATCCGGGAGGAGCCAGGTAGCAAAACGGTTCGGGTCAACTGCGGCCTTTCTATGTGCGCACGGGAAACCGTGATCCACGAAAATAGACAGCAGGACTCTCGGCGGACCATTAGCCTGTTGGTAACCAATCCACGAATAACAGAGTGGCTACATGCCGGAGACTGTTAAAATGGCTCTTTCCGGATGCTGTCAGACAATAACA
>JAAUZK010000054.1 GCA_014804655.1 Lachnospiraceae bacterium | reverse complement strand
CGGAATGGAATAAGCGGTTTCTTTCCGAAAAAGGTAAAATCACAGCAGCTGAACCTGTTTGAGCACTTTAAAATAGAGGATTCTGGGGCATTCGTATTTTAGAAATGGGGAAACTCAAAAAAAAATAAAGAGTCCAGTAAATACTAGACTCTTTACGTGCGGAAGATGGGACTTGAACCCACACGTCGTTTCCAACACTAGATCCTTAGTCTAGCCTGTCTGCCAATTCCAGCACTTCCGCATGCGTTTACAACGCAAGTAATATCTTACTATCACCATATCAAAAAGTCAAGAGATTTCCACCTGATTTTTTACATTTATTTCATTTTTTATGATAGTTGAGAAGTTTTGCACATTTTTTTACAAATAGATTCAGAAAGATTCACAAATAGGCTTGACATGAAACGAAAAAAAAGATAGAATAACATTTGTTCGCAGGAATGGCGGAATTGGCAGACGCGCACGGTTCAGGTCCGTGTGGTAGCAATACCATGAGAGTTCAAGTCTCTTTTCCTGCACTACATGAAAAGTGAGGAAACCTTGATGAATAGTATGGGTTCCTCACTTTTTGATTTTAAGCGGAGCCTATTTTCTTTTCTGTTTTTCTCGGTTTCTTTTAATTCTGCAAATAAACAAAAAAAGGCAATTTTTCACACATTAGACTATTTTCAAAGGGTAGCGGCCTCTTTATAATGAAGACTAAGCAGATGAATAACGATACTGTTGAAAATGCTTAGGAAGGGTTATGGAGGGGTATTATGCAATACGGACATTTTGATAATGAGAACAGAGAATACGTCATCGACAGGGTAGATCTGCCCTGTTCGTGGACGAACTATCTCGGCGTGGAGGACATGGCTGCTGTGGTGAACCATACGGCGGGCGGCTATCTGTTCTACAAGACACCGGAGTACCACAGAATCAGCCGTTTCAGAGGCAATGCGGTGCCTATGGACAGACCGGGATTCTATGTGTACCTGAGGGACAATGACAATGCGGATTACTGGTCTGTATCTTGGCAGCCCGTGGGCAAGCCGCTTGATCAGGCGAAATACAGTTGCCGCCACGGTATGTCCTATACAGTGTATGAATGCGAATATGAGGGGATCAAGGCATCTCAGACGTTGGTGATTCCCAGAGGCGAAGCAGTGCAGTTGTGGGATGTGAAGATCAGGAATACAGGTGATAAAGCGCGGAACTTAAGCGTATTCTCCTATCTGGAATTTTCTTTCCATCATATTATGATCGACAACCAGAATTACCAGATGAGCCTCTATTGTGCAGGCGCTTCCTACGATGATGGTATTATCGAGGAAGACTTGTTCTATGAGGAAGAAGGGTATCAGTATTTTACGGCGAATTTTGAGCCGGACGGTTTCGACTGTATGCGGGATCGGTTCATCGGGACATATAATACGGAGACGAATCCGGTGGCTGTGGCAGCGGGTAAATGTTCTTCTTCTTATGAAAAAGGCGGAAACCACTGCGGTAGCTTACAGAAGGATCTGACCTTACAGCCGGGAGAAGAGGTGCGTCTTGTCTTCATGCTGGGCGAGGGCCGACGGGAGGAAGGCAGACGCGTTCGTGCCAAATATTCGGATGTGACGGCAGTGGATGCGGTTTATACGGACTTAAAGCAGTACTGGGAGGATAAGTGCTCGAAGCTGCAGATTAAGACACCGAACGAGGGTATGAATACTTTGATCAACACATGGACGCTGTACCAGTCGGAGATCAATGTTATGTTTTCGAGATTTGCTTCTTTCATAGAAGTAGGCGGCAGAGTGGGGCTTGGATACAGGGATACGGCGCAGGATGCCATGACGGTTCCCCACTCCAATCCGGAGAAGTGTAAGGAACGTATCGAACAGTTGCTGCGCGGATTGACCAGCGAAGGTTACGGACTGCACCTTTTCCAGCCGGAGTGGTTTATGGAAGATACGGGAACGAAGCCGTTCAAGTCACCCACGGTCATTCCGGAGCCGGATAAGAACAGTATCATACATGGATTGAAAGATGCCTGCTCAGATGATGCGCTCTGGCTTGTGGCATCGGTGGCGGAATATATCAAGGAGACGGGAGATGTGTCTTTTGCCTCTAAGCAGCTTCCTTATGCGGATACATTCTTAGAAGGCAGTAAGGAGACGGAAACGGTCTATGATCACTTGAAACGTATCTTAGACTTTTCTACCAGACAGGTAGGGCAGACGGGTATCTGTAAAGGACTTCGTGCAGACTGGAACGACTGTCTGAATCTGGGTGGCGGCGAGAGCGCTATGGTCAGCTTCTTACACTACTGGGCGCTGCAGCAGTTTGTCGGTCTTGCCAAGTATCTGGGCAACGGTGAAGATGTGGAGAAATATACGGTGGTTGCAGAGAAAGTTAAGGATGTATGCAACACACAGCTATGGGACGGCAAGTGGTTTATCAGAGGAATTACTGCAAACGGTAAGAAGATCGGTACGCAGGCGGATGTCGAAGGCCGTGTGCATTTAGAGTCTAACGCATGGGCGGTTCTGTCGGGAGCAGCCGACGACGAGAAAGCGGACGAGGCACTTGCGGCGATAGACGAGTATCTGTATACGCCTTACGGAATCCTTTTAAATACACCGTCTTACACTGTGCCGGATGATGACATCGGTTTTGTCACCAGAGTTTATCCGGGGCTTAAGGAAAACGGCGCAATCTTCTCGCATCCAAATCCATGGGCATGGGCGGCAGCCTGTATGAGAGGAAGAGGCGATCTGGCGATGAAGTTCTATGACGCGCTCTGTCCTTATTGGCAGAATGATAAGATAGAAGTCAGAGAGTCGGAGCCATATTCCTATTGCCAGTTTGTGGCAGGAAAGGATCACAGCGCATTCGGAAGGGCAAGGCATCCGTTTATGACAGGATCGGGCGGCTGGTCTTACTTCTCGGCTACCAGATACATGCTGGGTATCTGGCCGGATTATGATAAGCTGGAGATCGATCCGTGTATTCCCGCGGAATGGAAAGAATTTCAGGCAACTCGTGTATGGCGAGGGGCGGAGTATGATATAAAGGTATGTAACCCGGACGGTGTCATGAAGGGAGTTAAAGAGATTCGCGTGGATGGTGTCGGCGTAGATAAGATTGAGCCGATGGAAGCGGGCACTAAGCATGTGGTAGAAGTCGTTATGGGCTGATGTGATGTAAGTGATATAGAGAATGTAAAAAGGAACATAAATACAATAACAACAAGGAGGAAGCACAATGATTAAGTTTGGAACCGGCGGATGGCGGGCCGTCATCGGGGATGAGTTTACGAAAGAAAATATCCAGATCTTATCCAGAGCGATCTGTGATAAGATGAGGGAGGAAAAAGTAGAAAAAGAGGGTATCATTTTAGGTTACGATAGAAGATTCCTTTCTAAAGAAGCAATGCAGTGGGCGGCACAGGTTTTTGCGGCGGAGGGGATCAAGGCATATTTGATCAATAAATCAGCTCCTACGCCACTTGTAATGTTCTATGTTATGAAGCATGAATTTCACTACGGTATGATGATCACGGCGAGCCACAATCCGGCGACTTACAACGGTATTAAGGTGTTCACTTACGGCGGCAGGGATGCGGACGAGGTACAGACAGCCGATATCGAGCGTTACATCAATGAGGTGACAGATATTCCGGTGGATGAGATGGTATACTCTGAAGGCATCGAAAAAGGACTGATTGAGGAGATCTATCCGTTAAATGAGTATCTTGACAGCATCATTGATACGGTGGATATGGAGAAAGTGAAGGCGCGCGGACTGAGAGTTGCTCTCGATCCGATGTATGGTGTCAGCGAGACTTCTTTAAAAACGATCCTTATGACCGCAAGATGTGAGGTGGAGACCATTCATGAGAGACATGACACTCTTTTCGGTGGCAAATTGCCGGCTCCTACTGCAGAGACTCTGCGTGCTTTACAGAATTACGTGATCGACAGACGCTGCGATCTGGGTATTGCGACAGACGGTGATGCTGACCGGATCGGTGTCATCGACGATATGGGCAATTTCCTGCATCCGAATGATATTCTCGTGCTGTTATACTATTATCTGGTAAAATACAAGGGATGGCACGGACCGGCAGTCAGAAACATATGTACTACACATCTGCTTGACAGAGTGGCGGAGAGTTTCGGTGAGAAGTGTTATGAGGTTCCGGTAGGATTTAAACACATTTCGGCGAAGATGTTTGCTACCGATGCCATTATCGGAGGAGAGTCCTCAGGCGGTATGGCAGTGAGAGGGCATATTAAAGGAAAAGACGGTATTTACGCATCGGCTCTTCTGGTAGAGATGATCGCCGTGACAGGTATGAAGCTGTCAGAGATTATGGAGACGATCCGCAAGGAGTACGGCGGAATGGCGTTAGTGGAGAGAGATTACCGTTTCAGTCCTAAGAAGAAAGAGGACATCCGCAAGCTGCTTTTGGAAGATAAGGAACTGCCGCAGATCCCTTATGAGGTTGAGAATATTTCTTATCTGGACGGATTAAAGATCTACTTAAAAGACGGCGGATGGATCTCCGTGCGTTTCTCGGGTACTGAGCCGCTTCTTCGTATCTTCTGCGAGATGAAAGACAAGAGTTCGGCAGCGGATTTCTGTGAAGTGTTTGAGAAATATCTGGAATTGTAACAGCGGCTGCTTGTGCCAAAGTGCAACTGTAATTTATAATATTAGTGAATCGGACAAACTCCGCCGGGAGAATTTCGGCGGAGTTTGTTATATAATAGGATTCGGGTTGCAAAAGGTATCTATAGTCATGCTTTTCTTGGTCAAAAAGTTAAGTTATAATATATTTAAATATAGAAGTATAAGGTATACTTGTAGATTTCATAGCAGGCACATACAAACTAAAACAACAAAGGATCGTAATCAAATATGAATGCATTTATTGACCAGATCAATCAAAGATTCGGCAAAAGAAAATCGCTCAGATGGAGCATGATAAGGTGGCTCCTTTTTGGGTGGTTTTTTCCTCTTTTTATGTTGATCTTCATTATAATCTTTTTTGTGTCGGTAAGCAGCCATGAGCAGGTGGAGCATACTATCATGACTTCCATGGATAAAGCAACGCAGATCATGAGTATACAGCTCAAAGACTGCGAAACTGCCTCTAAGAACGCATCGTATATGCATGTGATCTCGAAGAGCTACGAGGATTATCTTAAAGATGGGAAGGAGAATGAATTTCACAGGGACGTGGTGGAGTTCTTAGAACAGCAGTATCAGTTCAATGATAACTGCCGGACAGCAGAGCTGATCATGTTGGATCATCCTGAGGAGAGACATTATGTGATGAATGTAGCCAGAAGCAAAGGAACCTATCGGGACATCGAGTTTTTCTATAACACGGCAATGGATCAGCTTCTCGAGGTGGCACAGAATCTTGATACGGCTACAACGTTAGTAGGGATAGAGGGAAGAGTCTACATGGTTCGGAATCTGGTTAATTCTAAGTTTCAACCCTATGCTGTACTTACTTTGGAATTGAATCCGTCTTTGCTGATGGATAGTTATGCCGGAATCTGGGGCTATATGGGCTCGACTGTATATTGGAACGGGGAACTGATGATGGGAGGACGGGAAGATGATCCGCAGTATCTGTCGGAACATATCACAGAGCAGCTTGAAAAAAAGGAAGAGTTATATGTGCAGGGCGGCAGACGGGAAGCCATTCATGCGTATCGCAGGATGAGCGCATACGGTGGGACGATGGTAGTTTCGGTTTGTGTAGACAAGCGGATCACCCATGCCGGGATAAACAGCCTGGAATCACTTTTTATTATACTGCTCATATTTATGATACCCCTCGTAGTCCAGATGATGCGTTTCTTCCATAAGAAAGTATCTCTCCCGTTGAAAGAGCTGGTCAATGCGTCCAATATGGTCAGGGAGGGAAATCTGGGTATACAGATTGAGAATGAAGAAGACAATGAGGAGTTCTATCAGATGAAAGATTCCTTCAATCATATGTCCTGCCAGCTTAAGAATCAGTTTGACAAGATCTATCTGGAGGAGATTGCGCTTAGGGATGCCAGGATCATGGCATTGCAGTCCCAGATCAACCCGCATTTTCTGAACAACACGTTGGAAATCATCAACTGGGAGGCGCGTTTGAATGGAAATTACAAGGTGAGTGGTATGATAGAGGCACTCTCCACTATGTTGGGAGAGACTATGAACCGGAAAGAACGGCAGTTCCACTCCATAGCGGAGGAAATGGCCTATGCGGATGCGTATCTCTTTATCATTTCTCAACGCTTCGGGGCGAAGTTTCAATGCACTAAGCATATTGATGAGCGCCTTTTGAACATTCAGGTGCCACGTCTGATTATTCAGCCGATCGTGGAGAATGCGGTGGAGCATGGTATGGATATCACGAAACAGGGCAGGTTGGAAATCAGGCTTTATGAGCGTGAAGATGGATATTTATGTATAGAAGTGGAGGATAACGGACGCTTATCGGAAGAAGACAGGAAGAAGATAGACAGGCTTCTGTCGCCGGATGTGGAATTGTCTAAGGAGAAGAGAGTGAGTCTTGGCATTCGTAATGTTGACCAGAGACTCAAGATGATCTACGGATCGGATTGTGGATTGTTCATAGCCGGCAATGACGAGGGATATACGGTTAGTACAATTTTGCTGAAAATTGTTGTGCCAACAGAACAATAAAAGGCAAAAAAGAACAACACCAACAATTACGCTTTTCTGATTTACGGAGTATGATAAGTGCATAGATGAAACAAACATCTTCAAAAAGAAAGGGAGGAAAAGTAATGAAAAAAAGAGTAATTGCAACAATGCTCGCAGGAGCGATGGTATTATCCATGACAGCTTGTGGCGGTTCGGGCAATGAGTCAAGCAACACCCAGACTTCTACAAACACAGAGAGTGAAGCAGCAAGTGATACAGGCAGCGACGCAGAAGCCGAGACAGTGAGTGAGCCTGCAGCAGAACCTGCAGCAGAACCTACAGGACCGGTAGAACTGGTAGTAACTACCACATTCGCAGGTGAGGATACCAATGCACAGAATTACAAGGATGCAGTGGCGGAATGGGAAGCGGCAACAGGTAACACGGTGGTTGATACTTCCGCAACTTCTAACGAAGCTTTCAAGGCAAGAGTTGTAACAGACTTCGAGACAGGTTCTGAACCTGATGTACTGTTTTTCTTCAATGGAGCAGATTCCAACAGCTTTGTTGAGGCAGGCAAGGTTGTACCTATTGATGAGATTCGTGCAGTGTACCCTGAATATGCAGCAAACATGAATGATGATCTGATGCCGGCATCTTTGGTTGACAATAAGATCTATGCAGTAACGGCAAACGGTTACTGGGAGGCAATGTTCTTCAACACAGAAATTCTTGAGGAAGCGGGCGTATCCAGACCGGGCGCAGATTATACCATGGATCAGTTTAAAGAAGACTGCGAAAAGATCAAAGCGGCAGGTTATACACCGATCGCAGCAGCATTAGGCAATGTTCCGCATTATTGGTGGGAGTTCGCAATCTTTAACAACCAGTCTCCGGACACACACCTTGAGATCCCTGAGAACATTGATGATACAAACGGTCAGGCTTGGATTGCAGGTATGAATGATATCAAGGAACTGTATGAGTTGGGTTATTTCCCTGAAAATACACTTTCTGCAACAGATGACGAAACATTCGCAATGTTCACGGATGGTAAGGCAGCATTCCTGATCGACGGTTCTTGGAAAGTCGGCGGTATTGTAGGCGCTTGTCAGTCTGATCCGGCAGATCCTTCTACGTTGGATACAGAGAAACTTGATAAATTTGATGTAACTTATGTTCCCGGCAAGGGCGACAGAAAAGCAAGCGATCTGATTGGTGGTCTTTCATCTGGTTACTTTATTACAAGAAAAGCATGGGAAGATCCGGAGAAACAGGCAGCAGTAGTAAGCTTTGTGGAGTATATGACATCTGATACAGTGATTCCGAGATTCGCGAAGTTTGGTGAATCTGCACTGAAGAATGCTCCGGAATTGGATGAGTCAGAATTTACCAGTCTGCAGGTTAAGGCGATGGATATGATAGGAGGCGCAACATCTCTGACAGCAGCAGTACAGGATCTGTTCCAGGGTGACTGTCGTGTATCTACCTTCGATGGTATGCCGGAGATCGTAACAGGAAGAGTTGCAGCAGAAGACGCAGTGGCAGAAGGTCTTGATACCTATTATAATCAGTAAGAAATAGCGTAAAATGTCTAGAGCTAAGAGGGGCAGGGTATTACCCTGCCCCTTTTAAAAAAGAAATAATAAAATATGGAGGTGTCTTATGGGAGCAAATATTTATCGAAATAAGAAGCCGGCGTTAGTGTTCCTGCTACCGGCGTTCCTGTTTATGATTCTGTTTCTTTATTATCCTTTTTTTAAAAATATTATTAACAGTTTCATGGAGATCAAACGGCTTGGTATGTCCGGAACCACTTTTAATTCACCGTGGTACAGTAACTATGTGGAAATGTTCCAAGACCGGAACGTGGGGACTTCCGTCAAGAATACAATCGTGATGATGCTTGTAACATTGATAGGGCAGGTGGGAATCGCGATCGTACTGGCACTCATGGTTGACAATATCGGCAGAGGCAAACAGTTCTTTAGAACCGTGTTCTTCTTTCCTATTGTTATCTCTGCGACCGCATTAGGCTTAATGTTTAACTTGATTTTCCTGTATGACAAGGGAATGGTCAATCAGTTGTTAGAAGTGTTAGGCAAGAAAGAACTTACGGACTGGAAGGCGGAGGGAATCGCCCTCTTTACGATGATGCTGCCGGTTATGTGGCAGTATGTGGGATTCTATTTCGTAATTCTTGTCACAGGCCTTAATAATATATCCGATGATATGTATGAGGCGGCAAGAATCGACGGTGCAACTACCCTGCAGAGAGTGCGGTACATATCCATTCCGATGCTTCACAATGTGATCTGTACTTGTAGTGTCCTGGCTGTTACCGGCGCACTCAAGGTATTCGATCTTCCGTGGGTTATGTTCCCGAAGGGTATGCCTCTTAAGACAACCTTCCTGACCGGTACTTATATGTATTATCAGACAATGGAAACGAAGAATGTGGATTACGGCGCGGCACTGGCAGTCCTGATCGTAGCGCTCGGAATTGTGCTGGCCAAGGTGGTTAATTGGATTTTCCGTGAGAAAGACTATTAGGAGGAGATAAGCTATGACGAAGAAAAATAAGATTTCGGTTGGAATGATCGTAGTGTATCTGGGTTTGATCATCTGGGCTTTGACCACAGTCTATCCGATCATCTGGGTGGTACAGAACTCCTTTAAGGCCAAAGACAAGATTCTGGGAAACTCTTTTGCACTGCCTTTGGGTGAGTTGTTTACAGTGGCGAATTATAAGAAGGCATTTAAGACGGCGGATATTCTGGGAGCATACAAGAACAGCTTATTTATCTCTACCATGGTGGCGTTGCTTGTAGTCCTGCTTGCGGGCATGGGAGCGTATGCACTTGCCAGATATAAGTTTGCGGGATCCGGACTGATCAACTCTCTTGTTGTGGGAGCTATGATGTTTCCTGCTTTTGCTACCGTTATTTCGGTATTTCAGATGGAGTTTTCATGGGGGATCGCCAATACAAGAAGTTGGATTTTAAATATGTTGTCTGTTATCTTACCGCAGGTGGCAGGAAATATGGCATTTGCCATGGTAGTTCTGATGGGCTATATTAAAGGGCTGCCGATTGAGTTGGAAGAGGCGGCTTATATGGAGGGCTGTAATGCATATCAGATCTATTTTAAGGTTATCATGCCCTTGACGAAGCCTTCTTTTGCAACGGTGGCGATTTTCTCCTTCCTGTGGAGCTATAATGACCTGTTTACACAGTCCTTCTTCTTGAGAACACCGGATATGTACAGTATTACCATGATGTTGAATAACATAAGCGCTAAGGAGGGCACCGATTACGGTATGATGGCGGCTGTAGTAGCGTTGATCATTGTTCCTGTCATTATTGTATATTGCTTCTTACAGAAGTACATAATTAAGGGTATGACCGCAGGTGCTGTGAAAGGTTAAAAAATCGAACTGCGTTCGATTGAGAGCTGCGCTCAATTGCGAGATATTGCTAATGAGATGCTGCGCATCTTTGCAAACTCGAAAAAAATTCACTTTGAATATTGGATAAAAGCGTTTTTTTAGGTATTATTAAAGATGCGAATTTGATTGATGAGGGAATTGGTATGTACAAAGTGGCAATTATCGATGATGAACCCTTGATCGTGGAAGGATTGTCCAAAACAATGATGTGGGAGAAGTGGAACTGTCAGGTTGCGGGCTGTGCTTACAACGGCAGGGAAGGGATGGAATTGATCCGCGAGGAAAGACCGGATATCATTATTACGGATATCAATATGCCGGAAATGGACGGACTTATGATGATCGCCGGTCTGAAATCAGAGTTTCCCGATATGCAGATTGTTATTTTGACCGGTTATCGGGAATTCGAGTATGCGAGGAGGGCGATCGAGCTTGGCGTGTCGAGATTCCTGCTTAAGCCCTCCAAAATGAATGAATTGGAGGAGGCCATTGAAGCTGCGACGAGTCGGCTGGAACAGATGGGGATATCGACGACGGAACAGCCCGAAAACGATGAGAAATCTTCGAACGGGAATGAAGAAGGGACAGAGGGAAACGGAGAGCCGGAGAACAATGAGGCTAACAGTTTTATCGTGAAGAACGCGCTGGAATATATTCGGGAGAACTCGCAGGAGAAGTTGCGTCTGGCCGATGTGGCGGATCAGGTCTATGTGAGTCAGTGGCATTTATCCAAGCTTCTGAATAAGCATACCGGTAAGACGTTCTCGGATATTTTGAACGGTGCCCGCATGGAGAAGTCCAAGGAACTGTTAAAGGACCCGTCTCTTCGTATCTGCGATGTAGCGGAAATGGTAGGATTCCAGGATTTGGCACACTTTTCCAGGGTCTTTAAGAAGATGGAGGGGATGTCTGCCAACGAGTACAGGAATACGCATTAGTGTGTTGAGGGAGTAATAAGGGAAAGGAAGAAACACAGAAAGAGGTAACAACAAAACGAAAAAGAGAGCGAGGGAGAATTATCATGAGAATATATTGTGCGAAAGACTACTATCATGCCAGCCGGGTGGCGGCCAATATCATATCGGCGCAGGTGATCATGAAACCTGACTGTGTGCTCGGATTGGCGACCGGTTCAACGCCGATCGGCACATATGAGCAGCTGATCAGATGGTATGAAAAAGGTGATCTTGATTTTTCGGAGACACACAGCATCAACTTGGATGAGTACAGAGGCTTGCAGCCGGACAATGAACAGAGTTATCGGTATTTCATGAATACTCATCTGTTTGATCATATTAACATTGACAAAAAGAATACTTATGTACCGGATGGTACACAATCGGATTCGGAGAAGGCGTGCAGAGACTATGATGAGATTATCCGCATCCACGGGGGTATTGATCTGCAGATTCTGGGGATGGGACATAACGGACATATCGGATTCAATGAACCGGGAAGCGCTTTCGGCAAGGAAACGCACTGCGTGAAACTGTCAGAGAGTACCATATCCGCCAATGCACGTTTCTTTGATTCCGTCGATGATGTGCCGAAGGAGGCATACACGATGGGAATCAAGTCGATCATGCAGGCGAAGAAGATTGTTGTAATTGTTTCCGGGGACAGCAAGAAAGATATCGTTAAGAAGGCATTCCTCGGTCCGATCACACCGGAGGTACCGGCTTCCGTACTTCAGCTTCACAATGATGTGATACTGGTTGGCGATGAGGCGGCGCTGTCAGAGTACTATAAAGCAGTGCAGTAATATAGGAGGAGCGATATCATGCGGACGATCAGGGGAATGATTTATACGGATCGATTTTGCTTTGAGGCAGGGGAGATAACAATAACGGGCGATATGATTGAGACGGTCGAACGTTTGGAAGAGGAACAGTTGACGGAGGAAGAGTCCGGACGGTATATCCTGCCGGGACTGGTGGATACACATTTTCACGGTTGTGCGGGCTATGATTTCTGCGATGGTACGGCGGAAGCGATGTGTGCCATCGCGTCTTATGAACTGACACACGGCATTACGACCATTACGCCTGCCACTATGACGCTGTCCGAGGAGATGCTTACGGATATCTGTTCAGTGTGTGCTGCGTCGGTTGAGACAAAGACACTGCCGGAAGGTATCGCGCTCGGTGAAGTCATAAAGGGGATTTATCTGGAAGGACCGTTTATCTCCATGGAGAAAAAGGGCGCTCAAAATCCCGCTTATATTCATAAAGCCGATATGGAGATGCTGGACAGGTTGCAGCAGGCCGCGAAAGGCATGATCAGGATTGTGGTGATCGCGCCGGAGACGGAGGGTGCGCTGGAGTGTATCAGGGCGGGCAGAGACAGATTCCGCTTTTCCATCGCGCACACATGCGCAGATTATGAAACGGCGAAGGCGGCGATTGAGGCAGGTGCGGCGCACGTGACCCATCTCTATAATGCCATGCCGCCCTTTACCCACAGAGCGCCCGGTGTGATCGGTGCGGCAGCGGAAGACGAGCGGGTGGAGGCGGAATTGATCTGTGACGGAATCCATATTCATCCCAGTGCAGTGAGAAACACATTTAAGCTGTTCGGCGCAGAGCGTGTGGTGCTTATAAGCGATAGTATGATGGCGACCGGTATGGAGGACGGCATGTACGCTCTGGGCGGCCAGCCGGTACGTGTACAAGGCAACCTGGCAACCTTAGAGGATGGCACCATTGCAGGCAGCGCGACGAATTTATATGACTGCATGCGGACCGCCGTCAAGATGGGGATACCCGTAGAAACAGCAGTCAGGGCAGCAACCCTGAATCCTGCCACAGCCGTGGGCCTTGAAGACGAGTGCGGTATCCTACAGCCCCGCCGAAAAGCCGACATCCTAGTGACCGATAAAGACTTAACCCTACAAGAAGTAATCAAAAACGGTATTACTATTTCGCGTTAATCAATACTCAGCACAGATGGAAGCGAATATCTTAAGGAGTCCCTTAAAAAGCGTCAGTGCTTAACGAGGTCATGAGTTGCGAAGCAACTCACGAGTTTAGCATCTGCTACGCTTTTTACGGAGCGAAAGCGCGACTCCGTAGATATTAACTGCCATCTGTGCGTCCGTTTTTACGGAGCGAAAGCGAGCTGACGGAGAATTCTCTATCTGTTCAGGCGTTATCTTTGTCGAACATGTGAATAATAACTCTTAATGTGCCCCTGCGGTAAGATAATAAAAAGTTCTTTTGCTTTTTTCTATTGAGTATGATAGAATAAACCCGATTCACGTAATACCGCCGGAATAAAGTATGAAAACAGCGGTATAACGGCGTTTTTTGTTTGATCGTATTAAAGGGGAGAAGTTATGAAAAATAGAAATAAAGCAGTATTGGCGATTGTCGCTGTGACGACGCTTCTGGCGGCGTGCGGCAGCAGGGCAAGCGAGACCGTGGCATCGGGTGAGATGGTGGTACCGGAGATGTCCTCAGAAGACCTGCTTGTCACTTCACTGGAATATCTGTTGTTGGACGAAGAGGAAGAGACACAGGAACCGCAGGAGCTGACAGCGGAGGAAACACCGGATACACAGGAATCGGAGCAGAAGCCGGAGGTCCCGGAAACTGACGATTCCGAGAGCACGACGGTAACAGAGGAACAGAAGTCAGAGCAGGAGGATCTTCTGACAGAAACAGCGGTGGTCTATTACGGTAACGGAGCATCTCATGAATTGAACCAAGAGACGGTAGAACTTGAAGAAATGACACCGGAAGCGCTGGCAGATGCACTGGCAAAGCATAATATCGTATCTCTGGACACGAAAGTACTTTCTTTCGAGGAAGAACTGCAGGATGAGCAAAAAGTCCTGCATTTGGATCTGTCCAAGGCAGCAGGCGAATATTTGAGAACCATGTCAAAAGAGGCGGAATGTATAATCGTAGCTTCAATTGTCAATACGTTTCTGGAGAATTATGAAGCTGACGCCATTTATCTTAAGGTAGAGGGAGAGGCGCTTGTCACGTCTCATACAGAGTATACGGAGGCAGTCGGTCAGTGTACGGTCGATGAGCTGATGAACTTGGTCATGACATCTGATAAGGATGAGGTGCAGAGCAAACTTCCGTTGATACAGGAGAAGAAATAGAAGTTAAAGAAAGAAGGAAGAACCATGGCTGACATCAGTGCCAGAGAGCAGCTTATTTTTGATATCACGCAGACGGAGTGGGAATTGTTTCAACAGGTCTATAATACCGGCGGCAGGGCTTCCTGTCAGGATGATCCGGACACATTCTTTAAGATGCGCATGAGCCAATGGATGGTTTATTCCGATGAAGTGTTGCACAGCTATCTGGAGGATTGCAGGACGGCTTATGCTGCGGGCAGGAATCTCGTGTTTGAGAAATACGGGAGAATGATGGAGAGTACTTTTCCGGAGGAGTACGAGGAGATCAAGGAGCATCTCCCGGATGTGTCCGATAAGAAGGAGCTGGTGGAGAAGATCGTACAGATCAATCTGGAATGGGATGCCGCTATGCTGCGGGATTATCCGAATCTGCGGAACCGGGGAAGGGTACTTACTACGGCGGAAGACGGTATTATGGCCGGGTCGTCCATGGAGAGTTATCTAAGGGGAGAACTCCTGACATATTCCACGCATACGCTGGAGCTGATCTATCGGGAGACGTTGGAGGCGTATGAGAAAGGCGAGAGCCTTTTGAAACAGACTATCGCCAACGAGACTTTGTTCTATGGGTACAGCTCTCTCGAGGAAGCGGAAGAGAAGCACCAAAAATAAAAGTTTACTAGAAATGCAGTCGTCTGCGCACTTCGTTGCGCAGGCGTTTTTTTGCGAGGATCGTGATCAGTGCAATATCGATGATCACGCATACTGTCAATACCACAGCCGACCATGTGATGCGGTAGGGAAGCAGCAGAACATGTCGGATCAGCAGTTCAAGAGCCACGCAGAAGACGGGTATCTCGATAAAGATACAAAGTGAGCAGGACAAGATCGTGAGCGGATGGAACTTTGCCAGCAGAGGATAAAATTCCGCCAGTACGGACAGAATCACTACGATGGGCAGTCCAACCTGCCAGAACCATATGTCCGAGTCGGTCAGAAATGTGATCAGGAACAGATAGACCGCCACTGCGGCACCGTCGGCGAGCAGAGACAGATAGATCGGTGTCTTGCTGTAGAAGATTGCCGGGAAACTGAATACAAACAGGCACATGCAGCTTCCGATCACCAGAAGAGACCAGAGAGAGGCATCGAATACGAGCAGGTTTAACAGCAGGCAGGTCACACTTGTGGCAGACAATACGACCGAGATCAGGATGCCAAGATCCTTGCGTTTTACGACTTCGACCTGCCCCTTATCGGTGGGATAGGGAGAGGACGTGGGCTCTTTGCCCAGATCTCTGGGATTTATAACAGGAGTGTGGCAGAGCGGGCATTCCTTCAAAGAGGCTTCCAGCTCTACGCCGCAGTTTACACAATAAGACATAAGGGTTCCTCGTTCTTTCAATTATTATAGTTGTCCGAGCGGTTACTTTCGATTTTGACGTGGATTCCGTCCTGCACCAGTTTGCGGAAGAAGCAGCGTTCCACATCGGCTTCCACGATGCTGCTTGCGAAGTTGATCGTGAGGATGTCATCAAAACTGATAACGGCGCAGTTGGTGCGGGAGGAAAAAGGTTGTCCCATATAGATGTCGAAGCGTTCAATATAGGGCTTCATATCCGCTGGCACGTGCAGAGCACCCATATTTGTAAGACCGGCGGATGAATTTTTATCCTGTACTTTTGTATAAAAGGTTCGCACCACGAAATCCTTGATAAAAAGCGGCACGACGCGGATCACGGGATTGCGCTGTGTAGCGGCGTTGGTAGTGATGTCGCCCCGCAGCATATTCCTGTTTATATAATAACGCATGTAATTTCGCACATGTTCCACGATTTCTTCAAAGGTGTAATCCCCCAGTCTGGGATCAACGAAGGGATAGACCATCGTGATAAAGTTGCGCAGTGTCTTGGACGGGAAGAACCGTCGCAGGTTGACCGGCATGGCAATACGTACCGGACGCAGACGGATATGGAAGTCATTACTCTGTTTCTGCAGCAGGGCGTAGAGCAGAACCGAGTTCAGATATTCCGTGATGCTGGCATTATACTGTTTGGCAACAGCCATAACCTCGCGCACGGACATGATTCCGTCGATGATGTTTAAAGTATAGAAGGGTTCCTTGGTTCCTCTTACGCGGTAGGTTTTCTCTGCCGGACGGGGTGGGCATACCTGCGCGTGTGCATAGCGCATATAGGCATCTTCCAATTCTTCCGGATCAGGTTCTTCCTTGATATTAAGCACGAATCCTTCCGGCTTCACGGCATGTCCGAGCAGCCCAAGATAGGTGGCAGTCAGTGTCTGCAACAGGCACATGCCGCCGGTGCCGTCGCCGAGACAGTGATGTGCTTCCAGTGCAATGCGGTTACCGTAATAGTATACCCGAATAAGATAACGGTTGCTACCCTTAAAGGGCATGGGCATACAAGGATTCTTGATGTCTTCCCTGACGTAGGGGCCGGGTCTGTTGTTGGGTTCTAAGTAACGCCAGAACAATCCCTTGCGGATCGCCACCTTATAAGTGGGAAAGCGGGGAAGCGTCATGTCCAGCGCCTGCTGCAGCAGTTCCGGATCGATTGCATCCTTGAGAACGACGGACAGGCGGTAGACTGAGGAAAAGTCGCTCCGCTGCAAAGTTGGGTAGACAATGGCGGATAGATCCAGTTTATACCAGACATCTTTTCTGGTTTTGACATTCTGTATTGATATTCTGTTTGGCGCGGTCTGTTTTCTTGCCATAGTTATGTCGAAATCCTCTTGCTTTTTCGGTCGATTCAGTGTAACGTAAGCCGTAAGGTGTCTATATTTGTGTCATGGAAATTTGCTATGTTGTTTACTATAGATTCACAATAGACAGAAGCTCAATTTGGTATATATTAGATATCATATCATATATATGGGAGTTTATGTTAAAATTCTGTTATATTTATACATTTGGACTTGAAAAAGTGATACTATTTATACCAACGCCACAGCCTAAGCTCAGAGGGGAGTTGATATCTGAAGGAACCCCTCAAAAAGCGTTGGCACTTGACGAGGTATCTCACGAGTCTAGTGTCCACTACGCTTTTTGCGGAGCGAGAGCGCGGTGACGCAGATATTAACTTCACTCTGAGCGACCGGGTCGGCCAATGTGTGAATAGTAACAAAAGGCATTTTCAAGTGCGATAGAGAGGGATATTATATGACAATTACGGATAAGAAAAATGCGAATTTGATGAATCTGATTAAACGGATGCACGGTGTAGTGGAGAATACGGATATCGAGAAACACCGTCAGTCTCAGGATCACTTCGGAGCGATTCTGGGAAACAGCAAGGATGTGCTGACAGAGGTGTTGGATATTCCGGCGCAGTCCCCGGAGGAGCAGGTTCTGCACGGAGAATGGAATTATGTTAACCGTGCGCATATGAAAAAATATGTGATTCTGTATTGCCACGGCGGCGGTTACTCCACAGGCAGCAGCCTGTATGCCAGAACATTGACCAATAAGCTGGCGATGTCTACATCTATGGATGTGCTGAGTTTTGACTACAGACTGGCTCCGGAGAATCCTTATCCGGCGGCGACTGAGGATGCCATGCGGGTGTGGAACTACCTGATGCTGTTGGGATATGGGGCAAGAGATATCATACTGGCGGGAGATTCGGCGGGAGGCAATCTGGCTTTGTCTCTGACACTGAAGCTGAAAGAAGAAGGGCGGCTTCTTCCCCGTGGACTTGTGTTGATGTCACCATGGACAGACCTTACTTCATCAGGCAAATCCCATGAGACGCGGTCGGAGATAGACCCTGTGCTGAATGCGGCGTATCTGGAGGACATGATCCGGAATTATGCCGAGGGGCAGGAGCTTGTGGACCCTTTGATTTCACCGCTTTTTGGCGATTATGAGGGATTTCCGCCCACGTATATTCAGGTGGGGGATAATGAAATCCTGTTAGATGACTCCGTGATGCTCTATCAGAAGCTTTTGCATGCGAACGTGTCCGTTAAATTGGACATATTCAAGGGAATGTGGCATGTCTTCCAGATGTCGCCTTTTAAGACGGCTTACGAGGCGATGGATAAGAATGCAGAGTTTATCTATGATATATGCCGCTAATTATTTGTTATTATTCACACATTGGACAACCCGGTCGCTCAGAGTGAAGTTAATATCTGCGTCACCGCGCTCTCGCTCCGCAAAAAGCGTAGCGGACAC
Source organism: Lachnospiraceae bacterium (assembly GCA_014804655.1). Lineage (GTDB taxonomy): Bacteria > Bacillota > Clostridia > Lachnospirales > Lachnospiraceae > UBA3282. Next base: position 46 of record JAAUZK010000054.1, on the reverse strand, counting down.
TAGACTCGTGAGATACCTCGTCAAGTGCCGACGCTTTTTGAGGGGT
>JAAUZK010000053.1 GCA_014804655.1 Lachnospiraceae bacterium | reverse complement strand
ATAACCCCTCAAACCACTTCATACAATGTAAAAAAGTGTTCTGAGGGGTTTCCTTTTGAAAGATTATATTGAGGAACGTGCAATCCAGATTGCCAATTATATCATTGAGAATAATGCTACGGTGAGACAGACTGCGAAGGAGTTTGGGATTAGTAAGAGTACGGTACATAAAGACGTAACAGACCGCCTAATACAGTTGAACCCGTCACTGGCAGCAGAAGCCAGGAAAGTGCTGGATGTCAATAAATCAGAGAGGCATATCCGCGGGGGATTAGCGACCAGAGAGAAATATCTGCATCAGCATGTATGCTAGACTAGCTCCGTATGATTGCGTAACGCTATGGAGAGGGTCTTCGGCTGAACGTGCTGTACGACATAGGGAAGGTACTTTACATTGATGATGAATAGGCATAGAATAAGGTTCATAATCTATGTGAGGACAGTGACGGACGATGCACACGAAGGAAGAAGTACAGGGAAAGTTCTATAGTAATGCTGATCTTAAGAAACTGATTCTGCCCTTGATCATGGAACAGCTTCTGGCTATCTTGGTCGGTATGCTGGATACTGTCATGATCTCCGGCGTGGGAGAGGCGGCGGTATCGGGTGTTTCTCTGGTGGATAATATTAATATTTTGATTATTCAGGTTTTTGCGGCGCTGGCTACCGGCGGCGCCGTTGTTGCCGGACATGCTCTGGGGCAGCGCAACGAGGAGGCAGCGGGACGGTCTGCGTGGCAGATGGTTCTTTTTTTGGTGTATGCTTCGGTAGTTACCACAGTCGTGTTGCTCGGCGGGCATAAGACGATCCTTGGGGCGATTTTCGGTCAGGTGGAAGCAGAGGTCATGAGCAGTGCCACGACTTATCTGATTATTACCGGGCTTTCGATCTGCCCGCTGGCGCTTTATAACGGCTGCGCCGCACTTTTCAGAGCCATGGGAGATTCCAAGACGACAATGTACATATCGCTGCTGATGAACTTGATGAATCTGATCGGCAATGCCATTCTTATTTTCGGATGTAACATGGGAGTGGCGGGCGCGGCGATTTCCACTACCGTGTCCAGAACCACTGCGGCAGGCATTATTTTTTATCTTCTATTCCGAGCGGACAAAGTGATCTGTTTTAAGCATCGGGTGACCGCGAAGCTTAATTTGGAGCAGATTAAGAAAATCCTGTATATCGGAATCCCGAACGGCCTGGAGAACAGCCTTTTTCAGTTGGGAAAAATCCTGCTCTTAAGTCTGGTATCCACTTTCGGCACATCGGCGATTGCCGCAAATGCAGTCTGCGGTACGGTGGCGAATTTCAATATCCTGCCGGGCATGGCGATCAACATGGCAATTTTATCTGTGACATCTTATTGTATCGGCGCAGGGGATTACGGACAGGTCAGGTATTATACGAAAAAACTGATGCGCCTGACAAATATCTGTATGATAGCGGTGTCTGTTATCATGATTCTTTCGTGCCGGGAAGTGCTTTTACTCTATCATCTGACGCCGGAGACGGAAGCGTTGGCGGTGCAGGTTATCTGCTTCCATGCCGTTATGTGTACGTTTGCGTGGGTGCCGTCTTTTTCCCTGCCAAATACATTGCGCGCGGCGGGCGACGTGATGTGGACGATGGTGATCGCTATTGTGTCTATGTGGGTGTTTAGAATCGGCACGGCGTACTTTTTCAGTAACGTATTCCATTTGGGATTGATGGGGATCTGGATTGCGATGACGATTGACTGGATGTTCCGCGGGATCTGTTATGAGATCAGGTATCATAGCGGCAAGTGGGAAAAGGCGATGAAGAACCCGTCATAATGAATTTGTGTAAGCGAAAGCTACGTAGTCTGTGGCCAATGCCGCCGTCCCAATATCATTACGGCTAAAGCGCAGAAATGAGGAAGAAAGATGTATCATATAGTAATCTGCGATGATGAAAAGGAAATCCTGGATGATATCCTGAGAAAAGTCCGGAGCTGTTTTGATGAAAATGACATATTGGCGCGTTACACCGGTTTTGATGATTCAAGAGAACTGATGGAATGCATTCAAAGCGAGAAGATAGACGTATTGTTTCTTGATATAGATATGCCCTATCATAATGGAATGGATATCGCGGGATATATCAATGAGCATGGACTGAAAACGATTCTGATATTCATAACCAGTCATGACGCGTTGGTTTACCAGACTTTTGCATACAGACCCTTCGGATTTATCCGTAAAACGTATATCGATCAGGAAATCGATGAATTAGTGAAGCGGGTTACCCGGGAATTGTTGGAAAACAAGCAGGAATTAGTGTTCCGGAAGGGACAGGAGCTAATCAGGGTGCTCATTAAAGATATCATCTATATAGAGGCTGAGAAAAATTATCTCATGATAAGGACCTGTGATGAAATGATCCGTATTAGAGAAACTATGACGAATGCTTTGAATGAACTTCAGGGCAAGGGATTTATCAGGTGCCATAAAGGTTATCTGGTCAATGCGGATTACATCGAAAAACTGAGAAACTCTGAAGTCTTACTGAGAGCCGGCGATGAAACCATAGCGCTTCCCGTGGGCAGGAGTTATGAAAAAGAGGTACGGAAAAAGATTCTCGAGATGCTTCGAAATTAGAGGGCGGCAGAAAATATGTATGTGATTCTTGCGGTAATCATAATAATACTGGGAATATTGTTGATTGGGGAAATCAATAAGAGAAAAGCCGATCAGGCGAAATATGAGGAACAGGATAAACTGCTCACGAGATATCTGGCAGACAATCTGGATATGGAAAAGAAACTGTCGGATATCCGTGACGATTATGATAAACAGCAGGAGATGGCGGAAGAAATACGCAGGATTCAGCAGCAGATCGGTCTGTTAAAACACGATATGAAAAATCATACGCTGGTCATTCTCTCGTATCTGGAGGAGAACAAAACAGAGGAAGCCAAGCAGTATGCGGGAGAGATTCTGGACAAGCTGAATCGGATGTATACCTATGTCAACGTGGGCAATTCCCTGTTGAGTTATATTATTAACAGTAAGCTCTCCATGGCAAAAGAGCAGGGTATAGAGATAAAAGCAGAGATAGAAAATCTGTCGTTTTCTTATATGGACAGCGTGGATTTTTCGTCACTTCTGAATAATATGCTTGATAATGCGATAAGCGGTGCCTTAGAGTCGGAGGGCAAAAAGCTGGAAGTGAATATAGTATCTGAGAAAGGATTTGATGTCATAACAGTTAAGAACAGTATTGACGGCTCTGTTTTAAAAGATAATCCGGAACTGGCATCTTCCAAGGAAGAGCCGGGGCATGGATACGGTATGAAGCAGATGAAAGCGGTTACGGAAAAGTATGAGGGCAATATTGATATTTATGAGAAGGATGGAATGTTTATTGTAAGAGTTATGCTGGGATAAGTGCTGCTTATCCCTATATAGAGGTTGTTTATCCCGCATTCGTTGACGTGCGGGATTTTTTATGTAATATTAGATTTCACGGCATATTTCGAGTTCGCGAAGCGAATCTCGCAAACGAGCTTGCTCGTTTTTTGCAAAGCAAAATATGTAAGATAGGCGGTGAATGCTTCTGATCATATTAAAGGATGTATCTAAGACTTTTGGCAATAAAAAAGTGTTAAAAGAAATCTCTCTGCATATTTCCTCAAATGAAAATGTAGGCTTGATTGGATTGAACGGCGCGGGTAAAACGACATTGCTGAATGTAATAGCCGGAGCGGTAAAGCCGGACAACGGATTTGTCAGGACAAATGGCAGGGAGAGCTTAATAGAAGATAAGAAGGCTCTTAAGGATTTGGTATATGTATCAGGAATCAAGTCTCAATTATGGGAAGATCTTACAGTGAAGGCTTCGTTGGAGAATTGTATTAAAATGTATCAGATTGATCCCCAGGCTTATGAAAGCAGGCTGGGAAGGCTGGAGGCAGTTTTTGAAACCGGAGCGTTTATGAATATGAGGCCGAGAAATCTATCGTTGGGAGAAAGAATGAGATGTGAGCTTGTATATGCCCTGCTTGCGGAGCCTAAGATTCTGATGCTCGACGAAGTCCTGATCGGCGTGGATGTTTCCATTAAGCATAAGATCATGCAGTTTTTTGAAACTTATAGGCAGGAAAAGCATTCTACGATCATTTATACAAGCAATAATCTTGCAGAGGTGGAAAAGCTTTGTGACAGAGTGATTCTGATTGATGAAGGGCAGATCATTCTTGACGGAAAAACAGAGCGTATTATAAACGAGTTTTCACCCCATTATCGGATGGAAGTCAGGATATCGGATGAGCTTCCTGATTTTGAAGACCTTCCGCTGGAGAAATACAGTATCGATTCGGACACGGTAACAATTGATTATGATATACACAAGATAGAAACAACCCGGATTTTGGAACATCTGATGGAAAAAAGTAAGATCAGGGATATCAGACTGTTTGAACCTGATCTGGAAGGAACGATTAAGAAGATATATGGAGGGCGAGTATGGAAAACATGATTATGGTTCAGGACATTAAGAAATATTACAAGGTCGCAAAACGCGAGAAAGGCATAACCGCTTCGTTTCAATATCTTTTTAACAGAAAATATGAGATAAAAAAAGCGGTCGATGATGTGAGCTTTTCCATAAAGCGTGGTGAGATCGTCGGATTCATAGGCCCGAACGGCGCAGGAAAATCCACGACGATCAAAATCCTGTCGGGCATCCTGTATCCGGATGCGGGGGACGTAAACATAAAAGGGTATATCCCGTATAAGCAGAGAAAACAGTATGTGAAAAATATCGGCGTTGTATTCGGACAGAAATCACAGTTGAACTGGGATCTGCCCTTAATAGAAAGCTTTGAACTGATGAAATTCATTTACAAAATACCGCAGGAAAAATATGAGGAGAATCTGAAATTGTTTACGGAACTTCTGGATATGGAAGATTTTATCAATCAGCCTGTAAGGCAGCTGTCATTGGGACAGAGAATGCGGGGAGATATCGTTGCGGCGCTTCTGCACTCGCCGGAAATCGTGTTTCTGGATGAACCGACGATCGGACTGGACGTGGTGGCGAAGGAAAAGATACGGGAATTCATCAGGTATATCAATGCAAAAGAAAAGACCACTATTATATTCACAACCCATGATATGCAGGATATAGAGAAGGTCTGCGATCGGCTGATCATCATTGATAAAGGAAAAAAGATATATGACGGAAGCATTGAACAGATAAAAAATAAATATGCCAATTCCAAGACCATTGAAATACTGCTTGAAAATGATGAAAAGGAAATACAGACATTTGATCTGAATGTTGCACCCATGAATACGGTCATGGAAAATCTTTTTGCACAAAAAAATATCAAGGATATTTCTATCTGTGAACCGGAGATAGACGGAATTATCCGTGATATTTACGAGGGAAGGGTCGTTCTGGACGATCCGGCAGCGGAGGGAAATTAATCGATGAGAGCTTATGTGGAATTTGCCGTCAAGAAATTTGAGGATAAAATGGCATACAAATTAGATTTTTTCATGGGAATAGTCAACACGGCCATGATGATCGTAGTCTACCTGTGTATCTATAAGGCGTTATATGGGGATGCAGCGTATGTTGAAGGGATATCTTATCGTATGGTGGCTACGAACTTCGTCATTACGCTGGGACTGTCACATGCGTTTGATTATGATGAGATGTTTCTCGAACACAAAATTCATGACGGGAGTATTACCAGTGAATTTTTAAAACCGGTCAGTTTCATGTTGCGGCTGTTGGCAGAAAATATTGGGGAAGGCGCATTTAAGATCATCTTTCATTTCATACCTGCGCTGCTTTTTACAATGCTGTATACGAGCCTGTGTCCTCCGAAAAGTGTGCTCAGCCTGATTGCCATGTTCGGCAGTGTAATATTTGGATATCTGATCCTGTGGCTGATCAGTTTTATTATCCAGACATGGAGCTTCTGGCTGTTCAGCGTGTGGGGAATCATAACGATAAAAAATGTATTTGTAAATATCCTGGCAGGGACTTTACTGCCGTTATGGTTCATGCCTGCGGCGCTTAGAAAAATAATTTCTTATACTCCTTTCGAGTCAATCTATTTTACGCCGGTGAGAATATATCTCGGTGAGCTGGATGGGGCCGAGATCCTTTCGGGACTGGCGGTTCAGATCATCTGGATAGTTGTTCTGGGAGTGATTGCAAATGTGTTCTGGAAAAAAGGGGTTAAAAAGCTCGTGGTGCAGGGCGGTTAGAGAAAGGAATGGGTACTAGTGTTTCATCCTTTAATTAACTGGACTTTTTAATCGGAAGTGTATCAACAATAACCACTTCCGATACATCAACATCATCAAGGTTATATTTCCAATGAAATACAACTGGCTCTT
>JAAUZK010000052.1 GCA_014804655.1 Lachnospiraceae bacterium | reverse complement strand
CGGAATGGAATAAGCGGTTTCTTTCCGAAAAAGGTAAAATCACAGCAGCTGAACCTGTTTGAGCACTTTAAAATAGAGGATTCTGGGGCATTCGTATTTTAGAAATGGGGAAACTCAAACGGCGGAAGCATTGACAAAATGATGAATTCATTATATGATCTACAAAAGCATTACCAAAGGCTGTGAAGAGAAGAGTAAGTAGTTAGATATGATACAGAGAGTCTGATTAGGTGAGAACAGACACAGAAGGAATTACTGAAAATGGTCTCGGAGCTGCGTACCGAAGCTGTTATGCCAAGGCTACGACGGGTGCACCCGTTACAGTGATAGACTATCGATGAATCATTTCTCATCCGTAGTCGATAAGGCTTATATCGTGAGATATAGGTGAATTTAGGGTGGTAACACGAAGCATTTGCTCTCGTCCCTGAAAAAGAAATTTTTCAGAGAGGAGGGCTTTTTTATGCTATAGGAAATTCCTACGTTCATGCACGAGTTTGCTAAGAGACGTAGCAGCTCATAAGCAAATCTCGCAACCCATAAGGGCATAAAGAACTAAGTTATCACTATAAATCAGGAAATGAGGTATGTAAGATGAGAAATATTTTAATTGGCGGAGCGTGGCCGTATGCAAACGGTTCCTTGCATATAGGCCACATAGCGGGATTATTGCCCGGAGACGTATTGGCCAGATATCACAGGGCTGTTGGAGATAATGTATATTTTGTGTCAGGCAGTGACTGCCACGGAACCCCGGTAGCAATTCGGGCAAAACAAGAGAAGAGAACGCCGCGGGAAGTCAGTGATTTCTATCATGAAGAATTCGTAGAATGCTTTGAAAAGCTGGGTTTTAGTTACGATGTATATACCAAAACATCTTCGGAGGAGCATAAGAAATTTGTAATGGAATTTCATAAAAAATTATATGAAAGCAGCTATGTTTATGAAAAAGAAGTTCCACAGGCATATTGTGAAAGCTGTGGCACCTTTCTGGCTGACCGCTTTGTGTTGGGGAAATGTCCGAAATGCGGAAAGGATACCAGAGGAGATCAATGTGATGCCTGCGGTACGGTACTTGAACCGGAGAATCTTGCAGAGCCGATTTGCGCAGTATGCGGGAAACCTATAAGCTTTAAGAATTCAAAGCATTTATATATAGCAATTACTAAGCTACAGACTGAGTTAAAGGCGCTGGTCGATAATCATCCTAAATGGAGAAAAAACGCGATTGCATTTACAAATAAGTATATAGATGACGGTTTAAGAGACCGTGCCCTGACAAGAGATTTGGAATGGGGAATCAATGTCCCTAAAGATGGGTACGAAAATAAAACGATTTATATATGGGCGGAAAATGTGTTGGGATATTTATCTGCAAGTAAAGCGGCTGCTGAAGCAAGAGGTGCTGATTTTCGCGAGCTCTGGGGCAAAGAAGCGAAACATTATTATGTGCACGGTAAAGATAATATTCCGTTCCACACAATTATTCTGCCGTCTCTTTTACTGGCGAATGGTGAAAACTGGCATTTGCCGGATCAGATTGTGTCAAGTGAATATCTGACTTTGGAAGGAAGAAAAATATCTACCAGTCAAAATTATGCAATCTGGGTTAAGGAACTGCTGGCTAATTATGAGGCGGATTCGATTCGCTATTTTTTCCTGGCAAATGGTCCGGAAAAGAAGGATGCAGATTTCTCGTGGAGAGAATATGTTCATAGCCACAATGGGGAGCTGCTCGGAGCATACGGAAATTTTGTGAACCGTGTGCTGACGTTTATTATTAAATATTTTGAAGGGATCGTACCGAAAGGTGCAGATGACCCGTCTATCAACAATCAAATAGATGAATTGTTTGTTTCCGCCGATAAGAAGATTGAGAACGGCGCTTTCAAAGACGCAATTACTGAAATATTTGATTTTGTAAGAAGTGCAAATAAGTTTTTTGATACGTGGCGGCCATGGATTACCAGGACCGACGATCAGAAAGTTTGTGAAAATACACTTTATCAATGTGTCCAGATTATTGCTAATCTGGCAGTCTTGCTGTCACCGTTTTTACCGTTTTCATCAGAGAAAGTGTGCAAATGGCTGGGGATAAATAATAAATGGGAAAAGAAATCTGTTCCGGCAGGCTATTTACTTCCCGAGGTGGAAATTTTATTTCAAAGAATTGATAAAAAGGTGATAGAAACTGAGACGGAAAAATTGGAGACCATTTTATAAAAAGGTGGAATGAGGTGAAACTGGAAGGGTGCCGCATTAATTCTTTTGGTGCGGCAACCCTTAATGACTTTCTACTGCTTAACAAGTTCATCCATGCAGTAATCGTCTTCAATTATCTTGTTTAATGGCAAACATTGTTCTGCATATATCTTTTCCTGTTTCTGTCTTAAATATTTTTTGGTATGTATGTTGTATTGCATCTTTATTACAGCTATCTTCATAGAAATTAACAAGAAAATCAGACTCAATCAATATTTGGTAGTCAATTCCATCTATATCCGTATAAGTATGATGATGCCCGACAAGATAAGAAATCCGTTCAATTTGAGTTTCAGAAAAGCCGCATGTTTTTAACATATTTTCTGCTTCCGGCGGACCATATTGCTCTTGAAGTTTACCATTACATTCCCCATGCTTTTGCTCTGCCGGTTTGATGCCTATATCATGAACAAAGGCTGCAGCTTCTACTATAAGAAGCTGCTCATCTGCCAGATTTTCTTTTTGTGCAATGAGTTTTGCAAAGCTGTGGACTTTTATAAAGTGCTGTATTCTTTGGGGATCTCCTGAAAAGTAGAGTATCATATTTTTATACAAACAATCTAATAACCGGCTATGGGCATTCATACTGTTACCTACCTGTGATTTGCTGAATTGATCAATGTCAATATTTTACCATAAGGACACTGATAATTCTATTCAATTCTGTGCAACTTTTTTCAGACTCATTAATATGTGCATTGCACAAATGATGTATTGACGAAACGAATTACGGATAATATAATATAAAAAAGGAAGGAGTGAATTTTATGGCAACGACTAATATAACGATGCGGATAGATACAGGTATAAAAGCACAGTTACAGGAACTGATGTCTGATCTTGGATTAGATATGACAACTTTCTTTACTATGGCAGCAAAACAGGCAATCAGGGAACAGAGAATTCCGTTTGAAATTTCCATGAATATACCTAATGCGGAAACAATCAGAGCCATTGATGATGTAAAGCATGGAAGAAATTTAAGCCGTTCTTTTTCTTCTGTGGAAGAGTTAATGGAGGATTTAAATGCTGAAGATTAGATATCATTCAAAAATTGGTAAGAGGCGAACAATTGCCGGAGAAGAATAGGGATCATTCTCTCAGCGGAGATTATCTTGGATGCAGAGGGTGTCATATTACACCAGATTGGTTATTGATTTACGAAATTGACAATGGGGAATTGATATTATATCTAACAAGAACAGGAACACATAGCGATTTGTTTTAAGATCGACAGAGAATAGAAAGCATTTGGGGGAAGTGAAGCCGGATGCTTTTTTTGATGTATAAGAAGGAACTGCTTATATCACGGTTGCACGTTCACGGGGATTGGCGTTATAATGGAACATAAAATATAGAAATATCTCATAATTACAAAAAGGTGGATTTACAAATGATAGTTGTACTAATAAATTGGGTTTACATAATGATAACAACCTATCTGACAGGAAATGCCTGTCTGCGTCTGCTGGAGCATATGTTTCGAAAGGAACAGGGAAGCTGGCGCAGAACGCCCTTCTACGACCTCTTTGCAGGAATTATGTGCACTACCTGTTATGCGCAAGTGTACAGCCTTTTTGGCGGTGTAGGACTCGGAGCCAATATCGGATTACTGGCTTTTTGCCTGATTTATGCAGCAGTGTTTGGGAAAAAGGTCGCAAGTGAGTTTGGAGGCTGGTTTAGAAAGAGAAAGGAAGAACTGCCTTCTTTTGTAAAAAAAGGCCTTATCTGTGTGCTGCTTCTGGGAACGGCTGTTTATGCGCTTGCAACATCGGGAGCACCGAAACTGATAGATACCGACTGGTATCATGCCCAAACTATTCGTTGGATTGAAGAATACGGCTGTGTGACCGGTGTTGCGAACCTTTTTTATTCGCTGGGATTTAACAGTGCCCAACATTATTTTGACGCACTCTACAGTATGAAAGCAGTGTTTGGAGTTTCCCTTCATGCTACGGGCGGATACTTTGGAATTTTGCTTTTCTTTCATGGATTAATCCGCCTGGCTGAATGGAAAACGCATAAACGTCATATCGGAGATGGTCTGGCATTTGCGGAGGTGGTCTATACTATCATTGTGACCGCATTTTTTGCAGACCCTTATACCGATACTCTTCCAAACTGCCTTGTTTTCTTTATACTGACTGAGTGGATCACGCTGCTTGAGGCGGAGGAAGAAGAGGACTTTCCCTATGCTTTTTTATGTATCTTCGGCGTTTTTGCAACGGTGGTAAAAACTTCCGTAGTTATGGTGATACTCCTCGTAATCAAACCGGCCATTAAACTTATTAAGAATAAGAGCTGGGGGAAAATTGTGGGTTATATTTGTACGGGGATTATAATTGTGATTCCGTTTTTTATAACCAACGTAAGGGTTACGGGCTATCTGGTCTATCTGGCAAGTGCAGTGGATTTGTTTGACGTGCCTTGGAAGATAGACATTGAGATAGTCAGGTATTCTGTAGCAAGTATGATACATGATGCCAGAGCGGTCAACTTGACGATGGACGAGGCTTTAAACAGTGGGCTTGCGTGGGTGCCTACCTGGTTTAGAAACGATTCTGCCAGTCACAAGATTCTATATCTGGCTGTTGGCTTTTTACTGATGTTTGATATAGCCGGAACAATTTTTTCGATTGTGAAAAAAAAGGCAGTGGAGGCTTCCATGCTCCTGCCAAGACTGGTAGTAATGATTGGCCTCGTTTACTGGTTCTTTACGATTCCACAGGTAAAGTACTGCTGGGTCTTCCTTCTGTTCCCATTGGCAGTTGTGCCTATGATTTATCTGGAAAAGTTAAGAGAATACGGCAAAATAGGAAAATGCGCGCTTGTAACGGCAGGAGTGGCAGGAGGAGCGGTTCTTCTTATGTATGCCGGCTTTTACAGTATACGAACTCTTGGGTATGTCCGGGAGGCATTGCCGAATACTTTGGTCAGGCAGGCGGATTATTCGAGACAGGAAATGAAACCGGTGGAAAAAGACGGACACACCTTTTATGTCAGGGAAGAGGGCGGCGCTATTGTATGCGGTTATTATGTCTTTCCTTATTTAAATGAAGAGGAGCTTTTGGACAGGCTGGTTACGGGAGAAAAGTTGTCAGACGGATTTTCACTTAAATAATTATGAATAATTGTATCCAAATCGTCCGATTCCGGCAACTGTTTTAGCCAAAATAATATTCCTCAAAAATCTATTCACATTCCTTAATAGATTTCAAGGATTATTGTCCGTGATTTAAACCTTATATTGCTTCATTCGGTTTGTCCATATGATGTTCATAGGCGCCTTCGTTTCCGGAGAAACAAAAATGAATGCATAAAAATTTGGATAGTAGGTAAACAGGCAATTAAAATTTCGTTTTTTTGGGTGAATCAAATATAAATATATACTTGATTCACCCAAAAGTTTTAATTCAGCCTATAGATCATAAAATTCAGATATGCAGCGAATAAACACCATAGCAGATATGGAATCTGTAGATATGAAGATAACCGATTTATTCGATAAAATTGGTAAATCATAACCAATATTAGGAAAATCAATGCCAATAACCATAGGAAAGCAAATAAAAATAGAGAAAATCTAAAAAAAATTATACTCCACCAAAAGTTGAAAAATAATTGAAGAGCATAAGTGTTTAATGCTTCTATTTTTTCAGGACTATCGGATTCATAAATTATGTAAGATGAAATTCCCATTAAAATATAAAGAATAATCCATACAATAGGAAAGATAAAGCCGGGAGGACTGAGTGGAGGTTTGTTTATTGTGGAATATAACGACGTTCTTCCACTGAATAGAGCTGATAATGTACCAACAGCGATAGGAATTAGAATGGCGATGATTAAAGCGCTTTTATTCTTTATATTCATGAGTATTGTACCATAAAAGTGAGTTTGATTTATTATATGAAATTTGGATGAGAAATATGAAAATACTATAGTATATCCTTTCTTATGTTCGTCACACGGTCAAAAAACTTTGAAACAATCTAGCGAGTAAAAAGGAGAGGGAAAGAAAATTTTAGAAATGAAAAATTCCAGTAAATTCTGAAGTTACCAGGGGTTACTGCGGAAGATGGGACTTGAAATCTTATCCTATCGTGAAACCCGCATAGAAAGGGGATTTCAGCACATCAGTCAACGAGTGTAACCTAAAGTGTAACTAAATTATGGGTTTTGGGTAGAAATCTTACATCATAGATAAAAGGAAGGAATTGATAATCTGACGGGAAGATAGTGCTTTGTAGCAGAGGATACTGTTGTGAAATACACGATATTACAAGTTGTAAAGATAGGCATAAAAAGTCCCCTCGGATGAGGGGCAAAAAAGTATAAATATTTGTTATTCCTCTTTCATTAAAGCAATAAAATCATCGGGAAGTACCGCTTTTACCATCCCGTGTTGGTAATCTTTCACATTTCGCGTAATGATGTAATCAATATTTGCCTTTACAGCAGCTCTTTCCACCACAGCATCTTCATAGTCACTGACTGCCGATGCAAGGGCATCTACACATTCAGCACACGAAACAGCGAGTATTCCAACAAGGGAATACAGTTTCCCCATAACTTGTTTAGCCTGATCTGCACTGGGAAGGTATTTCCTTACCAAATAATAAATATCCGTAGCAGAACTTGCCGTAATATACATGTCTATTATATGGTTTGCGGACATAATGAAAATCGTTTCTGCACTTTTGTTCCATGGCGCTCTGGATGTCAGCGCATCAATGATCACATTAGTATCAATCAGCACTTTCATTTATTTTACACCAAGCCTCTCTTTTTTGGATTCATCTATATCTGCATCTTTGGGCAGGATACCAAATAAGGATTTTGCAGTTTCTACTCTGTCCTGATATGGATTGGTCAGTTTCGCTACTACTTTTCCATTTTTTGTGATAAAGACATCTTCCGTAGCAGATAATATCAGATATTTTCCAAGATTATTTTTGAGTTCCGTTGCTGTAACTGACATACAAACGCTCCTTTCTTTGTACTATTATTATATCCAAATCGTTCGATTTCAGCAACTACTTTAGCTAAAATAATACAAAGCAGAAAATTATTTTAATATATGAAATAATAGATTTATGGAGAAAATGGGAGGGATTGATCTCAGTTACAAGAACTTATTTCTAATCTTGGAATGGATATGACCACTTTTTTTACAATATCAGCAAAACAAGCAGTAAGAGAACAAAGGATACCATTTGCAATTTCAATGGATATTCCTAATGCAGATACAATTAGAGCCATTGATGACGTGAAACATGGAAAGAATTTAAGTCGTGCTTTTTCTTCTGTGGAGGAGTTGATGGAGGATTTAAATGCTGAAGATTAGGTATCATACATCTTTTAGGAAAGACTATAAAAAGATTGTTAAAAGAAGGTATGACGTAAAACTTTTGGAATACATTATTAATAAATTGGCAAATGGTGAACAGTTACCGGAAAAGAATCGTGATTATAATTTAAGTGGAGAGTATTCTGATTGTAGAGAATGTCATATTACACCTGATTGGTTGCTTATTTATGAAATTAATAATGGAGAATTAATACTATATTTAACAAGGACAGGAACACATAGCGATTTGTTTTAAAACATAATAAATTGTGAAATAGAAAGCATTTGGAAATAAAAAAAAACAGATGCTTTTTCTTATCCTAAAAATATGTTCTAACCTGCCAGTAGGGAATAAAATATTTGTTATTGTTCCTGTGGAAGATTTACATATTGATGAGCCATATCAACGTTCGGTTCAAAGCCATGTAAAGACTATTGCGCAGGAATGGGATGATATGAAATGTGATCCTTACATATGTTGAATTATTCATCGCTGTATATGTAATGGAACGTGTTCTATAAACTTCTCACGAGAAAAACAAATTGTAACATGTTTGGAGGAAAGATATGGGAATTATATTGACGAATGGAAAATGTTATATAGCTGTTTCAAAATCGGGTAAAACCTCTAAAGTAACAGATATTAAGCAAGCAAAAGACTTTATCTCAATAGAAAGTGCTATTGCTCATAAAAATAAAGCACCAGGAAAATGCGCAGGATATATACCCAGAAGATTTTATGAAGAAGATTTCGCAAATCTTTATTTATCAGGCATATAAGAAAAATAAAGATAGTTTGCGATGGAAGATTTTACATAGAGAATTAAGAAAGTTACTTTGAATCATCGCTTAATCGGCGTTAGTCATCTGTATATATAGAGCGATGTGCTAATAAAGACTCGATCATATCTCCAAGTGTGCTTAGATCAGCAGAAAGAATTTCCAACTCTTCTTCACTAAGGCATTCTACGAGTTGACATGCTATGGTTGATAGAATATAGAGATTTTGGCAATTGCTTTTCATGATAAGTCCTATGGTGGAGATTTATATATTATATGTACTGAAACATAGAAGGGTGAGGTTTTAATTATGGGAATACATCCATCCGATGTGACTACCGTGAATAAACTACAAGGAATATTCTCTCATTCGGATCGGAAGAAGCTATTACTTAACAAGTTCATCGAACAGTAATCATCTTCGATGATCTTATTTAATAGCAAACATTGTTCTGCATATATCTTTCCCTGTTTCCGTCTTAAAGATTTTTTGGTATATATGCTGTATTGTCTCTTCATTATAGTTATCTTCATAGAAATTAACAAGATAATCAGATTCAATCAATATTTGGTAGTCAATCCCATCTATATCCGTATAAGTATGATGGTGCCCAACAAGATAAGAAATCCGTTCAATTTGAGCTTCGGAAAAGCCGCATGTTTTTAACATATTTTCAGCTTCCGGCAAGTGTAAAATAATTTATTAAAATTTATGAATTAACGCTAGCTAATGAATTTTTTTTGACATAAGAATTGGAGAATGATAACATAATATCGAAAATAGATAGTTTAAATGCTTATTTGTCGAAAAGGATTGATTTTCTTCTATTGCCATTGACTTTTTAGAGAATATTACATATAATATAGTTGAACGAAAGTTCAATGCCCAAGGATTGGTTTATCCTTGCTATGTGAATAAGGAGCGTTCACCATTAGATTGTGTAGCTAATGTAAAAAAATCATTGCAATCATACAGACGTAGGGGCTGGAACCTACCTGGGAAGGTAGCAAAATAAATCTTGCTCGTTATGAGCTAGTCGGCGGACGACGATAAAACTGCACATTATTTAGAAATGTAGAGAGGGTTGTCTATGACAACCCTTTTTTACTTTGCATAGGAAGAAAAAATGGGAATAAGAATACAAGAAGTTAAGATTTTACCTGAAAATTTGATGAAAATGAATTTACAACGTGCAGCACATATTTATGATCAGTATGTTGATTGTGACATATTAGTTGTATATTCAAGATCTAAGACATTGCCCTACGAAGTTTATGAGTTTATGGCAGAATCAAGCCATTTTCAGCATTTGGCGGGAGTAAAATACCCTAAAGGAGCCAATTTATTTTATACAAAATGTTTAAATGGCGATATTACGATAAAAGATATTGTTCCTACTGAAAATATGAAAACTACATCTTCTAAAATTGAAGTGCTTCCACAAGCGATTGATTTGTATTCGGCAAAAATATACAAGATTGGGAAAAAAGACTTGGAAACATTAAAAAATCGCTTTTCTATGGGAATTGGGAATTCACAGACGGTTATGGGATTGGATAAAAGAGATCAAAAGTTGCCAGTTCCTGTCACTGTGATGAATCGAAAAATCACCGATTTCTGTTCTGCTCCATGTTCGATTTTTTTAATAATGAAAAAGAAAATTGGTGTTGAAAAATATGATCAACTTGTTTATGAAAAAATAAAAGATATCTTTTCAAAGATAAAATTTTCAGATGATACAAAAAATAAAATTGACAGCACCTACATAAAGATTTAATTTAAGCAGCCAGAACAAAACGATTAATATAGTATAGACGAGAAGTAAAGAAATAAACTTTATGGCATTGGAATTGAATATACAGTGCCTTTTTTATTCAGAACAAAACTTTTGATCATATGAAGAAGACTATGAGGGTACTATTAAATATATGAATCGCACGATTGTAGAGAGGCTTGACATCACGGAAGAAGAACAGAAGCATATGAAGCAGCTTATCGGACAGATAGAAGCTGATAGGAGAATAGAAAAATCCTCTAAAAAGAGCATTGTGAAGCAGATGGAAAAGAAACGAAAAGATACAGAAAAGAAGTCTGTTATGGCAAGAGAAGAGATGCTTGCACTCAGATACCGCAAATTGCTGGATAACAAACAGATAGCAGTGCAGGTCGGCAAAAATGAGAAGACAGTAGACAGGCAGATAGGGATAACACCCAAATTTGTGCTTGTTGGCAGAATGAGCAGGGAAGAAGCAGTCTATTATCACTGCCATTGGGGGCATAGCTTAGTTGAGACAGCAAAAGCAAATGGACTCAATGTATATGCATATCTTCAGCATCTGCTTTTATACATGCCGGGTAGTGAATGGCAGCAAAATCCAGAGGAACTGGATCAATTGATGCCCTGGTCACAGGAAGTACAGGAGCAATGTAAATAGGAACTATTGTCGGGGGATGGTGTTATAAACGTAAGCGTCAAATCTGACGCTCTCCATTAAATTTAAGCGCCGCTTATCTGCGACGCTTACTATAACAGTCATCAGGTAAGTTTTTTGACCACGGCATGATTGGCTCCAGCATTGACTGT
>JAAUZK010000051.1 GCA_014804655.1 Lachnospiraceae bacterium | reverse complement strand
TCCGCAAAAAGCGTAGCGGACACTAGACTCGTGAGATACCTCGTCAAGTGCCGACGCTTTTTGAGGGGTTCCTTCAGATATTAACTCCCCTCTGAGCTTAGGCTGTGGCGTGGGTATGAGTAGTAACAATTATTTTAGTATAAAAAAAGGATTTGGCTGACAGGCATAGAATAATAAAATAGAACGGTTGTTTTGCGTAGGAAGAAAGGCAGAGCCATGAATATACGGGAAAGTTTGGAACAGTGGGAGAAAGAGTATCTCAGTCCCTATGCCATGCTCAGTATGAATTCCAAGGGAAGGGTCAGACAGGAAGAACAGTGCGATATCAGGCCGGTATTCCAGCGGGATCGGGACAGGATCATACATAGTAAGTCTTTCAGACGGCTGAAGGATAAGACGCAGGTGTTTTTGACACCGGAAGGCGACCACTACAGAACGCGCCTGACGCATACATTGGAAGTCAGCCAGACGGCCAGAACGATTGCGAAGGCACTGCAGCTTAACGAGGATCTGGTGGAGGCCATTGCACTGGGACATGATCTGGGACATACGCCCTTCGGGCATGCGGGAGAGCGGGCGCTTAACCGTGCCTGTCCGTACGGGTTTAAACATAACGAGCAGAGTGTGAGAACGGTGGACCTTCTGGAGAAGGACGGCCAGGGCATCAATCTGACGATGGAGGTCAGGGACGGTATTCTGAATCATCAGACAGCATCCATGCCCGCTACTATGGAGGGCAAGATCGTGCGTCTGGCGGATAAGATCGCTTATATTCACCATGATATGGATGATGCGGTCCGCGGCGGTATTCTGAAAGAGTCTGATGTACCGGAGGAGATCGGCAGTGTGATAGGATATAGCTGCGGTCAGAGATTGGACTTCTTTATTCACAATATTGTGACCAACAGCCGGGGCAGGGACGATATCTGCATGTCGCCGGAGGCGGAGGAAGCAATGCAGAAGATGCGGGCGTTTATGTTTCGCAATGTCTACAAGAATCCGATCGCCAAGGGACAGGAGAATAAGGCGGAGAGCCTGATCGTCACGCTGTATGAGTATTATATGAACCACACGGAGAAGCTGCCGAAGTTCCTCTACAGACTCATGGAAGAGGGAGAGCCTCTGGAAAAGATCGTATGCGATTATATCGGCTCCATGACGGACCGCTTTGCCATAGCCCAGTATCAGGAGATCTATATACCTAAGACATGGCATGGCTGATAAAATAACAGTAAAGGATTAAGAAGGAGTACCATGTATTATCCGGAAGAGCTGATTGAAGAAATCAGAGTAAAAAATGATATAGTGAGTGTAATCTCCGGGTATGTCCGTATGCAGAAGAAAGGAAGCAATTATTTCGGACTATGCCCGTTTCATAATGAGAAATCGCCTTCCTTTTCGGTATCTCCGAGTAAACAGATGTATTATTGCTTCGGCTGCGGGGCAGGCGGCAATGTAATAACATTTGTTATGGAATATGAAAATCTGACGTTTCAGGAGTCCGTTAAGATGCTGGCGGATCGGGCGGGTGTGAATCTGCCGGAGCTGGAATATAACGAGGAAGCCAGACAGAAGGAAAGCAGGCGTGCGAAACTGCTGGAGATCAATAAGGAAGCTGCGAAATACTATTATTATATGTTGCGCTCCCCAAGAGGCAGGACAGGATATCAGTATCTGGCGGGAAGACAATTGTCAGAAGAGACCATGAAGAAGTTCGGATTGGGTTATGCGGACGGTGCAGGCTCCGACCTGACGGCATATCTTAAGTCAAAGGGATTTGCCGATGAACTGATTAATGAGTCGGGACTTACCGGATTCGACGAAAAACGGGGCGTGCATGATAAATTCTGGAACCGGGTCATGTTCCCGATTCAGGACAGTAATCACAGAGTGATCGGGTTCGGCGGACGTGTGATGGGTGATGCCAAGCCGAAATACTTAAACTCACCGGAGACAATGATCTTCGATAAGAGCCGTAACCTGTACGGGTTGAATTTTGCAAGAACTTCACGTAAAGGTAATATTATTCTCTGTGAGGGGTATATGGACGTGATCGCCATGCATCAGGCGGGATTCACACAGGCGGTCGCATCACTCGGAACCGCTTTTACAACGGGACAAGCCAGTCTCTTAGGGCGATATACAGAGGATGTGCTGCTTGCCTATGACAGTGACGGTGCCGGGGTGAATGCGGCGATGCGTGCCATCGGTATCCTGAAAGAATCAGGACTGCGGGGCAAGGTGATCGATATGCAGCCCTATAAGGACCCCGATGAATTCATGAAGAATATGGGCGCGGAAGCTTTTCAGGAACGAATCGATCAGGCACAGAATAGTTTCTTCTTTGAACTTAAGATACTGGAGCGGGACTATAATATGGAAGATCCCGAATCCAAGACCGCGTTTCACAGGGAGATTGCCAAGAAGCTGTGCGGTTTCGAGGAAGAGGTGGAGCGGGAGAATTATATAGAATCTGTGGCGCAGAAATACAATATCGGGTTTGATAACTTGCGCAAATTAGTGAGCGGGTATGCTGCGCGGACCGGGCTGGTACAGCCGGTGGCACGGCCAAAGAGCACCATCACGAAGAAGAATACGCCGGAAGAGAATACGAAGCGGTCGCAGAGGCTGCTGCTTACGTGGATTACCGAAGAACCGGAGATCTATCCGAAAATTAAGGCTTATATCACGGCGGCGGATTTTACGCAGCCGCTGTACCGACAGGTGGCGGACAGGCTGTTTGCTGATCTGGAACAGGGCAGCTACAATCCGGCGGCGATCATCAGCACTTTTGAGGAAGAGCAGGAACAGCGGGCGGTTGCGGAACTCTTTAACACCAGATTGGAAGAAATCACTACGGATAAGGAACGGGAGAAGGCGCTGCACGATATTCTCTGTGCGGTGAAGCAGAACAGCTTCGACTATTATTCCGGCAGGATGGGATCTGATATGGACGCAATCAATCAGGTAATATCGGGCAAAAAGGCGTTGGAAGAACTTAGAAAAACGCATATTTCCTTATAATAAGGGTAAGCTATTCGCAGGAAACTGTCGTTAGACCGGCTTGTATACGGCGGATAGAACATAGAATTTGAAACATAGGAAGGATGGGCCAGAGAATGGACGAAAATGTACAGGCAAGGTTTGAAGAGCGGCTCAAAGAGCTCTTGACGATTGCTAAGAAGAAGAAAAATGTTTTGGAATATCAGGAGATCAGCGACTTCTTTGCGGAATTTTCCTTAGAAGAGGATCAGTTTGACAAAATATTGGAAACATTGGAACAGAATAATGTAGATGTGCTCCGGATTACCGAGGATGACGACGTGGATGATGAGGAAATCATCCTGACGGAAGAGGATGAGGTGGATGTGGAGAACATTGACCTGTCCGTGCCGGACGGAATCAGCATCGAAGATCCGGTCAGAATGTACTTGAAGGAAATCGGTAAAGTACCGTTGCTCAGCGCAGATGAAGAGATCGAACTGGCCAAGAAGATGGAGATGGGAGATCAGGAAGCGAAGAAACGCCTCGCGGAAGCCAACTTACGTCTGGTGGTCAGCATTGCCAAACGTTATGTGGGGCGCGGTATGCTTTTCCTTGACTTGATTCAGGAAGGAAATCTGGGCTTGATTAAGGCGGTGGAGAAGTTCGATTACCGCAAAGGTTACAAATTCTCTACCTATGCTACATGGTGGATTCGTCAGGCTATTACCAGAGCGATAGCGGATCAGGCCAGAACCATCCGTATACCGGTGCATATGGTGGAGACCATCAATAAACTGATCCGCGTCAGCAGACAGTTATTACAGGAACTGGGGCGTGAACCTACCCCGGAAGAGATTGCGGAGCAGATGAATATGCCGGTAGAGCGCGTGCGTGAGATCCTCAAGATCTCGCAGGAGCCGGTTTCTTTAGAGACACCCATCGGTGAGGAGGAGGACAGCCATCTCGGTGATTTTATTCAGGATGACAATGTGCCTGTTCCTGCGGATGCGGCCGCTTTTACCCTATTAAAAGAGCAGTTGGTGGAGGTGCTCGGGACGCTGACGGAGAGAGAGCAGAAGGTGTTACGGCTGCGTTTCGGTCTGGACGATGGGCGTGCAAGGACTTTAGAAGAGGTGGGCAAGGAGTTTAATGTCACCCGTGAGCGTATTCGTCAGATCGAGGCAAAAGCGCTGCGTAAACTCCGCCATCCGAGCAGGAGCCGCAAATTAAAGGATTATCTGGACTGATGAGACCCGTTGTATTATCGAAGAGACTGCAGGCTGTAGCGGCCATGGTCACGGCAGGTAATAGTGTCTGTGACGTGGGATGTGATCATGGATTTGTCCCGATCTGGCTGGTGGAGCAGGGAATCAGCCCCAGAGTGCTGGCGATGGATGTGCGGAGCGGACCTCTTAGCGCGGCCGGAGAACATGTCGCAGAGCATGGTCTGGAATCCCGTATTGAGACAAGATTGTCGGATGGTTTACATAGCTACAACGTCGGCGAGGCCGATACGCTGATTTGCGCCGGTATGGGCGGCGGATTGATGATGCGGATTCTGTCGGAGGACAGAGACAAGACGGCATCTTTCCGGGAATTGATCTTACAGCCGCAGTCGGAGATCGAGCGGTTTCGTGCCGGACTGCGGGAAATGGGATATCGGATCGCAGATGAGCAGATGATTGAAGAGGACGGCAAATTCTATCCGATGATGCGGATTGATGTTGAATTATGTAAACTTAAAGAAGAAAATTGTACCGATGACCATGGGGTAAATCGTATTGACATGGCTTATGCACGAAACAACGATATAGTTTTCGGAAATATTGTAGACGATAATGTGTTATGTAAACTTGAAGACCGCTACGGAGGTCTTTTGCTGAGAAGAAAAGACCGGACACTGGCGGCGTATCTGCGGCGGGAAGACAGGATCTACGGTGAGATACTGGCAAAGCTGCATACGGAGGGGCTGTCGGATGTTAAGCGGG
Organism: Lachnospiraceae bacterium; assembly: GCA_014804655.1. Lineage (GTDB taxonomy): Bacteria > Bacillota > Clostridia > Lachnospirales > Lachnospiraceae > UBA3282. The sequence continues at coordinate 50,420 of JAAUZK010000051.1, read as the reverse complement.
AGCGCAGATACACGGAAGTGTCTAAATTGCGGGATGAATGCCGGATGGCCATACGGATCGTGACGGATCGCCCGCAGACATAGAACAATGGCAAAAAGGGGAGGAGATTATACTTATGGTTACGATCAAGATTAACGGGCAGGAAAGACAGTTTGAGGACGGAATTCAATATGAGCTGATCGCAGAAGAATACCAGAATGAATGTACCAGTCAGATCGCGCTTGTCGTAGCGGACGGCAAGATACGGGAGCTGATGAAGCGGGCGGAGCATGACTGTGAGCTGGAATTTATTACATATGAAAATGTGATCGGACATAAGACCTATGTACGCTCCGCTATTATGTTGATGATGAAGGCGATCAAAGATATAGTGGGCATGGAAGCGGTCGTCAATGTAAAAGTGGAGTTTGCCATCGGAGCGGGATATTATTGCAGTTTCAAGCACGGTCTTAAAATGGATGCCGAGACGATCGGGAAGGTCAAGGACCGCATGGGCGAGTTAGCGGATATGGATATGCTGGTGACTAAGAAAGCATATCCTGCCGATGAGGCAGTGGCGCTTTTTAAGGAACTCGGTATGGAAGATAAAGTTTCTCTTTTCAGATATCGCAGAAGTTCCAATATCAACGTATACTGTCTGGGTGATTATTATGATTATTATTACGGCTATATGCTGCCCAGCACGGGATATATACGACAGTTTGACCTGTTCCCGTATGAAGAGGGTATGATCTTACTCCTGCCGGAGAAGGAGGAACCGGAGAAACTGCCGGAATTCATGCCCAAGCCGAAGCTGTTCCGTACGCTCATGACGACATGCGAATGGGGCATAGAGATGGGAATAGATACTGTAGGAGACTTAAATGATAAGATCTGTCAGGGAGACATTGCAGACCTGATTCTCGTACAGGAGGCGTTTCAGGAGCGCAGGATCAGCGAGATTGCCAGAGATATTGCAAGGCGCGAGGGCGTGAAGTTTGTTATGATCGCGGGGCCTTCATCCTCCGGTAAGACTACCTTTTCTCACAGATTATCCATACAGCTTCGTACTTATGGGCTTAAGCCTCATCCCATCGGGCTGGATAATTATTATCTGAATCATGAGGATACGCCCCTCGATGAGCAGGGAAAGCCTGATTATGAGTGTCTGGAGGCGCTGGATGTGGAGCAGTTTAATCAGGATATGAGCGATCTGCTGGCGGGTAAGGAAGTGAAGCTTCCTACCTTCAATTTCAAGACCGGCAAGAGAGAGTACAGCGGTAAGGTTACGAAGCTGGGAGCGGACGATATTCTTGTGATCGAAGGAATTCACGGACTCAACGAGAAGATGTCCTATTCCCTGCCGGCGGAGAGTAAATATAAGATCTATATCAGTGCGCTTACCTGCTTAAATGTGGATGAGCATAATCGGATTCCCACGACCGACGGCAGGCTGTTGCGCCGGATGGTCAGAGATGCCAGAACGCGGGGGACTTCCGCGGAGAAGACGATCGCCATGTGGCCATCGGTCAGACGCGGAGAGGAGAAGTATATTTTCCCCTTCCAGGAGGGCGCCGATGCCATGTTCAACTCAGCCATGATCTACGAGCTTGCGGTAATCAAGCAGTATGCGGAGCCGCTTTTGTTTAACATCAGAAAAGGGGAACCGGAGTATCATGAGGCAAAGAGACTCTTAAAGTTCTTAGAGTATTTTCTGGGAATCAGCAGTGAGGAATTGCCGAAGAACTCTTTGTGCAGAGAGTTTGTGGGCGGAAGTTGTTTTGACGTTTAACAGGAATAAAGTTTAGGTTTACCTAAGTATGGAGAAGCAGCAAACCAAGTAGAATAAATGATCGCGGCTGTACAGACGCAAGGGTACAGGTGAGGAAAGTCCGGGCTTCACAGGGCAGGATGCCGGATAACGTCCGGTGGAGGTGACTCCAAGGCTAGTGCAACAGAAAACAAACAGCTATGCGGTACCTAATGGGTACGTTTGGAAGCCGCTTGCGGCTTCCGTAGTTTTGCGAAACAATGTGAAAGCATTGTGACGCAATACTACATTGCATAGTGATGGTGGAATGGCAGTGTAAGAGACTACCGCTGCAACGGTAACGGTGCAGGCTGTGTAAACCCCATCCGAAGCAAGACCGAAACGAAAGCGACAGATTGGCCCGATCTGCTTTCAGGTGGGTCGCTCGAGATATCCGGTAACGGATATCCTAGATAGATGATCATTCACGACATAACCCGGCTTATCGCTCTGCTTGGTTTACATAAGGTTTTCATAAAAATCTCTCCCATCTAGGAGAGATTTTTATGTGTTTCGAGTTTGCGGAGCAAATTTACTTTTTGTTAAGAAAGCGCATTGCATGAACACTTGTCTGCTGAGGGAAAGGCATGGTTACTACTATGAGGCATAGACGATATATGATTATGGCTCTGCCTGTTTTGATTTGGGCGCTTATGCTTACGGCTCCGCCCGTTTACACGCGGGCACAGGAGAGATCGCATCTGATTCAGACGGTGTCGGATGAGGAGATTTATGAAGGCATGTTGGCGCTGGGGCTTACGAGAACCCCGGTTCTGGAAACGGAAGATTGCGAAAAAGCATATGAAAATGTAAAAACATGTGTTGTACGGATTCAGATGGGGAATGCTCATGGAAGCGGGATCATCTGGAAGATGACACCGGAGAAAGTGGTAATTGTTACCAACAGTCATGTATTGGATTATTGGGATGCCGCTGAGAGTTATGTGTATTTCCCACAAGGCTACTACATGGATGCACAGACAGCGGGAGTGGCCGATCGGTTTGACATAGGCTTTCTGACGATAGACAACGGACAGTTTACCTATGACGAGCTCATGCGGCTGCAATGTGCCCGTATAGACAAGGAAGTATATGAACGGCTGGCACGGGAGAGTACGATATTCTGTGTGGACTCCGGATCGGAGAGGGAAGAAGCTTCTTTTTATGAGATAGTGGTGGAGCATCCGCGGGTTTATATAGATTACTTTAATGAATATATGCTGTACGGGCATGGATTCGTCAAACCGGGAATGTCGGGAGGAGGCGCTTTCGACGGACGGGGATATCTGGTCGGCATGACTACGGGAGGCACCCAGAATAATGACGCTGCCTTCGTGCCGCTTACGGATATCATACAGGCATATGAGGAGATCATGGGAGAAGATATAGCGGATAATGGATGAACGGGAATGTGAGGTGTCGAAAGTATGTGTACGGATACGGAAATAGAAGATGGAATCAGGTTTCAGGTCAGAGAGAACAGGACGGCGCTTTTGTGTGGAGCACTTGCGATAGCGTTTGCCTTTTTTATACTGATCATGCGTCTGCTGCATCCATCGGACAGAGGCGGAGGGGCGCTCCTGTATTTGCCGCTTCTGTGTATGCTGCTTTTCGGCGTGGGCTGCTTTGTACTCTATTATAATAGGAAGTTGATTGTGGAAGAAATGGAATTGTGTTATGTAAACCCGATCGGAAAAAGAAAAGATTTTACGTTGGATGAGATCGGATTCTGTAAAATAGGAGTTGGGGGAAATAGAAATGCAGTTGTGCTGTACGATCTGAGAGGAGATAAGTTATGTAAACTTGATTTTGATATGTACGGGATCGCACAGTTATATCAGTATTTAGTGGATAATCGGATCGAGGTGGAGTGGGCGAAAGAGCGGCCAAGCAGTGAAACGGCATATCTGCTGGAGGCGATCCGGAAAGAAACCTCTGTATGCGGGGAGGAGATACGCAAATGCTCGGAGGAGTTTTATGAGAATGCGGAGTCTGTATTTCGTGAGTGGGAGAAAAATAACAGCCGCTATGAAGTGCGCTGGGAGATCGGATATGCGCAGTATCTGGCGGAGGATTTAGAGGGAAAATGCCGGTTTCGGGAGCGTGTCAGCTCTGTGAAAGAGCCTTTGGAAGTTATACCGGATTCCTATGAGTGTCTGCTGGAAGCTTATTTAAAGCAGGGAGATGAGTATGTTGTGGACAGACACGGAGAAGAAGTGAATATCGTACTTCCCTATCTGTCCAACAGTAAATCCTACCAGGTCGGTGAAAGGCTGCGAATCCGGAAAGCGGACGAACAAGGCATGACAGATTGGCTGGAAATACGTTTGGAGGCGCTTGCCGTGGATCTTCCGAAGCACAAATATCATACGGAGGAATTTACATTGCGGCATAAGCTGAGTACGACGGCGGGGCTCGCCCACAGTGCACAGAAGTGAGGCGGCGGTGAAATGGGCGGCGACGAGTATTGGATGTCTGAACGGTAACGGTAAAAATGTCGTATAAGGATATACGGTAGACGGAAAATGTGGTAAGATAAAATGACAGAAGAGGGGGATTAGTGTGAAAAATAAATTTTTCACACGCAAGTTTGTGCTTGCGCCCAAACTCGCAGGTTGAGCAAGAATGGGGGATATCTATGGCTTTATTTCAGATCAGTAATGACAGGATTACGATACAGGTTGACAGCATGGGAGCGGAGCTTAAGTCGCTTAAGAAGATCTCGACGGGAACAGAATATATGTGGAATGCGGACCCGAGGTATTGGAAGAGAACTTCGCCCGTGCTTTTCCCGTTAGTAGGGGGCTTACAGGACGGTGTTTACCGGCAAGACGGCAGGGAATATCCGATGGGACAGCATGGATTTGCCAGAGACATGGAGTTTAAGCTGAAAAGTCAGTCGGCCACGGAGGTATGGTTTACGCTTCAATCGGATGAGACTACATTGGCGAAATACCCATATCCTTTTATCCTGGAGCTGGGATATGAATTGGAGGATCAGACGGTAATCGTCAAGTGGCGGGTGAAGAATCCGGCGAAAGAGCCCATGCACTTCTCCATCGGCGGACATCCGGCCTTTTTATGCCCTATTTTGGAAGAGACGAAGCAGTCAGATTACGGTCTTTTGTTTGACGTGCAGGAGCAGGTGATTTCTTCCGGTTTGGATAACGGCCTGATTGGTGAGAAAAAGGCGGCTTATAAACTGAAAAACGGTATTCTGCCGATAACGGAGAACCTTTTTGACAATGACGCGTTGGTGATCGAGCATGATCAGGCCCACAGTGTAGCGTTAGTAAAACCGGACGGAAAGCCATACCTGACGGTGACCTTCGATGCGCCCCTGTTTGGGATTTGGTCACCGCCGAAGAAGAAAGCTCCTTTTATCTGTATTGAGCCGTGGTATGGCAGATGCGACAGAGCGGGTTATATGGGAGAGTGGCAAGACCGTGAATGGATGCAGGTTCTTAATGCGGGAGAGACATTTGCGGCAGATTACAGGGTGACAATAGATTAAATTAAAATCCTATTAATTCTGTGGTGTGTTTCTTGACATATTCACGAAAATGGAAGAGAATAATAAGGTCAAAAAGGAAACTGTTGGCGGGAAAGGCTGGTGTGTTGTTGTGACGAAAATTGATATAGTGTCAGGGTTTCTTGGCGCGGGTAAGACGACGCTGATCAAGAAACTGTTAAAAGAGGCTCTTGCAGATACGAAAGTTGTACTGATCGAGAATGAGTTTGGCGAGATCGGTATAGATGGCGGCTTTCTGAAAGAGGCGGGGATTGAGATTAAGGAGATGAACTCCGGCTGTATCTGTTGCTCACTTGTGGGTGACTTCGGCGCTTCGTTGCGGGAAGTGCTGGATACTTATACACCGGAGCGCGTGTTGATCGAGCCTTCGGGTGTGGGCAAGCTGTCCGATGTAATGAAGGCAGTACAGGATGCAATGGCAGACAGAGACGTGGAGCTCAACAGTGCCGTTGCGGTTGTGGATGCCTGTAAATGCAAGATGTATATCAAGAATTTCGGTGAGTTCTTCATCAACCAGATCGAGCACGCCGGAACGATCATTCTCAGCCGGACAGATAAATTGAGTGAAGAGAAGTTGACTGCCTGCGTGGAGATGATTCGGGAGCACAATGTGAAAGCGACGATCATCACGACAGCGTGGGATTCTCTGGAAGGTAAAGATATCTTGGAAACGATCGAGGGCGCGAAAGATCTCGAAGCGGAGCTTATGCAGGAAGTCATGGCACATCATGAGGAGCACGACCACGGTCCGGACTGTACGTGCGGCTGTCACGACCATGATCATCATCATGACCACGAACACGACGATGAGCACGAGCACCATCATGATCATGAACACGGAGAGCATGACCATCATCATGACCATGACCACGATCATGAGCACGGAGAGCATAACCATCATCACGATCATGGCCACGATGAGCACGATCATCATCACGACCATGATCACGACGAACATGAGCACCATCACGATCACGACCATGACGAGCATGAACGTCACCACGGCCACGATGAGCACGAACACCACGAGCATCATCATGAGCACGGGCACGATCATCATCACCATCATGCAGATGAAATATTTACAAGCTGGGGAATGGAGACACCTGCAGCTTATACGAAGACGGAGATAGAGCATATTTTGGCGGAATTGGATCAGGAAGAGAAGTATGGCATTGTTTTGCGTGCAAAAGGGATGGTTCCTTCGACGGACGGCGGCTGGATTTATTTTGATTATGTGCCGGAAGAGAGTAATGTCAGGGACGGTAAGCCCGATGTGACAGGCAAATTCTGTGTGATCGGTTCTAAGCTGAAAGAAGATAAGCTGGCAGAATTATTCAAAAAATAGATGTCGGGAAGGATGGGAGCATTTTATGAAACCGGTCTATGTGATTAATGGTTTTTTGGAGAGCGGTAAAACAGAGTTTATCACCTATACACTTTCACAGCCTTATTTTCAGGTGCGTGGTAAGACGCTATTGATTCTGTGTGAAGAAGGCGAGAACGAGTATGATGCGAATCTGCTCAAGATGAGCCGGACGCAGTTGGAATTGATCGAGGATGAGGAAGAGTTTAACACGACGCGGTTGATTGAATTGGAGAAAAAGCATAAGCCGGAACGTATCATCATCGAATATAACGGTATGTGGAACTATAAGGCGATTAAGCTGCCATGGCATTGGAAGATCGAGCAGCAGATCACCACCATTGATGCCTCTACTTTCCCGATGTATTTTACAAATATGAAGTCCCTGCTTGCAGAGCAGCTTCGCGCGTCAGAGCTGATTATTTTTAACCGTTGTGACGGCGTGGAGGATCTGAGCAGTTATAAGCGCAATGTCAAGGCAATCAACCCGAAGGCGGAAATTGTATTCGAGGATTCTAACGGAGAAATCAATGAAATCATGGAAGAAGACCTGCCGTACGATTTGAAAGCGCCTGTTATCGAATTGAACAATCAGGGGTACGGAATCTGGTATCTGGATTCGCTTGACCACTTGGAACGTTACGAGGGCAAGACGGTTCAATTCACTGCCATGGTACTGAAACCGAAGGATTTTCCTCCGGGATATTTCGTGCCGGGAAGGATGGCGATGACTTGCTGTGCGGAGGATATGGCGTTTCTGGGTTTTGCCTGTGAATACGATAAGACGAATACACTGACCGACAAACAGTGGGTGAAGGTGACAGCCAGAGTTGAGAAAGAATATTTTGCGGATTATCAGGGAGAAGGACCGGTGCTTCACGCAATCAGCGTAGGGCAGACGAAAGCGCCGAAGGACGAGATCATCAGTTTTATGTAGAATAAGATCATAAATGTGATTCATAGGGCGCATAAGCTATGAGAGTATTATGCGCCTTCTTTTGTGTCAGAAGATTCAGGTGAAATGTCCGGTCAATAGGCCGGCGACAGGAGCATAATAAGATACCATGGCGGATGACAAAGAATTGCAACAATTGAAGAAAAGGCTGCTGGAGCTGGCGGAACGTTCCTATAACAGCGGAATCTATACATTTACCCCTTTTCTCGGATTGTCGGAACAGCAGGCGTTCTATGAGATACAGCGTGAAGTGGCATATGCGGGCACCGATATGGAGGGAGGATGTCCGTTGTGTGAGCGGAAGATGATACGTTTCGGTTCACCGGAGTCTATGGGATATGAGGTGCAGTACCCTATCATCTGTCTGCGGATTAAGCCGCTGCAGTCTAAGTTTGCGGAGCAGCTTTCCCATCGGGATTTTCTGGGGGCCATCATGAATCTTGGGATAGAACGTTGTACCGTGGGAGATATTTTTGTGCAGGACAAAGAGGCCGTGGTGTTTTGTCAGGAGGGTATTGCCGACTATCTGATCGGGAATCTGGAGCAGGTGAAGCATACCCATGTGCGCTGTGAGATGACTGAGGTTACGCAGCAGATGGCTTCACCTGTTAGAGAGCCGGTGTCGCTGACTGTTTCTTCACCCAGAATTGACACAGTTATATCTAAATTGTACAATATTGCGAGAAGCCGTAGTCTGGAGCTGTTTCGATCCGGACGTGTCTATGTAAACGGCAGGCTGACAGAGAATAACAGTTACGCGCTTAAGGGAGAAGACTCGGTGACCGTAAGAGGATTCGGCAGGTTTATCTATATGGAGGAACAGGGAGAGACGAGAAAAGGTAAAGTGCGTATCAGCTTGGAAGTTTACCGATAGAATTTTAGTTTACATAACATAAGAGGAGAACAAGATCGATGATTCACTATAAGATTTTTCAATGGCTATTTTTCTTTTATATGTACTGCTTCCTTGGATGGTGCTTTGAGTCCGCATGGGTTTCCTTTAAATCAAAGAAGCTGGTTAACAGAGGATTTATGCGGGGACCGTTCCTGCCGCTGTACGGGAGTGGTGCAATCATGATGTTAGTGGTATCCATGCCTTTTTGTGATAATGTGGTGCTTACTTATTTTGCAGGAGTGATCGGCGCCACGGCACTGGAATATATAACAGGTGTTACGATGGAAGCGCTGTTTAAGGTCAGATATTGGGATTATTCCAACCAGCCGTTTAATTTTCAGGGACATATTTGCCTGACATCTTCGATTGCATGGGGATTTCTGACGATCCTGATGACCAGAGTGATTCATCGGCCTATTGAGCAGTTCGTGCTGACGATACCGGCCAGAGTGCTCGGTTATGCGACGGCGGTGCTCACCATCTATATTGTGATAGATTTTACCTTATCTTTCAAAGCGGCACTGGATTTGCGGGATATTCTGGTCAGAATGCAGAAGCTGAAAGAAGAGATGGAACGCATGCAGCGGCGGCTCGATGTGATCATTGCCTTCAACAATGAGGAGAAAGAACAGAAAAGGCAGGAGAGAGAACTCAGCCTGTCAGAACTCAGCTTAGGGTTGAAACAGCGATTTGCCAGTTTGAAAGAAAGCATACAGTTAAGACCGACGGCATATGAAGAAAAAGTGAAGGAAGAAGTTGCAGAACTTCGCGGTAAATTCAGCTATTATCCCGATCCGCAGGAGAATTATAATCAGATGTTGGATTTCTATAAACGCGATATGATTCGCAACAATCCGACGATGGTTTCCAGAAAATTCAAGAATGCACTGGATGAGCTAAAGAATATCGCGGCCGGCAGAAGAGGGTAAACGGGTGTTTACACAGAAAACCACGGCAGAGCATGTGGATCAGTTGTCTCTGCCGATGGAGATGTATTTTGTTTTAGAACGACGGTTTGCGCGTAGGGATTCGATGATATGGTTTTCCACCAATTCCAGATTTCTTGCTTTACGCCGAATGAGTGCGCATATTCTGTTGTATGGCCAGAAAGAGTATACGAGCAGCTTGTTGGCTATACCCAGCTTTGCCTTGGTCGTATGTTCATAGTGAACGCCGCCCACCCTTGTTGATTTGCCGGATCGAATGTAATTGATCAACTCAGTCTCTGTGGTGATATTGTCTTGCAGGATCGTATAACCGAATCCGACGCTGTCTGCCTTATGGGAGTCGCTGCCGCCCAAACAGGGCAGACCATGCTCCTTGGCAAGTCTCATGGCGCGCATGTTGGAATCGGCATCCTCACAGGCATTATAGCCTTCCACAAAGTCAAATTTTCGATAAATATTTCCCGCAAGCTTTCCGCGCAGTGTGTTGGTTATGCTTAAAAATTTTTCACCGCAGGGATGCGCGGGTCCGATAATGCCGCCATAGTGGTGAACGATCTCAATCAGCAGCATGACAGGTAGACCACGCAGTTCCAGAATAGGCAGCTTAACACCGGTAGGCATGATGATCAGCATATGTCCTGCGTCGATCGTGTCATATTCTATCCCTTTTAATACGACAAAGTCCTTGGGCTTATGAGGGAGTTTTTTATAATAACGGTACGCTTTGTAGGAATCATGGTCGGTGATAAGCATACCTTGGAATCCTTTTTGTTTCAGGATTTCTATGTTTTCCAGCAATTCCAGTTTACAGTCCGGAGAGCCTTCTTTGGTGTGGCAATGCATGTCCAGTTTCATGTCATAAAGCTCCTTTCCAATGTGTATTCTACCCTTTTTGCAGAGAAAATGCTATAGATTTATGTGATTTTATATAGAATAAAATCAGGAATGTTGTGGAATCTTTACATTTTTTTGCATATTTTAAAGAGTAGTTAAGAAAAAATTTTGGGTTGACAATTTACATAAAAAGGATTATTGTTAAGAAAATCGAGTGGTGTTCGATTGCAGATATACTGTTAATAATTCATAACAACACATATGAAACCTGTGAGAAAGAGTAGTAGGAACAATAGGACTGTTACAGAGAGCCGCGGCTGGTGGAAAGCGGTGCAGAATCTTGTTTTGAATGGACTTTCGAGGCTGACCTGAAATGATAGTAGGCGTCGGCGGGAACCGCACCCGTTATCCATGCGGCATATATAGTAAGTGGTTTGGAAGCTTAGTTGATTTATTAAGATATGTGCGTAAGAAAAAACTGCTTTGTATGTGAAATGAGGTGGACGGCATCTTATGATGCGTCAAGTTGAGTGGTACCGCGATAATAATTTTAGTTATTACCGTCTCAGATATAATGTCTGAGGCGGTTTTTGCGTGTATAAGCGATTATGTATTGGATCAAGCGACCGCTCAGACAGAAGTTAATATCTTCGTCGCCGCGCTTCCGCTCCGTTCCGAGCGTAGCAGACACTAAGCTCGTTGAGTTGCTGGGCAACTCATAACCTCGCTAAGTGCTGACGCTCTCCAAGGGGCTCCTTAAGATATTAACTTCTGTCTGAGCTACGGGTTGGCTAACAAATAGTGGGAACAAGTCAACATTGTCTTATATAACGCAAATAGTATATTAAATGGATTGAGGCGATAATGATTCAGAATGGAGGAGAAAATTATGAAAAAGAAAACAGTAGCATTACTTATGACGGCAACAATGACGGTTGCAGCGCTTGGCGGCTGCGGCAATGCAGACAAGGCGGGAGAAAATGTGGCTTCCGGGACGGAGGAAAGCACAGCGGAAACAACGGAGACAGATGGTGCGGTTTACAAGGTCGGTATCGTACAGTTTGTAGACGATGCTTCCCTGAATCAGATCGAAGCGGCCATCGAGAAGGAGTTGGATGCCAAGGCGGCAGAGTTTGGCGTTACCTTTAATTACGGAGATTACACTTATAATGGGCAGGCGGATTCTACCGTGTTAAACCAGATCGCGTCCGAATTAGTTGCCTCTGAGGTAGATGTGATTGTACCGATCGCCACACCGGCAGCGATGATCATGCAGAATGCCACCGAAGAAAATCAGATTCCCGTGGTATTCTCGGCAGTATCCGATCCGGTAGGAGCAGGACTTGTGGCAGGTATGGATGCACCCGGTTCTAATATTACAGGTACATCTGACGCACTCAACACAGACGCGGTGATGGATCTGATATTTGCGGCAGATCCGGATATCAAAACAGTAGGACTTCTCTATAATAAGAGCGAGGATGCCTCCAAAGCGCCAGTTGAAGCAGCAAAGGCATATTGTGAAGCGAAGGGTGTGAATGTGATAGAGAAGACGGGTACTACCAATGATGAAATATCGCTGGCGGCGGATGCATTGATTGCAGGCGGCGCAGAGGCGGTTTTTACCCCTACAGATAATACGGTTATGACGGCGGAACTGGCGATTTATGAGAAGTTTATCGAGGCAGGGGTTCCTCATTACGGCGGTGCGGATTCCTTTGCTTTAAACGGTGCATTCTTAGGTTACGGCGTGAATTATGAAGAATTAGGAACCGCCACGGCAGATATGATAGTTGAAATTCTTGTAAACGGCGCTGATCCGGCATCTACGGCGGTTGTTACGCTGGATAACGGTATTGCGACGGTAAATACGGAGACAGCGGAAGCAATCGGGCTCGATTACAGCATGTTTGCAGATATGTGCACGGAGTTAAAAGAGATCGTTACGGCGGAGGAATTTGAATAATGTTCTGTCAGAAAACGGTCTTACGGGACGTATTGCCCAAATTATAAATTGTGATGTCAGACAGGAATTGATCATTAACAGAAAGAGGTTTTACATGGGATCTATATTTACGTTGTCAATCGTACAGAGTGCGCTGGAGCTGGGGTGTATTTATTCTCTGGTGGCGCTGGCGCTTTTTATCTCATTCAGTATCTTAAACATAGCGGATCTCTCCACGGACGGCTGTTTTACGCTGGGCTGCTCTGTGGGGGCCGTAGTCACCATCGCGGGACATCCGTTTCTGGCATTTCCGGCTGCCATGGCGGCAGGGGTATGTTCCGGGTTCGTGACCGCCTTTTTACAGACGAGGATGGGAGTGCCGTCTATTCTGGCCGGTATTATCGTGAACACGGGATTGTATACGGTGAACATTGCAGTTATGGGATTTTCTTCCAATGTCAATCTCTTCGGCTGCGACACGATTTTTAGTATGGCAAAGGAAATATCAGAGGCAAAATGGTACGGAGACTGGTATAAATTGATGATTGTAGCAGCTATCGTGCTGCTCATAGGCGCTATTCTTGCATGGTTTCTTAATACGAGGCTGGGATTATCCATCCGTGCCACGGGAGATAATGAATATATGGTGCGGGCTTCCAGTATCAACCCTGTTTTTATGATCACGGTGGGGCTGTGCGTGGCCAATTCGTTGACGGCGCTTTCCGGCGCGGTACTGGCCCAGTATCAGAAGTCCTGCGATATCAATCTGGGTACCGGTATGGTGACGATTGCGCTTGCAAGCCTGATTATCGGGGAGACGATTATCGGTAAAGGCGGTATGTTTAAGAAAGTAACAGGTGTTATTCTGGGAAGCTGCCTATACCGGTTCATCGTGGCGGTGGCGCTGCGCTTAAGTGTTCCGGCGGAATGCCTGAAACTGGTATCTGCGCTGATTGTGGCATTCGCGATTGCTTTCCCTTATCTGAAAGGCAAAGCGGATTTCTACAGGAGACACAGGATACCGCTTAAGAGAAATGACAGATCGGGAGAGGAGGATGAGGAGGTATGTTGACGCTTAAGAAGATTTCCAAAACCTTTAATCCGGGTACGGTGAATGAGAAGAAAGCGTTAGATCAGGTGAGTCTGGAGCTTTCCGACGGAGATTTTGCCACCATAGTGGGAAGCAACGGAGCGGGTAAGTCTACGCTTTTCCATGCGATCACAGGAGCCTTCTATGTGGATGAGGGACAGATCATTCTGGCGGGAGAAGATATTACTTATCGCAGGGAGCATATCAGAAGCAAGGAAATCGGGCATCTCTTTCAGGACCCCTTAAAAGGCTCCGCTCCGCATATGACCATAGAGGAGAATATGGCGCTCGCTTATTTGCGGGCTTCCACCTCGGCACATGCCTATTTCAGCAGGATCAGCAGTAAGGAAAAACAGATGTTCAGAGAACAGCTTGCACAGCTTGATATGGGGCTGGAGGATCGTATGAAGCAGCCGGTCGGGCTTTTATCCGGCGGTCAGAGGCAGGCGCTTACATTGTTGATGGCGACAATGGTGACGCCCAAGATTCTGTTGCTGGATGAGCACACGGCGGCCCTTGATCCCGCTACGGCGCAGAAGGTGCTGGAGTTGACCCGCAGGATCGTTGCCGAGCGTAAAATAACATGCCTTATGGTGACGCACAATATGCAGCAGGCGCTTACGATGGGGAATCGGACACTGATGATGGACGGTGGACATATTGTGCTGGATATTTGCGGTACAGAGCGGGAGAAGATGACGGTGGATGATCTGCTTGCGGCATTTAGGGATCAGGCGGGCAGAAGACTGGATAATGACAGGATTCTGCTGTGTAAGTGAGGTTGAAGACTTTTATTTATACTTGTCAGTTATTCTATTATAATTGCTTTGTAAAATATAATTGGCAGATAAAAAGCAGGAGGTAGTGATCGATCGTATGATTGAGGGTGGGATGTTTCTGCTTCCGGAGTTAATCTGACAGGGCATGATATGATGTAGAAGTTAAATGCAGGAAATTATGCACGCGGTATAGGCTTATGACGTGAATCATCCGCATGAAAAGGAATGGAAGGCAGCAATACCTTATGCCGTCAGAGCGGCGACGCGGAACAAGGTTATCCTGACAGCGAAGGCAGCAAGTGATAATCCATATGCAGGAAAACTTGCATATGGTGACGACTATACGATTACATATAAGATTAAACAAACAGTAGCGCTCACTACATAGTGGGCGTTATTCTTGTTCCGTTTTCTTTTATGTCATAACTTGGACAAAGGTTCATATATTGAGATAAGGGGGAATGCGGATGAGAGAAGAAGAAGTTCTCCATATGTTTCCGGAAGCTATGCGTGGCAGATGGCGGCCGGCGGCGCGGCAGGCAGACAGGCTGCAGGAGATCAGACTGCGGGTAAATGTACCGGCTACGGTATTGATCAATAACAGAGAGTGGTTTGTGGATAACGAGGGGCAGTTGGTGGACAGGCAGCCGCTGCAGGCAGAGAATAAACCGGAGGACTTGGAGCTGATTTTAAAACATCTGTGCCAGTATTCCATCTATGCATTTGCAGACGAAATACGACAGGGCTTCCTGACCATACAAGGGGGACACAGGGTGGGATTGGCAGGGCAGGTTATTCTGGAGGACGGAGATCGGGTGCGTAATTTAAAATACATACGTTATATAAATATTCGTATGGCGCACGAGATCAGAGGCGTGTCGGACCCGATTCTTCCCTGGCTCTATAATAAGAATGGACAGGTAGTCAATACTTTGCTGATCTCGCCGCCGGGATGCGGTAAGACCACCATGCTGCGGGATATGATCAGAAATCTGTCCAATGGTAATGAATATGGGGAAGGCGTAAATGTCAGCGTGGTGGATGAACGATCAGAAATAGCGGGCAGTTACCTCGGAATTGCGCAGAACGATGTGGGAAT
This sequence comes from Lachnospiraceae bacterium, assembly GCA_014804655.1. Classification (GTDB taxonomy): domain Bacteria; phylum Bacillota; class Clostridia; order Lachnospirales; family Lachnospiraceae; genus UBA3282. The sequence continues at coordinate 35,189 of JAAUZK010000051.1, read as the reverse complement.
CCGCACGGATGTATTGGATGGCTGCCCCAAGAGAGAAGGCATGATGATGCTGATCCGCTCTATGGCGCCTCAAGTACTGGCGGTGGATGAACTTGGAAACGAGGGCGACATTCAGGCATTGCAGATGGCAAGCGGGTGCGGGTGTAAATTGATTGCAACAATTCATGGCAGTTCTTTAGAAGAGATACAACATAAAAAATACATGCGTAATGTTATTGCTGACGGATTGTTCGATCGGTATCTTGTGCTGACAAAAAGAAACGGATGTTGCGAAATAGAAGGTATCTATGACGGAGACGGAAAAACTGTACAAAGATATCTTATATAGTTTTATGCAATAAGTAAAACGGGGGAATGAATACAAGGATGTTTAAACTGGGCGGAATCCTCTGCATTCTGGCAGGGTGTATCGGATGGGGCTGTAGCAGGACCAGTGAGGAAAAGTGCAGAATACGGCATCTTAAGGAGTTGATCCGTATTATTAAGAGGATTCAGAATGAGATCAGTTACGGTAAACATACGCTGCCGGAGATATGTCTGATTCTGGCGGAATGCGGTGATGTATTGTATCGGCCGTATTTTCAGAGGATATACGAGCAGGTGGGAAGGGAAAACGGCGCCTCTCTTACGCAGGTATGGGAGCAGCAGATCGGACAATGCCTGCGGGAAGCGCCTCTTTCAGAGGAAGAAAAGGGGATTCTTAGGGACTTACCGCAGAGTCTGGGCTTGTTGGAAGAAAAACAGCAGGCGGAGAGTATCGGACAAAATATGGAGCTGCTTGTCAGAGCGTGTGCAAAAGCAGAAGAAAGCTATGAAAATAAGTCAAAAATGATACTCAGTGTGAGTTTGTTGACGGGGATTTTCTTAACAATACTGGTGTTATAGAAAGAAAACACAAGAGAACAGTGTGCTTCGGAATGGAGGATGAGATGAGCGTAAGTCTTATATTTAAAATAGCGGCAGTGGGTATATTAGTCACAATATTAAATCAGGTTTTAAAACACAGCGGCAGAGAGGAACACGCTTTTCTGATCAGCCTTGCCGGATTAATTCTTGTTTTAACATGGATCATCCCTTATATATATGATTTGTTCGTGATGGTGCAGGATCTGTTTACACTATAGGTAGGGTGTAACTGCCGGCATGAAGTGCGTGCCGGGTAATACCAAATGTTTGGCGAGTGGGGTGAAAACTATGGAGATGGTCAAAATAGGGTTAGTTGGCATTATAGGGATTCTGCTTGCGGTGCCTTTAAGAAGCTATAAAGCAGAATACGGTATTTACATAGCGGTTGCAGTTTGTCTGGTCATTTTTGGATATGCCATGCAGTATTTCACGGGGATCTTATCGGCAATGGAGAAGCTGCGGGGATATTTGAAAGATAACTACAGTTATTTGACAGTGCTTCTAAAAGCTGTCGGCGCCACCTATGCATGTGAGTTCTGTGCGGGAATCTGTAAGGATGCAGGATATGGCGGTATTGCTGGACAAGTTGAGATGGTCGGCAAACTATATATTCTGTTGACGGGAATGCCTGTATTGATGGCGCTTCTTGAGAGTATCCAGTCTATCACCGGATAGATGAATACATACCGGAACGTTAGGAAAATGCTGGTGGAATCAAGGATCAGAGCAGATGGCAGTATTGTCAGAAAGGTGGGATAGAATTGGAAACCGGGGGAAGCAGTATCGCTTGGGAAGAGATGGGGATGGATGCCGTTACGCTGGATTTCAGGCAGCTTTTCCCGGAGTATACATTTGACGGCAAGATGGTCATGAGTCTGATTCTTCAAGGAAGGATATGGGATGCCATAAAGGAACTTGGAAGCGGAATCAGCGGTGCATTTTCTTCTCATGCGGGGGAGATCAGAACTTTGTTTGTAACCATTCTTATTTTGGGCGTTGTGGCGGCATTGTTCGTCAATTTTGCCGATCTATTTCGGGATCATCAGGTATCGGATATTGCTTTTTATTTCGTGTATCTTTTAATGGTCGCCGTGCTACTCAAGGCTTTTGCTAGCGGAGCTTCCATTGTACGTGAGATACTGGAGACAGTTACTACCTTTATGAAGCTGTATATTCCTACATATATGATCGCGGTGGGAAGCGCCTCCGGCGTTGCCTCAGCTGCAGTGTACTACCAGATCTTACTGTTTATTGTATATCTAATAGAATGGGGATATTTGACGCTTCTTATGCCGGCGGTATATGGCTATATGCTGCTGACGATCATCAACGGTGTGTGGATGGAGGAAAAGCTGTCTCTGCTGTTGGAGTTGTTTGACAAGGCGATCGGCGTCAGTCTTAAGGTTACAATAGGAATTATCACCGGGTTTAGCATTTTGCAGGCAATGATATCGCCTGTTATAGATTCCTTGCAGTCCTCCGTGCTTAAGAAGGCAATATCTGCCATACCTGCGATCGGCGGACTGACGGAAGGCATGTTTGAGATGGTAATGGGATCAGCTGTGCTTGTTAAGAACAGTATTGGTCTGTATATAACGCTTGTTTTGATCGTGCTATGCTGTATTCCTGTGCTGAAACTTCTGCTGTTAGCGGGCGTAATCAAGGTCGGTGCCGCGCTGATCGGTATTGTCAGTGATAAGCGCATGACTAACTGTGCAAATCGTGTGGGAGACGGCAATATTATGCTGTTGAAGATTGCCCTCTCTTCTATAGGTATGTTTGTGATTCAGATCGCGATTATTACCTATACCACAAGCGGGAGGATGTGACATAGAATATGTTGGAAAGCATTAGGCAGATCGGCATCTTTATGATTGTGGCCCAGACAGTGCTGCATTTTGCGGCGAATGAACAATATGAGAAGTACATGAAAATAATAGCAGGTGTTATAGTACTTTTGCTGTTTATCCGCCCGTTTATTTCGGGTTCTGACGGGCTGGTGATCAAATGGCAGGAGGAGATTACTCATATAATGGAACAAATCGAGGCGCAGAGCGGGGATTTCGGTAATGTGGGGTATGAGGGCGGTTCAACGGAGGCGCTGGTAATCCGACAGATCGAGGAGGAGATCACCCGTCGTCTGAATGAGGTGGCTGTTGGTCACGGCTGCCGTGTCGTGAAGACGGCTATAGAGTTGACCGGGCAGGAGAAGGGAGATTCCGTTACCGGTGAGGTGGGTACGGGAGAATATGTTTTCGATCGTGTGCGGGTCACGGTACGGAGTCAGTCGAGATCAGGAGAGAGGTCGGCAGTAGTGACGAAATCATCCGAATCAGGCGTAGATCAGGTAGAACAAACTGGGCGGTCGGGAGTGGATGAGGGGCGGTCGGGAGTGGATGAGGGGCAGTCGGCAGAAGGAATAAAGCAGTCGGAGAAATCGGAAGGAACATGGAGTCGGGGGAATGATGGGGAAAGTATGGAAGCGCAAGATGAGGAGGATAGAATACGGATCGGAGAGATTACTGTGAAGGTCGGAGCGGAAAACGGCACGGAGCAGACGACGGCAGACGGGAGGGTAGAGGCGGAAGAAAACATGCTGGAACTGAAACAGCTTTTCGCGCAGACATTAGGAATAGCCGAAGACAGAGTGGAGGTGGTATATCTTGGAGGATGGTAAGAAGCTGATCGAGAAACTGACAGGCGGTAAGAAGCTCAGGAAGGATCAATGCCTGATCATCATTCTGACGGGAATACTTCTCTGTGTAATCGCAATTCCGACACAGCCGAAAAATATTAAGTCCGATATATCGGACATAACAGATGGTAAAATCGGAAATCATACAGTTGCAGATGAGACGGAGTCAGTAGTTCAGGGTGAGAGCGGTGCAGATTCCTATGCGGGATATTGGGAAAGCAGACTGGAGGAAACGCTCAGATATGTGGATGGAGTCGGTAAAGTTAAGGTTCTGATTACATTGAGGGAATCGGAGCATAAGATTGTCGAGAAGGACGGACCGGAGAATTATTCCAATACAGAGGAGACTGATGCAGCGGGCGGAAGTCGCACGGTAGGCGAGAGCAGAATCGAGAAGAGCACGATCTATACGACGGACGCAAGTGGGCAGAACATACCGTATGTGATTATGACGATACCGCCAGCAGTGGAGGGAGTTGTGGTGATTGCGCAGGGTGCGGGATCACAAAGTGTACAAGAAAATATAATCGGGGCAATTCAGGTATTATTTGATATCGATGCGAATAAGATAAAAATAGTAAAGATGATAAATAATCAGTGAAAAGGGGAGAAGAAATTGAAAAATATGATCAAAAAGAACCAGATGATGATCACGGCGCTGGCAATCATGATCGCCGTAGCGGGCTACCTGAACTTTGCAGGCACAAAAGTAACGGACGAAGAGATTATGTCTGTCAATGGGGAAATCGCCACTGACGACATGGGTAATCTGGCACTTGGAAGCGATGACTCTGACTATGCGGCATTCACCGATTTATCAGAGGAAGATATCGAACAGGCTTCGGGTGAGATCAAGAGTCTGGATTTGGATGTAACGATGGCGGAGAACAGCGGTGTGGATGAGGAACTTGCGGAGGCGCTGGCAGAAGAACAGATGAAAGATGTTCCCGGGGAAGCAGTGTTTACTTCTTCCGGCACGGTGTCCGGATTGTCGGGTGCGAAACTGCAGAAAGAGCAGACCCGCGCGCAGAATAAGGAGACGCTCTTAGAGATCATCAACAATGCCAATATCAGTGAGACACAGAAACAGGATGCGGTGAACAGCATGATCTCCATGACGGATGTGGCGGAGAAGGAGACAGCGGCGGAGATCTTGTTAGAAGCAAAAGGATTTGATGACGCTATTGTCAGCATAGACGGTGACAGTGTGGATGTGGTTGTCAATACGGCAGAACTGACAGAGGCACAGCGGGCACAGATCGAGGATATTGTAATCCGCAAGACAGGTGTCAGTGCAGAATCGGTGGTGATCAGTACCGTTAACTCAAATTAAGTGCACGATCGGGAAATATATGGTATACTATACGCGCATATTTTAAAATACGGAGGCAGAGAACTGAGAATGAAAAGAGTGTTTTTGATCGTACTGGACAGCTTCGGGATCGGAGAGATGGAGGACGCCGCCGACTATGGTGATAAGGGTACCAACACGCTTCGTTCCGTTGCTTCCAGTTCGAAGTTTGATATGCCCAATATGGGTGCAATGGGGCTTTTTAATATTGACGGAGTAGAATGCCTTGAGAAAGTGTCGGCGCCGTCGGCCAGGGTTGCACGTATGAGAGAGGCTTCGAAGGGCAAAGATACTACTATAGGGCATTGGGAGATTGCCGGTATTTTGTCGAAACAGCCGCTGCCCACTTATCCGGATGGATTCCCGGAAGAAGTGTTAGATAAGTTCAGTGCGGCCGTAGGCAGAGGAGTGCTTTGTAACAAACCATACTCCGGAACTGAGGTAATCAAGGATTACGGAGACGAGCATGTAAGCAGCGGCAAACTGATTGTCTATACATCGGCAGACAGTGTATTTCAGATCGCAGCCCATGAGGACGTTGTGCCGGTGGAGACTCTTTATGAATATTGTAAGACCGCGAGAGGAATCCTGCAGGGCAGACATGGCGTGGGACGGGTAATTGCAAGACCTTTCATCGGTACGAGCGGCAATTACACCAGAACTTCCGGGCGGCATGATTTTTCGCTGGAGCCTCCGGCAGTCACCATGCTGGATCAACTGAAAGCGGCGGGGAAGGATGTGATCTCTGTCGGTAAGATCAAAGATATCTTTGCGGGCAAGGGAATTACGGAGTATGTATATACCAAGGGCAATGCAGAGGGTATCGAGAGAACAATTGAATATATGAAAAGGGATTTTGAGGGCCTGTGCTTCATTAATCTGGTGGATTATGATATGTTGTACGGTCACCGGAATGATATTGACGGGTATGCCGCGGCACTTACTTATTTTGACAATAAACTGCCGGAATTGCTGGAGTTGTTACGAGACGAGGATATCCTGATGATCACGGCGGATCACGGATGCGATCCGGGCTATACGGTATCGACGGATCATTCCAGAGAACATACGCCTTTTATTATGTACGGGCGAAGTGTGACGCCTATGAATCTCGGTACGAGAGATACCTTTGCGGATATCGGGGCAACGGTACTTGATTATTTCGGTATACAGCCGGAGTTTGCCGGCAAATCTATGTTATAAGATCTGGAGGAAGAAAACGTGGGTAATTACGCGGACGAGATAAACAAAAGAAGAACCTTTGCGATTATATCGCATCCGGATGCGGGTAAGACGACTCTGACCGAGAAGTTCCTGTTATATGGCGGCGCGATCAATCTGGCGGGCAGCGTAAAGGGAAAGGCAACCGCCAGACATGCGGTTTCCGACTGGATGGAAATCGAGAAGGAGAGAGGTATTTCCGTCACTTCGTCGGTGCTGCAGTTTGAATACGACGGATTCTGTATCAATATTCTGGACACACCGGGACATCAGGACTTCTCCGAAGACACTTACAGGACGTTGATGGCGGCGGATTCCGCGGTCATGGTTATCGATGCGTCTAAGGGTGTGGAAGCGCAGACAAGAAAACTGTTCAAGGTGTGCGTCATGCGTCATATTCCGATATTTACTTTTATCAATAAGATGGATCGCGACGCCAATGATACGTTCACACTGTTGGACGAGATCGAGAAGGAATTGGGAATCGCCACATGTCCGATTAACTGGCCGATCGGTTCCGGTAAGAGCTTCAAGGGTGTCTATGAGCGTGAGAGTAAATGTGTCATTACTTATTCGGACACGGAGAAGGGAACGAAAGAGGGACATGCTACCAGAATCCCGATTGCGGAGGAGGCTGTGCTGACGGAGCACATCGGGGAGGAATATAAGGCGCAATTATTTGACGAGATAGAGCTTCTTGACGGTGCCAGCGCGGAGTATGATCTGGAGCGGATACAGGCAGGTGATCTGACGCCGGTATTCTTCGGATCGGCGCTTACAAATTTCGGTGTGGAAATTTTCCTGAAGCATTTTCTGGCGATGACGACAACACCCCTTCCCCGCAGGGCGGACATTGGACTGATTGATCCGGTGGAACACGACTTTTCGGCATTTGTCTTTAAGATACAGGCAAATATGAATAAGGCGCACCGCGACAGGGTGGCATTTATGCGCATTTGCTCCGGCAGATTTGATGCAGGCGCTGAAGTAAAGCACGTGCAGGGCGGTAAGGTTATGCGCTTGTCGCAGCCGCAGCAGATCATGGCGGACGAGCGTAAGATATTGAACGAGGCGTATGCCGGAGATATTATCGGTGTATTTGATCCGGGTATTTTTTCGATCGGTGATACCATCTGTATGCCGAAGGAACAGTTTGAGTATGAGGGTATCCCGACTTTCGCACCGGAGCACTTTGCAAGGGTGCGACAGATCGACACAATGAAGAGAAAACAGTTTGTGAAGGGAATCACGCAGATCGCGCAGGAAGGTGCCATTCAGATATTTCAGGAATATAATACAGGTATGGAAGAGATCATCGTCGGCGTGGTCGGTGTGCTGCAGTTCGACGTACTGAAATATCGTCTGGAGAATGAGTATAATGTGGAAATCAAGCTTGAGAATCTTCCTTATGAACACATCCGCTGGATAGAGAATAAGGAGATTGATCTTGACAAGCTGACAGGCACCTCTGATATGAAGAAGATCAAGGATTTGAAGGGTAATCCGCTTCTGCTGTTTATCAACCAGTGGAGCATCGGTATGACCATAGAGCGGAATGACGGCTTGGAATTGTCTGAGTTTGGAAGAAACTAGCAGTATGGGAAAAATCGAGCTTACTCGATTTGCTCTGTGATGATGAGGGTAATGCATATGAAGAGAACAGGTATATTATTGACGGGTATGTTGATTCTTACGGGATGTCTGGCTTATGCATGGCAGACACTGCCCCGGCAGCAGAGCGATCTGTACAGGCAGGAAAATCTGGGAGCGAGGCAGGAGGAATCAGAACCGGCAGAGCAGGTAATCAAACGGGAGCAGGAGGACGGATATGCCTACAGCAAGCTGTCGGAGTCAAAGAAACAGCTTTATCTGGAGATACGGGATGCACTGGTGCAGTTTGAAGAGAACGTGAAACTGTCCAGTTACGATAAGGATGAGATTTCCCATGTTTTTCAATGCGTGCTGAACGATCACCCGGAGATTTTCTACGTGGACGGTTATACTTACACAGAATATACGCTGGGTGATATTCTCAAGAAAATCACGTTTACGGGCACGTATCGATTCAGTCGGGAGGAGATTGCGGAAAAACAGAAACAGATAGACAGTTATGTAAACCAATGCCTTTCAAATATGCCTGTGAACGCAGACGACTATACGAAAGTAAAATATATATATGAATATCTGATTCATCACACGGAATATGATGCATTGGCTGAGGATAACCAGAATATCTGCTCGGTATTTATAGAGGGCAGGTCTGTCTGTCAGGGATATGCCAAGGCTACGCAGTACCTTTTAAACGAGGCGGGAATATTCGCAACACTCGTGCTGGGACGCGTGATCGGTGGTGAGGGACATGCGTGGAACCTCGTGCAGATAGACGGAAGCTACTATTATGTGGATACAACATGGGGAGATGCCTCTTATCAGGCGGTGGGCGGAGCCTCCGGATACCCTGTCGAGAAGATTCCCACGATCAATTATGATTATTTGTGTGTGTCTACCGAACAGATGAACTTGACACATACGTTGGATAATGTGGTGGATCTGCCGATGTGTGATTCGATAAGAGACAACTACTATGTACGGGAAGGGCTTTATTTTACGGAATGGAGTGAGGAGCAGATTGAGCGTATCTTTCGGGAAGAATATGAGAAAGGAAGCGCTTATGTGACTTTAAAATGCGCGGATTACGAAGTCTATAAGCAGATGGAGGAGGCGCTGATCATGAATCAGGGGATATTTCAGTATTTGGATTGCCCCGACGGCGTGGTATCATATTCGGACGATGAGAAGCAGTACAGTATGAGCTTTTGGCTTTAACGGGAATAGGACTATGCAAAAATGATAATTTTTGGTATACTTATCCCAAATGAAAGAAAGGCGTGGAAGATAAATATGGAACAGGAATCAGCTAAAAACACCCATGTATTACAGGAAGATGAGAAATTCGGAACGGTTAAGATCGCAGATGATGTGGTAGCAATGATCGCCGCACTCGCAGCGACGGAAGTAGACGGTGTCGCAGCAATGAACGGCAATGTGGCAAATGAACTTCTGAGCAGGGTAGGTGTCAAAGGGCTTGCGAAAGGTGTCAGAGTGGATATTTTCAATAAGAAAGTCAAAGTAGAGCTTGCCATCACCATGGAGTATGGATTCAATATTCCGGCGACCTGCCAGCGCGTTCAGAATAAAGTTAAGAATGCGATCGAGAATATGACGGGACTGGAAGTGACGGATGTTAATATCCGCATCGCCGGCATCAATGTGGTGCATTCATAACACGTTTACGATAAAACAGGAGCTATTATGAGCAGAAGAGAGTTGCGGGAACAAATATTCAAACTATTATTCCGCGTAGAATTTAACAGTATAGAAGATATGACAGAACAGGAGCGTCTGTTTTTTGAGGATGAGGATGCCGCGCAGGACAAGGATGCCGATTATATTTCGGATAAGTACCATAAGATTCAGCAAAAGCTCTCCGAGATAGATGAACAGTTGAATGAGAAGACGGAAGGTTGGAACACGGACAGGATGAGCAAAGTGGATCTGACGATCTTAAGATTGGCGGTTTATGAGATCAATTATGATGATTCCGTACCTACAGGAGTTGCAATTAATGAGGCGGTGGAACTTGCAAAGAAATTCGGGCAGGATGCTTCGTCAGGGTTTGTCAACGGCATTTTAGCTAAGTTTGCGTAGGTGGACGGTATCGGTATGCAGAATGTATACACAGTTGCACAGGTGAATTCTTATATTAAAAATATGTTCACGCAGGATTATATGTTGCAGTCGATCATGGTTAAGGGCGAGGTCAGCAACTGCAAATATCATTCCTCTGGACATATTTATTTTACATTAAAGGATAGCAAGGGTACTATAGCATGCGTTATGTTTGCCACAAACCGCAGAGGGCTGAAGTTCCGGATGACAGAAGGACAGCAGATCGTGGTAAGCGGCAGCGTGGATGTCTATGAGCGGGACGGCAGATATCAGCTCTATGCCAAAGAGATCACATTGGATGGCGCGGGGCAGCTCTACGAGCGGTATGAGCAGTTGAAGAGAGAACTGGAAGAGCGGGGAATGTTTGCGGCACAGTATAAGCAGCCGATCCCGAAATATATCAGGACGCTGGGCGTTGTGACAGCGGCCACGGGAGCGGCCGTGAGGGATATTATCAACATTGCGGGCAGAAGGAATCCCTATGTGCAGATCATTCTGTATCCGGCCATCGTGCAGGGAGAAGCGGCTGTCCCCAGCATTGTGAACGGCATTCACGCCTTGGAGCATCTGGGAGTAGATACGATCATTGTCGGCAGGGGCGGCGGTTCGATAGAAGATTTGTGGGCATTTAATGAGGAGGCAGTTGCGCAGGCTATATTTGACTGCTGTGTGCCGATCATTTCTGCGGTGGGGCATGAGACGGATACGACCATAGCGGATTTCGTAGCGGATCTGCGTGCACCGACACCGTCCGCGGCGGCGGAACTGGCGGTTTATGATATTGAACAGTTGCAGGATAAGCTGTCGGAATATGCTTATACTATGCACCATATGTGCCGTAGAGTCATAGGGCGTTACAGACAGGAGGCGGCACATTACGGTGACAAACTGCGGTACTTAAGCCCGGTCAATGCGATACGGATGAAAAGAACACAGGTGTTATCTTTAGAGGAACATCTGCAAAATGCAATGGAGAGGCGTTTGCAGGATTTCCGTCATAAGCTGGATATATACGTACAGCAGATGAAGGGGCTTTCTCCTTTGGACAAGCTGAATCAGGGATATGTATACGCAGCGGATGATAAAGGAGCGACCTTAGCTTCAATCGAGCAGGTAGCGGTGGGTGACCGAATGAGTGTGTATCTGAAAGACGGCAGGCTGCGCGTACAGGTTATGGATAAGCAAAGAGAGACGGCCGGGGTACGGCAGAAACGAGAGGAAGTGTAGATAAGTGGCGGGGCAGAAGAAAATTAAGTCCGTGCAGGACGAGGCGGATTTGCAGGACAATAAGCAGCAGGAGCAGGTAGAAGAGACGGAACAGATTTCACTGGAAGAGGCATTTGAGCAGATTGAGGAAGTGATCGCTCATTTGGAAACGGAGGAGATCACGCTGGAGGAGTCTTTTCAGGAGTACAACAGGGGAATGAAGTTACTTCATAAGTGTAACGAGACAATTGACAGAGTGGAGAAGAAAGTGCTTCAGATCAATGAAGATGGTGGATTAGATGAATTTTGAAGAAGAGATCAAACGAAAAACGGAACAGATAGAGCATATGATCGACAGATATCTTCCGGCGGAGGAAGGATATCAGAAGACCGTTCTGCAGGCCATGAATTATTCAATTACGGCAGGCGGCAAGAGGCTGCGCCCGCTGCTGATGGCGGAGAGTGCGGCGCTGTTTACGGAAGTAGATGAAATATGGCAGATGACGGAAGGCGGATTGCAAGACGGGAATTCGACGCAGCAGACTGTTCTGGGAAGGGCATTGTCCCTGTTTATGGCAGCGCTTGAGATGATACACAACTATTCTCTTGTGCATGACGATCTTCCGGCGATGGATAATGATGAATACCGAAGAGGTCGTAAAACCACGCATGTAGTCTACGGAGAGGGCATGGCGGTTCTGGCAGGCGACGGTCTGCTGAACTATGCGTTCGAGACGGCGGCGCAGGCATTTGAGGGCGCGGAGACGGTGGAAGAGTATCGCAGAATTGCACGATCCATGCAGATTCTTGGTCGTAAAGCCGGGATATACGGTATGATCGGCGGGCAGTGTGCAGATCTGGAGGCGGAAGCAATGGGTGATAACGTAAGTGAAGAGATGCTTCTCTATATCCATGAGCATAAAACTGCGGCGCTGATTCAGGCTGCCATGACGATCGGTGCAACATTGGCGGGAGCCGGGCAGGAAGCCATAGAGAGACTGGAAAAATGCGCATATAATATCGGAATTGCATTCCAAATCCAAGATGATATTCTGGATGTGACGAGCAGTCTGGAAGTGCTCGGCAAATCGGTGGGAAGCGATGAGAAAAACAATAAACTTACCTATGTCACCATGCATGGGCTGGAGGAATCGGCGAAGCAGGTGGAAGAATTATCCAAGGAGGCCGTCAGGTTACTTCGTTCTTTTCCGAGACGTAATCCGTTTCTGGAGGAACTGGTAGAGCAATTGATCCACAGGGAGAAATAGGCACGGAGGAGTACCATGTTTTTAGAGAAGATAGAACAGACAAATGATATCAAGCAGCTTACGGAGACGGATTACGGGGTGCTGGCGGAAGAGATCAGAGAATTCCTGATCACGTCCATCAGCGAGACCGGCGGGCATTTGGGGTCTAATCTCGGTGCTGTGGAACTGACTATGGCGCTGCATTTGTTTTTGAATCTGCCGGAGGATAAGATTATCTGGGATGTGGGACATCAGTCTTACACCCATAAGATTCTGACGGGCAGGCGGGACGGATTCGCTAATCTGCGCAAGTTCGGCGGTATGAGCGGTTTTCCGAAGCGTAAGGAGAGTGACTGCGACTGTTTTGATACGGGACACAGTTCCACTTCCATCTCTGCCGGACTTGGTATGGTGAAGGCAAGAGATATTCAGGGCGGAAAGAACACGATCGTTTCGGTGATCGGTGACGGTTCCCTGACCGGCGGCATGGCATATGAGGCGCTTAACAATGCGTCCCGGCTGGAAACCAATTTTATTATCGTGTTGAATGATAATAACATGTCCATATCGGAAAATGTGGGCGGCGTGTCCAAATATCTGAATAACATCAGAACGGCAGATATGTATCTGGATTTGAAGGAAGGGGTATACAATTCGCTCCACGGCAAGTCAAAATACGGCGATAAAATGGTATCCCAGATCAGACGTGTCAAGAGCAGTTTCAAGAATCTGGTAGTGCCGGGCATGTTTTTTGAAGATATGGGGATCACTTACTTAGGGCCGGTGGACGGGCATAATATATCCGCCATGGTGCGTATGCTGAAAGAGGCCAAGAAGATACGAGGCGCGGTTCTCTTACATGTCATTACCCAGAAGGGGAAGGGATATGCGCCGGCAGAGCGGCATCCTGCCAGATTTCACGGGGCGGAGCCCTTTGATATCGAGACAGGTATTCCGAGTAAGCCGCAGAGCAAAGCGAACTACACAGACATTTTTTCAACAGTCATGTGTAAAATGGGACAGCGGGATGAACAGGTGGTGGCGATCACGGCAGCCATGCCGGACGGCACCGGACTGAAGCGTTTCCGCAATATGTATCCGGAGCGGTTCTTTGACGTGGGGATTGCAGAGGAGCATGCGGTAACTTTTGCCGCCGGGCTGGCGGCAGGCGGACTGAAACCGATCGTTGCGATCTATTCCTCTTTTCTGCAAAGGGCCTATGATCAGATTCTGCATGACGTATGTCTGCAGAACCTGCCGGTAGTATTTGCCATAGACAGGGCCGGGCTGGTGGGTAGTGATGGGGAGACACATCAGGGTATTTTTGACCTGTCGTACCTATCGTCCATACCGAATATGCACATCATGGCGCCTAAGAATAAATGGGAGCTTTCCGATATGATGAAGTTTGCGGTAGCTTCCGGAATGCCGATTGCACTCCGCTATCCGAGAGGAGAGGCTTTCGACGGACTTAAGGATAACCGTGCACCGATCGAGTATGGCAAGAGTGAGGCGATCTATGAGGAAGAGGATATCATCCTGTTTGCGGCAGGCAGCATGGTGAAGGTGGCACTTACGGTGCGGGAGCAGCTTAAGGAAAGAGGATATTCCTGTTCCTTGACCAATGCCAGATTCGTAAAGCCCATTGACGAGCAGGCAGTCAGGGAGGCATGCAGAGAGCATAAGCTGATCGTGACCATGGAGGAAAATGTCTTAAGCGGCGGCTATGGCGAGAAGGTCAGAGCTTATGTGGATGAGATCAATGCGCCGGTTCATGTGCTGAATATAGCGATTCCCGATGAGTATGTAGAACACGGCAATGTGGAACTGCTGAAACGGGAGATCGGCATCGATGCGGATTCCATTGTAAAGAAGATAATGACAGCGTATGTATCCATGGCGGCTGATGGTAAATAACATGCGTTACATAATGGCATTACAATATTGCCGCAGTAATGACCGACGGATGGGAAATATATGAAAGAGAGACTGGATGTCATTCTGGTGAAACAGGGCTTCGCACCGTCCAGAGAGAAGGCCAAGGCGATTCTCATGACGGGAAATGTCTTTGTAAACGGACAGAGAGAAGATAAGGCAGGAACGACTTTTGACGAGAGTACAATTCAAATAGAGGTGAAGGGAAGCACGTTAAAATATGTGAGCCGTGGCGGTTTGAAGCTGGAGAAAGCCATGAGTGTGTTCGAGGTCACGCTTGCGGGTGCGGTCTGCATGGATATTGGCGCTTCCACAGGCGGTTTTACGGACTGTATGTTGCAAAACGGTGCGGATAAGGTGTATGCGGTCGATGTGGGACACGGGCAGCTGGCATGGAAGCTTCGAAGCGACGAACGTGTGGTTTGTATGGAGAAGACGAACTTTCGTTATGTGACACCGGAAGATATCACAGACCAGATTGATTTCGGTTCTGTGGATGTCTCTTTTATTTCATTGACAAAGATTTTGATTCCGGCAAGAAATCTGCTGCGCACACAGGGGCATATGGTGTGCCTGATCAAGCCGCAGTTTGAAGCGGGTAAGGATAAGGTCGGAAAAAAGGGTGTTGTCAGAGAACCGCAGGTGCATAGGGAAGTAGTGCATAAAGTGGTGGATTTTGCCGATCTGATCGGATTTGAGGTAAGAGGACTGACCTATTCTCCGGTCAAAGGACCGGAGGGCAATATTGAGTATCTGGTCTGGCTGGAAAAAAGAGAGGATATTTCGAAAGATATTACGGCAATGACGGAAGCGGATGCGGAGAAGGCGCTGGGCAGTCTGGTTCAATCCGAAGCCGGCAGGTCGTGCAGGGCAGATATGGAAAAGTTGATTGCATGTGTTGTGGAAGAGGCGCATGAGGCGCTGGATGAGGCGAAATAAGAGATGAAGCACTTTTATCTGATTACCAACGAGGTGAAAGATCCGCAGGGTCAATACACGGAGCGGATCACCGCTTATCTGGAAGCGAGAGGCGGTGTGGTCACCTGCGTGGATAATACTGCCGAGGCAATCAGGACAGCGATTCATGAGCCGCGGACAGAAAACTCAGAAACGGCAGGTGGCAGTGAGAATGATGGTGCGGAATGCGTTCTTGTACTGGGCGGTGACGGCACAGTGTTAAGGGCGGCGCGGAATATAATGGATAGCGACATACCGCTACTGGGCGTAAATCTCGGCACTTTGGGTTATCTGGCGGAAGTGGAGATCGGGAATATAGAACAGGCGCTTGGCTGGCTGCTTGCAGATGACTATACGCGGGAGGAGCGGATGATGCTGGAAGGTCTTGTGGAGACCGGAAAGCAGACGGAAGAAAATTATGCCCTGAATGATATCGTGATTTCACGGTGTGGATCTTTACAGATTCTCACCTTCGATATCTATGTCAACGGGCAATTCCTAAACTGCTACAGTGCGGACGGTATGATTGTGGCGACTCCGACAGGGTCAACCGGCTACAATATGTCGGCGGGCGGACCTATTGTGGAACCGGCGGCAAGTCTGCTGCTCCTGACACCGATTTGTCCGCATACATTAAATACGAGAAGCATTGTGCTGGCCTCTGAGGATGAGATCAGGATAGAGATCTCGCAGGGGAAAGACGGGAGCATGCAGACGGTGGAGGCCAACTTTGACGGCAGCCATAAGATCATCATGCAGACCGGAGACAGCATTATGATTCGTAAGGCATCTAAGACCACGGGAATTCTGAAACTGAATACGGAGAGTTTTCTCGCGGTACTGCATAAAAAAATGAGCGAATAATAAATGGATGATAGGGGATTATGAAGCAGACGATCAAGAAACGAAGACATGAAAAAATCAACGAATTGGTCAGCAGATATGAGATAGATACACAGGAGGAGTTGGCGGACAGATTGTGTGAAGCGGGTTATCAGGTCACGCAGGCAACGGTATCGCGGGATATCAGAGAACTGAAACTGTCCAAGGTTCCGGTGGGAAAGGGCCGGCAGAAGTATGTGGCTTTTACACAGGATGAGTCGCATCTGGGGGATAAGTATATCAGAGTGCTGCGGGAAGGATATGTGTCCATGGATCTGGCACAGAATCTGCTGGTGATGAAGACGGTGCCCGGCATGGCGATGGCTGTGGCCGCGGCGGTGGATGCATTGAAAATAGAAGAAATAGTGGGGTGCATCGCAGGAGATAATACGATCATGATGGCAATGCGCAATGAGGCAATGGCGGCCGCTGTTATAGATAAGATTGAAAGAATGCTAGAGCACTCATGAGGTGAAAAGATGCTACAAAGTTTACATGTGAAAAATCTGGCGTTAATAGACGAGGCGGAGGTTACCTTCGGTGACGGACTCAATATTCTGACCGGAGAAACGGGAGCCGGTAAGTCCATTATCATAGGTTCCATTAATCTCGCGTTGGGCGCTAAGGCAGATAAGGATATGATTCGCACCGGGGCAGAGTATGCTCTGGTGGAATTGATTTTTACGGTGGATCAGCCCAGACAGTTGGAAGCGATTCGTGAAATGGAGCTGCCGGTCGAGGACGGGCAGGTCATCCTGCAGCGCCGTATCATGCAGAACCGAAGCGTGTGCAGAGTGTGCGGCGAGACAGTGACAGCCAGACAACTGAAACAGCTGGCCGAGATTCTGATAGACATCCACGGACAGCATGAGCACCAGTCCCTTCTTCAGACCGGCAGACAATTGGCAATACTGGATGCCTACGCCGGAGAGGAACTTGGTGCCTGCAAGGAAGAGCTACAGGTTATCTATAAACAGTATCAGCAGGCCCAGGAAGAGCTGTCCGATAATGTGGTAGATGAGGAGACGAGGAAAAGGGAGTCGGCGCTGGCACAGTTCGAATGCCAGGAGATATCGGAGGCAGAACTGACTGTAGGCGAGGACGAGGAGGCGGAGCAGATTTACCGGAAACTGGTCAACGGGCAGAAGATCAAAGAAGCCGTATCCCAGGCTCATGGGCTCTGCGGGTATGAAGAGACGGGAGTCGGAAGCAATATAGGGCGTGCACTAAAAGAGATCAGATCGGTGTCCGCATATGACGAAGCCCTGCAGGAATTGGAACGTCAGCTGTTGGATATCGACAGTCTGTTGAACGATTATAACAGGGCGGCCGCGGACTATCTGTCAGAACTGGAATTTGACGGGGAATTGTTCGACCGCACGGAGAAACGGCTGAATCTGATCAATCATTTAAAATCAAAATACGGCAGTACGATAGAAGAGATTCTGGCGTATCGGGATAAAGCAGAACAGCTGTTGAATAAATACAGTGATTATGACGCATACCGCATGAAATTGGAGGAACGCGCAGATACTTTAAAGAAAGAAGCGCTTTTAATCTGCGAAAAGATATCGAATCTGCGTCGGAGCAGCGCGGATGCGCTTGCCGCAGAGATGAGAAAGGCGCTTGTAGATTTGAATTTTCAGGAAGTGGCCTTCGAGATACAGGTGAATTCCGACGAGGAGACGATGAGTGGCAGCGGATACGATAAAGTGACATTCCTGATCTCTACCAATGCGGGCGAGAAACCTAAGGAGCTGGCACAGGTAGCCAGCGGCGGCGAGTTGTCGCGCATCATGCTGGCGCTTAAGACCGTGCTGGCGGATAAGGACGAGATTGAGACGCTTATTTTTGACGAGATCGATACTGGCATCAGCGGTAAGACCGCATGGAAGGTATCGGAGAAAATGGGAATCCTCGGCAGAGAGCATCAGCTGATCTGTATTACGCATCTGCCGCAGATCGCAGCGATGGCCGACACGCATTTCTGTATAGAGAAGCGTGTGGAGGATAATCGTTCCATCACGGATATCAGGTGCTTGGATGAGACAGAGAGCATAGAAGAGGTTGCGCGTATGCTCGGTGGAGCCAGAATTACGGAAAATGTCAGAAATAATGCAAAAGAAATGAAAGATTTGGCAAGAAATACAAAACAATACTAAATTAATTTGAAAGATTTATCACATACTAGGAAGGACACGCTTTGTGTGTCCTTTTTGTGTATTTTTATTTCCGAAGGAATTTACTTCAAAGAATGGATGAGGATGTGATAAAGTGGGCAGATTAGTTAGTATGACAAAACAACAGGAAAGAATATATCGGGGGTTTTTATACCTGCTGCTCAGTATAGCGGTGGCCACGCTCGCAGTAGTTGTCTATGTTGCCTATTGGGACAAAATACCCTCAACGATTAAAATACGTGCCGGCGTGGAGCAGGAACTGGATTTTAAAGTACCTGTTTCAGGAGAAATCTATCGGATCGATGATGAGGCAGCCCAGGTATCTTCTCTGCCCGAATCCATGGATACTGAAGGTCAGATCGCTGAGAGTATATCCGGGAGTGTGGAAAGCATTCATGTAGATTTTGCACATACAGTTAAATTCAAGGCAAATGAGATTGATACTTATCAGATGAATCTGAAGCTGTTTGGAGTTCTTCCTTATAAAAATGTAGATATAGAAGTGATTCAGGATAAGATGCTGATTCCGTCGGGAATCCCTATCGGTATCTATGTGAAGACGAACGGAGTGCTGGTCGTGGGAATCGGAGAATTCGAGAACAGCGGCGGCGCGAAAGTATCTCCGGCAAAATATGTATTGCAAAAAGGAGATTATATTCTGAAGGTAAATGGGGAGGAGATGGAGAATAAGAGGCAGTTTATCCGGACGATCGAGGCATCCGAAGGAGAAAGTTTGGTGCTGACGATCAAGCGTAACAGTGAGGTAACAGATGTTATGATAACTCCGGAAAGTAATCAGAATCAGGAGTGGAAGTTAGGAATCTGGATCAGAGATAACGCGCAGGGTATCGGCACCATGACATATGAGGATACAGATCATACATTCGGTGCGTTGGGACATGGTATCAATGATGTAGATACCTCTATGTTAATGAATTTGGACGAAGGGACGTTATATAAGACGGAGATCGTGGGGATTACGAGAGGCTCTAACGGTTCACCGGGAGAATTGACCGGTTATATTGAGTATGACTCTGATAATGTGATCGGGGAGATTACGGAGAATACGACGGAAGGGATATTCGGTGTGTGTGACGAAGAGATCATGGACGCGTCATCTTTTGAGCCGATCCCTATTGCTTTAAAACAGGAGATCGAGCTGGGACCGGCGCAGATTATATGTTCCGTTACGGGAGAGCCGGAGTTCTATGATGTAGAGATTGCGGAAGTCAACCTGGACGGTGACAATATCAATAGAGGGATCGTTATACGGGTGACGGACGAGAAGCTTCTGACGTTAACCGGAGGAATCATACAGGGGATGAGCGGCAGCCCCATCATCCAGAACGGCAAGCTGGTGGGCGCGGTGACTCATGTGCTGGTGCAGGATTCCACGAGAGGTTACGGAATTTTTATTGAGGAAATGCTGGGACATTAGGGCATATTTATACAAGAAATTTGGGCTAAAATTCTATTCAAAGTCTGAATAATATAACTTAACGTCGTTTGTTAAAAAAAGAAACATGCAGGTACGGATACATACCTGCATTATTTTTCAGAGTTGTGTGGGTTAGTCTGGAGCGTTTTTTCCAATTCATCCAAAGAGTTGATAAAAGCTAAAATAGCTTTTACTTGTTCATCATTCATTTTTTCCAGTTGAGCAAGAGCTTTTTGGTGAAGTTCAGATAATGATTTATCTTTGCTGATTTGCTTCAACTTAGGTTCATTTCCATAAAGGATCCACTCGGAATTATAACCATATTTTTCTTCAATCAAAACTGCGAGAGATTGAGATAACCGAATATTCGGATCTTTAAGGAGTTTAGATATATAACTTTCGGTCACTCCAATTACAGAAGCAAACTGTTTTTGCTTTAACTTATTTTCCTTCAGTATTTGTCTTATCCTATCACACTGGTTCATTGTTTTTATCATTCCTTTCACTTCGCTTAAGCATAGAAAGAGTCATGGAAGAGCAAGTTGCGCCATCTCAATGTTTCGTTAATAACAAATCCAAGATTGTAATATACAATACAATAGCAAAAAAACTTGAACAAGTCAAGAAAAATATATTGACAACATGAATGAGTTGTCTTATACTTGAAACATTCAATAAAAAAAAGGAGACAGTGGCATGATGACACTTGATAAAGAATTGGCAATTAAAAAGATTACGGAAATGCCAGCAGAGAGAGTATCAAAGGTGTTAATTTTCATGGCGGGTATGGAAGCAGAACATATTATTGATGAAAAGAGTGAAGCAGAAAAAGAGAGTGATCAGTAAATCGGGCATTGGCGGTATCTTATAAAAGACACACAAGATTGGATGTGAAGAAGAATGAATCAGAAAAAAGAAAAGTCAAAAGTATGGCTTATTTTATTTTTTATATTTTTGATTATTATGGTTGGGGCAGCCGGCATGGTATTCAAACAGTACATAAATTATAGGACGACGTATGCTCAGTTAGACAGTCTGCAAAGCGATGTAAATAACAATATCGGGAAAACCGTGGAGGAGCACACAAAGGAAGAAAATCTGCATGAGTCAAGGGAAGCGACTCTGAAGAAGACAGAGGAACATCCGAAAGCTGATGTAGAAGAGGATATTGTGTCAGAGGACAAAGAGGCTGAGATAATTGATATCGTAGCAAAGGACAAAGATACTGACATAATTAATAGATTAGAACAGTCCGGTATTAAAATACTGGATAAAGCTCTGGATTGGGATACACTGCATGAAGAAAACAGAGATATTTATGCATGGATTTATGTGCCGGATACCACTGTAGATTATCCTGTACTGCAGCATCCGACGGATAATAGCTATTATCTGGATCATAATATGGATGGAACCAAGGGATATCCGGGGTGTATCTATACAGAGGATTTCAACAGCAAGGATTTTTCGGATATTCATACAGTGATTTACGGACATAACCTCAAAGATAAAACCATGTTTTCTTCCTTACATAATTTTGAGAATGATGAGTTGTTTAACAAAGATCATTATATTTTCATATATACAGAGGATTACGTATTCGTTTACCGGATATTTGCCGCATATGAATTTGATTCGATCCATCTTCTGGATAATTATGATTATACCAATGAATATGTTTATGAAGATTATCTGAAAAAAATATATCAGACAACAGACCGGGTGGCAAATGTAAGAGAGGATATTCAGGTCACGACAGGGGATAAGATTGTTACATTATCTACTTGTACAGCGGATCATGATTCTAACAGACGTTTTCTGGTCGCGGGGGTACTTGTAAATCCAAGAGGGTAGAATGTAATGTTAGACAGAGAAACTGTTGTTGAGAAAAAAAATTCGGAATTGTCACAGTTACCATGATTATCATTGTCACGATGATTTTGACGGTCATTGGGAGTGTGGCAGGGATGCGTATGGTCGGTAAGGCTTCTCTGTCCACCGCTGCTGCGAGTGCAGAGATTATAGAGCTGGGTGAGAAGGCGGATGAACCGGAAACAAACGGGATTCTGTATAAAGACGGGAATTATGTTTTAAATGAAGATCTGATCACGGTACTAGTCATGGGAATTGACAAAGAAACCGTTGTGGAAGTCGGCGGACAGAGCTGGGAGGAGGAAGAAGGAAGCGAATATGCAGGAGGACAGGCTGATGCGTTGTTTCTTCTGCTTATTAATCCACATGACAAAAATGTCTATGTAATATCGATCAACAGAAACTCCATGGCAGAGGTGGATGTTTTTGACGAAGAGGGCAATTATCAGGGGATTTTTACAGAGCAGATTGCGCTCCAGCACGGATATGGAGATGGGAAAGAAGAAAGCTGTTTAAGACAGGTGAAAGCAGTATCCAGAATGTTCCATGGTATTCCTATCCATGGGTACGCGGCAATCAGCATGGATGCCATACCGGAATTAAATGATATGGTCGGCGGCATTACCGTAGAAGTATTGGATGATATTATCTATCCGGAATATGATATGGATCTTCATCAGGGAGAGACAATAACGTTATTTGGGGAAAAAGCATACTGGTATGTCCGTCTTCGGGATGAAAATATGTTTAATTCCAACGAACTTCGTCTGCAGAGGCAGAAGCAGTATATGACGACGTTTGCGGCAGAGGCAAAAAATCAGTCTATGTCCGATATTCGTGTGGCGGTTAATCTTTACCAGACGGTACACAAATATATGGTCACGGATATCGATCTGAATGAGTTTACTTACATGGTGACAGAGTATATAAATTATGATTTTGATAGAGAGAACATGTATTCCCTGCAAGGGGAAACCGTACAGGGCAACGATTTTGAAGAGTTCTATGTGGATGAGGATTCCCTGCAGGATCTGATCATAGAATTGTTTTACGAGCCGGCAGTAAAATGAGTATACTGCGGCAGGTTATATAATCGATATCTTCCGGGGAACCACATCTTCGGTTTGATATAACCACATGAATATATTAGGAGAGGAGGAGTGACAATGAAGAAGAAGTTTTTAGCAGTGTTAACTGCGCTGGCAGTTCTTACCATGGGTTCCATGACCGTATGTGCTAAAAGCCCGACGGTAGGTACTGTGGGGGCTCCTGTCAGTACACAGAAAAGTTCAACATTTATGGCTGCGACGGCAACGGCTTCCGAGTATTTGAACAGAACAACCGTATCGGCGGGATATTCGATCTCCGCAGTATCAGCAACAACCGTTCAGGCAACAGCAGTGGCAGTTCAAAACGCAATCTTAAATGATGTGGCATCCATTGCTTCAAGGATTGGAAATAAAACCCTTGCTGCTGCGGCCGGGAATTCTGCGAGCCGTGTAACGGCCACTATTCTGACTGTTATTGAGGTAAAAGCATCAGGCGCTTCTAAAGATGCGAACGGCAACTATGTTGTAACTTTGAGCCTTCCGGATATTGCTGCCGGAGATGCCGTTGTAGTTATGCATTATACGGGTAGTGCATGGGAAACTATTATTCCGAGTGTGGCAAACGGATCCGTGACATTTGCCAGTGCAAGTCTTTCTCCGATTGCGGTTGTAAAACTTGACGTAGCGACTGTTTCCCAGTCCCCTAAGACAGGGCAGACAATGCCTGTGGCAGTAGTGCTTCTGATGATCGGTGCTGCCGGTGCGGCAGTATGCGGGA
The DNA here is from genome assembly GCA_014804655.1 of Lachnospiraceae bacterium. Lineage (GTDB taxonomy): Bacteria > Bacillota > Clostridia > Lachnospirales > Lachnospiraceae > UBA3282. Next base: position 11,743 of record JAAUZK010000051.1, on the reverse strand, counting down.
AGAGGTATTTTGCCTAATTTGCTTTTAGACTGAAATAAAAAATAAGATCTTATTTTTCTAAATATCATGTGGTGGATATAGAAAGCAAAAAGCCGGGCGGAGTAGCATATCCGCCCGGACGATTGTTTCTTATATTTGTAATTGTTTTACGCAGAAATTATTTTAAATATTGAAGCATTGGATTCGGGAAAGGAATGCAATGAATACTCATGAAAAAGGTTTTGATTATAACAGCCATCAGTGGCTTCCTGCCGCAGTTTGAAAAAAATAATGTGAAGCTATTGCATGAAGCGGGATGTGAGATTCATTATGCATCGAACTTTAAGAATCCGATTTATACATTTAATGAAGAGGATTTAAAGGCACAGGGAATCCGATTGCATCAGATAGATATTGCCAAGAGTCCTTTTAAATTTGCAACAAACCTTCGTGCAGTCAGGCAGCTGCTTCGTATTATCAGGGAAAATGACATTGAGATCGTACATTGCCATAATCCCATGGGAGGCGTTGCAGGGCGTGTCGCGGCAGGGTTGTCAAAGAGAAAACCGTATGTGATCTATACGGCGCATGGATTTCACTTCTATCAGGGAGCGCCTAAGAAAAACTGGCTGTTGTTTTATCCGGCGGAATGGCTGCTTGCCCGTATGACGGATATTCTTATCACAATCAACAGAGAGGATTATGAAAGGGCGAAGCGGCTTCCACTTAAGACAGGAGGCGCTGTATTTCAAATACATAGTGTCGGAGTTGATAAAGAACGCTTCATTCCGAAGAGAGAAATCAATGAAGAAAAGCGCAGGGAATTGCATGTGCCTGCGGACGCATTTCATATTGTAACGGCAGCGGAGCTGAATAAAAATAAAAACCAGAAGGTTATCATTGAGGCAATCAGCACACTGCCGCAGAAAGACATCTATTATAGTATCTGCGGAAAGGGTCAGGAAGAAACCTTCCTAAGAAAGCTTGTAAAAGAAAAAGGGCTTGAAAACAGGATAAGGTTTCTAGGGTTTAGAACAGATATGCAGGAAATCCTGCAAACTGCCGACTGCTTTGCGTTTCCGTCCTACAGGGAAGGATTGGGAGTGGCTGCGGTAGAAGCGTTGTTATGCAATGTAGTGCTTGTGGCTTCCGATAACCGCGGTACGAGAGAATATGCCGTGAAAGGCAAAAACGCCTTTGTCTGTAAAGCGGACAGTATACCGGAGTTCGCACAGGCAATCGGGACATTGTATAAGGATAAAGAATTGCGCGCGAAGATGTCACAAACCGGCAGGACTTCTGCAATGGAATTTACGGTCGGCGAAGTAGAGAAAACAATGAAAAAAGTATACGACAAGGCACTGACATGGAGGATAGGATGAAACAGCCGCTTGTTTCTGTCATCATGGGCGTATTTAACCAATGGGACGAGAATATATTACGGGAATCAGTGAATTCCATACTAAATCAGACGTATTCGAAGTTTGAATTTATTATATGGGATGACGGTTCTCATCCGGATGCCGCAAGGTTAGTGCAGAAGCTGACCGAACTTGATCCGAGAATTATCGTGGCAGGAAAAGAAAATAACAGAGGACTTGCATACAGTTTAAACGAATGTATCCGGCTTGCAAGAGGAAAATACATAGCGCGTATGGACGCAGATGATATATCAAAGCCTCTCCGCATTGAGAAGCAGGTGTTATTCTTAGAGGCGCATCCGGAATACGGATGGTGCGGAACCGGGGCGGAGCTGTTTGACGAGAAAGGCGTGTGGGGACAAAGACCCATGCCGGAAATTCCGCAAATGAGCGATTATTTCCGTTATTCCCCGTATATCCATCCCTCAGTGATGTTTAGGGCAGAGCTCTTTGATGAAAACACCGGATATCTCGCATCGGAGGAAACACTTCGCTGTGAGGATTATGAGATTTTCATGAATCTGGCAGGGCGTGGACAGCAGGGTTATAACCTTCAGGAAAATCTTTTCTATTATCGTGAAACGAGAGACTCCTATAAAAAACGAAAAGTAAAGTTCCGCTTGAATGAAGCAAAGATCAGATATAGGAATTATAAGAAGATGGGATTGCTGTTTCCGGTCGGATGGATCTATGTACTCCGACCGATTGCGGCATGTCTGATTCCGGCCAAAGTATTGGAGCTTGTAAAACGTTATGAAGGAAGTCGTGCTAAAAGAATGGAAAGTACTGATTGTCCGAAAGGAAGCGGTTTGAAAGAAATGCAATTTCAGACTGCTGAACTAATATCTGCTAAATAAGCAGGGTGTACAGATGAAACGGTTGGAGGAAGCTTATTTGGATAACCGGGCGGAATATCAGAGAAGGCTGGAGTACTACAGAAGTGTCTTGAAGAGAAATCGCTTACATATGCGGGCTGCGGACAGTGTGAAGCTTCTTCCGACGGCCGATACTGATAGAGACGGCATGAGGACATGGCGTGTTAGGGAGGAAGTTTTCCTGTATGTATGGATGCCGGTTTTGACGGAATATGTGGAATGGGTGCTTGAGGAAGCCGTAAAAAATGGGAAAAAAAGGCTTTATTTCCTTGCAAGAGATGGCTATATGATGTACCTTATGGCAAAAAAGCTTGTGGAGGCAAGGGGGATTGATCTTGATATCAGATATTTGAAAATATCAAGATTTTCCATTCGGAGTGCAGAATATTATTTTATCGGAAAAGCGGCATTGGATACCTTGTGCGTTGGCGGGATTGATATTAGTTTCGAGAAAATCATGAAGCGGGCAAACCTGACAGATGATGAGGCACTTCATATCGCAAGGCTGGCAGGCTACACGGAAAATTATAAAAAAGTATTAAGTTATCAGCAGCTTTGCACACTTAAGAAAGAATTATCTGGGATCGGGCAGTTGTTTGTCTATATAAAGAAACATGCCAAAAACTGCTACAAGACAACAGTGTCCTATTTAAGACAGGAAGGGCTGTTAGAGGGAACCCCCTATGCCCTTGTGGATAGCGGATGGGTGGGTACCTTGCAGCTTAGTTTACAGCGGGTATTGGAACATGAGAAAACTGGGAAGGTCAGACTACAGGGGTACTATTTTGGGCTTTATGAAAGACCGGAAGGGACAGACGCCGGGCAATATCGGGCATTTTATTTCGGTGAAAGAGAGATCCAGAGAAAGATCAGGTTTTCCAATTGTCTGTTTGAGACGGTCTTTTCGGCGCCGGAGGGAATGACTCAGGGGTATCGATTGAAGGAACAGGAGCTGCCGGAATCCGTTTATGAAGCTGTGGAAAATGACAGCAGGAATCCCAATGCGGACGTGATGGAGCATTTTGTTAAGCTGCTAATGCAGTATGCGTCATGTTATGGAGGGATAAGCGATGACAGGGGTGCAGCACCTCATAAAGAGCGTGTCAGGTTTGTGGAAAGCCTGTTAAAACCTATGATGGGAAATCCTACACAGTGGGAGGCGGAGGCATTTGGTGAAATGCTGTTTTGTGACGATGTGTTGGAACTGCAGTTACAGCCTGTGGCGGCATGGTGGGATGAAGAGGAGATGTATAAGCAGCGTTTTGTCAATAAGATTCTAATTAAGTTGAAACTGAAATCCGGTACTCTTCACGAAAGTGCGTGGGCGGAAGGAAGTATTGCGAGGTTTGGAAAAAAGCCAGGGAATCCCATGAGGCAGGAAAGACTCTATAAAAGTTTTATGTATCTGAGAAAGGTAATCTGCAAGTGAAAACAAAAAACAGCGATTATAACAGCGATATCAGGCAGTATACATTTGTTATCCGCGAATTGACGTCAAGAGAAATCAAGCGTAAATATGCCAGAAGCTCTCTGGGGATTTTGTGGAGCATTTTAAACCCGCTTTTATATATGGTTGTCATGTCATTGATCTTTTCTACCATGTTCAGACGTTCGATTGAAAGATTCCCGATTTATTATCTGACCGGGCAGATTTTCTGGAATTTGTCCAGCGGGGCGACAAATTCCGCAATGACGGCGCTCGTAGATAATAAAAGCCTGTTAGTGAAAGCGAAGCTCCCGAAGCAGACCTTTGTGTTATCGAGAATCTATACAGCTTTGATAAATTTCGGATATACGTGCATTGCCTATGTACTGATGTTAGTGATATTTCGGATCAAGCCCTGTGTTACGATGCTGTTATTTCCGGTAGCAGTTCTCTCTATGCTTGCCATTTCGATCGGAGTGGGATATATCCTTTCGGTAATCTATATTTTTTTTGCAGATGTCAAATATTTGTATTCCGTATTTTTGACATTATGGATGTATATGTCGGCGCTTTTCTATCCGGTTACGAGCCTGCCGAAAGCAATGCAGACCTTTATAGGATGTAATCCCATCTATGTGGCAATCGCATTTGCAAGGGAGTGTGTGATATATGGCAGGGTACCTGCGGTTATGATGTGGATCAAACTGGCCGGATGGAGTATCGGAAGTTTCATGGTGGGTATAAGTTTTTTTAAACGTAAGGAAAATCAGGTTATGCAGAAAATCTGAAAATGCAGATAAGGGAAAGAATATTAGCGATGAAGGCAAAGCGGAAATATATGCCGGTTGCATTGCTTCTTGCCGTGATCCTAGGGGTTGTGGGAAAACCTGTGAGTGTCTACGCGGCGGAGGCAACAGTGACTTTCGGCTCAAACTGGTATGATAAAAAAAGTGGAAACACTTTTCCGGTGGGCGTGTATCTGAAAGCAGAAGAAGCAATCGGTGATTACCATATAGAAATTAAATATGACCGCCTGCGGCTTGAGTATGTAACAGGCGCCGATGAGGCAGATGAAGAAAACGGAGTAATCATCCTTGAGGGAAATGGGAATAGCCGGGAATTCAAATATCGGCTTCAGTTTAAAGCAATCAGCGGCGGCGAAGCTTTTATTGAAGTATCTTCCGCAGAGATGAGGCTACAAAATAGTGAGGAGGATGAAGCTTTTACCGTTAGCGATTATACCAGTGCTCCGGTTCATATCAAAGGCGAGGATACGGCAGCGTTAGTTGAGGCAGAATTGGAGCAGCAGGCGGAGGAAGCGGAGAGAGCAAGACAGGCGGAGCAAGAAGCAGAGAGAGCGAGGCTGGCCGAGCAGGAAGCAGAAAGGGAACGAGAGGCGGAGCAGGCAGCAGAAAGAGAACAGGAAATACTAAAGGAGCAGGAAAGCGACGGCGATGGGAATGAGTCAGTGACAGAAAAGCCGCAGCATGGAGAAAAAAAGAAGAATTATATTTTTTTTAATGTATATTTTGTGGTCGCAGCAACGATAATTCTGCTGATTGTGATTGCGGATGTCGTAGTTTGGAGTATCGTAAAAAAGATACGTGCAAAGCGTAAAAAGAGAAGGAAAAAAAGAAAGAAACCTTCTGCTTCTAAAAGGGGCAGAAAATATCGCAAGCAGGATATCATTGACCTTAACATAGTGGATTCGTCAGAGGATAATGGAATGTCAACTTCTGATGCTCAATCTGCATGGATGGATGATGAGAGTGAGTATGATATTTCCCTGACGAGTGAGGATGAATTGGAATGGCAGTTAGGAAGACCGATCATCAGAATATGCGATGTGACTATGGAATTCAGGCTTTATTCGGTAAATCCATCCGGAATAAAAGAATATGCGGTACAGTTATTAAAAAGAGAAGTATCTTATCGCAGGCTGTATGCCTTGTATCATGTGTCCTTCAATGTATATAAGGGAGAAGTGATCGGAATCATCGGAACCAACGGTTCCGGTAAATCTACATTGCTGAAAATTGTATCCGGGGCACTCAAGCCCACGGAAGGCCATGTGGAAATAACAGGTCGCGGAAAAGTACAGCTTCTGACAATAGGAACAGGATTTGATATGGAACTGACCGCCAGGGAAAACGTGTTCTTAAACGGTTCCATTATCGGCTACAGCAAGAATTTCCTGGAAACGCATTACGACGAAATCGTGGAGTTTGCGGAGCTTCAGGATTTTATGGAGGAAAAAGTCAAGAACTTTTCCAGCGGCATGGTCAGCCGTCTGGGTTTTGCTATTGCAACAGCCGGTAAGGCGGCGGAAATATTAATCCTGGATGAAATCTTAAGCGTCGGAGATGAGTTCTTCAGGAAGAAGAGTCTGAAGCGGATTAAGGAAATGATACATGGCGGCAGTACGGTGCTGATGGTCAGTCATAGTATGGATACGATTCTGGATAATTGTTCGAGATGTGTTTGGATTGAGAAGGGTGAGCTGAAGATGGTTGGCGAGCCGAAGGTGGTTTGTGGGGAGTATAGGAAGTTGAATGGAGAGAGTTGAAATGGTGGTACAATCTGTCATTTTTCCCAATAGTGTATGTATGGAGAAAGAATTGTATTTCCGAACAAATGAAAATGTATATATTGAGAATGAACAGATCTATATGGATCCAAATGGGAAACTGACCACAGACACATATATGAATTTGTTTGATGCAGCCGTTTGGCAGAAATATACGGGGATTAATAAATGGAGGATGCTTTTTCAAGCGGCTGGTTTCGGAAGAGTGAAACTTAAGACAGGGAATACCACTGTTATAGAGTTGGAAATACATTGTGCAGATATGAATGAAAAGCAGATTGTATTTGAGTGCAACTCTGATGATTCGTATTTTTACTTAGATGTAGAAGCAAGCGACAGAATGAAGCTGTCAGATATACGCATTTTAACATATGAAACAGATCAGGAGGCAACAAGGGTATGTCTCGCCTTAGATATTTGTACATTCCGTCGGCAGAAGGCTTTATATCATTCTTTGGAGGTAATTCGAGGTAGCAGATTTTTGAAGGCAAATGACTCCTTATATGGGAAATTGCAGGTTTATGTGGTGGACAATGCTTCAGAAATATCAATACCGGAGGAAGAGTTTATATCTGTTTACCATAATCTGAATACCGGAGGATCAGGCGGATTTACAAGAGGACTTGATGAAATTAGAAAAACATTGCCCAAAACTGGCTTTACCCATGTAGTTTTCATGGATGATGATGTGGAATTTATTCCAGAGACACTCTACAGATTATACATGTTGTTGTCTTTGATGAAAGAAGAATATAAGGATGAAGTGGTTGCAGGCCGTATGTTTCGGATGGATGATAGAAAAGTACAGTATACGGCGGCCGAAATTTGGAACAGAGGGGATATCAGGCACATTGGTTTGAATGCAGATATGACACAGTTAAGTGTACTGTCAGATGTAAATGCTAATGCTAATGCAGAATATGGTGGATGGTGGTTCTGTTGTTTTCCTATGAGATTTGCAAAAGAGAATAATCCACTTCCGTTTTTTTTGCATTGTGATGATGTGGAATATGGATTACGGCATGGTGGAACACCAATTATTTTAAATGGTATTCAGGTTTGGCATGAGACGTATGAGTATCGGCAGACACCGTTGATGGCGTATTATGATATGAGGAATAAGCTATTTGTAAATCAATTATATGGACAAGGAGATTCGAAAAATGAAGTACTGGCAGAGTGGAAATCAATGTTATCGAAAGCGCATGTAGAAAAAGATTATCAGACAGAATTAATGTTGATATACGCTTTGTGGGATTATGGAAAAGGGATTCAATGGTTAAGAAAGATAGACTTGGAAAAGAATAATCAGAAGTTGCTGAAAAGAAGAGGAAAATGGATAAAGAATGTTATTGCTTGGAGAATTGTTTGGGGTAGATATAGAATTATAAAATAATGATAGAAGCGGATATTTATCATAATAGTTAAAAGAAAGGAAGAATATACACCTAAAAAACCGAAGTTTAGAAGTGGAGAAAATGTAAAATGATAAAATTACAGAATATTATTTATCCTTCGATAGATAATTGTACGGAAGAAAGTTTGTATTTTAGAAGATTTGGAGATATTAAGTATTCATTTGCGGATAATTCAATTACCATGGGAATGGATTCCATGCTTTTATTTGATACATATTTTAATGGCTTTTCAATATCAAAATGGTATAAGTACACCAATGTTGAAAAGGTGTTCCTCAGAATTAAAGTAAAAGGAAAATTCAGGATTTCTTTATTATACAAGGAAAGACAAGCGGATCAAATACTGGAAAGAGTAGTTGATGAAGAATATGTGGATACAGAAGGAAGTAGTAAGAATGTTGATTGTGAATTTAATACAGAAAATATGCAGGGACAATATTCGTTTTGTATTTTGTCCTTAATTGATGATTCCATATTTTATGATGGTTTTTATTACACAAATCTGCCGCAAAATGAAATTCGAGATGTAAATTTATCCATTATTGTATGCACCTATAAAAGGGAAAAATATGTATATAAAAATGTATGTATGTTAAAGAAAAACTTTTTAGAAAGAAATGATGCGGAACTATCCGAGCATTTAAAAGTAGTTATTGTCGATAATGCCAAAACTCTAAATTCTGACAACATTGAAGGGGATAATATTCATGTATTTATAAATAAAAATGTTGGAGGGAGTGGAGGCTTTGCAAGAGGATTAGTGGAATGTATTTCTAATTCAGAATTGAGAGACACAACACATGTATTAATGATGGACGATGATGTAATAATTCAACCTGAGTCCGTATATAGAACATATAAAGTAATTTCTTTGCTAAAGCCAAAGTACCATAATGCATTTGTGGGTGGTGCTATGATTAGAACAGATAAACAGTGGTTACAGGAGGAATCAGGAGGATGTTGGAATTCAGGACATTTAATCAGCCATAAGCAAGGGGTTGATCTAAGAACATTAGATGGATGCTTGTATAATGAAATAGAAGAAAAGTGTGAATTTAATGCATGGTGGTATTGTGCAATGCCAATTGGAGTAATTGCTAAAGAGAATCTGCCATTGCCTATTTTTATTAGAGGAGATGATATAGAGTATGGATTACGCAATATGAAGTATCTGATTCTGATGAATGGAATTTGTGTATGGCATGAGCCTTTTGAATTTAAATATAGTTCTTCTATGTACTATTATGTAATGAGAAATCGGTTAATTGATAATGCAATTCATCAATTGCCGTATTCTAAGAAAGAGTTTATCCAAGATTTTAAGGAACAATTTTTCCGAGAAGTGTTTACGTTAAGGTATAAAAATGCTTGGCTGCTTTTAGATGGTGTGAATGATTTTTATAAAGGAATTGATTGGTTGAAGGATCAAGATGGAGAGCAGTTAAATCAGCAAATTATTGAAAGGGGATATAAGTTACAATATGTGGATGAACTTTCATTACCATTTGATTTTCCAAAATATGAGCAAACAATTCAGTATGTTGAAGACAAAAGACACCAATGGAAAAGAAAATGTACACTTAATGGGTTATTTCAAAATGCAACACATATGGTAATTGCACCTGTCATTAATCCCCACATTGCGTATTTTTATAGAGTTAGTGTTGCTCTTAATTATGACTATTCCAGTAGAAAAGGATTCGAAACCTATAGAAGCCGAAAGGAATTTTTTGATTTGTGTATAGCCTATATAAGGATGAAAAGAGATACCTATAGGAAGTTCGAGAGAGTATTTAAAGAATACAAGGAAAGGAAAAATGAAATAACATGTATTGAATTTTGGAATAAGTATTTGCATTTAGTAGAGTAGATAGATCGGAGAGGTTATTATGAGTATAAAGGTACTGGAAACAAAACATCCTGTATTTCCCCAATTGTGCACCGGCTGTGGTTCATGCAGTAATATATGCCCCCAGAAAGCAATAACAATGAAATTAGATTCGGAAGGATTTTATAAACCTTTTTTTGATGATGGAAAGTGTATTAGCTGTGGCAGGTGCATGGATATATGTCCAGTGCTAAATCCTGAATATAAAAATAGTGATTGTCCAAAGTGTCTTGCTTTTATGGCTTCAGATGAAACGAGATTGCGTTCAAGCAGTGGAGGGGCATTTGAGATACTGGCTAAAAAAGTTATAGAAGAAGGGGGATTAGTCTGTGGTGTTGCATATACGGAGGATTTCCTTACAGAGCATATATTAATAGATAGTATCGATGAATTACATAAAATACGTGGTTCAAAGTATATAATGAGTAATACGAATGATGTATTTTCCCGTATCAAACAATATATCTTAGATGGAAGAAAAGTATTATTTTCCGGATGTCCATGTCAAGTTGCAGGATTAACGTCATTTTTAGGCAGCTTAAGTTTTAATGAAAATCTTATCATGGTGGATTTAATTTGTCATGGGATACCTTCTGTTAAGGCCTTTGGAAGTTACTTAAATGATGTGCACGCAAACCATAAAATAAAACATATTGGTTTTAAAGAGAAGGAATTTGGTTGGCACGCTTCCATGACAATAGAGTTTGAAGATATAGACAGATATAATGCACCTTGTGAAAAAGATACTTATTTTTGGAGCTATTTATCGGGAATAAATAAGAACAAATCGTGTGGCGATTGTAAATTTGCTAGGATTCCCCGGCAAGGGGATATTACAATAGGGGATTTTTGGGGGATTTCGACATTCGACCCCAATTTTAATGATGGCAAAGGAACCAGTGTAGTTCTGTTAAATAATAAAAGAGGGGTAGAATATTGGAACAGTTTGGATTTAACAGACTGTCAATATGAAGAAGCTCCTTTAGAAGCAGCCATTGCAGGGAATACCAATATCGTTTCCTCTCCCAAAATTCATGTGTCTCGAACACAATTCTTTAAAAATCTGGGAATAAGAAGATTTGACGAACTTTCAAACTGGTGCTCTTCTGCAGAGCGTTATGATATCGGTTTGGTAGGAATTCCAATATATGTAAATTGGGGCGGTACGCTAACCTATTATTCCCTGTACTGCCTGTTGGAAGACAATGGATTTAAAACATTGATGATTTCGCGGCCTCGGAGTTGCGGACGTCCTCCCATTATGCCGGAAATGGTGTTTGAAGTTAACCCTTATCCCAATAATGTTCTCCGCCTGCAGCTAAGAGACAAAGATGAAATGTCAGAATTAAATAATTTCTGCGAAACATTTTTAGTAGGTTCTGACCAGCTCTTTAATGCGGACTTATATTATAGGTTTGGTGAAATGATAACACTTGACTGGGTTACTGATAACCATAGAAAGATTGCTTATGCAGCTTCTTTTGGTCATGATGTATTTTGGGGACGTGATGAACAAAGGGCAACTATGGCGCACTATATGCAAAAATTTGATGCTTTTTCGGTAAGGGAAGAAGATGGCATAAAATTAGCAAAAGAATATTTCGGCGTGGATGCAGAATGGGTTTTGGATCCAGTCTTTTTGTGCGATAAAAAACATTATCTGAAACTGGCAGAAAATACAAAGCACAAAAGCACGGAAAAACATATTTTTTCTTATATTTTAGATTCTTCTGATTAAAAAAACGATATTTTGAGTTATTGTGCGAAGCAATTATCTTTGAATGTTGAATTATTTTCTGAAATGCTATTTAAACCTACAGAGAAAAAAATAGAAGAGGAACAAAGGAAATTTGTTTATCCTCTCCGTCAGGCACATATAGAAGAAAGATTGTTCAGCCTGATACATAGTGATTTTGTAGTTACGGACTCTTTCCATGGTGTATGTTTTTCAATTATATTCCATATTCCCTTTTTGGCAATCTTAAACAAAAACAGGGGAGCAAGCAGATTTTATACTTTATTAAAAAAATTGTAACTGTTCAGAACCACCTTTAAATTCAACAGCTTTCATTTGTGCAAAACAGAGAATTTAAAATTTTTGTCATTGCTGTTCCACTGTGAATTAGTGGATAAAATGTCTCCCCCTATG
>JAAUZK010000050.1 GCA_014804655.1 Lachnospiraceae bacterium | reverse complement strand
TCTGAAGGAACCCCTCAAAAAGCGTCGGCACTTGACGAGGTATCTCACGAGTCTAGTGTCCGCTACGCTTTTTGCGGAGCGAGAGCGCGGTGACGCAGATATTAACTCCCCTCTGAGCGGCCGGGTAGCCATCATGTGAAAAGTAACGAAACACTTCTTTGCGCCGTAAGGTCTTTGTGATAAAATGTAAGCAGTAATGTAAAGAGAGGTCCCCACCCATGGCATTTGCACATTTACACGTCCACACAGAGTACAGTCTGCTGGACGGTTCCAATAAAATCAAAGAATATGTCAAGCGCGTCAAAGAGCTGGGCATGGACAGCGCCGCCATCACGGATCACGGTGTTATGTACGGTGTCATTGATTTCTATAAGGAGGCCACTGCCGCAGGCATCAATCCCATTATCGGCTGCGAGGTCTATGTGGCGCCTCATTCCCGCTTTGACAGAGAGCTTACCGGCGGTGACGACAGATACTATCATCTCGTACTTTTGGCAGAAAATAACACTGGTTATTCTAATTTGATGAAGATCGTCAGCAAAGGCTTTACGGAAGGATATTATTACAGACCTCGTGTGGATATGGAGGTTCTGAGGGAATTTCATGAAGGGATCATCGCGCTTTCCGCATGTCTGGCGGGGGAAGTACAGAGATACATTCAGAAAGGCTTAATCGACGAGGCGAAGAAGGTTGCGAGAAGATACGAGGAATGCTTCGGCAAAGGCAATTTCTTCCTGGAACTGCAGGATCATGGAATTCCGGCACAGCAGATGGTTAATTCGGCGCTGCTTAATATGAGTAAGGAACTGGATATTCCGCTGGTGGCAACCAATGATGTGCACTATACTTATGCCGAGGATGCACAGCCCCATGATATTCTGCTCTGCTTACAGACCGGCAAGAAGCTGTCGGATGAAGACCGTATGCGTTATGAGGGCGGGCAGTATTATGTGAAAAGCGAGGAGGAGATGAAAGGACTGTTTTCCTATGCTTGGGAGGCAGTGGAGAATACACAGTGTATCGCGGACAGATGTCATGTGAAGATCGAGTTCGGCAAGTACAAGGTGCCGCACTATGAGGTACCGGAAGGGTACGACTCGTGGACATATTTGAACAAGCTGTGTCAGGACGGCATGGCACAGAGGTATCCCGAGGATGACGGTACGCTCCAGAAGCGTCTTGAATATGAGTTAAACATAATCAAGGATATGGGGTTCGTGGACTATTTCCTGATCGTGTGGGATTACATCAATTATTGCAGGGAAAACGGCATCGCAGTCGGTCCGGGACGTGGGTCGGCGGCGGGCAGTATCGTTTCCTACTGTCTGAGGATCACGAATATTGATCCGATTAAATATAGCCTGTTATTTGAACGTTTCCTGAATCCGGAGCGCGTGTCCATGCCGGATATTGACGTGGATTTCTGCTTTGAGAGACGGCAGGAAGTGATAGATCATGTGAACCGCAAGTACGGGAGCGATAAGGTGGTGCAGATCGTGACTTTCGGTACGATGGCTGCTAAGGGAGTCATCCGCGATGTGGGACGCGTGATGGATCTGCCCTATTCCTTCGTGGATTCGATTGCCAAGATGATTCCCAACGAGCAGAATCAGGGCGTTCCCATCGCTAAGGCATTGGAGATGAATCCTGAGTTTCGGAAATTATATAACGAGGACGAGCAGGTGCATACGCTGATCGATATGAGCAAGCGCCTGGAGGGGCTGCCCAGACATACATCCACGCATGCGGCGGGCGTGGTAATCTGCCCTGATGCGGCGGATAATTTCGTACCGTTGTCCCGCGGCGTAGACGGTTCCGTTACGACCCAGTTTACGATGACCACCATTGAGGAACTGGGGCTTCTTAAGATGGATTTTCTGGGACTCCGCACACTGACGGTGATTCAGAATGCGGTTGAGATGGTGGAGAAGAGCACGGGCATATATATCGACGTGGATACCATTGATTACAATGATCCGCAAGTACTTGCGTCCATCGGAACCGGCAGAACAGACGGCGTATTCCAGCTGGAAAGCGGCGGCATGAAGAACTTTATGAAAGAGCTGAAGCCGCAGAGTCTGGAAGATGTGATTGCAGGTATCTCGCTGTATCGTCCGGGTCCCATGGATTTTATTCCGAAATACATTAAGGGCAAGAACAATCCCGAGTCGGTCACTTATGAGTGTCCGCAGTTAGAGCCGATTCTGGCGCCCACGTACGGCTGTATCGTATATCAGGAACAGGTCATGCAGATCGTGCAGGACTTAGGCGGATATACCATGGGACGAAGCGATCTGGTGCGCCGTGCCATGAGTAAGAAGAAGCAGTACGTGATGGAACAGGAGCGCAAGAACTTCATCTACGGTAATCCGGAAGAGGGCGTGCCGGGCTGTGTGGAGAATGGGATTAAGGCGGAAGTGGCGGACCATATCTACGGTACTATGATGGATTTTGCCAAATATGCTTTTAACAAATCCCATGCGGCTTGTTATGCAGTGGTGGCATACCAGACTGCTTATCTGAAATATTATCATCCGGTAGAATTTATGGCGGCGCTTCTCACGTCGGTTATCGATAATCCTAATAAAGTGTCGGAGTACATTATGTCCTGCCGGAGCATGGGTATCGAAATCCTACCGCCGGATATCAATGAAGGCGAGATCGGGTTCTCCGTGTCGGGGAGACAGATCCGCTATGCCCTGACGGCGATCAAGAGCGTGGGCAGGCCGGTCATCGAAGCTGTGGTCGCGGAGCGCATGGCGCGCGGTCCCTACACGAATCTGGAGGATTTCATCACCCGCATGTCGGATAAAGAGGTGAATAAGCGTGCCATAGAGCATTTTATCAAAGCGGGAGCGATGGACAGTCTGGGCGGTACGCGTAAGCAGTTCATGAGTGTGTATGTCCGTATCATGGAAAGCATTCATCAGGATAAAAAGAACAACATGGCAGGGCAGATCTCCCTGTTCGACATCGTTTCGGAGGATCAGAAGGAACATTTCGAGATCAAGCTGCCGGACGTGGGAGAATATTCTAAGGAGATGAAGCTTGCCTTTGAAAAGGAAGTGCTTGGTATCTACGTCAGCGGGCACCCTCTGGAAGAATATCAGGAGATGTGGCGCAAGAATATTACCAACACGACGGCTGACTTCGTGCTGGATGAGGAGTCCGGCGAGACTGTTGTGGAAGATGGGCGTTCGGTTACGATAGGCGGTCTGGTGGCGGAGAAAAAGATCAAGTATACGAAAAACGACAAGGTGATGGCGTTCCTTCAGGTGGAAGATCTGGTGGGCTCGGTGGAGGTGATCGTCTTTCCGTCACAGTATGAACGATATGGAAGCAGGATCGCGGAGGACAGCAAGGTCTTTATCAAAGGGCGGGTGTCCGTGGAGGATGAGAAAGACGGCAAGCTGATCTGCGAGCAGATCACACCGTTTGAAGATGTGGCAAGAAAGCTGTGGATCAAATTCCCCACAAAAGAAGCTTACGAGAGCCACAAAGAAGAACTGCATGACGCGCTCAGGCAGTCGGAAGGGAAAGACAGTGTGGTTATCTATGTGGAGAATCCTAAATCCATGAATCCTCTGCCGCGCAACTGGAATGTAGATGCCGGTGAGGCGTTGGTCAGACAGCTTACAAAATTGTACGGAGCGGAGAATGTGAAGGTGGTGTGAGCGGCATTTCTGAAAAAATATTGAAATGCAACCGCATATAGAGTAAAATATTGTTAGAAAACAGCGCAGAAGTGCATGTGGAAAGGCATGGGTGTAGATATGGCAAAGCAGATCAAGACGATAGGTGTTCTGACAAGCGGCGGCGACGCGCCGGGCATGAATGCGGCAATCCGTGCAGTTGTCAGGAAGGCGCTTGCGAACGGCGTCAATGTCAAAGGAATTAAGAAAGGCTATCGGGGGCTTTTAAACGAGGAAATTATAGATATGCAGAAATGGACGGTATCCGATACCATCCAGCAGGGCGGTACGATTTTAGGAACGGCCCGCTGCTCGGAGTTTCGAACGGAGGAAGGGCAGAAGAAGGGCGTGGATATCTGCCGTAAGCACGGGATCGACGGGCTGATCGTAATCGGCGGTGACGGTTCCTACCGTGGCGCACAGGCACTTGCCAAACACGGGATTAACACGATAGGCATTCCGGGTACCATTGATCTGGACATTGCCTGTACGGAATATACGATCGGTTTTGATACGGCGATCAATACGGCAATGCAGGCGATCGATAAGATCAGGGATACCTCGTCGTCTCACGAAAGATGCAGTATTATTGAAGTTATGGGCAGAAATGCCGGGTACATCGCGCTGTGGTGCGGTATCGCCAACGGCGCCGAGGATATTTTGCTGCCGGAGAAATATGACTATAATGAGCAGCAGATCATCAATAATATTATTGCCAGCAGGAAACGCGGTAAGACCCATCACATTATTATCAATGCGGAAGGAATCGGACACTCTACCTCAATGGCAAGACGAATCGAGGCGGCTACCGGCATGGAGACGAGAGCTACGATTCTGGGTTATATGCAGCGTGGCGGTTCACCGACTTGTAAAGACCGTTATTATGCCTCCATCATGGGCGCTTACGCAGCGGATATTCTCTGCGAGGGCAAGTCAAATCGAGTGGTCGGCTATCAGCATGGAGAGTTCCTTGATTTCGATATTGAGGAGGCGCTTAACATGCAGAAGAATATTCGCGATTATGAGTATGATGTTGCGAGAATACTTGCGATGTAAAAGTGTGAAAAACAGTAATTGTTCCCCGCAGATAGTATATTTGCGGGGAATTATTGTGTTAAGTGATGATTTGACACGAGAAGAAATTCACGGTGATAAAAATACATGCAATTGATAGGATTACATGGTAACGTGTGTTATAAAATATATAGGGAGAAAATATATGATCACAAGTTTTAACAATAAAGCCGTCAGGGATGTGATCCAGCTTAACCAGAAGGCACGGGCACGCGATAAGCAGGGGCTTTTCGTGGCGGAAGGCGTGAAGATGTTCACAGAAGCTCCGGCAGGGCGGATCGAGAAGGTCTATATCGCGCAGCGGATGGAAGAAGAGCTGCGAGGGCAGTATGGAGATAAGCTGCGCAAGCTCTCCTGTGAAACGGTGGCGGATGAGGTGTTTGATAAGATGGCAGACACGAAGACCCCTCAGGGAGTGCTGTGCCTGATCAGACAGTTTCATTATAATATAGAAGATATGCTTGCGGGAAAGTATCGCGGAAATGATACGGGGATGAGTATTGTGATCAATTCCGCGTCGCATACGGAAAAGAAAAATAAAAAGCAAATGTTATTTATAGTTCTGGAGGATATGCAGGACCCGGGGAATCTCGGAACAGTCTTCCGTACCGGAGAAGGCGCGGGTGTGGACGGTATTATTATGAGCGGCCGCACGGTGGATGTTTATAATCCGAAAACGATCCGCTCTACCATGGGATCTGTCTATCGAGTGCCGTTTCTGTATACGGATGATATCTGCCGGACGATCCATACACTACAGCAGCACGGCATTTCCGTTTATGCAGCACATCTGAAGAAGAGCAAATGTTATGATATGTTTGATTACAGAAAGGGAACGGCATTTCTGATCGGAAATGAGAGCAGCGGACTGAAAGAAGAAACTGCGGAATGTGCGGATGCATATCTTCGGATTCCCATGGAGGGCAGAGTGGAGTCGTTAAACGCGGCGGTAGCGTCTTCTATCCTGCTGTATGAAGCGTACAGACAGAGGCGGGATATGGGTAGAGAACAGCCGTAGGCATGGGTGATGGAATAGAAGATAAAAAGTCTGATAAAATAGAATAACAGTCTGTATTAAAACGAGAAGTGATTACATTAAAACAAGGTTTAATGCAAGAAAAACGCTCGTAGATACTGGAAAACGGGGGAAAGAAAAAAGAAAATCGCAGAAAGAACCAAGAAGAATGCAATATATCGCATGTAATTTTATTTGCGTGGGTTCAGAATAATCAATTAGAGTGTTAAAAAGATTAAAACGTGATATAATGCATTGCGAAGGCCGCATAAATGGGGCGCGGAGCGTAAGTGATTAAAAAATACAATTAGAATTTAAAATTATGGACAGAAGACAAGAACACAAATAGAATGCAAAAGGCATGGTACTGTTGGCAAACAACATAATTTTAGAAAACATGAAAATACAAATAGATAGCGCTCGTAATTGACCGAGGCATATGAATCATGGCAGGTCAATAAATCCTGTGGCTGGCAATGGACATGGGGTTTAAAACAAATATTTCAGAGTAGAGGAAAAATTGAAAACCAAAGAATTTAAAATGAAAGATGAAACATTGATGATTGAAACATGAAAAAAGAGATTTCAATTACAGTATAAAAATAGAAACGGAGGAAGAATATGAAAATTGGTTTTATCGGATTAGGCAACATGGCTAAGGCGATCATCGGGGGGATGCTGGATCAGAAGATGGTGCAGGCGGAGGATATCATCGGAACGGCTAAGACAGAAGAGACGATGACGGCGGTGCGGGAAGCATACGGCATCGGGATCCGGAAGAGTAATATAGAGGTGGCTGAGGAGGCGGATACGCTGATCCTTGCCGTGAAACCGCAGTTTTTTGCGGAAGTGATCGGTCAGATACGGGATGCAGTGTCTGAGAGCACATTGATCGTCAGTATAGCGGCGGGCAAGTCGATGGAGTGGATCGAGGACGCTTTCGGCAGAGAGATCAAACTGGTTCGCTGTATGCCCAATACACCGGCTCTGGTCGGAGCGGGCTGTACGGGAGTCTGCGTGAATGAGAGGGTTTCGGCGGAAGAGACGGCATACAGTATTAAACTGATGGAAAGCTTCGGCAAAGCCAGCCTTGTACCGGAGCGCCTGATGGATGCCGTCGGTGCAGTCAGCGGCAGTTCCCCGGCCTATGTATTTATGTTCATAGAGGCGATGGCGGACGCGGCGGTGGCGGCGGGTATGCCGAGGAAGCAGGCTTATGAGTTTGCGGCGCAGGCGGTCTACGGTTCGGCGAAGCTGGTACTGGAAACCGGCAGGCATCCGGGGGAGCTTAAAGATATGGTATGTTCTCCCGCGGGTACGACGATCCAGGGAGTACGTGTGCTGGAGGAGAGAGGTATGCGCGGCGCGATCATTGACGCTCTGACGACAACAGTAGAACAATCGAAAAAATTGTGATGCAGATGCAGTGCAGACACTATATATAGAAGAAACTCAACACAAGATTAGGAATAATAATAAGACAGGCAGCATAAACTTGACAAAGAAAAAGCGTTTTGCTAAAATAATCCATACTTTAGGATTTAACAATTTCGTAATATTTTAGTATTATAGTATTAATATTTTGGGGAAACGATGGAGGATCATGTTTATGGCAAAAAGCAGAAGCGCATGGATTCTGTTTGCCGGTCTTATTCTTTGTCTGGGGTTATGGGGAGCATGCCGTCAGGATGCGGAAGCTCATAATAAGAAGGAGTATCTGGATTCCCTGAGTGTGGGAATCTCACAGATCATCGATCCTACGACGGGAACTGCCAACGAACGGGCGGTTCAAGAACTGACAGAGCTGTCAGAATCCAGAAACCCACAGACGGAGGAAGAATCCGATCTGGTAATGGTCGACGTGCAGGTGGCTATGAATGTAAGAGCGGAAGCAACCGAGGAATCCGACAAAGTAGGGGTATTGTATAAGGATTGCGGCGGCAGAATCTTAGAGCGTAAAGACGGCTGGACGAGACTTAAGAGCGGTGATCTGATCGGCTGGGCAAGTGATGAGTACCTTCTCTTCGGGGAAGAGGCGGAGACAATGGCGGACGATGTAGGTAACCTGATCGTTACGATTGAGACGGAGATACTGCGTGTGCGCACGGATCCGAGTACGGACGCGGAAGTGGTCGGACTGCTGACAGGAGATGATGAGCTGGAGATCATTGAGTTTATCGATGATGACTGGATCAGCGTCGATTACGAGGGTGAAACGCGATATGTCTCTTCGGAGTATGTGAATGTGGATTTCCATATTGATGAAGGTGAGACGTTGGCAGCGATCAAGAAGCGGGAAGAGGAAGAACGTCAGGCGAAGTTGACGGCTAATCAGGGCGCAGTCATAGTGGGCGGCGATGATCTCAGACTGCTGTCAGCATTGATCTATTGTGAGGCGGGCGGCGAGACCTCTAACGGCAAGCTGGCTGTAGGTGCGGTCGTTATGAATCGTGTGCGAAGCGGCGCTTATCCGAATACAATATCGGGTGTTATATTTGCTTCGGGACAGTTTACACCGGCGCTCAACGGTAAGGTGGCGAGAGTATACACCAACGGCAATATACCTGAAAGCTGCTATGAGGCGGCACAGGCGGCCATTAACGGCGAGACGAATGTGGGCGGTGCAACGCACTTTAGAAGAGCAGGGAATCATGACGGCCTTTTGATTGACAATCAGGTGTTCTGGTAAAAGATAGGAAGCGATAACAGATTGCAGGGTATGCAGTCTGTGTAAAACAAAGATATAAGGGAAGGAGCATCTTTCGGGCGGCTCCTTCTTTTATATCTTATAGGAAATTGTTCGTCCATACACGGATTTGCGAAGTGAACCACGTAATTAAATGAAATTTATTTGAATATTATGTAAACCATAAAGGGAAGAATAAACGGGTATTAGAAAGCGTAAGCCGGATTTATTGTACTTGTCAGTCGGTAAATTATATAGTAAAATATTGTATAGTTGTTTATACTATGAACAGTTCAGCTTTCCGCTATACTATGAAGCAGAAGCCGTGCAGATATTCAAGAAAAGGAGTGAGGATTTATGGCTGCTATGACTAACTTAAGCATGACAGTGTTCTGGCTGGTTATTCTTGTAGTGCTGGTCGTTATAGAATTGCTTACGATGGGACTCACAACTGTCTGGTTTGCGGGCGGAGCGCTTGTGGCGACGATTGCGGCGCTGTTTCATGCACCGTTTGCACTGCAGATTATACTCTTTCTGATCGTATCTGCGCTGTTATTGTTTTTTACAAGACCCCTTGCGGTCAAGTATTTTAACAAAGACAGAGTCAGAACCAATGCGGAGAGTCTGGTGGGACGTCAGGCGATCGTAATCAGCGAGATTGATAATCTTCAAGGGATCGGGCAGGTCAATGTAGGCGGTATGGAGTGGTCTGCCAGAACGAAGGCAGACGATGTGAAGCTGCCCGTCGGTACAGTGACGACCGTACTGGCAATCAACGGTGTCAAACTAATTGTAGAAGAGAGAAAAGAGGTTTAAGAATGGGTGGAGTTATTGCATTAGTGGTTTTTTTGATTTTAGTGGTTATGATTCTGATATCCTGTATCAAGATCGTTCCGCAGGCGCATGCCTATGTCTTAGAGAGACTGGGTGCGTATCAGCAGACATGGTCCGTGGGCATGCATATTAAGGTGCCTTTTATTGATAAGGTGGCTAAGAGAGTCGTGCTCAAAGAGCAGGTTGTGGATTTCGCGCCGCAGCCGGTGATCACCAAGGATAACGTAACGATGAGAATTGATACCGTGGTGTTCTACCAGATCACGGATCCGAAGCTTTTCGCATATGGCGTGGAGAATCCGATCATGGCGATCGAGAATCTGACTGCTACGACGCTGCGTAACATCATCGGTGAGATGGAACTTGACCAGACGCTTACCTCCAGAGAAGTGATTAACACGAAGATGAGAGCATCACTGGATATCGCAACAGATCCTTGGGGTATTAAGGTAAATCGTGTCGAACTTAAGAATATTATTCCTCCGGCGGCTATTCAGGATGCCATGGAGAAACAGATGAAAGCAGAGCGTGAACGTCGTGAGGCGATCCTGCGTGCGGAAGGTGAGAAGAAGTCCACCGTTCTGGTTGCGGAAGGTAAGAAGGAGTCCGCGATTCTGGAGGCGGAGGCTGAGAAGCAGTCTGCGATCCTGCGTGCGGAAGCACAGAAAGAGAAGATGATCCGCGAGGCGGAAGGTGAAGCGGAGGCGATCCTTAAGGTGCAGCAGGCTACGGCGGACGGTATCAGAATGATCCGTGAGGCGGGTGCAGACGAGTCCGTGCTGAAGATCAAAAGTCTGGAAGCATTCGAGAAGGCTGCGGACGGACAGGCGACCAAGATCATCATTCCGTCAGAAATACAGGGCTTGGCGGGACTGGCGGCTTCTGTGAAGGAAGTTTTTAAATAACAGAAGTTACGGTGACTGCTCGGAAGATGTTGTCACACGGTTATTTATTTTGGCTATTGTGGGGCGGTTCTGCGGAGCCGCCTTATTGTATCGTGAGATATTAGATTAAGGAGACTACTATGAATTTAACAGGACGAAATTTTTTGAAGCTTCTGGATTTTACGCCGGAAGAAATTACATATATGCTGGATGTGGCGGCGGATTTAAAGGATAAGAAGAAGAAAGGCATCCCCGTGGATATTCATCGGGGTAAGAACGTGGCGCTGATTTTTGAGAAGACAAGCACCAGGACGCGCTGTTCCTTTGAAGTGGCGGCGCATGATCTGGGACTGGGCACGACGTACCTTGATCCGTCGGGATCGCAGATCGGTAAGAAGGAGAGCATCGCGGATACGGCGCGAGTTCTGGGGCGCATGTTTGAAGGCATCGAGTATCGCGGCTTCGGGCAGGATATCGTGGAGGAGCTGGCTAAGTATGCCGGTGTGCCGGTGTGGAACGGTCTGACGAATGAATTTCATCCCACACAGATGCTGGCAGATCTGCTGACAATCAGAGAGCATTTCGGACATTTGCAGGGGATCAAACTTACCTATATGGGGGATGCACGCTACAATATGGGCAATTCTCTTATGGTGGCATGTGCCAAGATGGGTATGCATTTTACGGCATGCACCACGAAGGCGTATTTTCCGGATGCGGAGCTGGTACGCACTTGCGAGGAATTGGCGGCGCAGACCGGCGGCAGCATCAAGCTGACCGAGGATGTGGCTGACGGTGCGGGCGGCGCGGATGTGATCTACACGGATGTATGGGTTTCTATGGGAGAGCCGGAAAAAGTGTGGAACAGCAGACTGCATGACCTGATGCCCTATCAGGTGAATCGGCAGGTGATGGAGTATGCGGGCGCGGATGCAGTCTTCATGCACTGTCTGCCGGCTTTTCATGATCTGAAAACCGGAGTCGGCAGACAGATCAATGAGAAGTATGGCATAAGCGAGATGGAAGTGACAGACGAGGTGTTTGAGTCAGAGCAGTCTATCGTGTTTGACGAGGCGGAAAACCGCATGCATACGATCAAGGCCGTGATGGCGGTGACACTGGGTGAATACAAGTTTAGCGGATCTATTGCGACGAGGATTTTTTAAGAAGAGATGAAAACAGATAAGACGGATATTTTGGCATTACTCAGGAACAGCAAGGACTATGTGTCTGGGCAGCAGTTGTGTGACCGTTTTGGCGTGACGAGGACGGCGGTCTGGAAAGTGATTAATCAGCTAAAAGGAGAAGGCTATCAGATCGAGTCGGTCTCCGGCAAGGGCTATCGGCTTCTGGAAGAACCGGGAGACATTCTGTCCGAGAGTGAGATTGCCAGCAGACTGCACACGAAATGGGCAGGAAGGAAAGTATATTATTATGATGTGACGGGTTCTACCAACAATGATGCCAAACGCTGTGGCGAGGAGGGGGATCCCCACGGCACCGTGGTGGTGGCGGATATTCAGAACGCGGGCAAAGGGCGCCGCGGCAGAGGGTGGCAGACACTATCCGGCACTGCTCTTGCTTTTACCATATTACTCCGGCCGGAGTTTGTGCCGGATAGAGCTTCCATGATCACGCTGGTGATGGCGCTTAGCGTGGCGGAAGCAGTGGAAGAAGTGCTGGAAGGGGCGGAAGATGCTGTTACAACGATTAAGTGGCCCAATGATATCGTGCTAAATAAGAAGAAAATCTGCGGAATGCTGACGGAGATGACCATGACACCGGAGATGGACGAGATTCAGTATATCGTTGTGGGGGCGGGAATCAACGTCAATAACGGCAGTCCGGAGGAGTTTCAAGAGGAGATACGGGGGACGGCCACATCCCTTAAGATCGAGACTGGGCGGCAGGTAAGCAGGGCCGAACTGCTAGAGAAAGTGCTGCTCAGATTTGAAGAGAATTATGCCGTTTTCTTAGAAACCTTGGATATGTCAGGCTTGCGGGAAGCCTACCAGAATCATCTTCAGGGAGTCGGAAACGAAGTCCGGGTACTCGATCCCGCGGGAGAGTATACAGGCATATCCCGTGGAATCAACGATCGGGGCGAACTGATCGTGGAGAAAGAAGACGGAGAGCGTGTGCAGGTCTATGCAGGAGAAGTGTCTGTGCGCGGGCTGTACGGGTATGTGTAGTGCCGGGGTACGACTCACGGGTGCGTAGAGCAGGGAACAGCGGTCTGAACAGTAATCTACGCGCTTTCTGTAGGCAACGGGAATAAGATGAGAGAATGGATATGAGTGAAGAGATGAATCAGAAAACAGTGTTATGCGGCGCCAATGCCTATGAGCAGAAATATTATTTTAATGAGCAGTTTGCGGGAATCCCCGAGTCGATTAAGGAGGAACTGCATGTAATATGTGTTCTTTTTACCGAGGAAGTGGGCGGTATCTTTACTATTGCCTTCGACGAGGACGGCAGTGTCTTACTGGAGACCAATGCGGAGGAGGACGATCTGCTCTACGACGAGATCAGCAGCGGGCTGCTGGTGGGGGAGATCCGCAGGAACAGGCAGGAAATGCTGGAGTCGCTGCAGTTGTATTACAGAGTTTTTATTCTGCATGATCAGTCGGTGCTGGGAGAAGAGTAGATTGAAAAATCTTTGATTTTTCAATCGCAAATTTGTGCCTTGCGGCGACAAATTCGCAGGCTGTGAGAAGGGCATGGGTATTAGTGTGAGAAGAATTTTAAAAAATAAGGCGGATGGGATAATGGACAGCTTATTGCACGAACTGACGATAGGCAGTGTTACATTGAAGAACAACATCATACTGGCTCCCATGGCAGGCGTGACAGACCTGCCTTTTCGTTTGCTGTGCAGCGAACAGGGAGCGGGCATGTGCTGCATGGAGATGGTCAGTGCCAAAGCCATTTTATATAAAAATAAAAATACGGAAAGTCTGCTGGAAATTCATCCGCAGGAGGAAATCGTATCCTTGCAGCTCTTCGGGTCGGATCCGAAGATCATGAGCGAAATGGCGAAGCAGATTGAGGACAGACCTTTTGATATTCTGGACATCAATATGGGATGTCCCGTGCCTAAGGTGGTAAATAACGGGGAAGGATCGGCATTGATGAAAGATCCTAAGCTGGTGGGCGAGATTGTGTCTGCCGTGACTAAATCAGTCAATAAGCCGGTAACGATTAAGATTCGCAAGGGGTTTGACGAGGCGCATGTCAATGCGGTGGAGATCGCGAAGATAGCGGAAGATGCGGGCGCGTCGGCGATAGCGGTGCACGGCAGGACGAGGGAACAGTATTATGCCGGAGAAGCGGATTGGGAGATTCTGGCGAAGGTGAAGGAGAGCGTGTCTGTTCCGGTGATCGGTAACGGTGATGTGACGGACGGTGCCGATGCGGCAAGAATGCTTCGCGAGACGGGCTGCGACGGCGTTATGGTGGGGCGGGCCGCCCGCGGCAATCCGTGGCTGTTTCGCCAGATGGAGGCTTATCTGCGTGACGGGACCATAGTAGAGCCTCCGGACAGGGAGGAAGTAAAAGAGATGATCCTGCGGCATGCACAGCTACAGCTTGCATGCAAGGGGGAATATACGGGAATACGCGAGATGCGCAAGCATGTGTCCTGGTATACTGCCGGTATGCCGCATTCCGCCAGACTGCGGCAGAGCGTTAATATGGTGGAGAGTTTCGAGGAGTTAAGACGGCTGGTGGAGGAGGAGTTTTGAAGGGTTCAGCCATGCTATTCATAACTTGCCGTGTGAAGATCGTGAAGAAGTTGATCGTGTTGACGGCAAGTTATTCATTGCGGGCGTTCCGCCCTATAGAAATTAAAGCATAATATTTCCTTAGTGAGCTAGCTCCCACGGAAATATTATGTTTTAATTTCTGCATGGCTGAATGGGGAAGCGCATATATTAATGCATGGAGCGGGAAAAGATTATATATTATTATCCCATGCAGGAGCAGCGGGAACAACAGAATAACTTTTTTATGGCAATGAGGCGGCGGTTTCGGGAGGAGAAGTTGACTCTGCGGTATTATGGGGAAGCGGATGAGTTCGATGTGGCGGGGTGCGCCGTAGCTCCTTTTTATTATAAGAAAAGACCGTGGAAACCGCAGATGTTGGCAGAGGCAATGGAGAATGTGCTGCGGCATGTGGAAGGTATGACTGATACCTGGCTTCACCCGCAGATCGCCTTTCTTCTGACGGAGGACTTTGAGGGACGTTTCCTTCCGCGCAGGGAGACCATGCAGATGGTGGCGACACAGCTTGTCCGCCAGTATGCGGCAGGGATGATCGGGGAGTGTGGGGAAGCGGCGGTGCTCTTAGGTGCGCCGGCGGATACGGACGGGCAGATGCAGATGACAAGAGAACTTTTACAGCCCTATCTGCCGAAAATCAACAGACTCTTGATCTTCTACGAGGAGGTTGCGGAGACGGATATCTGGATGGAGCTGGGCAGTCATCTGGACGAGTATTACTATGAGTACGGGCTTGTACCGCAGCTGGAACCCTATGTGACGTCTTATGGCGGGAAGGTGGACGATCTATGTGAGGGAGCTGTTCTTAAGTGCGGAAAACCGCGGTGCGGCGGCATGATCTTAGACTACAGCGGGCGGTTTCGATATCCTAAAATATTGCCGGGGAGTAAGGCGGTTTATATTGATATGATGTCCGAAACGGAAAAGGAACGGCTGCTTAGACGAAAAACGCCTTGGATTTCGTATATTTCACCGTTAAAATACCTTGACACTATAGTGAAAAGTGGGTATGATAGTTAAGTTAAAAAGGACATGAAGATTAGACGGTGCAAATACAAATTGGATATGAAATAATATATAAAGGAAGGAAAATTTACCATGCAGGAGAAGAAAAATATCTTAACGTATGAGGGATTGAGGAAATATGAGGACGAGCTGCACGATCTGAAGGTTGTAAAGCGTAAGGAAGTTGCGCAGAAGATCAAAGAGGCGAGAGAGCAGGGCGACTTGTCGGAGAATGCGGAGTATGATGCGGCGAAGGACGAACAACGTGATATCGAGGCCAGAATCGAAGAACTGGAGAAGATCCTTAAGAATGCGGAAGTAGTCGTTGAGGATGAAGTGGACTTAGACAAGATCAACATCGGCTGTCAGGTAAAGATTCTGGACATGGAATATAATGAGGAGTTGGAGTATAAGATCGTAGGCTCCACAGAGGCTAACAGCTTAAAAGGCAAGATTTCCAATGAGTCTCCCGTGGGTAAGGCGCTGATCGGTGCCAAGGTCGGCGATACGGTAGATGTGGAGACGCAGGCGGGAGTTATTCAGTATAAAGTGCTGGAGATTCAGAGATCGAACTGATTAGGATATAAACAAGTGAGAAAGGTGTAGGTATTGACATGGCAGAAGCACAGAATCAGGGAAACGGGCAGCAGGTGCAGGATATCAATCAACTTCTGAAGGTGAGACGGGAGAAGCTTGCCGCATTGCAGGAGAGCGGCAAAGATCCTTTTCAGATCACAAAATATGATATGACCCATCACAGTCAGGAGATCAAAGATAATTATGATGCGTTGGAAGGCAAAAATGTCACCATCGCGGGCCGTGTGATGTCCAAACGTATCATGGGCAAAGCTTCTTTCTGTAATGTGCAGGACTTGCAGGGCGATATCCAGTGCTATGTTGCCAGAGACAGCATCGGCGAGGAGTCCTATGCCGAATTCAAAAAATATGACGTGGGTGACATCGTAGGTATAGAGGGCGAAGTGTTTACCACGAAAACAGGCGAGATTTCGATTCATGCAGCAAAACTGACACTACTGTCAAAAAGTTTACAGATCCTGCCGGAGAAGTATCATGGCCTGGTAAATACAGATATTCGTTATCGTCAGCGATATACAGATTTGATCATGAACGAGGACGTGAAGAAAACATTCGTTATGCGTTCTAAGATCATCAGCTCCATCAGACGTTATCTGGATGGACAAGGTTTCCTTGAGGTGGAGACACCCATGCTTGTATCCAATGCCGGAGGCGCTGCGGCGAGACCTTTCGAGACACACTATAATGCGCTGGATGAAGACGTGAAGCTGCGCATTTCGCTGGAGCTGTATCTGAAAAGACTGATCGTAGGCGGCATGGAGAGAGTCTATGAGATCGGGCGTGTGTTCCGGAATGAAGGATTAGACGCAAGACATAATCCGGAGTTTACATTGATGGAATTATATCAGGCATATACGGATTATTACGGTATGATGGATCTGACAGAGAATATGTTCCGTCATGTAGCGCAGGAAGTATGCGGGACCACCACCGTTCCTTACGGTGACGAGATGATCGATCTCGGTAAGCCTTTTGAGCGCATGACCATGATAGAGGCCGTCAAGAAGTATGCCGGCGTGGATTTTGATACAGTGAAAGATACCGCGGAGGCGAAGAAGCTGGCCGATGAGAAAGAGATCCATTATGAGGAAAGACATAAGAAAGGTGATATTCTGAACCTGTTCTTTGAAGAGTTTGTGGAGGAGCATCTGGTGCAGCCTACTTTTATCATGGATCACCCGATCGAGATCTCGCCGCTGACGAAGAAGAAACCGGATAAGCCGGATTATGTGGAGCGTTTTGAGTTATTTATTACGGGGCGTGAGATGTGCAACGCTTACTCGGAATTAAACGACCCGATTGATCAGAGGGAACGTTTCAAGGCACAGGAAGAGGCACTGGCAGCAGGTGATGAGGAAGCAAATACCACTGATGAAGATTTCATGAATGCGCTGGAGATCGGTATGCCGCCGACGGGTGGTATCGGATACGGAATCGACAGACTGGTAATGTTGCTTACAAACTCTCCGGCGATTAGGGATGTCTTGCTATTCCCGACCATGAAGAGTCTTGATAAGAAGCCGTCCGACGGCGCAAAGAGCGTGAAAAAGAACGCGGCTCAAAGTGCGAAGCAGAGCAGTATTTCCAGAGAAGACGCACTGGAACTGCTGAAGAAATATAACAAAGAGCCTTTCCATATCCAACACGCGTTGACGGTGGAAGGCGTGATGCGGTGGTATGCGAAGGAACTGGGCTATGCGCAGGAAGAAGAGTTCTGGGGCATTACCGGACTTCTTCACGATATCGATTTCGAGCTGTATCCCGAGGAACACTGTAAGAAAGCGCCGGAGCTTCTGCGCGAGGCAGGGGTGAGCGAGGACATGATCTACGCGGTCTGCTCTCATGGCTACGGAATCTGCAGCGAGGAAGAACCGAAACTGGAGATGGAAAAAGTGCTCTTTGCGGCGGACGAGCTTACAGGTCTGATCTGGTCCTGTGCGCTGATGCGTCCGTCTAAGAGTACGATGGATATGGAAGTCAAGAGCCTGAAAAAGAAGTTCAAGGACAAGAAATTTGCGGCAGGCTGTTCCAGAGAGATCATTTCCCAGGGAGCTGAAATGCTGGGCTGGGAGCTGGATGACCTTTTCGATAAGACGATTCTCGCCATGAGAAGCTGCGAGACTGCAGTGGCGGAGGCGATGGAAGGAAATTCATAAAAGAGAGATTTTAATCATAAAAAGAGGGCTGAATGGCGTGAGAGCGTCGTTTGGTCCTCTTTGGTGTATGTGAAGATATTTATATTCCGACAGGTAAGGAAACCAATTGAAAATGCAGACAAAATATTGTTGAAGAAAAATGCTTTATTAAGTATACTGTATATATGAAGTCAGTGGAGGATATGCAATGCCGGAGACAAATAATTGGAAATTTGAACTGGAACAATATATCAGGCAGAGTGAGCCAACCAAAACTGAAAAGAGTAAAGCGTGGGAGACTGCAATCGGCCTGCAGGATGTAGATGGACTCAAGACTTCGGAGTATCTGCTTGAAACGGCAAAAGAACATATTGAAGGCAAGATTGATATTGATGTTGCACAAAAGAGAATACAGTCCTATTATGAAGAGAGGGCGGATAGGGAAGATGTTTCGTTTGATACTATGGAAGCGGATATTGTGGCTTCAAGGATTGCAGCACTTTTAGGCGAGCAGACATTTCAATTTTCACCGGCGGAATGGCAGACGATTCATAAACGCCTTTTTGAAGGGGTGTTTAACCATGCGGGCATAATCAGAACATATAATATAACCAAGAAAGAGTGGGTGCTGAAGGGAGCGACGGTATTGTATGCTTCTGCTGAAAGCATTAAACCGACACTTGCATATGATTTCGATATGGAAAAACAGTTTTCCTATGAAGGCCTTTCTGTGGCGGAATCGATAAAGCATATTTCGAAGTTTACGTCCGGTATATGGCAGATTCATCCATTCTGTGAAGGGAATACAAGGGCAACCGCAGTATTTATCATTAAATATTTGAAAACGTTTGGATTTCGTATCGGAAATGACGTTTTTGCCAACCATTCATGGTATTTTAGAAATGCGTTGGTGAGAGCGAACTACAATAATTTTTCTGCCGGAATAAATGCTACAACAGAGTACCTCGAACTCTTTTTTGAAAATTTACTGTTGAATAAGAATCATGAGTTGAAAAACAGATATCTACACATCGAGTATGCAAAGGAGATTCGGAATGATATTGTTCAAAGTGCCAATCAAAACATTTCAAAGTGCCAAAATGGCACTTTGAATGATACAATCAATTGCACTTTGGATGAACTGGCGATCTTACAGATTGTTGCGGATGAGCCGACGATCACACAGAGAGAACTGGCCCGCAAAAGCGGAAAATCGGAACGTACTATTAAAAGAAAAACTGTAGAATTGCAAGAAAAGGGATATTTGAGACGTTTGAACGGAAAACGTAACGGGCGGTGGGAAATTCTAATAAAATTGCCGTTAAAATAATTGTGATAAAGGAGGAAGTAATTATGCAGTACAGAATCATCGGAGACACGATGCCGGCAGTGGAGGTGCTCTTTGACGCACCGGGAGAGTCCATGTACACACAGTCGGGCGGAATGGCATGGATGACGGATGGAATTGCCATGGATTCCAATATGAGGGGCGGTCTGGGCAAGAGTATCGGGAGAATGTTTTCCGGCGAGTCACTTTTCATGGCAACCTATAAGGCGGAGCGTGCTGGCAGCATGGTAGCGTTTGCGTCCACGGTTGCGGGCGAAGTGCTGCCCATCGATGTGGGAGCAAGCGGTGGTATGATCTGCCAGAAGGGCGCTTTTCTGTGCGCGCAGGAGACAGTGAACCTGAACGTGACATTTACCAAGAAGTTTTCTGCCGGATTGTTCGGAGGAGAAGGATTCATTCTGCAGGACATCAGCGGAAGCGGCATGGTCTTCCTTGAGATCGACGGCAATAAAGTGGAGAAGAATCTGGCACCCGGAGAAGTGCTTAAAGTAGATACGGGAAATGTTGTGGCATTCGAAAGATCTGTGAAATACGACATCGAGACGGTAAAAGGACTTAAGAACATATTCATGGGCGGCGAAGGTCTGTTCCTGACCAGGCTGACAGGACCGGGTAAGGTTATTCTGCAGACACAGAACTTTAATGAGTTCGCGGGAAGAATTATCGGGATGGTGCCGTCGAGGTAGATGGGAATGAGGTATTGGGATAGTACCAACCGGGTATGTCATTCGGATCAGCAGATTAGTTTAAGAAGGCCGGAGCATGTGCTTCGGTCTTTTTCTTATGGAAAAACTTGTTTGTAATATTTGTTACATCATAGTAAGTAAAATATGTTTTTGAAAAAATACTACGCTAAAGTATACTACTCATGAGTAGTAAAAAAGGTATTTATGGGAAAGTTAGGGATTGATGCTTCAGATTTCTTTTTAGTAAATTATAAATTAGTAAATCGTAATTGACTAAAGCACATCCGATTGGTATATTATAAATAATATTGATTGGAGGTTGAAGAATGTTTATTGGCAGAGAGAGAGAATTGGCTTCGCTGAATAGGTTATATTCATCGAACAAGTTTGAGTTTGCAGTCATTTACGGACGTCGGCGCGTGGGAAAAACTGCGCTCATCACCCAATTTATTAAAGATAAAAGGGCAATCTATTTTATGGGGGTGGAGAGCAATGCCAAGCAGAATCTGGAAAACTTCAGTAAGAATATCCTGGAGTTCGGAACAGGTATTCCGGTAGAGACGACTTTTGTTTCTTTTCAATCTGCATTGGAATATGTTTTTAAGTTGGCGGAAAATGAGCGTCTGATTTTGGTAATCGACGAGTATCCTTATGTGGCTCGTTCTTCTGATAGTCTGGCTTCTACGTTACAGCTTTTAATTGATAAATACAAAGACAGTTCCAAACTGATGCTGATTCTTTGCGGTTCTTCTATGTCTTATATGGAAGATCATGTATTGAGCTATAAAGCGCCGCTTTATGGCAGGCGTACGGCACAGATGAAGATACTGCCGTTTGATTTTGCGGATACTTGCCGGTGTTTCAAGAATTTCTCCGATGAGGACAAAGCATTGATTTACGGAATTGTGGGCGGAACACCGCAGTATCTGTTGCAGATGGATGATAAATTGAGTGTTGAGGATAACATTAAGAATACGTTTTTTAATCCGACATCGTCACTTTTTGAGGAGCCGGAGAACCTATTGAAACAAGAGGTGCGTGAACCGACGCTTTATAACGCTATTATTACTGCCATTGCAACCGGTGCATCCCGCATGGCAGAGATTTCTACTAAGGTGGGCGAGAGTACCAGTGCCTGCACCGCTTATTTGAAAAATTTGATAGCGCTTGGGCTGGTTCAAAAGGAAACGTCTTACGGTGAAAAAGAATCCCGAAAATCAATTTACACCATTGATGATAATATGTTCCGGTTCTGGTATAGATTTGTCCCGGAGAATTATTCGATTATTGGTCGTGGAGCTGCTGATCTGGCCTATAGAAGAATTGAGCCACATCTGTCGGATTATATGGGGAAGGTGTTTGAGGAGATATGTAAGCAGTACCTCTGGAGTTTATTGCTGGCCGGTAAATCTCCTGTGGAATTTAGAGAACTTGGCCGTTGGTGGGGGACTAACCCGGCTACCCGAAAACAGACGGAAATTGATATTATGGGCGAACAGGATAAGAATACGGTACTCTTTGGAGAATGTAAATGGACCAATGAAAAGGTTGATGCGGGTGTATTGGAAACGCTGGTAAGGCGGAGCCAAATGTTTCGCTATGGCACAATATGGTTGTATTTGTTTGCAAAAAATGGATTTACCAAAGGGTGCGTGGATGCTGCGGATAAGATGGGGAATGTTAAGCTTGTGGCATATAGAGATATTTTGCATTTATCTCAAATGAAACAAATGAAGCCAGCGGGTCTTCGTACTGTTTAGGCAGCGTAAGAAACAGTATCGCCAATAAGACGACCATTGACATTAATCATAAAATGTGATAATTTATATGAAACATAATTCAATGAAATATATTTCATATAAATTTGCTTGCAATAAACTTAGGACGGTTTTGAGAGGAGAGAGATGAGCGT
Source organism: Lachnospiraceae bacterium (assembly GCA_014804655.1). Classification (GTDB taxonomy): domain Bacteria; phylum Bacillota; class Clostridia; order Lachnospirales; family Lachnospiraceae; genus UBA3282. The sequence goes on along the minus strand of JAAUZK010000050.1, from coordinate 24,658 downwards.
GCATAAGTTTATAGGAAGAAAAGCGGAATTGCAAACGTTGGAGAATATGTATCATTCATCGGGATTTCAGATGGTTGTCATATATGGGAGAAGAAGAATCGGAAAGTCAACTTTGATTAAGGAATTCATCAAAGATAAACGGGCTGTTTATTATACTGCGACAAAAACCGGAATCAGCAAAAATATAGAATTATGGGGTAAACAGGCCCTTGAGGCGTTGGCACCAGAGATGAACCAACTTACATTTAAAAGCGCTGATGATCTTTTGAGATTTCTGGGAAAAAACAGCGAAGAAGAAAGGTGTATTGTTGTAATTGATGAACTTCCGTATCTGGCGGAAGCGGATAAAAGCATTTTGTCAGTTTTGCAAAAGATGATTGATAATCAGTGGATAAACGGACAGATGTTTCTGATTCTGTGCGGCTCCTCAATCAGTTTTATGGAAAATGAAGTTTTGAGTGAAAAAAGTCCGGTATTCGGGAGAAGAACGGCACAAATCAGACTGGAACCCTTTCAATATCGGGAAGCGGCAGAATTCGTACCTTCGTATTCTTATGAAGAAAAAGCGCTCTGCTTCGGTATTACCGGCGGCACGGCAAAGTATCTTTCTATGTTGGACGATTCCAAGTCTTTGGATGAGAATATTATTCATCTTTTTTTTACAAAAGCAGGATATTTATATGAGGAAACAAGTAATTTGCTGACGCAGGAATTCAGAAACGTCAGTACTTACAATGATATTATTACTGAAATTGCGTCGGGATCAAATAAAGTAAATGAAATTTCCGATAAAACACACCTGGAGCAGACCGTGGTGTCTCATGCGCTTCAGAACCTGATTGCAACAGGGATTGTGGTGAGGGAAAAGGCAATAACTGACGAATCAAATAAGAAAAAAGTCCAGTATAATTTGAAAGATAACATGTTCAGATTCTGGTATAAATTTGTTCCCGATGGAATGGGGGCAATCGAGCTCGATCGCGGAAAACTCTATTATTATAATGTGGTAAAGCCCAGACTGCCGGAATTTATGGGGAGCGTTTTTGAGGATATGTGCAAATATTTTACTCTGTTTGTGGGTCTTTCCGGCGGCTTGAACTGTTTTGTTACAGCGGTTGGTAAATGGTGGGGTACAGATCCCATCAAGCGGGAAACAACGGATATTGATGTGGTGGGATTAGACAAGATGTCAAGAAAAGCGGTTTTGGGGGAATGCAAATTCAGAAATGAGCCGATTGATAAGAAAATCTATGAAGAGTTGTTGGAGAAAAAAGGGCTGATTGCAAAAGAATACATGGTGGTACAGTATCTCCTCTTTGCCAAAAGCGGTTTTACGGATTGGGTAGCAGAGCATGCAGAGGATGATTTGGTGAAGCTAGTCGGATTGGAGGAATTGTATGGAGATGGGTAAAGGGCAAGCCATTGAGATAGAGCAGATCTGTTTTCCACCCAACGAGGCATGTTCAGCAAAAATGATGAGAGAACGTATCGAAACGGCACCGGAACTTTTTCTGGTGGCAGTTGACAGATCGACCGGGAAAATTGCCGGGTTTTTGAATGGTCTGTCTACAAGTGAGTATTCATTTCGGGACGAGTTTTTTACGGATGCGAGTCTTTATGATCCTAACGGAAAGAATATTATGCTTTTGGGATTGGATGTGCTTCCGGAATATCGCAGACAGGGGCTTGCCAGAGAGATTATGTTCCAGTATTTGAGACGCGAGCGGGAAAAGGAACGGAGTATTGTGTTTCTTACATGTTCGCAGAGCAAGGTGAAGATGTATAAGAAGCTTGGATTTACTGACAGAGGGATTGCTGATTCGACTTGGGGCGGAGAGCAGTGGCATGAGATGACGTGTGTGATTGGGTGAGGAGAATGTAGATTTATATGAAATATAATTCTAGGATGAAATAATTATAAGATAAAAGGATCATGCAGAGATGTATGGTTCTTTTTTGATAACGGTGGCGGTTATAGTGAGGATTTTCAATAAGTGTAGTGTTTCAGCTTTTCCGTGGAATTATTGCACATGATGTTTACTTTTTTACATAAAATGAAAATCTTGTGTTTGCTCATGGGGAATTCAGGAAGGGCAGTAAGCTTTCTGTGAAACAGCAGGACTATATAAAGGAATCTGTTGAGGAATATTTAGGCAGGTTTTATTCGGTTATAGATGTGCTGGGAGGAGATGTGCTGCCGGAAGCGCCGGAATGCCATGGGCTTGCGCTCACTGATAATGTTGAAGAGAATGCACTTGCAATGCGTAGATATCTGCATATTGCAGAATTCGGTCTGGTGGGAAATCTGGTCGAGCTTTTGGAAAACAAAGGAATTTTGGTTTATATAACCGAGGTAGGCAACGATGCATTTTCGGGAATAAACGGATCGGTCAACGGCAGACCGTATATTATAATCAACGGTCGGATGAGTGCAGAGAGAATCAGATCCACGATTGCCCATGAGATGGCGCACTTCATATTCAAGTGGCCGGATAATATGGAAGAAAAACAGATAGAAGATACGGCGACTGCTGTCAGCGGTGCCTTTCTGCTTCCGTTTGCCGATGCCAGAAGGGAATTGGGCATCCGAAGAACGGCTGTAACGAAAGACATGACACTTACATGCAAAGAATACGGGATATCCATGTATCTTCTGGTTAAACGGGCCAATCTGTGTGGGATCATAAATGATAATGTGGCAAGAAATTTCTATATTCAAGCCGGTCAGGCTGGGTGGAAAAAACATGAGCCGTCAAGGATTCGTCAGGAAGAACCCATGCTCTTTATGCAGTTGGTATTCCGTGCGGTCAGTGAGAATGAAATATCTGTGCAGAAAGGTGCGGAGTTGTTAAAACAGCCCTATGCGTATGTGCAGGAGCAGTGTTTTGCGTGGAGGGGAGGCGCAGAGAAAATGAGTAAAGAAAAACCGAGGAAATAAAGGTACGTTGATACGCACTTTTTGTATACAATTTTTGCGGTGTCAATTCGATTTGTCCGGTATGATTTCTACAATATCATTCGGAGTACAATCTAAAATCTGACAGAGTCTGTGAATTGTTTCCATGGTAACATTTTTGTTATGTCTTAAATTGCTCATCAAATGGCTGGAGATGCCGTAATGATTTACCAAACTATATGTTGTAATGCCGTGTTCCTGCATTGTCTTCCAGAGTGGGGAGTAAGAGTACATTTTATTTATCGCTTTCCTTTTTTATTTTATTATTATAAGAAATCCCTATGTTGAACATATTGTATAAAGTGAACGCGTTGTGTATGATGAATATATATTGCAACAGTGTAGGGAGAGATAAGCATGGATAAACGAGTGTTGGAAATCATTACTGAGAATTTAATGAATGAAAGATTAGATAGTATAGTACAAAACAACGAGGAATATAGACAGGCGGAACAGGAAACCGATAAAGCGATATGTATTTTGGAAGGGATGCTTAATCAAGAACAGCAAAAGGCTCTTGATGACTATTTGTCTGCAGAGAATCATCGTGCGGCTGTTTATACGGAAATAAGTTATAGGCAAGGGATGAAAGATATATTGACTTTGCTGGTTTCGTTGATTGATGAGTAGATAATTGTCAATGAGAAATACAAGTTTTGAGATTGAGATTGAGAGTTTTATTGAAATGAAATTATATAAATAGTATAATAATTTTATTTCAATGAATTGGATGGTTGACAATATGATAAAAGGAAAGAAATCTGGAAAATCGCTCGATGAAATAGGCGAAAGATGGTATAGTTTTAGTTTAAAATCAGAAAAAATTATCTATTGCTACTTGTGCTGTAATCGTCATCGCGTAAAAAAGAAAACATTGCGTAATTTGGATGAAAAATTAAAGTTTGAAACATATCAACAATGGAACCAGTATGTTTGTAATAAATATCAGAATTATAATATAAACGAATTAATTGAATTTAGCAGATATCTCAATCAAATGATAAGAAATATAAAACCAAATCATGAGTATTTGAGTATAATGGCGAGTGCTGTAATAGCCGCAATATTCACGAAGATGTTCGACTTGCTTTACCAATATAATGGGTTTAGTAATATTCCGTTTTGGAGTGCTTTTCTGGGAATATTGTTACTATATATATTTCTCATGCTACTTATATTTTTTCTTATTTTTCAAGTTATGAGTCCTTTATTTGATAAACATTTTGAAGAAGATTTTTTTAAAGATTATAAAGAGATAATTGATAGTCTCATAGATGTTAAAATGAAGTAGTGATAGATAATGACTGTATATTGTATATAGCGTGAAATATGGGGCTGGTTTGGAATTGACCATGCTGCTGCACTAATGTAAAATGATATTGAGGTTGCAATACACGACAGCATTAAGAATTATATTATTTGTACCAAAAGGCGAATACAATACAATGCAAAGCACCCAAACCCTAACCTACTACAACCAAAACGCCACAAAGTTCTACACCACAACCGTATCCGTAGAATTTACCGCCACCCAACAACGCTTTTTGTCACATTTACCCCACCCTGCCGTTATCTTAGACTTCGGCTGCGGTTCCGGTCGAGATACCAAGGCTTTTTTTGATCAAGGATACCAAGTAGAGGCAATAGATGGCTCGGAAGAGTTATGTAAACTAGCAACCGACTATACTGGCATCCAAGTCCGCCACATGCTCTTCCAAGAGTTATCCGCAATAGACAAATACGACGGCATCTGGGCATGCTCCTCTATTCTGCACTTACCCAAAGATGAACTCATCAACGTCATGCGTAACATGACCGCCGCATTAAAGCCAAACGGCATCATCTATACGTCTTTCAAATACGGAACTTTTTCAGGTGAAAGAAACGGGCGTTATTTTACCGACATGACTGAAACGACCTTCGCAGATTTCATTAGCGATATAGAAGCATTACAAGCAGAAGAACAATGGATATCATCTGATGTACGACCGGGAAGAGGTGAGGAACGATGGCTCAATCTGATTTTGCGGAAGAAATAAATAACAGTGGATTGCGGGAAAACGAAGAGCTGCACATTGAACCTACCGATGTCATGACCGGGGACAGAAACAGAAGCCGTTTCTTGTATTATCAGTTAAAAATAAGCATGAAAAAGGCAAAGCGCATCGATATCATTGTCTCTTTTTTGATGGAATCGGGCGTGAAGATGATCTTAAGAGACTTGCAGGAAGCGCTGGACCGTGGTGTTCGGGTGCGTATTCTCACAGGCAATTATCTGGGGATTACGCAGCCTTCGGCGTTATGCCTGATTAAGAAAGAGCTGGGCAATCGGGTCGATTTGAGATTTTATAATGACAGGAAACGCTCGTTTCACCCTAAGGCATACATTTTTCATTATGAGAACAGCGGGGAAATCTACATAGGTTCTTCCAATATTTCTAAGAGCGCGCTGACTTCCGGAATTGAGTGGAATTATCGGTTCAGCAGTCTGGCTGATGGCGAGAATTTCCGGCTGTTCTATGAGACTTTTTCCGATCTGTTCGAGCACCATTCGATTGTGATCGATGATGCGGAGTTGGCTGCATATTCCCGCAACTGGCATAAACCGGCTGTTTCCAAGGATTTGGCGAGATATGATGATTTGGAGGATGAAAACGACAGAAGTGTCATATCTGGAAAGAATGAGGGAATAGACTGTTTTATCGCAGAGGAGAGTATCGGAGTTGGCAATGACGATATGAAACTGACACCGCTCTTCCAGCCCAGAGGCGCGCAGATCGAAGCGCTGTATGCTTTGGAGAACAGCCGCGCAGAGGGTGCGGTAAAAGGTCTGGTGCAGGCCGCTACGGGAGTTGGGAAGACCTATCTGGCAGCTTTTGACTCCGCGCCCTATGAAAAGGTATTGTTCGTGGCGCACCGAGAAGAGATATTGCAGCAGGCGGCCATGTCTTTTCGTAATGTCCGTCAGTCCGACGACTACGGCTTCTTTAACGGCAAAAAGAAAGATACCAATACATCTGTTATTTTTGCTTCCGTGGACACGCTGGGAAGGAAAGAATACCTGACGGAAGAGTATTTTCAGCCGGACTATTTCGACTATCTTATAATCGACGAATTTCATCATGCGGTCAATGACCGGTATCAGCGAATCGTAAATTATTTCAAGCCGCAGTTTTTGCTGGGGCTTACTGCTACGCCTGAGAGAATGGACGGCAGGAACATCTACGAGATTTGCGATTATAACGTGCCCTATGAGATTTCTCTGAAAGAAGCCATCAACAAGGGCATACTGGTTCCCTTCCATTATTATGGGATCTACGATGAGACGGATTATTCTTCCCTGCATCTGGTAAAAGGCCGTTATGATGAAAAGGAATTGAACGAGACATACATCGGAAATGTCAGAAGATATGATTTGATCTACAAGTATTATCGAAAGTATCCTTCCAAAAGAGCGCTGGGCTTTTGCTGTTCCAGACAGCACGCGGAGGAGATGGCGAAAGAATTCTGTAAAAGAGGCGTTGAAGCCGTAGCGGTATACAGTAATGCGGACGGAGAGTTTTCCGAAGACAGGGAGAAAGCGGTCGAGAAACTGAAGAAACAGGAAATTAAGGTGATTTTTTCGGTGGACATGTTTAATGAAGGGGTAGATATTGCGTCTCTCGACATGGTCATGTTCCTGCGTCCGACGGAGTCTCCCGTTGTGTTTTTACAGCAGTTGGGGCGCGGGCTGCGCACCAGCCGGGGCAAAGAATATCTGAATGTACTTGATTTCATCGGCAATTACGAGAAAGCCGGGCGGGCGCCTTTTCTGCTAAGCGGAGGCAAAAGCTTCGTAGAGCGGTCGGCGGGTGATTATTACAGGCTCGAATATCCCGATGATTGTATCGTGGATTTTGACATGCGGCTCGTTGACCTTTTTAAAGTACTGGATAAAAAGTCTTTATCCGTCAGGGAACGGATCAGACAGGAATACTACAGAATCAAGGAATTGCTGGATGATAAGGTTCCGACGCGCATGGAACTTTTTACTTATATGGAAGACGATATATATCAGTATTGCATGAAAAATGCGAAAGAAAACCCGTTCCGGCGGTACATGGACTTCTTATATGAACTGCATGAATTGTCCGCTGATGAAGAAGTTGTTTACGACAGCATTGGCCGTGAGTTCCTGTCGCTGATTGAAACAACAGACATGCAAAAGGTCTATAAGATGCCGATTTTATACAGCTTCTATAACCACGGAGATGTGCGTCTGGTAGTGACGGATGATGAGGTGCTGGAAAGCTGGAAGGAGTTTTTCAACACCGGAAAAAACTGGAAAGATTTAGTGACAGACATGTCATATTCGGATTATAAAAAGATGGCAGACAGACAGCATCTGAGCAAGGCAAAAAGTATGCCGATTAAATACCTGAAAGCTTCCGGCAAAGGCTTTTTTATTGACAGGGACGGTTATGCGCTGGCGATCAGAGAAGAGCTGGCGGGAATTGCGGAGAATGAAGCCTTTAAGCAGCAGATGAAGGACATACTCGAATACAGAACCATGGAATACTATCGAAGAAGATATACGGACAAAGTTTAAGTTAAGTTTTGGTATGTTTAGAATGAAAAAAGACCAATCCGAAGATTGGCCTGATTTTTACAAGTCACCAATTGCCTAATAGTGACGCCAACACATGACGCTTACCTTGAAAATGGCACTTACATAGGACTTACTGTTGGTAAACTTATATTAGCATATGCAGTTTACACTGTCAATATTCGTGAGAAAAAAAGCGAAATTTGTAAAAACTGCATTTTTGAACTCATTTTGGAAATTCAAATACAAATTTTAGAATTCCAGCATCTTTTAATTTTTTGATTTCATCCGCATAGCCGCCTGTTTGAAGGTGAGAGTAGTATAAATTTGCAAAAACATCTGCAATTTGTATAAGGCAATTGTTTGATGAATCGTAATATGTGACATCAAATTTTCCGGTAGCAGTTCCGTTCATTGAAAGTTCAGTGTTCAAGTAGTTTTCAAGGAAGAATCTGGTTTCTGTTTTTTCGTTTCGTTCATCGAGTTGAAGAAAGCAGTCTTCATTGGGTAAATAGCCTTTACGAATGAAGTATTCAATAGCTAACTTCATGGTATAATTGAAAACTCGGGCAGTATTCTGACAGAAATGATCCGTAAGCTTGTCATTTTCGATTTTTATGAAATAGACTTCAAATGATTGTTTACGAGAAAAGAAATCGACAAATGCTTGTTTCATTTTCTTATCAAATTGAGAACCTTTAAGTTCTTTAAAGGAACCATTGGAAAACATTTTGCCGCCCTCTTTTACAACATTTCCGGTTTTAGGATGTACTTTATCCTTATCCAGTTCAAGCAGCCGGTCGTGGTTAGATGAAACAAAACGTTTGTATGCGCGTTTTAAAGCGTCTTTATTGGTAGCGTGTATTAAAGAAACTATAAAATATTTGTTATTAGGGATATGGTTGTTGATTGATCCCGATTCATCTATGTAAATGATCAAATAATCACTCCTTATATTTTGGAATATAGTCAATTATAGCAGATGCTATAAGAAATGACAAACAAAATGTTTTTCCTTCAACTTACTTTATTGACAGTATCAAAATTACCACATTATAATCTATTACAATAGCAGAAATCCATATTTCGATCCAAAACCGTTTATAAAAGAAAAGATGGTGAAAGTTTATATTCGGGACGAAGATTGTAAACCTTACTATGTAGACATTGATGAGGTGCTGGAAAAGCCTGAATATTATTAGGACTTTCAGGTGATAGTACAGATATTGAGCAAAGACACCTAATGTCAAAATGCATCATGCTATTAAAAGACGATTTTATCGGAAATGAATCGGAAATCAACGGAAATTATACGGAAATGAATCGGAAATAATGAAAAATGAATCGGAAATAATGAAAAATGAATCGGAAATCAACAAAGAAACAGGGAGTACAAAACCAATGAACAACTTCACACAACAAATTTTTTCAGAAAATATGCTGCAATATTTAAATGACAGCCCTACCGCGTATCACGCCGTAGAGAACGCAGCGGAAATGCTCAGGAATCATGATTTTCAGGAACTGAAAGAAACGGAAAAATGGTCTCTGCACGCGGGCGGCAAGTACTTTGTCGTGAACAATCATTCATGTATCATTGCTTTTACAGTGGGAGACGGAGATCTGGCGCAGGAGGGATTTCGGATCATTGGTGCGCACACCGATTCTCCCGCCCTGAAAATTAAGCCGGGAGCCTGTATGGTCACGCCGGATGGATATGTGAAGCTGAATGTGGAAGTTTATGGCGGTGCCATTCTAAGTACATGGTTTGATCGTCCTCTTGCCATGGCGGGGCGGGTGATCGTGAAACAGGACGGCGGACTGACGGAGCGCCTCATCAAGATTGACAAACCTGTGTGCATGATTCCCAATCTCTGCATCCACTTTAACAGAGACTGCAATACAAACTGCAGTTATAATAAACAGACGGATATCCTTCCGTTGCTGTCCATGAAAGAGGAGGGAATGGAGAAAGGCGATTATCTGTTTGCGCTGATTCGGAAGGAAACAGGTATAGAGAAGGACGATATTCTGGACTATGAATTATTTTTGTATGAATACCAGAAGGGAATCCTCATGGGACCGAATGAAGAGTTTATCTCTGCTTCCCGAATCGATAATCTGTGTATGGTTTATGCCGGACTGTCAGCGTTGCTGGAATCTGAAGACGATGGAAAGGGATGTAAAGTGTTTGCCGCTTTTGATCACGAGGAGGTGGGAAGCGCCTCTGCGCAGGGGGCTCACTCCGGTTTCCTGCCGCATATATTGGAGCGGATCAGTAAAAATCTCGGATTGACGTACGACGCTTGTTTTCAGGCGATAGCGAATTCCACATCGATCTCTGCGGACACAGCCCATGCAGTCCACCCGAATTACAGTGATAAGCATGATCCGGAGAGCCGCCCAGTGCTTGGTGGCGGTCCGGTAATCAAATATTCTGCGTCACAGCGGTACAGCACCAATGCATTCAGTGCCGCGTATTTTATGGAAGCATGCCAACGGGCGCAGGTTCCTTATCAGAAGTATGTCAACAGAAATGATATCGTCGGCGGCTCTACGATCGGACCGGCGTTATCCAGTCTGACCACGATCCCTACGGTAGACATCGGAACCCCTGTGCTCGCAATGCATTCGATCCGGGAATTTGGGGCGGTGGCGGATAATTTCTATGCGAAAGAAGCGTTTCGTGCGTATTATGAGGAAGAGGAATCTTAAAAGATATTCTTTGGGGAGATTCCTCTCCGGGAAGGGAGAGCACACAACATGGAGAAACGAAAAGCGAAAAGAGGGCTGACAGAGCTTCTTATGGCAGGCGCTATTTTCAGCGGCGTAGGAATCGTATTCATACCGGTAGGCATCTTCGTAGGGAGCGAAAACATAGAGGGCAATCCCTTTGTTTTCAAGGCTGTATTCTGCGGGCTGGGAGCAACGGTTCTGATCATAGGTGTGCTGTGCCTGTATCTGGAGATTCGTCAAAGAGATCGCATCAACAGATTGATCAGTTCAGGGCAGTATATTATGGCGGAAATCTCAGAGATTACGATGAATTATGCCGTCCGTGTGAATAGCCGCCATCCCTACATAGTGGTATGCCGATATCAGGATATGTACGGCAATATTCACCTGTTCAAAAGCAGGAATTTGTTCTTCGACCCGGCGACGATTCTGAAAGATCAGATGGTAAGAGTCTATGTGGACGGGGAGGACTTCAATCATTATTATATGGATATCGATGAGATGCAAAAGGTTTGCTTAATCTGACAGTGGAACAGTCACTGGAAGAATGTGAGCAGAGTATAGCAAAACTGCGAGAACAGCATGAACAGTATGAAAGCAATGAGAAAGTAGCAGTAGAGTATGCAAAAGGCTTGTTTAATTTGACAGTGGAACAGCCGCTGGAAGAATGCAGGCAGAGTATAGCAAAACTGCGAGAACTGCATGAACAGTATGAAAGCAATGAGAGAGTAGCAGTTGCGTATGCAAAAGGTTTGGTTAATCTGACATTGAAACAGCCACTGGAAGAACGCAGGCAGAGTATAGCAAAACTGCGAGAACTGCATGAACAGTATGAGAGTAATGAGGAAGTGGTAGTTTGGTATGCAACTGACTTGTATAATTTGACGGTAAAGCAGCCATTGGAAGAATGTAGGCAGAGTATTAATGAGTTGAGGATTTTGCATGAATACTTCCGAGATAATAAGGAAGTGGTGGTTCATTATATGAATAGTCTGGTGAATTTTTCTTTCGCCCAAGATACAGAAGAAGATGTGCGCAAGACGATACAAGAATCAAAAGAAATTCTGAGTCAGTATCCGGAAAATACCGATATGCAACTTTCATATGCCCAGACATGGTTTAATCTGACCTTAGTCCAGTCCATGGAAGCTTTGCAACAGACTGTGTTAGAATTGCGTGAATATCTCGTGCAACATCCAGCTGCAAACAAGGAGTTTCAACTTGCCCTGGATCAATACCTTGAGAAACACCCGGATCATACGGAGCGGTATTCTCCTCTTCGCCTGAATGCGTAGAAGATATTGCATTTTCCTTTCGTGTTCGATTTACAGATGTGGCTGCCAAGGCAGTATGATGGAATTTGTGTGTTATGGTAGTTTGGCAAGAATTAGACACATGAATTTATGAGCTGTAAAGAAGCTGACCAGACTTTTCACCCCATAATTCTTGTACCCATCCTGTTTATTGGGTATAATAATACCATAAAGCGGCAATGGGAAAGCGAGTTGAGAAGAAAATGATTAAATGTTTTTTATTTGAAAATTTTAAAAGTTTTGAAAAGGCGGAATTAAATATAGAAGACTTTACAACCCTGATCGGAACAAATGCTTCAGGGAAAAGCAATGCAATAGAGGGAATCAGGATTCTGTCAGAAGTAGTGAGCGGTCTGGAGCTTGCTACGATTCTTGACGGCACTAAGAGTTTTATGGGGGCAGTCAGGGGCGGGAGCAAAGGGTGTCCCAGATTTAAGACCGGAGCGTTTAAACTGGGATGTCTGGTGGCGCTTGATAAGGACAGTGATCTGCTATATGAGATCAAGATTAGTGTGAACAATCATATTTATGTAGAGGAAGAAGCGTTGTATAAGATGCCGGCTGACCAATTATCGCCGCGTACTAATAAAGTATTTAAAACAAAGGCTGTCAGATCGGGAGGCGCAGATATATTGGTAGAGTATCGAAATGGCAGGCGAGGAACCAATCCGGCATTGATATGTATTCGGACAGCGGCTATACTGCCCCAGATGCTTACGAAAATACCCCGGGAAACGGAGGAACAACAGCAGGTACATGCATGGATTCAGACGGTTATAGAATCTCTGAAGAATATTTTAGTCTTAGATCCGGTTCCGCAAAATATGAGAGATTATACGAGAATTTCAGATTTTGATCTTCGGGTAAACTGTGAAAACATCTCTTCTGTTATGCGGCATATGTGTGAGAATAAGGATAAGAAGAAGCAATTGTTGGATATTATATGTGATTTGCCGGAGAATGAGGTAACGGATATAGAATTCATCGAGACGAAGATTGGCGATGTGATATTTGCATTAAAAGAGAAATATATCAACTCCACGGAGCTTGTAGATGCAAGAAAGCTGTCTGACGGGACTTTACGGTGTATTGCGATGATTGTTGCAGCGCTGGTGAGCGATCCGGGCAGTATACTTATTATGGAAGAGATTGATAACGGAATCCATCCGGGACGTATAGAGAAGCTGACGGATAATTTATTCCGGATCGCACAGGAGCGTAAGATCGATATGATCGTAACGACTCATAACGCTATGTTGATGAACCGTTATAAGAAGGATCAGTTGATCGGTGTGTCCGTAGTATACCGTGAAAAGGATAGAGGAACCGGCAAATTTGTGTCTTTTGTTGATTTGGATAATTTTTCGGGGATATTGGCAGCGGGTGGACTTGGGAATGCTATGATGGATGACAGGTTAATTTCTGAGATTAAAGAAGACACAAAAGATAAAGACTATTCATGGCTGGGGGTTTAGAAATGAATGTTAGATTTATAGATACGTCTATCATGCTGAATTTGCTCGGGGTTCCGAAGCATTGTCAGGAAGAAGCAAGGATTAAAGCGGAGTGGAAACAGGTACTTGAAAATAGAGAAACATTGATTATGCCCATTGCAACGATTATTGAAACAGGTAATCATATTGCACATATCGAAAAAGGAGATGTCCGGCGTACAATCACATTAAAATTTCAGGAGTATCTGCAAAGGACTGCGAAATCTGAGGCACCTTGGGAATTATACGGTGCGGGACTTGATAGCGAAGAGATTCGGTATCTGGCGGATCATCTTGCGGAATATACGAAAAGTAATATTGGCATAGGAGATATGACGATTATTTATGCCTATCAGAAATACATAGAGGAGCGGCCGGCAATCGGGACGGTTATGATATGGAGTACAGATCATCATCTGGCAGCTCATCGCGCAGATAATGTCAGTATGACAAGAAGACGTAAAAGATAATTCCATTTGGGAAGGCGCTATAAATCGCAACGGCATACATCACAAAATCATAAAAAATCATTTCACCCCTAAAGTCTCACGGGAATTATCCGATACAAATAATGTAAAGAAATATTTATGCATGAAAGGAGGCATCTTCTATGCGTATTGAATCATATACACAGGTACAGCAGTTATACAACACGAAGAAGCCCGCAAAATTACAGGGAAAAGCAAAATCGGGTGCTTCCGACCAGATACAGATTTCCAGTATCGGTAAGGATATCCAGACTGCAAAGAACGCAGTGGCAGCAGCGAGTGACATCAGAGAAGAACTGACGGCTCCTATCAAGGCAGGTATTGCGAACGGCACTTATCAGGTGAGCGGAGAGAGCTTTGCAGAGAGACTGATGAAGAAGTACGAAGAGATCGAAAGTCTGTAGACACAGTGAAGGAGAGCTATCGGCGTGGCGAGTTTAATGGAAGTCTTGATCGATGTTTTGGAGAAAGAGAGTCAGGAATATGAGAATCTCTTGGCTCTGTCCATGAAGAAAACTCCGGTCATTGTGTCTGAGGACTTAGAGCAGTTGGCAAAAATCACGGATGAGGAGCAGATCATAGTAAGCAGAATCAATCATCTGGATCATCAGAGAAATGAAGCTGTTAATGATATTGCGAATGTGCTTAACAAGGATGTTGAAAAATTAAAGATTGTCGATTTGATCAAGATGCTGGCGGCAAGACCGGAAGAACAGGAGAAACTGGCAATTGTGTTCGATAAACTGCAGGATAACGTGCGCAGTGTGAAACGGATCAACGAGCAGAACCGCGAACTGATTCAGGAAGCATTGGAACTGGTGCAGTTTAATATGAACGTTCTCCAAGCGATGAACAAAGCTCCGGAGACAGCGAACTACAACAAGGGCGCTTACAATACCGGTGATATGATCGGCTCGAGTTACAAAGCCTTTGATGCGAAACAATAATTGTTAAGGACGGTAGATATATATGTCATTGATGGGAAGCCTTTATACGGGCGTATCAGGATTACAAACTTCAAATAATGCGCTGAATACAACAGCGCATAACATGTCTAATATGGACACCGCGGGATATACAAGACAACAGGTATCCCAGGCAACCAGATCGTATGTGACGATTGAGAAGAGCAATAAGACGAACTGGAAGCAGTTAGGTCTCGGTGTCAATTATTCCCGTACAAGACAGGAAAGAGATTATTTTTTGGACAAAAACTATCGTAGGGAGGCCGGACGGAATTCTTTTTATGAAGTCTCGGCTTTCACGATGGAAGAAATAGAGTATATATTGGGCGAGAGCGAATCGGGCGGATCGATTGAGGGACACGAGTTTTCGGAATCGATATCAAATTTCTGGGTAGCGGTGCAGGAGCTCAGCAAGGATCCGACCAGTTCAGTCAATCAGAACCTGTTCGTGACACGCGCCTATGAGTTTATAGAGAGAGCTTCGGCAGTTTATACCAGCTTATGCCAGTATCAGGACAACTTAAACCAGACGGTTGTTAAGGAAGTGAACAATATTAACAGCTATGCGCGGGAGATCGAGGATCTGAACCAGATGATCGTAAAGACTGAGGCGGGCGGCGTGGAGCATGCCAACGACCTGCGTGACCGTCGGAATTACCTGCTGGATGAACTGGGCAAGATGGGAAATATTTCCTACAGCGAGGATACACTGGGTTATCTGACCGTGAAATTTGAAGGTATTGATCTTGTGAAAGGTTCCATGGTCAACAGGGTGGAATTGTATACGGACCCGAAGACGGGCTTCTATACCCCGTATTGGAAAATGCTGGCGCACTGCGATTATGACGAAAAAGGCAATATTGTAGTGACGAAGGAAGGAATCGAAGGAGCGGAAGTGTTCGATCTGACCGCGGTGGTATCTTCCGACCGGAATACAGATATCGGTTCACTTAAGGCCATGCTTCTTGCAAGGGGCGATCACAGAGCCACATACAGTGAGCTTAAGGATATTAACACGGATGGGGAATACCAGGAAGGCTGGTATAACAGCAATATATCCCAGTCCATCATCATGAATATACAGGCAGAGTTCGATCAGTTGGTCAATGCTGTGGCAACGAAGATTAACGGTATTTTGGCGGAAGAGGCGGAAAAGGCAGGACCGGCCGGTGTATCGGATTATCTTCGGGATGAGAATGGGGATCCTTATCAGTTGTTTGTGAAGAAAATCGATATTGATGACTGGACGGTTTCCAACATCATGATCAATCAGGAACTCAGACAGAACCCGGCGCTTTTGAAATTCCGCAAGGAGGAGCATTCGGAAGATAACCCGCTGACGGAGAGACTGAAGGCGGCTTTTGAGGAAAAGATCTACACCCTAAACCCTAACGTGGAGACACCGCTTTGTTTCAGAGATTACTATACGAATCTGGTAGCGCAGGTAGCCAACAGCGGTTCGGTATTCCGGGGGATTCAGGAGACACAGACGCAGACAGCGGATTCACTATATAATGCGAGAGAACAGGTAGTCGGCGTTTCCTCTGATGAGGAGCTGACCAATATGATCAGATACCAGAACGCATACAACGCATCCAGCCGTTATATCAACGTAATAAGCGAGATGCTGGAACATATTTTAACCACACTTGGTCGATAAGACAGAGGGAGCGAGCATATGCCATCTACATTTTTCGGATTAGAAATTGCAGCGTCGGGATTGAGAGCTTCTAACGCGGCGCTCAATACGACGGCGAATAATATCAGTAATACTCATACGGAAGGATACAGCAGACAGGAAGTGAAGCAGGAGGCGATGAATCCTCTGCGCGTGTTTGCGACATACGGCTGTGCAGGTGCAGGCGTTGACACCTTGGCGATCGAGCGGATCAGGGATCAGTTCTATGACAACAAATTCCGCGATAATGAGACGAAGCTGGGTGAGTTCGACACCAAAGCATACTACTGTAAGATGATCGAGGAGTACTTGAAGGATGACGGCAAGACCGGTTTTAAATCTATATTCGATCAGGTCGCGGCGGCGCTTCAGGAGATTACGAAGAATGCCAGCAGCGAGTCATACAAGAGAGCTTTTATTTCCACAGCGAAAAGTATGGCGGATTACTTTAATAATATGTACGGTGATCTGCAGAATCTGCAGGCTGATGTGAATGATGAGATTAAGATACGTGTGGATCACATCAATTCTATTGCGCAGGATCTTGCGACGGTGAATAAACAGATCAATGCCATCGAAATGACGGGAACCGTAGCAAATGAGCTGCGGGATAAAAGAGACGTGCTGATCGATGAATTATCTGCGATCGTGGACGTTCAGGTATCGGAGTCCCCCATCTATGATCAGCTTGGCAATGCGACCAACGCGAACAGATATATTGTGCGAATCGCGGGCGGACAGATGCTGGTGGATCAGAATGATTATAATCAGCTTGTCTGCGAAGCGCGTGCTTCGGGAGAGAAAGAACATCAGACGGATATAGACGGTCTGTATGATATCCATTGGACAAACGGCGTTGATTTCGGATTATATAATGCGTCTATGGGCGGTGAGCTTAAAGGTCTGATCCAGATGCGTGACGGTAATAACGGAGAATATTTCAACGGCACAACCACAGAAGTGATCTACAGCGGTAAAACCACACGGGTGACGATCGAGACATCTGCGTCATACTTAAGCAGCATGAGTAAGTGTAATCTGTCCGATACGGGCGGTATTATCAATGTAGGAGATCAGTTATATTATTACACGGATTGGACTTATGAGGGCGACGGTGTATACACATTTACGATTGACAATGTGGCAAGCGATGAGCCCCTTACAGCAGCGAAGAACTATCGGCAGGCAACCATCGGCAGTGAAGTAAACTATCAGGGTGTACCGTACTATATGGCACAGATGAACGAGTGGATGCGCGATTTTGCCAAGGCAGTCAACGAGATCTTTACGGATGGTATGACGGACGCGGAAGAGGATGCAGGTATTCTGTTCACGGGTGTTTATCCGAAGAATGACGGACAGTACACAGAGGGACAGTTGAATGACTCCGCAATGAACGGCAAAGGATATTATTACCTGACCTCCGGAAATGTGACGATCGTGGAAGCTTTGATGAAGGATGCTTCACTGCTCGGTACCAGAGGCAAGAACGAGAAAGTAAATGCGACTGATCCCGAAGAGATTGACGGTGTGGAACAGTGCGAGCAGGTCAGAAAAGTGATCTCCATGATGAGCGACAAGAACCAGTTCAGCTTCCGTGGAAGAGACGCAGGCGGTTTCTTGGAATGCGTACTTTCCGATGCGATGTTAAATGCTAAGAATGCGAACACTTTCTATTCCACATACTTAAGTCTGGAGACGAACATCGACAATCAGAGAACCTCCATCTCCGGCGTAGACGAGGACGAGGAAGCGGTAAGTCTGGTGAAATACCAGAACTCTTACACGCTGGCGTCGAAGATGATCTCCGTGCTGACGGAAATCTATGACAGACTGATTTTACAGACAGGCGTTTCATAATAGATATATATAAACCGCAAACTAGGAAAAGAGGATGATGAAGCCATGAGAATGACAAATAAGATCATGCGGAACAATTCGCTATACAACATCAATCAGAACAAGATTCTGGAAGATAAACTGACCAACCAGATGACCAATCAGAGTAAGATCGCAAGACCTTCCGACGATCCGGTCGTAGCGATCAGAGCGCTTCGCTTAAGAAGTAATGTAACAGCTTTGACACAATACTATGATAAGAACGCTTCGGATGCGGATCAGTGGCTGACAGTGACGGCGGATGCGCTCACCACGATCGATGAGGTGCTGACAGATCTGTATAAACAGGCTACCGGTGCTGCTAATAAAGACTTTACGGCGGATAATCTGGAGATCGTTCTGACACAGATGAAGTCTTTGACCAAGGAATTCTATTCCAGCGGTAACGTGGATTATGCGGGACGTTACGTATTCTCAGGTTACAGAACCGACACGGCTATCACTTTCTCGGCAGAGGACATTGCAGAGATGAGAAAACATCCTGTGTCTTTTGAGATTAATGAAGATTTCGGATACGACAAGATCAGCACGATCAGTTATACGGATTATAATGTATTGTCTCAAAACATTGCCGGTGATGGTATCGACGCGAACAATCAGAGTTATGAGCAGGGAGTTACGAATACAAAGTTGTTCCGTATGCGTCTATCCTACAATAATATAGACAGCACACCGGTTGATGCTGATGATGAAGATAAGCTGACCAATCCGCTTCCTATCACTCTTACGGTTAACGGTACTGCAGTTCCGCAGAATGTGTTTACCGGATACAGCGATCCGGAGAAGGCTTATGCGGCAATTGCCAGCGGTACGGAGCAGGGAATTGCTTACATTCCCTCCACCGGCGAGTTGGTATTTAGCGAGAAATATTATCAGGATAATTACAAAGAAGGCGATAAGTTCTCAGTTACCTATAATAAGTCCGACTGGCTCGAGGGCGATATCAATCCGGTGCACTATTTCCGGTGTACGGAGACGAGGGATATCGGCGATGGTACAATGACAGATACCAAGCAGACCGGCTACAACTATACCTCTGTCAATCAGGATATCTATTATGACGTAGGATTCAATCAGCAGATCCAGGTGAATACACTGGCGACAGAAGTATTTACCCATGATGTCCAGAGGGATATGGACGATTTCCAGCACTGCCTGACACAGCTTCGCGATATTGAGACGACCATCAGCGATATCGAGAAAAAGAGAGCGGAGTTTGCCGAGGACAGTGATGATTATAAGAACTGGACGAAGAAGCTGGAGGCAGCGAATAAGGCGAAGGATTATATCCGTGAGAATATCCATACCAAGTTCGAGAACCAGATTACAAATTATCAGACATACATGAATGACAACAATATCGCGATCACCAATAACGCGACGAGAGGAAGCAGATTAGAGCTGATCTCGACAAGACTGTCGAATCAGAAAGCTACCTTTAAAGATCTGCAGACTGACAATGAGGGAATCGATGTCACGCAGGTGGCAGTGGAACTGTCCGCTTCCGAATTGACATATCAGGCGGCTCTCATGGCAACCGGTAAGATCATGGAGACCAATCTGATGAATTACATTTAAGAGTGTATGCTTGTATTATGCGAAGCAAAGTTATAGGAAATTTATAGCATAGTTCGAGTTTGCGAAGCAAACTCGCAAAGTAAATTTGCGAAGCAAATTTACTTTTAGGAAAGGCGGTTATGGGATATGCAGATTACGACAAAAGTATTTGGCGAGATTATGATAGACGATGATAAGATCATACATTTTCCGAAAGGCATCATCGGATTTCCGGATCTGACGGAGTTTACGCTTGTGCACGATGAGGAGAAGGGAACGGATTCTATACACTGGCTCCAGTCTATTCAGGAGCCGGCGTTTGCCATGCCGGTGATGGACCCGCTCATCGTATGTCCGGACTATAATCCGGAGGCGGATGATGAATTGTTCAATGTACTGGGAGAGATCAAACCCGAGGAGTTGCTTGTAATGGTGACAGTTACGGTTCCGAAAGACCTGACACAGATGTCGGTAAACCTCAAAGGTCCCATCGTCATCAATGCCGCTGAGAAGAGAGCTTTGCAGATCATCGTGGAAGGCGATGAGTATAAGGTGAAGTTTCCGATCTATGATATCTTAAATAAGAAGAAAGCAGGTGAGTAAATGTTAGCTTTATCCAGAAAGAAGAATGAAGCGCTGGTGATCAATAATAATGTTGAGATCACGGTACTCGAAATTAAAGGCGAGCAGGTAAAGCTGGGCATTAGCGCGCCGAGGGAGGTACCCGTATACCGCAAGGAAGTATATGTGCAGATTCAGGATTCCAACAAGGAAGCTGTCAATATGGACGGCATGGAAGCACTGAAAAATCTGCTGGGGTAAAAGAATTTCGCTAAAATCCTAAATAATTCTGTTTTTTCTCCGATATAAGTTGTAAGAGATTACGTCTGTTTTGTTATGTATAAAATAGCGTATTCACAAGACGATTCTGGTAAATTCAAAAAAATCACATGGAGGTGATCGGCAATGGCAATCGAACCATTAAATAGTGCCATGACCTATCAGGCACAGACGGTTGTGAAACCGCAGGGAGTAACACAGGTGAACACGGAAGTTCCTGAAGATGGGCAGACAATTAATGTTGATGCGACGACGGCATCCGTAATTAAGATTCAGGCTGAGGATGAGCAGAGCAGCAGTGATGGCAACGGAAGTCCGCAGCAGCAACAGCAACAGGCTGTAGGAAATAACCAGCAGCCGGTAATGAACAAGCAGGAAACACCTGAGCAGTTGAAGAAGATGATCGCAGAGATGAATAAGAAGATCAACAAGAGCAACGAAGAGGCGGTTTTCGGCGTTCATGAAGGGACTAACAGAATTATGATTAAGATTCAGGATAAGGATACGAAGGAAGTCATTAAAGAATTTCCGCCGGAGAAGACGCTTGATATGATTGCGAAACTCTGGGAGATGGCAGGTATCCTTGTTGACGAGAGATTGTAGGCAGTATAAGATTAGGAGGGAATGAAAATGGCTATTAGGATTACAGGTATGTATTCCGGTCTGGATACAGAGGCGATTATCGACCAGCTTGCTTCCGCACAGAGCCTGAAGAAGAATAAGCTTGTGAAAGCGCAGACTAAGCTCAGTTGGAAACAGGATGCATGGAAAGCCCTGAATACTAAGATCTACAGTTTTTACACGAACGTGTTGGACAATATGCGTTGGCAGGGTTCTTATATGAAGAAGGCGACGACGGTATCCAATACGAACGCAGTCAGCATTGTTACCAGCTCGCAGGCACCCAACAGCGTTCAGTCATTGGAAATCAGCAAGCTGGCAAGGCAGGGATATATGACCAGTGCTCGTGTCTCCGCAGAGGGAGGCAAAGAATATACCGCGACTTCTACATTAGCGGATATGGGATTCACCGGCGAAGGATCATTCCGTGTGAAGGTGGGCAATAAGACGACGGATATTACCCTGACGGAAGACATGAAGATCTCCGATGTGGTAAGACAGTTTGAGTCTGCAGGTTTGACAGCCAACTTTGATGCCAAGAATCAGAGATTCTATTTAAGCGCTAAGGAATCGGGTGCGGCGGCGGATTTCACGATTACAAGTAATGATGCAGGTGGTCAGGCAGTACTGTCTAAGCTGGGACTCATAACGGCTTATAATAGAGACAGTAATGAGTATAAAGAGTATGAAAAGTGGGCGAAATATGGCACAATCTACGGTGACGGGTCGGGTCGTGCCGATGCGGAGGCAGAGGAATTAGCAAAGCTGATTGCGTCCAAGAAGGCAAGTACCGACAGACTTCTCCAGTCCAATGAGAATCTCGAGAAACAGTTGGCAGACTTAAGGGAGGCAATGATTGATCCTGCCTATACGCTCGACTATGATGACGACAAGACGCGGCAGGAGAATGCCGATACGTTAAAAGCACAGGCTGAGGCTTTGTTTGAGGAGTTATACGGACCGGAAGTTGATAAGGTAGATGATAAAGGACAGCCGATTAAGGATGATCAGGGAAACCCTGTGAAAGAGAGAAGAGGCGGTCTGCAGGCAGTCGTGGATGCGAAGATGAAGGATCTTACCGATGCACAGCAGAGATTGGAAGAGGCCAAGAAATCCGGCGGCGATGTCGCGGCAGCTGAGGCTGACGTAGTGGCAGCCAGTCAGGCACTTACGACAGCACAGAGTGATTTTAATAAGAAGAACGGACATTACAGCTTCGTGCAGGGTGCGTCCAATATCCAGAACCAACTGGTAGCGAATGACAAACAGATCGCGGATAATCGGGAATACTACGTGGTAGATGCAAACGGCGATCCGGAGCTGGATGCTGATAAGAATCTGCAGGCGACAACCAGAGCTGCTACGGAGATAACACAATATTTTGATAGTAAGATTGCAGCAGCGGAGGCATATATGGCTGCGGCAAACGCTTATCTGGGTCAGTCTGCCGCAGATCAGGAAGCACAGGCTTCGCAGTACGCAACCAAGGTTGACGGACGTGACGCAGAGATATATCTGAATAATGTTAAATACACGAACAGCAAGAATACATTTGAAATCAACGGTTTGACCATCACGGCACAGCAGGAGACAGCTCCCGGTGAGACGATTACTTTAACGACCGCGGAGGATGCCGATGGTATCTATGACATGATCAAGAATTTCTTCACAGAGTACAACAAGCTTGTCAATGAGATGAGTGCGCTGTACAATGCAGATTCCGCGAAAGGTTATGATCCGCTGCTCTCCGAAGAGAAGGCAGGTCTGGCGGATTCAGAGATCGAAGAGTGGGAGAAGAAGATCAAAGATTCTCTGCTTAGAAGGGATGCGACCCTGAGCGATGTGAGCAGTGCAATGAGAACCGTTATGATGCAGGGCGCTACGGTAAACGGTAAGACGATGTATCTCTCCGATTTCGGTATCAATACATTGGGATATTTTAACGCTGCGGATAATGAGAAGAACGCTTATCATATTAACGGCGATAAAGATGATTCGAATGTTGCGAACGAAGATGATCTGTTACGGCAGATGATCGCGGCGGACCCGGATACTGTTATGAACTTTTTCTCATCTTTGTCTCAGAATCTGTACAGCACGCTGTCGGATAAGATGAAGAGTATTCCGGATACGAGCAGTGCCTTTACTGTATACAATGACAAATTGATGCAGAAGGAGTATGATGATTATAAGGATAAGATCAAGAAAGAAGAAGATAAGCTGAATGCCCTGATGGATAAGTGGTACGCTAAGTTCTCCGCAATGGAGACGGCAATGGCGAAACTGCAGTCCAAGAACAATGCAATATCCGGTATGTTGGGCGGCGGCGCTTGATCAGGGTCCTAAGAGTATAAGTACGATCAAGGAGGAGCAAACTTATGCCAACACAGAATCCCTATGAGGCATATCAGAAGAACAAGATTCTGACTGCAACGCCGGCGGAAGTGACTCTGATGCTGTATGAGGGGGCGATCAAGTTCTGTAATATCGCCATCATGTCCATCGAGCAGAATGATTTGGAAAAAGCGCATGTCAATATCATGAAAACACAGCGCATTATCGAGGAATTCCGCAATACGCTGGATCGGAAATATCCGGTAGCGGAAGAGTTCGACAAAATATATGTGTATGTACTCAGAAGACTATTCGAGGCGAACATCCAGAAGGATAAAGAGATTCTGGAAGAGGTGAACACACACCTTCACAGCCTGCGGGATACATGGAAAGAAGTTATGCGCAAGTGCAATAATGCGTAGAGAGGTATGATGATGAACCAGAGCAGTGCACAGATATTATTACGGAGTCTTGAGAAAAAGAATGCATTGTTGGATCAGATGATTCTGCTTAACAGTGAGCAGGAAGCCATCCTGAAGCGGGAAGAGTTTGATATGGATGCCTTTGACGAGACGATCAACAGGCAGAGTAGCTGCGTGGAAGAGCTTGATAAGCTGGATCAGGGATTCGAGGCCATCTATGACAGAGTGCGTGAGGAACTGTTACAGAACAAAGCGCATTACCGTGTGGAAATCGAAGGGATGAAGGAACAGATCCGACAGATTACCGACAAGATCGTAACACTTAACGCAGGCAATATGCGTAATAAGATGCTGGCGGAGAATCAGTTTAAGAAGAAACGCCTTGCCATCAACACTGGTGCGTCAAAGAATAAGGTGGCAACGAACTATTATAACAGCATGAATAACCTGAATTACGTGTCACCGCATTTCTATGACAGTAAGAAGTAGTAAAGCGCTTGGGGCTTTGAATAAAATTAAAAAATTTGAAAAAAGCCATAAAGTAAATCGGAAATCACCCGATATATATTACAAGTAAAGCAATTTGCTTACACAGGCGGTAACGGAGCCGATGGCAGCGTACGAGCCGGAGGAGTCGTTACAGACAAAAACAAGCGGCAGGGAAGCCGCATAAAATTCAAGGAGGAATATAGTATGGTAGTAAAACACAACATTACAGCAATGAACTCTAACAGAATGCTTGGTTTGACAACAAGCGCACAGGCTAAGTCC
>JAAUZK010000049.1 GCA_014804655.1 Lachnospiraceae bacterium | reverse complement strand
TCCCGTGACCATAGAGGCTTTGGGGGATTTTCCATGGGTTCCGTCAATACATGGTGTACGTTTCGGTACTGCCTTGATTATTTCCGGTATTTTATGCCCATGAGCGGCAGTTATACCACTGACGGGGAGTACATGGCGGAGCTGGTCAGACAGTCCGGGCATACATGGGATGACTTCTTTATCTTTTCTGCGTCCGGCACGGATGATTTTGCATACAGTGCCTTTAAGCGGCAGATCATGGCTATGGGTGATGTGGAGGATGGTACCTTCCGGTTTGCGGATAATGAGGCGGATGGCAATCTGGCATTTTTGGAGAGGGAAGGATATACCCATAATGGAACGGCAAGTGATGAATATACATACAACGGGCTGCGTTTTTTCTGGAATGGAGAGAACTGAAAGGAATCCGCAGGAGAAAAATAAACATATTTGGATTGGTAAGGAGATAGTTTGGATGAACCCCAAAATGATTGTTAAGACAAGTGTTGATATTGGAATGACGGCTGCCCTGTTGTTTTTGATGACCTATGAGATGATAGGGCAGGCTCTCCATGAATGGCTGGGAATAGGAATGCTTTTGCTGTTTATCATTCATCATGTTCTGAACCGCAGATGGTTTGGGGTTCTTCTGAAAGGGAAATATACACCTTTCCGGATATGGCAGACGGTGCTGGTGGTGTCAGTGCTCCTTTTCATGATCGGCTCCATGGTCAGTGGTGTCATTATTTCCCGCAGTGTTCTCTCTTTTCTGCCAATCCATGGCGGAAGCTCCTTTGGAAGAAAGCTTCATATGCTGTCAGCTTATTGGGGATTTGTATCGATGTCACTTCATCTTGGGCTGCACTGGAATATGATGCTGGGAGCGGTGGGAAAAGCAGTGAAGGGAACTTCAAAGGTTCGTATCTGCATGCTGCGCATTGCAGTAGCAGTGGTGGCTACATACGGCATGTATGCTTTTGTAAAGCGGGACATAGGGAATTATATGCTGTTAAAGGTTCACTTTGTGTTTTTTGATTACGATGAACCTTTATTCTTTTTCCTGCTGGATTATATAGCGATCATGAGTTTGTTCATATTCGTTGGGCATTATCTGGCTGCTTTTTTAAGGCAGCACAGCAGAAAGAAGAAAACATGAAGGCGGAGGGGCAATTCCGTTTTCTGGAATGTGGAGAAATAGCGGGGAAATATGGAACAGACGGAATATAAAGGATTAGATCAGAACATATACAAATACGCATGCTTGCAAAAGATAAATACAGCAAAGCTGACTTAAGGGGAAGGCGTTTATTGGAAGAATAATTTGTATCAATCTTGTCATACCATATGGTGGCATGTCGTACCAAATATTATTTTTTGAAAAGCTATGATTTTACCAGAAAGAAGATTGTACCGCTGGCAATTTTTCAGTGTCAGCATGAATGAATGGGATTACTTGTAAATGACAGGCTGTTTCATTTTGAGATAAAAAGATGAATTTTTAGGGACAGATGAGGTGATAGTATCGGGCGGTTACTGATATTGGATTTTGATGAAAAAGAAATGGATATTTTTAACGAAGTAATGGAAGTGGTAGGGAAATATCCCAACTTTGAAAATTATGAGCTGCGGGCAGAACCAGCACTGAAGATTTCAGGTCTTGAAATCTATCCTGACCGTAGAAAGATATACCGTGACAGGCGGGAGATCAGCCTGACTGCAAAGGAGTATGACCTGCTCTGCTTTTTAGTGACGAACAGGGGAAGAGTGTTGACTTATGACCAGATTTACCGAAAGATATGGGGAGAGTATGCACAGGATATTGAAAATAACAATACAATCGGGTTCCATATTTGTAATTTAAGGGAAAAACTTTTTTCCGCATCCCCCGATGCACCGTTTACAATACGCTGTGAAAGAAATGTGGGGTATTGTTTCGGGCTTATTCCCGAATAATTTTCATAAACAGTCCTGTTTTTTGGCAGGGCTGTATTTTTTTGTCCACATTTGCGTTTTTCCTAAGAGAAAACCAGCTAAATCCTCATTCAATTCTAAGACAGCTTTAGTATACTTCCATTGTAACCGTCAATGAAGCTTACGGAGGGGATGTATGGATGGAAGGATTCCCATGCGAGGCATACTATTACCGGATCGGCAGCAATATCCGCAGGCTGCGCCGGGAAAGGCATATGACGCAGGAAAGGCTTGCGGAAGCGGCGGGGCTGTCCCTTAAGATGATCCAGAAGCTGGAGGCTGGACAGAAAGGGTTCCGCATGGAAACGATTATCAAAATCGCATTAACTTTGGATGTTTCCCTTGATGTTCTTGCCGATATGCGAAAAGTGGATAAAAGGCTCACACTCCAGCAGGAAGCCTTTTATGCCATAACAGATGATAAGACCGATGATGAGATAAAATACGCAGTAGGGATCGTGGATTCCGTATTTAAATTACATAAGCAGTATCTTGAATAAAAGAGTGGGTATTGCCTCTGGGTAAATTGTGCGCAGGGCAATGCCCTTTCTTTTTGTTGGATTGTAAAATGAGTAGTTCATTTTGCAACGATTATGAACTGATAATAGAAAAAATAATGGCGTAAATACAAAATAGGAACAAACATATCCAAAATTTTTTCAATTAGGTATCTTTATGCCTAACAATTCTTTCAGGGTTTCGGTATCCTAATTATAGGCTTTAGGACAGGCAAAAACTTGTGCTTAAAGCGAAAGGCTTTCCGCCTGAATGTAGGAAACTTGACAACTGAATACCAGTATGCAGCGGCTTTGAAAGGTTTTCCCTTGAATAAGTTGCGCCGGACAATCAGCTTCGCCATGATATGCCTGCCCCGTAAAGGGTAAACCGAAAGACCGTAACAGGAGAAGGAAGGCAGGGAGCGGCATCCGGTGCGGGGCTTTCTTTGGCAGGAAGTTCTAAGGGGAGCCATAATGATACTTCTGCCCGGTGAGGGCAGCCGGAACAGCACGCCGGAGGACATGTGTGGAGAAGAAAGCGTTCCACACCACGGACTATGGAGAGGTCTAGCCATCCCGCCCTGCATATTCCCTGCCAGTAGGGGGCTGGGTAAATGAAAATCCCGTATGGGTACTGGCATTTTAACATTATTAAACAGGAGCTTTGAAATAAGAAGTTGCTTATAAACTGTACAATAAAACAGCCATTCCATGAAAATGCATAAAAGCGGAAAGAATTTATACACTTTCATGGGCTGGTTGGGAAGGAGGTGGTAGGAAAAATTATTTGTAAGCACAGGGGATTTTTCCCTGAAACTATGCGGAGGGGGAACAGTCTGGAAAGTAAAAATCAGACTGTATCCTTCCTAATTTTAAAAACAAAAAAGAAAGGAAAAAAGTATGGGAAGAAAACGAAGATTTTCAAAACTTCTCCTGTTTGCTGCTATGGTATCAACCATTGGCGCAGGGGTATTGGGAAGCGTTCCCCTGCCTGTAAAAGCAGCGGAAGAGGAAGAAGCGTATACTGTCACATTTAAAGCCTATGAGGGAACCTGTGATACAGAGAGCGTTACCGTACCCAAAGGGGAAAGCATCGTCCTGCCGGACGGTTACTATGAGGGGCATTTCCTTGAAAGCTGGATGGATATCACTGAAAGCGTAACCGAGGAAGGAAATGTAGTCAGATTTACAGCGGTTGGCAGGCCGGGCAGCTCCTATACGCCGGAGCGGAATCTGTGGCTCCATGCCAACTGGAAACCGGTGGGGGAGCAGGATATTGCCGCAATCTATGAGGCAAGGATTGGCGATACCAGCTATGAGGAACTGGAAGAAGCCTTTGCAAATGCACAGGCAGGCGACACGATCACTGTCCTTAAGAATTGCAGGGTATCATCTACACTTGAAGTCACTGCTGATAACATCACTCTGAAAAGCGAGGATGCAGGGAATCCGGTAACGATCAGCAGGGAAGATGATTTTGTTGGGAAAAAATATGGCATGAATACTGATACCGTCCTGCTTACAGTAAAAGGCGGGAGCCTTACCACACAGGATATCATTTTTGATGGCGGCGCAGTGCTGGATGATGATTTCAATAATTCCGGCAAAGTCTGGAACAGCCCCCTTATCTACGTGGATGGCTCTTATATCATGGGGAGCGGGACTGTCCTTCAGAACAATTACAACACTGACGGATATGAAAGCAATGGCAGTGGCAGGACGCTCCATACAGCCGGGGCAGTGCATATCAAGAAAAATGCCAGTTTTACCATGGATGGCGGCCTGATCCAGAACTGCTATACGTCCGGCGGCGGTGGCGGCATCCAGTCAGAAGCAGATTCCCAAATGACAGCCACATCCGGCATTATCAGGAACTGCCATGCAACATGGGGCGGCGGAGTAGATTTACAGGGAAGCGCAGAACTTTCCAACATGACTTTTACAGGAAATGTGGCAGGCTCATCGGGCGGCGGCATATCCAGCAGCGCATCCCTGACGGTAACGGACTGTCTGGTCGAGGGCAACCGTTCCGCTTATGATGGCGGCGGAATCTATACCGGCACAGGGCATCTGGCGCATATCACTGGATGCACCATTACAGGCAATGAAGCCCCAAGGGGCAGCGCAGTCCAGACTAAGGGAGGGGAAGGAACCCTGCCGCTTGTTATCCGTGACTGTACGATCACAGGAAACCGTTCAGGGGAAAAAATCCATGCGGGCGGTACAATCTGTTACATGAATGAGACGGGCATTGTTCTGTCCGGAAAGATCGTCATGGAAGATAACCTTTCTGTAGGATATGAGCCCTGTGATATCCACTATTTTTACAATACAGGTGCATCCATCCTTTTGGATGAAGATTTTGAAAGCGATTCAACTTTTGTGCTTGGCGGATATGACAGTATCAAGCCGGGCAGGGTACTGATCGATGGTACACTGTACCATAAGGACGCAAGCCCGGAGCAGTTTCCATGGCACTGTCCGAATTACTGTACAGAAAAGCGGGGAGAAAACCTTTATCTTGCAGAAGTGCCCAAGACCTATTTTGTTACCTATGATGTCAATAATAACCCTGACGGGGCGAGTGACATGTGTTCCGATCCGAATAAGTATACCAGTGAGGACACAGTGACCATCATGGATCAGGAAGCCCTTTTCCCGCTCTTGGGGAATATTGTAAGGTCCGGCTATAACTTTGTGGGCTGGAACACAGAACCGGACGGGACCGGGACTGATTATGCACCGGGGCAGGAGATAAACCTTACAGACAACCTTTACCTTTATGCGAAATGGGAAGCAAAAGAGCCTGTCACCCTCACTTATATCTATAATGACGGGGAAGGGAAAACGGACAGCGCACAGGTCATCCCCGGCGCAAATATCGCATTCCCTGACGCATCCAGAAAAGGCTACAGCTTTAAAGGCTGGTATGAAGATGAGGCACTGACGGTATTTGCAGGAAATGCAGGGGAGAAGCATTATGCACCTCAGAAAGATACCTCTTATTATGCCGCATGGGAAAAGACAGAAGCGACAATCGCATTTGACGCAGACGGTGGAAAAATGGAAGGTGGAGATGTTACCGCAAAGATCGGTGATACAATCACGCTTCCTAATTGTACCAAAGAAGGTTACGAATTTACAGGCTGGTATGATGGAGATACCTGTGCCGGACAGGCTGGGGAAGAATATACGGTCTCTGATGATGTTACTTTGAAAGCACATTATGAGAAGAAAGAAGCTGCCATCTGCACAATCACTTTTGATGCGGATGGTGGAAAGATGGAGGGAGGAACAGTTATTGCAAAAGCAGGAGATACCGTTACCCTTCCGAATTGTACCAAGGACGGATATGAATTTATCGGCTGGTATGATGGCAATACCTGTGTAGGGAAAGCAGGGGAGAAATACACTGTTTCTGCTGATGCCACATTGAAAGCACGTTATGAAAAGAAAGAAGAACAGGCGGTCATCTGTACCGTTACTTTTGACGCTGACGGTGGAAATACTGTAAGAAAGAACATTGATGTAGAGAAAGGCAGCGCAATCATTCTTCCTGCCTGCAATAAGACAGGCTATGAGTTCCTTGGATGGTTTTTAGCTTCCGATGACAACATTTGTATCGGACAGGCAGGGGAAGAATTTACCGTACAGGGAGATATTGCTTTAAAGGCACATTTCGAGAAAAAAGAAGCAGTGAAAGTCACCATTACTTTTGATACAGATGGAGGCAAAGCAGTAAATCCTATCAAAGCAGCAAAAGGCGATATGATCCGCCTGCCTAAGACAGAAAAAGAAGGTTATAGCTTCCTTGGCTGGTACACAGAAAAAGACGGTGGGATATTACTTGAAATCCCCGGCAGTGGAATGAAAGCAGTTAAGGATATGACAGCTTACGCTCTTTGGGAAAAAGAAGCGGAGAAAGATAACGATAATGACGCTGATCCTGAAACCTGCAAGGTGACTTTCCATGCAGGAAAAGGAACAATTAAAGTAAAAGAGCTTACCATTATTAAGGATGGAAGCCTCTACCTTCCCATGCCGGAGCGTGAAGGATATGATTTCACAGGCTGGTATCTGGATGATGGCCTGACACAGTTTGCAGGGGCGTACCATGATACATACCGCATAACAAGAGATACAGATTTTTATGCAAGGTGGGAGAAGTCGAAAGGAAACGGTGGAAATACAGGAGATGAAAGCGGCACAGGCAATGACAATACAGAAGATGGCGATAATTCCGGTGAAACCTTAAATACCTACACTATTAAATATGATGCCAATGGTGGTAAGACCAAGAATGCGTCTGTCAAAGTAGTAATAGGCGGCAGTGTGAAACTTCCCGGCGCAGAGCGTGAGGGTTATACCTTCAAAGGCTGGTACACTGACAGACAAGTATTTATCGGAACAGAGGGAAAAACTTATAAGCCCAGCAGGAGCATCAGCCTCTATGCAAGATGGGAAAAAACAGAAGAAAACAATACAAACGGAAAAGATGATCAAAATACTTCGGACAAAAATCAGAATACAAGCGGCACTGTCTCTGGTAATTCAGCAGGCAGTCCTTCAGATAAAGATACAGATATCAGAACGGAAGGAGGAAACGGAAATGCAGGAAAAGGAACGGAGCCGGTCATCCAGACTGGTCATGCGTCACCCTTTTATCTTCTTGCTGCCCTTGGGCTGTGCGGCGTTATGCTTGCTGCTGCATCTGTGCTTGAAGGGAAGAAGGAAGGGAAAAGCTGCCTGTAGCGGGTGTGTATTATGACGGTACATTTTGATGTACGGTAAAGGACGGGTAGAAAGGAGTGTAACTATCGGAAACTATTCTATCATTTACGCCGATCCCCCTTGGCGGTACGACCAAAAAGTCATGCAGGGTGCGGCGAATCGGCACTACCCTACAATGACGATGGATGAGTTATGTGCGCTCCCGGTGGCAGATCTGGCCGACCGGGACAGCGCACTTTTTATGTGGGCTACTTTCCCCAAGCTCCCCGAGGCTCTACAGCTTGTGAAAGCGTGGGGCTTTACTTATAGAAGCGTGGCTTTTGTCTGGCTGAAAAAGAACAAAAAAGCGGACAGTTGGTTTCAGGGGCTGGGATTCTGGACAAGGGGAAACGCAGAAATCTGCCTGCTGGCTACCAGAGGACACCCTAAACGGCAGGCGGCAAATATCCATCAGTTTATCATTTCCCCTATAGAGACCCACAGCAAAAAGCCGGACGAAGCCCGGGAAAAGATTGTTGCCCTCATGGGCGACCTGCCCCGTGTGGAGCTGTTTGCAAGGCAGACCACACCCGGCTGGGATGTGTGGGGAAATGAAGTTGCAAGTACGCTCTTGGACTTTGGGATAAAGTGCTCCGAAGTGGCTGGGGCTGAAAAGGAGGACAGGAAATCCGGGATTATCCTGTCCTGACTGGAAGGGGATGCGGTTGGGAAAATGGCTGCATCCCCTGAATAATGAAAAAATTTTAAAACAATTTCAAAGAAAGGCGCAGCATGGAGAAAATAAAAGATTTTATTGGCTGGCTTGGGGAGAAACTTTTCCCTGACCTGCCGGAAAGGAAAAGGCAGAGGATCACAGTACAGATCATAGTGGGTATTTCCCTTGCGTTCATCTGTATGGTGGGTATGGGAATTTTCCGCTATAAGGCAGTGAAGCAGCTTGAAAAGTATCAGGCGATAGCGGATGCCTATGCACAGCTTGACACTATTTTAGAAGAAGAAAGGGAAAAATCTCAGCAGGAAGCAGCGGAGGAATTGCAGGAGCTTTTTACAGAAATGGAAGCGGATGTAGAACGGTACAGGCAGGAATACGAGGCAGAAATGAGGGAGAAGGGAGTGGAAGCCTACGATTGGGATGCACTTTGCAGTGAAAATGAGGATATTAAAGGCTGGCTCTGTATTCCAAATACCTTAATCAATTTTCCTGTAGTGGGAACGGATGATAATGCTTTTTACCTTTCCCACGATTTCACAGGGGATAAGAGCAGTGCCGGATGCCCATTCATGGATAAGGACATACAGGTATGGGATTTCAACCGTGTCATCTACGGTCACAACATGGGTGCAGGTTCGGAAGCAATGTTCTCCACACTCTTGGATTATGAGAAGGAAGATTATTTTAAGGAAAACCAGACTATCTATTTTACGGATGCCTACGGGAGTGCTAACGCTTATCAGGTAATGGCAGTGGTCAAATACAGCATAGATGATCTGGAAGAATGGGATTTCCGCATAAGGAACCATGCTGATATGGAAAGCTACAATGCATGGATGGAGCAGCTACAGGGAAGGGCATTGTATTATGCAGAACCGGATCATGCTCCTACCAGTATTATTACACTTGCTACCTGTGACAGGCGTGTTTTTGGGAAAAACGGAAGATTCCTTGTCATAGCAGGAAAATTGTAACTGGAAAACAATGAGGCAGTGAAGTTTGAACTGTGTTTTATTAGAGAACATAGCACTGTAAACAAGCCGGGAATACGGACAAACAGGGAGGGAATATACTGATACAAACCATCTATGGGGATCGGAAAGCCATGGGGAAACAGAAGGACATCCGGGCAGTAAGGGGAGATGCTGGCAATAAATTTATAGCTGGCAGTATGGCAGACTGCATAGGGCCGGAAGACCTTGCAAAAATGAAGGATATGGACATACAGGAGGCGGATGCAGGAAAACTGGCTGATATTCTGGAGATTGAAATAGACAGGGATCTAAGCGATACCGAAAAAAAGAGGGAATTCATCAGGCAGATCGGAAACCCATACCTTTACAGGCAGGGAGAGTATGTTGTCAAATTAAGTTTTGCAGATACGGACGCGACCCTGACCGACCGCCTGAAGGAGTACATAGAACACATGGCAGCCGCTGGGCTGTAATAAATATCAGAAAATACAGGAGGAAAAAAGTAATGAGAAAACAGTAAAGAGTTATGGAAAAACGTGGATATTTTATACGGATTATGATATAATCATTTTAGGACAAAAGCGTGAAAGCCCCGGAATTCCATGACATTTTGTGGAAAGAAGGAGCTTTGGCAATGAAAGAGAGTATTAAAAAAGAAACTGAAAAGAAGGTCTATGCGGCGGCAGTATATCTGCGTCTTTCCAAAGAGGACGGGGATGTATGCGACGACAGCCGCAAGGAGGAGAGCAACAGCATCACCAACCAGAAGCGGCTCATCCATGATTTTTTAAAGGGCAGGGAGGATATCCATGTCTTTAAGGAATATGTGGATGACGGGTATACCGGTTCCGACTTCCTGCGCCCTTCCTTTCAGGAGATGATAAAGGATATGGAAGCGGGAAAGGTCAACCTCATCATTGTGAAGGACCTTTCCCGTTTTGGCAGGGAATATATAGAAGCCGGGAGATATTTACAGAAGATATTCCCGGCGGCAGGGGTGCGGTTTATTGCAGTTACTGACCATTATGATTCCCTTACCGCAGACCGGACGGAGAAGAACATTGTCATACCGGTAAAGAATTTCGTCAATGACGCTTACAGCGCAGACCTTTCGGTAAAGATCAGGAGCCATCTTGAAAGCAAGCGCGGAAATGGGGAATATACCGGCGCATATGTCTCCTATGGATTTATGAAGGACAGCAGTGACCATAATAAGCTGGTGGCTGACCCGGTGGCAGGGGAGAATGTCAAACTTATTTTTCAGTGGAAACTGGATGGCATGAGCAACAGCAGGATTGCGGAGAAGCTGAACGCCCTTGGAATCCCTGCTCCGGCAGATTATAAGAGAAGCCTCGGTATCCGTTACCAGAGTGGTTTCCAGAAGAACCTATATTCC
This sequence comes from Lachnospiraceae bacterium, assembly GCA_014804655.1. Taxonomy (GTDB): domain Bacteria; phylum Bacillota; class Clostridia; order Lachnospirales; family Lachnospiraceae; genus UBA3282. The sequence continues at coordinate 14,376 of JAAUZK010000049.1, read as the reverse complement.
AAATGGAGCTCGGTAGCGGTAGGAAGGATATTGTCTAACCCTTTATGCAAAGGGTTGGTGGTGCAGGGGAAAAAGGAACGCATCAACCATAAGATCAAAAAGATGGTGGCAAAGCCCGAATCGGAACAGAGCCGCTACATGCAGGAAGATTTAGCCCTGATTGGGGAAAAGCAGTTTGACACCATGCAGGGATTATTGAAAAAAGATACCCGGACAAATCCGGGGCAGGACGGGGCATACCTTTTCAGCGGCATCCTTTACTGCCCGGACTGCGGCAGGCAGATGATACGCCGCAAGACCACTCATAAGGGGAAGCAGACCATTTTTTATATCTGTAAGACCTACAACGTGGAAAAGACCTGTACGAGGCACAGTATTAAAGAGCAGGAACTTATTTCCCTTGTAACGGAGGCAGTAAAGGCACAGGTGCAGATGGCAGCGGATGCGGAAGAAATCTTAAAAGCAGCGGAAGAGGCAATGGAAGGGGTGCAGCCAGTCACTTTGACGGACACCCGGCTGCCGGAGCTGGAAAAGGAACTTGCGGAAAATGCAGCCATGCTTTCCGGCCTTTACACAGACTGGATGGAAGGGATTCTTTCAGAAGAAGAGTATGGGGAGATGAAGGTCTTTTATTCCGGACGCTGTGAAGAACTGGAAGGACAGATCAGGAAGCGGAAGGAAAGGGCAGGGAAAGCAGGAGAAGCGGTCAGGGAAGCAAGGCAGTGGCTTGGCAGTCTTAAAGATACAGGAAATTTATTTTTCGGTACAGAAAGAGAAATCCGGCGCAGTCTAATCTGCTCCCTGTTTGAAAAAATATGGGTATATGAAGGGAAGCGTGTGGAGTTTTCTTTTCTCTATCAGGACAGGATGGCAGAAGTTTACTCTCTGTGCGGCATGTTTAGGGAGACGCTGCAGGGGCAGCCTCTTTGTGAAAAGGGGGCGGTATAATGGCAAGGATTAAGGACAGGGCAAGGCAGGAAATTAAGACTGGAAAATCCCCGGTATTCAGAACCGCCACTTATGCAAGGCTTTCCGTTGACAGTGCTGTTTCAGAAAGCGATTCCATCACCAGCCAGCAGATGCTCATGCGCGACTACATAAAGGGCAGGGATGAATTCTTCCTTGTCAGGGAGTACAAGGATGACGGGATCAGCGGGACGCGGTTTGACCGCCAGGCATTTGACAGCCTGCTCGGGGAAGTAAGGAAAGGGAATATCAACTGCATTATCGTAAAGGATTTTTCAAGGTTTGGCAGGGATCATATCGAAGTGGGAAATTATCTGGAAAAGGTATTCCCGTTCCTTGGGGTGCGGTTTATTTCCGTAAATGATGGCTACGACAGTTTTGACAGAGACAGTGCGGATAAAAAGCTGGCAGTCATTTTAAAGAACCTTGTCAATGAATATATCGCCAAGGACACTTCCGTCAAGGTGGCATCCAGCTATGTGACAAAGCAGGAAAACGGCGAATATGACGGTGGGCGTGCGCCTTACGGGTATGCTTTTGCTGATGAGAGGAAGACAAGGTTTGTCGTGGATGAAAGACCGGCAGGGGTTATAAAGGATATTTTTACATGGACGATGCAGGGGGATTCCACTCTGGCTATTGTAAAGCGGCTGACGGAGAAAAATATCAACCCGCCGAAAGCCTATCAGGACACAGGGGAGTTTTTCCGGCAGGAGAAGGAACGCCGTTACTGGAATGAATTTACGGTAGCTACCATCCTGCAAAACATGGCATATGCCGGGCATATGGCGCTCCATAAATGGAAGGAATCGAAAGCAGACGGGATCAGCCCATACAGGCTGGATGAAACAGAGTGGAAGATAACGAGAAATACCCACGAAGCCATTATTGCTGAACATGATTTCAGCCTTGTGCAGGAAATCTTAAGGGCAAGGAAGGAGAGGTATAAGAGCCTGAACGCCAAGGATGAAAATGTCATCCGCCCGGAGAATCTGTTAAAAGGGAAAGTGTTCTGCGGGGACTGCCACGTGCCTGCTTCAAGGATGGGGGCAAACTATCAGAGAAGAATCGGGAAAGTACGCATCTACCGTTACCGTTGCAGAACTTACAGAGAAAAAGGTGAGAAAGAGTGTTCCTCGAAATCCATTTCGGAAAAGGATCTGGAGAAGATTGTCTATCAGGCAGTCATGGTATTTATCCGGCAGGTGGAATGTCTGGATGATATGGTCGCACGCTTCCACAGCGAGTTTTTCCAGAAGATGCAGAGGAGCATAGAAAAGGAAAAGGGCATAGTGGAGAGAGCAATCCGGCAGGGGAAAAATGAGAAGATACTTTTATATAAAGAATACAGCAGCAGGGAACATGACACGAAACATAACAGCATAGAGAAAGCCTGTAAAAATGGGGGTACAGATAGTAATAAGGAATGGTATCTGAAGGAAAAGCAGCAGAAAGAGGATGAAATACGTTACCATGAGGAGAGGAAGGCACAGCTAGAAGAAAAGACAGCATTTTTTGAGCGGCTGGAAAAGGAACAGGCAGGATGGATAAAGGAAATTTTGTCTTATAAAGGTATAGTCTCAAATGAGGAAGGGCTGACCGCGCAGATGGTTTCCATATTTATAGATAAGATTTTTCTGTATGATGGGAAGAGGGTAGAAGTCGTACTTAACTTTAAAGACGAATATGAAAGCCTGTATTCCCATATAGGGCAGGTCTGGGGAACAGAAGAAGGGAGGGCTTAGGATGGATGTAACAACAGTTGCTTTATATATGAGGCTTTCAAGGGAAGATGATGATGTGAAGGATGAGAGTAACAGTATCAGCAACCAGAGGAAGCTCCTGCTCGGATTCCTGAAAAAAAAGCAGGAACTTGCAGACAGTCCTACCGTCCAGTACGTGGATGACGGTTATTCAGGCACCGGCTTTGAAAGACCGGGTTTTGTGGAGATGATGGACGGTGTAAAGAAAGGGAAAATACAGTGTGTCATCGTCAAGGATTTTTCCCGGTTTGGCAGGGATTACATAGAGCTTGGTAATTATATTGAGCATATATTCCCTTTCATGCAGGTACGGTTTATCGCGGTCAATGATGGCTATGATAGTAAAGAATATAGAGGAAAGACACCGGATATTGATGTGCCCTTCCGCAACCTTGCCTATTCCCTCTACAGTCAGGACATTTCGGACAAGATAAAGTCATCTCTTGAAGTGCGGAGGAAAAAAGGGCTGTACGTGGGTTCCATCCCGCTTTATGGCTACCAGAGGGATGAGGAAGGTTTCCTTACGCCGGATGAAGAGACTAAGGGGACAGTGCAGAGGATATACAGGGAATATCTTTCAGGGACAGGGCTTGCGGAGCTGGCAAGGAAACTGAATGGGGAAGGAATCCCTTCCCCAAAACAGCACAAGATCAACAAAGGGCTTCTGCGTGAGAAAAAGGATAAATCCTTTGAAGGAAAGCAGTGTGTCTGGCTTCCCACCATGCTCCAGCAGATCCTGCGGAATGAAACTTATACAGGCGTGTTATCTTCCGGCGCTTATAAAAGCGGTCCTCTTGGGAGCGGGAAACGTGTCTTTGTGCCGGAGAGTGAGCGTGTCCGTGTGGAGAATGCACATCCGGCAATCATAGACAAAGACACTTTCAGGGAAGTGCAGGAAAAGATGCACACAAAAAAGCATGGTGAAGAGAAGCAGTTCCTGTTAAAAGGGCTTGTGCGTTGTGGGGAATGCGGGCGGCTTATGGTAAGGGAAAAGACGAGGTTCCGGTGCAGATATCAGCAATTTACTGAACACAGGAGCGTTGAGAGCATCCCGGAAGCAGAACTGGAAGGGATCGTGTGGAAAGCGGTAGATATCCAGTTGCGGTTACTGGAAGAAAAGGAAGCAGTATTCCAGAGAGAAAGAGAACTATGTGAAGAAAAGCGTAAGAAACTTCTTCCAGAGATCAAAAAGAAAAAGATGCAGGCAGAGAAAAAACGGGAAGAGATTAAGCAACTTTACCACCAATACAGGCAGGGAAAAATGGGAATGGCAGAGTATCTTGCAAGGAAGAAATGGGAAGGGAATCTTGCGGAAGAGATGGAGATGGAACTGTCTGCATTGGAAGCAGTGGAAAAAGGGTTGCGTCAGAGGATAGAAGAAATCAAGGAAGATAGTATTTCTATAGTAGAGTGGCTGGGAGGTAGGGAAGATAAGAGGTATTTATTGCAGAGCTTAATTAAAAGTGTCGATGTGTATGAGAACAACAGAATTAATATGACATGGCGATTTCAGAATAAGGTACAAATATAATAATCAAATGTAAAAAGCAACCAAAAGGCAAATTTATTTGCACTAAAAGGTTGCTTTTGTTTTGATATCATGCAAAGATTAGTATGGTACTAAAAAGCTAATTCAACACATGAGGAAATAGTTATGAATTTAATGATATTAGATATAGAAGATATAGAATGGGTATGGAAATTGATAGAAAAATTGCAATTGATATTTCATCCAAAATATGCTGCAGAAGGGAAGATGGAGTATTCAGAGATTATGAGATTGCGCCATGAAAAAGATATATTAATTTTATTTGATAGAAACCTTTTTATAGGATTGCGTGATTTGGCGAGTTATGGATGTTTGAAGGATGAAAAGGAAATGCGAATAATCGCATTGGTTATGACATGGGCTTTAATGAATAATTTTCCGATTGCACCTGGATTGGCATTAAAAGAGTGCGGAACGCAAGTGAAAAGTGATGTGGCCGCTAAAATAGAATTAGCAGTATTCCAAAAGATTTTTGACTATTATCCAAGTATGACATGGTTAAAACTTGCAAAAGGAGAGATAGATAGTATTCTTGTTTGTGATGTGCCAAAAACGCCATACAAAATTGATGTTGATTATGAAGAAGAGGATGATCATTTTCTCATGCACTTTGCCGAAATGCTTCATTTAGTTACTTTGCTAAGGAATAAAGAATTATCGGCAGTGGAGAAAATGCTGGATTTTTTAGAATGGAATTATGATAATCTTATTATATCGGAATCAGCAATAGTATATGTTGCTATGTTGTTGACAAATCAAAATGGTGTACGAGGTCCTAAAAATTATAATAGTAATAATGTGGACAAAATACTTGATGGATGCAGGAATCAAGCATGGGATTTGAGTTATATATCAAGTTGGAGTACGGTATATTATAATGAAGATAAGTATGATAAAATATTCTTTTTTGCAACAAATGATTTAGGGTTAAAAAGGATACTTGTTAATACATTTGCTGATACAAAAGCAATAGGGTGTATTGAATGTTGCTTTTCAAAAAGAGAGGCTGGAAAAATACTTGCATTAATTGAGCAAAAGCAGATGAACCGTATGAAACCTGATTTTGGTAAAAATCCAAGACAATATTTTTATAAATTAATTGAAATAGAAAAAGGAAAACTATCTACATTATTGTAAGTGGTAAAATAGAGCAAAAGATAAAGGAGATTATGATGAACAGACAGGAGCAATTTGAAGAATTGGAAAACACATTTACATATGAGCCGGATTTAAATCATTTTGAGATAGCGTTTATGGCACATTATAAATTGTTAGATAAATTAATTGATAATGCTGCAGAAGAAATGAAGAAAGGAATAAGAAATCTAGCCCCTAGAGTAGCTTATGCTGAGTACTATGAGAGTGTATGCTTGATATATTCACAGTTATGTATTGTGTTTGAATGCATGTGTAAAATGCTTCTGGCGAAGCATGGATATGGGGAGTTTGCCATTAAAAAGTTAGGACATAATTTAATTGCATTATTGGATGAATTGGATAAAATAAATGATAAGCAGGTAAATAGAATATTCAAAATTATGAGTAATCATAAAAAAGTATTAAAATTCCTTGCTGATAATAACGTATTTGTTGATGTGCGGTATATGGAAACTAATGTTGATGTCTCAGTGAAACATATTAATATAGTAAAGGCTTTGATTGTAGATATAGATTTAATATATAGTGATTTATATAGTAATTTTGATTTGGAGCAAAATGTTTATCCAAGTACAATGTGATAATTATAAAATAATTTGTGTCATTACCTTGACACAAGCAGGGCACGACCTGGGTAACCACAGCGAGAATCATAAAAATATGTCCCAATTATCTGATGAGGAATGTCAGGAAGAGCTGATGAAAGTACATACTAAGGTGCAGGAGCTTACCGGTTATGAGATGTGCCTTTTCAGACCGCCTTATGGGGATTATGACAATCATGTCATAACCAATGCGCATAAATGCGGTTATTATCCGATTCAATGGTCGATCGATTCTCTCGATTGGAAGGACTACGGAGTGGACGACATCGTCAAGCGTGTGGTGGAGTCTGATAAGTTGAATAACGGGGCGATCGTGCTCATGCATAATGGAGCGAAATACACAGCTGACGCCTTGGAGTCGGTCATTACCGGACTGCAGGATAAAGGCTATGAACTGGTGCCGATCTCACAGCTGATTTACAAGGACAAATATCACATGAAGGCGGACGGGACGCAGGTGTCCGGGCAGTAAAGGAGTGCAAACGGCACTCTATGAAAGAGGCTGTGCATTAAGCATACTTAGTGCGCAGCTTCTTTACGGTTAACGAAATACTACCGTGCAAGATACCCTAATCAAATTATATTATAGACAAAATACACATATTTTTTTCGCCCCTCATAAATTTTCTGCATAAATTTAACAATTTTTCTGTAAATATTCTCCGGTATGTTATATAATCTGTTTATCAAGAAAAATAGGAGGAATCGTATTATGGCAAAAGAAATGATTGCAATGCTTCTTGCCGGTGGACAAGGTTCGCGCCTTTATGCACTTACAGAGAAACTTGCAAAACCTGCAGTTCCTTTTGGCGGCAAATATCGTATCATCGACTTCCCGCTTTCTAACTGCGTCAATTCAGGTATTGATACCGTAGGTATCCTGACCCAGTATCAGCCGCTGGAGTTAAACGAATATATCGGCAACGGTCAGCCGTGGGATCTGGATCGTCTCTATGGTGGTGTGCATGTACTGCCGCCTTATCAGAAAGCGCATGGGTCAGACTGGTATAAAGGCACGGCAAATGCGATTTATCAGAATATATCGTTTATCGAGCGCTATGACCCGAAATACGTTATTATTCTTTCCGGTGATCAGATCTGCAAACAGGACTACAGTGATTTCCTTGAATTCCACAAAGCGAAAAACGCGGAATTCAGTGTTGCCGTTATGGAAGTTCCGTGGGAGGAGGCATCCCGTCTCGGTCTGATGGTAGCGGACGAGAACGATAAGATCACGGAATTTCAGGAGAAACCGAAAAATCCTAAGTCCAATCTGGCTTCCATGGGTATCTATATTTTTAACTGGGATATCCTGAAAAAATATCTGGAAGAGGACGAGGCTGATCCGGAATCCGACAACGACTTCGGTAAGAATATTATTCCGAATCTGCTCCGGGATAATCGTCAGATGTATGCTTATCATTTCGGCGGATACTGGAAAGACGTAGGAACCATCTCTTCCCTGTGGGAAGCGAACATGGAAGTTCTGGATCCTGAGCACAGTGGTATTAACCTTTTTGACGAGGGGTGGAAGATCTACAGCCGCAATGCAGGTATGACAGGACACAAGATCAGTGCAGGCGCAGTTGTAGAGAATGCCATGATCACCGATGGGTGCCGGGTCAAGGGTACGGTAAAGCATTCCATTCTTTTTGCCGGAGTAAAGGTAGAAGCCGGTGCGGTGGTGGAGGACGCTGTCATCATGGGCGGCACGACAATCAAATCCGGTGCGGTCGTGAAGCACTGTATCGTGGCGGAAAATGTGACGATCTGTGAAAATGCCGTAGTAGGTGCAATGCCCACCGGGGACGAAAAGGGCGTAGCGATCATCGCTTCGGGTGTCACTATAGGTGAGAATGTCGTGGTAGGTCCTAATGCTATGGTGAATAATAATGTAGAAGGTGGTGAAGTACAATGATAAAATCAAGCACAAATGTAATCGGTATTATTTTCCCTAACAGTTATGACGCTCTGGTTCCGGAGCTGGTCAGTGTGCGTTTGATGGCTTCTATTCCTTTTGCCAGTCGTTATCGTATCATTGATTTTATCCTGTCCAGTATGACGCATTCCGGCATTGACAATATTTCCGTTATCGTAAACCAGAACTACCATTCATTGATGGACCACTTGGGATCCGGCCGTGAGTGGGATCTGGTTCGTAAGAATGGCGGTCTGCATATATTTCCGCCTTTTGCTGAGAAAAAAGTAGACGGACCCTATGTCGGACGTGCCGGTGCATTGGCGAATATTCTGAATTTCTTAAAAGCACAGAAGGAAAAATATGTGGTTATGTCAGACACCAATGTCGTGGTCAATTTTGATTTTAATGCTATGCTTCAGGCACATGCAGACAGCGGTGCGGATATCACGATCGCATACAACGAGCAGGAACTGCCGAAGGAACTGCTGGATTATCAGACAAACGACAGAGTCTTCTATTACACCTTTGATGTAGAACAGGGACGTATCCGTAAGGTATACATTAATCCGAAGACAGACGGTGTGCAGAATACTTCCATGAATATTTTTGTCATGGAGCGTGAAATGCTGATCGAGCTTGTCAGCAATGCATATATGCAGGGACGATCCTTCTTTATGCGTGATGTTATCATGCCCCAGCTCGGCAAGCTGAATGTGCAGGCTTATAAGTATACAGGTTATGTAGCGCGTATCTGCGGTATGAAGAGTTACTTCGAAGAGAATATGAAACTTCTGGATGACTATAATCTGGACGCTTTGTTTTCGGGAGCTCCTATTTATACGAAGATTCGTGGCGATAACCCGACTCATTACAAGGATGGCGCAAAGGTGCAGAATGCGATGATGGCAGATGGCTGTGTGATTGAAGGCGAAGTGGAGAACAGCGTGATCTTCCGTGGCGTTAAGGTCGGCAAAGGCGCTAAGATCAAGAATTGTATCCTGATGCAGGATACCGTGGTGGAGGCAGGTGCAAACGTGGAATACCTCATCACTGACAAGAATGTTACCATCACAGCGGGCAAAGAGATGAAAGGTACCGATACTTTCCCGGTTTATATTGAGAAGTTTAAGACGGTATAGGTGAGCGTGGTTTCATCAGCGTGGCTTTATTTAAAAAGTAAGAGAGCGTTGCTTCATAACCGCATTGGTTAGTTATGAGGCAACGCTCCCTTTGCTGTATAATTATATTACAATTCGCTGGCTGAGGGTAAACTTGTATATATTTCTGCAATATACGCCGCCTTATCGGGGAAGTTATCTTTCAGATACATCAGGTATTGAAGCGAGCTTCCCTCATAAGGGTGTGTATCTCCAAGCAGACCGACTTCATAGCAGCTGCGGATCACGTTAATAATGCAGTCCTCCGTATGATCTTCTTTACAGTCTTTACATTCTTTTAGGATATGCGCGATGGCTGTTTCCAATTCGATTTCATTAAATACGCGGAAATCGGTGGTGGGAATTCCGTCTGTGCCGCCGTCAACTTCCTTTTTTGGTGCTTTCTTATAATCAGAGACACACTGCTTCGCAAAACCTATGAGACATGCGTTTCCCCGACATTGCTGGCATAGGTCTTCGCCCCGGCAGCAGTTTTCCAAATCGTTTTCAATTAAATCTGCATTCAATCCTTTCTTATGTACGTCCCCCATAAGTTACCTCCTCGTATGATTGCTTCAAGAATGATCTTGAAGGCCGTTTTGAGACAGTATAGCATATTGAATGTACATTTTCCATATCAAATTGAAGCATTTGCCGGTTTCATAGCGCACTGGCAGCCTATCAGTTCTTTTGCGTATTTTTCCGATGCTGCATAGGTGTGATTCCATATTGCTTTTTAAAAACATTCTGGAAATAAGACTGGCTGGAAAAACAGAGATAATTGCTGATTTCAGACAGACTTTTGTCGCTGTAGGTCAGAAGCGTTTTGGCTTCTTCCAGCTTGCAGCTTGTTATAAATGCACCGATATGAATCCCTAATTCTTCTTTAAAGCGCCGCATCATATGGGAACTGCTCCTGTGTACCTGTCTTGCCACATCGTCAATGCTGACGGATTCGTTGGTATGGCTGCGGATATAATTCATACACTGATACACCTCGGAAGAAATACCTTCCGGTATCTGGGTCTCGCCGGCTCTTTGGCAGAAATCCAGAACCATCATATATTGTAAGTTTGTAATCTCTTCTATCGTCTGAAGCTGTTCACACTCCTGAATATAAAAATCAACAAGCTGATATGTTTTTTCAACATCCACACCTCCGGGGATAGCGCCTAGAAATCCGGCCTTGGTGGCAGTGGCAATAAAAATATTTTTAGCATGGCGTACCGGGTTATGGGCTAATTTCCCTTCTTTGAGGGGTTTAATGTTTGAATTTAAAAAATCTTTGAGGCGCTGCACATTACCCTCTTTTATATACTGGTATATCTCACGTTCAAAGTGATAGGTATTGTGAAGCATGTCATTTTCCGCATCATCTATACGGCGGTCTACCTGACGCTGGCTTCGGTCTATGGTCTTTATTTCATTTTCAATAAAAAAATCATGCAGATTGACTTCTTTATGGTTCAGGCACTGATATAAAAATGCAAGATGTTTGGCAAATTGAAGCTGACTGGTTCGCGGAATGGAAGCAAGGCATTCTACGAGCTGTTCCCGGTAATCGGGAGTCAGCATAAATTCACGCATACATTGATGAACAAGTTGTTCTGTCAAAGGCACACTAAAGGCAGGTCCTACAATTACATCATAGTCCGTACCGTCAATATTTATCCGTCCATATTCAATGTCAGGGGAAAGGGCGCAAAAAACAGGATTGCGTTCCAGGGGAAAAAGCCCCCATTGTGGAGATGACGGCGGGGTCATGGACAGTATTTCCCCTAAAGCGGAATATACAGGTTTTTCGTTTTTAAGAAGGCTGATTGGAATATTTGTTGCGGCAAAGAAGTTCCTACAAAAAGAAATGTAATCCATTTTGTTTTTCCTCTACAAGAATTTATCTGAACTTTCATCAATCATCTGGTTTCATTATAAATATGAAAAAAAGAAAAAACAAGATAGAATATTATAATTTTGAATAGTATTTTGCAATATCAATACCGACTTATTTGATACGATGCAGACATAAAAATGATGGATGGTTTACGGTTCTTATGGATATTTGGAAGAAACGGAGGAAATGAAACATGAAACAAAGAATCAGGATTCACAAGGCAGAGCCAAACAAAGGAGTATTGGATTATTCCCATCTACTGGATGCACCGGCGGGAAAACATGGATTTGTGGAGAGCAGAAAAGGGCATTTGTATTTTGAGGATGGAACACGCGCCAGATTCTTAGGATTCAATGTGGCAACCAGATCCAATACGCCGGATCATGAAACAGCGGATAAAATGGCAGAGCGTTTTGCAAGCATGGGAGTCAATATGATCAGGCTTCACGCAGCGGATGCCCCAATAGGAGATGAGCCGGGGAGCTGGAGCAGTTGCAGGGAAGCGCCCCTTTTGGATTATGAAAGCGGCAGCAGCAGAAAGTTTCATAAAGAAGGGCTGGACCGCTTTGACTACTTCGCGGCGAAGCTAAAGGAGAAGGGTATCTATCTGCATATTGACCTGATCGTGGCGAGGGAATTTATGGCGGAGGATGAACCGGATTATCCGGGTGGCGCGCCTTCCTGTATTAAAAGGTACCCTATGTACAATGAAAGGCTGATTGAACTGCAGAAGGAATATGCGAAGGAACTTCTGTGTCATGTTAATCCTTATACAGGCCTTGCACTGATTGATGACCCTGCAGTGGTCACGGTTCAGATCAATAATGAGGAGTCAGCAATCAAGGGTACGGATAATGGGGAACAAATGAAGCCCTATCAGGATGAAGTGCAGAGACATTTCAACAATTATTTGCTGATGAAGTATGATACGCGTGAGCGTCTGAAAGAAGCATGGACGCACGAAGGAATATGTGCGCTGGGGGATGAGGAAGATCCGGTGCATGGAACGGTAAGGGGAGTGGACGGTGGCTTTTACCAGCCCGAAAACGACCCAAACGGTGCGTGGGATGGGGCTTGCAGTCCGGCACGTTATGCAGATTTCATGGAGTTTGGCATTTACATGAACCGTAAATTCTACCAGATGATGAAGGATTATTTACACTCTCTTGGTGTGAAGGTGCCGATCGTTACCAGTAACTTGATTGCAGGCGCGGCAGATGTATATGGTCATACGGATGGAGATATGATGGAGAATAACAGCTATTTTAACCATCCGCTTCTTCCGGTTCAAGGAAATACGTATATGGTAGTGGGCCCTACAGAATATGTTTCTGCCAATCCTCTAGTCATGCAAAAGGGAGTAGGTTCCATGGCAACAACGCTCCTTAGTCTGGCGTCTGTTGCCATCGTGGGCGGAAAACCGTTTATGCTCAGTGAATGGAATGAATACGGACTGCACCCTTTCCATTCAACAGCATTTTTGCAGACGATTGCATATGCCTGCCTGAACGATTGGGATGGTCTGATCCTGTATAACCATCATACGTCAGAAAAATGGGATGATCAGCCGGCAGATGAAATCCTGAATGTATTTGATGCATACAATGATCCGGCGGTTGTCTGTCAGTGGGGATTTTTAGCCTCTGTATTTTTAAAAGGTCTGGTGTCTGCAGCAAAAAATAAGGTAGATGTGGTCTACACCCAGAATGATTTGCGTACATTGCCGAAATTCCATTCAATGCCTTCCACATTCTTCCCTTATATCACGGCAACCCGCAATGTATTCTTAGATGGCGGGGATTCCTATCAGGGGGATGCGGATATTGCGGTGAATGCAGGATTTTTAAATGGCGCTGATTTGTCTGATGCAAAACACGGCGTATATTATGCATGGTCTGCTTACCGGGATGTAATGCGCCGCTATAAGGAAGAAAAACGTCTGGCAAGGGCTGCAAGGGGAACGAATGAAATTCAACCGGGTGTGCATTTGGGCAAACAGGCTCTGGTATTTGATGAGATTGCAAAGATTGCGGAAGAAGGCGATTACCGTACCTTTGCAAAGCTGTCGGACCGGGCGATGAAAGAGTGGGGCGTGATGCCGGAAGGTACAGGATATGTGGATGGAAAACTGGTTTCCGATACCAAGGAAATCGTATTCGATCCGGATCATTCCCGATATATGGTTAATACACCGTATTGCGCCTGCTTCAGCGGCGCGCCGGATGAAAATATTGAGCTTTCTGACAAGATAAGCGTACATTCTGAAAATGAGAGGATTTCCCTTACATTGATCCCGGTAGGGGAAGAACTGCTTAAGGATGCAAAAGAGTTTGTCTTGACGGCGATGGGAACAACGGGAATGGATGAGACGGCTTATAATCCGGGACCGGAAATGATGGGTATGCCCTTCACCGCAGTAGAACTAAAAGGAAAATTATATGCGGAGACTCTGGAAGGTACGCTTCATGTGAAAGCGGAGAAGGCAACGCTTCAGGTTTTGAATCCGGTAGGTGAGGTTCTGGCGGAAATGGATGGAGAAAAAACAGGCGGGGATATCTGCTTTGTCTTGAAAGGGAATGTTCCGGGGGTACAGTATCACTTAAGTATCGGATAACTTCTGAATTTCTTTTGATGTTCTTTATCAGGAGTTGAGAGAACATTACACAAGACAGTCTTTATAAAAATAATAATAGTATTTTGCAATTATAAAGAGTATATTGCAATATTGGTTCGAAGAGGAATGGTAAACTTAAATCAATAAAGATGTGGAGGAGGTAATAACATGGCAAAGGATAAAAATGAGATCCGCTATGATGCAGACGGTGCAAGGCGCGTAATGCGCGGCAAGGATTATATGGCTGATTTTGGCGGACAGTTGGCCCTTGGACTGATGGGGAATATTGTAGGACAGATGACTTACTTCTATACTGACAAGGTCGGTTTGGCAGTGGGCAGTGTTGGTATTGTTATGGCGATCGCAAAAGTCATTGACGCGTTCACAGATGTAATCTTTGGAAATGTCATAGACCATTCCAAAGGCGGCAACCGGAAATATTACCAGTGGATGCTTCGTATGGCGATTCCAGCGGCAGTGATCATGGTGATGATGTTCACGGTTCCTATTCAGGCAGGGCAGATTCCGGCGCTTATCTATGCGTTGATAACTAATATTCTTTTGACAGCAGTCATTTACACGATGATCGCAACACCCTTTTCGGCGGTTATGGTCGTTCGGACGAACAGTCAGAGTGAACGCGGCAGTATGGGAATTTTCCGTGCGGTAGGTAACTATGGGGCAGGTATGGTAATTGCCATTGCAACTATCCCGGTAACAAATATGCTGGGTGGAACGCAGAGTGCGTGGAT
>JAAUZK010000048.1 GCA_014804655.1 Lachnospiraceae bacterium | reverse complement strand
TATAGGTTTGGCAATATACGGCATAATATCCTCCAGCATCATTATCTGAGATACCTCTATTTTACCAGATATTAAAGAAAAATGCCGCATTCCCTACTTATTTAGTGTACTTTATTCAGTTTTCAAAGTGCATTATCTATATAAATCACCCGCAATAAGACCGGATGGATTTACCATTCAATCAGCATGACAGCTCATGGGGTTTTCGGACAGTCTCCCCCAGGGAACAGAACATATTATGGATGCGTTCTTTTGCAAAAACGGATATGGCAGAACCTATTACCATTCCCAACACCCAATAAGGGAAAATCTGCCTTAACTGTAAGTCAAAGTAATACCAGATATATACAAATTCCCTGTGAAGGACCTTTGCCATTTTTCCTCCTCCTACTGCCCATCGATGGATACCAGCTGGTATGTCCGGCTTCCAAGCCCAATCTCCTCAGCGTGTTCCAGTGTATGCAGACCATTGCGGGACTCAATCCTGCCTACAAGCGAAGCTCCGTCACCATCCTTCTGCGCATAAACCAAATCTATACATGCCTGATCCAGCGCTACCGGGTCGGTGGATGCTAAAATACCAATATCATGCATATCCGGTTCCGCAGGGTGTCCGTTGCAATCGCAGTCTATGGAAAGGCGGTTCATCACATTGATATAGATGATGCGTTCGCCGTTTCCCAGGTAATCAGACACAGATTTTCCAGCTTCTGCCATGGACTCTAAAAATGCATCCTGCTCGCCGCCCCACGGGCTGGTAAGGCTGTTCCCGCCACTGTGAATCCAGCACTTCCCCTCACTGGAGCCAAGTCCGATGGAAATATTTTTGATCGCACCCCCGAAACCTGCCATTGCATGCCCCTTGAAATGGGACAATACAAGATAGGAGTCATAATCTCCAAAGTGCGCGCCGACAAAGTTTTCTGTCAGCCTTGTTCCACCTTCTACCGGAATGGACATGGAGCCATCCTCATCCAATATCTGAAATTCTGCAATCGCCGTAAATCCATGATCTTCTGCTACCTGATAGTGCATGGCATTCTGGCTGCGTGAACCTCCATAAGCCGTATTACATTCCACAATAATTCCATCCACAAGCTGGACCACATCTTTAATCAAATCCGGATCGAGATAGTTGCTTGCCGGAGGCTCCCCGGTAGACAGCTTTACCGCAACATTCCCGTCAGGCTCCCATCCCAATGCCTGATAAACTGCCATTAAACCCTCTGAAGAGATATCGGTTGTCATATAAACAACAGGAGTCGTATTTTCTGAAGGCTGTGCAGCCCCTTCTGTTCCACCTAAACTATCCGCCTCTCCGGATCGTTCCTTTAAAGAATCGACCTCATTGCCAAGAACTGATGCTTCAGTAGAAGCTGCATTGCTATCTGTATCTTCTGCCATTTGGTCTGCTGATGATTCTTCTACATTGTCCAGATGGTTGTTCTGATTGGTTCGTCCACATCCCACCATACTCCCATTCAGAAGCAACGCAGACAAAATAACAACTATAAATTTCTTTTTCATATAACACCTCCTAACGATTTGGATTATTGACGGATATCCAGTTTCCGCCCTGCTTCTCAAACCAGTGTGTCCCATCCATCCGGTAGGTTCCCCTTGCACCGTAGGCATTGGCGTTCAGCACTGATGTGTAGGTAACGGAAGCTAGATCGCCATCCACTTCCACCACCGGGCTGTCAATGCCGATGGTAAAATACCGAAGGCTGCCATTTTCTATGTCAGCAAAATACTCTTCCCTTGTCTGCTGCCTGCCGCTCATGTGCGTAAAAACCACATCCTCAGACACGATCTCCCTCAGTGTATCTGTGTCCGCCTCCGTCATGGCCTGACAATACCTTGCCTGTTGATAAAGGACAGAAAGCTGATCGTCACTCATTTCAGACAAATCCGCCCCGATAAGTTCCACATTTGTAAAAATAGAAAAATAATATTCCACCATATTATTTGCTCCTTCCTCCACCAGAGAAGAGTCCCTTTCCCGCCCTTACTCGATATACCCAAGACCACGGAGCCAGTCTGTTACTGCGCTTTCCGCCGAATCACGTTCATTTTGCGCTGTCCGGCCACGCACCGCAAGGCCATCTTCCACAGTTGCTCCCTCACAAAGTTTCTCAACAGTTCCCTGAGTCCCGGATAATCCGCTTCCCGCATGGGTACAGAAAGGGATGACTGTCTTTCCTGAAAAATCATAGCTTTCTAAGAAAACTGTGACTATCGTAGGTAAATCTCCCCACCAGATCGGATATTCTCCTGTCAAGTAGGGACTAAAAATTTTATCATTTCTCCTTAAATAACACGGTTTTTTCTAGCAAAATTGGTTGTGTAAATGTAACAATTAATATCACTACAAGTAATATTACCAAACAAATTTAAAGCATTTGCCCTACATCCACCTGTACAATTTCGCATAAATTCTGCACATTTTTCACAACGTCTAGAGGAACCTTTCAAACATCTAAAATAGTTCATTTTTTCGCCCTTCCATATATTTATCAGTTTATCTGTGCATGCGTTACCACATCGAGCAATCTCATATTCACTCATCAATCCACAAGGAATCACCTCTCCATTATATCTAATAACCATAGATATTTGACCAGCAGGACATCCAAAATGATCACCATAAACAGCATAGTAATACTCTGGTAACATGTACAGCGGTTCTATGATTCGACTTGTTTTTAGTATTCCATCTATAAAACTAAGAGCCTTTCTATAGCATTCATCATCTTTAAAACATAATTTTTCATTATTTAATGAACTGCCTGCATACTTAATAAATCCCAAATGAATAGTTGTATTTAAATTACAAATATCAGAAACATATTTTTCTAAGTCTGGTAACACTGTATAATTTTCTTTGTTGATTGTATAATTAATAGAATAATTAATTCCATATAAATCTAATGTTTTTAATACAGAAATTACTTTATCAAAATTACCCCTTCCACGAATATAATCATTATACTCTTTTGTTCCCTCTAAACTCACCCTTAACATTAATAAATGTTTTAAATTCTTTATTTTTTCAATATTATCCTTTATTTTAAGTCCATTGGTATATATAATGTAATTTAATTGCTTTGAATCTAGATAATGCAATAGTTCAAATAATTGTGGATAAAGAAATGGTTCACCACCTGTAATCTTAACAAAAAAAACTTTCATATCAACTAATTGATTTATTATTCGCTTCCATGTCTCAATAGTTAAAAGTTTTTCATCTCGGATTTCCCCGTTAAAACAATGTCGACAATTCAAGTTACATTTATTTGTCAATTCTAAGAAAACATTTATAGGCGCACTTAAATAATAATTTGTATTTTTATTGTTTATATCGGTTAAACATTTTTTACATTGGTCAATTGTCGTTTTATGATTTTTAACATCATAAACCATTGTTCCAAAATATTCATTTCTATTAATATGCTCTTTCATAGCATTTACTCCTATGCTTGAACAGAACGGCTAACAATTTGCAACATGACTTCCTGAGTTCCCCCTGCTGCTGCATATGCATGAGATAAATTTAAATATCTTATGATATTTATATCTGAATTCTCATCAATAGAATAGCAACCACAAATTCTTGCCATACTTGATGATAAGTTTAATGCTAATTTAACAGCAGAATATTTTATCTTAGCAGCCGAGTAAAACAAATTACGCTTATTAATGAATTCATCTTTCACAATGTCAAAATAAGCTTTTCCTTCTAAAAGCGCAATAGAATAATCACTTAATTCAAACCATATTGATTCATATTTTTTATTAAGGTCTCGACCTTTTATCCATTTTACTATTTTTTCATACATTTCCTGACAGATATTCAACGCTAAAGTTGCACAACAAAAACGTTCAATGGCCAATGAATACATTAAAGATATTTTTATCGAACCAGCATCTCCAAGTTTATTTGTGCTATCTACAATTAATGAATTACAAGTTACACTGCCTATTCCTAATCCTCCTATATATGATACTGTATCTGTCCTTTCTATAGATAATTGAGCATTTTTACTTTCTACTAAAAAAATGCATAAAGTATCACTATCATCTTTAGTAACCAAGAAAAAAATGTCTGCAAAACATGCATTTGTTACAACATTTTTTCTACATGTAATAGCATACTTACCATTATAAATTTTTACTCTTGATACTATATTATCGAAACTACTACCCCCTGTCTCTTCAGTAATGGCTAATGCACAAACCAATTCCCCACATTTCAGTTTTCGAAGATACTTATCCTTTTGCTCTTTAGAAGCAATCTTTTCAAATAAGGGAATCAGAACATCTCGTTGCAACCAAAATGAAAAATCATAAATACCATACTTACCCAAAATATCTAATATATAAATAGAATCTTCACGCAAATCATTTACAAAAATATTTAATTTTCCTGCCTCATTCCAAATTGTCTTTAACATTTTATTATCAGATACTATATCCGAATAATGCTCTTTTATATATCTAAAAAAATCATCAACTTCTTTTTTGTTTATCATTTCTATGGTTCTCTCCTCATATTCATGATTCAGTCTATTAATTATTTTTATGTTTAAAAAATGTTATTTTATATATTTATTTAAAATTTCAATAGCAACCTCTTCTTTATTCTTTTTCTTATAGTTCTCTTTTACTATAATGGGCCAATCATTTTCTTTTACTCCATATTGGCACAAAAAAGTAAATATCATTCTCTCCAATCCAAACCCTATACATGAGGTATAGGCTAAATCAAGCTTTTCATTTAAATATAAATGAAATCGTTTAGCAATATATTGATTATGTCTATTAAACGATGCAATTGCAATCGTTTCGTCATTGGAAACATTTAGTCTTAGTTCAACTTTTGAATGATTCATTCTTTGAACATTAATTCTTTTAGCCGCATTATTTGCTAAATAAAAAGGATCATTTGCATAAACGCATTTTCCGGCAAGTCCCAATAAATCCATTATAAAGATAGCAATAATTCTATATTTCTCTAAAGACTGATTTACATATTCCTTAGAACCAAGAAAGACCGTCTCTCTAATGGTAAAATCCCATAATCTTGACATATTTTTACAATAATTGCTTTCATATCTAAAAGATTTTCCACGAGTAGTAACTGTCGCATTCGAAACTTTTGATTCGCGCAACATATCATATACGTAATAACACATTGTCGGTGGTAGACTGTATCCCGTAACCAAAGACATTTTCTGGATATTATTCATATCCATATTACAACTTTCAGTTTTAAAATCACTGAATGTAGAATAATCATTGTGCAATCTAGATACAAAATTCCACAAATTAGGAAATGAATCAAAATAACCAGCATCACCTAATACTGATGTCTTTATAAGCGTAGGAAAAATATATTGTTCGGCAGAAAATATCTGAACAGACAAATTTTTCAAAATTGCATCAAAGAACTCAAATAATTCTGTCACAGGATATTTTAAACTTACCTGCCCTTCGCCATGAATATGTACTAGATTATTCTGCCGCAGTAAATACATTGTTGTATCTTCAGAAATGTCTTTAGCAAGTTGATGACTCCACAGTTCCTCCGTTGATATATTTTTTAGTTCATATATATCATTTTTCAAAATATTACAAAGATAGTTTTTAAATGCTTCATACGCATTTTCTTCAATTTTAACTTTTATACCAACACATTTTTCCTCATCATATTGCAATTGATAATCATATAACAATTCTGATAAATACCATATTTTTTTATTAAGTTCAGATGCCTGATACATTGTGATTGGCTGTTTAAACTTATAACAAAATTTCTTAATCAAAAATTTTCCCCCTCTATAATTTGCATTTTATCTTGGTTATACATATTCAAATGATTCTTACGATTCTTCAAAACAGTATTTTTCATCTGAAAAGTTTCATGATGATTCATCAACAATGCAGATACGTTTCCTGCCCAAAAATTCATTCCTTTATTAAAAATATATTTAGACTGTTTGTATGATAAGACATGTTTTTTAATCATTAAGTCTAATAACTTTTTCCTTTCTTCATCAATGAATCCTGAAGATATATCAATACACATAAAATTGGGGGCCATAACTAACCACCTAGTATTAATTTCTAAATTAGTTAATTTTCTTCCCAGTTGAACACCAAATGAATATTTCTCTACTGAGACCATATATTCATTTATGTCAACGTAATTTTTATACTTCAATCCACTGATATATCCACGAGAAGATGCTCCAATTCCAATAATATTTCCTGAATTACAATGATTATTTCCTAACTGTGTACTTAGAATAATATTTTCTTCCGTATTTTTTTTAGCAATAGTATTAGACATTGTAAATGCATATGAAGTATCATTTGCTAATTTTTTGTATAAATGCTCATAGCCATTTATTTTTTCTCTGTCGGAATATTCCTTCCATATATTATTCTTTTTTAATAAATAATACATTTTAGTTTCAGGATATATTAATAAAGAATATAGATCAATCGTCTGAATACCTAATTCAAATGCATCAAGAACATTTCCATATACTTCTGACACATTTTGTTCAGGAAAATTAAACATAATATCTGCATTATAATTTTTTATTCCTTCATTCTGAAGAGTATCGCAAAGATTGACAATCGTCTCAAAATTTCCTTTTAAACCATATCGATTCCGAATTTCTTGATTAAATGTTTGAATACCAAAACTAATGCGATTAATACCAATACTTTTTAATTGTTTTATATAATTTTTTTTACTTAATGAATTTATATTACCTTCAAATGACACTATTGCAGCATCATCAAAACAAAATTGATTGCGGATTACCTCTAGCAATAATGCATAATGCTTTACCGGCACTACTGACGGAGTACCACCACCAAAATGAACCCCAATTATTTTCACATGATCCCTAAGTTGACTTGCATAATATTTGACCTCTTTTTCCAAACTCAAAAAATAATTTTCGATTACAGTCATATCAAATTTTGTAATTTTATAATAATTACAAAATATACACTGGCTAGCACAAAAAGGTATATGTATATAAAATATTGACTGATTCTGTAATATTTCAATGTTCTGCATTAATTGATTATAGATATTCGGCTGTATAATATCATTATAAATAGACAGTATTGGATAATCATAATGTTCTGCTTCTCTTTTTCCAAACATTTCCGCTCCTTTTACTGAAGTTTTTGAATTAACTGGATAATTGAATTAATATCTTTGAAATTGTTAATATCGAATTCATCGTCTGGTATTACAATTGAAAATGAATTTTCTATATAACATATTAAATCAATGATTCCAAACGAATCTAAAATATTTTCTTCCAATAAAGGTGTATCAATCGTAAATTCTGTATCAGAAGAGAAATTGTTTTTTAAATACTCTATCAAATTATTTTCCATACCTACTCTTGTATGATGTTTATAGAAGCAAAAACACCATAACTTCCTTTCTTTTTGATATCGTGGTTCATTACAACTCAGATACTGTGGACTTTTGATTTTTACCTGTAGCTTGACTACTCGACAGGAGTGTATTGCCGCTGCCTTTATCTGAATTGTTTATCTGCTAGATGAGCCGGAGCACCTGTTCCTGAGTTCTTATTTCAATCAAGTCTACGATGATAATCGTTGGTGGATATCACGGTATCAGACTTTATGAAAGGGAGGTACAACCTCATGATTTACGTGGGCATTGACATTGCCAAACTCAACCATTTTGCATCAGCCATATCTTCTAATGGCACTGAACTCATGAAGCCGTTCAAATTCACAAATGACAGTGATGGCTTCCAACTGCTGAATTCCCGTCTCGTCGAACTTTCTTACGAGGACGACAGCATCATCATCGGTCTTGAATCGACGGCACACTACGGCGACAACCTTGTAAGATACCTTGTTGCCTGTAACTACAATGTGTGTGTGTTGAACCCCATCAAAACATCTGTCATGCGAAAGGATAACATCCGCAAGACCAAGACGGACAAGGTTGACACACTCATCATTGCCAAAACACTTATGATGCAGGATTCCTACAGGTTCATCTCATTCTTCGACCTTGACCTGATGGACCTGAAACAGCTTGGCCGTTTTCGTCAGAAAACCATAAAGCAGCGGACACGGTTAAAAATCCAGCTGACTTCCTATGTTGACCAGGTGTTCCCGGAACTACAGTATTTCTTTAAATCCGGCCTGCATCAGAAAGCTGTCTACGCACTCTTGAAAGAGGCTCCCACGCCCCGGGACATTGCTTCTATGCATATGACTCATCTTTCCAGTCTGCTTGTGAAATCCTCCCACGGACACTTCACCAAAGAACAGGCGAAAGAATTAAGAGTTCTCGCACGGAAGTCTGTCGGTGCTAATGACAGCGCCCTATCTATTCAGATAACCCACTCTATTGCACAGATCGAGTTACTGGATAGCCAGTTAAACAGTGTCGAGGCTGAAATGACAGAGATCATGAAATTCAATGACTCTGTTATCATGACGATTCCGGGTATCGGTTACATCAACGGCGGAATGATACTTGGAGAGGTCGGTGATATCCACCGCTTCCAAAGCCCCTCAAAGCTGCTTGCTTTTGCCGGTTTGGACCCTTCTGTTTACCAGTCCGGTAATTACAGTGCCAAGTGCACAAGAATGTCCAAACGTGGCTCCAGAGTGCTCAGATACGCACTCGTCAACGCAGCCCACAATGTTGTAAAGAACAACGCCACCTTCAAGGCTTACTATGACAAAAAGATGGCGGAAGGCCGGACTCACTACAATGCCCTCGGGCACTGTGCCGGCAAGCTCGTCAGGATCATCTGGAAGATGCTCACTGACGAGGTAGAATTTAACCTCGACTAAGAGGTCTGTATACCAACATCGGTAGATTTCGAAAATGCACCCTTGGGGAGCTTTATTAAAGTTACCCTTTTTACCACCGATACGAAAAAGAATTTTTTTGCTAATTTAGGATTGACTTTTCATAGCTGGTCTCCGTATTAAATATAAGGGTCTACACATTTCAAGCATACAATAAAAAAGGTTATGTAATTTATCGTATCTCTTAATGTATCTTCAATAGTTTCATTATCTTTTATTACTGCATTATTCAATATAACATTTTTAAACCGAAATACCTTTCTCTCTAATTCAGTATATATTCCATATGAACCTCTTCCATGCCACGCATCTCCATAAGAATCATTCTTTTTCAAATATAATGAATATATATTGTCGAGTATTTCTTGAGTACCTTTTTCAGATGTAAATGTAATCATCCCTAAAATAATATTTGCAGATTCATGTAATTCAACCAATATTGTTTCTTCACTAATTGTCTCTTCAATAATATTATTTCGAATATCATCTATAACCTTCTTATAATTACTCGTATTCATTATTTCATCCAAATACTGAATAACTTTTGATTTCGGAATAAATCTCGATCGATATTCTTTAATAACAGTTAATAATTGCGAAAACGCAATTTCATTATACTTTAAAAACTCATTATATGAAGTAATTGTAATTGGTTTGTAATTTAAATATACATTTTTAACTTCTTTGTCATATTTTCCCATTCCACTTCTCCTTAATCAATTAGATAAATTGGGGGCGACGTCCAAACATGAAACATACTCTGAAGACATACGGAATAAGCTCCCATGTTTCCAAATTCTAAAATATCACCCACTTCAATAGCAAAAGGTAAATCATATACAAAATGAGGCCGATGCATACATGTCAAGTCAATAAAGCGATATTTATTTAAGTTATTAGTTTTATTTTTATTTATAACATTTATATATGATGGCATTCTTTTATTATCCGTTTTTAAACCTGTTGGTTTCCCAGCATCCATGTAAATATCAAAAAAACCGTTTCTTGTGCGAATTCCGACTACAGTTGAAAGCAATATTCCCGATTCATTAACCACCGTATTTCCCGGTTCAGCAAGCAGAATAATATTAGGATATTTATTTTTTATATCTTCTATTTTTTCTTTTAAGTTTAAAAAGAAGTCATCTTCCGCATAATTACGATAACCTCCTCCAATATTCAAAATAAATGATTTTAATTTGCTAAAATTAAATAATTCAAAAATATAACATATTCTTTCCCAAACTATATTAAAGTTTTCTATGTTTACATTATTTGATATGTGAAAGGAAATTCCTTCTATATTCTCCTGAGACAACATACCATTTGAAACGTATTCCTTTATCTCCTGTAAAGACATTCCAAATTCCAGACTATTAGGAATAAGATCATTAATATACACTCGTAATATTCTGGTAACATTATTTGTAAGTTTGTTGATTTTTTTATACTCAGATATCATATCAAACACAAAATATCTGCATCCTTTTGAATATAAATTCTGTATTGTATATTCTTTTTTTACAGGCAAACCGCAAATAATATTTTCAGGATCAACTCCTGCCGTAAGAACTCTATCAAACTCCCCATCGCTTGCCACTTCAAATTTTGCTCCAACCGAAGAAAGAACTTGTATTACTGGTATTTCTGCATTAGCTTTCAAAGAATAATAAATTTGTATCCCCTTCATTTTCGAACATATTCTCTCATATGATTCTTTTATCTTAGATTTTGAAAATACATAACATGGGGTTTGTAGTTGTTTAAATATTGTGTTACTCATTTTTTATAATTCTCCTATAAATAAAAGATTTCTTCTTCACCATTTATGTTTCTGATTATGCACTCAACTGTATCCATACCAAGCAGTTTTGCAATTTTATATATAGGTCTTCTAATTTTATAAATCTCAATGGGACACGCTATAAATTTACAAATAGAAATAATTAACTTTTTCTTTTCTATTTTATATTTCCATGTGGCAAATGCTTTTCCTTCTAATAAAACAACAGAACTGACATGTCCTGCTTTTCGCCAAATATACACCTTTTTTTCTTCGTCAACAATCCATGATTTATCATCATAAGCTAATAATAAAGGATCAAATTTTCCTAAGAAGAATATATTTTCATTTAAAATTTTATTATAATCAAAACTTCTATATTGTTCATATTGTTTTGCCAATCCCCATAAATCACCATCATACTCAATTACTTCTGATAAACTTTCGCAAATATGAAAAATGGATTTATAATTTGTTTTTGTATTTGATACTCCAAGCCAATGTAATAAATCATTAATTGTTGCTGGACTATAACATTGAAAATACCGCAAGATGATTTCTTCTAAAGCTATGTCATATGTTTTCCATTCAAATACATTATCTGGACACCAATACAGTCTATTCGCGTAATACGCTTCTCTCGAGTTTTTTGAATTATTACAAATTAATCCATTATCATTTAAATCAATAAAAATATCTCCCCATGGACCAATATATTTCTTGTCAATTCCATTTTCTATTAATATATCTCTACTTATATAATTAGATTTTTCTACAATCCTCTCAACACGTTGATATAGCTTATCATAGTCAATATTAGACTTTCTCATTCTTCTTTCAAACCAACTAGGATTTTCTTTCAAATAGCTGCAAAGTAAACTCCAATCATTAACACTATAGTAGTGTAAGGTATTCCTTAACCCCCATAATCTAACAATTTTTCTTTCATCATGAATTAATGAATTCATACAATCTAAAGTAACATCATTTGTTCTCAATGCAATCGCTAAAAAAGGTACTTGTTTCATTTGAGCTTGAAATCCAAAGTGTTTTTCTACACAATCAGTTACTGAAGAAAACTCATTTAATAATCCAGAATTATAGATGCGAAACGCTGCAATTCTTTTCAAATCATTCATTTTGAAGTTCTTCCTTTAGTTCATGCATTAGTATACTTTCCATTTTCGCTATTTGTTCTATCTTTCTGGCAATAGATTCATACGTTTTTTCATTATTCTTTCTAGTTCCAGCTCTAATTAATAAAATAATAATATTTCTCCAAGCATCAGCAATTACTTTTAGTCCATCCTTATAGTAATTATAGTTATTGTTATTCATAAACATTTCTATACACTCAGAGAAATTTAGTCTATCATTAGAAATTCCTTTTAGCCATGTATACAGTGGAACCACTCTTGGATCATGATAATTTTTTAATTTTTCCGTCACATCCATAAAATAACGAACATTGTTAGCAAATTCATATATATTATGTTGGATAATATCCGGATGGAGTGTCTTACAACAATCCCTTTTTATCTGCTTTTTATCATAATCCGCTACGCTTTTAATAGACATAAGAATCATTTCGCCAGATCCTTTGTTATAATCTTCAAATGGAAGTATAACCTTCTCTTGAGAATCAAGTTTATCTAAACATATAAAATAGTTCTTATCTGTATTAACACCAATCACCAAAATATAATGATGGATGTGGCTTTTCTGATATGATGGAAACCATGGACACCAATATGAATCTATGTATATAATAACCGGTTTATCATGCATGATTTCAGTACATATTTGTTCATTTCTCATTTCTTCCGGTACTTGTTCAACATCAAAACAAATACCCGTGTATCTCTCTGAATGCCCCAGAAAAGCCTTCAATTCAGGAACACTCTGTATCCCTTGATAATTCTCCATATAATTATATGAAAAAGTCCAACTCGATAAAAAAATAAATCTATAATCAGTATTAAGCCAGTTTAATACAGTTGCCATGGGTCTTTCCAAACATGAAAGTTTGTCATTATTTATACGACTAATCTGTAATTCTTTAATCATATTCTAATTAATATTCCTCTCAATAATATTCTGAGCCCATTTCATAATATCAATGTTTTCTTCTATTACAAATTCTTGACCTCTAGCAGCAGACTGGAAATAATCATCCTTCCACGATTTTTCAGTGTGATATGTTATTGCTAATCCCTTGAAAATATCCGGCAATGCCCATTTACTTCGACTCATTCCTGGTTTTGACAAATCTAGTTCTTTTCTATATTTAAAGACACCATATCCCGGAATTTTCTCATTCCAACTACATGTTTCTCTTGCAATATAAATAGAATTATTACTATTAGTTACTCTATCACCATAAGCATGCGGATGATATTTAAGCCACTCTGGAATGCAATCTGTTGCAGTATGGATAATCTCTCCGATCTGCAAATATCCAAACATTACATGCCTTCCATCTCCCTTTTTCATTTTAATAAAATTCTTATCATTTTCTTCACACTCATTAAACCATCCAAAAAATAAAAACAAATCATTGATACCAATATCTGCATTATCTAGAACAGTCTGAGCAGCACCAATTTGTCCAAAACACCCCTTCCAATCCTCCGTTCTTTCTAATGCATAATAATCAATATCCGGATCTAGATGGCAATTAGTTGATTCATCTAGTTCTTTCCACTCATATTCTTTAATTTTTCCTTTTATGCTTAACATCAATTCCATCAGTTTTTTATCCTGATAACGTGATTTAACCTCAGCATAAGTTAAATCATCACTACTACTTGGAATCGGTAATGATTGTAAAGTGCCATCTGGCAATATAAGACTTGCATATCCACCAAATCCTGAATCAAACCCTTTTCTACTTAATATAATTTTCATAATATGCTATCCCTTCATCTCTATTTACAAAAAATTAACAAGTAACATCAATGTTGATAAATTATATAATCGAATTCACTTATATCAAACGAGGTTCCTGCACTCGTATCCTTTGTACTTTCTTGAGTTGATGCCTTTTTAGTTATTTCAATTCCTTCTTCATAAGGAGCGGGAAGTTTATCATTAACAAGTTACTCAATTTCCGCAAACACTTTTTGAAAATCATTTTCTATATTCATTTGATATCCACGTTTTGTTGGATTTAAGCTGTACTGCTATAATAATTCTCTGATAGAACAAAAATAACCCTTAAATCATATCGTTTAAATTGTTCCTTTAGATAATCATATATGTTACTATCTAGGGGAACATTGTATTCAGGAACTGAAGAACAAAACACTCCTCATTTAGTCCTATATGTCTAAATAACTCAATCAATGGCTGAACAAATGCTAAATCTTGACTTGAATGACTAATAAACACTTTAACTGGGTTTTGCAGTTCTCTTCCGTCCATAAACTCACAACTCCTTTTGCATTAGTTTTTAGTGCATATAAATAAAATAATAATCATTTATCAATTTCATTATTTTCCTGTTTCTGATTTAGATATCCTTGTTAGCTTAATTAAGGAGTTTAACAAAAAACTCTAAAATCAACATTATCTAGCAAGAATTGTACCATATATATAGTACGTTATCAATAAAATTCATGTCATTAACAACTAAAATTAGTCTTTAAAATCTTAGTTTTGCAATGCTCAAAACCTCCACACAATCTCAATCCTATTCCCCGGATAGACAACCACTTTCTCAATCAGCTTTTCCTTCATATCTTCGGTCAGTTCGTTTTCTTCCAAAAATATCACTGCCTGTTCCACTTTCTTCTTCGCACCATCCTGTACACTTTCCTCTGCTGTAACGCGGCGAAATAAAGTACCCATCTACTGCCGCTTTACTGCAAATTAATTTCTCAAAATGAAAATGACAGTAATGATAAGTGTGCCGCTTCTTACCGCGCGCTTTTTTCGTTACAGAATGCGGACATATGAACCGATATATGATGTGATGACAGACAAAAGAAAAGAGGAAGCCCACCCGCTAAAGTCGGTCTCCCTCTTTGTATGAATCCAGCCATGCCGTCCTGCCATTGCAGGAACGCCAGGCTGGCCCTCAGGATAATGATACGGTTAAATGCCCTTGATTGCAAGTTAAAAGATACAATCCTGCATATCAGAAACCTTTACCGGCAGTTTCTGAACCAGAACCCACTGTTTCTTAAGGTCTGCCCTTACTGCGGTGCAAAAGGAACCTGCCGCAAAAGGGGAAGCTATGAACGGAACCTTGTTGCCTTCCCTGATGGGAAGCCGGAAGTTCTCCGCTTGAGAGTACCCCGTGTGCAGTGCTCCTGTGGAAAGTCCCATGCACTCCTGCCGGATTTCATCGTTCCCTATCTGTCTTACTCCCTTCCCATGATCCTGCAGATTCTGTGCGACTACTTTAACAGACATCTGACCGTGCGCGGCATCTGCGAAAAATACCTCATCACACCTCCTGTCATCTACCGCTTTAAAAAACAGTTCCTGCTCCATAAGAAAGAATGGCTCGGCACCTTGCGTGACATGTCCCTTCCTGCCTGCGCTTTTCTGGAAGAGATCCTTGCAGGCTCTTATTCACGGTTCCATGACGCTTTCTTACGCCTGACCACATACAGTTTCCTCCAGTCACACAAAAACCCGGCGAACTGTGAAAGACCCCGTTTTGGACCCGCAGACTCCCAGCCTTTCTGCCACGGCCTGTGAATCGACTCTGCCCTCTGCCTCCTTTATGATAAAGAAAAACACCGACAAAGGAGGCTTTTACATGGAAGAAAAGAAAAACCACCAAAAACAGGCGGATGGTATGGACGCTGCCATAATGACCGCCCAGTTCCGCTTTTCACTCATCGCCCCGCTTCTGCAGGGGCTTGTTCCCGATGAAAGCGATACGGCATACTTCATGCGTATCACAAGGGAACCTCTTACTTTACCGGACGGCAGGTGTGTGAAGTACAGCTGGAAAACACCCCAGAAATGGCACTACCTCTACAAAAAGGGCGGGTTCGACGCACTCCTGCCAAAGACCCGTTGTGACAAAGGTATCCCCCGCGCACTGCCGGACACGGCAATCGAAGAGATCTACCGCCTGAAAGAGAAATATCCAAGGCTTAACGCCACCCAGATCCACATCCGCCTCGTGCAGGACGCCTTCATCCCGGCAACAGTCAGTGTGGATGCCGTGCAGCGCTTCATAAGAAACACTGACCTGAAATCTTCACGGGAGCTGAACCGGAAGGACCGCAAAGCCTTTGAAGAGGATTCTTTTGGCAGGATGTGGCAGGCTGATACCTGCCACTTCTGTTACATCAACGATGCCTCTGACGGGAAAGCGCATAAGGTCTATCTTGTCATCATCATCGATGACCATTCCCGCATGATCGTCGGCGCAGGGATGTCCTACAGCGACAATTCCTACGGCTTCCAGAAGGTCCTTAAGGAGGCAGTCTCCACCTACGGCATTCCGGACAAACTTTATACCGACCATGGCCCGCCGTATATAGACAGACAGCTTTCCCTGATCTGCGGTTCCATCGGGACAGTGCTTTTACATGCGCCTGTACGGGATGGCGCTGCCAAAGCTAAAGTAGAAAGAAATTTCAGGACAATGCGGGAAAAACTTTTATACGGACTTGACCTCGAAAAAATCTGTTCCCTGCATGAACTGGGCGCTGTCCTGAAAGACTACGTCCGCAGATATAACACCGGATACCACTCCGGAATCGGATGTGCCCCGTTTGAGAGGTATCAGGCTACAAAGGAACACATAAGCTCCCCCGCTCACAGGAATGGCTGGAGGAATGTTTCCTGAACCGCGTCACCCGCAAGGTAAGGAAAGACGCCACCGTCCCCATCGACTGTGTAAGCTATGACGTCCCCATGCAGTTCATCTCCCAGAAAGTGGAGATCCGCTACCTGCCGGAAGACATGGACTCGGCATTCATCCTTTATGAAGGGGAACATTTCCCAATCCGTGCCACGGATAAAAATGCCAACTGCCGCACAAGGCGGGAAAATACCGTTCCTGTTGATTATACGAAGATCGGAGGTGGAAACTGATGTTCACGGATTATTATGGCCTTTCCTTCAATCCTTTTGACAAACAGTGCCAGAAAGAGAAGGACTGTTTCCTCTCCAATGATTTTAAGCAGATGTCCTCCCGCCTCTCTTATGTACGGGACGTCAGGGGCATCGGCGTCTTTACCGCACAGCCCGGCATGGGCAAGTCGTTCTGCCTGCGCTGTTTTGCCAAAAGCATGAACCAGAACCTGGGGCATATGGAGTATATCTGCCTCTCCACCGTCGGCATCCGGGAATTCTATTATCTCTTGTGTTCTGTCCTCGGAGTGGAGCCGGCCGGCTCAAAACCCCAGATGTTCCGGGCCGTACAGGATCAGGTATACTATCTCTACCATGAGAAAAAACGCCCCCTCTGCCTTGCCATCGATGAATGCCAGTACCTCTCCCCGGCGATCCTGAATGACCTCAAGCTTATCATGAACCACGGCTATGACTCCTTAAACTGCTTTTCCCTCATCCTGTGCGGGGAGTCTTATTTCAACCGCACCCTTGCCAAGCCTGTCAATGAAGCGCTCCGGCAAAGAGTTGTTGTCCATTATGATTTCCAGGGACTCTCCGATGAGGAAGTGGCAAAATATATCTCCCACAAGATACAGACTGCCGGCGGCAGCCTTTCCATCTTAAGCGAAGCCGCTTTATCCGCCGTCCACGGGTATGCACAGGGCAATGCCCGCATGATCGACAACCTGATGACGGATGCCCTGATCATCGGCGAACAGACCGCAAAACAGGTCATTGACCCGGAAACCCTCCTTGCGGCAGTCAATAACCAGCAGCTTTAAGGTTTCCGGCAGTGCCGTTTTGCGGCATCCCGCCAGCTATTCGTTAAATACCTGTTTTATGAAGTGTTTGAAAACAGGGGACAATTCTTAAAAAGAACAGGAAAAGGCCGCGTACATATGTGTATGCGGCCGGTTTCTTACCCGTTGTGTATAAAAACGATACAATTTTGCCGGGAACCCTTTTTTCTGTCTGGAATATTTTTCAGATAATTTCAGGACTGGTCTCAAGGCTGGCCCGCGTTTCCGGTTCCCATGCTGCTGGCGGCATTATTGTACACACAATTCAGGAAGGAAGATTTCGATTTGACCGCACAGTTCAGTTGACAGCAGTATGCGGTCATCGAAAAGAAGGTGCCGTAATGGTGTTTATACTGTCGAAAATAAAATGCTTTTTCTGTCTACTATAAAATGCAGCGTTACATTATACCACCAGCATAACCAATGAAGATTATTTCGTAATCGTCCATATTCTCTACTGTTCCTGCAATCTCCGGAGGATTGTTTTCTTCCTCACGGGACACCTCAAGCAGTCCGTCATAGGTTGTAGGATAAGCAACCGTTGATTCAATAGAAAATGTATCAGCGCCAGTCTGATCCGCAATTATTTCAGCAACGATCTGCGTATTGCCCTTTTCAATCACACCTACCTCATACTGTTCATCCGAAAGGGAATAGTATGCTATCAATATGCTGCTCTCCGCAGAAGGCCCGGTAGCTTCATTCTCTGAAGGAGCTTCTGCCCGCCCGGAATCTTCTGCTCTTTCCCTGGTGTCTTCGCCATCATCCCCTGCATTGTCAGTCGGTTTCTCATATCCATTCACTGTCCCAGCTTCGGGAGAAGCCGCCAAAGTATCATCATTACTGTTTCCCTGTGCATCTTTCCCGCCACAGGCTGTAAGCGACAGAAGCAGCAGCCCGCATAATAAAAATGATATAGTTTTTTTCATAATCGGCCTCCATACTCAATCATATTCAGGCAATGGTACGCCAGAATATATCCAATCAGCCACGCCCCATGCCGACAATATCCATATGTGACAACGCTTTTTCTATCTCTTCCATCTCTGTTCCTGTCAATTCCACTGTCACAGCGTCGAAATTCTCTTTTACCCTGTCTTTTTTCGTTGTCCCAGGTATCGGAACCAAATATGGTTTTTTTGTTATTTCCCATGCCAGGGCAATCTGTGCCGGCGTTGCCTGTTTCCTGTCTGCAAAGTTCAGGATCAGTTCCATAAGTCCAATGTTTGCATCAATCCCTTCCTTCCGGAACAGATTTATGTCCGCCCGCCAGTCGTCATCCCGGTACTTCGATTCATCCACAATGCCAAACTTCGTAGCAATGACCGTTTCATTACGAAAAGGCGCAACCGCTTTTCCAAGATACCTTTCATTCGCCTCCCCATAAATCGGTGCAGAATCAAAAAAAGTATATCCCACCTCATGAGCATACTGCATAAGCGACACCATATCCTCTTCCGGCTCCACCACACCATAAGAATGGGTCTGTCCCATGCAGCCATATCCGATTGCAGCTATCTCAATATCTGTCTGTCCAAGTTTTCTTGTCTTTTCCATTTCAACCGCCTCTCATTCACACTATTCCAATTCCCCTGCAACAGCTTCAAGATACTCACGAATAGGGAGATGCTGTGGGCAGCGTTTCTCACATTTTCCACATTTCAGACAGTCTGACGCCTTTCCATGGGTCTGCGTCAGATTCCTGTAATACGTACTTGCCACCATCCCCTGAGGTCCGCCAAACCGTTTCAGATTATTATAAACTGCAAAATAATCCGGAATCGCTATTTTCTTCGGGCAGTCATCAATACAGTAGCGACAGGCTGTACAAGGAATCGCAATGGAAGCTTTGATGATCTTTGTAGCCTGTTCCACAGTTTTCTGCTCCTCCTCACTCAGCGGTTGAAATTCCTTCATGTAGCTGATGTTATCCGACATCTGATCTTCATCGCTCATGCCGGACAGGACCATCATGACATTGTCGGGGGATGCTGCAAACCGGATTGCCCAGGAAGCCACGGAACTGTCCGGACGTTGATCCCGATAT
The DNA here is from genome assembly GCA_014804655.1 of Lachnospiraceae bacterium. Taxonomy (GTDB): domain Bacteria; phylum Bacillota; class Clostridia; order Lachnospirales; family Lachnospiraceae; genus UBA3282. The sequence goes on along the minus strand of JAAUZK010000048.1, from coordinate 7,488 downwards.
AGCTTCTCAGCCTCTTCCGGGATATTTACAAGGCTCCCTCCTTTGATGGGTTCCATGACGATCACCGGCTTACGGTGCTTCGTCGCCACCTCATAACATTTGCGGGATTCTACCGTGGCATCCTCCCAATCCAGATAGTTGAGCTGGATCTGTACATACTCCATCTCCGGGTGCTTCGCTAGTATCTCATCCAAAAGCTCCGCCTTGTCATGGAAAGACAGCCCGATATGCTTTACTTTTCCTTCTGCTTTTTTACGCTGTACAAACTCAAATGCATGCCACTCCTCCGCCTGCTTGAAAGACGGCCCGCCCAAACCATGGAGCCAGTAGTAATCCATATAGTCCACTCCCAGCCGCTCCAGCTGACTTGAAAAGAATCCTTCCATCTCTTCCGCATTCCGTATCATGAACAGGGACAGCTTATCGGTGATCGTATAAGACGTTCTGGGATAACGCTTCGCCACTGCTTCCCTAAAAGCCACTTCACTGTTCCCCCGATGATAGGGAGCCGCCGTATCAAAGTAAGTGAAGTCGTTTTTCATAAAGGCATCCACCATCTTTTTAACCCTTTCGATGTCTACACTGCCATAATCATCCTTGTCAAGCTGTGGAAGCCGCATCAGACCAAAACCTAATTTTTTCATAATTATAACCCTGCCTTTCTTTCTCTCTGTAAAACACTCAAATATACTTTTCACTTGTCATGCCTTACATAAATCTTAACACCAGCCAGCTTGATTCAGAAGCATGGATATGTTATTATGGTGCAAAGTCAAAACTTATCGCAGGGAGACCGCTATGTATAACCACCAGCTTGATACGTTCATCAAAACCGCGGATGCGGGAAGCTTCGGAAAAGCTGCCGAAGCCATGTATATTTCATCTCCCGCCATTATCCAGCAGATCAATCTGCTTGAGGAAAGGTGCGGTTTCAAACTGTTCGTCCGCTCCAATCATGGAGTGAAGCTGACACCTGCCGGAAAATCCCTTTATGAAGATGCAAAGACACTGATCCGGCTGTCAGAGGACGCACTAAATAAGGCTCGGCTTCTTGCAGAATCCTCTGAATATACCGTGCGCATTGGGACTTCCTTACTGTATAAATGCAGGCTCATTCCCGAAATATGGGCCCGGATCAGTGAACAGCTTCCTGAATTGAAAATAGAGATTCTGCCCATGGCCGAATACCAGAACAGAGGCAATGCTTTTTCGATGCTCGGGATTAAGTATGATATGTGGGAAGGTATCTACGGGACAGGCAGTTGGAAAGGTATCTGCCAATTTTTAGAACTTGACCGCACTCCTGTCTGCTGTGCGGTGGCAAAAAACCATCGGTTTGCAAAGGCTGAAAAACTGACCATGCAGGATCTGAACGGTGAATATCTGGTCATGCCAATCGAAGGTGTGTCAGAGGAACTTGATGCCTTCCGCAGAGAAATAAGGCAGAACCATCCGACCGTCCAGATCATTGATTCTGCTTATTATGGAGTTGATACTTTTACTATGTGTGAAGTCAATCCGTATATTTTAATCACCCAGCTGGTATATTCCGATATCCATACCAACCTTGTGACCATTCCTTTAAAAACAGAATACTCACTGCCATACGGGCTGATTTATGCCAACGAGCCAACTGCCGCAACGCAAAAATTTATTAAGGCAAGCAGGGAATTCTTAAAAACTTAGGAAAACATGGCGCATAAACATACAAAAGCAGCCGTATCAAACGACTGCTTTTTGTCTTTTGTATTGCCCGAAATGCCGAATCTTGTATTTTGACTCCTAGCTAAGCTAGGTGGGTAACCGCAACCACACTTCTGTCTTCCACTGCATAAGGCCTTATTAGCCGGAGGCCTGACATCCACATGGCAATATAGGAATCCCGTTTAAAGTATCTGTAGGTTCAAAATAACAAGACTTTGTCGCACATTCCAGGTTACCTTTATTATATCCGAGATATTGACATATTACAACCGGATTTTATCTTTCTTGTACAAAAAAATCAGACTTGTTTGAAACGACTCACCTCATCATGCAAACGTCTTGAAATCTCCTGATTGCCTGTCGTTTCCTGTTGGATTTCACCGATTGCCGCTGCCAGAGTCACAATATTATCCGCAACACTGGTAACACCATTGGCATTATCCTCCACCACGGTAGAAATATCGCTGATACCGGAATTCATTGCCTCCATCGTCTGGTGGATATCTTCCGTATTAACTGCGAATACAGATAATATCTCATTGACGCTGTCAGCGTCTTTCTCATATTGCTCTACCACCTCTACAAAATCATCATAATCCTTCATAACGTTTTCATCAATAAATTCGAGGATCTCTCCGGCATTTCTGGCAAGTCTCTCTACGGCTTCTGTCACAATATCACTGATATTCTGGATATTGTTGGCAGTCTGCGCGCTGCTGTCTGCCAGTGCCCTGATTTCTCCTGCCACAACCGCAAAGCCTTTACCAGCTTCCCCGACTCTCGCCGCCTCAATCGACGCATTTAAGGATAACAGGTTTGTCTGGCTGGTGATCGCCAATATTTCTTTAGTCATCTCATTGATCTGTTGAACACTCCGGCTGTCATCCAACGCTTTTCGCAGGCTTCCCCGGATCTCCTCTATGGTACTGTTTGTATTTTCCTTACCTTCCACGGTTCTGCGGTACATTGTATTCGCATGTTCCTTAATATTCTGGACAAGATCAACACCATCTTTAACACGGCTGTCCATCTGCTGAATTTCACCCAGCACTTCATTGCTTCCCGTAGCAAGCTGTCCGAGCGTAGCAGAAATCTCCTCCATACTTGCCGCCATCTGTTCCATAGCCGCAGATACGTTGCTGACATTCTCATTGGAATCCATGACCTGACCCATAACGCTCTCTACAGACCGCTCCATATTACCGGATTCCTCTTTCAGTTTTCTGATAATGCCCTGAAGCTGCTCCATGAAATGGTTAATACCTGCAGCCATCTGTCCGATCTCATCACGGGTATGAACCGGTATTCTCTCTGTAAGGTCACCCTCTCTGGCATCGATCTTACCGGTGATATCCTTAAGCGATGCACCCGATACCTTCGCAGGTTTCACAACCGTACGGGAAACGTTCACCGTCGTAGCCGCTGCAATAAGGACAAACACGCCCATAAGAATATAGTTGAATGTAACCGTGCCGTTGATCCTGATCTCGCTGTGTCTCATAGCATAATCCGCTTTTTGTGTCATAAGCTCTTCATACGTATTCTTAGCTTCCTCTACCGGTGTCTTCACGGAAAGAATATTGTTGACCATATCCCAGACACCCTCGTCATCACCGAACGCTGCTTTATCGTAAATCTGATTGGCATAATCCAAAAAGGCATCCATAACATCCTGATAAGATTCGTAAGCCGCAATCAATTCCGCATCCTCGGAAGCAGAACTTAATGCATGCACCTCTTCCATATAATTGCTCGTACTCTGTATGACACCCTGAAGCTGTCCGACCAGTGTTTCTCTCTGCTCCGTATCTTTCTTGAGATAAATCAGATTAGCGTACAACTGAACCTGCTGATAAGCAGAAGATGTATCACCGATCGATTTTTCCAGTTTCATATACACGTTTCCCAAATTTTCATTGTAGTCCCGAATGACTCCCAAAGCCATCCCGTCGAGAACAACCGTCAGCACATACAAGATCCCGAGAATTGCCAGTGCAGTATAAATTTTAAATCCGATTTTGTTTTTCATTGCCTTTCCCTCCAAGTATTGTTTTCGGCGTATCTCCAGTTACGCAAAACAATTTGGAAACCGAGGATTATCGCTATGAATTATTATAGCACAAGCATTTCTGAAATAGAATAATATTTTCTCTTTCGACATTAACTTCCAACATTACCTAGGGCTCTGTCATCCCTCCTCTGTCAGCATCTTCACCGGCTCCACCTTCCGTACCCGATAGGCACACAGAAACGACATTCCCGCAGATACTGCCATGATAATCGCCACGGACAGAATAAGCCACCCTGCATGAACTGTCAGGCTGCTCTGCACGATCCCTGCCGAACCAAGACATACCTCCAACAGAGGATTTAGCAGATACACAGACATAACTGCCCCGAGTATGGCTCCCACAAGAAAAACCGGCAGACTGCTCATCTGAATTTGTACGATCAGCTCCCCTGTAGTGAACCCCAGTGCCTTATAGACACCGTACTGCTTCCACTCCCTGGTGGTCTTCGTCTTCACAAGCAGAATAATAGTCAGCATGACAATAACAACAGTAATAGTGACAAAAACCGCACAGAGAATCGTCATTGCCGCCTTGACGGATGAGAGGACGATCTCCATATTCTTGTGGAGATCCGTGATGTCCAGATCTGGAAATTCCGCCCTGATCTTCTTCTCGATCTGCTCATATGCACAATCTTCTTCCGTATAAATACGAATCTGATTGACCACAGAACTACCGTTGATCCTCGCAGCGCCTCCCATTGTCATGGTTGCCTTCAGACCCAAATTTTCCATCTGCTGGCTGACACCTGAAATCATATAGTCTTTCTTCTCCTGATCGCCCTCCACATAAATAATATCACCGGCCTTCACGCCAAGCTGTTCTGCCACATTCGCAGTCACTACAATCTCATTGTCATATTTCGGCCGACGTCCTTCTACGAGCACAGTATATTCGTTCTGCTCCGGATCTTTCCAGAAATCGCAGGTTATCACAATCTGTTCCTCACCAGCAGTCAGTTTCACGCTGCGGTTATCATAATACAAGACTTTCCTGACCTCATCCCACGTTTCCATCTGCTTCCCTGCTTCTTCTATTCCCGATCCACTCAATAATACTGTTCCTAATTCCACTCCCATCATCTCTATAAGTGCCTGATTATCCGAACCGAAATTCTGCATCAGTGCAAACCCGATACTGCTGGCAAATCCGAGCAGCGCCACAACACCCATAATCGCCGCATTTTTCCTTTTCTCACCCAGTATGTTTTTGATACCTAAAGCAAGCGGCTGTGGCAGAGGGAATTTGACAAGGGGTATAGGATTGCCGCGGAAATTATGCGTTTTGATCCCGCCGCGGAGCGCTTCTAGTATTTCTATCCTGCCATAGATCCTTCCAGAAAGCATAGTAACCAAAAGAACCACCACATTCACAAGCACAAATACCGACACTGCCGTAGAACTGTCATAAGGCTGGTTCCACCTAAGCCCGATGAGAGATGACACAAGCGTTCCCACCGTCTTATTCAAGAGACCACCGGCAATCAGTCCCAAACAAACTCCTGTCACCGACAGCAGAAGCATTTCTGTACAGGTACTTCCCATTAACTGCCACTTCGTATAACCGGAAGTCATAAGGATTCCCAAATTCTTCAGATTGCCGTCTATGAAATTCTTAATACTGCACCATGCAATGATCAGTGCGATACAGATCAGAATCACCGAGAAAGCAAGCATGATACCCATACCGATATTTGACAGAAACGAGACGCCTACTTTCATCGTCTCGATATTGATCGCCAGATTCATATAGTCCGCAAGCTCCAACACCTCTTGCGACAGCCTGCCCGACATCTCGGCGGCAAAATCCCGCGAACTGATCTTATCATCGATCTTCATCTTGTAGATATAGGTGATCATCTCCCGCACTTTCGATTCCGCAGCAAGAATGTCCTTGTAATATTCTTCTGTGATATAACACCGGAATACACTGATATTAAGCGGCGTTGAAAACAGAGAATCTTCCACAAATCCGCCCACTTCAAACTCATACTCCGTATCTCCCAGAGCCAGATATAAATGATCTCCCTCAGCAATATTCTCTCCTGCCTTCATATAGTAAGGCAATAATATAGTCTGATATTTCTTACCATCCCCGACATCCGGAATCTTACAAACTTCTCCCACTGTTTCAATAGGTTCGATCAGGAAAACCGTCTCCTTCTCTTCCGTGCCATCCTTATGGTACTTTGCCGTCAGTTCCACACCTTCCGAATATTCTATCTGCCTTATATTCTCCATACTGTTCAGAACCGACTTGATCTCCCCGGTCTTAGGACATGGCGAAGCGAAGAAAACATCCGCCGTATTCACCTCATCGCATACCGTGTCGATCACCTGAGGTGTGAGCCTTAAAACCGAAATACTGATATACAAAAGCAGTGTAGAGAGCATGATCAAAATGATCAGCGTAATCACATCGCTTTTCTTTTTCACAAGATTATTGCGGGCAATAAAAAACATTCTATACATACTTACCACCCCATTTCCTGTAAAAAGTCGCGCAGCATGTCATGCCGTTTCCTGTCTCCGCTCCGGTATGTTCCAAGGTCGAGTTCTCCGGTAATGACACCGTCTTTCAAATATAAAATGCGATTCCCTCTTCTAGCAGACCGCATATCATGAGTTACCATGACTATCGTCTGCCCGTTCTCATGAAACTTCGTCATCACATCCAGCACATTCTCCGTATTACGGGAATTCAACGCCCCTGTAGGTTCATCCGCAAACAATATCTGCGGTTCGTTGATCAGTCCACGCACGATCGCCACTCTCTGCGCCTCCCCACCGGAAAGTTGTGTCGGGAACTTATGAAAAACTTCCTCTGTCAATCCCACTGCCAGAAGAAGTTCTTTCGCCCGCGCTGAGATTCGTTTCCTGTTCTTACTTACAAGCAGTCCGCTCACCATAATATTGTCCAGCACATCCATGGTATCATTCAGATAATTCTGCTGAAAGACGAAGCCGCAATGATTTCTGCGAAATACTGCCAGCTTGTCATTGCTGTATTTAGAAATATCTTCTCCCTCGTACATGACCTGTCCCAGCGTCGGTCTGTCGATTCCGGACAGTGAATAGAGCATGGTACTCTTTCCGGAGCCGGAACTGCCCATAACAACCGCAAAATCGCCTTCCATGATTTTCAGATTAAGATTCCGCAGGACATGCTGCTGCACACTGCCGTTGGAAAAAGTTTTGCATAAGTCCTTAGCCTGTAAAATTGTCTTCATTTCATCATTACCTCCCATCTGCATACAAGTATAGCGGGAGCCCGAGCAAAAATCTTTTCCCATTCCCTGTCTGTTTCTTAACTATTCCTAAACTCTACGTAAAAATAATTCCACCACAAATCCATCCTCGTTATAGCATTCCATCTCTCCGTCCATTTGTTTCATGAAATTATCGGCGAGATACAGTCCCAGACCGGAGCCGGATTTTCCCTCCGTATTACTTCCTCTGTAGAATTTCTCCTTAATTAAGGCAAGCTCGTCTTCCGTGGTACCCTGTCCAAAATCTCTGATCTTAATTATGATACCTTCTGCGTTTTCAATGAATCTCACCTTTACTTCCGTCCCTGCATATTTATAGGAATTATGTAACTATTCAGAACCCCCTATGCGAATATAATGTCTGGGTTGCCGTTTAGGGCTTCCCGGATCGCTGTGAAAGCATTGATTCCATGCTTATGGGCAGTTCCGATATAACTCATGATG
>JAAUZK010000047.1 GCA_014804655.1 Lachnospiraceae bacterium | reverse complement strand
CCCAAGGAGGTTTCCGCTATACCGATTGCTCCATACATTCTAACAGCTTAAGCAACAAGATGGGTAACATCCTAGCTGGATGTTAGGAATATTAACCATAAATATATTGTAGTAGGAGGTGATTGTCATATGAGTTTTGCGATTTTTTTGGATGTGGACGGCGTCTTAAATACAAGGAAGACAGTAATAGGTTCTCCAGACGGTCATATTGGAGTGGATGACACCAGAATTAGGATTCTGGCGAGCGTGATAAAAAAATATGGCGGGGGAGATATTGTTCTGACATCTGACTGGAAGAATGTTAGGATAGGAGATGATCTCGATTATTTAAGAGGAAAACTGATGGAATGTGGTCTTGAGATATCTGCGATGACAGAAGATCACTGGAGTGATAGAGGACAGGGAATCCAGAATTATCTGGAGGAGCATCCGGAGATAGATGAGTACGTTATATTGGATGATAACCGATTCGACTTTGATGATTTCCCCAAATTATGGGAGAGATTGTTGATAACAGATGGAATTGAGAATGCGGCCTTTGCATCCAAAACTCCGGCGGTAGAGGCAATCCTATTTCGTGAATATATAAAAGAGCTTTCGTAGTTTGTATGGGAATATTATATTTTCAAGGTATTGGATATGGTATTCCCATATACAAAATAGGCGGTGTGTATATGAAAGTGAAAAAAGAAAAAATCAAACAATGGATCAACGGTGTAAGGGCTGAAACTAGGAGAGAACGGAGAAAAACATGGGAAAGAGAAAATTAAGTAAGGCTGCAAGATTTGAAAGAATGTTTAAGGTCTGGGAATATTTAAAAAACAATACGGACAAAGAGCATCCCACAACGCAGGTTGAAATGAGAAAATCGCTTGATGAATACATTGGCGATAAAGAAACTTTTAACAGACTGATCAAAGATATGGCTCGTGCGATGAACAGCGATGAGTTTGGATATAAGCAGGAAAAAGATTGGAAGATCTATTTTCACGATTTTAAAAAATATTTTGGAGATGATGCAGAAGACTATGATGAGGCGGATTTCGGCACGGATAAAGAGTATGAAGGATTTGTCGATCTGCCTATGCGCATTAATGGTTTGTATTATAACAGAACCTTTTCTTATGACGAGATTAACAGCCTCATAGAGGGTATCCTGTCTACGAAAACATTAGATACGAAATCTGCAGGTCGTCTGATAGAAAAAGTGGAACAAAATCTGACGACTATTTTTTATAAAAAAGGCCCGAAACAGATATGTAAGGTGATGGAGCCGGAGCTTACAGACAGAGAGCAGCTTAGGATAAACTTATTAACAATTCAAAAAGCGATCGATAATAATGTACAAGTCTCATTCCGGTTTAATGGATATACATATCGGAAAAAGCTGGAGCCAGTCAGGGACAGGCTTGATACGGTAAGTCCTTATTATATTGTGGCAAGCGGGGGACGGTATTACTTATTGGCTTGTAAAGAAATAGTGATAAAAGGGGAAATCGTAAGAAATATGTCCATCTGGAGAATTGATCTGATGACGGACATTATGATCCCGGAAGAAAATGGTAAGGGGCTGCCCAGAATCCCGAAGAGGGATGTTGATAATTTGCCGATGGAATGGACGGAAGATTTTCAGCTGAAGCATATGAATATGTCTTATGATAAGCCGGTATGGATCACGTTAAAAATAAAAAGTCCTAAGAAAGAGGATGATCCTACAAGACGAATCAGAGCTGATTATACTTTTTTACATGATTGGTTCGGAGATCAGTTCAGGTTTGTGGAGACGGAAAAAACAGAGCCTTATGATGATATTGTAAAGGTGGAATGTTCTCCGTTTGCAATGGTGCACTGGGCGCTTCAGTACAGCGACAGGGTAGAGGTTGTTGCGCCGGAAGAGGTGAGAAATGATGTGATGGAGAAGATAAGGAATCTTAATGTGAAGTATGGTGTGGGAGTAGTTCATGAATAATCATAATATAAGAGAAAAAGGGACAGGAGAAGAAAGAGCCATGAGTGAGAATATTAAATTGAAACATTACTATGAACCCGAAACATTTGAAAAAAATTATTATGATTTTTTAATGAAAGTAGAAAAAAATGAAGCAGACTATAAGGATTCGGAAGGGTCTTATATAGATCCGGATTCTGTAAGTGATGTTAACAAAAGCAATTTCTATAATCATTTGACCTGTTTTCTGAATCACCAGGAAGAAAAATATAAAAAGAGTTATCTTTTCTTGCCGCCTAGTAAAGCTCCGATGACAACGTCGGAGAAGATAGATGATGATATGTATGATAAGCTGGATGAGAAGAAAATAGTTGTAACTCAGAGCAGAAAAGTGCTGTTTCGTTTAACATCTGATCAATTTGGATTTAGTGCAACTGAAACGAAATATAATGATAATAGATATCCTCTTACAAACCTCCTTCGTTTGTATCAAAACAGCGAGCCAGAGGAGCGAGATAAAGTGAAAAAACGAATTACACAGTATGTTAAAAATACACGCACAATAGGAGGTTCTTTTTTATGGCCAGTGCCGCCGAAAGGGAAGCGTGATTGTAATTATAATCAACAGCGGGGAGTTAGGAATTATTTGGAAGACAGAGTGGATTTGACATTGTTGGAAATAAAACATGCGTTAGAGGGAAGATATGATAACGGGGAGTACGCATCAGATATGCTATATAATCAGTACCGGAGTGAAAAAACACATATAAAAACATGGCTGGAGCATTTTGGTACATTTCCAGAATATGTTGAGTATTTTATGCTAGAGCCCTTTATAGCAGAAGATGGCTGGCCTATCAATATTGTGAATGGAGAACCACTTAATGATAATTACATAGAGAATTATAGGGAGCACAGGTTGCAAGATCTCTCGGCGGAAAAACTATGTGACATGCTAAAGCGATTAGAGTGCATGATTTTAAATAGATCAAAGAAAATGGAGAATGTAATTAAATAATATATTAAAAAACAAAGCAAGAAGGCGGAAAAAACCGCCTTCTTGCTTTTTATAATAAGCATATATCAAAAGTTCATTGACGATCGAGAATTGAAAGGGAGGCAGGCGTTTATGAAAAAAAAGAGAGATCAGAAAAGCAATCGAAGAAGTGTATCAGAAGTTGTGGGAATTATTGTCCTTGTTTGAAGAAACGGAGTTTTCTATAAGGTTCCCAAGGGAGAAGAAATGGAAGAAAATTCTAATGAGGACAATGCGAGAAAATATGTGGAAAGAAAAATTGGTGAAATCAGAAAGAGTGCCATGTCTTTGTTTCTGGGAGAACAGGAAATTGCTAGGAAGCTGAATAAGATTATTGATGAAACAGAATGTTTTATAAACCAGTGTGAGATTCCGGGAGTAGTGACCAGATGGAAACAGATCAATCCCCAATTACTATATTTTGATTGCGCATTTGATATAATGGAAAAATGTCCTGATTTTTATACGAAAATGAGCAGGGGATTGACGGATATTCACTTATCCTGTTAACCGGATTCGGAATTGGTTGCTCAGAGAAATGCGTATTTTGCAAGGGTTAAGGAGCAGTATAAGCGTAAAAACATAGAGTACTCAGAAGACAGGATTTTTCAGGATGAGCTGCTCAATACACTGACACTTTTATTTGAGGATGCATTTAAGGAATATTTGTAAAAGGCAGCAGGATTGGAGCGCAAATCATAGAACTGCAAAAAAGGAAAGAGAGGAAAAATATGATGTGCAATAAAATTTATGAGCCGATCAGAAGAAAAATAGATGAGTGGATCGATTACGATGTCCATAGCCCCAACGTACCATATCGTGGCAATGAGGTGGTGCACGACGAGTATCGGAGATGGCATGACAGGGATTGTGTCTTGACCGGCGGAAATTTATATGCGGATACGATGTTCAGTCTTTGGAGGCCCTTAAAGGACACGATTATCAGGCTTAATGACAAGAGTGTGATTTGTGGTGGGAAGTATAAGTTTATACGGGAGCTGATCAAAGATGATAATATGGAACGTCTTCTGCCGGTTGAACAGCCAATCGTCAAGAAACTAAGTACATTGTTTGAACTTGGAATGGGAAGGGAAAATGTATTTCTACTTCCCGACAGAGGTTTGAACGTGGCCAGAGGCAGAAAACCTTATGAGGACTATGTACCAGTCTTCTTATTGGAATCTTTTGGGGACGGAGTATTTGCCCGCTATTGGAGCAGTCCTGAAGAGCATCTGCAATGGATTGAGCAGGAACATTTTCAGGTGTTTTTTGACGGGGACATTTCGCCGGAGAATATCAAAGATTTAAGCGGTGCCGGAGATATTCGGAAACCCCTTGCACCGGACGGCATACAGCCTATGGAACGCATGCTTGATCATTATATCAGTATCTTGCAGGAGCGAAGAAAACTGTTTACCGCAGAGGAATTGGAAAACGCAGCAAGAATGGAAGAGACGATGCGCGAGGAAAGCAGGATTCAGGCATTCAATGACCGCGTTGCGAACGGAGAGCTGGAGGCCTTAATGCAGGTGAAAGATGTGATGGGTCAGTAATTGCACATAATGTTTCGGTCTATGTTACAATTATAGGAAATCTTGAAAGATTGTGGAGAGGGAGACGGACATGAAGATAGACAGAGAACAGGTAAAAAACACCTTTCGGAAATATACGAATGCCTATGATTCCACTAATGTGAAGGTTAAATTAAAAATTGCGCATACATACCGTGTGGCCGGATTGTGTGAGCAGATTGCACGATCAGAAAATTTACCCATAGAGGATGTGGAACTGGCATGGCTTCTTGGTATGCTGCACGATGTGGGAAGATTCGAACAGCTCAGAAGGTATGATACTTTTAATGATGCAGTGTCAGTTGATCACGCAAAGTTGGGCGCAGAAATACTATTTGGCAGTGAAAACAAAATTCGGGATTATATCAAGGATGGAACGGAGGATTTGCTGTTGGAGACGGCAATTATGACGCACAATGCATATCGCATTCCGGAGGAGCTGAATGAGCGTACAGAGAGGCTTTGCCACGTTTTAAGGGATGCGGACAAAATTGATATTTTAAGGGTGAATGCTGAGACCCCGTTGGAAGAAATATATAATACAACAATAGAGGATGTGCAAAATGCCGTTGTGACGGAGGCGGTCATGGATAACTTTTTTGCACACCGTGCAACTCCGAGACAAATAAAGCAGAATCCGGTCGATCATTTGGTAGGACATATTTCTCTGGTATATGAGCTTGTGTTTTCAGAGAGTCTTCGTATTGTAAAAAAGGATGGTTATCTGGAACAGTTGCTGCGATTTGAGAGTCGGAATCCACAGACACAGAAGCAATTTAGTGCTCTGCGGAGAGAGATGGAACATTATTTGAATGTTTCAAAGAAAAATAGCAAAGGGAGATTCTGATATGCGATATATTGTGTCTGATATACACGGATGCTATGATCAGTATCAAATGTTGCTTGAAAAAATTCAATTTTCCGAAGAGGATGAATTGTATGTGTTGGGTGATGTCGTAGATCGTGGGCCGGAACCGATCAAAGTTCTGCAGGATATGATGAAGCGACCTAATGTTATTTTTATTCTGGGTAATCATGATTTTATCATGTATACGCTTATGAAAAAACTGTCTGTGGAGATCACAAAGGAAAACTATGATACCCATCTGACATCTGAGCTTCTTTCGGTTTATAATTTATGGTGTCAGGATGGTGGACTGATTACGGTGGAGAAATTCAGAGAGCTGAGTTTTTCTGAAAAAATGGATGTGCTGGATTACATAGAAGGAGCGTCTGTGTATGAAGTGATAGAAAACGACGGAAAGGAATATAGATTAGTCCATGCCGGACTTAGTAATTTTGCGCTGGATAAAGATTTGGATGAATATGAGTTATATGATTTTCTGGAAGAGAGGACGGATTATTCCAGAAGATATTATCCGGACGAAAATATATTTCTGGTGACGGGACACACGCCGACTGTTTATATTGACGGCTGGAGAAAACCGGAAGTGTACAGAAAGAACGGGCACATTGCGATGGACTGTGCCTGTGTGGCAGGAGGAAAACTGGCGGCGTTCTGTGTGGAGACGGAAGAAGTTATTTATGTGAAGAGAGTTTGATAGTAACGAAGAACTTGTATGAATAACCGAGGTACAATATGAAAACAGAAAATAAGATTCTTTTAGATAAAATAATTAAGAATAAATGTGCGGAACTAGGCTTTGATAGTATGGAAATACAGAAGGAAGGTCCTGTTGTATCTATATTAAAAGAAGACTGGCATCTTTTTATAGAGTTTCGCAATCCGCTTCTTCCACCACTGCAGCTTCAATGCACAATAACTATTGAAGAAGATGATATAAGACTTCTATGTTTTCCGAGTCCGGTAATCATAACGGATGAAACAATGAATGCGTTTATTCGTTTATGTAACGAGGCAAACCGGGAGCTTTGCGGAGGTATGGCGTGGGGAAGATTCTGGTGTGATGAGGAAAATTACGATTTTGCGTATGAAGTTATTTTACCGGAAAAGGTGATAGAAAAAGATACGGAGGAGACTGCCAGACAATTATTTGGTATTCCATGCGCCCATTATCGGGATCTGCATACACCGCTTATCATGCTGGCAGGAAATAGATGGGAATCAGATATGGCTATATGCTATCTTCAGGAATTAAGAGAAAACGGATATGTGGACAATGTTGATTATGGATTGTGGTAATAATCCCAAATCAATAAACCGGCATGTAGAAAGTGTGGAAGGGCGGAAAAAACCACCTTTTTGCTTTTTATAATAGTCAATATAAAAAGCCTAGTAGGAGGATTGAAGAATATGAAAATAATAAGCATGATACTTGCCGACAGAGAAATTGCAAGAGTAGAAGAAGGAGTGTTCAAGCAGTTGGTAGAGTTCGGCTCAAAGAACATAGAGCTTCTACCTGACAACTTATTTCAAACTTGGTATGATGATTGTTTTTACGGCATCCCGAAATCTTCCACATTTGAAGAGAGATTCGAGCTAGTCGAGGAGCAGAATTATTTCTGTTATAGTAAGCCGAAGTTACAATTGGCTGCCAGAATACTTTAGACACTGGAAGAAATTATTGATAGAAACGAGGAGACGCTGTCGTATTCACGGCTATTTAGCAGAATTTGAAGAAGCCCTGTCAATGGTATTGGAGCATCTGGAGGAAGAGGACACGAAGCTGATCCTGCTGGGGAACTATGTACACCGCGGTCCGGATGGCAGGGGTGTTATGGAGAGGATCATGGAACTTCGTCATAGATTATTCTATTTACTGCTGATTTGGATGATAATTTTTAGCAGCTTCTTCAAGCAACTTGAAATCGCATGAAGATTTAACAAGTCCCTGATCTATGCCAGCAATAACCGTGTTGTATGTATCTTCGGCCATTTTTCGTATATCGCTTTCAATGGAATTACAGTATACCCACTGGCGACGGAGGAATTCCCTGCGGCTGGGCGTTTCTTTCGAAAAATCGCGACGTGTAATGTATTTGTCATCAACCGGAAACATATAGTTAAATCTAAGCGAACCTTTGATAGGATTGAACTTATCATCATTTAATTGAATTAATAAATTGTTATCTTGCTTAGTTTTGTAAGAAGATATAGGTACATAGTATTTAAAACTATTGATTTCCATAACCACGCCACAGACCATCTTCTTCTCATTTTGGTATTCTATGTCAGGTACGCGTGTAAAACCACGATTTGTGATTTCTGACGTTTTTAGATATCTTACATAGTCTACATCTACATCGTAAAAGAATAGATTCATTAATTTCTCCTAAAAAGTAATGAGTAAGGAAGGATATCCTTACTCATTCATCATAATTCGCCCTTCATGGTGGCGGAACACCAATCATAATTCACCTTTAAGGTAGTGGAACACCTAGGAAGCTTTTCCTACTTATATATTATGTGTAATTTTCCGTTTTTGTCAAGGAAAATTACTGCATTCGGCAAGAAAATTGTAATCACATCAAATACACCGAAACCATTTTATAATGATGACGGTATATTGATCATGAATGTATACGACTTTTTATTGAATCCAGATTCAATGGAGTTATGAGCACTAAGGGATTCTTTACGGCCCTACTTTGCATGGCGCTCCCGTCCATCACCCTTTCCGAAACTTAGAAGGCGTTATCCCTTCCATTTTTTTAAATACCTGAATGAAATAAACGGAATCGGTGAATCCCGTCTGATGGCTTATTTCTTCAATGGATAGTTCTGTTGCCTTCAGAAGATACTTGGCATGGTAGATACGGAGCCTTGTGATATATTCATGCGGTGCGAAGCCTGTGTACTCCTTAAAGCATCTGGACATATGGGTACGGCTTAAGCCGAAATGGTGAGACAGGTCATCTAATGAGAGATTTTTCATATAGTTTGCCTGCATGTAAGAAACTATTTTCTCAACAATGTCAGAAGTTGTACTGCGGGTTTTGCTCCGGACGATCAGAAGATTTGTCAGGAGCAGATAAAAGGTGGCGGAAATTTCATATTCCATATATGGGGCAGCTTTTTGCGTGCATTGCAATATGTGTGTCTGGAATGGTTCAAAGTTTAAAAACTCAGTATTGGAAAATTTAACATTACCGGATTGCAGATAGGATTGTACTAACGGGGCAGCCGGCGTACCATCGAAATACAGAGAGGTACTGACCCAGTGGTAGCTGCTGGTCTGGTAATAATATTTCTGGCGGCAGTCGATCAGGCAGCCGTCTCCTTTTTTCAGCAGATAGCTCTTTCCGTTATATTTTAAATAGCCTTCTCCTTCTAATATATATCGAATTTCATAGAATTCCTGATTGCTGCCTTCCGTGTAGTAATCGTAAGCTGTTTTCAACAAGCTGAAAGATTTCGGATAGATCAACGTTTCTTTGGCTTTGCTGCTGATGATAAATTCAGGTATGATATGTTCCGTTCCGTAAGCGAAAGAGTGTTTAATCAGTGGTAAGAAATCATATCTCATAATGATCATTTCCTTGTGCGGTTCAAAATTCATGTTTTATGCTTCTTTTTTCTATATAAGTATAGGATGAAATATTGTACAATTCAAGCATGAAAACCTAATTCGAAGATTGTATACAAAAGTGTAAAATTAATGTTTTGGGGGACGAGTAACCAAGCAGAGGGGGAAATTATGAGAGTAAAAGAGTTTCTGAGAAAAAAAGATATTGTTATTTCACCGAAACGATACGGCATCGACGCATTGTCTCAAATGGCGCAGGCGGTATTTGCCTCTTTACTGATCGGCTTAATATTTAAAACGGTCGGGGAGCAGGGACAGAATCTTTTGGGAGAATATAGAATCTTTACTTATTTTACACAACTGGGTAGCTTTGCCATGAAACAGGTCGGAGCAGCGATCGGTGTTGCAGTTGCATGGGCATTGAAAGCGCCGCCGCTTGTTTTATTTACAAGTGCGGTGACAGGAGCGTTTGGTGCCGGTATCGGCGGGGAAGCGGCGGCACTTGTTTCTGCAATCGTAGGGGCGGAATTTGGTAAGGCGGTATCGAAAGAAACAAAGGTTGATATTCTAGTAACTCCGGGAGTTACTCTTCTGGTAGGAGGGCTTACAGCCACATTCATTGGACCTGGGGTGAAAATGTTAATGAGTGGGATAGGTTTGATTATCATGAAAGCGACGGAATTACAGCCGTTTTTTATGGGAATCATTGTGTCGGTGATTGTAGGTCTTGTCCTAACCTCGCCGCTTTCCAGTACGGCTTTATGCATCATGCTGAATCTGTCAGGAATATCGGCGGGAGCGGCTGCGGTTGGATGCTGTGCGCAGATGGTAGGATTTGCCGCAACAGGTTACCGGGATTGCAAGATGGGCGGGGTAATGGCAATGGGACTGGGTTCTTCCATGTTTCAGTTCCCTAATATTCTAAAGAATCCTTGGATTTTATTACCGCCCACTTTATCCTCGATTATCATAGCGCCAATCGCAACATGCATTCTGGAGGCAACCAATACACCCGCGGGAGCCGGCATGGGAACCTGCGGATTTGTAGGGCAGATATTTACGTTTACGGATATGGGAATTAATACTAAATCCATCGTTTCGGTGGCACTATTGCATTTCATCTTCCCGGTTTGTTTCTCCCTGTTTTTTGACGGGATTTTAAGAAAAAAAGGGAAAATAAAGAAGGGAGATTATTCTTTTGAAATATAAATGCGTCAGGCGGCTTTCCGCCACGGACCTCTCCGATAAAAGGTAATCGACAGCCCCGTAGCTATTGTCCAGCCGATGGGCCATGCGCACCAGATCCCGATATAGCCTATCTGCCGGGACAGGATTTCGGCCAGCACGACCCGCAGGATCAGATCTGTAAAGGTTGCGATCATGAAGTTCTTCATAAGCCCGGCGCCGCGCAGAATGCCGTCGGCAATCAGTTTGACGGATATAATAAAGTAGAAAGGAGCTACAATATAGAGAAACCGCATACCGGAGGCAAGCGCCAGCTCGGAAGGGTCGTTGATAAAGAAGGTGACAAGAGTCTTCGCTGCTACGAGATACAGCGCCACGAGAGGAACGCAGAGCAGCCACACCATCTTAACGCCCGCTTTGAAGCCATCCTTGATCCGCGGCAGAATGCCGGCACCTATATTCTGCGCCGTATAGTTGGACAATCCGTTAGCCAGCGTGGTGAAGGAGGTAATTACCAGATTGTTAAGCTTGACCGCAGCGGCATATCCGGCAGTAACTTCCACCCCGCAGTCGTTGATCACGCTCTGGATAATGATATTGCCGACAGAGATAAAACTCTGCTGTAAGATACTGGGAACCGCGATCACCGCTATCTTTTTAAACATCTCAAAAGAATATAAGACGACCCTGCCCTCGGTCGGGATGACGGACAGTCGCTTTAATACAACTATTACTGCAAGCACACAGCTTACACCCTGACAGAGAAAGGTTGCCCATGCAACGCCGGCCACTCCCATGTTGAAAGCGGCTACGAACAGAATATCTACCAGAATATTGGCAGTCGAGGAGATTGCCAGAAAGATAAACGGTGTTTTGGAATCGCCCAGCGCAGAGAAGATTCCCGTTGCTATATTATAGAAGAAAAGGAAGGGAAGTCCCCATATGTAAATGTTCAGATATAATTTAGAGTCGGAGAGAATCTCAGACGGCGTATGGATCAGATCAAGAAGGACATCGCAGCAGACAAGCCCGAAGATCATCAGGATCGCGCACAAAACACCGCTGGAGATCATGGTCGTGTAAACCGACGTTTTCATTTCACCGTATTTTTTAGAACCGAACAGCCGCGACACGATGACCGAGCAGCCGATATTGCAGCCGAAGGCAAAAGCGATAAAGATCAGAGTGATCTCGTAACTGTTTCCCACTGCGGCCAAGGCGTTTTCGCCGATAAATTTGCCGGCGACCAGACTGTCAGCGATATTGTATAACTGCTGAAAAATAATACTGCCAAACAACGGCAGACAGAACTGCCACAGTACAGTTTCCGGTTTCCCCACGGTCAGATCCTTGTTCATAATATCACGCCTCCGTTTCCAAATCCCTTATTATACTCTTTTCTTAATAAAATGCAATCATAAACTGACATTTCTCCAATTCTTTGTTTCTACATCCTACATGACATTTTCGGAATTTCAGTATTTCTGTTTTCAGCAATTTCCAATAACCAGCACAGATGAAGAGTAATATCTTAAGGAACCCCCTAGAACAGCGCCAGCACTTAGCGAGGTTAAAAGTTGCAAAGCAACTTTCGAGCTTAGTGTCTGCTGCGCTGTGAAAGGAGCGAAAGCGCGGTTCCGTAGATATTACTCTTCATCTGTGCGGACGTTTTAGATAACCTATCACAGTACTGCAATTTCACTCCCCTCCCGATTGAAAAAACCCAAATTCAACGCTATAATAAATAAAACGGTGCTTTACCGGAATTCGTATAAAAATAATACACCTAAATATAAAAAATGACACCGTAATTTATGTTCAA
The DNA here is from genome assembly GCA_014804655.1 of Lachnospiraceae bacterium. Classification (GTDB taxonomy): domain Bacteria; phylum Bacillota; class Clostridia; order Lachnospirales; family Lachnospiraceae; genus UBA3282. The sequence goes on along the minus strand of JAAUZK010000047.1, from coordinate 50,472 downwards.
AATCTATATGATAATGCTAGAAGTAACCCGGTAAAAGCCCGATTACTATATTATAACAGGGGGTAACAACCATATGCGCAATGCAGAAATGAAATCGTACGAATTTATGGATCATCAGGGAACTTTTCGGCTGGAGCAGCCGGAGAACGTAAGCTATCTGTATTTTCCCATAGCGGGGGAGCAGGGGTTAAAAGGAGCCGTTACGCCGAGGCTGGGCGGTGACTTGAAACGCAGTCAGAATGAATTTGTTTTACAGCCTGTCAGCGCGGAAGAACTTCATAACAACAAATCTACAAGGAACTTCTGGTGCAGGCTTGCTGACGGTGCATGCTTCTCAGCGACGGGCGTTTCGGCGCAGGCGGAAGCGAAGCGTTTCACGGACGCACAGGACAGAAGCGTATTGACTGCAGGACCTATGTGGCATCAGATCGAACGGGAGATCGCAGAATACGGCGTGGCATCCAAAATCACTTCCTTCGTGCCGGTATCGGAATATTCTGTGGAGATCATGCATGTGGAGATTATAAACCGAGGGGATGAGGCAGTCACACTGACACCTACGGCAGCTGTTCCACTCTACGGCAGGAGTGCGGATAACTTGCGGGATCACAGACATGTGACTTCCTTACTGCACAGAGCCGAGACGACGAAGAACGGCGTTTTGGTTACACCGACACTTTCTTTTGACGAGAGAGGGCATCAGAAGAATCGGATCACTTACTATGTATGCGGTATGGAGCAGGATGGAACAGCGCCTGTGGGATTCATGCCAATGGTGGAGGATTATATCGGAGAGGGCGGCAGCTATGAAAGACCGGAGAGTGTGCTGGCAGAGCAGCCATATGATCCCGCCGGCAGACAGTATGACGGCTATGAGATCATCGGTGCCATGAGGTTTGCCCCGGTTACGCTGCAGGCGAAAGAGAGCAGAAGCTATATCATCTTCATCGGTGCGGAAGAGAACAGAGAGATGATTGACGGGATGTTAGCGGCTTTTTGCGATGACGGTAAGGTACAGGAAGCGCTTCAGAATACGAAACAGTACTGGCTGGACAGGATCAATGTGTCCTATGAAACGGCGGATTCTAATTTTGATAATTTCATGTTCTGGGTGAATTTCCAGCCCATGCTGCGCAGAATCTACGGCTGTTCGTTCCTGCCTCACCATGATTACGGTAAGGGCGGCAGAGGATGGCGTGATCTCTGGCAGGATTGTCTGGCACTGTTAATTATGCAGCCGGATGACGTGCGGCAGATGCTCATCGACAATTACGGCGGCGTGCGGATCGACGGCAGCAATGCCACGATCATAGGCAGCAAGCAGGGCGAGTTCATAGCGGATCGTAACAACATCACAAGAGTCTGGATGGATCATGGTTTATGGCCGCTTATGACGACTAAAATGTATATAGACCAGACCGGCGATCTGTCGGTTCTGTTGAAAGAGAATACATATTTTAAAGACAAGCAGGAAGCCAGAGGCACTGACATCGACCAGGCATGGGAAGCCGACGGAACGCCGGTTTTGAAAGATCAGGAGGGTCATGAATATCGGGGCTCCGTATTAGAGCACATTCTGGTGCAGAATCTTACGGTCTTCTACGAGGTGGGCGAGCACAATCACATGCGGCTGCGCGGTGCGGACTGGAACGATGCGCTTGACATGGCGGCGGACAGAGGAGAGAGCGTGGCATTTACCGCTGCCTATGCGGATAATCTGGATGTGCTGGCGGAGTTGATCGGTCTGCTGCGTGAACGGCTGCAGATGGAGAGCGTGGAAGTATTAGCGGAGATAGAGCCGTTGTTAGCTTCCGGCACAGAGCTGTATGAGGATGCAGAGCAGAAGAAAGCCCTGCTTGCAGATTACTGTAAGAGTATATTCCATCAGGTATCGGGCAGGAAGATACAGCTTGACAGCGAACAGGTTCAGGCAAGCCTGCGGGAGAAGGCACAGTGGATCAGGGAACATATTCGCAGAACCGAGTGGATCGACGGCAAAGACTGCGGATGGTTTAACAGCTATTATGACAATAGCGGACGTCAGTGTGAGGGAATCAAGCCCGAAGGTGTACGGATGATGCTGACGGGACAGGTATTTACCGTGATGTCCGGCACCGCTACCGATGAACAGACCGCAGAGATTGTTAAGGCGGCGGATAAATATTTATATCAGAAGGAAGTGGGAGGCTATCGCCTGAATACTGACTTTAAAGAATTAAAGACCGATCTGGGCAGAATGTTCGGTTTCGCATACGGGCATAAGGAGAACGGAGCAGTCTTTTCACACATGACCACAATGTATGCCAATGCGCTCTACAGACGCGGTTTCGGACGGGAAGGATATCGCGCCCTGTACACGCTGTACGAGCAGGTGGCGGATTTTAATACCAGCATGATCTATCCGGGAATACCGGAGTATTTCAATGACAGGGGAAGAGGCATGTACCATTATCTGACGGGTGCGGCGAGCTGGATGATGCTGACGGTGATCACGCAGATGTTCGGCGTCAGAGGAAACTGTGGCGATATGATTCTTGCGCCGCAGCTTATGAAGGAACAATTTCAGGATGGCCGCGCGGGTCTCACCCTGAACTTCGGAGGGAAAAGGTGGCATATTGTCTATGTCAATGCGCAGAATGCGGAAGCCGGCGCCTATCGGATCGGCAGTGTCACATTAGACGGAGGGCAGCTTGCGGTGCAGGATAATGAAGTGAGAATTCCGCTCACCGAGATCGAAAAGCTCAGTGAGGAGAGCACCCATGAGATCGTTGTTGAGCTGCAGGCATAGGAAGTTCCCAAGCATTTGATATATTTACCCTTGAAAGGAGCATAATTACAGTGATGAAAGAGAATACGGCGGCATACAGAATCGAAAATTACGGGAAACAGTCGGCTTTTGCCAGTTTCCTGCCGGGAATCAGCGGCGTGAGGGGCATCCCGATTTGGTGCTATTATGTAAACCGTGGACAGGGCGTGGTCAGCTTCGGGGTTGAGAATAAGGATCATGCCATCATGGAGTTTTATCCGGCACATCAGGCTTATCAGAATGTGAAAAAGACCGGATTCCGTACTTTTATTAAGAAAGAAGGCAGGGTATGGGAGCCTTTCCGGGACGAAAATATCCCGCATAGCATGTGCATCACCATGAACGGTCTGGAGATCGAGGAAAAACATGAGCAGGAAGGAATTGTGACGAGCGTGTCATATTATACACTGCCGGAGGAAAAGATCGGCGGTCTGGTGCGCAGAGTGTGCGTGAAGAATACCGGCAGTCAGGAGGCGCAGTTGGAGATTCTGGATGGTATGCCGGCATGCATTCCCTACGGCATCGATCAGGAGAGCATGAAATTAATGGGACAGACCATGAAGGCGTGGATGCAGGTGGAAGATGTGGGTGGACATCCCTTTATGCGTGTTCGGGCGAGCACAGTGGATTCCGCAGCGGTAACGGAGATAAACGGCGGTAATTTCTCCATCGGCACACTGGCGGACGGTACTATGCTGCAGGCAGTCACCGATCCGGAAGTGATATTTGCATATGATCTGTCTCTGGAGAGACCGGTGGGCTTTATCGAGCATGGATTACAGGAGCTTCTGGCGATGCCGCAGGTAAATCAGAATCTGGTACCCTGCAGCTTCTACGGAACGCAGGCGAAACTGGCGGTAGGAGAAGAGATCGTGCTCTATGAGCTGATCGGACAGGTGGAAAGTAAGGAACTGCTGGAGGAGTTTGCAGACAGGAAGCCGGATGCGGCATATTTTGAAGAAAAGAAGCAGGTGGCGGACCGACTGGCGGAGGATCTGTGCAGACATATCAGAACGAAGACGGCGAATCCCGATTTCGACGCTTACTGTGAGTATACCTATATGGACAATGTACTGCGGGGCGGTTATCCCATCAAACTGACGGATGATAAGGTCTTCTACGTGTATTCCAGAAAACACGGTGATCTGGAGCGGGATTACAACTATTTCAGTATGCTTCCTGAGTTTTATTCTCAGGGCAACGGTAATTTCCGTGATGTGAATCAGAACAGGCGGTGCGATGTGTTCTTTGCGCCTTTTACGGGACGGGAGAGCATCAAGACCTTCTACAGTCTCATTCAGCCTGACGGTTATAACCCGCTGGGAGTGGAGAAAGTCACCTACCGTCTGAATGCTGCGAAGGCGGAGGAAATCTTCCGGGATGACAGCGCACAGGTGAGAGCGAAGCTTTGCGATATGCTCTCTAAGCCTTTTACGCCGGGAGCGCTTTACAGAGAGCTGGATCTATCCGGTCGGACAAAAGAGCAGGTTGAGACACTTTTTAAGCAGGTCATGACGGCGGCAGAAGGCGTCGTGAACGGTAAGTTCGGTGAGGGTTACTGGTCGGATCACTGGACCTACAACTTAGATCTTCTGGAAAGCTATCTGAGTGTTTTCCCGGAGAAAGAAGAAGAACTTCTGTATGAAAAAACGTACAGCTATTACAGACCTCAGGCAAAAGTAAAGAAACGTGCACAGCGCTGTGTGAAAACGGAAAAGGGAATCCGCCAGTACAAAGCGATAGAAGAACTGGATGTTAAGGACGGGCAGCTGCTTTGCGCGAAGGGTGGAGAAGGCGATACCATTTACGTTACATTGATGGAGAAGCTTCTGCTTTTGTCAGCGACCAAATTTGCGACGCTGGATGCTTACGGAATGGGCGTGGAGATGGAGGGCGGCAAGCCCGGCTGGTACGATGCATTAAACGGTCTGCCGGCACTGTTCGGCTCCTCTATGGCGGAGAGCTGCGAGCTGGCGAGAAATCTGGAGTATACGATACATGCGCTGAAACGCTATCCGAGAGATGTGGAGGTGCTGACTGAGCTGGCGGATTTCATAGAACAGATCGATCAGGTCGTAGCGGCGGAAAAGAAGACGCTGATGACGGAGCAGAAGGTAATGTCCTTCTGGAATCAGATCAATGATGTGAAGGAAGCTTACAGAGATCGGGTCTACGCCGGAGTGAGCGGCGACGTGAAGAGCCTTTCCGGTGAGAAACTGGTACAGATGCTGGAAGAGTGGCATGAGATCGTGCGTAGAGGTATAGAGAAGGCTTGCGAAATGGCGGGCGGTATCTGTCCCACTTATTTTTCTTATGAAGTGACGGAGTATCAGGAGTGTGAGGATGGCATCATGCCGCTTGATCTGCAGGTAGGAGAGGTGCCGCTGTTCCTGGAGGGCCCCGTGCGGTATCTGAAATTAGATCAGGCGATGTCCGGTAAACGTAAGCTGTACGAGCAGGTGAAAGGAAGCGACTTGTATGACGATAAACTGTCCATGTATAAGGTCAATGCTTCTTTGCAGGAGGCTTCCTATGAGCTGGGACGTGCGAGAGCGTTTACGCCGGGATGGCTGGAGAATGAATCCATCTGGCTTCATATGGAATATAAATACCTGCTGGAACTGTTAAAATCCGAGATGTACAGGGAGTTCTTCGAGGATTTCCGTAAAGCAGCGATTCCGTTCCTTGACAGCAAGGTGTACGGCAGAAGTATCTATGAGAATTCTTCCTTTATTGCCAGCAGTAAGAATCCCAACAGCAGCTATCACGGCAAGGGATTTGTGGCGCGTTTAAGCGGTTCTACGGTGGAGTTTTTGAACATGTGGATTATTATGATGTTCGGCAGACATCCTTTTAAGGTGTACGACGGGGAACTTACGCTGAAGCTTACGCCGGCGCTGCCCGCTTATCTGCTTCAGGAGAACGGCAGTGTGGAAGCAGTATTTATGGGAGAGACGAAGGTGGTCTATCATGTGGATGAGTGTAAAGATTATATCCCAGGTGAGTATCAGATCACGGAGTGCACGCTGGAATATGCGGACGGCAGTAAAGTGAGTGCGCTAAGTGGTGTGATAAGCGGCAGTCCGGCGGAAGATGTGCGTGACGGCAAGGTGAGTCGTATTGATGTTACGCTCTGCTAGTGCTAGTTCCGGTTTTATATCATGAAACTGATTGAGTCTGCGATGCTCGTGGAGAGCCTCGACAGGCTCAATTTCTTGTGCTTTCAAACCTTTTAAGGGGATCCTTAAGATATTAATTTTCCTCTGCGATGGGTACTGGCTATGATTGGATAGGAATATGTCATTATCCTTTGAGAAATCAATGTTGTAGATTTTCATTTTATATGGTAGTATGGTAACTGTTCAGAAGGTGATTCCGCGAGGTGTTTTTTGTGAGTGAAGCGTAAGCGGAAGTCACAGAAAACCCGAGACAGGCATGCGCGAAATTATGCAGAATGCATAATTTCTGTGCATCTTCGTAACTGTGAGGAACAGAGTTCTGAACAGTTACGTAGTATGTTAAATGCATCGGAGTGTTTAAAGTATCTGAGGATTTTGACTCATGGTTCGCGGGAATTGAGGAGTATGAGGAAGCAGGTCGTACAAGGGTTTCATGGTTTTAAGGGAAAAATATATAGGGCTTTCGGACAGAACGGGGAGCGTGCGCAGCAGGAGGAGCTTTCCCGGGCGGAGGCCACCGATCTCGGGAATCAGGATATGCATGGGACGGGGCAGGACGCATTCGATAAGCTGGTCGAGCGAAGAGACTTCGAGCGGATTGTCGATGAAGAACTGCGCGCCGGGCATAGTCAGGGATGTCTGCTTGTGGGCAATGTGGACCGGTTCAGGGAAGTGTGTGAAATCTACGGGCAGGATACAGGCAATGCTGTCCTGCGGCGTGTAGTGGAGGTGCTTTCTTACTCGTTTGCAGAATCGGTATGTATGAGCAGACAGGGCAGAGATACTTTTGCCATGTGGCTGTCCGGGGTTGCGGTCGCGCACACGACGCTGCTTTACCGGCAGGCGGGAGAGGTCAACGACGTTCTGCTGCATCCGACAGGAGAGCTTCCGCCGGTGACGCTGAGCATCGGCATGGCTTTCGGCGATTCGGCGGAGGATTGCAGAGAGCTTGGCAAGAGGGCGGTCAGGGCGTTAAATCATGTCAAAGAGAGCGGAAGGTGCGGCTGTGAGATCTATGACGGGCACGGAAGATGATGATTTGTTGATTAAGAGTAGAGAATCTGAGCGGCTTTTGTAAGATAATAAACAGGAGAGGAGAATGTTATGGGCGGATTTTTTGGTGTGGCTTCTAAGCAGGACTGCGTATTTGACTTATTTTTCGGGACGGATTATCATTCGCACCTTGGAACGAGGCGGGCCGGTATGGCGGTATACAGCAAGGAGGAAGGCTTTGACCGGGCGATCCATAATATCGAGAATGCTCCTTTCCGTACGAAATTTGATAAAGATGCCAATACCATGCACGGTAGTTTCGGCATAGGCTGTATTTCCGATTACGAACCACAGCCGTTGATCATTCGCTCCCATCACGGGACCTATGCAATCACGACGGTGGGTAAAATCAATAATAAAGACGAGATCGTGAAGGAACTTTTCCAAAGTGGTCACGCTCATTTTCTGGAGATGAGCGGCGGGGATATCAATGCTACGGAGCTGGTGGCGGCGGTCATCAACCAGCGGGATAATCTGATAGAGGGTATCCGCTATGCGCAGGAATTGATCGATGGGTCCATGACCATGCTGCTCATGACTCCGAAGGGAATCTATGCGGCGAGAGACCGGTACGGGCGCACGCCGGTAACCGTGGGGAAGAAGGAAGATGCATGCTGTGTCTCCTTCGAGAGTTTTGCTTATCTGAATCTGGGGTATGAACCGGAACGGGAACTGGGGCCCGGCGAGATTGCGATTATCACACCAGAAGGCATGAAGTCTCTGGTGGCTCCGGGTAAAGATATGAAGATCTGTACATTCCTGTGGATCTATTACGGCTATCCCTCTTCTTCCTATGAGGGAATAAGCGTGGAGCAGATGCGCTACAATTGCGGCGCCATGCTGGCGAAACGGGATGATGCTCATCCGGATATTGTGGCGGGAGTGCCGGATTCCGGAACAGCACATGCGATCGGCTACGCCAATGAGTCGGGGATTCCTTTTTCCAGACCTTTTATCAAATATACGCCCACATGGCCGCGCTCCTTTATGCCTACGATTCAGAGCCAGCGCAATCTGATTGCTAAGATGAAGCTGATTCCCGTACATGATCTGATTAAGGACAAAAGTCTGCTGCTGATCGACGATTCCATTGTACGCGGTACACAGCTTCGGGAGACAACTGAATTCCTCTATCACAGCGGTGCGGGAGAGGTACATATCCGGCCGGCATGTCCGCCGCTTCTGTTTGGCTGTAAATATCTGAATTTTTCTCGTTCGACTTCGGAGATGGAGCTGATTGCACGCCGTGTAATCAGCGAGATGGAGGGAGAGAACAAGTATCCAAATCTGTCGGTCTACGCTGATCCCGACAGCACGGAGTATAGTGAGATGTTAGAAAAAATAAGAGAGAAGCTGAACTTCACTTCTCTCAGGTACCATCGTCTGGATGATATGATCGCATCCGTCGGGATAGACAAGTGTAAACTGTGCACCTACTGTTGGGACGGACGCGAATAACTGTTGCTATTTCCGGATTTCGGACGTGCATAGGGATTAATATGCTGCTGGCACAGCCAAAGCTTCATCATGACGCGCTGTGGCAGCAGTTTTGCGCCTATGTGGCAGAAGTTGACGTAGAAGCCGTAGATCGAGATATCCCTGCCGCAGTCTGCGTCTGCAACCGCCTTCCTCGCCACTTTATCGGGGGTAGTCATGCCGCAGAACCTTCTGGTAGCTTTGGCGGCACCGATGTTTGCCCGGTCATACAGACGGGTTTTCAGCCAGCCCGGACAGACTGCGGTAGCGGTTATGCCGCGATCCTTAAGCTCCACGTTCAGCGCACGCGTGTAATTGCGTACGAAGGCCTTAGTGGAACTGTACAGATTCTGGTAGGGCAGAGGCTGGAATGCAGCCTGAGAGGCAATATTGATAATGTGGCTTCCGCGCGGCATGTAGGGAATGCATACAAGTCCCATGGCTACGACACCGCTTATGTTCACATTGATCATGTCAATGGATTCGGTTACGCTTAAGTCGCCGTAAGAACAGAATTTGGCATAACCTGCGTTATTAATAAGATATCGAACCTCGATATCACTCTCTTCCAGCATTGTGCCGAGCTCTTCAATGCGGGTGAGGCCGGCAACGTCCATAGAGATCGAACGAACTTTTCTTCCCATCTGTTTCTTCAATTTATCCAGTTTGTCCTGATGTCTGGCAATCGCCCAGATTTCCTCGATTTCACTTTTTTCTTTCAGTATCTTTACAAATTCTCTGCCGAGTCCACTGCTTGCTCCGGTAATGATTGCTATTCTTTTCATGGTTGACTCCTTGACTTGGTTTTGTTATGCTTTATTATATTTCTTTGTGTCAGTATAACAAAGAATGTGCCATAATGAAAGGTTTTATTCCTGCATTATAAATAGTGGGTGTTATATATAGAGAGGGGAACGGAATATGTTATTTAAATGTAGAAACTGCGGCGGTAACGTGGTGTATGAACCGGGCAGAGGCAGAATGTACTGCCCCCATTGCGAGAGCGAGGACAGTGAAGATACGATACAGGGCGGCTCTCTTACACAGTGCGTTAACTGCGGTGCGCCCATGGAGGTGCCGGCTTATGCGTCGGCGGGCAGATGTGAGCATTGCGGCAGTTATATTGTATATAATGAGCGGGTGGAAGGAGGATTGGAGCCGCATCTGATTCTTCCGTTCTATATTAATAAGGAAAAAGCCGTGGCATCGATGGAGGCGGAATTTACAAGAAGGTTGTTTACACCCTCCGATTTTATGTCGGCGAAGAGTCTGGAGAAAATGGTGGGAATCTATGTGCCGTTCTGGCTGTACGATTATAACGCTCGTTATGATTTTGCCGGAGAAGGCACTAAGGTCAGGAGCTGGACCAGCGGAAATACAGAATATGTGGAGACTTCATACTATGAAGTAGTGCGCAGAATGGAGCTGGATTTCGATAAGATTCCCGTGGATGCTTCATTTGCAATGGATGATGGGATCATGGATCTGATGGAACCTTACGGCTACCGGATGCTGCAGGATTTTCAGCCCAAATATATGTCCGGTTTCTACGGGGAGATCTATAATCAGGGAGCGTCGGAACTGGAAGGAAGAGCACAGATGAAGGCGCGCAATGCCTCCGAAGAATTGATGCAGCGGTCTCTTACCGGATACAATACGGTAAAACCCTATCGAAAGGATCTGAATCTACAGAGAAACGGTATCAATTATGCTCTGATGCCGGTATGGCAGTATCTGTACAGTTACCGGGGCAAAACATATCAATTTCATGTCAACGGGCAGACGGGCAAGGTAATTGGCACAACGCCGGTCTCGATGGGAAAAGTTTTTGCCTATGGCGCGTCCGTGTTTGCCATCGTGACTGCAATATGCTCTTTGGCGGTCAGAGTACTTGAGATTCTGTAAAATTACGCAATTTAAGCCGGAACCTCAAATACGTTTAGAGTGCGCTTTGATCGCGGTAAACTGTTCCGGCATGGAGGTATCTATGAAAGAGTATTTTCATTATTTTAAATGGCTATATATTATATTAGGGGTTGTCCTGATTCTGTACATAGTGATAAGCACCGGACAAAGTGCGATATCCGGTGCTGCCAACCATCAGAGGAGTAATACGGAGTGTACGACGGATGAGCGGGTGTTTGATTACGCCGATGTGCTGACGGATAAGGAGGAAGATAAACTGCGAAGCCTGATCGCCAAGCGGGAGAAACAGACCGGCTGTGATATCGTGCTGATTACTCTGCAGGAGTCGCTTAAGGACTATGCGAGAGAGATCGAGCCTAATGTGAGCTATGATGAGTTCGTAAGAGTCTATGCGGAAGCGTTCTATGAATTTTACAATTTCGGCTATAATAAGCCGAACGGAGACGGTGTCCTGTTAGTGGATAACTGGTTCCGGGAGGATGACGGCCGGATCTATACATGGTTCAGTACGACGGGCAAGGTCAAGGATGCCTATACAAGCGAGGCGATCAATCATATTCTGGACAATGTATACCGCTATGTGGAGCATAATCCCTACCGCGCATATAAGACATATGTGAATGATTTCTACCATGATATGATGGGTACTAGGCTTTTTAATGTGTACGTGCCGGCTTGGGTTCCGTGGGCTATAGGAATCGTATCGGCTGTTATTTTTATATTATGCAACAGGAGATCCAAGCGCGGAGCGAAGACCACGACCGCAACCACCTATGTGGACGGGATGGAACCGCAGTTCCGCGTCCGAGAGGACCGTTTCCTGCGTAAGAGCGTAGTACAGCACAGGATCCAGTCAAGCAGCAGCGGCGGAGGAAGCCACGGAGGCGGCCACAGCGGAGGCGGCGGTGGCGGAGGAAGCCACGGAGGCGGCGGCCACAGCAGGTAACAGCGTTAGAATATCAAAGGCAGATTGCGCAAAATGTTCCCTTGTGTCGTGCTTCGTCATATGGATTTTCTAATAATATTCCGATTAGGCTGAGGCTGCGGACGCAACCGCCCTCTATTCGCCATCCGGGCTCATGTCGGGCTTTTCGGGACATCCATGTCCCGAAATTGCTGGATATTGAACGGAATATTAAGAAAATCTCATATTCCTACGCAGGACGACTGCGTGAACATTTCGCGCAATCTGCCCCGTAGATATTAAGGTTTAAGGCATTTTTTGCCCCGAATCTGATAAAAAGAACAAATAAAAAACACTTCCCATGACGGTAGGAAGTGTTTTTGTTGTCTGGTTATTCTCGAGTCCGCGCAGCGATTACGCCATCTTATTAACGGCAAGCGTAAGACGGGATACTTTTCTCGCAGAAGTATTCTTGTGATAAACACCCTTCTTAGTAGCCTTGTCAAGCGCGGATGTAGCAGCGGTAAGAGCTGTCTTGGCAGCTGCCTGATCGCCTGATTCGATAGCAGCATATACTTTCTTGATCGCTGTCTTAACGCCGGACTTGATCGCCTTATTTCTGTCAGCTTTCGTCTTGTTTACTAAGATTCTTTTCTTTGCAGATTTGATATTAGCCATGATCACACCTCCGATTCCGATAAACTATATTTGGACGTGTCTCATTAAAGCCGGACACGGACGTTTTAATGGAAACACACGCATATTATTGTAGTTTATGAGAATCATGATGTCAATACATATTTTGTTTATTTTTGCAAAAAATAGAAAAGTAAATAACCAACTTATAAAGATACGCATATAGTAAGATAAAATGCGGGAAATGAGGAATATGGCATGGATAGCTGGTCGACAGTCAGGACAGACTTGGCGTTGGAAGCCAGAGAGAGCATCGAGGATAAAGCGGAAGGCCTGCACGGTGTTACGGTGGAAGAGCACTATGACGAGGCGTGTGATGTCCATATCACCAAGGTGGTAGTGGAGACGAAGAACGGCGCCAAGATGTTAGGCAAGCCGATGGGAGTCTACATTACGCTGGAAGCTCCGGCGATGACAGAGCCGGAGGAAGATTACCACCAGGAGATTTCGGAGATTCTGGCTCGGGAGATTCGTGATATTCTGCCTGAACCGGACAGAGAACAGTCCATTCTGGTAGTAGGGCTGGGCAATCGGGAAGTGACGGCGGATTCTCTGGGGCCCAACGTGGTAGACAATCTCTTCATCAACAGGCATATTGTGCGGGAGTACGGTAAGGTGGCATATAACCGGTCGAAAATGCATCAGGTCAGCAGCTTGATACCGGGTGTTATGGCAAAGACCGGAATGGAGTCCGCGGAGATCATTAAAGGTGTGATCGGCGAGACAAAGCCGGATATGGTGATCGTGATTGATGCACTGGCAGCTCGTTCCACCAAGAGACTGAACCGTACAATACAGATCACGAATACGGGAATCCATCCGGGATCAGGGGTGGGCAATCACCGCAATGCGATCACGCAGGATAGCCTTCATGTGCCGGTTCTGGCGTTGGGAGTGCCGACGGTGGTGGATGCCGCGACGATCGTGGGGGATGCCATGGGAGAACGCCCGGTGGCGCTGAAAGAATTAAATAATATGTATGTCACGACTAAGGATGTGGACCAGCAGATTCAGCAGATCAGCCATATCCTGTGTGACGGGATCAATAAGGCGCTCAATTACCCGGAGGAATCTTAAGAAAGTCCGCACATCTTGGATGTGCCGGGCTTATGGTATGAAGTGATGTCCGTACAGCATATATATAAACTAGTATGGACATGAAAAAGAAAATAGTCAAATTAATTATAGTAGCACTTGTTATCATAACGATTTTCTTCATTCTGACGGAGATTGTGGAGACGCAGCGACAGCGGGAGCAGGACAAAGGAGTTCTCTCGGACTGGGTTAGCGCTATGGTAATGGAACCGTATCTTCCCGCCATGCACATGATGCACCATGGGTCCACAGCGACAATCACGAGTGATATTTACGTTAGATGGCTTCTGGAACAATATCCGGTGTTCCAGTATAGCATCATGTCGGGCGGGGATGAAGAGACGGCGGCGGAAAGTGACTATGCAAGGCTTCTTATGCTGGAAGGCAGCGATGAAGATCGCAAATCGATATCCGAGGAAGAACTGGAGTATGATGAGAATGCCATGCATTTAGAGCAGAGTCTTGCCGATGCCATGTTAGCGGAAAATGGCATGTATCTGGAAAATCAGGCGGCAGGTGAAGAGGAGGCACCGACACAGGAGGAGCCGACAGAGCAGAACGGCGATAATGAAGCTCCGGAGTTTGTGCCCGTGCAGGCTAAGAGTTACAGCTATCAGTGGGAGGATCTGAGAAGTTACGAGATGCTTATTAAGGCTTTCTACGCTGTGGACAGTACGACGAGTGCGGGAGAGGAGCTATTGCAGGTTGATCGCCTGCTGTCCGGGGACATGCGTGTGAAGGGCACTGCCGATGCACCTCAGATCCTGATCTATCATACCCATTCCCAAGAAGCATTCGCGGATTCCGTGGCAGGTGACGAATCCACAAGCATCGTGGGTGTGGGAGAGTATCTCACCTCGCTGCTGCGTGATCGTTACGGGTACAATGTAATGCACCATACGCATAGTTATGATAAGGATGCTCGTGATCAGGCTTACAGTAATTCCCTGCCGGAGATAGAGAAGCTGCTGGCGGAGAATCCGTCTATAGAGGTGGTGATCGATTTACATAGGGACGAAATGCCGGCGGATAAGAGACTGGTCGTCGATCTTCAGGGCAGACCCACGGCGCAGTTCATGTTTTTCAATGGCCTTAGCCGTAGCGGGAAGGGGGAGATCGAGTATTTGGAGAATCCGAATCTGGCGGACAATCTCGCCTTTTCCTTCCAGATGCAGGCGGCGTGCAACGAATACTATCCGGGTCTTGCGAGAAGAATTTATCTGAAGGCTTATCGTTATAATATGCACGTGTGTCCGAAAACGCTGTTAATCGAGTTGGGGGCTCAGAATAATACGGTGGAGGAGGTAATGAATGCCTGTGATCCGCTGGCGCATGTGCTGAATCTGGTGTTAAGCGGCGAAGAGCCGCAGCGGTAGCGCGATGAAGTGCAGAACGCAATGGGACGCAATACGGCGCGTGTCGTAACAGTGGACATATTTCTCCCAATTTGTTATACTTATCTCTGTATGACAAGAGAGATAAGTGTTTGCAAGCTTCACTGCATAAATATAAGAAATGAGGAGATTATGGCAGCTATAGACCAGAGTAAAATCAGAAATTTTTGTATCGTAGCTCATATCGATCACGGTAAATCGACATTGGCGGATCGGATCATAGAGAAGACGGGACTGCTCACCAGCAGGGAGATGCAGGCGCAGGTGCTCGATAATATGGAACTGGAGCGGGAGCGGGGAATCACGATCAAGGCGCAGGCGGTGCGCATCGTGTATAATGCCAAGGACGGGAACGAGTATATATTCAACCTGATCGACACTCCCGGACATGTGGATTTTAATTATGAAGTAAGCCGCTCGCTGGCGGCTTGTGACGGGGCGATTCTCGTGGTGGATGCCGCACAGGGCATTGAGGCGCAGACCTTGGCCAATGTGTATCTGGCATTAGATCATGATCTGGATGTTTTCCCGGTGATCAATAAGATCGACCTGCCCAGCGCGGAGCCGGAGCGGGTGAAGAATGAGATCGAGGACGTGATCGGCATCGAGGCGCAGGATGCGCCGATGATCTCGGCGAAGAACGGTATCGGTATCGAGGAAGTCCTGGAGGCGGTGGTGGAGAAGATCCCTGCGCCGAAGGGCAGTCCGGACAACCCGTTACAGGCGTTGATCTTTGATTCCGTCTATGATTCCTATAAGGGAGTGATCGTATTCTGCCGTGTTATGGAGGGCAGAGTGGCGAAGGGCACATCGATCAGGATGATGGCGACCGGCGCTACCGCGGAAGTGGTGGAGGTAGGCTACTTCGGTGCGGGACAGTTCATACCCTGCGAGGAGCTGTCGGCCGGTATGGTAGGCTATCTGACGGCTTCCATCAAGAATGTGAAAGATACGGCGGTGGGCGACACAGTGACGGATGTGAACAATCCCTGTGCGGAGCCGCTTCCGGGTTATAAGAAAGTTAATTCCATGGTGTACTGCGGTATGTATCCCGCGGACGGCGCGAAATATCCGGATTTGCGTGATGCGCTGGAGAAGCTGCAGTTAAACGATGCGTCCCTGCATTATGAGCCGGAGACGTCAATCGCGCTTGGCTTCGGTTTCCGCTGCGGATTCCTGGGACTTTTGCACTTGGAGATCATTCAGGAACGGTTGGAGAGAGAGTATAATCTGGATCTGGTGACTACTGCACCGGGTGTTATTTATAGAGTGCATAAGACGGACGGAACCATGATCGAGTTGACGAATCCTTCCAATCTGCCTGATCCGGCGCAGATCGACTACATGGAAGAACCGGTGGTCAGCGCGGAAATCATGGTAACCACGGAGTTTATCGGTTCCATTATGCAGTTGTGTCAGGAGAGACGCGGTCGATACATCAGCACGGAATATATCGAGGCATCCAGAGCCCTTTTAAAATACGAGCTGCCCCTCAATGAGATCATCTATGATTTCTTTGACGCGCTGAAATCCCGTTCCAGAGGGTATGCTTCTTTTGACTATGAGCTTAAGGGCTATGAGGTGTCTAAGCTGGTGAAGCTGGACATCCTGATCAATCACGATGAGGTGGATGCCTTATCCTTTATCGTGCACGCGGACAGTGCCTACGAGCGGGGCAGGAAGATGTGTGAGAAGTTAAAAGATGAGATTCCCAGACATCTCTTCGAGATCCCGATTCAGGCGGCTGTGGGCGGCAAGATTATCGCAAGAGAGACGGTCAAGGCGATGCGCAAGGATGTGCTTGCCAAGTGTTACGGCGGCGATATTACCCGTAAGAAGAAGCTGCTTGAGAAGCAGAAGGAAGGCAAGAAGCGCATGCGTCAGGTTGGTAACGTGGAGATCCCGCAGAGCGCGTTTATGAGCGTTTTGAAACTGGATGATAACTGACGAAGAAGTGACATTATGAAAGAGTTGAGTATTTATATACACATTCCCTTTTGCGTCAGGAAATGTCTTTACTGCGATTTCCTGTCTTTTCCTATGGAGAAAGACACAGATTTATGGGAAAACGCAAATATACGGCTGTCTACAGATGTACGGAAGTGTAAGGATAAATGGAAAACCCATGGGATAGAAAGTTATGTAAACTTGTTGTGCCGTGAGATCGTACAGTCAGCTGAAGTATACAAAAAATATCATGTGATATCTATATTCCTGGGCGGCGGCACGCCGTCTCTGCTTCCGGCAGATCAGATCGGCCGGATCATGGAAACGGTCAGAGCACACTACCGGATGGCGGAGAATGCCGAGATTACCATGGAGATGAATCCGGGAACGATAGGAAGCGGAGAACCTGAGCAGTACGTAACATACGGTATTAATCGTGTCAGTATAGGGCTGCAGTCCGCAGATGACGAGGAACTTCGGCGGATCGGCAGGATACACGATTACGCAGCTTTTCTGAAGACATATGACCTGGTACGCCGGGCAGGTTTTCGCAATATCAATATTGATATCATGGCGGCGCTTCCGGGACAGGATACAGCTTCCTATGAGCGGACGCTTCGGAAGGTGACGGCGCTTGCGCCGGAGCATATATCGGCCTACAGCCTGATTCTGGAAGAGGGAACGCCTCTGTATGAGCGACAGACGGAATACTCTTTTCCGTCGGAAGAAGAGGAGCAGGAGATGGACCGGCTTACAAGGCGGTATCTGGCTTCCTGTGGTTATCACAGATATGAGATATCCAATTATGCCGGAGACGGTTATGAGTGCAAGCATAACAAAGTGTATTGGCAGCGGGGCAACTATGTGGGATTCGGACTTGGGGCCTCCTCTATGGTGCAGAATGTCAGATGGAGCAATCCGGATACGATGGAAAGCTATGCGATGTATGTGGTGAGTGCAGAATCTAAGCATGGAGATGACGGTGCGGAATCCGGGCAGCTTATAGAGGTGAACGGGCAGGGAGAGCCGGAGAGCGGATATATACAGCACAGACAGGTGTTGAGTCGGCAGGAGCAGATGGAAGAGTATATGTTTCTCGGGCTGCGTATGGTCTGCGGCGTCAGCGCGGGGAAGTTCGGCCATATATTCGGCAGTCCTATAGAGGGCGTATACGGCGAGGTGATAGAACGTCTGCGGCAGCAGGGACTTCTTGTGCGGGACGGGGACGGAATCAGACTGACGGAGCGCGGGCTGGATGTGAGTAATTATGCAATGTCGCAGTTTTTGTTTGATTGAGTTTTATTTTCGCTTTTTTCAGACATTAGATGTCATTTTAAAGAATTTGTATTGTAATTTATACATTGTCTTTGTATAATATTATTATGGAAACCGCGAAGTCATGCCCTTTATGGCTTGCCGGAAAACATATTTTCAGGTGGAAAGGCACTTAAGATGCCGCCAGGTCATAGAATAGAGTAAATGGACTTTGGGGGCTTCTTTTGAAAACATTTAAGCAACCACTGACTGCGAAGGAAGAGGCCGTATACTTAAAGCTGTTGAAGACGGGGGAAGACGCAGATCGGGTGCGGGCTAAGGAGATTCTCATAGAACATAACCTGCGTCTGGTTGCACATATTGCCAAGAAATATCAGAATGTGGATGAAGAGATGGAAGACATGATCTCAATCGGAACGATCGGGCTGATCAAAGCGATCGATTCTTTCGATGCCGGTAAGGGCAAACTAAGCACCTACGCATCCCGATGTATCGACAATGAACTATTGATGTTTCTGCGTGCAAAGAAGAAAACGTCCAGAGAAGTGTCTCTTTATGAGCCCATCGGTACGGATCGGGAAGGCAATGAGATCAACCTGCTAGACATTATAGAGCAGGATCAGATTGATGTGATCGACAGGATGGAGGCCGAGGATAAGCTGAGCAGGCTTTCGGGACTGATTCATGAGAGACTCAGCGACAGGGAACGGGAGATCATAACACTGCGCTATGGTCTGACGAGTGAATACGAGGTGACCCAGAGAGAGATCGGACGCAAGCTGGGAATTTCCAGAAGCTACGTTTCGAGGATAGAGAAAAGGGCGCTTGAGAAACTCAGGGAGGCTTACGAGTCGTTGTAAGTTGTGTAAGGGCTAAGGAGGAAACGGAAGTATGCTTTTTGTAAAAAAGGATGACTTGAAGGTAGGAATGCGGCTGGCACGTCCTATTTACAATAAAGACGGTGTTCTGTTGTATGAGCGCAATTCCAAGTTGACTATGCAGGGTATTGTGAGTATTAAGAATTTCGGGTTGATCGGTATCTTCGTGCTGGAGCCGGCAGAACCCGTTCCGCCCATGACGCAGGCGGATATTGATTTTGAACGGTTTCAGACGATGTGCGTCTTCTCAATCAGGGAAGAGCTGGAGAAGATTCTGCAGACGAAACGACTGTATAAGATGCCTACGATCGCCGCAAATATTACCAAAAACTACGGACATTTGGATAAGAAGCTCAATTTCGTACAGAATCTGCGCAGCAAGGAGGACTATATCTATAAGCACTCCCTGAATGTGGCGATTCTGTGCGCTATGGTAACGCATGTTATGAATCTGAGGCTGGATGAGCAGGTAGAGACCGTGCAGGCGGCTATCATCCATGATATCGGTAAGCTGACTATACCGAGGAATATTTCGGATAAGGATACTTTGACAGATGAAGAGCAGGAGTTTATCCGAGCCGCAGAGCAGCAGGGGCATAATCTGATTGATCTCGTGTTTTCTTCGAGTCCTAATATCAAGAGGATCTGCTCGCAGGCGCAGAGGCTGCTGGCGAGTATTGACACGCAGGAGGATATTTCTTCCATGAAGTTGGTCAACGGCGCTAAGGTGCTGGCAGTTATGGAGACCTTTGACACGATGACGGCGATGCAGGTGGAGAAGGAACCGGAGTCCGAAGTGGCGGCCCTTAAGTATCTGCTTGATAATCCGCAGATATATGATCGCAGGGTTGTGGATGGACTGATCCGGTCTATCAGCATTCTGGGACCCGGCACCAGCGTGGAGCTTAATACCGGCGAGAAGGCGCTCGTTCTGGCGGACAATGCGCAGAACATACTGGAGCCGATGATCCTGATGTTCGGCGATAACAGCATCGTGGATCTAAGCGACAGGGAGATGTTCGGAGACCTGGAGATCAAGGATATCATGAAGACTATGGATAACCGCCATGTGATGGATATGGATCTGTTAAAACGGCAGGGGATCAAAGTCGAGGAACCTGAGTATGTGACTGTGCCGTAGATTTGGATGAATTTATACAATACGAAAAGGAATAGGAGTAGAGAAATGCCGACAATAGAAGAAATCATGAGAGTAGCCTGCGAGGCAGGAGCGTCCGATGTACATATCACGGTAGGAATTCCGCCCAAAATGCGTGTAAACGGTAATTTGATTGCTATGGATTATCCAAGGATGATGCCGGCGGATACCTTGGAGATCACCTACTCTATCATGAATGACGTGCAGAGGGAGCGCTTCGAGGAGCGGGGAGAGTATGATATGTCGTTCTCGATTCCGGAGCTCGGCAGATACCGTGTCAATGCATATAAGCAGAGAGGATCTGCGGCGCTGGCGCTTCGTCTGGTAGGTACGCAGGTGCCCTCTCCGGAAACTCTGGGCGTGCCGACATCGGTAATTAATCTGTATGAGCGTAAGAGGGGGCTGATTCTCGTAACAGGTCCTACGGGAAGCGGTAAATCGACTACGCTTGCTGCGATTATTGATAATATCAACAATAAGAGAGATGCACATGTTATCACGCTGGAAGACCCGATAGAGTATCTGCACCAGCATAAGATGGCGATGGTCAACCAGAGAGAGATCGGACTGGATACCCAGAGCTATGCCAATGCACTGCGCGCTGCGCTGCGTGAGGATCCGGACGTTATTCTGGTGGGAGAGATGCGTGATTTCGAAACGATCAGCGTAGCGATCACTGCGGCTGAGACAGGCCACCTTGTCCTGTCCACATTACATACCATCGGCGCGGCAAGTACGGTAGACCGTGTCATTGACGTATTTCCGCCCCATCAACAGCAACAGATCAGAGTGCAGTTTGCTAACGTGCTGGAAGCGATCATTTCCCAGCAGTTGATTCCCACGGTGGACGGTCAAGGGCGTGTAGCAGCATTTGAGGTGCTTCATGCCAACCATGCGGTCAGGAATCTGATTCGTGAAGGCAAGTCGCATCAGCTTGTTTCTACTATGCAGACGAACCGTAAGATGGGTATGATGACAATGGATGAAGCGATTATGCAGCTCTATTATGATGGCAGGATCAACCGGGAAATGGCGATACAGTTTGCGCAGGATCCGGATAATATGAATAATAAGCTTATGTGATTAAAAACTTGTGTTATATAATGAGAATATACGGAATATCAGTCAGAGGGCTTGACAAGTGGGTCAAGTCCTTTTATGATGGAAAAAATATCTGTAATTCTGATCGTATCAGCAGTAGGCAGTTTTATGCCGGTCTGCGGATATTCTACTGATTCAGGCGTATCGCCACAAGATTTCAGAGACAGAGATTATAAATTGTGAAGGAGGTATTATTTTGTTCAGTACAATTTCATCAGGGGCACTTTATGGCATCCGCAGCTGTCTGATTCAGGTGGAAGTGGATGTTTCGCAGGGACTTCCGTGTTTCCAGATCGTAGGTCTGCCGGGATCGGAGGTGCGGGAAGCCAGAGAAAGAGTCAAGGTTGCACTTAAGAATGTGGGAGTCGAGCTGCCTCCTGCCAGTATTAATGTGAATCTTTCTCCGGCAGATATCCCTAAAAGCGGCACTATGTTTGATCTGCCGGTGGCGGTGGGCATCATGACGGCATTGTCCAAAATTCCGCCAAAGGCCGTTGCGGATACGCTTTTGATCGGGGAACTGGGGCTTTCCGGAGAGGTTAAACCCGTAAAGGGCGTGCTCCCGATCGTGCGTGAGGCGGCGCGCAGGAAGATCAGGAGGTGTATCCTGCCGGCGGAAAATCTGTGGGAAGGCTCTCTCGTGGAGCAGGTGGAAAGTGTAGGGGTGTCGGATATGCGGCAAGCTATAGAGACACTGACCGGCGTAAGGCGGACGGCGGAGTGTAGGAGAGCGGAAGGTAATACGGAACATGATGAATGCGGCGACCAAATGTATGAAGCGCATACGGCAAGCGGCCAACGGGAAGACTTCGCGGATATCAGCGGACAGGAAAGCTTAAAAAGAGCGGCGGAAGTGGCAGCGGCGGGGTTTCACCATCTGTTGATTGTGGGACCGCCGGGAGCGGGTAAGACGATGCTGGCTTGTCGGATTCCCACGATCCTGCCGCCACTGTCAGCGGAAGAGAGTCTGGAGGTGTCCTCCATCTACAGTATCTCCGGCCTGCTGCGATCTGAGGCGGGGCTTAAGGAAGAACGTCCGTTTCTGAATCCCCATCACACGATCACTGGGCAGGCACTTGTGGGCGGCGGCCGGATTCCCACACCGGGAATTATCAGTCTGGCGCACAGAGGTGTGCTTTTTCTGGATGAACTGCCGGAATTCAAGAGGGAGACGCTGGATATTCTCAGACAGCCTCTGGAGGATCGAAAAGTGCAGATCGCCAGAACCTGCGGGACTTATGTTTATCCTGCCGATTTTATGCTGGTGGGAGCCATGAATCCCTGTCCCTGCGGCTATTATCCCGATATGGGGCGATGCCGGTGCACACCTTCCGAGGTCAGACGCTATTTGCGACGGGTGTCGGGACCCGTTTTAGACCGGATGGATATCTGCGTGCAGGCACAGCCGGTAGAATTTCATCATATCGCAGAGCCGGCGGCGGGAGAGAACAGCGACCGGATCAGAGCCCGCGTTATGCGTGCCAGAACAATACAGGCAGAGCGGTTTCAAGATACCGGTTTGCGGTTTAACTCGGACATGAAGGCAGGAGATGTGGAACGGTACTGCAAGCTGGGTGGAAAAGAGCAGAGATTTATGGAGCAGATGTTTGCGGCCATGCAGTTGTCTGCAAGAGGGTATCATAAGATTCTGAAAGTGGCGCGCACCATAGCGGATCTGGCTGGCTGTGAGCGGATCGGCGAGGAACATCTGGCGGAAGCGGTCTGCTACAGACAGACGGAGGTGCTGCAATGACGGATCGGGAGAAAGCGTATATGCACTGGCTGTATCAGGCAGTGGGCATGGGAAACAGAGGGACACTTAAACGGCTTAAGCAGATCGGCACGCCGGAGGAGATCTACGTGCTTGCGAAACAGGGTCGGCTGGCGGAGAAGCTGAGCGAAAGATACCGGAATAAGGCGGAACAGATCACCGCCTGTGCGGCGGCGTATGACGTGACGGCGGAGTATGAGAAGCTGATTGGGGCAGGAATCTCTTTTATCACCGGAGAAGAGCCGTCCTATCCGAGACGGCTTGCAATGATCCCCGATGCGCCTTGGGCTCTGTATTATGTGGGGAAGCTTCCGGACGATGAGAAACCGGCGATCGCCATTATAGGAGCCAGGAACTGTTCGGAATACGGGCGGGGTATGGCAAGGCAGTTCGGTGAGGCGCTGGCTGCTGCGGGCGTGCAAATCGTAAGCGGTATGGCGAGGGGGATCGACGGAATCGGTCAGCAGGCAGCACTGCGGACGGGCGGTTACTCGCTGGGCGTGCTGGGGTGCGGTGTGGATATCTGTTACCCGCCGGATAACAGAGCGTTATATGAGGAACTGATCGCTTCGGGTGGTATCTGCTCCGAATATCCGCCGGGGACGACGCCGAGAGCGGTGCTTTTCCCGCCTAGGAACCGTATTATCAGCGGATTGTGCGACGGGGTGCTGGTGATTGAGGCGAAGGAGCGCAGTGGAACGCTGATCACGGTGGATATGGCATTAGAGCAGGGGCGCGAAGTGTATGCCCTGCCGGGCAGGGCGACGGATCTTCTGAGTCTGGGCTGCAACAGACTGATCAGGCAGGGTGCCGCGCTGGTCATGTCTCCACAGGAGATGCTGCAGGAGCTGGGAGCAGCGGGTAGTGCGAAGGAGGATTACAGGCAGCAGGCATTGTTTCTGCCGGATGGCGTGCAGGGACGACTGTTTGAGTTGCTGGACTATCAGCCGAAATCCATGGAGCAGATACGGCAGGAGTACGCGGCGCTGTGTGGCGAAGGGATGTCCATTCCGGAATTGTGCAGGGAGCTGCTGGGGCTGTGTACCGGTGGCTATGCCGGCAGGGTCGGCGGGAATTATTATGTGAAAAAGATGTAGAGGTTGCACCATACACGCAATACAAGAAGAAAGCAACGGGAAAGCCAATTGATACGGTGAGAACTATGGGGTATAATGACTTTACAGTCATATAGCTTTTGGGAACGCTCAATATGATGATAGGGCAAAGCGTCTGCTGGGAAATAAAAATATTCTGGCACATATTCTGGTATAGGTTGTTGACGAGTTTCATGGCATGGATCCGCAAGAGGCGGTATCCTATATTGAAGGCGATCCCTTAAGCAGTGTGATTCCGATAGAGCCGGGGCTGACTAATGCTATGAAAGACAAGGATGGGCAGCGCATTGTCGGAATGAACACAGAGAATGCGGAGATAGCTGAAGGACTCATCAGATTTGACATTATTTTCTATGTCCGCATGAAGGACGGCGTATCGCAGATTATTGTCAATCTGGAAGCACAGAAAGACGGACCGGTACACTACCATGTCTTAAACAGGGCGATTTTCTATATAAGTCGTCTGGTTTCTTCGCAGAAAGAACGGGATTTTACCGGGACGAACTATAATGACATTAAGCGTGTGTTCTCGATATGGGTATGCATGAATATGGATGAGAACAGTATGGATCAAGTGCATTTAACAGATGATAAATTTTTAGGAACTTATCGATGGGAAGGCAGAATTGATTTGCTGAATATTGTTCTGATCGGTATAACCGGGAAAATTCCTGAGCATGATGAGAGGTATGAATTACACCGCCTGTTGAGCGCATTGCTGTCGAAGGAGTTATCTGCTGATGAGAAGCTGGAAATTATGAAATCGGAGTACAGCATTCCGATAGATTATAAATTGAGAAAGGATGTGAGTGCAGTGTGTAATCTGGGAGAGGGAATCAGGTATGAAGAAAATGTAAAAGTAGTTATGAATATGCACAAGGAAGGTTATTCAACGGAACAAATAGCGAAGATTGTAGAAAAAACTGTTGAAGAAGTCGAAGCGATCATTAAGAAAAAAGAACTTGTACTTGTATAATTTTACAATTTATAATGAATAACCCAAGAAATCAGAAAAGGCAGTCGGATCGGATTGCCTTTTTGATATTTAGGTGACTTTGCGCAACAGTCGTGGTATACTGTACCCGACAGACCGGCATCGATACAGCATAAGCAGATAAAATCACAGAGGAACAGAATGATATGGACGGGAATTAATATGAACACAATTAATAATACTATTGAATAGGAAGGCAAAAGTGCTATACTTTTTTCTTCTGATCGGATTGGGTGTCGTGTATGCTACGTATATCCCATGTTTGATGGACTATTATATTGTTCGTCCGGAACAATCCTATTTTTCTTTTTTTTACGATAACAATATAAAAGCTCCATATGCGTTTGAGGGCATCGTCATAGGCATGGCGGTTGCTGTGGCTCGTGCAGCTGGTGGGTATGCTCGTCCTTTTTGCCGGGGCAGGGGTTGCACTGGATTGGTTCGGAAGGAAAGTGCGGAAGGATAGTGTAACCGTCCGGGAGGCGGGGAGTGATAAGGTAACCGGCAAGGATACGGCAGGAGAGAACCGTCAGCGTCACTGGATCGTGGTATGTGCGAGGTTGCTGGGCTGTGGCTGTATATGTGCCGCTATCTTTCTTTATACGGATCATTTTCTGGGGGAGAGATATGTGATCGATGCGATAGAGCCGCTAGTCCCTGAGACTGACCGGTATGTGTTGTACCGCTTTCTGCAAAATAGCAGTCTTTCCACGATCAATGTGGAGCGGGTAGAAGAAAGCTATGATTTTCTACTCTCTAAGGAGCCGCCGAAAGAGGCAGTGAACGGAGAGGATTATCCGAATGTGATCGTCATTATGAATGAATCATGGTGGAATACGGATAATATACAGACGGATCGGATCACCTTCTCGCAGGATCCGATGGGATCCTATAAAGAGCTTGCGGACAGATGTGTTACCGGCTACCAGACATCTGTTGTTTTCGGAGGAGGCACAGTGACACCAGAGATCGAGTTCCTGACCGGACTGAATGCGAAATACTATCGCGCTGATTCCGCTTACGAACAGATGCAAGGACGTAAGGTGCCCTCTTTGGTGGATTATTTCAATGGACTGGATTATGAGACTGTGGCAATACATCCCTATTATGGCTCGTTTTATGGCCGGGATGTTGCATATGCAATCATGGGGTTTGATCAGGTGATCTTTGAGGAAGACATGCAGTATAGGGATATCTATACGCGCTATATTTCGGATGAATCGATGGCAAAGCAGATCATTGCCGAGATAGAGGAGGAGAGCAACGGACCTAAGTTTATATGGACACTGTCTATAGGGAATCATAGAAGAACGCTGAACTATTCCGTGAAGTCGGTTACGAATTATGATTACCCTATCTCTGTGACAGTAAATGGTGTAAAGCTGAGCAAAGAAGATTATGACATACTTGTCAATTATGCCAATGGAATATATCTGGCGAATCAGGCATTTTCACAGCTTGTAGAATATTTCACAAGTGTGGAACAGCCTACGGTACTGTTGATGTTCGGGGATCATTGCCCTAATTTTTCTGCGGAAGTGCTGGAGGCGCTTGAACTCGGTGAAGAGAACGGCGACGGGGAGAAGGCGGAGCGCCTGTATTCGACACCGGTCATTGCGTGGAGTAATTTTTCCTAGGAAGAATTGAATTTTTCGGGAGAAAGCATGTATTATCTGCCGCAGGCGCTGATCGATTATGCGGGACTGCCGGATTCTGATATGACGCGGATTTTGCGTTATGAAAGAAGCCATTTTAAAACATATTCTCCGAAGTTCGTTCGGGATGCATCGGGAGTGGAACTGCATGAATGCACCGAGGAACAGCTTCAGACACTCAATCATTGCAAGGCAGTGCAGTATGATATGCTGCACGGAGAAGGGATCGGCAGGGATGTCTGGCAGCCGGTCATAGATGGGCCGTGAGTTACCCTAATTTAGAAAGAAAAAATTACAATTATCAACAAAAGAACCCTGAAAAGACTTGAAAAGATAGACAAATGTGATAAAATACAAGGTGAGGAAGATTTGTTGAAGGCTTGAGAAGGTTCGGTCAGCAGATTTAAAAGCAGTATACATAGGTCGAAAAGAGGTCGTAAAATGGCAGTTTATGGATACGAGGTGGTTGATAAAGCCGGTAAAACTTCGAAAGGAAGTATAGATGCCGACTCCGTAGGTGCAGCGAGAGCGGAACTGAAAAGACAGAATCTGACAGTGGTCAACATCTCAGAGCAGAATGCGTTGACCAAGGATATTAATATCGATATTGGCGGTAAGCCCACGGCGAGAGATTTGAGTGTGTTCTGCCGTCAGTTCGTGAGTATGACGAGAGCGGGCGTCAGCATTCTGGAAGCGATGAAGATGCTCTGTGAACAGACGGAGAACAAGAGACTGAAGAAAGCGCTGGAAGAAGTCAGGGTCAGCATGGAGAAGGGTGAACCGCTGGCGGAGTCGCTTGCAAAGGAACCTAAGATCTTTCCGGGCATCATGGTGAACATGGTAGCTGCTGGTGAGGCTTCGGGTAGTCTGGATACATCTCTGGATCGTGTGGCGACACAGCTTGAGAGAAGCAGTAAGACGCAGGCACTTGTTAAGAAGGCGATGATATACCCGATCGTGCTTATGGTTGTGGCGATTGCCGTAGTTATCGTCATGCTGGTGTTCGTTATCCCGCAATATTCATCGATGTTTGAACAGCTGGATACGGAACTGCCGGCAATTACCCAGGCTGTTCTTACAGCCAGTGACTTTATTAAGGCAAAGTGGTATATACTCATAGCGGTCGTATTGGCTGTAGTGTTTGGCATCAAGACATTCGCGGGCACCAATACCGGTAAGCATGTCTTCGGTAAACTTGCCATTGTCCTGCCGGGAATAAAAGATTTGACGATCAAGTCGGCGGCGTCTTCCATGGCACGTACCATGAGTACACTGATGGCAGCGGGTGTACCGATGGTGGAGGCGATAGAGATCGTAGCGAATACCATGACAAATATATGGTTTAAAGAGGCACTCTTGGATGCGAAGGAGCAGATCGGGCTGGGCGTACCTTTATCCAGACCGTTGCAGGACTGCGGATTGTATCCGCCCATGGTTTATCACATGGTAAGGATTGGTGAGGAATCCGGTGCCATAGAAGATATGCTGGATAAGCTGGCGGATTATTATGAAGAAGAAGTGGAGATGGCAGTACAGTCCCTGATGGCGATGATGGAACCGATGATCATCATTGTACTGGCGGCAATTGTCGGCGTACTGATAGCCTCAGTGCTGGCACCGATGATGAAGATGTACGAGGCTCTGGATAACATATAATAGGAATCAGTATTTTTACCGATATACTATATGAATTAAGCGCTTGAGTAGGGCGAAGCGTTTAAGATAAAATTAATAAATTTAAGAAAGAAGGAGAATGTAAACATGAAAAGAGAACAGAAATCATTAACAAACAAAGGTTTCTCCCTTGTAGAGTTGATCATCGTTGTTGCGATCATGGCAGTATTGATCGGTGTATTGGCTCCTCAGTATCTGAGATATGTGGAGAAGTCCAGACTGCAGAAGGATAATACATCCATCTCAGAAGTGGCTAATGTTATTAAGATGGCAAGTGCAGAGGAAGCAGTCGTAACACAGTTACAGGGCGGCGGAACTCCCATAACCGTAACTTATACTTTTGATAGTACAGGTATGCAGGGCGTAAATGCTACTACGCCTACGGCACTTGATACTGAAATCTTAGCGACTATAACTCCTGCTGAGGTTAAAGTTACATCATCTACATATGGTGGTGGATCAACTGCACCGAATCTGCAGGTAACTATTGATGCTAACAATCAGATCAAGGTTTCATCAGTCGGCTGGATGGATTCACCTACGGCCACAGCTTCAACAGCAGCTGATCCTAAGGTATTCTAATCTGACATTGATAATTTGAAAGGACACAGGCTATGCTACCCGCAATAATGCTCTACATAATCATATTCCTCTACGGGATCGTGATCGGCAGCTTCTTAAATGTCTGCATCTTCCGCATTCCGAAACAGGAGAATATCGTTAAAATACGGTCACACTGTATGAATTGCGGGTATCAGCTGAAATGGTACGATCTCGTGCCGGTATTCAGCTATCTGTGTCTCGGAGGAAAGTGTCGCAGATGTAAACAGAAGATCTCCGTTCAGTATCCTCTCATCGAGCTGCTGAACGGAGTGCTCTACTGCACCGTGTTTGCGGTGTATGGTGTAAGCGTGGAAGCCCTACTTTATGCGCTGCTTACCTCTGCGTTGATCACCTTAAGCGTGATCGATTTTCGTACATATGAGATCCCCGTGGGGATCAACATATTTATACTGACATTGGGGCTGATTCGCATAGTGACAGACTATGCTGATTGGCTTGACTATGCAGTCGGCTTCTTTATTGTCAGTGGCTTTCTCTATATTGTTCATTTAGTTACAAAGGGACGCGGCATTGGCGGCGGTGATATTAAACTGATGGCGGCGGGAGGTCTCCTGCTTGGATGGAAACAGATCTTGTTAGCTTTCGTCTTGGGATGTATCATCGGGTCTGTCGTGCATGTTGCGCGTATGAAGATAAGCGGACAGGGGCATGTGCTTGCTTTTGGTCCGTATTTGTCCGTTGGGATTATGATTTCCGCGCTGGTGGGAGATCAAATGATAACATGGTATTTATCATGGCTTGGATTATAGAATATTAATGTTGAAAAAAAGATCATTGCATGAAATATGATTTTTATATAATAGATAAATGGACGGTTCCTGTATACGGAATCGATGAAAGGGGAATATCAATGCCAAAGATACTGGGAATAGAAATAGGAGCTTCCAAGATCAGGATCTGCGAGGAAGATTACAAGACCAAGAATCCGAAGGTGTACCGCTCGATCAGTATAAAGACACCGCAGGGAACGGTGAATGACGGAATACTGGACGTCAATGAGGAACTGGTCAATACTATTAAGACGGCGCTTACGGAGAACAAGATTAAGACGAAGCAGATCATCTTTTCCATGAGTTCCACGAAGATCGCGAACAGGGAGATCGTCATTCCCTTTGTTAAAGAAAATAAAGTAAAAGAATTGATACAGGCGAATGTGTCTGATTATTTCCCTGTAGATCTGCAGCAGTACGAAGTTGGACACAGCATTATCAGTACGCTGGAAAATGAGAATGGTACGAAGCAGTACAAGGTACTTGTTTTCGCGGTACCCAAAGCTATGGTGGCAAGTTACCTGCAATTGGCACAGGCATTAGGCTGTAATGTTGTTGCGTTGGACTATAGCGGTAACAGTATCTACCAGATTATCCGTAAACATTGTGACACGGGCGTCCAGATGGTCGTTAAGGTAGACGAGAGCTCTACAATGGTTACGATCCTCCAGGATCAGGCGATTGTACTGCAGAGAACGGTTGCTTACGGCGTAGAGGATGCCATCTTTGCAATGATGGAGATGCCGGATTTTAGCAAGCCGGATTATGAAGAAGCAGTACGCACGTTTAAGAACAGCGACTGTATGAACGATGAGCTTGCGCAGTCCCTCAGTTATTTGGTCAGCGGCATATCGCGTGTTGTGGATTATTTCTCACGTAACAACGGCGCGGTTATCGAGAAGTCATACCTGACCGGTCTCGGCGGGGATTTTAAGGGACTTGCCGAACTGATTTCAAACGCGATTGAGATACCTCTGGAACCGCTTCGTGAGATCAAAGGTTTACAGCTTGAGAAATTCTTTAAAGAGGAGAGTTTCGGTGAATTCCTGACCTGTATCGGTGCATCGATGGCGCCGATCGGTTTCATGAGTGAGAAGGAGAAGGAGAAGAAGTCCTTTGAGTTGCTTCCGGATGAAAAGGACAGATTTAAGGTTGCGATTCTCTTTTCAGTGGCAGCATTTATAATTGCGATAGTCCTTGGAGTGACTTCCTATCTCAGCCTGAAGTCGGCAAGAGATGAAAATACCAGGCTGAACAACAGGATCACGGAACTGGCGGAAGCGGAGACCATTTATAAAGAGTATTTACAGCAGAAATATACATATGATAAACTTACTTTTTTCCGGAGTAATACAGTGACACTGAATAATGATCTGGTCGCTTTTATTGAAGAGATGCAGCAGAAGATGCCGGCGTCCCTGAATGTAAAGTCTTTTAACGCAGATCTGAATGGCGTGAGCCTTTCGGTGACGGTTGCGGATAAGAAGGAAGCTGCGAAGCTGGTTCAGGAGTTCCGTACTTTTGAGAGTGTAGCCGGCGTAGAGATTGCCGGCATGACGGATAGCGGCGCCGTGATGGATGGAGAAGTTATAGAAGAAGAACCGAAGGTGAGCTTCGTGATTCAGGTTATCTATAAGGGCGGTTTGAACGAACCGACACCATTGCCGGCAATATTGGATCCGTCTGTGGACAGCGATGATGCGGCAGCCGGAGCTGACGAAGAGACTTTGGAATAGGAGGAAGGACGGATGAAAAAAAGTGAAATACAGCTGTTATTAATCGTGTTCGGAATCCTGGCGGTTGTCTGTTCATGGCAGCTTATCTACAAGAATAATATGGCAAAGACGGAAGAGATCAACACGCAGAATGTGGAATTGAAGACGACGGTGGACCGGCTCGAGATCCTCAATGGGAAGAAGGATCAGTATATTGCAAGCACGGAACAGATGAAGACTGAGGGCGATGTGATCATTGACAGTTTTGCGTCAGGAGTCAGGATCGAAGATCAGGTCATGTATCTGTATAACATGGAGCTGGTAGAGGCGAATGAGGTGAGGGTGCCCAATGTCAGTTTGAAGACCGCTCAAATAGTACCTTACGCGGGAGCTACTTCCACGGAAGAGGGATATGAGCTTCAGGATGACGGTATTGCCATGTATTCTCTGGAAAGTACGGTCGGGATAACGACTACGAATAATGGATTGAAAAATGTCCTGAATTACATATATGGGATGGATTCCAGAAAATCTCTCTCCACAGTCAGCCTTACAACAACCGAGGACGGATATTTGAAGGGAAATATGCAGTTAAATTTCTATTATCTGACCGGAACGGAAGTGCCTTATGCGGAACAGAATATTTCCGGCGTCTTAACAGGAACGACCAATGTATTCGGTTCCCTGAACGGCGGTTCGACACGAATCGGCGGAGGTCAGGAAGATGAGAATGACGAAGCTGAGGCAGAGAGTGCAGATACAGAGGCAGAGGTAGAAGATTAAGAGATAGTTGGCAGAGAGTCTTCGACATGTTATGGAATCATAATGATATCGGGATAGGGGGAGACGCAGTGAAAAAGAATAATAAAGGTTTTACTTTGCTGGAGCTTATGATTGCAGTAATTATTCTGGCGTTAATTATTGCACCAATGCTTCGCGGGTTTGTCTCCTCGCATCGTGTCAACGGCAGGAGCAGACATCTTATGCGTGCGACAACGCTTGCGCAAAATGAAATGGAAATCTTTGAGAAAGAGAAACTGGAAGATCTGCTGGATGACACGAAATTCAGTTACGACGTGGATGATACGACGATTGCAACTGCATCAGATGGAAGTGAACATACTGTTTATACGTTTACGCGTAGCGGTGTTATTAACGATGAGTCGGGTAGGGATATGTTTGATGTGGTAGTGACATTGAATCCGAGCGTTTCTTCGGCAGGCAGCTATGATGCGCAGAACACCGAGGAAATTTTGTTCATGAATACGGTCAGCGGTATGGACAGCGCCACCTATATCCAGCGGGTGAGAAATAGAGTCAATGAGAACGGCGAGGATGAGGAAGTCTATAAGCTGTATGAAACCCGCCAGCATCCCGAAGGCATTACCGGAACGAGATGGACGGCAGATGATTTTGCACAGCATTTGAAACGGACGATTACATTGAAAATCGAGCAGGAAGATCAGGGCGGCTTCATGACGACCGTGGCGAAAGTGAGATATGATTACGAAAGCGGTTTTGCCGAGGTGCCGGACGAATATAAGAAATATACGACCAAAGACAAGGTGTTTTTCAATAATGCACAGACGCTTGACGAAGAGGGAAATCCTATTGAACTGAAGAGTGTTTATCTCTTCTATGCACCCAGATATAAGACGAGTAATGTGGATGAGATCATTGTAGAGAATAAAGATAAACTGCCGGTCAATGTTTACATCATCCGGCAGAATATCTTAGATTCCGACACGGATGAGACTATAGGTGAAGGCAATGATTTTCTGGCGGATGATGGTACGCCTGCGCAGCCGGTGCCGTTCGGTTATCGGGCCAGCATTAAGATATGTGAAGGGTTAGATGCAGACGGTAAGACTTACGGCAGATATTTTACGAACCTGAATCTTGATCTGCCGGGGGTAGTCGGATCGGGAGCACCGGTGGATCTGATTTTAGAGGATTGTGATACAGGGTGGAGTTATACTGATAGAACTACGATTATGAACTATACCGGTTTAAGATCTCTCGGTTCAACAGAGTCCAAAGACAGGATCTATACGATGGAGACGGCGGTCTATGAACATGGGGATGATCCCCTGACAGACGAGCCGGTGGTACGTTTGACCGGTACCAAGATAGAGTAAGACCGGAAACAATGCGGAAGGAAGACGGTAGATATGGCAAACGCAGATGAAAGGAAAAAGTTATATCGGGATAACAAGGGAAGCGCCATGGTCATGGTCATTGTTATCATTGCGTTTATTGCGATTCTGGTGAGCGTACTGATGTTCGTGTCTTTTGCAGGATATCAGATGCGTGCGGCAGACAGGCACGGTAAGGATAACTTCTATACTGCGGAGACTGTGCTGGATGAGATCAATGTAGGACTG
Organism: Lachnospiraceae bacterium; assembly: GCA_014804655.1. GTDB lineage: Bacteria > Bacillota > Clostridia > Lachnospirales > Lachnospiraceae > UBA3282. Next base: position 16,881 of record JAAUZK010000047.1, on the reverse strand, counting down.
CAGAGTGAAATTTCCGCCGCATTAAATAAAGCCTATGGTGAGGTTATGACTAATTTCGCATTATATAGGAGTGCGAATGAGAGAAATAAGAAATTACATGAAATATATTATGCCGAGCTGAAGGAACGGCTGTGGAAAAGCAATGCCGAACAGGATCGATACAGTGTGGCGAAGCTGCAGAGTTATCTGTCTGCCGACAGTCTGGGAGATGGCGACGGAACGAGGGACGGCTTCTTAAGTCATGGGGCTACGTATGGGGCCATTGTGGAATCTAATCTGGATTATGCCACCGAGGGCGAGAAATATCAGATGGAGGTAGACAACAGTAAACTTCTGCTGAAGGATTTGAAAGTTTCTTATGTGGATGAAAGCGGTTACATTTCTATTATCAGTACGGATATCAGGATTTCGCTACCTTCGTTTAATTTTTCACAGGCATCTGCACTCCCAAGTCTGGACAGTTGCAGCCTGATTGCCGATGATACACTGCTGATAGGTAATACCACGGCAGGCGGGAATATTGTGATCAAGGGAGATGTCTATGCGGGACAGATGTTTATTGGAACGCCCTCTGATCCGGTGTATTCCGCATTTGATAAGGACAAGAAAGCGGATGAGAAAACACCGCTGACGCTGCCCACATTGTTACCTACGAGAGTTGCTTTTGGGAAGGCAGATGACGCGGAGCCGACAAGCCTGGCGACGGTGGTCAGCAGAGAGAATATAGAAATAGCTGAAAGCAGTGCCATTGAAACACAGGAGACGGAGTTGTGGGCACAAAACATGACTCTGACATCTGCCTCGGCAGATATAAACGGTACTGTCAATTTGAAAGATGATTTCACTTTGTCCGGTAAGGACAGTAAGGCTGTTTTAGAAGGTGAATATAACGGATTCGGTTATATTGCTGATGAAGTGGCAGGAGGCGGAGCAGAAAGCGGCGATGGCAGCACCGGAAGCGGTGAAGCGGCTGATCCGGAGGACAGCACCGATACACGTCCCGATTCCAGCAGTGCAATCATCATTAACGGTAGGGGCAGTTCACTGGATTTGTCTGGACTGGAGCGTATGACGATCAGCGGAAGAGCATACGTATCCACGGCACATAATGCCGCGGATGCTTCGGCGACGGAGCAGGAGAAGAAAAATAACACGAATATTATGATGGGAGAGTCGGTTGCGGTTAAGAGCAATCAGCTCATTTATCTGGCACCTTCGGAAGCTGTCGGATGCAGGATTGATGTGGACGGAACGATCGGGGCTTCAGAGTTTGGGTGTAATCCGCTGACGTTGGAGCAGTATGAGGAAATTATTGACAATCCGGATCAGTACTGTCTTCTGGACGGATCAAGACGGATTTCCGTGCTTGGTTACAGGAGTCTGAACGAATATATTTCTCAGGAAAATGTGGCGGGCGGCGGAGCGGCATATGTTCCGGAGATCGTATTCAAGCAGACCAATGCAGGCCCGTTAGTATACTGCTATCTGCGGTTTAAGGATGAAGATGCGGCGAACAAATACTTTATAGATTATTATAACATCAATTCCGAGAAGGTTGATCAGTATACGCAGCTGTACGCTCGTGAGATCAAGATGGCGGATGAATTGTTGTATCTGAATATAGAAGGAAATATGCTGACATATGAGGGCGCGGAGGGCTGGTCTATACTGGCATCTACGGAGTCTACCGGAACCTCCCAACAGGCTAAGAGAATGTCTGCGCTCAAGGATGATGTGTTTAAATCTCTGAGTGCCAAGCTCATGAGGACTTCCAATCAGCTTACCAATGACGAGCTTGATAAAACAGCATTTCAGAATATTATGGATGAGACCGAAATAGAGATCATTTTACATGAAAAGGGTGCGCAGGAAGTCCGGATCGATACGCTGGGGGCATCTCCGGACAGTATGATCCTGACTAAGAACGATTACGTGGTAGATGATCATACTCCGTCTTCTGTTAAGATGATCGTCAGTCTCGGTAACGTGACAGTGAAGAAGGATTTTATGGGATTGATTATTGCAAAAGGCAATCTCACGGTAGAAGCAGGCGCATCACTTACGATCGAGCCTCTGGATGCGGATACCTTTACAAATATCCTGAGTACGAAGATCGATGAGCTCTCGACAACACGTGAGTATCGTCTGCTGAATATCTTTACTGACGGCATTAATTATGTCAATAGCGGAAACACATCGACTGATATGGGTACGCAGCAGGTATCGTATGTCGATCTGATCAGCTATGAGAAGTGGAGCAAGAAATAGGAGCTGTTGTGATGAAAGAAGACAGAGGATTTTCACTTGTTGAATTATTGATTGTAATTGCGATCATGGGGATCATGAGCGGCTTCTTTTTCATTGGACTGCCACTGCTGACCGGACAGAATGCAAGGGAATGCGCGAATAACATGTCAGCCGCGCTCAGCAAAGAGAAGAATTACGCCCTGACGAAATCGGCTACAATAGATTGTTATATGGAACTTTTGGCTGAATCCGACGGATATCGTGTGAAATATTATATACCGAAAGATGCTGTTGTCGAGGGTCATGTTGATTCTGACTGGATTCTGGCGGAAGAGCAGAAGGTCGGCAGTAAGTCGGTTGACGTGGTCTGCTCCTTTGCAGACGGTACGACTGCCACGATTGCGGCCGGCCAGTCTGTGAAGTTGATCTATAACCGCACCAATGGAGAGTTTAAGAATGCTGTTAAATCTGATGGTGCGACAATAGGTACAGAAGGCGGCGGTAGCACGCACTGTACCGGCATTACGTTTAACAGCGGCAGGAAATATGAGATTACTTTATATCCGGCAACAGGTAAACATGTATTATCCAGGGTAAATTAGTGTACTGACATTGAGCAGAAAGGAGAACTGCCATGGGAAAGAACAGGGGATTATCTTTAGTTGAGCTGCTGATCACAATTGCAATATTGTCTGTTGTTATGGTGATTGCGGTATCTTTCATGATGACAGGAAGCAGGAGCTTCACCAAAGGAAATGCCGACTCTAATGTGCAGAAGGAGGCGGAACTCACCGTAAATCAGATAGAGGATATGATCATAGACATTAATGGTGGTGTGGCCATGACAGATGATGCCGCTAAGACGGAGATGACTATGTATCATACCGAGGATGACGGAACCGGAACTATGCTCTACACGAAGGAAGCGGTAACATGGAACAAGTCGGATAATAATGTTTATTGCAGTAAATGGAAGGTCAATTATGATGCTTCAGCCGGTACTTATACGGTGGATACTGCAGCGGCCGATAATTATGAAGATCAGCTTCTGGCGGAACATGTCACTTCTTTTGAAGTGGATCTGAACGACACATTGACAACCAAAGCGCTGGATGGCACGGAGAAGACGATCGTTAAGTCAGTGTTGGTGCGGGTAGGTTATGACGACGGCGCGGGCAAGGTCGATTATGCTACAAGTCCGATCATCACACTCCGTAATCGTATGCTCTTAAGTGATGATCCGGCGGATATTTTTGATGAGGCTACACCAGCGGCGGATACCTTGAAACTGTATTATACCAGTACTGATGTAGAGAATATTGTTCCTATTGTAGACAGGGTATCAGAGGTAACGAGAGGCAATACTTATAATATTTATGCAAGAATCAGTTCGGGGTCGAATATTAATGATCTGGTAGATTGGGAGATCGATGAGACTGGCACCCTGAGTACGATAGATGACAGTGGATATCTCAGCGTCGGTGCATATGAGGCGAATGCGTATCTGACGATTACGGCGAGATATAAGTCCAATCCGAATAAGAAGGCGACAGGAGTTGTGAAGGTAGTGGGAGACACTGCTCTGAAGTCATTCAAGTCAGTGCACATTGATCCGGTGCATATGAATGCGTTTGCACCGCAGTATAGGGCAATCCCCGTTACCGAGGGATTTACGCAGAGTGAGGAGGACGCGATCACATATCAGTGGACTATCAAAGTTGAGGGTGGAAACAAAGCACTTTCAGATGTGGTGGAATCTTTTGACGGTAATAAAAAGACTCTGGATCTGGTGATAAAGAAAGATCCTGATAATTTCGGCAGAATGCTGGAAATTATTGTGGAAGCCCATTCAGATATTACCGGTGAAACGAGAACGGATTCGATTAAGTACCGAATTGATACAAATGGAGCTGTTGATGGGGATTCCAGTATGGAACGTGGAAAGCTGGAATACGATACTACATATTTCAAGATGTCTGATAAGTGGGGAGACCCCCATTGGTATGAATACTATTTCTGTAATGAATATGGTGATCGGATAGAGGCTTATGATAGCCTGCTGGGATATCTGCAAGTGCAGGATATTTCATGGGATACGTATCAGTTTTCGTTTACGGAAGGCCTTCCGAGGGCTCAGGAATACTATGTGAAGGTTATAGGTTACTATGAAGGTACGGGAGATGGCGGATGGAAGACGAAGTGGACACGAGAACGTATTCATTATATTCCGCCGGTACAGATTTACGGAAAGACGTGCTTTAATCCTTACAAGTTCGGAGATAATGCTTTTACCTTTGAATATACAGTAGTGGGATATTGGGAGAATGCATGGGCCAACAGTAACCCGCCGGTTTATCAATATGATATTGAAGAATTTGATTATTCGGCACCGGCAGGGGTAATTGTTACACCGCAGATAGTCCAGACTGTAACGCATGGTGACGACAATCCTATATGGGCCAGGGGAGAATGGAGTGTTAATTCCGGCGATTGGTCGTTACTGGATCAGATAGAGTTAAAGAGCATGAAGATCAGGGTATCAGTAAAAGATGAGCCGAGTATCTATGCATATGTGACTATTATTTTTGAATAACAGAAGGACACGGGACACGATTTGCTCGCCGATCTTAGGTGACGACAGTGTTTATTAGTCGGATGGTTCGTCTTAACGGTGATGGGAAGTGAAAAAATGAGAAGAATTATGAGAAACGGAAAGAAACTGAATGGCAAGCGTATTGCAGCGGCGGCAGTGGCGGGACTGTCCGCTGCCGCTGTTGTTATGACAGCGGTACTGTCTGACGTGATTGAGGCGGAAGCAGCAGATACTCTGATTGGCATCGAGAAGCTGCGTACCCGCTATAAAGAGAGCGGAAGTGAATATGTCATTTTGGAAATTGTACCTGATCGTAGCGCTGCGGAGATCGGCTATCTTGTCGGCGGATATGAACCGATCCTGTGCGAGTGGGACGAAGAGGAGATGGCATGGGAGAGTTGGCAGAACACTTTATGTGCGTTGCCGGCGACAAGGCGTAAGGGCTTCATAGAGGATAAGAAGCAGGAACTGCGGGATTACTATGCGAAACAGGGACTGACCAAAAATTTCCCGGTTGAGGCCGTGGAAGCGGAATATGAAGAAGGAGAACCGAAGGAAGCCGGATTCGAGAAGATTGTATCCGATGGTGTCAAGAAAACGGGATGGTTTCAGAAGATTGATGGCGATACGGCTGACGAATCAGACAGATATCAGGTTGTCTTCAATTATAACGGTAAGTATGACGAAGATAATTTTGAGATTGATCCGGAGAATGTTCTGTACTATACAGTGTTAAGTGCTACAAAGATAGATGCGAATCTTGCAGGCGGTATAGAAGCCGACAGACCTATCTACGTAAAAAGGGATGAAGGAGTGTATGAATGCGTCGGAACATGGGATGAAGTCAGCAGTATGGCTATAGCTGCTATTTCAGATGGTTCGACGGACGAGGAAGAAGAGGAAGATCAGGATGAGTCCGGATCTGATAACGGGAAAAATGAGGACGATAATAACGGTGATGACAACGGCGGCGATGGCAACAACAAAAATGACGGCGGCACTGATAACAGCGACGGCGGCGATAATGGTGATGACAGCGGCGACGACGGCGATAATGATGATGACAGCGGAAACGGCGATGGCAGCGATAATGGTGATGACAGCGGAAACGGCGACGGCGGCGATAACAATGACGACAGCGGGAATGGCGACGGCGGCGATAACAGTGGAGACAGCGGAAACGATGGCGGAAATAGCGGTGGTGACACCGATAATGGCGACAATAGCGATAGCGGCAACGGTAACAACGACAATAGCAGTGGCAGCGAAAGCGACAATAACAATGGCAGTACCGACAACGGCGGTAGTGCAGACAGTGCCAGCGTAAAAAGGACGGTATCGGCAGCTACGGCTCTTCAACAGGGCAAGTGGTTTAAGTCAGTTTCGGATGATATTCCGTCGGCCGGCTTCGACGACGGTGCGACAGCGGATGATACACAGGAATCACGGGATGACGCCGCGGCAGACGACAAGACAGATCCGGCGGATAGTGCTGATTCGGGCAAGTCGGATTCCGAGGGTAATACGGGAGCGGACGACAAGACAGATTCCGATGACGGTGCAGACTCTGATGACAAATCAGATTCGAACGATAATACGGACACAGACCAGACAGATTCTGACGACAGTACAGATAATTCCGATCCGGATGATGAGACAGATTCGGATCAGGATTCAGATGCGGATACTCCGGCGGCAGATGATCCGAATGACGAGGAAGATGAAGAAAGTGTAAGGGAAGCCCTTGCTCAGGAGAGCACGGAATATTATCTGGTTGCTTTCGTGAAAGTTACAGACTACGGCCAGCTTAGCACAGATATACCCATATATTCCTGCGTATTATCAAAAAACATTGTATTGAGTGAAGATGGTGAGTATGAATTTGTAGAATGGAATGGCGTAGACGAAAGCCAGACCAGACAAGTGTATACTTTCCCCGGCAGAGAGATCTGGTGTAAGAATACATTTAAGAGTAACGAGTGGTTCAAGAAGTATGTTCTGAATATGGATAAGGCGGATTACGGTGAGTTCCGCATCAAGGTATTGACTTATACTCCGCAGGAACTCAATAAGATGGAGCAGATACCGAACTTCAATTTCCTCTATCTTAATTCCGGATTGAGAGTAGACGTGCCCGATCAGGGGGACAAACCGGATAGCTCCGGAAATGAAAGTGGTGACGATTCCGGAAGTGATGACAAAACAGGCATCGGGGAGGATTCCGAAAACATCGGAAATGATGAGGACTCCGGCAACGACGGTGTAGTCAGTGCCGATGCCGGCAGCGATATAATGACTAAAGTATTGGCAGCTGATTCTTTACAGGGCAAATGGCGTAAACTGGTTGCTAACGATAATCTGGAAACGGCTACCGGTGGTTCTGTGTCAGACAGCGGTTCAGAGAATAACAGTGATACAGGAGTCAGTAGCGGATCAGAGGCAGCCGATGGCTCAGAGAATAACAGCAGTACAGGAGACGACAACGGATCGGTGTCAGACAGTGGTTCAGGAGACAAGAACGAATCCGAGCCGGCTGACGGTTCAGGGGACAACGACGGTACAGGAAACGATGACGGCTCTGTGTCAGACAGCAGTTCAGAGAACAGCGGCGACAAAGAGAATAACGATGACGCTGATAATACTGACGATTCCGAGATAGGCAGCGACTCTGAGGATAACAAAGACGCTGATAATACTGACGGTTCCGAGACAGATAAAGACTCTGAGGATGATAAAGACATAGAGAAGCCGGGAGACTCTAAGAAGCCCGGCAATTCGAAGAGCGTCAAAGCTGTTTCTGACAGTATCAGCGGTAATGATATCGGTGATACAGGGTCGGTTACATATTCGGAAGAGAATGATCTGTCTGATGATTTGCTGGAATTTTTCTTTGATAAGACGATTGCGGGAGCTATGCCGTGTCTGGTAGACGGTGCTATTTTGTATGTCAAGAATGAAAGCGGCAGCATTGACGTTAATGAAGAATTGAAGGACACGAATATATTCAGATTATCTGCCATGCTTTGTCAGGATAATCTGAGTGAATGGTACGAGAAGCATCGTAATAATTATGTGAAACTTACCGTGAAACAGTTAATGGACGGCATAGTTGACGATGCGGATAAGAATTTCGTGACAGAACAGGTTTACTGCAGATTTGGCAGCGACTCCATTATCAACAGTCAGTTTGCGGAAGCTACGATCTATAAGGAAGGCAAGGAGATCGAACCTGGGTTCCAGTGTGTTCTGGATGAGATCGAGCTGGAGAATCTGTATCGTGAAGCGGATACATCGGGGAATTATAAGCCTCTTTCCACTAATATATCGCAGGCGAAGGCGGTACGGCATATTCTGAATTACAGAGACCGCAGGAAAGTAGAGACGAAGAAAGATATCCGTGTATTGGAGATCCAGCCGGCTATGGCGGATACCCCGGAGCTTACATTAGATCAGCTGAAGGAGTGGGCACCCGGAGTAGAGGCTGCTGATATCACGGTTATGACGACAGCGGAGTTTATCGGTAAGATCGAGAAACTGAATGAAACTTACGACCTGATCTATATCGGTACGAGCAAAGATCATCTGAATATGCGTTATTGGATGGATAGAAACTATACGGGCAAACCGGATAAGAACCATATTCCCTCCGGTACGGCGTTCAACGATGCGGATATGGACGGACTGATCTATTGTAATATCGGTGATCTGCGTGTTACATACATGCCGCTAGCAGGGCAGTTGGACACGGAATATTGGAATAATGACCGGAACGAGAATGTATATTACTATAATTATATGCGTTATGGAGGCAATGACATTACGGAGGAGAAGGAGAAAGCGCTGTTGTCCTTCCTGGATGGTTCCTATCCGGTTATCATTGCGGATGACTTCATAGAGCAGCCGGCGACGATATATGAAGATATCGAGTATAGAGCAAGCCGCGTAAATCTTGCAGAGGGAGAATATACCCAGAAAGATCTGCAGGCGCTTGGCGTACCGGCAAGGGCGATCTCTTCCCTTAAGGTGAAGAAAGGCTATAGAGTGACTGTTTTCGATCAGGATAATTTCCAAGGGAACAGTGCGGTATTTACGAAGGATGAGATCAATTTTGTGACAACGGCCTCTCAGGGGAACTGGAATGACAGGGTAGTTTCCCTGATCATAGAGCGGGAGGAAAATGCGGAACCGAGCCGGCGGATCGATGAGGATCATATTGATAACTGTACCTACTTATATGAATTCGTCAAGAAGGCGCTGGATGACAAGTATGTGAACTTCTATACCTGGGGTGACATCGGGGAGGATTCGGAACTTTTCAAGTTCTACCTGAATCGGCCTAAGGTAAGTCTGACTGAGACTGCGGTGGGCGGCGAAGTAAAGGAAGGCAGTGATATCTACTATATTAATTCGGATATGAACGGAAGATACAGTCTGAATTATCGTTTTAAAATTCAGAACGAGGGAACTGCTTCCTATAATACCAAATATCGCTGCAAACTCTATATAGACGTGAACTCTGACGGTAAATTTTCCGCGCAGGAGGAAATAGAGGATATCAGTATCACGCAGAACGGCGGTTCTGTATCGGCGGATGCATTGTATGCTGACAGATCCTACATACTTTCCAGACAGGTTCCCATGGGATATAAAGGGCTGCTTCCGTGGAGACTGGAGATCACGCAGGCCGATAATCCGAATATTTATACTTCCATGAGCGGCTTTACCAAGCTGGAGGGCATGGAACAGGAACAGATCAAGGTCTTACAGATCGGGCGTGATGTAATTAAGGATGTAGACTGGTGGGGCCGTGAGTGGGAGAGACTGTTTGATCTCGGAGAGGAGATCAGAACACCCGGAACAATTTATAATACGCTGGTATATGGCGGAACGATAGACGGCGTTTATTACGAGGGGATATCGAAAGAGTTTGATATTGATGTAACCTTTAAGACGATCCCGGAGTATGAACAGGAGTATGCGGCGAATCCGGAGTATCTGAAAAATTTCAATATGCTGATCCTGGGATTCAGCGATTCGTACGGAGATTTCACCGGAGATGCCGAGACGGGCGCGATGGGGGCTATCATTGATTTCGTAAACAGCGGCAAGAGTGTTCTGTTTGCGCATGACACGACTTCTTACTTCAATTATGAGAAGAAAGGAGGAGGCTATCCTAATTTTAACGGTGTGGGTTATCCCTGGAGAGATAATCACGGCGACACGAGAAGTCATGATCAATATCACTGGGCCAGCACGCTGAATACGTATTTTCGTAATCTGGTCGGCATGGATCGTTTCGGCATCCTGAGTACCGGGAACGGGACGCTGCAGCGCGGAGATGTGCTGCGCGAGGGAACCGAAGCGTTTAAGGAGGTCGTTGAGTCAAGGTATGACGTGGCGTATAAGCCTAAGAGCGGCAAGAAGGAAACAGTGCCGCAGGTACACGGGTATACTTACCAGCTTATTAATGCAAAAGATCTTGCGGCAGACGGGGGCCAACAGAAAATTGACTATAACAGATGGGAACTGGATATGTCGAAGCCGAATGACTGGACATTCTCCAATACATATAGAAATATACGCTATGACAAGGTGTATTACGCGGGTGGAGCCTCTGAGAACGATAGATACGGTGAAGTGGTATCGCCTTACAACGGTGAGATAGATCAACTTTATGTAAACCAGGTGAATCGTGGACAGATCGTGGAATATCCGTATAAACTTTCGGAGCGTTTTGAGGTTGCAATGACGCACGGACAGTACTATGAGCTGGACTATACGGCGGATGACGACGGCGACGGACAGAGTGATCTGGTAGTGTGGTACTGCCTTGGATCAAGGGGAGAGAACGGCGCCGAGACAATATATTCCCAGTCGCCCAATGATGTGAGGAATAATTACTATATTTATAACAAAGGAAATATAACTTATACCGGTATGGGGCATAGTGCTTCTCAGAATCTGAGGTATACAGTAGAGGAAGCGAAGCTGTTCATCAACACGATGATCGCATCCTATCAGGCAGGTATCAAGGATCCTCAGATAAGCGTACTTAAGAGCGGAGTGCCGGAATCCGATTCGATGAAGCTGCTCTACAGATATTATGATTCAGGCAATAACTTCTCCCTGAATGACGAGGCGGCAGCGGATGCCTATGAGAAGATCTACTTCACGGTGCAGGATATCAACTTTATTAAAGGAACCAGAAAGATCGAGTCGCATGTATATTATAAAGATGATGCCGGCGGCGAAGTGATCAATGTAGACGGAGAAGATATCACGGTCAGCCGGCTTCCGGATAATATGTGCAGCGCTAAGGACGGAAGTGCAGTAGATGCCTATAATCTGACCAGCGGCGGTATCTATTATATTCAGGTGCCGAGGGATATCATGAAGAAGTGCGAGGATGGGCTTGATCTCTACTTTGAGGCACAGAGTACCATCACGACCAATACGGCAAAGGCCAATGTATATACCACTGAGAAAGTTTATGCAAAGTTACAGGTATTACAGGCGTATTTGTTCAATCTGGAGTAACAGGCAGGAAAATGTAAGCGTAAAGAAATCAGGATGCTGCTTGTATTAGAAGACCGGAAATAAAATAACAGGGGAAAAAGGGCATGGATTTTAACAGAAAAAAGATACGTCTTGGCGACGTGCTTGTGAATAGCGGCGTCATTACGCAGGAACAGCTTGAAGAGGGATTGAAGCGGCAGAAGGGCAGCGGACGTAAGTTGGGAGAAACTCTGGTAGACGAGGGATTTGTGACAGAGGAAGCAATTGCCAGAGCTCTCAGTAACCAGCTGGGCTACGAAATAGTGGATCTGCAGAATGTAGCGATACCGGAAGATATTCTGGGTCTGGTGCCGGGCAATGTGCTGGAGCGTTATAAGGTACTGCCTTTCGAGTATGCACCGGACAATATGAACGTGCTGCATGTGGCGATGGCCGATCCGATGGATATGGCCGCGATGGATGATATCACGATCATCACTAATCTTCAGGTAGAGCCTGTGGTGTCCACTACAAGAAGTATCATGCTCGCTCTGGATAAATATTTCGGCAATGTGGAAGTTAATTCCGCATTGGAGGAATATACGAGGGAGAAAGAAAGCCAGATGGCTGAGCAGGAGGATATGTACAGTGAAGACGTGAACAATTCTCCTATTGTCCAGCTTGTTAAGACAATGATCGATCAGGCGGTCAGACAGCGTGCTTCCGATATTCATATAGAGCCGATGGAGCGTCAGGTGCGTATCAGATACCGTATAGACGGAGCTTTGTATGAGAAAGTGACCTATAGCATCCGGTTGCTTCCGGCTATGGTTGCCAGAATTAAGATTATCGGCGGTATGGATATCGCAGAGAAGAGGAAGCCACAGGACGGGCGTATTACACAGGTTGTAGACAGACAGGAGTTCGATATCCGTGTTTCGATTCTGCCTACGGTATACGGCGAGAAAGTGGTTATGCGACTTACCTCGAAGAATGCGCTCACCAGAGAGAAGAGTCAGTTAGGATTTAAGCCCAAAGAGCTGAAACAGTTTGACCATATCTTACGGAATCCGCATGGTATCCTGTTGGTTACGGGACCTACCGGAAGTGGTAAGTCAACGACACTTTATACGGCGCTCAGTGAATTGAATAAGGTAGATGTGAATATCATCACCGTAGAAGATCCTGTGGAGGCAAATATTGACGGAATCAATCAGGTGCAGGTGAATAACAAGGCGGATCTGACTTTTGCCAGTGCCTTGCGTTCCATTTTGCGACAGGACCCGGATATTATCATGATCGGTGAGATCCGTGACCAGGAGACGGCGTCCATCGCCGTACAGGCATCCATCACGGGACACCTTGTGGTATCTACACTGCATACGAACTCGGCGGCAGGTACGATCACCCGTCTGATGGATATGGGTATTGAGCCTTATCTGATTGCGGACTCCGTAGTAGGTGTTATTGCACAGCGACTTGTACGCCGGCTCTGTCCGGAGTGCAAGAGAGCCAAGAAGCCGAATGAGGAAGAATTGGAGTTATTATGTCTTGAGCCGGATGCGGATGTCACCATCTATGAGCCCTGCGGTTGCTCTAAGTGCGACGGCACAGGATTTAAGGGCAGAATCGGTGTCTATGAGATCATGGAAATCACGCAGCCGATCAAAAATATCATCAGTAAGAACGGTGATGCCGAGGCAATCAAGGGCAAAGCTTTGGAAGAAGGCATGAATACGCTGCGTATGAGCGCTACTGAGTATGTGTTGGACGGAATCACTTCCGTCAATGAAATGATGAAGGTTTCGTTCGATCTGTAACATGTGTTATCTAAATGTATAATTACTTATTATAATGCCTCTTTGTGGATTCACAGAGAGGCATTTTTATAGCTTTATATCAAAAAGTACATAGGCAGATTGCACAAAATGTCCCTTCGTGTCATGCGCAGGAATATGAGATTTTCTTAATATTCCGTTCAATACCCAGAAATTTCGGGACATGGATGTCCCGAAAAGCCCGTAATGAGCCTGGATGGCGAATAGAGGGCGGTTTCGTCCGTCATTCACAACCTAACCGGAATATTTTAGAAAATCCATATGACGGAGCCAGACACCAAGGGACACTTTGTGCAATCTGCCGTCCCATATCTTTACATATATTTAATTTTTTTCCTCTTGCCAGCATAATAAAATTAGTGTATAGTGGTTCACGTTGAAAGACCGATGAAGGAAACAGGGGAATATGCTATGGCAAAGTATTTGGTAATCGTGGAATCACCGGCAAAGGTGAAGACCATCAAGAAGTTTCTGGGTGCGAATTATGAGGTTGCTGCCAGTAACGGACATGTGCGGGATCTGCCGCGCAGCGTACTGGGTATCGATGTAGATCATGATTTTGAACCCAAGTATATCACGATCAGGGGCAAGGGCGATATTCTGGCAAATCTTCGTAAGGAAGTGAAGAAAGCCGAGAAGGTATATCTCGCAACGGACCCCGACCGCGAGGGGGAGGCTATTTCGTGGCACTTGCTCGCGGCGCTTAAATTAGAGGATAAGAAGGTATATCGTATCACATTTAACGAGATCACGAAGAGTGCGGTTAAAGAATCCTTAAAACATGCCAGAGAGATCGACATGGATCTGGTGGATGCCCAGCAGGCGCGCCGTTGTCTGGACCGTATGGTGGGCTATAAGATATCGCCGGTTCTGTGGGCGAAGGTCAAGAGGGGACTGAGTGCCGGACGCGTACAGTCCGTGGCGCTTCGGATCATCTGCGACAGGGAAGATGAGATCAATGCTTTTATTCCGGAAGAGTATTGGACACTGGAGGCTTCCTTCGCGGTGGAGGGCGAGAAGAAACCGCTTCTTGCCAAATATTATGGTACGGTTGATGAGAAGAAGACGATCGCCTCTAAGGAGGAACTGGAAGAGATCAGAAAGAAGCTGGAAGGTGCCGAGTACCGTGTCTTGTCCGTGAAGAGCGGGGAGAGAGTGAAGAAATCGCCTCTGCCGTTTACCACATCCACGCTGCAGCAGGAGGCGAGCAAGGTATTGAATTTCTCGACGCAGAAGACGATGCGGCTGGCACAGCAGTTATATGAGGGCATAGACATCAAAGGTAACGGTACGGTGGGTATCATTACCTATCTGCGTACAGATTCCACCAGAGTGTCTGCGGAAGCGGAAGCTGCTGCAAAGGAGTTTATCACCGCCGGATACGGCGCAGAGTATGCTGCGGACACGGAGCAGGGAACAAGCAGTAAGCAGAAGATACAGGATGCACACGAAGCGATCCGCCCTACGGATATCAGCAGGACGCCGCTTGAGATCAAGGAGTCACTGTCCAGAGATCAGTTCAGACTCTATCAGCTGATCTGGAAGCGTTTCGTGGCAAGCCGTATGGCAGCGGCGGTCTATGAGACAACATCGGTGAAGATCGATGCGGCGGGACAAAGATTTACTGTGGCGGCATCCAAGGTGAAATTCGACGGTTTTATGAGTGTGTACACCGAGGATGACGAGAAGGAAGAGAATAATACACTGATGAAAGGAATAACAGGTGATACGAAATTATCCCTGATCGGATTGGAAGAGAAGCAGCATTTTACACAGCCGGCGCCACACTATACGGAAGCGTCCCTCGTGAGAGCGATGGAAGAGCTGGGGATCGGACGACCCAGTACCTATGCGCCCACGATCACCACGATTCTTGCCAGACGGTATATCGTTAAGGAGAATAAGAACCTTTACGTGACGGAGCTGGGCGAAGTAGTGAACAACATGATGAAAGAAGCATTCCCGTCCATCGTAGACGTGAATTTTACGGCTACCATGGAAGCGCTCTTAGATGGCGTGGAAGAAGGGAATGTGAAGTGGAAGACGGTGGTGGCGAACTTCTATCCCGATCTGGCGGAGGCCGTGGATAAAGCGGAGAAAGAGCTGGATGAGGTTGAGATCGCCGATGAACTCTCGGATGAGTTCTGTGATGTCTGTGGCAGACAGATGGTCATCAAGTATGGACCTCACGGCAGATTTCTGGCTTGTCCGGGATTCCCGGAATGCCGCAACACGAAGCCCTATTTCGAGAAGATCGGTGTGGAGTGTCCGAAATGTGGTAAGGACATCGTCTTAAAGAAGACGAAGAAGGGCAGGAAGTATTACGGATGTATCGATAATCCGGAGTGCGATTTCATGGTGTGGCAGAAACCAGTGAACGACCGTTGCGACGGCTGTGGTTCCATTTTACTGCAAAAAGGAAATAAACTTGTATGTTCGGATGAGAACTGCGGATTTATCAAGGATATGCCGAAGGCGGAGATGCAGAGTGCGAATTGAGCGTTTGGTTTGCACAAGTACGGTTATAGAAGTACGCCGGGGAAGCGTCAGTTAATTTTGAACAGAACGGCCAAATTGCGGACAAACTGAACAAAATGTGTTGAAAATACATTGATAATGCTTAAATGTTGTGATAAAATTATATATAATCTATATACACAACAGCTTAGATGTAAGGAGTAAGAAAATGAGCAGCGTTCAGTTGTTAGATAAAACAAGGAAAATCGGAAAACTCCTGCACAATAATAATTCTGGCAAGGTTGTTTTCAACGATATCTGTGATGTACTTAAGGAAATACTGATTTCCAATGTTCTGGTGATCAGCAGAAAAGGTAAGGTGCTTGGAATCGGAGATCTGGACAGCGTGGAATCCATCACGGAGCTGATCGTAGACCACGTGGGAGGATTTATCGATCCCATGTTGAATGAGAGACTCTTGGCGGTGTTATCCACAAAGGAAAATGTTAATCTGGAGACGCTGGGCTTCGAGAGCATCGACACGAAGAAATTCCGGGCGGTGATCACTCCCATCGAGATATCGGGAGAGAGGTTAGGCACCCTGTTCCTTTATAAGTGCAATGAGCAGTATGATATTGATGACATTATTTTGTGTGAGTATGGTACTACGGTAGTAGGACTTGAAATGCTCCGTGCGGTAAGC
Source organism: Lachnospiraceae bacterium (assembly GCA_014804655.1). Lineage (GTDB taxonomy): Bacteria > Bacillota > Clostridia > Lachnospirales > Lachnospiraceae > UBA3282. The sequence goes on along the minus strand of JAAUZK010000047.1, from coordinate 548 downwards.
GAGGAGAGTGCCGAGGAGAACCGCAAGATTGCAGTGGTGAAATCAGCGATCAGCACGCTGTCTTTCTCGGAGATGGAAGCGATCACTCACATCTTCGATGAGCTGGGCGGCATGGAGGGTATTTTAGTGGCCAGCAAGATTGCGGATAAGGTGGGAATCACGCGCTCCGTAATCGTTAATGCGCTGCGCAAGTTCGAGAGTGCGGGCGTGATTGAATCCCGGTCATCGGGGATGAAGGGGACTTATATCAAAGTACTTAACGATGTAGTCTTTGATGAGGTGGAGAAATTAAAAGAACAGGGAAGATATTAGAATGTAAAAGGATTTACACAGAGGCGTTTCGTCAGATGGTGAATCCTTTTTTTGTGACACAGAATTGGGAATTTGTGAAAATGAATCGAAAAACCTTGTAATTTTTGATAAATTATTTATAATCCCATCTTTGACAGTTGAAAAGGAGTGAAGACCTCACAAGTAGCATAAATACGCAGTTTGTGAGGTCTTTTTCATTTGTAAGTTTGTGGCTATTTTTATTTCTTTTTAGTCTG
>JAAUZK010000046.1 GCA_014804655.1 Lachnospiraceae bacterium | reverse complement strand
TTCAGTTTTCGAGGTCAGGGATTATTTTTGCAGAGAAAAGAACCTTTTCTGGCATTTTTTGTGCATAAAAGAAAGTGAAAACGAATATGCAGGAATGGTTTTTGGACAGTCTGGGGGGGGTATGGCATAAGTAAACGCTGATATGAAGATGAGTTTTCTCCATGGCATATATCTTAAGGAAATGCAGTATAAATATCTGCTGGTTTTCTAAAAAAACTGATAAAATGGGATAATGCTGAGATTCAGGTTAATTAATCAGCTTTTCCTTAGAATAATTTAAAATTTGTCGTTTCAAGACATAAGTATTTGAAGTAAAATTAAGCATGAGGAATCCTTCTCTTTTTGTTTAGTAAGGTTTTTGATTGAGCACATAAATTTTACATCAAAAAGGAATGGAATTCCTTATTTTTTGGATATTTTTTGAAAGTTGTTTATGCAGATGTTGATGAAAACGGGCGTCCGTGGACAAAATTGCAGAAACTTAAGCAAAACTGTGTTATATTGACAAATTTCGTAATATGGAATATGATTTGTCCGTATATTTATATACATTTTTTGTTCATAGATAAGTAAGTGGAGACATTGGTGGGTTATGATATAAGGACATTTAACTATTAAAGAAATTGCAGAAAAATAGTGTGTGACTCGCCGGAGAGTTCAAACACTTTGTTCACAAGGAAAAATTGATGGTGTTACTAGGTTTGGAAATGTATGGGCAATACCAGTTGAGGCTGCAAGGCCGGTTGATAAGCGTGTAACAACGGAAAAATATAAAAATTGGCGTAAAAAAGAAGAAAAAAGGGCAGAGTGACAGAATATGTCCTCCTCGGCTGATATAATTTGATTATGGAATGAGAGGATGACATGGTAGAAGAACTAAAAAACGATAAGATTCAACGTGTTCTACAGATATATGCTAAGTTATCAGATGGATATATTGTAAACAAGGCTGAGGAAGCCTTAATCTATGGAGTGAATGAACGAAGCATACAGAGAGATATAGATGATATCAGATGCTTTTTAGATGCCGACTTTGAAAGAACCGGAATAATAAATACAGTAGTATATGACAGAATGGGAAAGGGTTATCGGCTTGAAACACTGTATACAATGCGACTAACAAATAGCGAGATTTTGGCGTTATGCAAAATCCTTCTTGATAGCAGAGCCTTTACAAAAGATGAAATGGTTGGGATGCTCGACAAGTTGATAACATGTTGTGTGCCTAAGAGTAATCAAAAATTAGTGCAAGATTTGATACGAAACGAAGAATTTCATTATGTGGAACCACGACATAAATCGGAGTTTATAAACAGATTATGGGACATCGGACTGGCAATAAGAAATACACAATACATAGAAATAAAATATCAAGGTGTGCAGGGGAGTACAGTAAAAACTCGCAAACTTAAACCTGTGGCGATCATGTTTTCGGAATACTACTTTTACATGGCTGCATTTATTGAGGATAAGAATGTTCGAGAAAACTTTAGAATTCTCGAGGATGCTTTTCCTACGATATACCGAGTAGATAGAATACAAGGCTTGGTGGTGCTTGATGAGCACTTCAAGATACCTTATAAGGATAAATTTGAAGAGGGGGAATTTAGAAAGAGAATACAATTTATGTACGGAGGAAAACTCCGAAAGGTTACATTTTTGTATTCCGGATATTCGGTTGAGGCTGTTTTGGATCGTCTGCCAACGGCTAAAATTCTATCAGAAGAGGACGGAGTTTATACTATAACAGCCGAGGTTTTTGGTGATGGAATAGATATGTGGCTAAGAAGTCAAGGCGATAATATAGAAATAATTTAACCTATAGGGGTTTACTGAAAGGAGAACAACATGGTCGTTGATTACAAGGCAAGAAAAAATGAGGTTATTTCCTCTTATGACAAGTTAGAAGAACTTGTATCAGATTTACAGAAATATGCAAAAACTATCAATATGCCTGATCCGTTGGAACGAATGGATAATTTGATGACAGATATCCGTGGCAAAGCTGAAAGGGTTAAGGCGGATAGATTTAATATTATAATCGCAGGGGAGTCCAAAAGTGGAAAATCAACTTTTATTAATGCTTATCTTGGAGTTGAATTATTACCAATGGATGTTAAGCAGTGTACAAGTGCTATTGTCAAGATAAAATATGGCAATGCATTCTCGGTGAGAGCCACATATGCGGATGGTCGTCATGAAGAGATAACCGGGGATGATGACGCAAGAGCTTTTCTTAAAAAGAATGCCGCTCTTGATGATGACTACAGAGATATTCCTGTTCCGACCATTAACAGTGAAATATTAGTCAAATCTGGTTTACGGGCAAGAGAAAAAGGGGCAATGATTTCTATTTCAGATGCTGAAGTAAAAAAAATGCTGGAATCACCTGAGGTTAAGGTCGCAAATATTCACAATATACCCAATTATAATGAGAAGATTCGGGATTATATAGAATCCAGAAAGAATACTTGGCAGGATATTGTAACAAAAATCGAAGTTATGTTTCCGTTCGGGGAGGATCTTCGTGGTATTGAAATAATTGATAGTCCTGGTGTGTGTGCACGAGGTGGAGTTTCTGATATTACATCAGATTATATTGAAAATGCAGACGCAATTATTTTTTTAAAGCCGGTTATTGGACAGGCGCTTGAATCTGAACAGTTTAATCAGTTTATGGAAAATGTCAGTGTGGCGAGGAATAAGAATGCACTCTTTTTGGTTCTTACACACATAGCGACAAAGAATGAAGCAGACATTCGTAGATTAGAGGAAGATGCATATAAGAAGTTTTCTGCAAAGCTGGATAAAAATAACATTCTTTTTGTTGACAGTAAGGCAGAACTGTATGCTAAGAAGTTTGTAAATGTAGAGAATGTTGAAGATGAATTGCGTAGACTAAACAGTGAAGGGACCTTGGATGATTTTGTGACAAAGGCATATACAGAAACAAATGGTCTGTTTGGAAACGGTGATATGGGGGACTTCATAAGGAAGTTGCAAGAAAAGTCGCGTTTTGATCAGATTTATTATTCATTGGAAACTTTTGGAAGAAAGGCTCATTACATTTTGCTTGCAGCATTGCTGGACTCGATAAACAGTGCATATGAGAAACTTTGGAATGATATGAATTCTCGTATTGATATGTTTAGACAAAAGGCAGAAGATCCAAATGAATTGGCGAAGAAAATTGCAAAAGTCAAACAGGACTTGGACATTATTCAAAATAAGTTAAGCCGAGGGGTAGATGGCGTGGTGCGCCGATTTCGCGGAGATGAAGGAATAATTAAAACAGATGCAGAAAGTGCGGTAAAGGATTTTTTGGAAAATGTTAGAAAAATAGATCCTAATTCTAGTGAAGCCTTCAACAAGCTAGAAAGCATTTCAGTAAAGAAAATAGATCAGTTTAAAGAACTTACGGAACGCCTTCAGCATCAGGTTGTTGAGGAATTCGATAAGGAGTTAATTGCTTTAAGTGATAAGAGCGAGATACCATTTGAATCTTTGAAACCTGATTTTACAGAAGAGACTTTTAAAAAAATTAAAGAGTCTACGAAATCGAAAGCAGAAGAAACACGTTCCTATGAAGAGGGAATTACATTTAAGAAATCACATTCTTATTCCGTATATGTGCAGGATAAGCATTTTGAAATAATAAAAAATGATATTCTGGGGCGATTAGATGTTCTTAAAAATGACTTAATCAGTAATCTGGAAGATTTCGTAGAAAATATACGAACTAAGTATATTGATGAACTTGCTAAAAATGCTGGAGCAAAGAAGGATGAACTCGATGCAATTATGGAAGCGAAAATAACAGCAGAACAGAATCAGATCATTATAAAGAAACTTTCTGACCAGGCGGGTGGAATAAAAGCAGAGCAAACCGTAGTTAAGAAGTTGAAGGGAGGAATTTCAAAGTATGTTCAGCACATCAATTAAACCCAAAGTGAATGTAATGTTTGAAGATTTAGGGAAAAAGGTTGAGACAATAGTAAGAGAGTCCTCAACTTCCAGTGAAGCAATTAACAAGATAACAAAATTGGTTAGTTCTGAACTGGCTACTCGTAGCAAGTCTATTTTAAGCGATATGCTTTTTGAACTTACGGACACACTAATGGAAACGGATTTTTTTTCCGATGTTTCAAAACAAAATAGATTTACTGAGGTGAATTTGAGACAAGAAATATTAAGCAAATATCAGTTTTCTCCAAGCGCAACTGTAGATTACAAAGAGGCATCAAGAAAAATAGAGGCTATAGTTGCTGGAGGAACTGTGCTGCTTGTAGGCGGAGCAGTAGAAGTGGGCGTTGTTTTGATTAAAGGATTAACGTTATCCCATCTTGTTCCTATTCCAATCGGCTTATTGATTGTTGCGTCAATCGGGGCTGCGTTAGCAGACTATATGGCAGTTAGTCCTACACGCAGTAAGAAAGCTATGACTAAGGCGTTGGATGACTATCTTGCTCAGACAAAGGTTCAGTTCATTGAGTGGTTTGATGAGGTCGAGAATTATTTTGATACTCGTGTAGAAGAAATAAAGAAGACAATTTGAGGAGAAACATATGGAAGAAAACGAGCTTGCAAAGAGAGACAAAGCGTTCTTACAAGAATTTAATACAGATAGCAGGATTGTAGGGGAACAAGTTGTTGAATTTTTGCGGCTTGTTTATCCGGCATACCTCGTAGATAAAACTGATTTGGAACCTTTGATGGACAGTGAAAGCACCCTGCGTTTAGAGAGTATGTCATTTTTCCGAATCAGTAGTTGCACTGCAGACAATGTCGAAAAGGTTTTTGAAAATGTGAACGAACATTTTGAGAAACTTTTTACCGCATTATACTCAATAAACATCCCTGTTGCATATGGCATTGTAAGCCGTGATGGCGTGACAAATTTGGTTATTGGCGTATATCAAAGTGCGCATGTGAATTCTGTAAAAACAATAATGCAGGGAATGTTGTCTGGTATAGAACTCAATGGAGTAAAACCGTGCTTCAAATGTGAATTTAAGACACACGCAAGTCATGGGATTTTGGCTGGAGTACCATCGCTCTTTGTCAATGGGCAAAAGCAAATCTTCAGCCTATCCTCAATCATGCGCAGTTTGAACGGTCAGAATTATACACTGCTTTTTATAGCCAAACCAGTTAAGCAGGATGTTATATCTCAGAATATTTCGGAGTTAATTTCTGTTAGAGATAAAGCTTTTGCGGTAAGCAAGAGAAATGTTGCCAGAACTAATAGTTATTCAGAAACTACTACTAATGCAAATACCGTGAATGATAGCAAGAATAGCGTGGCTGGACAAGTAGGTGGCGGTGCAGGTGCTGGACTCGGTGCAGTTGCGGGAGCTTTGGTAGGAACATTCTTGCTTCCTGGATTGGGAACAATGGCAGGCATAGGTCTTGGCGGTGCTCTTGGTGGTGGATTAGGAACAGTTATTGGAAATATTGTTGGTCAAGGAAAAACGCATTCGGAAGGATATAGTGAATCTATATCAAAAGCAATTACCGAAGGAGATACGGTTTCCGGAGATATTCAAAACGGTTTTGCGCTTGAATTGATGAATTATGCGGATAACGCAATTGACAGACTAAAAGGAGGCCAGAATAACGGAATTTGGCAGACTGCTATAGTCTATTCAGCAGAATCGGAAATGGCTCGAAACATCATCCGCGCATGCTTAAGTGGTGAACTCTCGAAACTGGATTCAGAAAAACTTCCCATGCTTGCATTTGAACCTGTATGTGTGGGAGATGAACTGTTGCGTATTCCAAACTTCCTAGAGGGAGATCAGCATAATTCTTTATGCTCCTATTTAAACTCTGCTGAATTGGGGCTATTGTGTACAGTTCCGACTGAGAGTGTTCCAGATTTTGAATTACGCTTGGAAAAGAAATTTCCATTAATCGCCAGCCGTATGGCAGAAGACAATATTGTCGTAGGAAATGTGATTGACGGAAAGAACGTGCTGGAGAATATGCCGTTCAGACTGAGCGATAAAGACTTGAACAAGCATACATTTGTGTGTGGAATTACAGGAAGTGGAAAGACAACAACCGTAAAGAAAATACTTATTGAGGCAAAAAAACCGTTTTTGGTTATTGAATCAGCCAAGAAAGAATATCGTAATATTTCTATAGATACAGAAGTGTACACATTGGGAAAGCCGGAAATCAATGCGCCTCAAATAAACCCATTCTATATCATGCCGGGAGTTAGTCCTCAAGTACATATAGATTATTTGAAGGATTTGTTCAATGCATCTTTTTCGTTTTATGGTCCAATGACATATATTTTGGAAAAATGCCTCCATGTGGTATATAAGAATAAGGGATGGGACCTTACGTTGGGATATCATCCATTACTTGCAAACAGTAAAAGCCCAACAGATTTTTTTAATATTGAACATACAAAAAAGCAATACTCTTTTTCCTCTCATAAATTCTTGTTCCCTACTATGCAGGAATTAAAAGATGAGATTGCAAGATATATCGATGAAGAACTAAAATATGATGGAGAGGTTGCGGGAAATGTGAAAACCGCTATGAAAGTCAGGTTGGAAAACCTTTGCGTTGGAGCAAAAGGTTACACGTTCAACACAAGTGAATTTGTTAATTTTGATAGTTTGCTTAGTAAGAATGTGATTTTTGAGTTAGAAGGCTTGGCTGATGATTCTGATAAAGCATTTGGTGTAGGTTTATTGATTATTTTTATCAACGAATACCGGCAGGTAAAAAAAGAAATCAGCGGAAATCAAAATGCTGGGCTTCAGCACTTATTGGTTATTGAGGAGGCACATCGTCTACTGAAGAATGTTGATACGGATCGATCAACAGAAACATCAGGAAATCCTAAAGGAAAGGCTGTAGAACATTTCACCAATATGATTGCAGAGATGCGTTCTTACGGACAGGGAGTAGTAGTTGCAGAACAGATACCAACAAAACTGGCGCCAGATGTTATTAAGAATTCATCAACAAAAATAGTTCAACGAATTGTTTCTGTTGATGATCAGCAGGCGATTGCTAATACTATTGGAATAGCAGAAAAAGATGCTATTCAGTTGGGATCATTGGAAACAGGATTGGCCTATTGTCACAAGGAGGGTATGCTTCTTCCTGCACCTGTAAAAATCGCTGATTATTATCTTGATGAAAAAGGTAATAAACTAGATTTGGATGTCTTTGTCAGCGACGAACAGCTTTATAATAGCAAAATCGATAGATTTGAAGAAATCAATCTTAGTGTTTTATGGAGCTGTTTTGGTGGAAACCAGCAAATGAAAATCAATGCATTAAGGTTCATTAATTCTTTGATGGTTCTGGATGAAAAGTCATGTATGGAAGCATGCAAAAGTATAATGACGTATGTTGCGAATGAGATTCGCGTGAACGATATTCAGCTTACTCTAATGAAGGATGCTTCTCGAATTGGTGCGAAATTAATAACTGAGATTATTTTAACCTTAATGGTGCGCGGAGTATATCGGACAAGTGTTCTTCCAGATGATAAATTTATCTCGATAGTTGAGCAAACCTTATATGCACCTTCTGTAGAAAAGATTTTACAGATAAAAAATACATTAAGACTCTTATACACAAAGGAACTAGAGAAATACGCAAAGATCAATGTGGCTGCGTTGGTTAAGAGAAGTCAGAAAGAAAATACAGATATTTTAGCAACTGTCAAGGGATACTTCTACTGTATCTCTGAGAATATGGTGGATGAAATATCAAAAATGGTGAAAGGGGAGTGGTCTCTTTGATGAATGGGATTGAAACAATCAATCACGCCCAATATGAACGGACGGAAGGGATAATAGTAGATAATGAATTATCTGAGATCAAGGAAATTCCGGATGTTGAGAAGAGTGAGGGTAAAAGAATTGAACCACCGGACATCACATATATCGAGCGAACATCACGAGTTGCCCTTTTGGAACAGTGTTCGGTCAAAGTCACAGAAACAATTGTTAGCGAGGGCTCTACAGAAAACGAAACCGAAGAGACAAAAAAAGAGGGACTAACAGACGAAGAGAAAGCAAAAATAAAGGAAGAGACGGGATGGTCTGATGAAATAATAGATAACATCAAGAACATGAAACAGTATGAAATCCTTAAAAATGCAGGATTAGTAGAGGTGGAGATTAACGGTAGGAAATGCCTGATTAAGGAAAACATAGATCTTGACTATACGGATGAAGATGGTGTCACAAATAGAGATAGGATTGCAAGAGGGTTGGCACCGTTGGATAGTAAAACTGGAAAGCCACTTGAACTCCATCATCTTGGACAAAAGGCAGACTCACCATTAGTTGAATTAACAGAGGAAGAGCATAGAACTGGAGAATACGAAGACGGGAAGAAGAATCAGAGTTTATGGCACGATAATACCGTTGAGACCGAAGTTCATGGAGAAGGAAACACGTGGGATCAGGAAAGAAAAGCTCATTGGAAAGCAAGAGCGGAAATGTTAAGGAGTGAAAGCTGATGAATAATATTATTAAAACAATTAATTCCCTTCCGGACTTATTACCATTAAAGCCGGCGACAACAATGCAGATTACGGATGCAGAATTGCAATTAAGGGTAAGCTTTGCGGATGAATTTAAGGAATACTTGACTGAGTTTGGGGCAATTATGGCCGATGGTATAGAATTGGCAGGTATTGCCAAAGCAGAACATAGAAATGTGGTTTCGCTAACAAAAAAAGAACGTGGGCTTAATCCTAAAGTGCCAAACACACTATATGTAGTTGAAGATTCTCATATTGATGGAGTTATTATCTGGCAGGATACCGAAGGCAATATTTACCAGACATCTCCGAATACGGAACCTAAGAAAATAGCGGGCTCTTTAGCGGAATATATTCTGAATACAAAGAAGTAAAAGTAATAATCTCAATGGAGAGCATTATGAGGCGCGGAGCAATCTGCGCCTTTTTTAGTATGCAGTTATCTTCTGTAAAAACACTAAAAATACTCTCGTAATGGCGGCAGTATGCGACGGAGTAGGCGGATTACAGGAAGGCGATCATGCGAGTAAAAGCACGATTCAGACTCTTAATAACTGGTTTGACTATACTGTCAGCAGAAAAGTTTGTGGAAAAGATAAGAATCAATTACTCGATTATTTGCAGAATGAAATTGAGCAGTGCATTCAGCAACAGAATCATGTGCTATGTGAATATGCCAGAGATCGGGGGATCAGGACAGGAACAACACTGACATTGCTTGTTATCATTGACGGGGAGTACCTTACAGCCCAGATTGGCGACAGCAGAGCATATCGAATTCACAATGAATGAAAGGCCTAATCCCCCAGCTATGCTGGGGAGAATAGAGTAAGTGGAAACGGTGGAGATATGAGAAAAAAGCCTCCTATGCTAAAATGAGAAAGGTGTCGCAAGCCAATCTCAAGAATAGGAGGCGGTCCAAATGGAC
>JAAUZK010000045.1 GCA_014804655.1 Lachnospiraceae bacterium | reverse complement strand
GATAAGAATTTCCTGGTTTGTCATGGTATCATCCTCCTGAATATAGGAAGATTATCGCATATCACAAGACCTATTAAACGGACTTTGAAGAGCTACCGACCTATTTACGGACTAACACCTAACAAATTTATTAAATATTTAGGCTTGCCAAAGGTACAGTTATCAAATGCACCTACCAGAATTAATATAAACATAGTTGAGGCATGTATTAAATATTATCATGATATGGGCGAACTCAATTCCAGATCAACAATGGAGTCGCATTTGGAGTCAGTCAAAAGCTTTTACGATTACTTAAGTGAGACTGGCAAAGCAACTGACATTTTTTCAGATTATAGTTACAGTAAATTTAAAGACGAGATTGTTGAAAAATATAGTTTATTGGAACCTGTAGAGAGGGGAACTTATAAATGTGAGGATATTAAAACTATTTTAATTGAACTGGATAAAGCTATTGATAGTTTTCAGGGCGAATCTGCTGGAATCAGGGAAGAAGAAAGGCATCTACAAAGAATCATTTTGAGGTTGTTTATTAAGCTAACATTAATTGCCCCGGCAAAAAAAAGTGTAATTACAAGTATAAAGAAATCAGATATCACAGAAGAATATAAAAAATTATTTATAAATGGCATAGATGTCAATATACCCTGCGGTTTGTCCAGAGATTTATGTGCGGCATTAAAATATGCAGAATTTAAAAATAAAGAGCCTATAAAGGAAGAGGATAATCTTTTTGAGTATATATACAAATATAAAGGTAAATTCCGGGTTGAAAGCCTTAATACATGGTTCTACAATATAGCGCAAGACTTTAGAGTGATGGAAGATGAGTGCAAAGATAAAAAAACATTAGCCGTAGAGCCGATTAAAAATATGGTCATTCAAATGATGGTTGATAATATGATTAATCCTGTATTTATATCTAAAATTGCGGGACTCACGCTTACTATGATAGAAACAACATATTACCCCAAAGATTGGAATGCTAAGTACGAAGAAGATATCAATAGGTGTATTAATAAAAGTATTGCACAAAATGATTATTATTGTTATGTATAGAATGGATTTTTCACAGTGGGGAGTGTATAGATATGGGAATCTACTTAAATCCGGGGAATGAACAGTTTGCAGTTTCTGTCAATTCTGAATTGTATGTGGATAAGACAGAACTTATTAAATATACAAACAGTCGAATAGGAAAAGATAGACCGCTTATTTGTTCCAGTAGACCGAGAAGATTTGGGAAAACGATGGCTGTAACAATGCTTGCAGCATATTACAGTAAGGGATGCCATTCCGAAAAACTGTTTGCAGAATTTAAGATCAGCCAAAATGAATTTTTTAAAAAGCATTTAAATAAATATAATGTGCTCCTATTGGATATTCAATGGATGTACGGAAATGCGCTTGAGGAAATGAAAAGAAATCCTTCCATTAAAGTAGTAAGTTATATTCAGGAGCAGGTGATTGGCGAGTTAAAAAAGGAATATTCGGAATGCGTTCAGGATACGGATATTTCATTACCGTCCGTATTGGCCAATATTAATGCCATGACAAAAGAACAGTTTATTATCATTATAGACGAGTGGGACTGCTTGTTCCGGGAGGATAAAAATAACGAAAAACTCCAAAAGGAATATATAAATCTGCTTAGAGGATTATTTAAAGGAGCCCCATCAGGAGCATTTTTAAAGCTAGCGTACATTACAGGAATTTTGCCAATAAAAAAATACGGTACACAGTCGGCACTGAATAATTTTAGGGAACATACGATGATCAGCCCAAGACAAGTGGCAGAATATGTTGGTTTTACAGAGATAGAGGTAAAGCATTTGTGTAAAGAGCATGGTATGTTATTTAAAGAAATGCAGCGATGGTATGATGGGTATTTTTTTGAAACAATAGGTCATGTTTATAGTCCAAATTCCGTAGTTGAGGCAATAGACAGCAGAGAATTTGGGAATTATTGGTCTCGGACAGAAACTTATGAATCTTTGATGATGTATATTACAATGGATTTTGATGGATTAAGGCAATTGATTGTAGATATGTTGGGAGGATTAAGATGCCGTGTCGATGTTGAATCTTTTCAAAATGATATAACTTCATTCAATTCTGCTGATGATGTAATTACATTGCTGATTCATATGGGATATTTGGCTTATGACAATAGCGCAAAAGAGGTTTTTATTCCAAATGAGGAAGTGAGGAGTGTTTTTCTGCGGGCAATTAAAAATGATGGTTGGGATGAAGTGATAAAGGCAGTAAATGCATCAGAGGAATTACTTAAGGCGACAATGTCTATGGATGAAAGAGCAGTGGAACAAATGATACAAGAGGTTCATATGCAAAACACATCCAGCCTTGTTTACAATAATGAGATTTCACTGGGTAGTGTGATTATGCTGGCATATTACAGTGCGTGTAAAGACTATGTTCTTATAAGAGAAATGCCAGCAGGTAATGGTTTTTCTGATATGGTTTTTCTTCCCAAACGTACTTCTTCCAAACCGGCTTTGGTTTTGGAGCTAAAATGGGATAAAACTGCCGAAGGAGCGATAAGCCAGATTAAGAATAAAAAGTATGTATCTGCACTGAAAGAGTATAAAGGAAATATTTTACTTGTTGGGATTAACTATGAAAAGAAAAGCAAAAAACATCAATGCAGAATAGAAAAACATGAAATGTGAATTTAGAACTTGGCAGTAAATATGAAAGAATTTGTCTATAAGAAAAGGATAGTAAACTGCGAAAATTTATTGTTTGCTGATTTTCAGGGAGAAGCGTGGAACGATATTACATCATCTTCAGGTACACGTGAGAAAAACTTATCTAGGCTTATTTATTTCATGAAGATAATGAATTGAAACAGATTATTAATGCGAAGATACTTATTGCAGTCCAGTATTATGAACTTTAGAGTTTGAGGGAATACAATGGCTAAAGAATTTGATGAATATATTGCTGATAAACCTGAGCTGAATTTAGTTTCACAGGAGGAAGTTGCGCTGTTAAAAATCAAACTTGGAAAGAGCCATAGGAAGGAATCGGATTGGGACGTTATAAAGGAAATTTTCTGGAAACGCAATGTGCTTACTTTTACTCCGACTAAGAGGGCAAGGGAAGTTACTAATATTGAAAAAATACTTTGTGAGGATGGTTTCCTTGTTGTTTTTTCAAATATAGATGATTGCACACGACATATTCGGGAGATGCAACATAGAGGAATATTGGAAAGGTATGTTCAGATTGGAACGATTTCTTTTGTGGATGTTTTGGAAATAGCAGATCAACATAAAAAGGATGTTCTGATAGATGTAAATGAGGAAAGAAATTCTAAGTGTTTTATGTATACTCATAAAGACAAAGAATTAAAAGCTGTTATTTTGGAACAACCGTAGCAAGAAAAGGAAGGAGTTTGCATTATGGAAATCTGTTCACCTTTGAAAGAATGTTGAGGGATGTAGTTTTTGGGGGTATACTTAAAATATACAGTAAATAAGAAATCGATGTATTATGGATAAAATGAAATATTGGAATATAAAGAAAGGCGGTAATTGATAAGTCAACATTACAGAGACGGGTAATACAGTCCCTTAATGGTTTGTCAGATGACAATTTGCAATTTTTGCTTGATATGATACAGCGCCTTATGAAGCCTGCTGAAGTTGGAGAGAAAACTTTGAGTAGAACAACGACGGACAGAAATCGTATACATAGAATTGGCAGTTTAGAAGGTCAGAATCTTATTGATGCAGATTATGATATAGATGAATTTAATGGTGAAATTATGGAAATGTTTGGAGTAATGAGCTAATGAGAATATAGTTTATAGGCAGCAGTACGGCAGCGTGAATCCGGCGGGGATCATTGCACCGGCGATTGTGGCGATGTTTGTGAGTACGGCGGTGGCGGTGGTGTATTGTAAGATGAGGGATAGAAAGAAGCGGAGGGTGTAGTCCTCTGCTTCTTTCTAATTCTGACAGGGTAATAGAGCGGTTTGTATTTTGAACTATAAATTCAATGATTGTGTCAACTCTCTATGCTATTATTTTGAACAGATGAAGAAAAACAAAAATAGCAGGAGGAGTGGCAAATAAAAATCAGAACAGATTTTGTAACCAATTCAAGCAGCAGTAGTTTTATTATTGCCAGAGAAGAAGAACTCTCGGAGAAACTTAAAGAAATAATTATTACATTCGTATTGGATGAAATGATGGGTGAAAAGTTGCTTTCACCTAGCAGTGCAGAAGAAGAAATCCAGAAGGTTTTTGATGAAAACTATATTAATGATGAGAAGCGGCAGGAGATTCGAAAGGCATTGAAGGAGGGCAAAACAATATATAGTGGCTGCATTGATTTTGAATGTTGCGATTATAATTATGCAGAGTTATTTGAGAATCTATGGGAAAAGCTGGATGATGCCGGAGAAAAGAGCTTTGAAGTAATAGATGGCGATCTCAGTTACTGAGGTGACGTATAAAATGAAAATACGAAAAGAAAAGAGTTTTATCTCTCTTTTTGATCCTAAGACAGGGAGATATATTCGAACGGGCATAATGAAAAATGGAAAAGATACGGGCATCGATCCGTTTATGGCATCCTTTCCTGAATTGCTGGATGTTGGCATTATGGGACATTGCAGGCATGGACAAAGTGGTCTATGTATAAAAGCGGGGATCGAATGTTATCAGGATGGTCTACATCAAAGAAAACCTAATATGAGTCTCCATGATTTTGAGAATATAGCATTACAGTGCAGTCAACAGACGTATCAGTTTGCACTTGGCGGATGCGGAGATCCGGATCAGCACGAACATTTTCGAGAAATTCTTGAAATTTGTACACATGTAGGAATTGTTCCAAACTATACGACTTCAGGGTTTGGAATAACGGAAGAGCAAGCGCGACTTTGTAAGAAACATTGTGGTGCAGTTGCAGTAAGCTGGTATCGTAGTGAGTATACCCGAAGAGCAGTTGATCTTTTGGTAAAAGCAGGAGTGAAGACGAATATTCATTATGTCCTGAATAAATCTACAGTTCATGAAGCAGTGGAGCGGCTGAAGGCTCACGAGTTTCCAAAAGGCATAAATGCAATTGTATTTCTTTTACATAAACCAGTTGGTCTCGGTAAAAAGGAGAATATCATTGCGGCTGATCATGAGGAGTTTCAGCGATTGCTTCAGCTGGCCGTCTCAGGGAAAACTGCTTACAAGATTGGATTTGATTCGTGTACAGTACCGGCACTGATTAATATCAGCGGTAATATAGCTGAGAATAGTTTGGATACCTGCGAGGGTGCTCGATGGTCAGCTTATATTTCACCAGACATGAAAATGATGCCGTGCAGTTTTGATAACCAAGAAATGCGCTGGGCAGTTGATTTAAGGGAGTATACAATCAAGGAAGCATGGAATAGTGCGAAATTCGAGGAGTTTCGAGATCATTTTAGAACAGCTTGTCATGATTGTGAAAATCAAAGGTTATGTATGGGTGGATGCCCAATCAGACCGGAAATTGTGATCTGCAAGAAAAAGGTGGCATCCATATATTGAGAGTGGGAAAACTTTTGGAGTTTAATAGAAGTGTCTCTCTTTTTAGTTTGAGTGTGTTATACTATAAGATATAAAAGAACGCAGAGGAAAAAATAATGTATCCAACAATTGATATGGAAGCTACTGGAAAGTGTATTCGCCGAATTATGAATCAACGGAAATTTACAGTGAAAGATGTGCAGAAATATTTAAATTTATCCAGTGTACAGAGTATATACCATTGGCTTAATGGACAGAGTGTGCCGACTGTTGATAATTTATATGCGTTATCGGAACTTTTTCAGCTTCCGGTTGATGCGATGATTGTAGGAAATAGGAAATATCATGTGTCATTCTATGATGAGACATTTTGCAGCAGGGTATATGTATATTATAGGGAAGTAAAGAGATTAAGCTTTTGGTAGAGAGGGTGTTACTGGAATTTTAAGATAAATCTCTGCAAACAGACAGGAAGATGGAATGTCTATAAGTACATATAGATCGAGGGAGCTCCTTATGCATCCATATATTAATTTTGGTTTCATTTGTAATTTGTGGAGCATATGGTTATACTGAAAGAAAAGGGGTGAGTTTATCTTATGGAAGAAATTTATAATAAATTTGAACTAGAAGATTTATATATTGGTATGGAGATAAAAGATAAAGATCAGTTGAGCGGTATATACGATACATGGATTATGCTTGTCAAAAGTAGCGATTCAGATGTCTATACGGTGGGATTCATAGGTAAGGAAACTAATACAGAATCGGATAAGCTGTTTGCTCAAGGCAATGTGGTCTGTCCTGTATATAATGATAGCATTGAACTGGAGGGGGATATATATTATGAGGAATAAATATATCCTGCTTGAAATGAACCAGCGGAACGAAATAAGGGCAGACGTGAATATGACGATAAAGAGCATGGAACTTACAGAGATTGAGAACATGAATGTCAAGATGGATACAGGATGCCCCTACACCTCTATACCAATTCTAAGGTTTGGTATATCAAATGCTAAGGCACAGCAAATGAAACAGAGAGACTGTGATGATGATAGAATAAGGAAAGAAATTTCCTTTGGTGTCAATGATACAAAGGAAAAACGGGATGCGGACAAAGAAAAATTTAGAGCTGGAAAATATATGGAGTTGAAATCTATTACTTTTCAGCATGGGGATTTTGAGATTGATTTTGGCGGGGTATGTATTAGCAAAGATCATGTGAAAGTCAGTTATGACAGGACAGGTAATATTCTTATAGGAATGGATGTCCTGTCCCAAATGGATATACATATAGGGAAGAGTAAGATTCTGGAAAAAACTGTTTTCATTGCATGCCCCTATGACAGCCTGAATCAGGAGTATCTTGAAGCCCTAAATCAACATTTTGATATATAGTCCTAACTTGACATCAGCTTACAGGCAGCAGTACGGCAGCGTGAATCCGGCGGGGATCATTGCACCGGCGATTGTGGCGATGTTTGTGAGTACGGCGGTGGCGGTGGTGTATTGTAAGGTGAGAGATAGAAGACGGAGAGTTTAAGGACTCTCTGTTTTTTAGTATAGGTGGCGATTATGGGCGACAAATAACTTTTCTTTTCATTACCTGCCTGCGGATATATTCTGACAGGGAAAGGGTTTGCACCGTAAAGGTCAAATCCTACGCCTTGGATAGTTAGTACATTTGTGAGACACTTTAAAAGACACGAAAAAACTAGTAGTTTTTTAGAGGAGGATATCTATCATGGATCAATCAACTCACGATGTAAGGCGGGCCAACTGGTTCAACATAATAACCGAATGTCAGCAAAGACCT
>JAAUZK010000044.1 GCA_014804655.1 Lachnospiraceae bacterium | reverse complement strand
CAGACTAAAAAGAAATAAAAATAGCCACAAACTTACAAATGAAAAAGACCTCACAAACTGCGTATTTATGCTACTTGTGAGGTCTTCACTCCTTTTCAACTGTCAAAGATGGGATTATACCTTTATCCCCAAAAGTCAAGACGCGAATTGCCTTACAACACGGCATTGACAACTTCCAGTGCAACGTCATATGCGTAATCCTTGACCGCCTTCTCACACAGGCGCAGCATCTTCTTATCCGACTCCGGTCTGTCATATTTCTTCAGCTCTTCAAGCTTCTCATTGACGCTGTCCCCATCGAAGTCATCCAGACGGCCTGCAAGCTCCTTAAGCGCCTTTTTCCATTCGTCCTCAGAGATCGTCTTTTGTTCCTGACTCTCGGGCTGCCGGCTTTCCTCTTCCTCTTTCTCCTCGTTGTCCAGATATGCTTTCAGCCCGTTACGCATATTCTTCATCATGTTGAACAGGATCGGGGAGCGTACCTCCACATCCTCCCTGCGTCCGGCTTTGCTCATTTTCTCTAACTCGAAGGCCTCGTCTGCAAGACCGTCAGCTCCCACATTCCGCGCATTGCCTTTCAGGGAGTGAACAATAATCGAATATCCGTGCATGTCTCCTTTTTTCAGGAAATCCCGAAGCGCGTCTTCCTTTTCTGTTAAGATCAGATGAAAATCATGGAGTACCTTACCGTAAAGCGCCTTATCCCCGCCCATGTATTTGAGTCCGTTGCGGATGTTGAATCCGATCACATAGAGCTGGCTCTCTCTGACATCCAGCGCCATCTCCGCATTTTCTTTCTCGAAATCCCTCTCTATATGCTCACCCTGTGTCAGATAGACTACATTGTCAGGCAGATACTCGATCAGCATATTCTCGAACTTGTCGGCATCGATAGGTTTCGTCAGATAATCCTGGAAACCTTCCTTCAGGTAGAACTCTCTTGCCCCGGCCACCGCATTCGCCGTCAGTGCAATAATCGGAATCTCCGCAGACGGGTTCCCTTCCATCGCCCTGATCATGTGCAGAGTCTCAACACCGTCCATCACGGGCATCATATGATCCAGACAGATCAGGTGATAAGTCTTACGCTTCAAAAGCTCCAGACATTCCTCTCCGCTGCCCGCCACATCGATCTGCAGTCTGGTCTGTTTGAGCAGTCCCTGCGCCACCGCCAGATTCATGGCATTATCATCGACAATCATGATCCTGCCCATGGGCGCTATAAACTTCTGATTGTAGTTCTCGGTACTGTGCAGACTTTCGTAATACTGTTTCTGGAAATCACCTAACGGCGCATTGTCCACCACCTTCTGTACAAACGTAAATGAAAACGTTGATCCTTTGCCGTATGTACTCTGCACCTGCAGTTCTCCACCCATCATCTTAACCAGTCGATTGGTAATTGCAAGTCCAAGCCCGGTTCTTTCATTTTTGCTTCTGACTGTGGAATCCATCCGCTGAAACACGCCAAACAGCTTGGGTATATCCTTTTCCTTGATCCCGACGCCCGTATCTGTCACCGCGATCTCGATTTCAATCTCGTTTTCCGCAATCCTTTTCCAGCCAAGGTGCAGCGTAACACCGCCCTTCTCCGTATATTTCACGGCATTGGTCAAAAGATTACCTATAATCTGGCGGATATGGATCTCGTCTCCCGATAATTTATGCGGAATGTCATCGGCAATGTCCAGTTTCAGATCCAACTTCTTCTTGCGCAGTTGAAGGGATATTCCGTTGATCAAGTCGTTTAAAAGCGAACTGATATCATAGATTCCGTCCATCAACGACATTTGTCCCGCTTCCAGCTTAGTGTAATCCAAGATGTCACTGACCATCGTGAGAAGGATATTCCCCGCCTGTCTGATGTCCAGCGCATACTCTTTAATCGCCTCGTCCTGACTCTCCCGAATGATCAGCTCATTCAGTCCCAGAATCGTATTGATCGGTGTACGCAGCTCATGCGACATATTTGCCAGAAAGATATCTCTCGCACCGTTTGCTTTCTCGGCCGCGCTGATTGCCTCCTCCAGCTCGATATTCTTCTGTTCCAACTGTTTCTTCGCCTGTAATAATGTAGAAACCTCTTCCCCTTTGTTTGCCGTCTTAACTGTGTCCTGTCCCATACATCCTATCCCTCATTCATGCGCCGTCCTGCCTATGTCACATCATATCATCTGACAAACACAAGGCAGACAGCCCACCCTTCCTTTAAAATTATTTCTTCCGCTCATATTTCACAAACTCATAGGCGATATCAAAATATGTCTGCTCCTCGCTGTCCGCCGTGATCTCCCACTCTTCCGTTTCATCCAGATTCGGGAAATAAGCATCCGCCTCATATGCATGATCGATCTTCGTCACATGCGCCACGTCACAGTAGGGCAACATCATACGGTACACGCTCTCACCGCCGATGATATAGACATCCTCACTCGGATAGTCCTTTAACTTCTCAAGAAGTTCTTCCTTACTATGTACGATAACTGCATCCTTCACCTGATAATCCGGATTCGTGGACAAAATAATATTAGTGCGGTTCTTAAGCGGCATACCCTGCGGAAAAGTCTCCAGCGTCTTCCTGCCGAGCACCACCACTTTGCCCGTAGTCTCCTGCCGGAAAGCCTTATGATCCGCCGGAATGCTGACCAGCAGGCTGTTCTTACAGCCAATTGCCCAATTGCTGTCTACTGCTACGATTAAGTTCATAGGAATTCTCTCCAAACTCAATTTATATATTAGGAATTTACTTTTTCTATATTGCAATCGGTATATTCTCGACCTGTGGACCGGTAACATAGTTTTCCACGCTCACGTCATTCCTGGTAAATTCGTAGAAATCCCTGACTTCAGGATTTAACCGGAAAACCGGTGCGTCATGAACCGGTCTGGCGATCAGTTCTTCTATGATCGGAATATGCCTGTCATAAATATGCGCATCCGCAATCACATGTACCAATTCTCCCACTTCCATGTCACACACCTGCGCCAACATATGCACTAATACCGCATACTGCACCACATTCCAATTATTGGCGGCAAGCACGTCCTGCGAGCGCTGATTTAAAATTGCGTTCAATGTCAGTTTATCATGCCCCTTCTTCTGTGTCACGTTGAAAGTCATGCTGTAAGCGCAAGGATACAGATTCATCTCATGCAGATCCTGATGCACATAGATATTCGTCATGATACGCCGGCTGAAAGGATTGTTTTTCAGATCATAGATCACACGATCTACCTGATCCATCCTCCCCTCTTTATATTGATGCTTCACTCCCATCTGATAGCCATACGCCTTGCCGATGGAGCCGTCCTCATCCGCCCATTCATCCCAGATATGGCTGTGCAGATCGTTGACATTATTGGATTTCTGCTGCCAGATCCATAGCATCTCGTCCGTTGCACTCTTAAGCGCCGTCTTACGAAGCGTCATAATCGGGAACTCCTGCGACAGATCATACCGGTTCACCACCCCGAACTTCTTCACCGTATAAGCCGGTGTCCCGTCCTCCCAGCGGGGTCTCACCTTCTCCCCCTCCGTACTCGTCCCGTTCTCCAGGATATCCTTACACATATTAATAAAAATGTGGTCTGCTGCACTCATATCCGTCCAGTCCTTTTCTTTTTATTTCCTAAATTATGTAAACTGCATTCTTATCCAAACCCCTGTATCGAAAGAGTACCCAGGCAGATTACACAAAATGTCCTCGAAGCTGTCATGCGCAGGAAAATGAGATTTTCTAAATATTCCGTTCAATTTCCAGAAATTTCAGGACACGGATGTCCTGAAAAGCCCGTAACGAGCCCGGATGGCGAGTAAAGGGCGTTTTCGTCCGTCATCACAACCTCCCCGGAATATTATAGAAAATCCATTTGACGAAGCCCGACACAAGAGGACATTTTGTGTAATCTGCCCTCTCAACTTCGAAAAGCCACTTTTTATGCTTTATCCCACTTATCACACAACGAATTAATCTGATCCGCAAACTTCGCCAGATCCTTATTCGCTCCGCCTTCATTCTTATGGATAACCGCGATAAGTCTCTGCCCGCTCGCAAGCAGTCTCGCAAATACATCGGAAATACCGCGGACTTTCTTCTTCACTGCAACCGGCGCTGCTTCGTAGATGAAGGAACCGCTTATCAAATCAAATCTCGTTCCGCTGTAAGGCGCGTAAGCCTCTATTCCATGCTCCACCTTAAGACATTCCGTAAACAGTTTACAGACGCTGTCTTCGCCGTGCACCACGAACACCTTCTGTGGTTTCTCCTGAAAGCCTTCGATCCAGTTAAGCAGTCCGTTCTTATCCGCATGCCCGCTCATACCGATCAGTTTCATGATCTGCGCACGGATCTCAATCAGTTCTCCAAACAGTTTCACCTCCGTGGCACCCTCCACGATCGCTCTGCCCAGTGTGCCGATGGCCTGATAACCTACAAACAGGATCGTACATTCCGGCCGCCACAGATTATGCTTCAGATGATGTCTGATACGCCCCGCCTCGCACATGCCCGATGCCGATATGATGACCTTGGGACTGTTCTCGAAGTTAATCGCCTTAGACTCGTCGCTGGTGATCGCCAGCCGAAGCCCCGGAAATGTAATCGGGTTGATTCCCTGTCTGACCAGTTCCATCGCCGCCTCATCGAAACATTCATGTTCATTCTTCTGAAAAATACCGGTAGCCTCCACCGCCAGCGGGCTGTCCACATAAACCAAGAAGTCCTCATGTCCCTTTACCAGTCTGTCCGCCTTAATCTGACGCAGGAAATATAACATCTCCTGAGTTCTGCCCACCGCAAAAGACGGAATCACCACATTGCCGCCCCGGTCAAACGTCATCTGCAATATCTTCGTCAGTTCCCCTATGTAATCCGGTTTCTCCGTGCTGTGCAGCCTGTCGCCATAAGTGGACTCCATGACTACGTAATCTGCTTCCTCCGTCAGCTTCGGACTCTTGATAAGCGGCTGATCCGTATTGCCGATATCTCCCGAAAAGACGATCTTCTTCGTGACACCATCCTCCGTCGCCCACACCTCAATACTCGAAGAGCCCAGCAGATGTCCGATATCCGTAAACCGGATCTTCACGCCCTCACAGACAGTCACCAAACTCTCATAATCACAGGGAACAAGCCTCTTGATCGTTCCGTCCGCGTCTTCCATTGTGTAGACAGGTTCTATTACCGTATTGTCTGCGCTTCTCTTCGCCTTGCGGTTCTTCCACTCTGCCTCCTGCATCTGAATGTGTGCACAGTCACGCAACATGATACTGCACAGATCGCAGGTGGCCACCGTCGCATAGATATTGCCGCGGAATCCTCTGGCGTACAAGAGCGGAAGCATACCCGAATGGTCTATATGCGCATGCGTCAGAAACACATAATCGATCAGCGCCGCATCCACCGGAAGCTCACAGTTCTCAAAGACATTGGTTCCCTGCTCCATACCGTAATCCACTAAAATATTTTTCTCTCCCACCCGAAGGTAATGGCAGCTGCCCGTAACCTCGTGATCGGCACCGATAAACATAAGCTCCATAGAATACCCTCCTAAAACCCCGCAATAGAAATCTGCCTCAAAGAAATACAGCCGTCAAAAGATCCTTATATGTAATCTATCATACCATTTTTTATGATAGGCGTAAATAAAATTCAGCAACTCCGACCCTTTTTTCCATACAATATACGGTAAAGTATTTTCTGACCGAGGTGAACTGTTTCATGTCTTCTACTGTTGCGGCACTGCTTCTCTTTCTGACTGCCGTGTCCATCGATTCACTGACTGCCGGGCTGACCTACGGAACCCGCCGGGTACGGATCAAGCTACCCGCCTATCTCATCCTCATCTGCGTCCCCGCTGCCTTTATCACTGCTGCCAACCGCATCGGTTCCTATATTTTTCTTCTTTTCCCACAAGCAGTCCTGCCCTTTTTTTCTTTTATCGTTTTGGCATTCTTGGGATGCAGCAAGCTATTCGAGAGTCTGCTTCGCCTGCTGGCACGCAAATACCCCAGTCTCACAAGAAACTGGGGCTGTAAGATCAAGCAGCTCAATATTATTTTCACCGTTTACTTGTCTCCGGAGGATGCTAATCAGGAGGATTTTCAGGTCTTAAGCCCGAAAGAAGCGCTTCTGCTGTCACTTGCCCTCTCGCTGGACAGCGTTCTCGCCGGTATGGCTTTTACCACGGGAGCACTTCCTCTTGTCACACTCTTTCTTCTGGCGGCGCTTTTTAACCTGCTCCTCTTTGCTGCCGGATACGGTGCCGGACTTCTGGCATCTACCGTTCTGCGCATAGACTTATCATGGCTCAGCGGACTGTTTCTCCTGCTGCTGGCTCTACAGGCACTTTACTAGCAGATCGATCAGGCTCGATTATATCAGGCGGCGATTTCCGATATTTGCCCTTCCGGTTTCTCCTGCGCCTCGTGCGTTCTTACCCTGCTCACCGCCACCAACAGCTCGTGAACGATCAGCGGCGTCGCAGAAAGCGCAATCAGCTGCAGCCACTCCGTCAATCCCAGCCGCACCGTGCCGAACAGATGAATGAGCGGCGTAATCTCCGTCACTGCCACCTGTAACGCGATACCGACCGCAAATGCTCCGAGCATATACGGATTGTTCCTATGATTCATTTTAAAGACCGAACGATTCACATCCCGCATGCCGATGGCGTGAAACAACTGGCTGATTCCGAGCACTGTAAAAGCATGTGTCTGCGCTTTTGCAAGCACCGCCGATATCCTTAACCCTTCTACAACGTTATGTAAACTAATCGGCAATCCTTCTGCCACGATCCTGTCATAGGGCACTTTCAGAAAAGCCGCCAGACTCACGCCGCCGATCACCAACCCGTAACAGATAACACAGAGCAGTCCTCCTTTTGCAAAAAGGGATTCTCCACGCCTGCGCGGTTTCTCACGCATCAGGCTCTCCCCTTCATTATCGTCCACTCCCAGCGCCAGCGCCGGAAGGGAATCCGTGATCAGATTGATCCACAGAATGAAACTCGCCTTAAGCGGGCTCGGCAATCCTGCCACAATCGTGAGCAGCATTGTAATGATTTCTCCCAGATTGGAAGACAGCAGGAAAAGCACAGATTTTCTGATATTTTCATAGATTCCCCGCCCCTCCCTGATGGCTGTATGTATGGTTGCAAAGTTATCGTCCATCAACACAAAATCCGCCGCACCGCGTGCCACATCCGTTCCGTTTAACCCCATGGCGATGCCGATATCCGCTGCCTGCAAAGAAGGCGCATCATTGACGCCGTCTCCCGTCATTGCCACCGTCTTACCGAGCGTTCGATATCCTTCTACGATCCTGACCTTATGTTCCGGCGTCACTCTGGCAAATACTTTGATCTGCTGCAGCCTTTGCAGGAAACTATTGTCCTGTAAGTGATCCAACTCTCTGCCGGTGATGCATTGCTGTGGACTGTCGGCAATTCCCAGCTCTTTCGCAATGGAGTATGCCGTGTCCGGATGGTCGCCGGTGATCATGACCGTGGACACGCCCGCCTGCTCAAAGTCCGCTACCGCACGTACCGCCTCCGGTCTGACCGGGTCCTGCATGCTGAGGAGTCCCAGAAAGATCATTCCCTGTTCCCGCATACTGCCGCTTGTCTCCATGGCGATCGCCAGCACACGCCTGCCTTCCCCCATCAACTGTTTCTGCACCCTGACTACCGCCTCTTTATCCGCCTGAGTCATGCCGGCCAGCTGCCCCTGCCTGTAGATCCGGTCACAGCCGTCGAGAATCCGCTCCGCCGCTCCCTTGGAATAGGAAATCATCTCTCCGTTTTCCCGATGCGCCGTGGTCATCATCTTGCGCTCTGAATCGAATCCTTTCTCGGCCACCCGCGGATATCTTTCTCTGCATCCGTCTATATCCGCGCCGCATGCCTTGGCCATATACAGAAGTGCCAGTTCCGTCGGATCTCCGATTCGTTCCTCCCCGATCAACACTCCGTCATTACACAATAGACACCCCAGCATAAAATGCCTGCGTTCCGTGCACCCGGCAAATCCCGTATCCGCCTGTCGCGACTCTCCGTTCTGCACCTTATGTCCGCCGACAGCTGCTGCAAAGAAGTCCGGTAAGTTTTCCTGCGTGACAAGCCGTCCTCCCACATAACACTCCGTCACTGTCATCCTGTTCTGAGTCAGTGTACCCGTCTTATCGGAGCAGACCACCTCAACGGCTCCCAACGTCTCCACCGAAGAAAGCTTGCGCACGATGGTCTTGGCACGCACCATGCGAGATACACTAAGCGCGAGTACGATGGTCACAATAGCCGGAAGTCCCTCCGGTACGGCCGCTACCGCCAGCGATACGGAAGTAAGAAGCATCTCCCCCACGTCACGCTTCTGCAATACCGCCACGATAAACAGAAATACGCAGATGCCCACTGCAAGGAAACTCAGTACCTTGCCGAGTTCTCCTAACTTGACCTGCAGCGGTGTCAGCTTCTCGCTGCTGCTGTGCAGCATATCTGCAATGTGGCCGATCTTCGTGTTCATGCCGGTGGCAACCACCACCCCTTTACCCCGCCCTTTCGTCAGATAAGTAGACATATATGCCATATTGGCGTGGCTATTGTCTCCCTGTATTTCCACCGTGTGATTTGCATCTTTCTCTACCGCCACAGACTCTCCCGTAAGGGTAGACTCTTCTATAAATACGCCCTGTGTATCAATCAATCGCAAATCTGCCGGAATCATATTTCCCGCTTCCAACAGCACAATATCACCTTGCACCAGATCTTCGGCTGGTATTTTGGTCCGCTTCCCGTCACGTAAGACGACAGCCTGCGGAGAAGATATTTTCTTAAGAGCTTCCACCGCCTTACTTGCCTTGCCCTCCTGAATAATGCCGACTGTCGCATTTAATACCACCACCGTGACAATGATGATCGCGTCCCCTATTTCATGCAGCATGAGAGAGATCGCCATTGCCACCACCAGAATCAGGATCAGCGGATCGTTGAGCTGTTCCAGAATCATCTGACCCACGCTCTTTTTCTCCTGATCCTTCAGTCTGTTCGCCCCGTATTTTGCCTTGCGCTCCAACGCCTCTCTGCGTCCGAGCCCGTTATCCTTGTCCGTCCCAAGCAGCCGGAGCACTTCCGCCGCCGTCTTCATCTCATACATGCCTTTTCCTCCCGCACCATCCAGCCTACTGTCGCACAGCAGTCCCTATGCGGTCTGCACCGCAGCATACTGCTGTCACGCACGCCGTATGTACATGCAACTGCATGTACATACAGGCTTTTGTATGATATATGCGGGGGATGTCCCGTTTATGACACTTGTCCGTTTCCCTATGAAAATACCAACTCAGAAACTCCTCAATTTATCACTCCCGTCATCGACGGTATTCTCGATTGATTTCACAACCACATAATATCCCGTCCCCGAATTCACCTCCACATAAATCCGATCGCCCACTTTATGTCCAAGCAGCGCTTTGCCCAGAGGTGACTCCGTACTGATCAGTCCCTCTAAGGAATTGCCGCGGACCGTGGTAACCAGCTTATACTTCTCTACGATATCATCCTCCTCGAACCAGACTTCCACCGTATTGTTCATGCCGACCTCATCCTCCGCCGATTCGTCAGAGACAATCACCGCCGTCTTAATCATTCTTTCCAGATAACGGATACGGCTTTCATTCTGATTCTTGACCTTCTTCGCCGCATGATACTCGAAGTTCTCACTCAAATCCCCGTGTGCTCTGGCTGTCTTGACATCCTCAAGCGCCTCCTTACGCACCACCAGTTTCCGGTACTCGATCTCCTCCTCCATCTTTTTGATATCCTGTTTTGTGAGTTCATTATGCATGCTGTTCCCGCTCCTTATCATCCTTACCATTCGCTGTTATACATATCCTTTAGGGGCCAATATGCTGCCGCCCCTGCCATCAGCCTACCATCATCATAGCATTCTTCCTCACATTTTAACAGACCCATCCCAATAACGTTTATCCCCCGGCACCAGACTACTCCCTACTTCCAATACGTAGCACAGATGAAAGTTAATATCTTAAGAAACCCCTCAAAAAGCGTCGGCACTTAACGAGGTTATGAGTTGCAAAGCAACTCACGAGTTTAGTGCCCGCTACGCTTTTTGCGGAGCGAAAGCGCGGCTTCGTAGATATTAACTTTCATCTGCGCGGACGTTTTAGCTACTCCATAACAGCCCTCCTAAACAGCATCCACGTACTGACAAAATAACACCCCAGCAAAATCCCCAAAATACACACCATAATCCCCACCTGAGACAGCAAGGTCCCCCAACCGACATAAGCGGCAATCTGCGCACTGATCATTTCAAAGAAATAGACCACGATAATAACCGATATCAGCACCGCCGTCACCACCGGCAACCCGAACCATACAGCTAACTGCTTTATGATCAGCTGCTCTGCCTCCCGCCCTTCTACACCGAGTTTATGAAGAACCCCGAACCGGTATCTGACATGCACGGTGTCCGACAACTGCTGCAAAGAGAGGATGGTAAGACAGATAATCATCAACACAACCGCACTGTATATCATAGCCGCCTGCAATACGAAATTGTTCTCGATCACACTGTTGATCTGGTGAGTACTCGTCCGGATATAATACCGGTTACCCGCACCGTCCGGCGTTTCCGGATACACTTGTTCGAACGCTGCTTCCAGAGCAAGCGCATCCTCGTAGGGTATCGTCGTTTCCGTCCTAATATAACGATTTCGCATAACCGCAAGCAGATTCCGGCATACACTGTCGGGAAATACATAAAGCACATCCGTATAAGCATTATAGACAGTCTCCCCCATCGTCTCTTCATAGAACCCGTTATCCGCAAGGGTAAGCGTCCCCATATCCGTCGAAACCGCAGTATGCTCTCTTAAGAATTCATCCCTCTCCTCCACGGCCGCAATCGTCTTCCACTGGGTCGTAAACTCATTCTCTTTTAAACTAATCTGCCCGTAACCCAACATATCCCGCAGCGCATTATAATCGGACAGCGATATCGCCACAACCGGAAAATCCAGCTTGATCCGGTTATCAAACTCATCCCTACACGGCAGATAAAGATTGAACATACAGTCATAGACCGCCTTTATGCCCTTTTCTGCCATAAAAGACGTGACAAGTTCATAATCGCCCTGCGGCAGATCGGTCTCCTCGTACACGCTGTTATACCGTGAGCTGATCTGGATATCATACATCGATCGGTCATCCAGATATCCTGAGGACCATCCCGTCAATGCCGGACCCGCCACGAACAGGATGACAGACAGCACAAACGTCAGGCAGATCAGCGTCATCGTCTTAGATGTCGTCCCCAGTTTGGAAATAATCTGCCCGAAGAAGAACAGACTGCTTCCCCGATACTTGTGGCTAAGAGATTTCTCCTTCCACCCCGTAATCAGATGTGCCGCAAGATAAATGATACAGCAAATCAGAAAAATAACATCTGCGAGCAAAAACACCAGATAACTGTTCAGCGCACCCGGTCCGTTGGAAAGATAATATTTTCTCTGTATCACCGGAACGCTCGCCGCAAAGCAGATGTTTATCAGAGAAAAAACAGCCGCAGTAAAGATAAACCGACGAAAATCCCTTTTTTTATGAAAAACGCACCACGCAATATTCAGAAGCACCGCACTGGCCGGCACCACAATATTTCCCCAGAACATCACATGTACAGGATACGGGAAGCGCGGGTCCGAATAGAAATATTTCTGTGATATTCCCGTGGCCGTCATGAGTAAGAGCATAACCGTATACAGAGCGGTAACCACATGCATATAACGGCTCTTTCCGATATGCGGTTCATTCTGTCTGTCCGCATACAGCATATCGATGATCTTGATTCGCCGTATCGTACGGATATTAAACAGTCCCACCGCCAGCAGACTAAACGCAAAGAAAGCGATCGTCCATATCACCGTATCCGGAAAAAGCATCCACGATAACCGATACCGCTTCCCATAGGCGGACAACAGCATGCCTGTGATAAACTGCGAACCGAATACCCCAAGAAAAATGCCGATCACAACAGCCGCCATGCCCATACAGAAGGTTTCTGCAAAGAAAATCCACGAAATGATCTTCTGTTCCATTCCCATAACCGACTGTACGGCAAACTCTTTCTGCTTCCTGTTCAGCATATAGTTGTTCACGTAACGTATCAGAAACAACAGAAGCAAAGTGATTCCGCAGACTGCCGTCTTCATGCCGCCGTTAACTGATGTAAAATCATACTCCGTTCCGATATCCGGATTGTAGTATCTGCTTGTAATGGATAGGAACGCATAGAACAGCGTCGCACAGATCGTCATGGTAACCATATATACCAGATAATCTCCGACCGAACGCTTCATATTTCTGTAAGCCAATTTAATATACATCCGACAGTCCACCTCCCGTCATGGTGAGGACACTCAGTATCTTCTCGAAAAAGTCCTTGCGGGTGTCATCGCCTTTCCGTAACTCGGAAAAGATCTCCCCGTCTTTTAAGAATAAAATCCGGTCCGCATAGCTGGCCGTAAAGGCATCATGTGTTACCATAAGGATCGTTGCCTCAAGCTGCCCATTGATACTCTGCATGGTAGATAAAAGCCTCTGGGAGGAATGACTGTCCAGCGCCCCTGTCGGTTCATCAGCCAGAATCAGCTTCGGATGATTTACAAGCGCCCTCGCACATGCACAGCGCTGTTTCTGACCGCCGGAAACCTGATACGGATATTTCGCCAGCACATCTGCAATATTCAGCACCTTTGCGATATTCTCTACGCGGGCATCGATTTCTCCTGCCGGAACCTTATTGATCGTCAGCGCAAGCGCAATATTCTCCGAAATCGTAAGCGTATCCAACAAGTTAAAATCCTGAAAGATAAATCCGAGATTTTCACGGCGAAACCGTGCAAGCTCCTTCGCCTTAATCTTCGTAATGTCCGTTCCTCCCAGATAAATATATCCCGCGCTTACCGTATCAATGGTGGAAATACAGTTGAGAAGCGTCGTTTTTCCGGAACCGGAGGCTCCCATAATACCGACAAATTCGCCCTGTTCCACACAAAAACCGATGTCGCTTATCGCTTTCGTGATATTGCCGCCGCTGCCGTAATACTTGCAGATATGTTCCAATCTCAAAACTTCGCTCATTTTCATCCTCCATTTTGAAACTATTGTAGACCGCCGCGCCGCCTCTTTGTATCAGTTTTTCTTACAAAGTTCTAACAAAAATGTAAGAAGTGCAGCGGCCTCAGCCCTGCACTTGCCTGATAAAGTCATTCATTTGGAAAGATAAATCAATCATGGTGCCGCTTGCGTCGGAAGTAACACTCAGTCCGATGTCCAACTTGTCACACAGCCGTTTACACAGATACAGCCCGATCCCCGTGGCGTTCTGTTTAATCCTACCATTTTCGCCGGTAAAGCCCTTGTCAAAAACGCGGGGCAGATCCTGCGCCGGAATGCCGATCCCGTTATCTTCTATGCGAAGATGAACCGCCTCTTCCCCACGTTTCGTATATATCCGGATGACCGGATTCTCTTTGGAATACTTAACTGCATTGACGATCAATTGGTTTAAGATAAATCTGACCCACTTTTCGTCTGAGAATACCATATCGTTAAAATCCGCCACCTCCACGGCCGCCCTGCTGCGCATAAGCAGATATCGATTATCGGCAACAGCACTATGCGCCACAGCAGACAGACTAATTTCCCGGATAGAATAATCCTTCCAGACTTGCTCGCTCCTTGCATAGTACAGTGCCTGCTCCGTGAATCGGGTAACTTTCTCCAACTCCGCCAACAATTCTCTCGTAAAAGGATATAAATTATTCTCACATAATAATCTCATGGCCGTGATCGGCGTCTTTACCTCATGAATCCATTGTTCAATATATTCCTTATACTCCGCGCTTTCCCGCCTGCCGGTCTCGATCTGCTCTAACATGCCCTTTTCGGCATCTTTTAACAGGAAATAGTATATCTGGTCATCCGCCCGTTCCGGCAGGGTCATCAACTCCGGGATTAGATATTTCTCTTCCATCTGCTCCTGCATCTGAAGCAGTCTGTCCATCTCCCGCTTTCTTCTGCGGTATCTGCAGATCATGGCTGCGGCACAAAGCAGCACCCATACGAGATCGATCAGAAAAATACTGTCCGTGCTGTTTCCGACCGCCAGCATAAATACGGAGAGCAGCAACATACAGAGTAATTGAAATATCACAACCGGAAGCTGATTCTTCCAATACGTCCATCTGCTCATAACATATACCCCTGCCTGTGCTTCGTCTTGATAAAATCATGCAATCCCACAGAGTCTAACTTATCACGAATCCGATTGATGTTGACACTGAGCGCATTGTCATCCACATAGAGCTGATTGTCCCACAGTTCATCCACAATATCGGTTCTGGTACATATCTTTCCCGCATTTTTAAAAAGATAGGCAAGAATCTTCAATTCATTTTTCGTCAGTTCCACCTGTAGGCCGTTATACGCAACCGTACCGCTCTCCAAATGCAGCGTTACGCCCTGCCACTCATATTCCGCAGTCTGCCGCACCCCGTATACACGTTTCAGCAAAGAAGATATTCTGGCCAGCAGAATCGCGGTATTGTACGGCTTGGTAATAAACGCATCGCCGCCCAGCATAATGCTGTTCAACTCATCCATATCCGTATCACAGCTTGTCACAAAGATGATCGGGACATCAGAAAAAGCGCGTATTTCGGAACAGATCGTATACCCGCTCGCACCCGGCAGCTTGATATCCAGAATAATCAGGTGCGGGCGATATCTCTTCACATCCGTAACCGTATCAGAAAAATCAGAAACGGCAAATACTTCATATCCGTTTCCGATCAGCAGATTTTTCAATTCCGTCTGTATCATAGGATCATCCTCGATGATCATGATTCTGTTTGTCATATTCATGCTCTCCACCGCTGTATTTCCAAAATAATATAACATGCGGCGGTGGTTTTCGCAACGGCGCGTTTATCCTGCCATGTGCCTAGAACAGTCCGTCTGCCCATCGTTCTACCTTTTCGGTAAACTCATCCAGTTGTTTCTCGAGCTCATCCATTTTCTCATCCAGTTTCTCATTCAAATGTTTCTCGAGCTCATCCATTTCCTGCTGCACTTCCTCGGAATATTCTTCCGCGTTAATGTTCCCCATACAGGCATTGATCAGCTCATCGTCAAGGTGTACGATCCATGCTCCGTTCTCCAAGTAGGCAACAGCCGTCACGCCCAATGTACATGTCTCATCCTTGTCGCAGGATTCAATGAGTGCAAGCAGACCGCCCTCCTCATCGGTAATGCTTGAAAGATCTTTGATCATCTGCTTCAGTCCGGTTCCTTCACTCTCGATCATGTTTTCCATAATATTCATCATGTACATTCCCATCACGCCGTTCATGTCCAGATTCGTAATCTCCATCACAATCTCGGCCTTATCGTTACCCTCCTTCACCTCTTTAATTTCCCATGTCAGATTTTTCATGATTTTTTCAGAGAGCTTATGCTTGAACTCATACTTCTCCTTCCGCTTTCCAAGCTTCAACCCCGGCTGTAACAGTTCACTAAAAACTCGGTATTCGCTTCTTAACGGAACTCCGATCCAATTATATTCCGTCTGTATATAATTGTCCGTACATGCATTAAGCGTGTCTAAATCCAGAGTTCTCATACTCTCCATCACACACTGTACGGTTTCTTCGGCCGTCGGTGACGGCCCGGAACGGGAACCATCTCCCGCCGCACCCTTTGCATGTGCGCCGCATGCACCCAAAACCAAACTGCCGATTATCACCATACCGCCTATTGCCGCCTTCAAACTCCTTATTCTTCTCACCTTTTTCATTTTCATCGTCTATTCCTCCGTTCTGCTTTTTATATCTGCATTATATTTCCGACATTTTTACCGCGCAACGGGCATGACAGGAATAGTCGGTAAGACAGCAAAAAAAGGCGCCTAAACGCCTTTTTCTGATTCTGATTCCGCGAAATCTGTTCCCATGGTTTTCCGCTATATAATTCCTGATACCACTACTCCCGGATGTCCGCCGCTTCCATCGGTATCATTGCCGCAAACGTAAACCATCCGTCTTCACACTTCAGTACGCTTGTGCCGTTATTTTTCCTGATTACCGAATCCACATTCTTAAGCCCGATTCCATGCTGCTCTTTATTACGCTTGCTTGTGACGATCCTGTTGTCCTTAATACGCAGCGTTTCCTCTACCGGGTTGCGGATTGATAAGACAAGCTGATCGTCCTCCACAACCATTTTAAACTGTATCACTTTATTCTGCCTGATCTTCTCGCATGCCTCAATCGCATTATCGAGAAGATTTCCGAGCAGCGTTACGATATCTTCCTCACTAATCATAAGGCCCGACAGATCCCCGCAGATCATCGTCATGACAATCCCCTGATCACACGCCTCCCGATACTTCCGGTTCAGCATCACATTTACCACCACATGATCCGTGTTTACACACATCTCACTGCTGCTGAGACTTCCGTTCAATCCGGAAATATATTTAAGCGCCTCACTGGTCTGCCCGCTTTCGATCATCCCCTGAATACAGCTTAGCTGATTCTTGTAGTCATGCCAGAAACGCCTCTGCTGCTCATAACGCTCCCTCATGCTCTGGTACAGATTCATCTGATTTCTCGTCCGCTCGTGTACGATCCGCAATTCCTGCATTTCAGATTCCTTCTCCAACATATTGACCATATAGTGGATTCCCAGCACATAGGCCGCCGCAAAACCTATGATTACCGCCAGTCTCGCATAATGCTCCTCCATACTGCCGCCCTGCGGCATCATAACAATCCCGACACTCACCGTGATACCGAATAGGGAAAGCAGCCCGACTTTCCACCATTGCACCCCCAACAGACCGCGTACATGCTTCCGAAACCAATATCGAAAAGTCAGCATCAGGCATAAATATCCGATATCCAAAGCCGGCTCCATCATATCGATGATCTCCGCGTACCGAACCACCGGCAGCGCATATACGATCGCGAAGAAAAGACTGGAAACAATCCAATATATTCCGCAGAAAACCACCGATAATATCAGATTTTTCACAATACCTACCCGGAAATAAATCTCCGCCACGATGAATACCACAACAATCACCCGCACCGGCTGTAAAATATACGGCGGAATCTTCGTTACGGCAATCACCATGAATCCGGCTGCGAATGCGATAACCGTTGTATATCTTATCCAATCATGTTTAAAAACCCGCCTAGGCACAACGGTTTCAAAAAACGCCTGACAGCTCATTCCCATGATAACCGATAAAAAAATGCTCCTGATTACAAGCCCCCACATCTCTCCCATCACAAGGCTCCTTTATAATCTACAAAACTTTCTTTGACCGACTGAAATCTGGAACGCGGAACCGAAAGTTCCTCTCCCGTATCCAGAAAAACCGTATAATTGCTGATCGTCTGAATATGCCTCATATTCACGAGATAACTCTTGTGAATCCGCAGAAAGCCGTGTCCTTCCAACTGTCTTTCCAGAACATCAAGTTTACTGTAAATCTGATAGACCTCCATCTTCGCATCCATATAATGAAAAAATGATTTATGACCTCTGCTTTCCACATATATAATGCGATCCGTATACAGCTTCTTATCTCCCTCCAGAAATGCAAAAGACACCTGTGCAACCTGCATTTTGTGTAAAATCGCTCTCATGCATTCCTCTAATGCTCCCTCCAGGTTATCTTTCATCAGATAGCGGACCGCATTCACCTTGTATCCTTCCAGTGCATAGTCTATGAAAGCCGTCACAAATACGATATAGGTATCACTATGATAAGCGCGTATCCTCTCCGCCGTCCGAATTCCGTCCATCTCTTCCATATTAATATCTAGGAAGACAATGTCAAACTTCATGTTGTGTTCGCACTGTCTTAAGAACTCTTCCCCCGATAGGAAGGCATGAATTACGTACGGCAAAGCATTCTTTTGCATATATGTTTCCAGCAGATTTTTCATTTTATCGCGATAAAACTGTTCATCATCACAGATTGCAATCTGAAGCATAGTATGCCCTCGCTTTCCGTCGTTTGGTTGCAATTGCACGAATTTGCATCGTATCCTCCGGTCTCCCGACGCTCTCCTTAGTAAGCTACCGCTTGCCATTAACATAATACCACGCTTTAGTTCTGGATAAAAAGCTTTTTGAACCAAATATATTGTTGATTTTTTTATAAACCTGTATAATAAATATATCAAATCAGAAACACTGACGAAACTAAACACAGGAGGAAGACAATGGATATCATTAAATATGGAAAGGCAATCTGCTATTCCGGCTACAGACAGGGACAGAGCCCCAAGACCGAAATCCCCACAAAGGAACAGATTGAAGAAGATCTGGATATTTTAGTAAAGGAAGGCTATCAGTATATCAGAATGTACGATCCGAATCTTCATGCAAGAAGAGCATTGGAAGTCATTCATGAAAAGAAACTGCCTTTAAAGTGTATGATCGGTATCGACTCTGATCCGGAAGTAAACAACCCTGATTGTCCTTTTGTCAAACAGGAGTATACCCAGGAAGAATTGACCAAAAATATGGAAAGGAATGACGCGGAAATTGAAAAACTCATCGAACTTGTAAAAGAGTTTGAAGACGAGGTTCTGGCAGTCTCCGTTGGAAATGAAAATACGCCGCCATGGGGAGCGCATACCGTAAAGCCGGAACGTCTCCTTGCACATGCAAAGCGGTATAAGGAAGCTCTAAATAAACCCGTTACTTTCTGTGAGGGTGTCTTTGAATGGCCGCATTTAAAAGAGCTTGGTGATTATCTGGACTTTATCAGCGTTCACAGTTACCCGTTGCACTATCAGGAAACTATTGATGTGGCAGTCGAACTGAATAAAAAGCATTATAATGATGTCAAAGCAATCTTTCCGGACAAGCAGGTTCTCTTTACGGAGGTAGGCTGGACCACCAAACCAAACAGCGCCATGGTTCCGGGACAGGCATGTGTGGAAAATCAGAAGAG
The DNA here is from genome assembly GCA_014804655.1 of Lachnospiraceae bacterium. Classification (GTDB taxonomy): domain Bacteria; phylum Bacillota; class Clostridia; order Lachnospirales; family Lachnospiraceae; genus UBA3282. The sequence continues at coordinate 4,168 of JAAUZK010000044.1, read as the reverse complement.
ATATATCACAGAGTTAACCGAGTGGCTTGAAGCAGATCAGATCATCGGATTTATTTTTGAGGCCTTCGATGAACCATGGAAGGGAAGCAACCCCAACAAATCTGAGTGTAACTGGGGACTTTATTATCTGGATCGCACACGTAAGTGGTAGGTACTTTGTAAAGACTCTCATAAAGCGCTTCTGGTTATTTACTAGAAGCGCTTTAATAGTGTTATTCACTTCTTGGGTAATTGTTAGTATTCTTTATTCGGGTAATGATTTCTCAGTTCTTGATAAACAGCTTCCTGCATAGTCTTTGCCTGATTCCTTACTATTTCAATATACATGGTTTGGGTTCCGTCGTATTCTGCAGTTTCTAAGTGTTTATAAAGTACATTTCTGGACGAACTGACAACTGCTCCTAAACCGTCCTCATTGAAACAAGGAATAACATCTTTGGCTGCGCCTCCCTGTGCACCAAATCCGGGAACAAGGAAAAAGTTATTCTTCATAATACTGCGAAGCAATTGCGCTTCCTCGGGAAATGTTGCCCCGACTACGGCACCAATATTTGAATAATTGTATTTACCAATACAATCTCTTCCTGTTGTATGAATGTAGCTTGCCAGCCAGTTCTGAATTTTTTCACCTTGAGCATTGATCGCTTCAGAGATTTCAACGGAACTAGGATTAGAAGTCTTGACCAGCACGAAGATTCCTTTTTCATCCTTGATTGCCGTATCAATGAACGGTTGGATGCTGTCTGTTCCCAAGAATGGTGATACGGTTATAAAATCTGCGTTGATTGGACCATCCTTTGCTAAGTGCGCATATGCGTAGGCTTTTGCAGTGTTTCCAATGTCATTCCGCTTGCTGTCATCTATTACAACAAGTCCCCTATCATGAGCATACTGCACAACCTGCTGATGTACTCGCACACCATCTGCACCAAAGACTTCAAAAAAAGCCATTTGAGGTTTTACTGCCGGTACTATATCTGCCACAGCATCAATCACGTCTGTTGCCCAATCAAAGATTGAATTTGCTTTGGTGGATGAATCATATTTATAGCACTCCGGTATTTTGCACCATTCCGGATCAATACCTACTATACAAGGGTTCCTCTTATCTTTAATTCCTTCAATCAATTTGTCGATTACCATTTCATTCTCCATACTCTTCTTTGTATTGCTTTATCGCTGTCAGGCATTCTGTTCCGCCGATGACACCGTTTTCTACCGCATGAATGATATCATCCAAAGTGACAATAGAATGAATCTTCACATCGTACTTTTTCTCTATTTCGCACCGGGCAGAGCCATGAGAAGTTGTACTTTTTTCCATACGGTCAACCGATACAATCACATCAGACACACATTTGCCCGCGCTTTTTTGTATTGCCAGCAAATTTTTATGAAGAGTTTGACCGGATGTCAATGTATCTTTAATCAAAGTAACCTTGTCTCGTTCATCCATTTGTTTTCCAACGCTGTCGTCAATACTGTATGGAATGTCAATTCCGTACCGATTAAACAAGATTATGCTGGTTGCAATCATTATCGGAATCTCTTTATGAGTATTTCCTGCAATTAAAGTAGAGTTTATATTATGTTCTCGCATACATTCAGCATAGAATTCGCCCAATTTAGTTATTTGGCTGGCAGACTTATATTTTCCGGTGTTGACAAAATATGGTGAAAGGCGACCGCTCTGTAGCCTGAATTCACCAAATTGGAGAACGCCATTATCAGCCATAAAGCGGATAAATCGTTCCTTGTAATTTAAAGCATCCAGTCGGTAATTGAAGAGGTCATCCATTGTAATACCAAAAAATCGCGCAATAATTGGTAATAGAGAAATATCAGGTACAGACAGATTGTTTTCCCATTTACTTACTGATTGGGTAGAAACCGCTAATACTTCTGCAAGTTGGGCTTGCGTTATATTCTTATTTTTTCGTAATGTCTGTATTTTTGTTCCAATCAAATCCATAGTATCACTCCTTTTTAACATTATTATACGAGCATACTTAGATTTGTACATATAGTGTAAAGCGAAAAACACACAACCAACAGTTGCATATACGTATTAATTATCGCAATTATATTTGGGAATAAAGTTATGTCTATATCTGTAATATTAAGAGCTTGAGAAATAACGGATTAGTAATACTATTTTTGAATCACTCTATCCAGCTTCTGTATAAGGTGATATTCTTCTGGAAGGAGCGAGATATCTTGCTCCTTTTTCTTTTGGTGCGTGGTTGTATGTCCTGTTGGTATTCCATTCATCAACCTGTCTTTGATATCTCTGTAGGTGTTAATAAAGGCATTGTAGACACTGTCTACAGAATTGTGAACACATAAAAATAGTGGAAATGCTGTATTTATCAGCATTTCCACTTCATTAAAAAGAGCGCGAGACGGGACTCGAAGTATTACCCCGCCTTTCGAATTGTTAGTCAATTTCAAGGACGTCTTGTTGAATTGTTAAACAATTTCCACTCGGCCGGAAAGGTCGTAACCCCCGGTATAGTAATACGGGGGTACTAAATACAAGGTGTGCCATGTACGGAAATTCTGAAAATTTAAACAATTCTCTCACTGTCTCCATTGACTGGATTGCATTCACATCTACCCTGATTAACAGTGTGTCTGAAATGATCGCTTTTCTGGGTTATCCGGAGAGCAGTTTTCTGCAGCTTTCAAAGGGTGCAAACGGATATAAGAAAATGCACCGCCTCGACAGCTTCCCCATAACAATATTGTCTGACGGCAATGAGGGGATGGGCATCCATGTCGTGATCAGCGGCTCTGCTATACCGGATCTGCTGATGCATTTCAAAAACACAATAACACTTGACACTCCGTTCGGTGATGAGGCCGTATGTTTAAGTGACTTTAATAATAGCATTATAATTGAGTTTTTGCAGCAAGTGCGGCTGATCGGATGGCTTACCCGGTTTGATCTGGCAGTGGATGATCACGGCGCAAACTATTTTACGGTAGGTGATGTCCGCGGCTTCCTAGACCGCCAGGATGTGGTCAGTAAATTCAGAACCTATCGTGATATCTATGAATCTACATTTACAAACGAGAGTACCGGACATACGATTTATTTCGGCAGCCGGCAAAGTGAAGTCATGCTCCGGGTCTATGATAAGCAGCTTCAGCAGAACCAGAAAGCAGCTACCCCGGAAGATCTGATAAATGAACCGTGGATCCGCTGGGAAATCGAATTGAAAAATGATCGTGCAAACATTGCTGCCGGCTTTCTCATTGACCGCAAAGAACTGGGTGAGATCGTTATGGAAATACTTAACAATTATGTGCGTCTGATTGTTCAGGATGATTCCAACCGCTCCCGCTGCTCTTCGCATCCGCTCTGGGAAAAGTTCGTCGGCGCGGTCGGCAAGCTTCGGCTGTATGTGGATTCCGTACAAAAGACCATAGAAGAGAAAAAACGCTGGTTGATCCGGCAGTGCCTGCCTACGATCGCCGGCGTGATTATCGCTGACGGTGGCAGCTTTGATATAATTACGCAGCACTTCGATGACGCAATATCACGTATGAGCAGCAGCCTCCGGCATCTTGTCTCGGAGAAAAATCCAGAATGGCTGTATGATTATGATGCAGCGCTTACATAATTTGGTAAAACTGCACAACCGGAAGCCTGTTTTTCGTTCGGATCAGTCCCGCAGCGGCAACGATTGATTGTGCATATCTGACAAAAACATACAGATTTTGCCATTTTAGACAAGATGTGATATGCTTGTCTTGTTGTCATACCCAATCCGGCAACGGAAAGGGGGTGTGTCGATTGCATGATATAATTGTGTCTGTTTTAGTCACTGTCGTGGGTGGTGTGATCTGCCATTACATCATCAAATGGTTAGATAGTGACTCAGGTGACGACTAGCCTCGGTCTGGTCCCGCCGTAATGGGAATAGAATACCCCGGAGCAGCCTCTCCGGGGTATTTGTTTGGTGAGTCATATTGCACGATCTCACTGTATCTGTTTTTGCCTAACGGCATTATAGCATATGCAGAAACCGATTGCAAGATACACTAAATTTGAGTTTCCCCATTTCTAAAATACGAATGCCCCAGAATCCTCTATTTTAAAGTGCTCAAACAGGTTCAGCTGCTGTGATTTTACCTTTTTCGGAAAGAAACCGCTTATTCCATT
>JAAUZK010000043.1 GCA_014804655.1 Lachnospiraceae bacterium | reverse complement strand
ATCCGTGAAGTAAGTTCCTTCGGAACTAACTTCAAATACTTGGTTGTATCGTCCGATACTCTCTGAAAATTTTCTCTTAGAATTTTCAGGGTTGCATTACTGTTTATTTGTCAAGGTTCTGTGCTGCGTATCTGTCGTTTTTCAAACACGCAACGTTGGTATATTATCATACCGGAAGCCCGCAGTCAATATCTTTTTGAAAAAATTTCTAATTATTTTTTCAGGCCGATATTATTTCGGGCGGTAGATTTTTATTTTATCACTGTTTTTTGTCTTTTGTCAATATCCTAAATCTAAAAATTTGCAAAGGGTGCACGTAGTCCGAAATTACATTCCATCCTCTTATTTAGCGTCTCGCCAATTGTCTCTCCCAGTCCTCCAAAATTGTCTCACATCTGTCCACATCCATCTCACCCGCGGCATCTTTTAACTGACTGAACAATTCCTGCTGCCATTCATCATAATGATATTGACCCATCTCATGAATTACTTCCTCCATCTGATCCATATCCAGATATTCTACCGCCTCTCTTATCTTGGCAAAACAGCTGTTCAGCTCAATATCGGAAACATCTGTTTTCTCTGCCTCTTCCTCGTCATTCTGACAGAAAGGCGCCAGCATCCCCTGGTAACCCGCATATTGTTCCAGCATTTCGTCAGTATACTTATGTATGGTGTCCGCATCTCTCGCATTACCTGCTTTTTCAAGGAAAGCCGCCTTTTCAGATAAGGAAATGGCACCGATTTGTTTGGCGCAATTCTTTAACGCGTGAACCTCTACCGTAAAATTCGCCCAGTCCTCCTCTTCCTCCATAGACTTGATCAACTTCACTTTTTTGTCTATGCTTAAATAGAATACATTAAGAACCTTCCAGAACAGTTCCTCACTGACAAGAAATTCCATGGCAAATTTCACATTCAGGTCACCTACAACGATCTGCTCTCCCTCTTCTATTCCCGGGTCGAAGGTCATCGTATTATATGCCTTCTGAATTTTCTCAACCGGCAGCCATTGACGCACTTTAGCGACAAGCATACGCAGTTCTACGGGCTTTGCCACGAAATCATTCATGCCTTCCCTGCAAAAACGCTCTTTCGTTCCTTCCACGGCATTGGCAGTGAGCGCTATGATCGGTACATCGTTATACTCCGGATGAAAACGCCTAATAATACGTGTTGCCTCCAAACCATCCAGTTCCGGCATCATGTGATCCATAAATATGATGTCATAATGAGCTTTCGAAATCTTCTCAATAGCCTCTTTTCCTCCTGCCGCCGTATCAACATTCATCTTAAGCGGCTCCAAAAGCCCCTCTGCCACTGTCAGATTTACTGCATTATCATCCACGATAAGGATCTTGGCATCCGGAGCTATAAAGTCAAATTCCTTTTCGTCCGCTTCATCATCAAAATGCAGTTCCTCTCCGTTTAATATCATCGCAATATTTAAAGCAAAAAGCGGTTTTCTCAGTATAAGAAGATTAGGAATGTCATAATCCACATGATCATCAAAATCAAGCATCAGCACAGCGGTGATCTGTGGATGATTGCGAACGTACTCCTCGACTTTATCCGTAAACAGCGGATATTCTATAAAAATAAAAATCCTTTTATCATCAGGAAATTCGGTACGCTCATTAAGCGACAGCAGCCTTATATCTTCTATCCCAAGTTTTGCGGCATCATTGCATAAACTCTCTTTTACATACGGATTGGAGATCAATCCTGCCACGACTATAGATGACGCTTCACCGATCCCGATGCTGGGCGTGTCATCCACGATTCTTTGCGGAAGCACGCAACTGAATCTGCTTCCCTTTCCGTACTCGCTGTCAACCCAGATACTTCCGTTCATCAGCGTCAACAGATTTTTAGTGATTGCAAGACCAAGGCCCGTTCCCTCAATATTACGGTTTCTTTTACTGTCCACCTGTTGAAAAGATTCAAACAGTTTGCCCATATCTTCTTTCTTAATACCGATTCCCGTATCTTCCACGGTAATCTGCAGGCGAATCTCATCAGGAGTCGTCTTGTAGTACCCCATTCGCATGGTAACTTTGCCCTGATTGGTAAACTTCGCCGCATTATTTGCAAGATTCAGCAACACCTGCTTAATTCTGATATTGTCTCCCCACAGCTTATTCGGAAGATTCGGTGCAACGTCAAGAATCAGTTCCACATCCTTATCTTTTAATCTCGTCATAATGATATTGGATACATCATACAACAAGGACATTGGTTCATAGGCCACTTCCGTAATATCCATTTTGCCGGATTCTATCTTGGAAAAATCCAGAATGTCATTGATAATGGTCAGCAGCGATCTGCCTGCTTCTTTGATCTGACCTATGTAATCTCTTGCCACAGGCGGCAGATCCTCTCGAAGCGCCATCTCAGCCATACCGATAACTGCATTCATGGGCGTTCTGATCTCATGACTCATATTGGCAAGGAAGTCCGATTTCATGTTCTCTGACTTCTCCAATCGCTCATAAGATTTATTGACAAGATCCAAATTAGCTTTCATAATATCATTAGCCTGATAGACACGATATTTATTGTACGCCATTTCAGACAGAACATCTGCGATCGTATAGAGAAATTCGGCAGCCTTATCCACCGTATCCTGCTCCAACACGCGAATCCTGCCTGCCGCTTCTATATACTTCTCCTCATCTACACCGAGTTCCGCTGCAATACCTCTTACCTGATCAAAATCGGGCGGCTCTACAAGCACCTGACCACCGATAAAACAGCCCACGAGCTTACCATCCGCCATGATCGGTGCCGCATAATCCATGAGACCCGCATGGCAGGCATATATAACGGATCTGCCACTTTCAAGCGCCATCTCCGCTCCCCGCTTGTCACACTGCTCACAGCGTGTACAGCCGATCTTGGAGGTTCTCGTATACTTCATACAAAAATCGGAAAAATTAGAACCCTCTGTTACAGCTACACCATCTGCATCTGTCGTAAGAGCCGCCATACCGGTCATTTTTGCAAAACTATCCTGTATTTTTTGCAGCATCTTCACGTCAATCAAATCTGTCAGTGTTAATTCGCGATTCATGTCCATAAGCTAATCCCTTCTCTATGTATATGCCACAAACCGATTGTCATACTTGTGCCCCATGTCGCCTTCGACACAAACTTTCCTTTCATACTCTAACCGATCTCTTTTGCAATCGCAGCCATCAATTTATCACGGTCAACGGGCTTCAGCAGGTAACTTTGTGGCTTCAGTACCAGAGCCTCCTTTATTTTCTTGCTCTCTGTAACTCCGGTCAAAAAGATTACCGGTATATCCTTCGTCTCATCAGAAGCACGTAGCTTTTCCAAAACAGCAGGACCGCTTTCATCCGGCATTTCATAATCCAGAAGAATCAGATCTGTCCTCTTCCTCTCCAGGAACTTCAAAGCAATTTTGCCGCTTGCGGCTGTCGCCACATCATATTTATCATGCAGATGCTCTTTGATCACCTTAAGCATCATGGCATTATCATCCACTACCAGCACATGCTTGCGCTGGGCAGGTTCTTCCTTACGTGCTGCTTGTTGTTCTGCGGCTTTCCGTGCGGCTGCTGCATTTGCGCTCTGTGTATCAACCACTTCCAAGAACCGTCTCTCCTTCAGAAGTGAGATCAACTTCTCCTGAATAACGCCCACAGCCATCGGTCTGTACAATGTCAGATTTGCCGCATTCACTGCAATCCTTTCAAATTCATCACAGTCTTCCTTCAACCCGATGATGACAAGCGGAATATTCGCCTTTGACAATCTGAATTTAAGGTTTGCTATCTGAACGATATCATCTCTGGACTCATTATATAAGCAGTATACAAAAATGTCGGGCACGAAATAAGTCATATGCCTGGCGATATCCTCATATCTTGTAGAAGTTGTCAGAACCTCAAAATTATCACCCATCTGCATAAAGAAGTCGTCGATTGCAGAATCATTTTTCCCCGTTAGTAGAACCTTATACTTCATAGTACTCCCCCTTTATAATACTTTCTCATTCGCAACAACATATTTTATTCCCGTAATATATTGATCAAATATCCCTTTTATTGACAGTCTACCATGACAAAGTAAAAGATTCAAGAAAAGGTCGGGCTTCTTGAATCATGAATCATGACATTGCGTGTGAACAGTGACCCAAATCACATTCACAGCACATATACTCCCATATAGTTAAGCACATAATAAACCAGATATGAAAGCACGCAGGCTTCCACAATTCCCATGGCGGCTCCCATTACCTTATCTAATCCGCCTATAATGGAAATATTGCTCAGAGCCATGATCGGTCGGAATATCAGACTGCACACCCTGAAAATAGTGCCCATCAGAATCAGTCCGATCACACACACGGTCAATGTGCTCATTGCTCTCGCCAGATAACTGGAGATTGCAAAAAAAACAAGCACCACACAAACTAACGAAACTATACCCGACAGGAGTGTCACAACTTCTTTCATAATTCCGTTGTGAAACCCTCTTTTTATTCTCCAGACAAATAGTAGGAATATGATAAATGCAAAAATGAATCTCGTCATGTAAGCCACAACTTTCCCGTTCTGAATATCTTTTGTTCATGGCATCATACACCGCACAGCCTATTGCAGTTCGATGGTATCAATAGAATCCGGTGTCACTGCCATATAACGATATGCTGAATTCTGAGGAATCAGCACAAGCGTTGACTTATTAAATCTGCCGCTGTACTTCTCCATCCCATTACTGTTATAGATACAGCACTCCGCCTCATTATATATGATGATCTGATCCTCATAAAATATGATATCGCTATATTCTATATTAAAATTAATGGATTGTTTCAGCACTCCCGATTTATGATATACATCCATCCGATACCTACTGCCTTCCTCGGTACTGTTAAATACCAAGCCGACATATTCTCCACCATAATATACACTTAGGACACTGTCATCAATCAAATTTTCCAACACACTGACCGGCTTCTGCGCTCCGCCATATAACATGACCCGATTGTCCGCCACCGCAAACAGCGATCTGTTATCCAGAAATCTCACAAACGGCACTACAGTATCCAAATAATCATAGCCGCTGACATAATTATTGGTATTGTTTTGTCCTACAGCGCCAAAATTGTAGAAAGCCACACTGGATTTCATCTGTCCGCTGTCAACAAACAGATAAGATACACAGACAAGCTCCCCGCTCGGCGAAATGGCGACCTTCACCGGATAGCCGCTGTCCTTCATCGTCGTACGAAAATATGCCAGCTCTTTTTCTTTTCCCTGAGAATCATACAGATAGATCCACGTGGTATCCGTATCATCCAAAACCGCAGCAACAACACCGTTGGCTGCTACACAGAAATCCCTCATCGGTTTATTAGTCGTGATGCTGCCAATAACACCGCTGGTATTCATGACATATATGTTCCTGCCGTTGTAATCACCTATCGCAACTACATTCTGGCATATATCCACTATCGGATTCTGCATCTCAAATGTCTGATTCCAGACTGCATTGCCTTTAATATCCATACACCCTGCTCCGTCTTTACTGTAAGTCAAAAGATATCCTGCAAACGGAAGCAGTTGAGAACCCTGCGGGATATTGATCTCCACGGAAGATACCTCGGCTACCTGCGTATAGATTTTGTTACTCCATTGAATATAAAGTGCCGCTATGACCGCCGCGATCAAAACAAGCACCAGAATCGATCGATAGAAAATCGTAAATTTGTGGCTTTTAATTCGCTCACGATAACTGATTCTTGGTTTTTCTGCTTCTCTTTCTTTTTTCTTTTTCAGGTAGTCCCTAACGTTGGTCATTGGTGTTCCTCTTCCCTAAATAGTAAGGCTTTACTCCGCAGTGCACGCTCGATTCCGCTTTGCTCCATCTCGCTCGCGGGCTTCGCCCTATCACTCCGTAAATAGACAAAACTGTCAGCTTGCTGCCATTTTGTCTGTTTTACTCCGCAGTGCACGCTCGATTCCGCTTTGCTCCATCTCGCTCGCGGGCTTCGCCCTATCACTCCGTAAGTAGACAAAACTGTCAGCTTGCTGCCATTTTGTCATATTGCTCTTTTTTTACTCCGCAGTGCACGCTCGATTCCGCTTTGCTCCATCTCGCTCGCGGGCTTCGCCCTATCACTCCGTAAATAGACAAAACTGTCAGCTTGCTGCCATTTTGTCTGTTTACTTCGTGGCACTGCTCATTGGTGTCGCGTACATTATAACATGAATCTGATCAGGGAAGTATTATTTTTTGTCCGTCTCGGATACGATCTGGATCGGTGATCTGGTTCAGCTCGCAGATTCTCTGTACATGGGAGGTATCTCCGTAGATTTTCTGGCTGATCATATATAGGGTATCACCGGGCTCCACTTTATAGTATCTTGCCACGTTGCGGGAAAGCGCCTCCACCTCTTCTTCGGTCTGATCGGAGTTTTCCTCAGAGGTTTCAGACTCTCCTATTTCTTCTCCGTCATTTCTCCGGTCTGCTTCCGCATTATCATTGCCCACATCATCTTGCGAATCCCCGGAAGGCTCTGCCGTGTTTTTGTCATTCTCGTCCAAAGATTTCTCCTCTGTTTCTTCGGATTTCTCTTCTCCCGCTGCCTCCTCCGGTTCGCCTGCCTGTTCTTTATTTTCAAGCGCTGCCAGTTTCAGAATATCCTCTTCCTGAGAAGGTTCCCGCTGCACTACGACCTCTCCCCGGCCATCTCCTGCCTCGCTCGTTTTTTCCGCCGACTGATTCTCCATGGCAAAAAAAACTTCTGTAGCCGACTGATTCAACTGCTGCATCTCATCATAGCTGTTCGTGGAATTGACAACAATGGCGACCAATATCATAAGAATAATACTAAGCTGGGCGGAAATCGTGCTGGGCGATATCTGTCTGCGGGGCGTCTGCCCCTGCACGGCTTGCGGCTGCGCACTCTGCCATTTCCTTTGGTCTGTCCTGCTGCTTCTATCTGCTTCGACAGGATCGCTGTCCCTGTCTTTCCCGCCGTTTCCGTTTTTCCGTTCTATCAGATAAGTCTGCATCGGCGCATTATCCTGATAGAAAACCTCGTATCCCTTCACCTCATAGTTTTCCGTTCCTTCTCTGACCAGAAATACGGGGCCCGCCTGCGTCAGCCGACAGCCGATCTCTTCCAACAGACTGTATTTATCAAATACTTCCAGATGCCTATCTCTTCCCGCTCCATATATCGTATATTTTCTGCCAAACTTTTCTTTGAATCCGTAGAAAAAGAATTCCGACAACTCCAATGTTCCCGTTTCCTCTTTTAAAAAAGACAGCACGTAATCTTCCACGTAGATCTCGTACTTTTCTTCTTTTCCTCCTTTGTGAATAATGATTGATGACTGTCTCATTGTATTCACTCCATTCCGGGGATCGATAATCAGATCGTCCTCGCGCACTGTATCACTCTATGCAATTACTATAGCATGTCTTATGTAAAAAAAATGACAAAAGGCGCGGTAATTAACATCTGCAATGAATAAATCGAGCTGCGCTTGATTGTGAGATTCGCTTCGCGAACTCGTGCATAATCGAGCAATTTCTAATAGAATAAACAAAAATACGGAAATCATCATGCAGTAATATCTCCCCTGCACCACAATTTCCGTATCTCGTATTTGCAATAACTGTAATAAAACAACAAGCATTTACACGAACTGATAAATTGTCACAGAATCATAATCCTTTCCCGGTCCGAACACTGCCTGCGGGAAATTCGGATGATGAATGTTATCCGGATAGAACTGCGTCTCCAGACAGAATCCTTTGCGCGGTCCGTATGCGGTATTCTCTTTGCCGGTCTCCTCTCCGATACAGTTACCCGCATAGAACTGTACTCCGGGCAGATCGGTAAATACTTTCATCTTCCTGCCGCTCTTAGGGTCTTCAGCCTCTGCAATCTCCCGAAGCGTGCCGTCGGCGCCGTCGATTACAAAATTGTGGTCATATCCCTGCCCGATCTTCAACTGTTCACAGTCGGCATTGATATCCTGCCCGATCGGTTTCATCTTCGTAAAGTCCATGGGTGTTCCCTCTACCGGGGCGATCTTTCCCGTAGGAATTGCTCCCGGAACCACCGGTGTGTAGTGGGACGCATTTATTTTCAACAGATGATCCTCGATCCTGCCCGCTTTGTGTCCCGCTAAATTGAAATATGTGTGATTTGTCATATTCACGATCGTATTGGCATCCGCCGTCACGTGATAACTCAGTTTCAGTGCATTATCATCGGATAAGCTGAAAGTCACGGTGACCTTCTTATTGCCTGGAAATCCCATTTCTCCGTCTTTGCCTTCCACAGAGAGTACCAATCCGTTCTCCGTCTCCGTTACATCCCAGACACGCTTATGGTATCCCTCTGCTATATGGCTGTGCAGATTATTCTCGCCGTCATTCGCATCGATCTGATAGCGCTGACCGTCTATCTCAAAACATGCGCCTGCAATCCGGTTGGCGCTCGGACCGATCGTCGCTCCGAAGAAACTGCTGTTTCCGTAATAATCATCCAACTTGTCATATCCCAAAACTACATCTTCCAGATTGCCATTCCGATCCGGCACAAGCAGACTTATAAGATTTGCCCCGAAATTAATGATTTTCGCCTGCATACCGCCGGCATTGGATAAAGTGTACACGTACACATCCTTACCGCATTTTGTTGTTCCGAACTTCTCTTTTACTATCTGCACCTTTATTTTCCCTCCGCTTCCTACAGTTCCACTCTGCCTTCCAATGCACGCAGCAGCGTAACCTCGTCTATATATTCCAGATCACCGCCCACCGGCACGCCACTGGCGATCCTTGTCACTTTGATCCCCGTAGGTTTGATCAGCTTACTGATATACATAGCTGTCGTTTCACCTTCCAGACTGGAATTCGTAGCGATAATCACCTCGCTCACATCACCTTCCAGACGGTGCATGAGTTCCTTAAGCTTGATATCATTCGGTCCGATCCCCAGCATGGGGGAAATCGCTCCGTGGAGCACGTGGTAGACACCGCCGTATTTACCTGTCTTCTCATATGCCGCCAAATCTCTGGCATTCTCCACCACCATGATGGTGCCGTGATCCCTGTTGACGTTGGCACAGACCGGACATATATCCTGATCCGTCAGCGTATAGCATTCCCGGCAATACCGCACGTTTTCCTTGGCATCCACGATCGCATGCGCCAGTCTTTCCACTTTTGCCTGCGGCATATTGATCAGATGAAAAGCAAGCCTCTGAGCGGATTTAGAACCAATGCCCGGAAGCCCTGCCAACTCTTCTATTAACTTATTGATATGACCGCTGTACAGTTCCATCAGAACGGAAATCCTCCGCCAAGACCGCCGGTCATCTTGCTCATCAGCTCGTTATTCGCCTCATCAGCCATACGCAGCGCCTCATTAGCCGCCGCCATCACGAGATCCTCTAACATCTCGATATCATCGGGGTCTACCACTTCCTCGGACAGCTTCACCTTCGTGATCTCTTTTCCGCCCGTCACGGTCACTTCCACCGCACCGCCACCTGCCTTAGCGACAAATTCTTTCGTCTCCAGCTCCTTCTGACTTTCTTCCATCTGCCGCTGCATCCGCTGCGCCTGCTTCATCAGATTGTTCATGTTCCCCGGCATACCGCCCGGAAATCCTCCACGTTTTGCCATAATGTCTTCCTGCTCCTTATCTGTTCTTTTTCTAATCCTCTTCTTCTACTTCTATATCCATATGGATCACCTGACTTAAATCCACATAATTCTGCACAAAAGCGTTTCGATTCGGTACGCTCTGTATCGTAACCTCGATCTCTCTGCCCACAGCCTCGGATAACGTCTGCACAAGCAGTTCCTTATGCCCCTCCTGCTTCAAAAAGTAATCCGACGCAAGCCCGTCTTCTACCACGATCATCAGTTTATTATCTCCGCCAAGGCTAAGACCCGCATCTTTCAGATACTGTTTCATGGGCATGGAGGTCTGCCCTACGATCGTTGCCCACTTATCGACCACTGCCTGCACATCCTCCGGAATTGCTTTCGGAAGCGGAGGTCTCTCCACCGGCGTACCCGCTGCCATCTGATTCCCGCTGCTGTACGTACCGCCTTCGGCAGGATATCCTCCGCCTGCCGGTACGACCGCGATCCCGTTCTCAATCTTTTCCTCCACTGCTCTGACCCGCTCTACTATGGATTCGTAATCTTTCTCCATATCCGGACGGCACAGCTTGATCAGGGCGATCTCTAACAGAATGCGCTTCTGCGCCGCATACTTGATCTGTCCCGACAGTTCGGAAAAAATACGGATATAGCGCATGATCGCATCCGCCTCCGTCATATCCGCTTCTTCCCGCAGTCTGGCAAGATTATCCGTAGAAACGTCGATCACGTCCTCTATGTCATCGGAAGATTTTACCAGCAGAAGATTGCGCAGATACCATGTGAAATCTGTCACAAACTGGGTAAGCTCTCTGCCCTGCATAACGATCTCTTCCAAAAGTTCAATACAGCCTGTCACATTCCGTTCCAGTACATGCCTAAGCAGTCTGCCGAACACTTCCGTGTCCACGGCTCCCAACACATCCAACACCTTATCATAAGTCAGTTCCTGTCCGAAGTGAAAAGCAATGCACTGGTCTAACAGACTTAAAGCATCCCGCATGGAACCGTCCGCCGTCTTCGCCACATAGCGAAGCGCCTTCTCTTCGACCTGAATCTGTTCTGTATCCATCAATTCCCGCAGTCTGCCGGTGATCGTGTCGATCGTGATACGCCTGAAATCATATCGCTGGCAACGGGAAAGAATGGTAATCGGTATCTTGTGCACCTCTGTGGTCGCAAGAATGAAGATCACATAGGAAGGCGGTTCTTCCAACGTCTTAAGAAGCGCATTGAAAGCCCCTATAGAAAGCATGTGAACCTCATCTATGATATAAACTTTATACTTGCCCTCTGCCGGCGAATAGGACACTTCCTCCACGATCTCACGGATATTATCCACACCGTTATTAGAAGCCGCATCGATCTCGATCACGTTCATGCTCGCACCTGACGCGATCGTCTTACATGCCTGACACTCCCCGCATGGGCTGCCGTCCACAGGCTGCTCACAATTGACTGCTTTCGCAAAGATCTTCGCGATCGTAGTTTTACCTGTCCCGCGTGTACCACAGAACAGGTATGCATGACCGATCCGCTCCGCCTTTATTTGGTTCTTTAATGTTGTAACAATATGCTCCTGCCCTTTTACATCTTCAAAACAATCCGGGCGGAACTTACGATAAAGAGCTGTATAAGACATTACTTCTCCTATTAATCACCGAAGCTGATACCTACCATCTTCGCTTCCTGTACGATGGTCGCATCCGGTGATACCATCTTCAGCTTGCCTGCCACTTCCTCAAGAGGCACTCTGACGATCTCTCTATTCTTATAACCTACCATAAATCCATACTCACCCTGCAGAATCAGTCTGCCTGCCTCTGCACCCAGTCTGGTAGCAAACACACGGTCATACGGACAGGGACTTCCGCCACGCTGGGTATGTCCCGGTACGGTAACGCGCACTTCCTTACCGCTCTTCTTCTGAATCTTATCTGCAATTTCATAAGAAACGGAAGGATACGGATAATTCTTCATCTTTTCTTTATATTCTTTCTTGGAAAGCTTCGCATCTTCTTTAGAGATCGCGCCCTCCGCCACCGCCATGATCGTAAATCTGGACCCTCTCGCCTCACGCTCATTGATGGCCTTGATCACTTTATCAATGTCATAAGGAATCTCAGGAATCAGAATGATGTCTGCGCCACCTGCCATTCCGGCATTCAAAGTAAGCCAGCCAACCTTGTGGCCCATAACCTCCACGATAAAGATACGTCCGTGGGAAGATGCCGTAGTATGGATGCAGTCGATACAGTCTGTCGCGATATCCACCGCACTCTGGAAACCGAAGGTCATATCCGTGCCCCACAGATCGTTGTCGATTGTCTTCGGAAGGGTAATCACATTAAGTCCTTCCTCGCGGAGCATGTTGGCCGTCTTATGTGTGCCGTTGCCACCTAAAATCACCATGCAGTCCAGCTTTAATTTATAATAGTTCTGTTTCATTGCCTCTACTTTATCGAGGCCGTTCTCATCCGGTTCCCGCATCAGCTTAAAAGGAGTTCTGGAACTGCCGAGAATCGTGCCGCCCTTCGTCAGGATTCCTGCGAAATCATGACCTGTCAACATACGGAAATCTCCGTAGATCAGTCCTTTGTATCCATCCAAAAATCCGTAAATCTCAACGTCTTCTCCACTGCATGATAAACATTTGACTACGCCGCGCATAGCCGCATTTAATGCCTGACAATCCCCACCGCTGGTCAACATACCTATTCTTTTCATTGTGATTCCTCCTTAACTGGTTTGATTCTTTGCTTGATTTTTGCTTTGTCGCTCGATCTTGCTGCGCTCGGCTCTTGCTTTTGGCTTGGTTTTTTGGCTTGGTTTACTCCGCGCTGCCACTCGATTCCGCTTTGCGCTACTGGCTCGATCTTGCTGCGCTCGCTCTCGCTTTTGCTTGTTTTTGCCTTGATTTACCCCGCGCTGCACGCTCGATTCCGCTTTGCTCCATCTCGCTCACGGGCTTCGCCCTATCACGATGCAATCTGACAAATTCGTCTGCGAGCAGCCGATTTGTCATCTTACATCGTGGCAGCGCTCATTGCCTACGTGAACATTATACCTTATTTCCGTTGGGTTCTCAACTAATTATTCCTTATGGAAAACAAATCTGTCACGAATTCTTGTCTTCATTTTCCCCAGATTTTATTGCTTCTTTTTCCAGCTTATTGCGTATGCGCAGTTCTTTGAAAAAAGTGGTCAGCATGTCGGTGCATTCATCTGCTAGTATGCCTCTGCGTACTTGCACCTGATGGTTAAATTCGGGCATTTCCAGGATATTTAAGATGGAACCGCCGCACCCGGCTTTGGGATTCATGCTGCCCATGACGACTTCGGTGATTCGTGCCTGCACAATGGCGCCGGCGCACATTTGGCAGGGTTCTAAGGTCACATACAGCGTACATTCTTCCAAACGCCAATCGCCCATCTTCTTACTCGCTTTATTGATCGCCGTGATCTCCGCATGAGCGAGCGTGTTCTTGTCGGTGTTGCGTCTGTTATATCCTCTGCCGATGATCTTATCCTGATAGACGATCACACAGCCGATCGGAACTTCGCCCAGCGCGTATGCCTTCCTTGCCTGTTTTAAGGCTTCCTTCATGTATTTCTCATCCTGTGTCATAATCCGCGCTCCTTATCTGTCTTGTTACGCATCACTAAGCCACCTTTGTCCTTCTGTCCGCTTCATGTCAAACATCACGCGGTCAGATCATAATACTGGTCAGCAAATTATTTTGGGAAAAATAGTAGACAATTATCTCAATTCAAATTATAATCATATGGGTACGGAGTTGTATCGAAGTGGTCATAACGGGGCGCACTCGAAATGCGTTAGCCCTCCGGGGCACGAGGGTTCGAATCCCTCCAACTCCGCTCAGAAGCCGAAGCGTTTGCTTCGGCTTTTCTGCCTCCTATAAGTTAATGGTATCTTCTACACTGATTTCGTTTTAAGGTATTGCTCCGCCAACTCTTTTTAATACAAGGAGAACTATATCAAAAATGCCTTCCCAAAAGACAGAGCATATAACAGCAAAAGAATTACCAGATCAACCAAAATTTCTTGTTTCTCACTCAGCTTTCTACTGTCGGAAATCAGCTTTATTGAACCAATCCCCAAAATTGCCATGGCACAACCTGACAAGCCATTCAAAAAATTGACGCAATGCAGTATTATAAATATGTATGCCCATTTAGGCAGTTTGACCGATTCCGGTACATCTTCCTCTCCGCTCTCACAATCCACGCCATTCAAAATTAACTGCGCGCTGTTCAGACTTTTAATGATCAAGAATGCCTTTTGAGAACCAAGAGGAATTTCATACTCTGTCGTAGTCATTGTCAAATTCTTCGGATAATCCTTCAAAAACTGCTCTTTGTCATTGATAATGATTTTCTTATTGTTAATATACTTGATCTCATATCCCTCTCCGTCTACCGTTACATTCCATTTTTGACTCATTTTCTCTCATCCTCTTTTTAAACTTTTTTCTAAAGTAAATTCGTCTAAAACATTCTGTTTGCGAGCCACTCCCAAACGACAGGTATCGCTCACTCTCTTTAAGGATTATAGCATAACTTTTTTGTATTATCCACAAGAGATGAACCACCCGGGCCGTACTATTTTGTTAAAAAAGTCCTTTGAAAAAATTTCTTGATTCTGTATAATAAAGATACAGCGTGTAGCATTTATGCGTAATTCCAGTTGCGTATAAGTTACACGCTTTTTTTAATGAAACGGAAGAAAAGCGTGTAGCCCGTGGCGTAAATCCAGCATACGTCACGCTATGCGCTTTTTTCATGAAAGGAATGGTGTATGAAATGGAGCAGTCAAATCAATTTCTAGGAACGGAGCCTATTGGAAAGCTAATGAGAAAATATGCAATCCCGTGTATTATCTCACTTTTGGTCGGAGCGCTTTATAATATTGTGGACCAAATCTTTATTGCAAATGCCAGTTATCTTGGCTCTTACGGCAACGCGGCCAATACAGTTGTATTTCCGCTTACAGTAGTCGCCCTTGCTATTGCAGTTATGATCGGTGACGGTTGCTGTGCATTTGTCAGTATCTGCCTCGGCAAGGGAGAGAAAGACACTGCGAAAAGAAGCGTCGGCAACGCAGTCATTATGATTATCGCCGGCAGTTTGCTGTTGACTATTATTTACCTGGTTTTTCAGGATCAAATTATTGCTATGTTCGGCGGAACGGTAAATGAAGAGACATTCCACCACTCAAAGGAATACTTTCTTTACATCAGTCTCGGAATTCCCTTTTATATGTTCGGGCAGGCAATGAATCCCGTGATCCGCGCGGACGGAAACCCTAAGTTTGCCATGGCCTCTACACTTGCCGGTGCCGTTGCCAACATTATTCTTGATCCGATTTTTATTTTTGTATTCAAATGGGGAATGATGGGCGCAGCCGTTGCGACTGTATTCGGGCAGATTATTACCGCCATTTTGGCAGTATGGTATATCTTTCATATGAAAACAATCAAACCCTCCTTAAAGGATTTGAAAATAAATCAAAAAATTTGCGGTCGGACGCTGCTTTTGGGAATCACAAGTTTCCTATCCCAGATCTCTTTAGTTGCGGCAATGGCGGCGATCAACAATATGCTCCGAAAGTACGGAGCGCTGGATAAAATATTCGGACAGCCGCAGTATGCTCAGATTCCAATGGCCGTTGTCGGCATTGTTATGAAATTTTTCCAGATCGTTATTTCGATTGTGGTGGGAATGGCCGCCGGCTGCATTCCGGTTGTAGGTTATAATATTGGAGCCGGCAATAGATCGCGCGTCAAAGAGCTATTTACGAAGTTGCTGATCGGCGAGGCATTAGTAGGCGCCGTCGCCTTGATTCTGGTTGAGATTTTCCCGAAGCAGTTGATCTCCGTCTTCGGAGCCGCTAATGAAAGCAGTTATTACACAGCGTTTGCGCTTAAGGCATTTCGGATTTATTTGTGCATGATTATTATGGCCTGCGTAAACAAAGCGTGTTTCATTTTCTTGCAGGCAATGGGTAAAGCGGCGGAATCCACCATTCTTTCCATGATTCGTGAAGTGGTATTCGGCGTCGGTTTCGCCATTCTTCTCCCCGTGTTTTGGGGGTTAGACGGTGTATTATTCTCCATGCCGGTATCGGATATTCTGACATTTATTATTACGGTTATTCTTGTTGCCCGCACTTACAAGGAGTTGAATCACAGATAAAGCAGCGGTTATAGAGGGAGTAAAATCCCTCTATGACTTTTTAATATGTGCCAGATACTTATTTAATTGTTTATCCTCCAGTGCCGCTATCATATCTGCAAATTCCCACAGCTCGCCATGGGCGGCGTATTGATCCAGTGCATTGTAATAAGCAAGCCTGTCCTCTTTTGCGATGGAGACAGGTAAGAATCCCTTGTCCATCAACTGGTAGTTCATAAGCAATCTCGAGGTTCTGCCATTACCGTCCAAAAAAGGATGTATCCGCACAAATTCGGCATGCGTCCATGCGGCAAGCTCTATGCCGTTTAGCTCGTTCTTTTGGAAAAGTTCTACATAAAAGTTCTTGATCTGCGCATACATTTCATTGCCTGCGGGCGGCGTATGACTCGCACCGCTAATAGCAACCTCTTCCCTGCGATAAATGCCTCCGGTTAGGATATTTTCCATAAGCAGGGCATGAATGTCTTTTACGATATTTTCATCCAGCGCAAGTCCTTTGTTGATACAGGCCTTTACATACTGATAAGCCTTCTTATGGTTGACCACCTCATAAATCTCCCTGAGGGATTTCCCGCCAATCGCAATGCCGTCTTCCAGCACCACTTTCGTCTCCATCAGGGTCAATGTATTTCCCTCGATGGCTGTGGAGTTATGGGTATATTCCACCTCAAAAGCGTTTTCATAGGATGCGATCGTCATTCCCGAGAAAGTGTCTTTTGCTGCTTCATATTCTTTTTGTTTTTCCAATACTTTCGATAGATCCAAAATCGTACCTCATTTCAAAAAGATATTTTACAATTATTATATCTGTGTTCCGGCAGGACCGCAACCGGAACGTCTATGGCATTTTTCACTATTATTTCTATATCCACTTCTACTTGCACATGCCCAAATGTATCTGCAAGTAATATGCACATAGAGAATGCCGGTGTATAATTTCCTTCCTTTTTTCCAAACTCCAAGTAACATGGCTCATTGCAGTTATCTATATATTTTTGAATTCTGTTCGAAATTTCCAATTCAATCAGATTATCATCCTGCCATACTTTTTTAAAAATGATATTGTCCATTTTTCTGTTTTCTCCTAATGGAAGCCCACCCATAGAGAATATGACATAGCACTACTCTTCTGTTTCTTTCTTAACTCCCAACAGCTCCTCCAGCCATTCTCCCACACGTCTGCGTACAAATCCCCAGTACTTTCCGAATAAAAACACACCTAGACATAAGAAAAACGTATAGATTAAGATATTAACCTGTCTATCTATGCAGAACAGTGTATAAAGGATCAAAGGTATAGAATTCCAAAATATTCTCGGTTTTATCCAAAAGAGGGTAGTATTATACCCATCAAAATCTGTGATAATCTCCAGCACAACCCTAGGAAGATTGGGGTTAAAAACACCACCTTGTGGTGCAAATATTTCGCGATGTGAAATATATAATCTATATTGCCTGCTATCTATCTCTTTTCCATAGAATAGATAACCCTCTAATGATATCGAACTCCCTAATGCAATTTTGCTCTCAATTCTTTTTTTCATTTCTCCTTTGCTAAGAGCACTGACTATTTTATATGGTTCATACCATTTATCTTTATGCTCACTCATCTTCATACACTCCTGCGTTACATCAGCCCTTTTCACTTCGCCAATTTTCCCGCCTTATGCGGCTCCTCGGAAGAAACTTTATAGGTTTTCCTCCAATGCCTTTACCCAATCATTCACATCTTCTATGGGGAGAAAAGAATATTCGGCATCCTCTTTCTTTTCCCCATTACCTTGCAATATGTACACCTTATCTTCAATGATGATCCAATCGCTTGTCCGCCTATACAAAATATCATCATAATTTTTCATCAAAATCTGACTGTTATAATATTCTCGTTCTTGATTAACATATATAAAGTTTTCACACAAATAATAGTCGGTTATACTCTTTCCTGCCTCCCCATATATTTCTACTTTATATCGTCCATCCTCTCCCTTATCATTTGTATACACAGTCAACTCTACCGGCGAGTCAAAATCAATCCAAAATAATAATGCATTTTTATATCACGATACTATATAGCGCTGCCAATATCTTTATGCGATTCCATATTTCCTAAAAATAAGGTTCAGTTCCTCCCTACTGATTTTTCCTGCAAGATAATAAGCTTTTATGCTTGCTTCCACTGCTTCAAACAGCAGGTCAAATTGAAGCCAGTCACCCATATCGTAATACTCTTGCAATTCTTTAAAATCGCTCTGTAATCCAGCCGGAAGGTTGACCGGCAAGGCGATTGTCATGTCATTATACATACTGTATGCCCCTTTCTTTTCCTATACCTCTTCGGCTTCACAGCCTTTCTTCCTGCCAATGATTTTCTGATAAAGCGGGAGAAACACTTTGTCATACCTGTACTCTATGACCGTATGGTAAAATTTTTTCTGTACTTCCGACAAAACGGGTATATCCCATATCAAACCTCTAATTTTAGATAGAGAGTCTCCCATTATAGGCACAAGTCGTTCCACTGCTTCGGTACACTCAGGGTATTCCATACCCTCCATGACATGATATGGATTTATCTTTTTCCCCTCCAGTTCAAAAATACATCTGCGCCCTTTATAGCTTTCCGTTTCCAGCTTCCTTTCATCTGACAGAACCTCCAACATCTTTTCCTCGTCCCATTTGCAATTCAGACAGTTTCCGTTATCATAAACAGGAGCAATACGCTTGCTACCATCCGCATTTAAAATAATCCCCCAGTTGCTGTTATTTCTATCTGGGTTTCCAAGCAAGGCATCGATCACAAACATATTCCAGAAATGCTCCCTAATCTCCGAAATATCTTTTAAAAACGGATGCTCCTGTATTGTCATCAATATTTCATATAGATCAACGCCTACCCCATTTGTCTCATTCCCATTAGAATCCAGAATATGTGGTTCAAATGTCACCTTGATTTTATCAAACTCATATAGCTTTTCTCCATTTTCCAAAAAATCACCGCAGGCGACAACGATTTTTCCGTTCCTTTCACCCAATATGGTTTCATGCACCGAAAACCCAAGCAGCCCATATATCTGTGAACCGATGTATTCACATACCGGGCTGTTAGAATAGCTAAGCCTAATATTTTTCATTTCCTGATCTCTTAGATTACCCGGGAATTTCAATATATAATCTTTCCCGTTATAGGAAATGCCCATTTTCCTTCCGGCCGTCCCACCATACATCCTCTGGTTCTGTTCATATCCGTTAAAGTCTGCCATTTCCATACCGGCCACCTCTTTTTCTAATAATTACAGTCAGTATAGCACAAAAATTTTTTTCTTTCATCCCGTAGTTTCAACTGGTTTGGACATTATAAATAAGATATCGTATTACAATTACTTTGCCAGTCCAGTCCTTCACTTACTGATCTCCACCATATCGGAACCATCAAATTTCAATCCCGTCTCAGTCTCATATATATTCATCCATTCTTCCCTTGTCAGCTTTTCTATCTCATCGCCTATATACCTAAAATAATATAATCCGTCTTCCGCCATATCAGGGCTCTCACTCTTCCACTCTTTTGCATAGTCTTCATCCATTTCACTATCTACTCTCAATATCTCTAATTCGTAATCTATTGTTATCTGCCATTCGGTATCATAGTGATAACATTCATAGGGTTCATTATCCACAACTCCACCGTAATTTGGTGCCGTATAAAACAATTTCCCTGTTGCTCCGCAAAAAGAATATTCCGTGCTGTCGTTCAGATCCGACGTGATGCATCTGATCGAATTCTCTTCAATTGTAAAAATCCCTATGATTCTTTTCTGCCCCGTATTACTTATAGGCCACGCTTCCTGCAATATGAAGTCTTCCGCCCCGTCTCCATTTAAATCAATCTGACTCCATTCCAAATCCCCGCTTTCCCAATCTGTCCCAAAAATTTCCCTATAATCGCTATATTTCCCGCTAAGATGTTCAAAGTCTCCGCGTAATAATTCCTGCTTTAAAGCATTACCCTCCTCGGTTGAATCATCATTTTCTTCCCATTTCACATCAAAGTCATACTTCCCCTACTCTGCACCATATCTGAGTATTTTATTGCTCTCTGGTTTCGCCTGTTCCTCTTCCACTTCTGTTTCGTAAATTTCCATATCCATTTCGAGTCCGCTGCTGCTGTCTTCAATCTGCGGCGTATTTTCCTGACTGATTTCTGTATCTATCTCTGCACGTTCTTCACTTGAAGTTGTACATCCGCATACTCCATATAACAAAATCGTAACCATACATACACATAAGGCTCTTTTTTGCGCAGTGTTTACTCTATTATTCATCACTTATCCTTTACCTTCCAGCATTGTACTCAAATCAAATATGCACGTTTCTTCCACATTGATGATGTACCTGTACCTATTGTATTCCCGCCTTCAAAAGCATCTCTAACCGTTTTCCGAAACGGTTGCGTGCGGATTTCCAGTATATCGTAACCAAAGCAACTGCCGTCCATAGGATCGGAGCATATATTAATACACTGACCCGCATAAAAAAACATACACAGGCATAAATGACAAGAGCAATCATTAAATCAATTACGCTAACTCTTAACCACATCAGAACAATACCTTTACCATCTTCAGATTCGATGATTTCGCCCACAATCTTAGGGAGAAAAAAAAGTTTCCAATTCGACGGTAAATTCCACATTCTGGTGGATATTTGGAACTTTCCGTTTTTGCTCCCCAATCTTTTTTCAATTTCCTCGGGTGTAAGGGGCGTTATAATTTTATACGGCTCATACCACGCGACTCTATACTTTTTCATGTTTGTATCCTCTCCCTTTATAAATTGAACTGAAAATCGCATATCATAGCACTATTCTTTTGCCTCTTTCTCAGCTTCCAACAATTCTTCCCGTAATGTTCCCACGCGTCCGCGTACAAATTCCCAGTACTTCATGAGCAGAAAAACCGCTAAACACTGAAACAAAACATAGATAAAAACATTAGTGTAGCCAAATGTTAAAAAAAAGACACAATATCCTACCCATGAGAAGATTGTTTTTTTTAATCGAACAAAAACACAGCTTTTGCCTTCTGCGTTTGTGAAAATTTCTATAATAGCCTTAGGTAGAAAAACTTGTTGTCGGGCAGAGGGCGGTATTTTGCGTGGTGATATATATCCTCTATATTCTCCATCATACTTTTTTGCCGAATAAAATAGTAAGTCATCTATTGACCCATTATATTTAGATGCAATAAATGCAGTTTTACTCTCAATTCTTCTTGCAATTTCCATTTTATCCAGTGTAGTTACTATTTTATATGGTTCATACCATTTATCTTTATGTTTACTCATCTTCACACACTCCTGCGCTACATCAGACCTCTTCCATTCGTCTGTTTTCCTGCCTAAAGTGGCTCTTTGGAAGAAACTCTATGGGCCTTCCCCTAATTCTTTTACCCAATCATTCACTTCTTCTATTGAGAAAAAGAATATCCGGCATCCTCTTTCATTTCCCCATTATCTTGCAATATGTACACCTTAGCTTGCGGAATCCTCCTACTGTCCTCTCACAGTTCCCGCCTTTCCCGCGCCACTATCTGATATTATTATTCATACTCACAGATATATCCTACCCTACCCGCATAAGAGGGCGCCGCCTCTAAAATGTCATTTGGCACATCATTGAGATAACATCGACCATCTTTTCCCCGGTAAAAAAGAACCACATAATCCTCACTGACTTCCACGCCGCTCTCCGTAAACCCTGTATAGCTGGGTTCTCCTTCCAACCAGAATCTGAATAATGCGTTAGACAAATCCAGCATATAGTAACCATATTTAATTCCCGGTTCCAGCCAGCGATAGCCAAAAGGAGTTCCCTCAACCCTCTCGTTAGTTGCTCCCACAAAAAAGGTGATATCCTCTTTATGCTCGGAAATCATCCGTTCCCGAAGCCGTTCGTACTCCTCATGGGAAGTAATGGTTACCAGATAACCGCCCCTCTCATGACAAGTCATTTCCGCTTCCTTTCATGTGACATCTTTCACGATCAGTTAATACCGGTGCTTCGCAGAGGCCAATCTCCCGTCCTTAACATCGATTTGATCTCATCCAGAGTGTAATCATTCTGTGGGTACATACTCTGTTCCTTAGGATATATGGCATTTAATCGGGCCTCATATTCCTCTTCCGTCATTTCCTCTCCGACCCAATATTCCTGTTTCTCTCCTGTCCAGTAAAAGAACTCAACATAGTCACCATTTTCGTCAATCTGCACCCCATCCGGCCCGTCACCCCGTATCCCGCCGTCAACATAGACCCATTTCCCGTCCTGAATGGTATAGACATTATCATAATAATGCCCCATATTGCCATCTGAATTGCAGATCAGATTTCCTCTCTCAATATAAGAGACATTAAGGCGGCCAGACTGCCACACATCCAGAACATGGTCATGAAATGTCAGAAACCGACATCCTCCCGCTTCATATCCGGTGTCAATCACCATTTCAGGAATGTTGTCATCATCCACATAAATCAGACTGTATGTACAGGTAGCCGCATAATTATCTTTCTTCAGATAATTAAGATAAGCCTGCTTCCACTCCTCCAGACAAGAATCGTTCTGTTCTATACGCTCCTGCTCTTTCAAAAAAGAGAAGCGCTTGCACAATTCTCTGTACAGATCATCAATATCGTTCACAAATACAGCGTCATCATATCCCCATATATGCAGTTCTTCCCAGTCCCACTCTTCACAGACTTGCTCATATACTTCCTCAGATACCTCGGTTCCGTCTACCTCATAATATCGCCCAATGTACTCAAGCCCTTCATATTGCGGAGTCCTGTGGAGCGCCAACAGTTCTACTCTTTCAGTCCCTTCGATCCGATAAAAAAATGATTCTTCTTCCCCCGCTTCATAATATGTGCTGAAAATCAGGTTTTCGTAGGAATTAAACCTGCACCTTCCAAAACTTCCATATTCTCCTGTTTCCACTACGTTTCCGTCATTGTAGACACATATGATCACACCGAACGCATGGGCGGCAGAAGGAATGATCGCCAGTTCCGGAATATTATCGCTGTCAATGAACACCAGATCATATTTTATCCCGTCTGTTTTATATGGGTATTCCTCATAAAATTTTTGGATGTATTCCGCGTATGCCAGAAGAACTTTCTTTTCTTCCTCGCTGAGCACATAGGAATTATCTCCGACTGCCATCTCTCCGTCAGAATCCGGAATGCTCTCGCCAGCTTCCAAATTTTCAGTTCTGCTGTCACTGTCTTGCTCCACAATATCACTGCTGGAATCCTGCGGAATCTCACTTTCCTGAGTCTGTACCGGGACAAAATTATGTACCTGTATATATAATAAAATAATTACTGTAAATATTACCACCATGCTGGCGCTTATTATTCTCTTCATCACTATCTCCCTGTATATCATAATCCGTTTTACTGTTTAATCAGTGTTTCCCCTCGCTAATTTTCCTGCCTAAAGCGACTCTTCGGAAGAAACTCTATGGGGCTCCCTCTAATTCTTTCACCCAATCATTCACTTCTTCTAATGGGAAAAAAGAATATTCGGCATCCTCTTTCAGTTCCCCATTATCTTGCAATATGTACACCTTATCTTCGATGATGATCCAATCGCTTGTCCGCCTATACAAAATATCATCATAATTTTTCATCAAAATCTGACTGCTATAATATACTCGTTCTTGATTAACATATATAAAATTCTCACACAAATAATAATCGGTTATACTTTTTCCTGTCTCTCCATATATTTCTACTTTATATCGTACGTTTTCTTCTTTATCATTTGTATACACAGTCAACTCTATCGGCGAGTCAAAATCAGTCGTATAAATGTCCTTTGATTTCATGAATAGTCTCTGTTTTCCGCCACATACTTCTGACATATACATGCTAATAAAATCTTTCATACAAATTTCAATTTCCTGCGTTTGGGTTATATCTGGTTTTTCCGAACTGCTATATATCGGCAAACTGCACGCCACATTACAAGTCAAACTGCATATCATGCAAAATTTTATACACTTATATAATAACATGTCCATCCTTTATTTCTCCATTACTGTGTTGCCGTTTCCATATCCACAGTTTCTGTTATTGCCGTTTTCCTTTTTCACTGTTCATATTATCAGAATAATAATTCCTATCTTAGCATATTCGCGGATAAAGCCCCTACCGCAAATCACTCAATTTTTTTACTGCGCATATTTCTTACAAAATCAGCATTGCACAACAAGTCATTTTTAATGTCACGATATTCTTCATAAGAAATCTCCGCCGTTTCTTCCCCCACATGCTGCATATACTTTATTCCACTTTCTTCATGATCCAGATATTCTCCCCAGACACTCCCCTGTGCAACAATCTCCCCAGCCTTAATCTCTGTAATGTCCCACGGATCTATTATCATTGCTGACCCTGCCCACCAGCTGCCTCTTTCAATGATTTTTCCATCATCGGTATACAGCGCATTATAATAGGTTCCGCAATAGATCAGTCTGTCTATATATGTAAAAATTGCATTCATGGAGCTCGAATGATCCGACAACAGAATAAGCTCCGGTATTCCATCTTTATCCAAATCATTCAATGCATATCTTTCAAAAATGAAATCAGTTCCAATATATTTTATTAAATACGGGTCATACTGCACGGTACCGCCCAGAGTATCCGCAAACTCTTTTTCAAACTCAGTTATCTTTGTCCAGTCATTCAGAACCTCACGATAGGCATCTCCCCATGCCCCTTGAAAATCCCAATTCTTCTCATCTTCCTGTTTCCTTTCTCCGGTATCCATCTGGGTCATTGTCTTTTCTGTCATATTGATGCTGTACCATATACCGGAAGCCGTACTGATTAACGCGCACATATCATCCATACTGTGTATGGTACATCTTTCATTTATACCGTTTTGCAATATAATTTCTTCTATCATTGGCACTTTCTGCTCATCAACATCTATCATCCGATAATCCATTCCTGCAAAGTATTCTGTAAAAATGGAATCTTGAAACGTCAATTCGTATACATCCGCAGACTGCACTTCCGCATAAACTCCGGAATCGCTGTATTCAGCAACAAAACATATACAGTAATACCCATCTTCTGATATCCATCTCTTCGCTATGTCGAGGAATTGATATAATCCATGCTCCTCCGCCAACACTCCTGCCTCATCATATATTTTTTGCAACCAAAAATACTCATCCCAAAAAGGGGCTTGTAGCGTATTTACATCCTCTTCTACATATTCTTCTGCCTCTCTTTCTACCACTTCTTCCAATTCATCCGTTTTTCCTTCCTGTTCTGCACTTTCACTGCATAAATTGTCGCTCTCTACCCGTTTTTCTTGATTTAATGCAGTTGCATATATTAATATAATAAAACTTGACAATAATAATAAATCTCTAAACCGATTCCTCACAATAGTCTCTTAATTCCTCTCTTGCCGCTTCTTAGCAATTTTTCAGATATGCTTTTTCTTTATTTTACTCGCACTCATTCCATTACACCAAAATCATATCGTCCCTGCCCAACATACACTTATCCTATACCCTTCAATATTGTACTCATTGGAGTTTACTAAATTTATCCAGACTCAGTTCCATATAAATGCTTTGTCTCATCGATTCAGGTGGCGGCGCTATGAAGTAAATATGATCGCCTTTCAGGAAAAAAATATCTGTGCGGTTCACATACTCCTCTGAATCAAAAAGCTGTACAAAACTATCAATTTCCTGTTCAATCTCTTCTTCATTCACAGGAAAATCTAATATCCTGATTTCATTTTTATCTCTGGCATTCATAATGATCGTCTTTATATCAGATAACGTATAATAATCTCCTAAAGATATAATCTTGCCCGTGCGCAAATCGAAATTCACTCCCTTATTATACTCCGCATAAGACCCCATGTAAGATTGATAGCCGTGAAAATGAATACTTACTATTGCTTCGCCGACAGATTCTATTTCATATTGAACTTCTGTTTCTTCTCGTCCATGTCCATATTCCAAAAAATCCTCCGGCATAATTTCATGATAAATCTGTTCATTTATGGAATTGGCTACGTCTTCCGCATCCGCTATATCGATACTTGGAAAAGTAATCCGCTTGTGTATATTATTCGTCTCAATTTGAATAAAAGAATCATGTATGTTGATAGCCGTTTTAGATGTTTTCTCTTCCGCTTCTCCTATATTACCAACATAATGCAGTGCAATCTCAGAATCCATATACCAATCTTCCGGTTCTTCATATACATTTCCATTTCGGGCATCAATATAATAACGCTTCACTATATGGACATGTGTATCTGATGATTCAACCAAATTCACCTCATGATAACGCCTGTCAAAAAAGGTACACTCACCATAATACATGATCTTATAATGCTCTAATCCTTCCTCCTGTTCTATGAAATCCAGCATTTGATCCAGCACATTCTCCCCTTCTTCACCATAAATGATTTGGAAGCTTGTCCCATCCTCGCTATAGACTAACTCCGGTTCATAATTCCAAACATTTCTTGTGACATCCGGTAAACGAATCCCTCCGGGCACATTTATTTCCAACGGGATCAATGTGCCTTCGTCCTTCCTGTATATACGGCCCGTTTCTTTCGCGACATAAACATATAAACATCTCTCTCATGAATAATGTCTCCGCTCAAATCCTCTTTACATACCGCAAATACGTACATATCTGAAGGTTCTTTTTTCAAATAATAGCAGAGGGCTTTCTCCGATTCCAGAAATGTAAATCCTTCTAACAAATTATTCTGTAAAAGTTCTTTAATTTTTTTGGTGAGGATTGCTACATTGTTATTTTCTATGACTTCCACAATACTTTCAAATCGAGAGGCTGATTCTATATTTTCTATGCATGTGGTATCCTCTGCAAGTCCACTTTCATGTATTATTTCGTTGCTCTCTTGTATTTCATCTATCTCTTTTGAGGTAATGGAATTCTGTTCCAATATTCCAGCATCCCAAAATCCTTCCACCGATTTCCACTCTAATTCCTCTTTAACCGCTGTGTATTGATTCCTGATATTATAAAACTCATCCTCTGATAGTTCTTCATACTCTCCGTCAACATATTTTCCGTTTTCCATTTTGTATTTATAATAATACGGTTCCTCATCTTTTATCTGTCTACACACGATAGTGTCCAGAGTTTTCTCAAATACCTCATCTTTTTCTATCTGCTCATACATGAAATGTGTGTCAACGCCACCTGAAATGAGTTCAACAAACCCACCCTTATAAATTGTCATTATATATTCCTCACTTATGCTCGCCCATTTAGCTCCGGCATCATCATAAGTATAAATAATAAAAGGTTCACATCCTTCCTCATATACAGTGCCTAATATCTCGTACTCTCCTTCCCGCATAGTTCCTAATATCAATTCCGGCTTGCCATCTCCAACCAAATCTTTTATGCAATAATACAGCTGCGTCTTTCCAATACACCTCTTGATATAGTCATATATGTTATCTCCCCACTGTTCTTCTGTATATGTCGTATCCTTCATTACTCGCTCGTATTCTGATAAAAGATCCTGATAGACAACCGGTTCTTCTTCACTTGTGCTAATTGGATTTATAAAAGCACAACCTGCAAGTTCCATAATAGCGATACATATAAGCAATATTCCTACTCTACATTTCATCTATATTTATCATCCTTCTTCGGTAAAAATCACACTAAATCACCTTAAAATAATGTTATCCCGACTTCATATTTTCACCCTCACTCCAACACAGCATAGCTCTTATTCCACACATCAATAAGAACTACTACATTTTCAACCCCATTGCTGCAATTAACACATGCAATATATCCATTCCGTCCTATGTACATATAGTTACTGTCTATTTCCCAATGACTCTTTTTATCCCCGTCCGTTATATCCAGATAATCATATATTGCATAGAAGATTCCATTACTATAGACCGAATCATATAAATCACCTATGACATCTAATTCGGGACGTTCTTCCATAGTATTCTTTCCATCGAACCAGTCCATATAAGAATGCCATTCCAACATAGAATTATAAGAATATTCCCCTTCATACAAACTGATGTCTGCGCCATTTCCCTTCCGAATATCGGCCATTATAATATAATCGGGCTGTATACCTTGTCCTTCCGAAAGAAGTATATACAGTTCATTGCCCGTCTTTGACTCAGCATAAACCTGATATGCCTCTTTGCAATAACATATCCTTTTTAATTCCCATTCTTCCTTGTCCATTCCCGAATCAAGCGCATAATCCTTAACCACAAAGGCTGCCATATTCTCCAGCGTTAGATTATAGTGTCCCTGCTGTGCATTTATAAAATAATCATAATCCGGCCATTCTTCCTGCGGCAGATTGCATTCATGCCACACATGATCTATGGCATTATTTTCAGCCTGATATGCGGATACATCCAGATCGGCTTGGCTACTTATTGTTTGCAATCCAAGGTAGATTATAATAATGATAGACGTGAAATATTTCATTTGTGTCATAAAGTATTCCTTTCGCATTATGTAAAAAAAAAACCATATTATGCAGGAATAGATATTAAATCCCCATCAAACATTTAATTCATCTCACAATGTTTGCTTTTCAATGTAATTTACCATTTGGCAACTTTACCAACAATATAGAGTCGCCTAATAAAAGCACACTCATACCGATTATTCCTGTCGGGTTAGGACCAAGTAAAGTACTTTTTGTGGATAAGGATATCCATACACCTGCTTCTCCGATAATGTCTGAAGCACCGTGGATAATAGCGGCATACATGCAGTTATTGTATTTTAATGTTACATAGGACGACCAAATGCCCAGAACAACGCAGACAAGCACCATCATAGCAATTCCGGAAATCGGAGCGCCGATGTAATCATCGCCATAGTTCATGCCAAAACAAATCAATGGTGCGTGTGCCATTCCCCACAAAGCACCATTTAGGAGAACTGCACATCTGACAGGAAACCTCTTGCACAATAAAGGCATCAAATAGCCTTGCCACCCAATATCTTCCCCCAACGCAATAAACCAAACAGGAAAACATACCGCTGAAATTATGTAGATAATCGTTCCCATTCTCAACATAGAGAAAACTGTGAAACTGATATCTGATGGTGCGCCAAAGGCTCCATAAGTTTTTGAAATATACTTTCCGCTGAAGTCTAAATCGTTTGGAAAAATAAGAAAAAAAATAGCAGTTCCACAAAAAATGGCGGCAGCGGGGACGAATGCCGAGAAAAGCAAAGCCTTTTTATTTTTCCAAACCTTTGCACTAAATTTTAAAGGTGATTTATCAGATGTGATTTTCCTCGTTATAAATACAGCAAAAGCGGGAGTTCCCATAAATACCGCCGGAAAACTTAAAAGTGAATAAATGCTTTTTCCGGCATTTGATGGTAGAATAACCGCTATGAACCACAAACCATAATAAACACCAAAAACAATCGCTAAATAAATAAAAATCCTTTTTAACTCAACATGATGTAAAGTAGTATTATTTGCTTTCATAATTGCTCTCCCCGTCTATTTTGGCTCCTGCTTTTGATAAGAAAGTGAGAGCGGCTTGGTTAACCATCTCGATAACTTCTTCTTTCGACGATGTAATAACCCCCGAAGCAACGAAACAGGCAAGTCCATGCGTATAAATCATTGTGTTTTGAAAAAACTTGTT
The DNA here is from genome assembly GCA_014804655.1 of Lachnospiraceae bacterium. Classification (GTDB taxonomy): domain Bacteria; phylum Bacillota; class Clostridia; order Lachnospirales; family Lachnospiraceae; genus UBA3282. The sequence goes on along the minus strand of JAAUZK010000043.1, from coordinate 90,768 downwards.
CACATTTTTTATTGGTATTTTAAAATAGTCAGCAATTTGACCTACTATAATCGCATTCTCACCAGCGTTTACCAGAACATCAAATCCACCTGCCTGATAACCGCTTTCTCCACACATGTAAAGATATTTAAAAAGGTTTGGTTCATCAAAGGCAAGACTGACATAAGCTATTCCAATGCCTGCGAAAGCTTCCATCCCGTTACCTGTGGAAGAAAGCATTTTTTTGTTTGCATACTCTAATGTGTATTTTGTCAGTTCATTTCGGAATCCGTCCATATTTCCAAAATGCCATGAAATTGGTTGTGTAGAACAACCGATTTCTTTTGCTAATGCTTTTATGTTTAAGGCGGCATATCCATCACGAATAAGCATTTTGAGAGCATACTCCAGAATCAATTCTTTTGGAATTTTGGGACTACTTGGCATATCTTGACCTCCATACTATAAACTGATTTACTGTAAATCAGTTTATAGTATATTCTAAAGTCCACATTATATCAAGTTCTTAGTCGGTCATTTTACAAAAAATGTTGCATCCGGATTTATAATTTCCCATACATAGTTATTTCATCACCTGTATTTCATTAATATGTACATCCATCGGTCCCGGACCGAATCCCGTTCCGAACTCAACCAAGCCTTTTCCCCGTTCCCATACAAATAAATCTTCTCCGCCCGGTTCTCCATTTACTTTTGTCTCGGACAAATAATAGGTTATCTTATTTCCGTCTTTTGTTATGGAAGAATATTCTTGCTGCAATTCCTCCTCTTGACAGACAACAATACTATTATTTTGCAGCTTCTCATCTGTATCTAACGTCTCTGTCAGCAGATTATCGTCATCATATAAATCGATTGATCTGCCACCCGGTTCCGGCTGGGCATACGGCAAAATCCTATAAATTTTATCAGACGTCACATAGAAGTATATATTCAAGGGTTCTCCACTCTTGAAATACCAAGAACTCATAAATGGTTCAATATAAATTATCATCCTGTATACGCATCCATGCTCATATATTTTGACTCTATAAGTCTCTGCACCGGCAATCTCGTCAACAAATTCAGTACCATTATGATATTCTGCATGGACTTGCAACGAAGCCTGCTCCCTATTGTAAAAATAGGGATTTTCATTTTCGTTTTTCTCCGGTAATTTTTGAGTTTCTGCTTCATCCTCTTTTGCCTCAGCACTTTTCACATCTTGTCCCATTTTTTTACATTCTTGCATGAAATGCTGTATATCTTCTGCCATATAGGCTATTACCTCGGACAAGATTTGCCTTTTTTCTTCCAGTTCAGTCATTGTCCTTGCTGCTTCTTTTTCCAACTGCACCACCGTCTGTATTTCTGACTTTTGCATTTTAATTTGTACCAAAAATACGATGCATAGTATTACACAGCAGGCTCCGGCAATTGCCAAACATCTTTTTACAACTTTATATAAATTATTCATCTGATAAATAATCCTCTTCTTCCAAATTTATCTCCAACTCCATCCTTAATCTCTCAAGCTGTATAATCCGCTCTGCTTTTTTCAATCCCGTCTTTCTTCACACATGTAACTTCATCCTGCTTCTCGCCAGTTGTCTTGTTCTTTCAATACATAAGGCATTCATGTAATGTCTTCCGGCCTCACATTCCGCCAGACTGCTATTCAAGCCAAACCCCGCGGGCCAGAAATAATAATTCTCTTTCTCAGACATTATGACCATATACCTGAAATAATAGCTGTCTTCCTCTCCCGAAACCGCTGCCGACAAGCATACCTGATTTGTATTTAGAGCTTCATACTCACCTATGTTCATCTCATACTCTCCGCTTCGTCCATTTTCCTGCAGCATATCCTCTATGTATTCTTTTAATGCAGCTATATACTCATCTTCTTCTATCTCGGCGGTATCCCTATCCCATGCCGGCAGTTCCCGTAAGATGAGTTCTGTTGTCCCCAGCTTTATTAAACTATTTGCAAACTCCACTGAAAAGCTATCTTTCATAAAAAAGGTTGTCTTTAACTGTCCTGTCCTTCCGGCATAACCGTTTCGCTCTAAGCAATAAAATTCCATCTCGCCTTCCCTGTTCACATACACCGGATATGTCTCCCCATTCTCACATTTTACATAGGTATTGACTTTGGATACGGGTACAAAGAAAACACTGTCACCGTTATTCTTCCATGTATACATTACAATGATCCCATCCTGTAATCCCCGCAGCTCTCCTGTCTGGCACCCTAATTCATTCATACCAAACCATTCCTCATAACTGTACACATATTTGATGTGTTCCGCAGTTTCCTCCACACCCATAGCACGGAAATCTATTTCCTGATTGTATTCCGGCGCAGTAACAGGATTGCTGTCCGTCTCTTCCTTCGTATTTTCCTCTTCCCTGACTTCCAGTTCGATTACTTCACGCTGAAGTCCCACAATCTGCGGTATAAAATCTTCCGGTTCCGCCTCTAAATACCATTGAGCAGTAAAATATGTGGGAGAATCCACCACCGCTGGATGATATACCGACCATACACCATTTTTATTAATTTCTCCTTCTGTCTCAGAAATACGGAAAAAAAGATAGTCTTCATATCCCACTCCAACAACCGCCGCACTTATTTTGCAATTGGTATACTCCCCATATTTTCCCTGTACACGCCCGTAAGTCTCCAGACAGATTTGAAAATTGCCAAATTTCTGTTTGTCCCTCAGGACATCTGCTGCATATTCCACCATGGCACCTATATATTCATTATCATCTACCGGTATTTTCTGTAATTCGATTGTCTGTTCAGGATTGAAAGTCACTTTTGTGTCCCCAAGTTTGACTAGGTCATCCAGTCCAAATTCATACATAAAGTATATCGGGGAATCTACAAGGCTTACCTCTTCGTATACGGCGTCCTTATCCCGCACAATGCATTCCCTGATTCTGTGATAGTAATCATTTTCTAATGAGTTTACCGGAACCCCGCTCTCCGATAACTGCCAGTCCACAAGAATATAGAACACAAACCCGTCAGCCTCCTCGCAATAATGCAGTCTGCACAGTTCATTGTTTACCACGGCTTCTGTATTGGTCTTTTCATCCGGCAGAAATAAAATTTTATTGCCCTCTAAAGCATAAACGGATATGGCAATTTCTTCTCCCGTCGGAAGAAATGACAGTTGCTTATAATCGTAGTCTGCTATATGATCAATCATATTTTCATAGACATACTCATACTCTATTCTCTCTGCAATCTCTTCAAGCGGAGTCTGATAAGGAGAACTGTTTGCCTGTTTCCCTATATCCTGAGGTTCAATATCATCATCACATTCGGCATAATCTATTTCTCTATCTATTGTTTCATTTCTACCACATGCCATTAATAGAGTCATCCCTATTGTGCATAGGCAGAATAAAGCGCTCCTTATTCTTCGCCATTTTTTATAACCAGAAAAATGTAGTGTCACCCTCATTAGTTGAACCATGTACCTCTCATCATAATCACCCTGTCTCATAAAACTATTATAATTGATATCTCTCATGCACACTCTTCATCATTTATATTATAAAGCAAACTTACATCAATCCTGTATCACGGAAAAATAGCAGTTGCCTCAAACGCATATTACTTTCTTTCCAATATAAAATTCTGCCCTGTCAGCATGGAATGCATAATCAGCTTCTCTTCACCTTCCAATGTATAAAACTGTTGCCAGCCTACAGAGATATTGCTAAATACACCGTTAATTTTTTCATAATACTCTTCACCGACTGCTTCCCGCAGCCTCTCATCAGGATGTGCTTCACGAATAAGAAGATCCGGTGAAACCGGGTGCCACTTATTATTCCCTGAATAACGGTACTCTGTTATCATGCTGTCTTTAGTGGGCAATTCACGGTCCCCTCTCGTCCCTATACGCCTCTCCGAATCATAAGTTACAAAAAGGCGGTCCTGGATCACGATATCCTTCTCCAGCATCTGCTCCGCTTCCTGCTGCGTCAGTACCGTTTCACTTATTCCGACATAATCCTCCGTCGGGCAAAACTGCGTGATCCGATACTCTCCGTAGTATTCTTTCGGCAGTTCGTCTGTCCGCTCCCACTCCCTGTAAAAATGTCCATTCTCTGCCTGATAGAATATGTCTACCATTCTTACGCCTTCCGGGGAATGATCGGTACATATTACCGTCCAAATATCCAGCCGCCCGTCCTGATCAATATCTTCCACAAAAATATCCCAGAAAACAAATCCCTCCATACAATGTTCCCGATATAAAATATCCCCGTCATTGTTTGTGATATAAAAACTCGGGACAGAATGATAATTATCAGTTGTAGCAGAGACCAGATTTACTTCCCCCCATGTCTCAAAAAAGACCGGAGTGGATGATACATCATCATGCAGTTGTTTGTCTGACAAATTGGACGGGCGGAATTGATACCCCTCATTGATATCCAGTTTATCACACCTAATCGCCGCCTCAATCCTGTCATTTTCCTGAAATAAAAACGTAGCCTCTACCTGACATTCCTCATATTGAAACACACACTCTGCCTGATTTCCTGTAATAGTTCCGCTAAACGGTTTGCATGTTTCGCGTCCAATCTCACTGTCACTCCAATAGAGCCAGTCTATGCTGTCCCTAATCACAATATATCCTTCTATTGCTTCATCACTTATTCCGGTAATAATAAATTCAAAACCTCCAGACTCCCTCTTTGGGCCGTCCACAATCCATGCTTTTTTCAGAAACGAACTGTACTTTCCATCATTTTCATATATATTTTCTATCTGTTGCACCCTGTCCCGCTTATCTTCATTCACTGCCTGTTCCGCCGTTTCTTGTAATCCGTTTACATCCAAATCCTCTTTTTCCAATCCGTCTTTTCCTTCCGCTTCTTCTTTTCCTTCTTCCAGCTCTTCTTTGACTTTTTCCGATTCTTCTTTTGGAGACGCGTTAGTTACTTCCGTTATTTTTTCTTCCGCCTCTTTATGCTCTTCACTCGAATAACCGGCTGTATTACAGCCGACAGCAAACAACATGAGAATACACACGATTATGCACTTTGATCTACTAATAATTCTATCCAAATTTACTACCTCCTGTTTGTGGTAAAGTACAAGTACCAGGCTTCGGCATAATCTACTCTCTCTTGTAATATAGTTTCATCATCCTCTGATCTCTCATACAATTTACCTTTTCTCTATCCACTGCCTACTTGTATCAAACTTAATTTATCTCCAACTCCATCCTTAATCTCTCAAGTTGTATAATCCTCTCTGCTTTTTTCATTCCCGCCTTCTCTTCTCCCATGTAACTGCCGCCTACCGGGAAGCATTCATATGTCCCATCCGGATATTTTGTAACCCAGCATTGCAGATAAAAAGTTTCTTCCCCTGTCACAGCAACAGAAATGCTCATGACATCACTTCCCAAGATCTCATACCTGCCAAAGTATATTTGATATTTTCCGACCTTCCCCCTCTCTGTCATGTCATTCCTGATATACGCTTCCACCTCACGGATATATCCGTCTTCCACCAATGGCGGCAGTTCCGGTTTTCTCAATTCCGGTTTATGCCATTCCAGCGTCCCTATCTTCTTTAGTTTTGACTGGCGGCTGATTCCCATCGTATAGCTGTACAATGGCAGGTCTGCAATATCGGCCTGTAACTCCGATCGGTAAATACCTCCGGCTTCCTTACTCGGGGATACACCAGCCTTTGTCCAAAAAATGCCTCCGTTCCCATCTGTAAAAATACTGTACGTTTCCCCCTCTTCCAGAAGAGACTCTATATCATAAGGCATGTTTCCATAGAACCATTGATAATAATTATAAAGTTCCTCGATTTTCTCCTTTGCTTCCTCTTCAGTTACTTCTACCGTTTTTTTTGTTTTTGGCTGACCTTCTTTTGCATGATCAGTTACTGCGGCTCCCCCTTTTCTCTTATCCTGTTCCGTTATCTGTAAATCAAGTACCAGACGTTCCGCCTCCACGATGTACATTGCATTATCATATGCAGACGGTATTTCCTCTACAGTTGGAAACATTTCTGACGCACCGTTTGTTGAATGCACAGAAGCGTCATAACTTCCATCTTCATTTCTCGCAGCCCATCCGGCAAACCATCTATAAGTTTCATTCTGCCTAATGACACCCGTCACGCCTACACTGTCTGCACCATCATAGCCATACCAACCAATATATACTTTATAATTTCCGGTCGGCAATTCGTCGCTATATCTTATGGAATCGACAATTGCATTAACATATCCGTTCTCAGTCAACTCCATTGTATCCGGCTTTTTTTCACCGGTAGTATCTATCTCTACCATACCTAAATACGTTATATCTTCTATATCGTCAGCACGGAGAGAAGTTGGTTTTTCCAAATACCATATTCCATAATCCCGCTCTATTCCGCTCCTTTGGCGCAGCACACAAAATATATAGTGCCCTTCATTCAGTTCATTGTATCTTACCTCTCTTGGTATCCCTTTGATTTCAAGTTCTGCATTACAATCCTTTATAGGAATAAAATAGTACGCCCCGTCTTTCCAGTACAAATCCACCTGCAATGCTTTTTCCCGATATCCACTTTCTGTAAAAATTAAGGGATCACCAACAAACCATAATTCATAATTATAAACATATTCTGCTTTTTCAATAAAGGCATCCACTAATTCCTGTCTCTGCATCTCGACCAACTGCCTTGTTTCCCTGACATTTCCGCCGCACACACCACAAAGCTGAATCATTACTGTTATAAGAACAACTCGTTTAATCATAATTAAAAACACATCTCCAAACATGCTTTGTGCTGCCTATCCCTTTCTTTTTCATCTACTTAATATCTGAATCATATTACTCCGGCAATCCCGTTGTTATTGTATGTATTTTCCATATGCATATAGCATATTCTCAATCCCCGACTCCGACAGATACATATCTACAACCAGCGTTCTGTTCTTCGTCTGCTCCTCACTGACTCTCTCAGGATAAAAGTAATACTGCAGATGCATACACCCCTCTGCTTCATTGGGCTTTACATAGAAACAATCAAATTGCTTGTCCGCTTTCCATCCATCATCCGTGAATCCGTCTATAGCATATAAAACCAAATATATGTCTTCCTTGTCCTTGGCAAGCTCATATATTTCCCCTGCTTCCACATTGTCTTCAGCAAAATCTTGCAGAAATTTTTTCCCCAAATAATCTCCTGCCTCTGCCACATCAGTAAATCCCCATATCTCATTCTTCACCTTTCTCCTGCTATGATTCTCAGCTACAGCAGCAGGATCAAATTCACTAATCGGCATATACATTACCTGTCTGTCGATCACAGGTATTGCTACCATTGCTTTATCCAATAGGACAGTTCCTTTTTCAACCACAGGCAACTTGTGCTCCGCTTGATTCCGTTTCATCGCCAGATACTCTTCCTCTGTTACAGCAAAAATGTCTATATTGGTATAGCACAGCATACCCTCATAAACATCGACGTTACAGTCTATCACAGCCATGTTCGCCGTATCCACACCCATGGTCTTAAAGTCGGGAAAAAAACAGAATCGGAATCCCGCATATCCGGAAAAATAAATCTTGTCTATAAAAAAACAGTCGTATTCCTCCTTCACAATCCAGTCCTCTCCCAGTGATTTCCAATCCGTATCCGCAAAGTCCGAGAAATCCTTATCATATCCAAACCACTCTGCATATTTCTCCACATCCGTTCCTCTGCTTTCCATGACATGAAGAAAAATATCCGCCAACTTCTCCGCACTTGCACAGACTTTGCCGGATTCCAACAACCCTTCATCATCCTGCTCATAGACCTCATCGGGAGCCATGAATCTTCTGAAATGCCGTTCAAAGTCCCACACCATTTCTTCTTTACACGGACTGCCATCCCGGATCACCTGCTCACCATAAGTATCATCAAACAATCCCTCCATGCTGATCCACTTTTCCATCCTGTTTTCTTCTGTTGATATCGTACTGATACTTGTCTTTATATCACGGATCTTTCCATCACCGTCAACATAGAGCGTAATATCTACTTTGTTCATCTCTTCTGTGGCTGCTTTTTCTTTATCCGGATAAAAAGAATAAAAAAACCGATATCCGCTGCCACCAAATACCGGATTCATGCAATACTCTCTGTCATATGCATATGGATCGGGCTCCCACTCTTCATCTAATGATTCCCAGCCCGTATCCGCTAACTGTTGCAGCGCATATTCTGCAAAATACTGTCTGTTTTCAGTACTGACTGCTCCTCGGCCCGCCAAAACTTCTTTTAAGATATTTCCAAGGAATACTTCTGTCTCACATATATAATCCGAAACACAGATCCCTTTCCCAACAATATCTTCATCCAGCAGATACGGCATGTCCTGCTCATAATACACATTTTCCAGATTTGGCGGCATTCTGATTAGACTATATCCTAAAATGTTGCCCTTCATTTCATCCGCGGTCACATAAATCCTGTTGTTCCACTGTTTATCATCGCTTACGGCCTCGGGGTCATGTGCAGACTCTGTTTCTTCTATGGGCAAAGTGTCTTCTTCAAGCGTGGTCGCATCCGTTATTTCGCTGCATTCTTTCAACTCCTCTATGGGAACATTGGAATCGCCATATTGTATTGAAGCATCTGATGCACCACAACCGGATAGGAGCAGTATGACAGGTAGAATAAATATGTTAAGTTCTTTATTAATTTTATAAACCATAAATCCTTACCGCTTTTCATTTATTTCTGATAACAATTACCTGTTTCCATTTATAATTTATCTCTCATACATTCTTCTCATCATTTACATTATAAAGCAAACTTACATCAATCCTGTATCGTTTTTGCATCATTTTTGCATCAAAAAAGCAACCGCTTTTTATAACGATTGCTTTAAATGGCATTTCTGAAATACACTAATGCTATATCATTCTTCTGAAGTATAGTATCTTGACCGCCACTCTTAATCCCAATTTATAGCATCATGTGCAATTGTACCATTTTCTTTAATATCTTTTTCTGCCTCTTCCAATTCTTTTCTCTCTGCAAACAATTCCTCCAATGATTTATACAGTTCCATCAACTCTTTCGCCTTATATTCATCGCTCTGTGCCACAATGTCTCTTGAAAAAGACTTCGCAGCCGTTTCATACTTTATTTCCAGCTCCGTATAGCCTTCCATGTACTCATCCAATCGATCTTTCAGTTCTCCTGCCTCATAGATCCTTTCCCCACGAAAATACATCTCCACTGTTTCTTCTGGTAAGACATACGAAATCTCAGCTAATTTCACCGGCGCAGTCTGCTTATCCAGAATTGTCTCATATAAAGTCACCGTACCGATATCACCGCGTTCATTACCGCCAAAAATACTGTAATCCAGAGAAAGATAGCGATATTCATTATTCTGATTTTTATATGCAGCCAATAAATCAATATCCATATACGGTGAAATCGCCTTGTAATCTATATCGCTCATGACATACTTTCCAAATACGGCATTCGTATCAGCAAAAGAAAAAACTCTTCCATTCTCTTGCTTATAAATATAAAGGGCATTTTGTCCGCAATGATTCGCCGCAAAAGTCACCAGCAGTTCCAATGTGCCGTCAAAATCAACATCAGCAATAGAAAATTCCCATCCCCTTCCGCTGTCTTCCGGCTCTATAGAATGTCCCATTAATATTTCAAAATCAGTCCAATCAACTGTTAAATAATTTGATTCTTCAATTAATTCATTTGGCTTCACTTCATTTCCAGATGTTTTCTCCTCAGTTGTCTTATTCGGACTTACTTCATCTTCAGATTTATTCTCCTCAGATGAATTATAAGTCGTGTAATCGTACTGACAATCCTTCTCGTAACTTGTTGTGTCAATCCATGAATCCTTACTCGTGCAGGCTGTCAGAAACGTGCAGCATATAACTATCAATAACAACTTTTTTGCCTTAGTCCGCTTCAAAATGTGCCTCCCATTATTTTCTGCACCATCAATTAACTCTATATCTGTTATGGAAGCTCCCTTCATTATTGTATTGCCCTTTCTCCAGTTTCTATCGTTTCTGTTTCCTTACATAGAAACGCTGACCTGCAAATCAAAACATACACAAGTGCAAATCGTAAAATTATTCTTTCATGATTACACAGATTTTCAAATACTTGTCATAAATCATTTGTTGTTTGACTAAATAATAAGTAAACGATATAGGCCAAATAGCCATAAAAATACACTTTAGAATAGAATGTTTCAGTTTTTTGTTAACAGTAAGTTTTTGATTATCACTCAATAATTTGATCCCCGTGAGTTTCTTTCCCACATCTATGTTTTCACAGCAATCCAGCAAGAAAAAATAAATCCATGCAAAGAAAAGACAAATAAAGAAAAAGACAAACATCATATCAATCTCAAAGATTTTGTTAATATCCTCTGTCCTTATATGTTCAGCCCGAAGTATAACCAGAATAACTCCACACATACCTACAAAAGAAAATACAATACAAAGAATAAAATAATCAATGATAAATGCTGCTAATCTCCTAAAAGCCAGATCACTCATAACATTCTCCTTTTTCCCAAGAATTCCGACTTCAAAAACCCTTCAAAAGCATCTTTAACCGTTCTCCAAAACGTATACGTGTAAATTGCCAGTATATCGTAATCAAACCAAATGCCAGCCATAGAATCACTGCACATACTAAAACGCTGATCTGCATAAAAAAGCATACGCAAGTATAAATGGCAAGAAAAAACAATAAATCGATTATTTTTACTTCTAACCACATTAGGACAATTCTGGTGTCGTCTTCGGTTTCGATGATTTCCCCCACAATTTTAGGAAGGAAAAATGGCCTCCAATCCGCTGGCAGTTTCCACATCCTGATAAATATCCGGAATCGGCCGTCCTTGATCTCCCGATCCAATGATAAGAAACCGTCATCTGTCAACCGCATCAATATGATCTTAACCGCAAGTTGACTCCCCAGTCTTCTCTCAATTTCCGATTGGTTTAACAATGTTTCTATTTTATATGGCTCATACCACGCTCTAATATAATATCCCATGTTTATCCCCGTTCCCTTTTCTTACGATATAGCTAAAAATGGACTAGCGCAGCACTACGCTCCTGGCTCTTCCTTAACGTCCAATAATTCCCCCAGCAATTTCCCCACCCGTCTGCGTACAAATCCCCAGTACTTTATTAGCAAAAATGCTACCAGCAAGAGAACAAGAATGTAGCATAAAACATTTTGTTGAGATAGCCCCCAAGTAAGCCATATCGCCAAGAAGCCCATAGGGATTTTATTAATTATTAATCGGATATAAACAATACTATTTCCTTCTGCTCCCGCAACAATTTCTATGATAGCTTTAGGTAGTAAACAATTCCGACCTCCAAAAGGGGGCATATTTGCCCATATATATACACTATATTCTCCCTCATATTTCTTTCCCCAAAAGAACAATAAATCATCTGCCGTCCGCTTATACTTAAATGATAGAAATTCAGTTTTACTCTCTATTCTTCTTATGGCTTCCGATTTATCCAGAGCAGTCACGATTTTATATGGTTCATACCATTTGTTCTTATTCTTGCTCATCTTATTTCTCACTGTCTCCATTACACTTCTAGTAAAAGGCTCTTGATATTCACTGGTATCAAACAGTACCTACATGATAAATTCTATTACACTGTCGCTACTAATTCAAAATTCCCAACTCTTCCTGCTTCAGAAGCAGCTCCATACTATAATCCAAGATCTTCTCTTTCCTCTCCCGTATCATGATCTTATAAAACTCCCTCTGAATCGGTTCAAGAAACGGCACATCCTCCACCAGCCTGTTAACACGTTCCATGTCAATCCTCGCATGAATACGTTTTAGCGCGGAATTGCATCCCTGATGTTTTAAGGAAGATATGAATTCAAAATATGAAACTTTTTTACCCTGTTCCTCTATCGCAGAAGTCGGATACACAAAGATACGCTTATCAATCTCCTCTTCTCTTTCCAGAACCCCCTGCATTTCCTTCACCGCAAGCTGCGGATAAAGGCAGGAACCGCAGTCATATACAGGAGCAATCTCTGCCGTCTGCTTTCCCTCATTCACCAGAATACCCCAGTTTCCGTTATGACGGTCAAAGTTACCAAGCAGAGCATCCACAATGAACATATCCCAGAAAAATGCCTTCAACTCATCCTGTTGTATCAGTGTCTGCTCATCGATCGCTGCCATAATCGAGGAAAGTTCCGTTCCATATCCATTCTGTTCACTGTCAATACAAGTGTTTTTCAGTTGTGCAAATTCAATCAGTCTCTTCTCTTCGTCTGTGAAATCACGGCAGGCAACCACTATCTTTTCTTTTCCCCGCCTGTCCGTATAAGTACCAAGCAATGTTTCCTGCGCCTTGATACCAAGCGACTCATAAATGTGGCAGGCAAGATATTCGCTGATACAACTATTAGTATAACTCATGGTTTTGCTGCGTCCGGGCACCGGCGGGAATTTCAGCATATACCCCTTCCCCTGATACCTTACATGAATCTTATTTCCGTTTGCACCGCCGTAAGCCTTAAATTTATTGACCTCACATGGCGTAAAATCAATCATCTTCCTCCGCCTCCTCCCCGAACAGATATTTCTTCCGCAAGTAATCCGCCTGTTCCTGTGTAATCCTTCCTCCCCACTGGCAGGCATTAATAGACCCATACAGTTCTCCCCACAGGCAGTCCATATGCGATACTTGATCTTTCTCCCCTTGTATATACTCATCAAGGGCATGCTGTAAACTTGCCGGCAGTCCTGTTTCCAGATACTCCTTATCCTTTGGCTTTCCCTCTTCATCCATACTGTTCCCTGTCTCTATAAGCAGCAGTTCCTCCATACTGATCTCCAATGCCTTTGACAGCTTGGAAAGGGTTGCCGCGCTGCACCGTTCAAACTTTGTTTTACCGGAGCAGATATCGGACAGAGTTGCCCACGGCACACCGCTTATTTTTGACAGACGATAACGGGAAATCCCCTTTTCCTTTATCAATTCGTTCAATGTCAATTCGATCACCTCATATATATTATATCGGTGTTCCGACAGAAAGACAATGGGAACATAACCGCCGCTTTCATACTGCTTAAGTCCAATCAAAAAAGACAGACGGAACATTCCCCATCTGCCTTTATTCTATACCCTTCTCTCTATTTATACAGTGCTACCCCCGTCAACATAACGTTTAAACCAGCTTCCTCTCCCCGTCTACTGATTCAGTTTCCGATATTCCGAAGGTGACTGCCCTTTAATCTTCTTAAAAACTTTAGAAAAATACTTTTCATCTTTAAATCCGACTTTATAGGCGATCTCATAAGTCTTTAAATAGCTCTGCCGTAGATAAGTACAAGCATGTTCAATGCGGATCTCGTTGAGATAATCCACAAACCCGACCGACAGTTGCTTCTGGAAAAGCGTAGACAGATATCCCGCGGATATGCCCACCCGCTGCGCCACATCCACCTGCATAAGGTTCTCGTAATAATGCTCTTCTATATATTCTCTGGCTAATTCTACCAAACGATTTTTCTCTTCCGTCGGTTCCGTCCCAATCGCTTCCTGCGTCCCGAATAATTCATCCGCCGCCTGATTCACCATTTGCAGAATATCCGAGGATCTTACCGGTTTCAATAAATATTCTTTTGCTCCCAGACGCAATGCCTGCTGACAATATTTAAACTCATCATACGCGCTTAATATCATTGTATACGGTAAGATATCCGCACGTTTTGCTTCCTGCATAACCTCGATACCGTCTAACAGCGGCATCTGTACATCCAGAAACATAATATCCGGTTTATCCCGAAAAATAATATCTACGGCTTCCTGCCCATTGGCTGCAAGATATATTTTATCGAAACGATCTGTATGCAGTTGTATATATTTAGCAATTCCGTTGCGGATCGTATCCTCATCATCCGCAATCAATAACTTGATACTCATGCTGCCTGATCTCCTTCAGTCCGCAGGGAATGGAAATAACCACAGTCGTTCCCTGCCCTACCCTGCTATTGATTTGAAGCTTGTAATTATCATGGTAAATAAGTTCCAGCCGCTCTTTTACATTTTTAATCGCATACCGTCCGATGCGCTGGCTTGCATACTTACGGCTGTCCGCTTTATCCCAGATTGCCTCCATCTGTTCCGCACTCATGCCGGCACCGGTATCTATAACCTGAAATGTCATATGTGTATCGTCTCTGCTCCCGATAATGGACAGCGTATAATTGCCATCGACCTTTTCAAATCCGTGCACAATTGCATTCTCCACAAAAGGCTGCAGGATCAATTTGGGAATCTCTTCCTCCATAATCGCCTGATCCAGTGATATTTCATATTTTAACCGTTTCCCGAACCGCATCTTCTGAATATGCAGATATCGATCCAGCAGTTCCGCTTCCATCCGCACCGTTACAATTCCGTCTCCCCTGTTTAAAACAAGGCGGAATAATTGTGAAAGTGTCAAAATGTCTTCCGCAATCTCATCGCTTCCCGATTCAGTCGCTTTCCAATACAGGGAATCTAACGTGTTATATAGAAAATGGGGATTCATCTGCGCCTGCAGAACGTCCAGTTCGCTTTCCCGCTCCTTGAGCGCCAAGATATAATTCTTATCAATCAGCTCTCTGATATCATCTACCATGCTGTTAAAACATGCCGACGCTTCTCCCACTTCGTCCTGCGTCATTACTTCTACTTTCTGGCTGAAATCTCCCCTCTTAAAATTCTCCATCGCAACGCTCAGCGTATGTAACGGCTTGGAGACAATATCAGAAACCAGAAGCAAAACAGGATATAATCCGATCAAAAATCCGATTAACAATGCCAAAGGCGCATAGATGATCGTGTTGCTTAAATCTTCCCACCCTACCCGGCGCGCAATCTTATAAACAACCGTTCCTGTCTCCTCATCACGGCAGCGGTAGATGTTATAGTTTTTCCATGTAGTGTTTTGAATCAGGTTCTTACCCATAGGCTCGGAAGAACTTTCTACGATCATCTCCGATACAATTTCATCGTCAATATTTCCGCAGCGCACAAGCTCCGCGCCATATTCGCTCATTACAACTACTGCTTCCTGTCTGTCACGTAAAGAATTTTGGCATATCTCGTCAAATATATCCGCCGAAGAGCCTATCACCAGATAGCCCAGTTTATTCTTCCTCGTCAGATCATAGATCTCACGATACATCACGATCTTGTCACTTTGATTAAACTGGTACGTGTCGGACTGATACCGCCGCCATACCCTCTGCCAGAGAAATTTTCCTTTTTCCTGTACCGCAAGATCATATATCTCCTGCTGCTTAACCTGTTCGATATCACCTATATAGGAAGACCGGTCAACGCAACTCAGATAAGGAATGATGCCGTTTTCGGGATATATGGCAACCGTTTTGATCTGTCCGTCGATTGCCACCATATCCTGTATAATCTGCATAGGCGCATGATTCATCCAAAGTCTGGCATCCCGGTTTAATTCCTCCGGCTCATCCACCGTCAGTATCTTATTGACCTCATCATTGATGCAGATATAGGTTCCCATCTCCATAATATTCTTCTGCACAACACTGATTCCGTCCGATATACTTTGTACGTTCTGAATACATCTGTCCTCTTCGCTCTGCACCGCTGAATGATAGTTATGCATTAGGAGAAGGATGCTGATCAACAGCAAAATAGGCGTAATAATTAAATAGCTGTAAAAAACCAGCTTCTGCCGAATACTCAACTTCAAAATCCAGTTTCTGATCCTTCTCATTGCATCCTCCGCGCCCTCAAAGAAATAAAATTTTTCTTATTTTATCCTTTTACGGCTCCCATTGCAACACCCTTCGTAATGTGCTTATTTAAGATCACATATACGATAACCGCAGGCGCTGCCGTCAATGCCATAACCGCAAACTGAACTGCATAATTGGATGAATACTCTCCGGTAAATTCCAGTACGGAGAAGGGCAGCGTCTTCCATGTAGGTGTACTTAAGTAAGTGCTTGCCATCATAAATTCATTCCAATTGTTTAAAAATGTCATGATTGACACCGTTGCGATCGAAGGTTTTAAAAGCGGTGTAACAATCTGAAATACGATCCTGTATATCCCGCATCCGTCCATAACTGCCGCCTCTTCAAGCTCCTTTGGAACCGCCTGAATGAAACCCGTCATCAAGAACATTCCCTGCGGCAATGAGAAGGCTACATAAGGAATCAACAGTGCCCAAATGGTATCTGTCAGGTGGAATGCAGAATAAATCTTGTAATTCGGAAGCAGTGTTGCATGGATCGGAATCATCATACCCATAACAAGCAACGTACTTACCAGCCCGCTGAGTTTCCATTTCATACGCTGACAGGCAAAAGCTGCCATGATGGATATGATTACAACGAAAATAACCGCAAGCGTATTGATCAGAACACTGTTTCTTAAATAATGCAGGAAATTACCATCCACAAATGCTTTCACATAGTTATCCCACCGTATCTTCTCCGGAATGATCAACAGCCCGTTTGTAAACATCTCGTTACTGCTTCCGAGCGAAAAATCCACAAGCCAGATCAGCGGGAACAGCTGGATGATCGCTACAATGATCAGCACGATCCACAAAATAACTTTACCGATTTTCATATTATTTTCTTTCATGTGATCACCCCCTACGCTTCCTGCTTATCCCGGAAGATATTGTTAAGTGCAACTGTCACCAGTATACAAATTATGATAAATACTACACCGATGGCGTTGCCGTATCCGTACTTAAACGCCTTAAATGCCTGCTGATACAGATAGTTAGCCGCAAACTGCGTACTGTTATTCGGACCTCCGTTTGTCAGCAGATATACCGTCTCCATCTGCTTTAAGGCAGAGATGATAGCCATGGTAACATTGATCTGGATTACCGGCTTCATTAACGGCAGCGTAATTCTGAAGAATGTCGTCCACCAGCTTGCACCGTCAATGGAGGCCGCCTCGTATAATACCGGATCAATATTTTTAATACCCGTATAATAAATCAGCATACCCCAGCCAAATCCATGCCAGATCAAAACGATAAGCACCGACCAGATCGCATTCTGCTGCGACAGCCAGTTGATTTTCCCCTGATATCCGAATGCCGCCAACACATTATTCAAAAGTCCGAAATCCGGATTATAAATGAATTTCCAAAGATAGGCAATAACCGCTACGGAAATAACGTTGGGTATAAAGTAGATACACCTGAAAATTCCTTCCGCCCTACCCTGCAGTTTGTCTAACACCGCGGCTACAACAATTGCGATCGGATGCTGTATACAGATAAATCCGATGGCCAACAGCAGGGAGTTTTTCAGTGAACGACCAAACGCACTATCCTGAAACAGCTTCACATAGTTATCCCACCCGATCAAATGTGCTTCTCCCATGCCTGTATAATCCGTAAATCCATAGTATACGCTCAAACAAATCGGTGCCAGAACCGCGAATAGGAAAACCAGCACGCCCGGCAGAACAAGACTGAAAATAACCGGTTTGTTACTATACAGTTTTTTCATATAAAATCTCCTTTCACGCAGATATGAATTAAGAAAGAGGATGTTACAAAAGTATATTTCTTTTGGAACATCCTCCCACTAATCACTTAATTAATTCTGCATTTATTCACATGCCGCACCGATTGCTGCGAGGAAGTCCTCTACAGATGTGGAACCGTTGGATACACCCTGAATCTCGCTTTCAATGGATGTCTTGAATGCGGACGGACCACAGTCATTGATCGGTGTTCCTGAAACGCTGGTTGCATTTTTCAGAATATCCATAACCTGTTTCTGCAAATCGGTCTCGTTACCGGTCAGATAAGCCGTCTGATCCTGCGCAGACATACCTACACCATTCTCCCAGCCATATTTGGAAAGCTTATCAGGCTGATACATATAGTTTAAGAATTTAACTGCCTCATCTTTCACTGCAGAGCTTGCAGATACTGCATATCCACCGCCGTTCCATGCTGCGATATCATTTGCGCCGCCTTTACCGCCGTCAACAACAGGCAGGGTAAATGCACGAATGTTGTTTCTGATGTCTTCCTGAATGTCCTCATTTAATGCCATGGAGCACTCCCAGCTTCCCATGCAGAACATTGCAGCCTGACCATTAGTAAACAGATTCATTGCCGTTCCGTAATCCTGAGAGTCATATCCCACCTGGAACATACCTGCAGCCGCAGAATCTACCAGAATCTGTGTAGCTTCCTGCAACTCCGGTGCAGAGAAATCACCTGTCGCTATAGCATTACGAACGATATCCGCATAATCTGTTCCGGCAACTTTCACCAAAATATCCGTAAGGAAACATGCCATCGGCCATCCGTCGCCGCCATCCATAGCGATCGGTGTGTATCCTGCTGCCTTGATATCTGAGCAAACCGACATCAATTCATCGTATGTAGCGGGAACTGCCCAGCCATTATCATCAAACATCTTCTGGTTATAATAGATGATCTGAATATCTGTATTTCTCGGAAGCCCGTACAGTTTACCGTCTTTCTTGAATCCTTCAAGGGATCCTGCGATAAATCCGTAATCTGCATAATCAGCCTCATTCAATTCTGCAAGTACTCCCGCATCCAACACTTCATCGAGGAATGAAGGCTGTCCCCAGATACTTACAACATCCGGCATGCCATCCATTGCATATGCCTTGAATTTCGTCTTATATGCCTCTTCGTCAAGTGCCTCAACTTCAATTGTAACATTGGAATTCGCTGCCATATACTCATCGATGATCATCTGCTCTACAAGTCCCTGTCCGTTCTTACGATCAGGAAGGTTGGAAAACAACTTGATCGTTACCGCTTCCCCTGAATCCGCTGTATCCTCAGCGGCAGCCGGTGCTGTATCTTCCGCCGTGTCATCAGCAGCCGGCGTATCCTCCTGTGCAGTACTCTGTACGTCATTTGAGGTCGATGTGCTGCTGTCGGTATTGCCGCATCCTGCAAGCGTTGATACCATCATGGCCGCTGTAAGCAGCGTTGCGATTAATTTTTTCTTCATCTCTTTGTCCTCCCGTTTGTGGATGTATTTTTGATGTTTTAAGCTTATCATCCATACAAACCCATTTACAGATATCAGAATTTTAAAATGGTGGAAAATTTTTAAATGTTATTATGAAGAATATACTTTATCACTATACCAAATATTATTTCCCTGAAGCACCTTCCCAAACAACTCTACCAAATGTCCGACCCATTCTCTGTCTTCTTCATACAGGCTTCCTGCCGCCATTTTCTCAATCAGAGTCGGCAATTGCTCCTGCGGGCGTTCCAGTTGGTACTCTTTCTCTTTAGAGAAAATTTCTGCCCATTTATCATTCTGACCCATGGTGCCGGATTTCTCCGGGTCCCATATGTCGTCGGGAATCTCAACACCCTTTTCCCGCGCATTCTCAAAGGCGTATTTCTCTACAATTGTCACAATTGCCTTCTCTTCCAAAAAATGCGTAGTCTCATGCATGATGATCGGAAGCAGAAGCCCCGGCGTGTTTTTCATAACGAATGAGAAATCTATGAACAGTACAGTAGGGAAAGGTCCTACTGAACTATAACTCCTACTGGATTGATTAGTACACTGCACCCCGGATATCGTTCCTTGTGTACTGCAAACAAAAGAGGTGAACATTCCTTTGATGCTCTGTTGCCAGACTTGCGTTTCACCTCTGACATTTCCGCCCAGCGCCTCAACAAACGCACTGACCGCTATTTTTGCCTTTTTCTCGCTTATTACCGCTTTTTCCTCCTCCGGTATCTCCGCGTCGGCAAGCTCCTGTAAAGATATACCATTCTCGTCCTGCCCCATCATTCCATACGGATCGCACACGACAATACTGTCAGCTTTGCTTGTTGTCTCAATAACGACTGCTTTCCGCATCATGCTCTGCAACCAAAGTCCCCATAATCTGAAATCTGCCTGAAACGCCTCTCTTCCCGCTAACTGCCGGATATTCTCTGCCAGTTCTTCACTGATTCCGTAGAAAACATACTTTGTCCCTAAAATGCTGATCTCTATTCCATTCATAATTCTTTTCCTCCTTCTGAAAATAAAAATTTACTTACATAACGTCATATCCCGTCAGCCCATACCGCTCCACCAGCTCCACGATCTTAGCCTCAAACTCTTTTTCAGGGCTGTAGGGATACTCCGCAGACTGCAGGCATTGTGCCGCAAGAATATAATATTCTTTCCCGAGGTCCTCCCAGTTGGGATACTGCTGCCCTTCGCCCCGCCAGACAGCAAGATATTCGTTGTGGGAACGCACCGCGGCAAGCACGGTATCATGACTATGTATGCCATCGTGTCTGTACGGGAACAGGCACCTGTGTTCTGTATAGACCGCCGCCCTTCCCCAGTCGGTTCCCTCTATGGCGATCGCCACCGTGACGGATGGCAGACAGATATGCCGCTCCCGCCAGTCCGACACAGCCGCCTCTGCGATCTGCACGATGAATCTGATCTTGTCATACCGTGTCATAAAGCATTTTCCTCCGTTCCGAAGCAGCTACTCCTCATCAGTCTTGTGCACCGTTAATTTATTCCTCTCATTTATGTATTCATACTCCACCCTGTCCATACGCTTCTTGACCAGATAGATGCCTAAGCCGCCCTCCTTTCTCTGTTCTAACAGTTTCTCCACATCCGGATCGGGGCGTTCCAGCGGATTATACGGCATGCCGTCATCCTCGAAATAAAGTGTGATCTCCTTCTTCACTCGGCTTTCTTTATATCTCCTGTCCTTCTGATCAGAACTCTCCTCTACCCGTATCCCGACGGTTACTTCCTCCGCGCCGCTGTAATAGCATATATTGGAATAGATCTCATCCACTGCCATCTGGACCTTCATGACGGTCTTCATGGATATGCCGTTCTCCTCCAGCACCTCTTCTACAAAATCTGCGAAGTCCTTCATCTTATCCATGTCCGGCGTATCACTCTTCTCCTCAAAGCCGTTGCCGTGATAAGTAACCGCCAGCATCGTAATATCATCAAACTGTGCCGCATCTTTCTGGAATTCATCTACGTCCTTCCACAACTCCTGCAGCAGTTCCTCAGGTGTGACGCTGTCGGCATCCGCAATGGTACGCAGCAACCGGTCTTCACCATATAGTTGCTGCTGCAGGCTGGTTGCTTCTGTTACGCCGTCGGTGTAGAGCAACAGGGTATCTCCCTGTCTTAACCGCAGTCCTCCCTGCCTGTATATGGCGTCTTCCATGCCCGCAAGGACCAGTCCGCCCAGCATATCGTCATATTCACAGGAACCGTTCTTGCGGCGCAGCAAAGGTCTGCAATGACCGGCATTGACATACGCCACTTCGCCGGTAGCAATGTCTAGCACACCGATCCATGCCGTGACAAACATACCGTTCTTATTGTTATCACAGAGACTCCGATTAATCTCCTCAGCCATATGCGCCAGATCTTCTCCCTCTTTTCCTACCGTCATAAGGCGGCTGCGGATCAGTGTGCGGGATACGACCATAAACAGCGCCGCCGGCACTCCCTTGCCTGATACATCCGCCATAACAAGCGCCAGACGATTCTCGTCCAATAGGAAGAAGTCATAGAAATCTCCTCCCACGCCTTTGGCCGGCGTCATGGAGGCTGCCAGATCAAACTCATCCCTGTCATCAAATGCACCGGCCGCCTCCGGCAGCATATCCGCCTGTAGATGGGATGCTACCTGAATCTCTGTTCTGATACGTTCTTTCTCCGCCGTGATGGAGGCAAGATTCTGCACATAACTCTGTATCTGCTCCGTCATGCCATTAAATGCATGTCCCAGATCCTCAATCTCATCTCCGGTGCTCAGCCGGATACGATAATCCAGATTACCGCCGTCCAACTTCGCCACCTCTCTCGTTAGTGTACGGATCGGTTCCGTCAGCTTCTTGGAAAACAGCGTTCCGAAAATACATCCGAGCAGAATAATTACAACCAATATCGCCACGAAGAATACGATCACTCTGCGAATCGCCGTATCCTGTCTGCCCGCCATGTCCGACGTTAATGACAGGATAAGCTGCTGGCTTGCCTTCGCCGGTGCCACAACCTCCTCCACATCGATCACCGTGACAAAGCTCCATCCCAGACTGTTAAGCGGCGCATAAGCGAGGTATACATCTTTTCCGTCCAGTGACAATTCCAGCGAGTCCGACCTTCCCGCCACCATACCGGTCACCGCATCCGCCAGCGCCCGGTTCCCGCTCGCCCGCAGGTCCACTGCCTGCTCCGCATAAGCTGCGGTCTCTCCCTCGGCGCTGCCCGATACCAGCACCTGTCCTTTTTCATTGACCAGAAAGGCATAACCCGCCTCTCCGATGTCAACATTCAGTACGGCGTTATTGACTGTATCCAGATAGGAACCCACGCCCGCTACCGCCACGACATCACCGTTATGATAGATCGGGCTGGCACAGACGATACAGTCTCCTCCCTCGTGAATATCTTTGATCACATCCGTATAGATGATCTGACCGGATTCACTTTCCTTGGCGCGCATATACCATTGCCTTCCTGCTGCTTCATAGAAAATCGGCTGCGCAAGGTCCGCCTCCGACCCAGTCATATTATATTTGCTGTACGCAATGTAATCCGCCTGAATCATCCAGCCGCTCTCCGTGGCCACATAAGTGGATGACACCATATCATTATGTGCGTTGTACTGCACCAGCATGTCCTGCAAGTTCCCCAGCTTCAATATTTCCTCCGTGAGAGGAGGTGTCGCCGCGATCCCCTCTCCTCCTTCTGCAGCCAGCCGCTCGGACCAGAGAAGCTGTGCCGCCAGAAGATTAGAATCACGAACCGGAAGCGCTACCCTCCTGTCGGGAAATCCCTCCGGATTCTCGTAAATTGCCTGAGCCTGAGCCGCCATCCCCAGCACATACGCTTCCACCGCAGCAAATTTTTCCTCGATATACGCCGCCTTCTCCACAGCGATACTCCGCAGATTCTCTACTGCCAGATTCTCCAATGCCTTCTCTGCGTCCTCCGCGGCAGTCTGCCCCAGCTCCGTGCCGTTTTCCGTCGCAATATGCTTCATGGAATACAGACTGTATACACTGACCGTTCCGGAGATCACCACCGCCGCTGACACCATGGCAAGAAGCAGTCGGTTTAATTTCTGCCCTATTCTCTTTTTTCTGCGTGTTCTCTTCTTTTTCCGCGCCATTTTCTCTTTCCTTTCTCTTCCATGCCTCTCACATCCGGCTGCGCTGGCGGCATTTTTGATAACATTTCTCCACGTACCCGATCAGGTTCGCGAACTCCCCGCTCACCCAATAATCTTCGAAATAAATCTGTACCTCTCCCTCATGGTGCATCACGATATATTCCCGTTCACTGCACAGCGGTTTTAAGCCGGTAAAGAAATAGCCCATTTCCTGTAAGACCTCATATGCCCATACCGCACTCGGATCGTTGCAGTTTATAAATATGACCGCCGTCTGCTTCCCCTGCAGAGGATAACGCGTATGCAGCTTCGTAATTCGCTCAGCCAGATCCCTGCCGGCACGTCTGATGTCAATTGTCAGGCTGTGCTGCAGATCGTCATTTACATATTCCATCTCCGTATAAACCGGAAGCTGCTCCGTCCGATCCTGCGCTTCCCGATCTTCATCATCCGGTATCCTGCGGATATCCGCCGACGCGATCGTAAACACCGCGCCCAGTGAAGCATATATGTCCCGGCAGAATGCATAATGTTCCTCCGGCAAATACACAACGCCCGCATCCCGTTTGCCTATCGCACGGATCTGGATACCCTGAGAATGTTTCCGGTTTCTGCCGTTATTGTAAGAATGGGTGATGTGATCCATATCAAACACATTCATGACCAGTCCTGTCGCCCGCATACCCAGACGGTACAACAGCCGCTGGGTTACATCGTGAAACAGCACCGGCAGACAGAATGCCGCCGAATAATTACGTGACAGGAGCAGCTTCATCCCGTACTCAAAAAAAGGCATTGCCAGACCATAGCCTCTGTATTTCTTGCGGAAAATCTGTGAGGCGATCTCACACATGGATTCCTTCGGATAGAATTCTTTCAGAACCATCATACCGATGATGCCGTCCTCATCCGTCTCCGCAACGAGAAATGTGATGACTCCTTCCTCCGCCTCTCTGCGCAGGTACCCCGGATCGTAGAATCCTGTCTTGAAATATGTATCACCGTACTCGTCCCTGATGCAGGCGATCATGCCATTCTCATCCCCGGGTCGGAACAATCTGAGATGCACGGTGACCGGCTGTTTCCCTCTGTTTTCCAGCACGAGTGTCTGTTCCGTTTTTCCGTTCGCCTCCGTATTTGTTTGCATGACTGTCTCCATGTCTCCTCCTCCCTTTCCACGTCGTCAGCAGTGTTACACGCCCCTCTTCACATTTAAAATATCCAGAAATCCCGTGATGTGCAGAACTTCCATGACTTCATCATTGACGCCTCTTATGATCAGGCTTCCGCCTTGTTTGTACATGACCTTATGGGTAGCTAACAGCACGCGCAGTCCCGCCGAAGATATATATTCTAACTCCGTAAAATCTAAGATTAGCTCCGCAAGCCCTGTCGTCTTTCCCGCTATGATCTCTTCAAGCTGCGGTGCAGTCGTCGTGTCTAATCTGCCCTTAACATATAAAATCAACTTATCCTTTTCTTTTTTTTCATCGACTATCATATTGTCTTCTCCTTTTCGTCTTCCAACCACACGGGCTTCCTCGCGAATCCCACATGGTATGTGATCTTTTCCATTGTCAGTTCATGCTCACCGACCTGATAGCGCCCCACGGCAATATCTTTGCCGATGATGATTCCTTTCGGATAATCATTGAGACAGCGGTTGAGAAGCGCCGCCTGCGCTTCCTTGCTTTCCTCTGACAATGGATTGTTCGGGTTTACGCTGCCGATGGGCACCAGTTTAACATAGTGTACATCTGCCATCGCAGCCTTCTCTCTCTTATCCATTGATACCTTCCTTCCATGGAAAGGGCGGCTCACCGGGAGCCGCCCCTATGAGTCTGTCCATTAACCTTTGGCCGCGCCTTTTGCCGCACCGCCGCCGGAACCTGATCCGGCAGAGTTGCCGCCGCTCTTAGCAGTGATTGCCGGTGCCTTGCCCGCAATCGCATCACTGTATTCCGCCTTCTTATTGATCAGCTCGTTCTCCAGTCTGCTGACGTTCCTCTGACCGTCCACCGCAACCTTCTGGGCTGCCGTCATGGCACTGTACTGTGACTCGCCGGAGGCATACGGTGCCACTTTCAGCTCGCCGCTTAAGGCTTTCAATGCGAAGATCTCCGATACGCCGTCGGTTATATTCTCACTGTCGGCAATCAGCTTCACCAGCTCACCCGCCTGCGACTGGAAGTTACTCCATGCCTGATTAACCTCCGCCATAGCATCGCTGTACTCCGTTACCTGTTTCTCCTCCGCCGCCTTCTTTTCCTCTAACTCTGTCACCTTCTGCGTCTCGCCCTTCTCTGTGGCTGCGCTGATTTCCTTATCATAATTGACCACACCGAAGCTGTTCATCTTTCTGGTCATCGCTTCTTTATAGGTATTTAACTGAACGGAAGCCACCTTCTTAAGCTGTGTCAGATTTGCTGTAAAGCCGTCTTTCGCCGCCGTCAGGCGTTCCTCGATCTGACGGATTTCCTGACGCAGCAGTTTCAGACGTTCCGCCTTAATTCTTGCCTGCTCGGACAAGTTCTGCCCGTTGCCGTCCTTCAAAGTACTGCTCACCAGTGTCGGTGCCACGTTGGCCGCCATCATATCCAGCACCCTTGCCAGACCTTCCGGTATCCCGTGATTGGTCGCGCGGACGTCCACATGATATTTCGCGGAATTATCCGATGTTCTGGTGTTCGACTGATGGGAGCTGACACTGCCGGTCACATTTACCTTAACCGGCCATATTTTCAGGGAAGCATCCATGCTGGCGCTCATATCCATAGTCTCCTCCTCACGCTGGCTCTGTTTTACTTCCATATCAAAAAGAATATTGACCTCGTCCACCTGCAGATTCGGAATCGGCACAATAGCAAGAATCGGTACCGCCACTTTCAGCTCGTCCAAATTACTGGTGCCGTCCTCATTGGCGGTGCGTTTCTGGTATCCGAACATGACGTTGCGCACGTTGCCCTTATTGTCGAATCCAATCTTATTGATAAAATCCGCCGTAGAATTTGCCATATGGGCGTTGGCATCCGCCGCCGCCCGCAGCGGTGCGCCGATCAATTGATCCATCTGTAGTCCCGCAAATTGTTCTGCTATCTTCATACACTACCTCCGTTTGAAAATATTTTTGACATTATTTCCCAGCTCCTTAAATGAGCTGCCCCTCTTCTTCTTTGCCGGATATCGGATATCCGTAACGATGATGCTCTCAACATAGAGCACCTCACCGGTGTGATAGCGGCCGCGTCTAAACCCGGCCGGTTCGATCTCCTGCTGTGCAAGCAGCCGCAGATTGATATCCTCCGCCAATTCCTCCGTATATTCCAGAATCAGGCGTTCCAGCTCCTTCCTTCTGTCCGGCTCGGCAGCCTTACTCGCTTCCGCCTTCTGCTCCCCGGCACTCTGCTCCTTGCTCATCTTCTGTTTACTCATAATCTTTCTCCAATCCATACTCGATCTCCCGATTCATAATCTTTTCCTGATACTCCATGATGCGATTGGCAATATTGGACTGTGCCATCAGATATTTATCCTTGTCGAACTCCCTCGCCGTATCTGCATAGACGCTTTTACCGATCTCTTCCATCCGCTCCTGCTCTGCAATCATATCCGAGATCTTTTGATAAAGCCGCTTCAGCCTCTTGATCTTCGCCTTCAGTTTCGTCGTTTCCTGCCAGATATCCTTCTGCTCATCGCTGCCCAGATTACCGTCCACCGCCACCGGTGTAGTATCTGTCTTCTTCGCGATCTGGTTCGCGCTGAACTGATCCGTCAGACGCATGACCCCCTCGGTGGCTGGCAGTGAACTGACCCGCATCCGATAGGACACCCGGGGCAGGAAATCACTTTCTCTCTGTTCCGGAGAACAGATTCGTGCGTTGATGGTGTATTGTCCCTGTTCCCCCTTCTCTGCCCTGACCTCCGTATCAAAATCAATCTCCGCCTTGTCCACATTCAGATTTGTAATCGGAATGATAGAAATGAGAGGTATCTGCATCTGGAGGTTATCCACGTTATAGCCCTCTTCGCCTTCCGGTCTGATCTGTTCATAGGCAATATTCATGTTGCTTAACTGTACGGTCTCTTCCTTTCCGTTCTGGCGCAGCGTCCCCATATTTTTAATAGTGTCAACTACACGTGCGCGAAGCTGCTCATTGGAACGCGCCAGCGCGTGCAGCGGTGCATAGACGAGGTCGTCCAGAGGAATAAATTCGCTGTAATCGTATCTTTCGTCAGCCAATTGCTAAATCTCCTTTCTTCGATATCTGAACCGGGTTTTCGTCTTATGCGAGGAACAGCTCCCGCTCTTCTTCTCTTCTTCGTACAAGTCCCGGGAGCACCTTGCCGCCGCCCTTGTTATACAGGAGTAATTTATCCGCTACCGTGGCTGCATCCCTGCCGTTAACCAGCTTCTCCAAACTTCCGTTGCCGCAGTTATAGCAGAAGCTTGTCAGGGCATCGAACTGATTCTGGTTCAGCGTGAAGCCGATTACGCCTTTCTTCACACAGGCATTCACGTAACCCGCGTATTTAGCGAGATCCTCTTTCAGAAGGGACTTAGCCGCCTCCTCGGATGCGAGTGTGTCCCCCTCCTTCACGCCGGCAGTATGTCCGTAACCGATCGTCCACACTCCCGCGGGGCATTTGTAAGCTTCCAGACGGCATCCCTCATACTTAGCGATCAGCTCTACGCCTCTGTCGGAAATATGCATTTCGCCTCCGACTGCTTCCATCGTCTTGCCGCCCTGATTCTGTACCATCGGTTCCGATCCCATGGCAGCTTTGACATCTTTGCGGAAGCCATCCATCGTATAACCGCTCTGCACACCGTTCCAGAGATGATTCGGATCGCCGTGTCCCGATGCAATGTCTCTGTCATGTCCTTCTTTATGGCTGATGACTACACCATCCGCCAGAGGGTCCAGATGATACTCCCGACACAGGAATGCAAACAGTTCTACCGCCGCGTCGTAAGTACGCTTTATCACTTCCATTGCAGCAGTCTGATCCGTACAGGTAAAAGTAGCTCCGCCCGTGTACTTGATACAGGACGGCTCACACATCTCCACGCCGATGTGCGTGTTGTTTGCACTGCCACCGGCATGCCATGCCCGATGATCCCACGGGAGAGTCTGATACACCTTACCTGTATTGCCGTCTATAAAGGCATGCACGCAGGCCCTCTCCTGCTCCGGTTTGTCCCAATTACGGATAAAGGTTTCCGCCGAAGGCTGCGGACAGCCTACGCTATGCAGCATCAATCCTTTTACCGTAATCTTTTTCCCTGCCTTATAACAGGGATTGTTTTTCATAATGCTTTGTACGATTTCCATACATTTCCCTCCTTCTTCGGAAAACATTCATATTAGTTTGTAACAGCCCGGCTTACGCTTTCGGAGTTACGTTCGTTTTCCTCTGTGGGAACATAATACGATATTGTGTTAACCGTCTCAGACGTTGCATTTCCCGTGTTTACTGGATTTGCAGCATTTAAGGTTGTGCGGTATCTTCAATACTTTCATTTTTTGTTTTATGCACTACATTTGTCGCATAATTGGGGCTTGTAAGAAAAATTTTTTTGAAAAGAGGGGTTGACACAGGCAACAAAATATCGTATTTTGTTAACCATTTCTTAACGCTGTTTTAACACTGTTTTCTATTTTGCTTTTATTGCAAAAAAGGTATAATAAACGGGAAAGGAGCACATAGTCATGCCCCCACTATCTATTATGAATCAAACAAAGACAAAATCTCTTCTTAAAAATATCTTCATCCCTATATCCGGTCTGACGGTCGCAACTGCTTTTGCACTCCTTTTTTTCTATCATGTACCTGAGAACTCCGGCAATATCGCGTTAATCTATATTCTTGCGCTGATCGTTATCGTGCGCTATACGGACGGATATCTGCCAGGACTGGTTTCCTCCGTGATCGCCGTGATCTGTGTAAATTTTCTGTTCACTTACCCTTATTTTGAACTGAATTTTACGCTCTCCGGCTACCCGATCACTTTCTTAGAAATGCTCGGCGTGACGTTGCTTACCTGCACCATGACTACTAATATGAAACAACAGGCCCGTATGATCGCCGAGAAGGACAAGCTGCTCTCGGAGACGGAGAAGGAAAAGATGCGTGCCAATCTGCTGCGCGCCGTATCCCATGATCTGAGAACGCCGTTGACCGGCATTATCGGCGCCAGTTCCTCTTATCTGGACAGCAATGAACTACTGGATGAATCAGAGAAGACAGCTATTGTGACGCACATCCGGGAGGATGCCAACTGGCTTCTTAATATGGTAGAAAATCTCCTGTCCGTGACCCGTATCCAGGATCAGACTTCCGCAGTCAGGAAGACCGATGAATCGGTGGAGGAGATCGTCTCCGCCGCCATTAATCGGCTGAAGAAAAGGATTCCGGGAGCCTGCGTCAATGTCTCGGTACCCGAGGATCTTCTCATCCTGCCGATGGATGCCATTTTGATCGAGCAGGTACTGATCAATCTGCTTGAAAATGCGATTGTTCACTCACAGAGCCGAAAGCCGATCCTGTGCTATGTGGACGATGATGAACACAATGTGACCTTTCATGTAAAAGATTTCGGGATCGGTATTGATCCGGAACGATTAAAGAATATTTTTGACGGTAATTCTTATATCGGAAACAGCGAATCGGACTCCAAAAAGGGAATGGGAATCGGACTGTCCATCTGTAAGACGATTATCACTGCTCACAACGGTACCATTAACGCCGGAAATCATGAGCAGGGGGCAGAATTCTATTTCACACTTCCGAAGGAAGAATAATGATCCTGAGCCGTAAAAACGGAGGACTTATTATGAATCTCAGACATGAAATCTTATTGATCGAAGACGAAAAAAATATATGTAATTTTATCGCAACCACACTGCGTACACAGAACTATAAAGTGTGCTTTGCTGAAAATGCCGCAAACGGACTGTCACTGGCAGCCTCCGGCTGTCCCGACTTGATCCTCCTGGATCTGGGGCTGCCCGATATGGACGGTATCGACGTGATACGCAATGTCAGAGAATGGAGCAATATTCCCATTATCGTCATCTCTGCCAGAACCCAGGAAAAAGAGAAGGTAGAAGCCCTGGATGCGGGCGCTGACGATTATATTACCAAACCTTTCGGCACATCTGAGCTGCTGGCGAGAATACGCACTGCTCTGCGCCGTTCTTCCTTAAACAACGGAGTCCCTGTCTCCGGTCAGAGCAGATACACGGCGAAGGACTTGGTCATTGACTATGAAAAGCACATCATAACCGTGGCCGGCAATATCATCCACTTTACCCAGATTGAATATAAGATTCTGACTTTCCTCGCTCGAAATGCAGGCAAGGTCATTACTTACGATACGCTGATCACCCATGTATGGGGACCCTACGCTGACAGCAACAACCGGATACTGCGCGTTAACATGGCAAATATCCGCCGCAAACTGGAGCAAAACCCTGCCGATCCACAGTATATTTTTACAGAGATCGGCATCGGATATAGAATGATCGACAATGAAATCTGTAACGACCGTTGACAAATGTATAAAAAAACAGTATACTAAAAAAACCGTGCAGCCGGGGCGTTAGCGGTGCCCTGTACCCACAATCCGCTCTAGTGGGGGTGATGCTTTATCGAGGGTGTACGCTTGTGTAGCTGCCCTTTATAAGTGGCGTTGAAGTTTGGGTCTTACGCAATGGGAATCCATGAACCGTGTCAGGGTGGGAACACAGCAGCACTAAGTGGAACCTCTCATGTGCCGTGAGGGTGCCTGGCGGAGTTAACTGTAAAGGTAACGTACATGGGTTAAGTTCGACATAAAGCGCACGGTTTTAAATTGTGTAAAGCTGATAATTAAGCAATGTTCATAGTCGCACAAAGCGCATTTTCTTATAATTCCACTTTTCTAAGATAATACCCGAATTCTCCCGCTCTCACATTGCCTCCCGGACATTCAAACGCTTCGAATCCGAACATAAGCGCAACCATCTTCTCACGCTCATAGAACACACCCGGCACTCCTAGATAATAATCCTGCTCCCTCCCCAGAATTATGTATCGGTAATTATAGAATCCATGCAGCAGGAAACTGTTATTGACCAAGTGTTGATATTTCGACTGCAGAATCACGAAATCCTTGGGTTCGATCTTCACATAGACCCGTTCGTCACCGTAGGGATGTATTTTCTCATAAGTGTCCAAAATCTGCTCCCACTTGTCCTCTTTTACAGGGTATATCGGTATGTTCTCCTGCTCGGATTCATTTTCTTTCGCTGTGCGGCGAGACAGCTCTTCCGTAACGATAACCTTAGTCGGTGTGTTGGCGTATCGCAGCTGTTCTTCCCTGATCGGCTGTTCCATGTCTTTCTGCGGGATAGATTCATTTTCGAATTTCATGTCTCTATGGATATTCATACTGTTTTCCGGTTCTATATCCCCTTGAGTCATTGCATTATTTTCCAACTCCATATTTCTACGGGTAAACGCTTTATCTCTCGGTTCCATGTCTCTACGGGTAATCGCTTTATTTTCCGGTTCCTTGTCTCTTTGGGTAACCGCTTTGTTTGCCGATTCCATGTCTCTTTGGGTAACCGCTTTGTTTGCCGATTCCATGTCCTCACGGGTAATTGCTCTATCTCTCGGTTCTATGTTTCTTTGAGCAGCTGTTCTTTGCTGCAGCATTGTTTCTTTTTGTATAATTGTTTCTCCCTGCGCCTCTATATGCTCTCGCGCCTCTGCCGCAAATCTGCTCTTTCCTTCCAGCAAATATCCGCCGGGCAGCATAACTTGAATCATCGTATGGTCCGTCTGATCCGCAAGATCATCTTTCCAGGTGCCGCCACCCTCCTGAATTGTAATGCCGTTTAATTCTTTCCATCCGCTTCCGTTATAGACGCGGATCGGAAATCTGCCGTTTATATTATGGGGAATGTTCTGGATTTTCAAGTATAATCTACTGTCCTTATCACGACTCTCCACCTTTACAAAACCGGCGCTTCCCATTCTGATTCCTTCCTTATACAGACC
This sequence comes from Lachnospiraceae bacterium, assembly GCA_014804655.1. Taxonomy (GTDB): domain Bacteria; phylum Bacillota; class Clostridia; order Lachnospirales; family Lachnospiraceae; genus UBA3282. The sequence goes on along the minus strand of JAAUZK010000043.1, from coordinate 58,488 downwards.
TATATATATGATTTCCTTCTGATACATACCCTCTCCCTTTCTCCTACATCATACTGATACGCCGATTAATTGATACCCATGACATTGGGTTATCAATATATCCGTACACTAGGAATATATGCACCGATAAGACAAAAAATGCCGGATAAACATCCAACGGATGCTATCCGGCACGAAAGAGCATATCTCTGGCTCTCATCAATAATCTAAAGAGTCCAGATATTTCATATAATTAACAACCATCAGCGCGATCTTGAAGGTCAGGGCGTCCTCGAATGTCCTGATATCCAATCCGGTACTTGCCTCCAGTTTCTCTATACGATACACCAGTGTATTACGATGTACAAAAAGCTGTCTGGAAGTCTCGGACACATTCAGATTATTCTCAAAGAACTTATTAATCGTTGTCAATGTCTCGTCATCCAGTTCACTCGGTATATTCGAACCGAAAATCTCGTCAATAAAGATCCGGCAAAGATTGATCGGCAACTGATAGATCAAACGGCCGATTCCAAGCGTATTGTAAGCGGTCACCTTCTTCTCCGCATAGAAGATCTTACCCACATCAAGCGCCATCTTAGCCTCTTTATAAGACTTGGAAACCTCTTTCAGTTCATTCACGATCGTACCATATGCCACACGCACATTCGTCATTGCCTCCATGTTCATCATGTCCACAATCGTATTAGCGATCTGATCAAGCTTTGTATAGTCATCCTCCTGCTCCAGCTCTTTGATCAGGATCACATTACTCTCATCCACTGCCGTAATGTAATCTCCCACCTGTGCGGAGAACATACCGTTTAACAGCTCGGTAGTTGCAGAATCTTTCTCCTTATCCGTCTCAATCAGAAATACCGCTCTTCTGACGAATGCCTCTATATGCAGCTTCTTTGCTCTGTTATAAATATCAACAAGAAGCATGTTATCCAACAACAAATTTTGGAAGAAGTTATTGCGGTCATATCTTTCCTTATAAGCAATGATCAGGTGCTGCAGCTGGCTGACTGCAATCTTGCCTAACATATATGCGTCCTCTCCGCTGCCTCTGGCATCCAGAATATACAGCAGTTCCTCTTCATCCAATACCTTCATCAGATGGTGCGCACCAATCACCTGACTGTCTGCGGGTGAATCGGCAAATCCGCTGATGAGCGCCGGTGTGATCTCATCGGATTCAAAAGTGGAGGCAACCACCTTACCCTCCAAATCCCAAACGCTCAGATCGATCTTGGAAATAGTTTTCAATTCTTCTATGCTACTCCGGATCACTTGACTTGATATCATATAGTAACCTCTCTTCTACAAAATAAAGGGGATGCCTAGGCATCCCCTTTGAAATCATTCTAATTAGTTGGTGATGGTCTGCTCTGTTGCTTTGTCGAATACATGAATCTTCTCAACATCAAAAGCAAACTTAACTGTATCACCCGGTCTTGCTGTTGTACGGGAATCTACTCTGGCTGTAATCGGGAACTCAGCAAGATCAAAGTATAAGTAAACTTCTGCACCAAGTAGTTCGTAAACCTTGATCGTAGACTCGAATACGCACTTAGCTGACGCAATAAATGCCTCGGAATCATACACATCCTCAGGCCGGATACCGAATGTTACAGTCTTACCTGCGTAACCGCCATCAATCAGTTTCTTAGACTTAGCCGCCGGAAGCGGAATTGTCTTACCAGCTACCTTCAAACTTGCTGTATCGCCGCTTACCTCAACAACGGCATCAAGGAAGTTCATCTGAGGAGATCCCATGAATCCTGCTACGAACAGGTTCTGAGGCTTCTGATATAAGTTCTGAGGTGTATCTACCTGCTGAACCACGCCGTCTTTCATAACAACGATTCTTGTACCAAGTGTCATAGCCTCTGTCTGGTCATGTGTTACATAGATGATCGTGGTGCCTAATCTCTGATGTAATTTGGAGATCTCAACACGCATCTGTACACGAAGTTTAGCGTCCAAGTTGGACAGCGGCTCATCCATCAGGAATACCTTAGGATTACGAACGATTGCACGACCCATAGCTACACGCTGTCTCTGACCGCCGGACAGAGCCTTCGGCTTACGATCAAGAAGTGCTGTCAGGTCAAGGATCTTAGCTGCCTCTTTAACCATCTTATCGATCTCGTCCTTCGGAACTTTTCTTAACTTAAGACCGAATGCCATATTGTCATATACAGACATATGAGGATACAGAGCGTAGTTCTGGAATACCATTGCGATATCTCTGTCTTTAGGCTCTACATCGTTTACTACTCTGTCACCGATCTTCAGTTCGCCGGAAGAAATGTCTTCCAGACCTGCGATCATACGAAGTGTTGTAGATTTACCACAACCTGAAGGTCCTACGAAAATAATGAATTCCTGATCTGCGATTTCAAGATTGAAATCTTTTACTGCCTCAAAGCCGTTCGGATAAACTTTGCAGACGTTCTTTAATGATAAACTTGCCATGATTGCCTCCTACTTTTGTTTTTTTATTCTATCAATAATCGCTCACCGAAAATTGATTCTGAAATTAGTATAGCGAACTTTTCTCATGTTTGCTATGCCATTATTTCACAAAGATTTTGCGTTCCATTGTAGAAATTGCTTACTTTATCAACTGATTTTTACTTCATTAGACAAGTTGACTAAGAAATTGAGTTTTTACTATACACATTTAACAAAGCACGTAAAACCGCATACACAAACTCCACCGTGTTACGCTCCGCATGTCAGTACTTTATATCCGCTCTCCGTCACGGCATCAATCAGCTTCTGATCCGCAATCTCGGTATCGGCGGTTACGGTAGCCTTATTCTCCTCCAAGCTGACAACCACCTGAGTCACACCTTCCACGCCCTCCAAAGCTTTCTGAACATGCGCCTGACAGTGCGCACACATCATACCCTCAATCTCCAATGTTTTAACCATTTTGTTTTCCTCCTTGTTTTTCTTATTTTTATTTATTATAAATTCCGGCATCGGAACTTCTTTCTTCTTCCTGTCACGCCTGTCTGACTGTACCGCAAACAGGTTAAGCCGCAGGGCATTGGTCACCACGCAGAAGCTGGACAGGCTCATCGCCGCTGCCGCAAACATCGGGTTTAAGCTGATTCCCAGTGCGGGAACAAGTATTCCCGCCGCCAGCGGAATACCTATGCAGTTGTAAAAAAAAGCCCAAAACAGATTCTCATGAATATTCTTAAGTACCTGTCTGGAAAGTCTGATTGCCGCCGAAACATCGGTCAGTCTGGACTTCATCAATACGATATCCGCCGCCTCCAGCGCCACGTCCGCTCCGGCGCCTATGGCAATCCCTACATCCGCTCTGGTGAGCGCCGGCGCATCGTTAATCCCATCCCCGACCATGGCAACGCGTCCGTATTCGGACAACTTTCTGACTACCGCTTCCTTATCATTCGGCAGAACATCCGACACAATTGCCGTAATGCCTACCTGCCTTCCGATCGTCTGCGCTGTCCGCCTGTTATCTCCGGTCAGCATAACTACCTGTACACCCATATTGCGCAGCTCATTGACTGCCTGTGCGCTGTCCGATTTCACCACATCCGCGACTGCAATCATACCCATAAGCCTGTCTCCGACCGCGAAATACAGCGGTGTTCTGCCTTCTTCCGCCGTCTCCTCACCTGCTCTTCGCATATCATCCGTAAGAAGCCCGCGTTCGGCAAGAAGCGCACTGTTGCCGCCCACCGCGGTCATGCCGTTAAGCAGCCCCTCCACGCCCCAGCCCGGAAGTGCACGGAAGTTTTCCGCCGACTGTACCTGAAGCTGATCTGCCTCGGCACGTTCACAGATTGCCTTCGCTAACGGGTGTTCACTCTTACTCTCCAGTGCGGCCGCCACCTGTAGCAGTTCACGCTCGGATACGCCCTGCGCCGGCCGCACCGCTGTCACCGCAGGGCTTCCTTCCGTAACGGTACCGGTCTTATCCAGCACGACGAAATCCGTCCTTCCCGCATGTTCCAACGCCACTGCGTTTTTAAACAAAATACCGTGTCTCGCACCCATACCGTTGCCGACCATGATCGCTACCGGCGTGGCAAGCCCCAGCGAGCACGGGCAGCTGATCACAAGCACGCTGATGGCATAGGACAAAGCTTTGCCCACACCCGCACCTGCCGCCAGCCACAGAATACCGGTTATAAGCGCTAACAACATAACTACCGGTACAAACACGCCCGAAACCTTATCCGCAATCTGAGCGATGGGTGCTTTGGTCGCTACGGCATTCTCTACCATATCTATGATCTGTTGTAAAGTGGTATCCTTACCCACACGCACAGCTTTGCAGGTCAACGACCCGTTCTTGTTCAGTGTTGCCGCACTCACACGGTCTCCCGCATGCTTATCTACCGGCAGGCTCTCTCCCGTCAGCGCCGACTCATCCACTGCGCTCTCGCCCTCCTGCACCTCACCGTCTACGGGAATACTCTCCCCCGGTTTCACAATAAAAATCTCTCCGACCATGACCTCTTCCGCCGGCACCGTAATCTCCTCTCCGTTTCGTATCACATGCGCCGTCTTGGGAGCCAGATCCATCAGACTTTTGATGGCGTTGGTTGTCTTACCCTTGCTGTACGCCTCCAACATCTTGCCCACTGTAATCAATGCCAGAATCATCGCTGCTGACTCGAAATACATATCGTGCAGACAGTGTGCCGCCATCTCCCGATCACCCATGTAAGACCCCATCCGGAACATGACTGCCGTGCTGTACACGAACGCCGCACCGCTTCCCATCGCCACTAATGTGTCCATATTGGGAGCTTTGTGCAAGAGTCCCTGAAATCCGTTGATAAAAAATTTCTGATTAATCATCATGACCATTCCGGTCAATAATAATTGATACAATGCGATAGCCCAGGGATTCTCGGCCAACCCTGCGGGAACATACCATCCCCACATCATATGTCCCATGGACACATACATAAGCGGCAGCAATAGACACAGCGACGCAATAAGCCGGCGCCTTATCCGGGGTGTTTCACGATCCTCCAGTGCCTCTCTTCGTGCGTTCCCGTCTGTTCCGCCGACTGTGCCCGCGCCCTCTGTTCCTGCAAGGGAAGCTCCGTATCCCGCCGCGTCTACTGCTGCGCAGATTACCTGCGGCGTTGCCGGTTCATCATATTCCACCACCATACTGTTCATTAACAGGTTTACGCTGACCTTATCGACTCCCGCCACACCTGCCGCCGCTTTCTCCACATGCGCGCTGCATGCGGCGCAAGTCATACCCGTTACTTGGAATTTATCACTTTTCATTCCGCTTCCGTCATACCTTTCCTAATGTCTTATTTCGTAACTGTTCAGTATCTTCACAGTTACAGTCTACTTTAACTTCTTGATCAATTCCACGGCTTCCGCCATGATCTCCGTATTGCCTTTTCCGATCTCCTCCACCACACATGTCTGCATATGTTCCTCCAGAACGACATACCCCAGACTCTGCAGCGCACTCTCCACCGCACCTATCTGAATCAGGATATCTCCGCAATATCTGTTATCATCAATCATATTCTTGATTCCGTTAAGCTGCCCGATAATTCGGTTGATACGATTCTGCAGCTTCTTCTGTTCCTTTGTATCCCTCGGCGTATTCTTATGATGACAACACGCGCATATATTTTCCATTCCATCCATAGCTTGCCCTCCCTATACGATCTTATTACACTTTGTTTCTTTTCTGTAGTTTTTATAATATACCCCATTAGGGTATATTGTCAACTATTTTTTACAGACAAAAAGAGACGGCAGATCATCTGCCGTCTCTATATCATACTCATATCAAATTACTTAATTCTGCTCGCTCTTAGGCTCCATCCACTCATCACGGTAGAATGCCAGCTGGTTCTTACCACGCTTCTTAGCCTTATACAAGCCCTGATCCGCCGCCTTATACAATGTCTCGAAATCATCGCCTTCCTGCGGGAAGATCGCCACACCGATACTTGCTGTAGCAGCATATTTCACATATTCACCAGCCTGGAAGTTACGGAAGAAATTCTCTACCTTCTTCGCTTCTTTCCGGATGGACTCATCATCAGACACTCCCTTAAGGAAGATCATAAACTCATCACCGCCGATACGCCCGATAATGTCGGTAGCACGGAAGATCGCACCAATCTGCTGTCCCAATGAACGAAGTACTTCATCACCGAAAGCATGCCCCATCGTATCATTAATCTTCTTGAAATTATCCACGTCCAATATAAACAGCATTGACTGTGAATTCGGATTCTGTGCCATGAAATCTTTGATCTTACGCTCTGTCGCCAGCTTATTAGTCAGTCCGGTGAGCAGATCCGTATCTGCCTTATCCTCCAGCTCTTTCTTCTTCTCGTTATTGCGGATCTTACCAATAATATTGATAATTACCACCATAGCGATAAATACGAAGATAGCAATAACCAGATATAACATCATGTCCTTCGTGTTCTTCCACTGAAGTCCGACCTGTTTGTCCACATAACCCTGACTGACACCTAAGATTACTTCCCACTGATTGATTCCAAGCGGCACATATGCCAGCAGATGGCTCTCTCCGCCAACCGTTACGGCAGATGTTCCACGGGAGCCGTTATCCAGTCGATTCCGAATCGCGCGTGCAGCATCGGCATTCTCCGTCTTGATTGACTCCATAAGATTGCCATCCTTCAACACCTTACTGTCCTTGGCTCCGGCCGTTCCCAAGATCATTCCCTCCGAACTCACAACCGTCAGGAAAGAATCAGAATCAAAATCTGATTTGGTCATCAAACCATCAAAATTCGTCATAGGATAGAATAACAGCAGATAATTTGTTTCATTATCTCTTTCAATTCGCTCTACTACGACAATCTGCTCTTCATAATAAATATATGTCAGACTGTCACTCTGCAACAGATTCTGGAAATACTCTTCACTGCCGATAGAAACCGCCTCACCGGACTGATCGACTCCGACTCCCTCACCGTTACAGATAATAATCCTGCCCGACTCCGTACAGGAATCTAAAATTCCCGCCATATTCGTAGCACGAGTCGCATCCCAAGCCGCATCCTGTTCCAACAGAACCTTGACCGGACGCGCCACTTTAGCAAGAGTCTCTATCTCATGCATGAAACTCTCTCCGTAACTCTGTGCTGATTTAATTATATTTCTTGAAACCGTATCCGTCGCTTCCGCGCTACTCTTTGTTGAAAAATTAAAGAGCATGACAACGACAACAATCATCAGCAGTGCTGCCGGAACGATCCAAGAAGCTATAGCTGCCCTATTCTGACTTTCCATTACTTTCCTCTTCTCCCCATTCTACATTTAACGAAAAATTCATATCCGATACCTGCTCCGGCTCGGGCTCAAATTTTTTAAAAATACCACTGTACAGCCACGCCGCGCCATAGGCAGGAACCGAAATGCCGAACATAAAGATAAATATATAGGAATATGTCGAAAAATAGCCTATCACAAAAGGCAGGACGTAAAACAGTGCCATTAACAGAGTCTTCGGCAAATTGGCAAAAGCCAGAAGCGCCGCATTCTTGATCGTATTCCTTATCGTATTATCGAATCTGGCAAGCAACGGGAATACATATATCGCTATCATAAATATAATGACTCCCACCACAACCACCGCTATTACAAGCGGTTTCGGAAATGCGACTCCCGAATAATTAAAGATCAGTGAATCCCCAACATAGACCACTATCACCAAAAGCATCAGAAGCCAGATTAACACGGCCTGTTTAAAATTCCGAGCGAATGATTTGAAAAAGCCTCTAATCAGATACCCTTCTTCACCCCTTATCATCTTCAATATCACATAATGCATAGCCGTAAATGCAGGTCCCGCCGTAATAACCGGTATGCAGCAGATGATAACCAATATGTTGAGGATCAGCAGGTCTGCCACTCGGTTCAAAAACCTCATGACAGGACTGTCCAGATCAAAAAACTTTCCCATAACAGTCTCACTCCTATATACATGACTCTATTATATTACAAAAGCATACAAAAAAGCTACAAAATTTGCAAAAAAAATTTACAAATTTTCATGTAACCCCTAAAACTATATTTTATACTTCGTACTGATCAGTTCATATTGCCTGTTTATCGTCTCGTACATCTTAAGAATTTCGGCTGATTCTTGTCTGACATGCTTCATAATCCGGTCATACGATTTTACAAACGTAACGACCACCTGTCGCTTCAATCGGTTCTTGGCCGCCTCCTCGCTCAGAATACTGATTACCTTTTCCTTAGGCAGGTCATCGCGATAGCTCCTCTTATTGACAAGTGCCGTAACGACATCGGCTACCTGCAGGATTCTCTGCGGAGAATTCATCTGCATATCCTTCAATCGAAGCGGATATCCGCTGCCGTCTCCTCTCTCATGATGTGCCAGAGCAATGCTGACCACTTCACTTTTCATCCTGTGTCCCAGTATTTTGCCCGCCACCTCCACATGCGTTCTGAGAAGTCGGATCTCTTCCTTCTCCAGCTTGCGGGGTGCATCAACGATCTCCTGCGGAATCGCCAGCATACCAATATCATGAACCAGCGTGCCGTAATAGAGGAGCTCCTTCTCGATCGGCGGCATCATCATCTCCTCCGCTATATCTTCACACACGCAGATAGTGGTAATATTATCCACTACCATCCTCTTGCTTCGGAATCCGAAACAGTACATTAACATCTCCAGGAATTTTTTCTTATCCTCATTGGAAAAGATCATATACTCTACGATATCATCCAACTCTTTCTTATACTCCCCGCTGCTCAGTTTCCCGAAAACATCATACCTTTCCTGACATTGATAGAACTGAAGCAGTCCTTCTGAAGACAGTTTAGTGCCTGCCTGCTTCTGAAACATATGCATATCGAACTGACTTCCCATAGATGAGAAATAGATATCCATTTTCTCCGCAATATTGACATATGCGGCGATCTCCTTATACTCATAATCCACTTTCTGAAGCTGTTCATAATCCATGTGATGATACATGATCACCTTAGCCAGATCCGGCACGGGAGACAGATATTTAAAGAACAGATACCCGTATATACAGTGTGCCATACTCTCTCTGGATTCATAGCGCAGCATATCGTTGATCTTGCCCCGTTCCGTCCTATATGCGCCGATGTCATGCAGGGCAGCAGTCATGACAATATCGGCAAGTTCGAATTCCTCGTACTTACCCTCGTCTTTCAACATCATATAAACTATGTACGCCACTCTGGATCCATGCTCCATGGGTCTGGGATGGATCAGCTTCAAAACATCACGCATCAGCAGAAAAATATCTTTGCTCTTAATATACTCCATACGAAACCTCACATCTTACAAAATAAATTCCATCGGTGTGTAAATAATGCCATCCTTTGTTTCCTCGGGGCGAATATCCCGAAAGCCCATCTTGTGATAGAACCCGACCCCGTAAGGTGACGAATTAACCGTCACACGCTCGGCACCCACTTCCGTCCGCAGATAATCAGACAGATATCCGATCAACCCGCGTCCGATTCCCTGCCTGTGATATGCTTCATCCACGAAAAGAAGCGAAATATGCGTTGTATCGCGGAGTGTGATCATGCCCACAAGCCTGCCGTGATCCACGGCCACAAACATCTGATACGCTCCCATGACAAACATTCGATACAGTGTGGAGTCCGTAATGAAATTCTCGAAATTCTTCACACCTTCCGGTGAATAGACATCTGCCTCAAAGCGTAGAAACGTTTTCCATGCCAGAGCCATGGCATCCTGCCACTCTTCACGATATGCATTTCTGATCTGATATGCTGTCCCCAACTCCTCCGCGGCTCCTTTTATATATCACTATACTTATTTTAACGTATCTTGTGACAATATTCAAGGACTGTCACACAAAAGAAGCCGGTACTGAGGCGCAGTTACTTCACCGCCTCAGTACCTACTTTATTCACCAGTGGAAGACCGTTTTCCAGCGCATATGCATTTTCAAGCGTTACCCGGGCGATCGCCTGCATCGCCTCTTTCGTAAAAAATCCCATATGGGAAGTAATCAGCACATTCGGAAAAGTCATCAGACGGGCCAGATTCTCATCCCGCATGATCTCTCCCGATTTATCCTCATAGAAAATCCCCTCTTCTTCTTCATAGACATCAAGCCCTACTCCGCCAAACTTACCTGCCACCAATCCGTCTATCAGAGCATCGGTATCGATCAGACCGCCTCTCGACGTGTTGACCAGATACACACCCTGCTTCATGTGTTCTATCGTCTCCCGGTTGACAAGATGTTTCGTCTCCGATGTAAGCGGACAGTGCAAAGAGATCAGGTCTGCACTCGACATTAATTCGTCCAGCGATACATACTCCACATCCAGCTTGGAGTTCGGATACAGATCATATGCCAGCACCCGCATCCCAAAACCGTTGCATATCCGTATCATCGCCTGTCCGATCTTACCCGTGCCGATAATTCCCGCCGTCTTCCGGTACAGATCCACCCCCATCAATCCGTTCAGGCTCATATTGAACTCTCTTGTTCTGTTATAAGCCTTGTGAGTATATCGATTCACCGTCAGTATCATACCCATGGCAAACTCCGCCACCGCTTCCGGGGAATAGCTGGGCACTCGCAGGATCACGATTTTATCCTCCGCCGCTTTCACATCCACATGATTAAAACCCGCACTACGCAGCAGAACTGCTTTGACTTTCATCTCATAAAGCTGCTGTATCATCTGTTCATTGACATAATCATTGACAAAAATACAGACGGCATCATATCCCCTTGCCAGCGTAATCGTCTCCTCTTGAAAAGGGACTTCATAAAACCGGATGTCAAAGCCGTATTCTTTTCCCATCGGCTCAAACCAGATTTTATCGTAAGGTTTTGTACTAAAAAAAGCTATTTTCATGCAAATTGCCTCCTTTTCCATATTAACTATAGTATGGTCCAAGAAGGCAAAATCATTCGTGTTATTATGCGCCCCGTAAAGCAGAGCATTTATGCGGCTGTCAGATTCCGGAAAAAATCCTGTACCGACTGTGAAATACTCTCGAAGAAATTCTGTACCGCGCTCTCCACAGCACCCTCTACCGCCTCACTGATCGTTTCGTTGGCCTCTTCTACGATTTCCTCGCTGTACTTTTGGTACATCTGTTTTGCCTGATCTATGAAATCTGCTGCACCTACCTCGATCGAGTCCAGTGTCGTCATGAACGTAATGATCCTGTCTCTGTTCTGCTGTGTCAGAGTGATTCCAAATTCTGTCTCTCCTTCACTAATAGCGCGTCTGATATCGTCCTCGTCTGACAAGTCCACTTCTCCGGAGACCACCATATCGATCATCCGGCCGACGATCGTTTCCTCTCCTTTATTACCGGCTGTTCCCCTGCTTCTACTGCTGAATACCAGAATCGTCATGGCTGCCACACAGGCTATACACAGCAAAAACATCGTGCCCAGTCTTCTGATCCACCCATGTCTCCTCATAGCGCTCTCCGTCCGCCTCTTACTCCGATTACGCAATCCAAACTGTCTTCACAATCGCGTGTCCACTCAGATTCTCTGCAGAATCCAGCGGTAGATATCCCCATAAATATCTTCCCGATCTACCTCGTTCAGAATCTCGTGTCTGTCCTTGGGATACAACTTCATCTGTACATTTTCCATTCCCAGCTCTTTAAACGACTTGTAGACACGTTCTACGCTCCTGCCATAATCTCCCACCGGATCATCTTCGCCTGCCAGAAAGTATACCGGCAGACTGCGCGGCATCTGCTTCAATTTCTCCACATCATGCAGGTTACGAATCAACCGGAACAAAGTCTGAAAGCCGTTGGCCGTAAAGATGAAACCACACATCGGATCACCAATATATCTGCGCACATTATCTTCATTCCTGGACAGCCAGTCAAAGGGCGTCTTCGGCGAATTAATCTTCTTATTATAGACTCCGAAGGCGGCTTTATCCACGAGCTTACTTACATGGTCAGCGCCAAACAGAGCGCCGTCTATCCCTGCCAAAATGCGCGCGCACAGCAGTATCGGCTTCGATTGCATACCGGTTCCTACAATAAGCGCGCCGTCTATTCCCGTACCGTACCGAAGCAGATAGTTGCGCGTAATGAAAGATCCCATGCTGTGCCCCAAAATGATATAAGGCACTCCCGCATACTGTTCCTGCGTCATCTTCTTAAGCCTGTGTTCATCCCGGACGAGAACCGTGGGTGCATCTTCTTTGCAAAAATAACCGTACTTCTCTCCCGATCTCACGGATTTGCCGTGCCCGAGATGATCGTCCCCCACTACCATAATACCTTTGTCAGCCAAATACCTTGCGAATTCATCATATCTGTCTATATATTCAGACATACCGTGGACGATCTGTACGATACACACCGGTCGCTCTTCCGGAATCCATCTGATCGCATGTATCTTATGCTCGCCGTCCCTGGAATCAAAATAGAAATCTTCCTTCTTTATCATACAGTAATCCTTTCTCAACAAATCTCTGCTCCTGCAGGCATCGGTCTTTCCGGTGTCATAAGCGCCAGTCCGCCTTCCGCGTCCTCAGCGCACAATAACATCCCTTCGGACATCATTCCGGCGATCTCTCTGGGCTGCAGATTCACCAGCACCATGACTTTCTTGCCCACCATCTCTTCCGCGCGGTAATGCTGTTTGATGCCCGATAATATCTGTTTTACTTCCGAACCGACCCGCACTTTAGAACACAACAGCTTCTTGGACTTCGGCACTTCCTTACACTCTATAATCTCTCCTACCTGAAATTGGCACTGGTCAAAGATATCATACGTGATAGTCTCCTTCGCCTCTATGTCGATCACATCCTCCGCGGAAGTCTCGTCCGCTTCTTCCTGTGAGGCCTCTGTCTCTCCTGCTGCCGACTTGCGTGCAGCAAACATCGCATCCACCTTCTCCGTGACCTCCTTAAGATCCTGTCTGGCAAAAAGAATCTGGGGCGCATCGGTCACCTTATTACCCGAAGGATACAGGGTTGCTGCCCGCTCGGTATCATGATTTGCCGCACACTCTTCGAGAACCGTGAAATCCACCAATTCCGCATTGATCTGGGAAGCGATCTTCTCCGCCGTCTCAGGCATATAGGGCTCCAGGAGAGAAGTTCCCACCAGAATCCCGTTGAGCAGATTATACAACACAGTTGCCAGTCTGTCCTGTTTCGCCTCATCCTTCGCCAATGCCCAAGGCATCGTCTCGTCAATGTATTTATTGCAGCGTTTAAACAGCGCGAAGATCTCTGTGATCGCATCTGCCACACGCAGGTCATCCATCTTCTTCGACACTTTATCGTATGTGTCCGCCACCGTGCGGAATAAATCCGCATCCACATCCTCCGCACCTGCATCCACACCGATCTTCTTATTATCTACCACGCCGCCAAAATATTTATTGCTCATGGAGATCGTTCTGTTCACCAGATTCCCCAGCGTATTGGCCAGGTCGGAGTTCATGCGCTCTACCATCAGATCCCATGTGATCATTCCGTCATTCTCAAAAGGCATCTCGTGCAGCACGAAATACCGTACCGCATCCACCCCGAAGAAATCGATCAAATCATCGGCATAAATCACATTTCCTTTGGATTTACTCATCTTACCGTCACCCTGTAAGAGCCACGGATGTCCGAATACCTGCTTCGGCAGCGGCTCTCCCAGAGCCATCAGGAAGATCGGCCAGTATATCGTATGAAAACGGATGATATCCTTGCCGATCAGATGCAGATCAGCCGGCCACAGCTTCTTATATTGATCGCTGCTTTCTCCATCCGCTTCATATCCGATCCCCGTGATATAATTGGTCAGCGCATCCATCCATACATAGATCACATGTTTCGTGTCAAAGGTCACGGGAATGCCCCATGTATAGGAAGTTCTGGACACGCACAGATCTTGTAATCCCGGAAGCAGGAAGTTATTCATCATCTCATTCTTACGGGACACCGGTTGAATAAACTCCGGATGGGTATTGATATGCTCGATCAGCTTGTCGGCATATTTGCTCATTTTAAAGAAATATGCTTCTTCCTTAGCCGGTTTCACTTCTCTGCCGCAGTCCGGACATTTACCGTCCACCAGCTGTGATTCTGTCCAGAAGGACTCACAGGGCGTACAGTACATGCCCTCATAATACCCTTTATAAATGTCTCCCTGATCATAAAGTTTCTTAAAGATCTTCTGTACCTGCTTCTCATGAAATTCATCCGTCGTGCGGATGAATTTATCATAAGAAGTGTTCAGGGCATCGCAGATCCTGCGTATCTCACCCGCCACGTTATCCACGAATTGCTTCGGCGTTATGCCGCCTTCCTGCGCTTTTAACTCAATCTTCTGTCCGTGTTCGTCTGTTCCCGTCTGGAAGAAAACATCATAGCCGTCTTTTCTCTTAAAACGCGCGATGCTGTCCGCCAGTACAATCTCATAGCTGTTCCCGATGTGCGGCGTACCGGAAGTATAGGCGATCGCCGTTGTAATATAATATTTTCCTTTGCTCATGACAAGCTCCTTTCTCACATTTACTGCCTCTGTCATGTAAAAAAAGTAAATTCCTTCGGAATTAACTTTAAGTAAATTCCTTCGGAATTAACCTTGAAGCAATTTCCTATACAATAATATATCGTAAGCCTATCACAAAAGGAATTACTCGTCAATTACTCCGCTTAACTAATCCTGTTCTCCTGACGGTGACAGCGGCCTCTCTGTGGTCTATATCCACATTGTCCACATTGATGCTGCAGCGGTATGCTCCGGCTTCGCACGCGGTATACTCCGGTCCTGTTCCAAGCACATTACCCTCTGCGTCTGTCCACACGAATGCATCGCCTTCCTGCCACGCCAGATTGCCGTATCCGTCTCCTTCCTCCAGCACGGCTTCCAATTGAATCGCATGATCGTAATAATCCGTGTCTGTTCCTCTGACCGTCAGTTTCGCATAGAGGCTGTCCTCCAGGCCGCAGATGATATCGTGCTTCCACACTGTGACTTTCTCTTCACTGCTGTGTCTGCAGATTCCGGGCGAGTCATATTTACCGCCATGAAACCGGCAGGTATACTCTCCTCCATGCCATGAGCCGCCGTCCGGCTCCTCAGGATTCGGAATCCATGTGGCCTCGGTCTTGATAAGTTCCTCAGCACATTTTACCACCTCCGTTTTGGTAGTATGGGAATTCTGATAGCAGCCTGACACTCCGTCCTTATTTTCCTTTTCACCCTGATGCATATGCCTGATTTCCACAGTAACCTTATCCGACGCATAGATCGGATAGAAATTCTCCGGCACTTTTCCCTCCTCGCCGTCCTCGGTTCCTTGCTTATGCGCCTTGTCATTATCCGCCCCGTTGCCTAGCAAAAGCTTTCCGTCCGCCCATGCCGCCACACCGCGCGACATATTGTCCTCTATGGCAGTCTCATAGTAATCCGTGCGTTCTTCCACGCCTTCTATATGCATAGCTGCCTCCGGATTCAGTACGAGCAGTCCGTCCGGAACCGTCTGAGAGTCTGCCGCCGCCTGTATAAGCGTTACCCATTCAATTTGTCCGATGTCGATCTCTCCCTGCTCTGCATCGGGATTCCTATCATAAGTATATCCTTCCTCCAGCTGTCTGAACCTCGTGCCAAGCTGTATCAATGTTTCCGCCGCCGCGCGCCTCTTCTCATCAATATGCACGTGAATGTCCTGTAGATCGGCGCTGTCAAAGACCGCCTGCTCATACTGTATTCTTCCAGTACTGCGCATATACTCCCGCGCCCCGCCTTGTGCCGCCAGCGTGGTCATGCCCTCCGCCGGCAGGCTGCATACTCCCGCAATAATAACTGTCGATAAGAGTATCGGCCAAAACTTTCTGTATTTTCTACTTCTCCTGATATCACTATTATAATTTCTCACGATAACCTATCCACCTGCCTTCCTCATCATATACCGCTTCATAATCCTCTAAACCGCTTCCTTCCATCCATCCTCTGATATAGTGCTCTATCAGATCATGATTATTCCCGCGCAGCAGACTGCCGTCCGACCACGCCGATCTGCCCAGCGTCAGATTATCGGAAGTGGCCAGTGTATATGTCTCCTCATATCCCGCCGGAAGCGTCTGAGACTGCGACAATGCCTGAATCAGCAGATCATATTCAACCGACTTCATCTCCTCAATCGTCTGTACGCTCCCAATCGCCGCTTCCGCCTGCGGATTCCTTGTATATCCGTACTTTCCGTTGTCTATAACCATTTTCGTTCCTACGCCGCCAAGCGCCTCGGACAGTCCGTTCTTGCCCTCAGCGGCATATTGAAAAAGCGTGTCGAAATCCTTCGCATCCAGAATAACCTCCTGTCCGCCGGCATCCTGATAGCGTATACTTCCCCTGCTGCGAAACTCCCCCGTTTCTCCTGCTGCCGATGCGGTTGTGCCTATAAACAGCCCTATACACACGACCACCGCACACAGGGCTGCCATTCTTTTTTTATTTACATGAATCCCACGTACTTTCTTTCTGTATTTCATATAGCTAATCTCCTTTGCCAATTTTTACTATTATCAATATCATTCCTTGTTCTATTCGCTGTACGGTTCCAGATAGAGCGTATTCGCCTCCGCGTCATACCGGTAGCGCAGCGTCTGCCCCGAGAGTCTGCCGATCCTGTTCTCCACATTCTTTATCTGATTCACCAGTTCATCCAGCTGATTCAGCAACACATCAAACTGATTGTTCACTTCGGTGATATTCTGATTCAACGCCTTCTTCAATGTCTTCTCCATGGCGCCTATGCTCGCCCAAAGCTTGACATCCTCCTGCTCCAATGCCGCGATTTTCGCATAAAGCCCCGATATATCGGTGTGCACCTTGTCCATCTCGGCGCGAATCTCTACCAACTGCTTCTGGATCATCGGAATCGTCTCCTTGTTCATAACCTGCACTATATCAGTCAGATCATACAGCTTCGTCTGTGTCTCCTTAAGCTTCTGTAGAATTTCGGAAACTTCCGTATGCAGCTTGTCCACACGCTCCTGCAGCTTGGTGTCCTCCTGCTGATATTGTTCGATCGTCTGAAGCAGCGTCTGTTCCACCTGTGTCATAGTATTGTACAGCTCCTCGATCTTACTGTTCAGAGACTCTATGCTCGTAAGATACTCTTGTCTGAGCTCTTCCTGCCCGTCGTTTGACGCCATATACTCCGCCGCTTCCTCTTTATAAGTCGTCTGCATCAGCTCCGCTTCCTCCGCCGCTCTCGCAGCTTTCTCTTCATCCTCCCGCCTGCGCTCATTCGCGGCATGTCCCCACAGAAGCAACAGCAGCAGCACAATAACTACAACCGCCACTACTCCCACGATCACAGCCGCAAGATGGTCTTCCTGTCTTTCAGGGTCATTTCTCCTCTCGTTCAGATAATCTGACACCTTTGTCATAAATTCTTTCATAAAATACCTTTCCTTTCTTTTTTTATTTATAGTTAACGGCATTAGAAATTTCGCTTTCGGTCTTGCAAAAGCTTCCGTATATGGCTTCTGCAAGAACCGGAAGCAGAAATTTGTTATGTTGTTTACTATAGTTGTCTCAAGCTTGCTCAATTGCAGCTCCAACATTTGGAAATCTGTGGCGATTCGCCATAGAACCGTGCCGTACGATGCACGGAATAAAGTATACTTTAGATGTATCCAAAGATTGTATCCTTAAGATATCAAACTACCCCATAATTGACAATATCGGAATGTTGCACAAATTTTTGCATATAAAAAAGTCAGTGTACACCGCAATTCAAGATGTGCACTGACTTTGAGCCATACAAACGGAATATCGTATGGTGTTCGTCATCTTTTTTAGCTTAATATGTCAAAATTTCATAGCCGTCTTCCGTCACTGCCAGCGTTACCTCCCACTGTGCAGAAGGTTTGCCGTCATCGGTATAGACCGTCCAGCCGTCATCGTCATCGATGTAAATATCCGCCTTGCCCATATTTACCATGGGCTCTATGGTAAATACCATCCCTGGCACCATGAGCATCTCCGTTCCCTTGCTTGTCACATAACTGACAAAAGGTTCTTCGTGGAATTCCAGTCCCACACCATGTCCGCCGATCTCCCGCACGATGGAATACCCGTTTGCCTTGGCATGGTCATTGATCGCCTGTGCCATGTCTCCCAAGAAATTCCATGGTTTCACCTGTTCAAGCCCCACATCGATGCATTCTCTGGCTACTCGCACCAGCTTCTGTGTCTCCGGATCTACATTTCCCAGCATAAACATACGGGAGGAATCAGAGAAATATCCCTGATAGATGGTGGATACATCCACGTTGACGATATCCCCGTCTTTAAGCAGTCGTTCCTCACAGGGAATCCCGTGGCATACCACCTCGTTAATGGATGTGCAGACGCTCTTGGGGAATCCTTCATATCCCAGAGGCGCAGGTATCCCGCCCATCTCTCTTGTCATATTGCAGACCAGTCTGTCGATCTCCTCCGTGCTCATGCCGATATGGATCTGCTTTTCGATCTCGTCCAGAATCGCTATGTTCAGCTTACTGCTTCGTCGGATTCCCTCGATCTGCTCCGGTGTCTTTAATATATCGTGATCCGGCACGATATGACCCTGCAATGCATAATGCTCTATCTTTTCATCCATGGCCATGTGACATGCCTTATATTTCCTCCCGCTGCCACACCAGCAGGGATCGTTTCTTCCCAGTTTCTTCATTTCCGATATGCCCTCAGTTCATTGTTTTATTTCATTTGCAGTTGAAATATGCCGTCACACTCCGTCGGGCGATTGTGCGAATTTCTGTATGCGCGCTCTCCGTATCCCGTCACATAACTGTAGTCCGCCGCACTCTCAACCGAAGCCTTATGCGACTCATCCGTCAGAATTGCCAATGCCGCAAAACCGGATACATCCGTCCAGCCGAAATCCGTCTTCGTCAGATTCTCCTTAAGCAGTCTGTCCAGCTGCTCCTAATACTTCTGCTCTCCTGTGGTGACAAGCATCTCCGCCGCCGCCCATAATCTCTCATCCAGATCGCAGACATCATCATATTCCCCCGTGTTACAGCTCTCCGGATTTTTAAATCCCACATATTCCGAATACCGCTCCAGCCATCCGTAAGCCCTTACGGCCGCCTCCTGCAGCCGATCCGCAAAATCGCCGTCATACGCACGATACACTCTGGAAGCCAACGCCATGGACGCCGCATAATCCGCAGTCGCCATAGATGAGACCGGGAAAAGATAGAACTGCGCATGATCCTCCTCTGGCATAATGAAATCCGCATGGCGTTCCGATGTCAGTTTATGGTAAGCGCCACCGGCGATATGTATCTGCCATAGTCTCCCGCATCATGCCAGCCGCCCGACACTTCCTTCTCTACGCTGTGATCCGTCCAGAACACCGCCTTATGCGCGTGGCATATAGGATGTTTATATACTCCCGCGTACTCTTCCTGCAGCCCGCATCCGCAACGCTGATAATACAATGCCTTCGTCATATCTTTCTGAATCGCCCGATACACGTCCTGCCCGGGCTCCGCCTTCATTACCCTGAAATGCTCTCCCGAAGTCAATACCACCGTTTTCCTGCCCAGCGGCAGTATCCTACCTGATTACATAAAACCGCCATCTTATCACCCACTATGCCATCCCGTTTTCATTGCATTGCCTCGTTCCATTCGTATGTTTGAATCTGTCTCCGTTCCCGTCCGGCGCATGAAAACAAACCTGTATCCATCTTACTCCTTGCAACGTCTCTTTTCAAGTAATATGCTGTCTGAATTATGCTAAATCCGCAACTGTATTACTGCCTGAATATAACCAGTATCCAGCACCCTAAATTTCTAATGTTCCTCCTACTAAACGTTTCGTATCATATAATTAACGTTCCGTTAAATATCTGCGTTTCTAATCCGCAATTTTATTTGTATTGTTTATTCCCATTTCCTTTATCGTGAAATTGTCCTAGAATCATGTGCAGATGTAACCCGTTGACCAAAATCAACCGCTTACGCATTATACCATCAGATAACCACATATACAAATATAGTTTATGTGCCGGAGAACAATATGGAAC
The DNA here is from genome assembly GCA_014804655.1 of Lachnospiraceae bacterium. Taxonomy (GTDB): domain Bacteria; phylum Bacillota; class Clostridia; order Lachnospirales; family Lachnospiraceae; genus UBA3282. The sequence goes on along the minus strand of JAAUZK010000043.1, from coordinate 38,410 downwards.
TTGGTAAGTTATTGGCAAAATTACGAAAAGAAAAAGGAATTCTGCAAAAAGAAGTAGCAACCTATCTGAATGTGACTGTGGCAACCGTCTCCAATTATGAGAAGTGCGTCCATTTACCCGATCTGAACACATTGTCGATGCTGGCAGATTTCTTTGATGTCTCTACAGACTATCTCTTACAACGAACAGATTATAAAGCAGGAATCGACACGCTGAATCATCCCCTCTCCGCGGATTACACGGTGGGCGACCTGATGAACACGATCGTAGAACTGGATCCCCAAAGCACGCAACTTCTCTTAGATTACTATGATCTGTTAATGTTGCGCAATTCCATTAAGCGTGTAAAGTAGAGACGGAATATTTTAGGCAGGCCGCTTTGTCTGTCCGCGCCTTTTATCGCTCAAAAATGTTTTCATTTTTTCAAAAAAACCCATTTACAATTCCGTCAACATCGTGCTATAGTAATGGAAAGCATATTTTCTACAAAAACAGATCAGTACTTTCTATCTTTATTCTAAGTTTCAGAAAATCCATGCTTTGTTCCCAATTAACTTTTACTAAGGCAGGAGGATCTGAAGCGGTTCTCCTGTGACAGACATACTTTTTCTGTTTGAAAATGGTCTGTCTCTAACCAAGGAGGACACAGAATGAACGAAACAAATGTACAACGTAATTTTAAGGACACCGTATTCCGTATGCTTTTTAGGGAAAAGGAAAATCTGCTCGGCCTGTACAACGCACTGAACGGGACATCCTATACGGATGTGGCTAATCTGGAGATCACCACACTGGAAAATGCAGTCTACATGAATTATAAGAATGATATTTCCTTTGTGTTTGACTTCGAGCTGCTGCTCTATGAGCACCAGTCCACATACAATCCTAACATGCCGTTAAGGGATCTGTTCTACGTGAGCCGGGTATTGCAGGGCAGAATCAAAGATGAGAACCTGTATGGCAGGAAGCTTGTCAGTATCCCTACACCCAAATTTGTGGTGTTTTATAACGGAACTGATTGCCAGCCTGAACAGCAGGTGCTCCGACTGTCGGATGCATTCGAGAAGAAACAGGAACAGCCGGCGCTGGAACTGACCGTCATTGTTTATAACATCAACTTGGGACATAATCAGGAGCTGTTGGAAACTTGCAGTCTGTTAAAAGAATATGCCCAGTATGTGGAGCAGGTCAGAACCTTCGCGAAAGCGATGGCTTTCCCGGAAGCGGTGGAACAGGCGGTGGACCATTGTATCAGAAACGGAATACTTTCGATTTTTTTATCTGAGAATCGGGCGGAGGCGATAGCAGTGAGTATCTTTGAGTATGACGAGGAGAAACATATACGGAGTGAACGGAAGGAATGGCGCGAGATCGGCCATGCCGAGGGCCGTAAAGAAGGCGAAACCAGAGCTTTACAATTGATGCTGAAACTTACGGAGTCCGGTAAGACGGAGGAAATGACACGTGCCCTGTCTGATCAGGCATATCGGGAGCAGTTGTATCGGGAATACGGCCTGTCATGATTCGAGTATCAAAAGATGATTACGATAGACCAAGAGGGCAGATTGCTATATTTCCTATAACATAAGAGACGGCAGCACCGCGCTCCATCACGCGGTTTCTGCCGTCTTCTATTCTCATCGGAGTATTACTCCGCTTCTTTCTCTTCCTCATCCGCTATATGTCTGATCAATCCAATATCCGCATGCAGTTCCTCATCCTTGCTCAGATTCATCATGTAGAAATAATGTCTTCCGTCAAGCACAATATCAAATCGTTGCGATGTTGTACCGCTTCCTTCCACATACCACATAATATCCTCCGGATCCTTGATTCCCATCTCATACTCAATATCTTCAGGATCTCCTACTACGGATAAGTATATATAGTCGCCCACTTTATGCTTAAATCCGGTAGACACATAAGTCTTTCTGGCAGGAATATTCCACGAAACATTATAGAACAGTCCCTGAAGCTCGATGCCGTCATCACCCATCATGATCACGTCCGCAGGATCCAAATCATACATTCTTGAAAGTATCTGCCTTATCTCCTCATCCGCGTCGTCTGCCACACCCTCTATAGTATTCTCTACCGTACTGTCTATTATGTTTTCCGGAGTGATATCCAACATGCTGTCCACCATGCTTTCCGGACTGATATCCGTCATGCTATCCATCGTACTATCCGTAGCGCTCTTCTCATATGTATTCTTGATGCTTGACCAATCCGCAATTCCCTCGTATAAATTCAACACACCGCTTCCTGCCGCCAACGATGTCATACTGCTTCCTAACAGAAAACATGCACCCAATGCGATTGCTGTCGCTCTTTTCAAGTTGCCGCGTTTCTGATACTCACCCATGTATTTCACTCTCCTCTCGCAATCCTGCCTTCCGTCCGCCAATGTGAACAGCTGGTACCTGTTCCGATTACCGTCCTCGGAAGATAAATTCAGAATAACCTGAAAATATCCCGAGTCGGTAAACATATTTGCGCCCTTTTCACACGCCACCCTGTCACAATATTTCTCGCAGTCCACTTTCATCTGCCGAAACAGAAAATGTGCTGCAGGATTAAACGCATGCAACAGAGTAACAATACTGCCAATCGTCTTGATGATCAGATCACCGTTGCGAAAATGACATAGCTCGTGGTAGAAAATAACTCTCGCTTCCTCTTCCGTGTAACGCAATAGCGGCATGACCACGGTATACCCATGATCATAAGTAATACACGGCATAGCAACGGAATCATTCATACACACGGACATCCGTCCCTTAATCCCGAGTTCGGCACAGACATCCCGAAACACCTTGAAAACAACCTCGTCTTCCTCCGGAATATTGCCTCTGCATATCCATTTCCATCGCATACAGCGCACCATCCTGATGGCTAAAAATATAAGGAACAATCCGATCCATACAAAACCGCCGATCGCATTTAAGATTCGGATCAGCGGCGTGTTATAGAACAGATTGACCTTATCCGCCGTTACTGCCGTACTAAACCACCTGTGCGCATACAACACGAAATAGACAAGCGGCACAAGATATGCACTCAGTGAGACCATTGTCATAAAACGCATAAATCCGGCATCCAACCTGGTCCACTTTCTCAGCAACAGTTCCGCCAGAAAGAATATGGTTCCTGTGATATCAGTCAGCAGTAATGCAAGGAATAAATTATTTACCCAATCCATCGATCATCTTTTGTATCCTTTCGACCTCATCCTGTCGTAAGGGTCTTCCCTGCGCCAGCGCGCATAGGAATTCATCCGCATTGTCGTGATTCCAGAAATTGACGTAGTCATTTGTCAACTGACCCTTATACTCGTCAAGCGGAACCAAGATCTGGTAGAAGAATACACGTCCCTGGCGATAATGTCTTAAATACCCTTTTCTTACGAGACGTGCTAAGAATGTAGATACTGTCTGCGGCTTCCATTCCTTATGGTACTTATCATTCACTCTCTGCATGATCTCCATAAGGCTGAGCTCTTCATCAGCATCCCATACTGTCTTCATTACTAACTGTTCACAATCTGTTAAATTTTCAAGTGTCATATTCTGCCTCCGTAGTCTCTACAAGCTACAATTAGCATTGTAGTTATAGTATTAGAAATATTGTTATATTTCAATAGTATTTTATTATTCGTAGAATATCAAGCAGAAAATGACCTCAAAACGCCCAAAAATAAACGGTTAGTGTAGTTATACCGACAGAATTCGACATATTTTGCAGAGTCAGTAAAGCACATCCCCATCTTAATCCACCTAAACTAAAATGCCTTACCTCCACAGTTTGATTGTAATGGAAATATATGGATATTGGAATATGCTTTCTCATATTAAAGTCATGTCGTACTTTTTACCGCAATACGTTGTGTGACGTGCATTAAAATGGCGCAGTCTAAAACTGCGCCATAAGCCTTTTAACATTTTCTGTGATATTCCCTTTAAAGACCGCGGACCCCGCAACGATCACATTCGCGCCGGCATCAAGGACTACCTTCACATTATCCTGCGTGATTCCGCCGTCTACCTGAATATCCAACTCTGTCTCCAATTCGTCGGCCATCTCTCTGACCTGCCTGATCCGCTCCGTGGATTCGGGTATGTATTTCTGCCCTCCAAATCCCGGTTCTACCGTCATCACCAACAGCATATCCAGTTTCTTAAGGTACTTTCTGACCGCTTCCACAGGTGTCTGTGGTTTGATCGACATACCCGCTTTACAGCCCAGACCATGGATCTGATCAATCAGTTCGTCGGCATCCTCCGCCGCCTCCAGATGAAAAGTGATACTGTCCGCACCGCACTGTGCAAATTCCTTCACATAGCGCTCCGGTCCCACAATCATCAAGTGTACGTCGAATATACTGTTCGTTACCTTACGCAGCGATCTCACCACCGGAATCCCGAAGGAAATCGACGGCACGAACACGCCATCCATCACATCAATATGAAGATACTCCGCACCGGATTTCGCCGCCTGCGTAATCTGTTCCCCCAGCTTGGAGAAATCCGCCGCCAATATAGAAGGTGACAAGATATTCTTTCTTTTTGTCTGCTCAGACATATACACGTCCATGCCTTTCTGAATTATCGAGTGTATACGCTGCCTGACCGAATCGACAGTACAGCGTGCGAATCAAAGCTTATCCGGCACTATTTCATGAACGCTTTCACGGAACCGTAGATTCCTTTACCGTCTAATCCGTACTTCTCCACCAGTGCATTCGCCGGTCCCGATTCGCCGAACACATCCTGCATACCGATCTTAAGAACCTGTGTCGGATGTTTTGCGGACAAGCAGTCACATACCGCGCTGCCTAAGCCGCCGATCACGGAATGCTCCTCCGCCGTCACGACCTTGCCTGTCTTCTTAGCAGAAGCCAGAATCAGCTCCTCATCCAGAGGTTTGATCGTGTGGATATTGATTACTTCCGCACTGATCCCGTCAGCCGCCAGCATATCAGCCGCTTCCAGTGCAGATGCAACCGTAATGCCGCTGGCAACGATCGTCACGTCCGTACCCTCACGAAGCAAAACGCCCTTGCCGATCTCAAACTTATAATCCGGTGTGTCATTAATCACCGGAACCGCCGCGCGTCCGAAACGCAGATACACCGGTCCTTCTAATTCTATCGCCGCTCTTACGGCCGCCTTAGCCTCTACATCATCGGAAGGCACGATAACAGTCATGCCCGGAATCGTCCTCATAAGTGCCACGTCCTCATTACACTGATGGGACGCGCCATCCTCTCCTACCGTAATACCTGCATGGGTTGCACCGATTTTCACATTCAGGTGCGGATAACCGATGGAGTTACGAACCTGCTCGAAGTTACGTCCCGCCGCAAACATAGCGAAAGAACTGACAAAAGGAATCTTGCCGCAGGTAGCAAGCCCCGCCGCAATACCTGTCATATTACACTCTGCAATACCGCAGTCAATATGGCGGTCCGGATATGCTTTCTGAAATACGCCTGTCTTAGTTGCTCCCGCAAGGTCTGCATCAAGAACGACCAGATTCGGGAAATCGGCACCGCACTCGGCAAGTGCATTGCCATAACCTTCACGGGTAGCAATTTTCTTAACGTCTGCCATTAGTTCGCACCTCCTAATCCTTCACCGATCTTCTCAAGATCCGCCATTGCCGTCGCATATTCCTCATCGTTAGGCGCTTTGCCGTGCCATCCCGCATTGTTCTCCATGAAAGATACGCCTTTGCCCTTAACAGTCTTACAGATGATCGCCGTGGGCATGCCTTTCGTTGCCTTGGCCTCTTTAAATGCCGCGTCGATCTGGTCGAAATCATTACCGTCTATATTGATCGCATGGAAATTAAAAGCCTCGAACTTCTTATCGATCGGGTAAGGTGAGCACACGTCATCGATCTTACCGTCGATCTGCAGCCCGTTGTTATCCACGATCACTACCAGATTATCCAGCTTGCGGTGTCCGGCAAACATCGCCGCCTCCCACACTTGACCTTCCTGAATCTCACCGTCGCCTAACAGTGTATAAGTTCTGTAATCTTTACCATCCATCTTAGCCGCCAGCGCCATACCGACCGCCGCCGAGATCCCTTGTCCCAGAGAACCGGAAGACATATCCACGCCGGGCGTTTCCTGCATACAGGGGTGTCCCTGCAGATAGGAACCCAGATGACGCAGAGTCTTTAAATCTTCCACCGGGAAATATCCTCTGTTGGCAAGCGCGGAGTACAATCCCGGAGCCGTGTGCCCCTTGGATAATACGAAGCGGTCTCTGTCCGCCTTCTTAGGATCCTTCGGATCGATATTCATCTCCTCGAAATAAAGATATGTAAAAACATCCGCCGCTGACAAAGAACCGCCCGGGTGTCCCGCCTTCGCGCCATGCACCGCGGTTATGATTCCTTTACGGACTTCATTCGCTGCTCTTTGTAACTCTAATTTATTCATCGCCGACCTCCGTATTGTTTTTTAGGCATTTCACTACATCATCATAGCATAAACTATACAAATCTACTAGCCAAAATTTGTGAATATTTAATAACCGTTTGTTCCTCATTACTTTTCACACCCAATGTAACAGCCCAAGTTCTAACAACAAAAACCCTGCTGAACCTCTGCCATATTTACTTTCCCTGCCCGTAATATGCATTTGCACCATGCTTTCTGTAATAATGCTTATCCTGCAGTTCCTGGGGCGCGGGCTGAATCCGTATATTGATCGCCTCCGCGCGGTAAGCTATCTTCGCCACTTCCTCCAGAACAACCGCATTGTGCACCGCTTCGTGCGCATCCTTGCCCCATGCAAAAGGCCCGTGACTCTTGCACAGCACCGCCGGAACAGCCATGGGATCCTTATTCATTCTCTTAAACTCACCAACGATCAGAAGCCCCGTGTTCTTCTCATAAGCATCCGCGATCTCGTCCACATTCAGGCAGCGCAGACACGGAATCTCTCCATAGAAATAATCAGCGTGGGTCGTTCCGTAGCACGGAATGCTCCTGCCCGCCTGTGCCCAGCTTGTGGCGTAGGACGAATGGGTATGCACCACGCCGCCGATCTCCGGATATGCCTTGTACAGTTCCACATGGGTCGCCGTATCGGAAGAAGGATTGTACTTGCCCTCCACCTTATTGCCTTCCAGATCCACTAACACCATATCATCGGGCAGCAATTTATCGTAATCCACGCCGCTCGGCTTGATCGCAAAGATCCCGCTCTCCGCATCGATCCCGCTGACGTTTCCCCATGTAAAAGTAACCAGCCCGTATTTCGGCAGAAGCATATTCGCCTCATAGACCCGTTTCTTCAGCTCCTCTAACATCTTCTCTGATCACCCCTTTCCTTGTACGTCTTCATCTCTTTTTATATATTTTCAACCGCTGCTCTCTCGATCGCAAGCCCTGCGCCGTACAGCTTCATGAATTCATTGAAGCCCTGCACGTCCGCTGCCTTCGGTTCCATCTTCTCGCCCTTCTGTCCGGCAAATACTTTGCTGTCTAAGAACGCCGCAAGACTCTCGTCCGCACCCTTATTGATCATATAGGAAGCCAGAAGCGCAATTCCCCATGCGCCGCCTTCGCCTGCGGTTTCCATAACGCTCACCGGAGCGTCGATGGCTGCCGCCAAAATGCTCTGTCCCACGCCTTTGGTCTTAAAGAGTCCGCCGTGTCCGAGGATCTCATCCACCTGTACGCCTTCCTCTTTCAGCAGAATGTCCAGACCGGTCTTTAATGCACCCAGAGCGGTAAACAAGTGTACTCTCATAAAGTTCGCCAGACTAAACTTCGCGTCGGGTCTGCGCACAAACAGCGGCCGTCCCTCGTTGAATCCGGTCACATGCTCTCCGGAGAAATAATTGTATGCCAGCAGACCACCGCAGTCGTCGTCACCCTCTAACGCTTTGCGGTACAGATTGCCGTACAGCTCGTTCATATCCACTTTCATGCCCATCAGATCCGAATATTCTTTGAACAGATTCACCCATGCGTTCAGATCGGAAGTACAGTTGTTACAATGCACCATAGCCACCAGACTGCCGTCGGGCGTAGTCACCAGATCGATAGCATCGTATACTTTGGAGAGTTCTTTCTCCAATACGATCATGCCGAATACACTTGTTCCGGCAGATACATTACCCGTGCGCTGCGCAACACTGTTGGTTGCCGCCATGCCTGTTCCCGCATCACCTTCCGGCGGGCAGAACGGCACGCCTGCCTGCAATATGCCTGTAGGGTCTAACAGTTTCGCGCCTTCTTCCGTCAGTGCGCCGGCCTGCTGTCCTGCCGTGTATACGGCGGGCAGTACATCACGCAGCTTCCATACAAAACCTTTGTCCGCCACAGCCCCATCAAACTGATCGATCATCCGCTCGTTGAACTGTCCCGTCTCTATGTCGATGGGGAACATACCGGAAGCTTCCCCGACACCAACAATTTTCTCGCCAGTCAGCTTCCACTGAATGTATCCTGCCAGCGTAATAACGAATTTTAAATCCGCCACATGCTCTTCCCCGTTTAAGACCGCCTGATACAGATGTGCGATCGTCCACCTCTGGGGAATATGATAATTGAAAAGTTCCGTCAGTTTCACGGATGCCTCCTCCGTAATCGTATTTCTCCATGTGCGGAAAGGCACCATCAACTCGTCCTTCTCATTAAATGCCATATACCCATGCATCATGGCGCTGAATCCGATGGCGCCGATCTTCGTCAGCTTCTCGCCATACTGTGCCTGTACATCCTCTGTCAACTTCCGGTAACAATCCTGTAATCCCGTCCAGATATCATCCAGACTATACGTCCAGATGCCGTTCTCCAGTCTGTTCTCCCAGTCATGCGCGCCCGACGCGATCGGCTGATTCGATTCATCCACCAGAACCGCCTTGATTCTTGTCGAACCGAATTCAATGCCTAACACCGCTCTACCGCCTGCTATACATTCTTTTGCCCCCATCTCATACCTCCACTCTTTCATTATTCCCAATATATTATCTGCCGTCATGTTACCCGTGCCGTATCGCATGCCATCCTGCCACTGTGAAGTGTACAGATTAGTTTGACTGTCCATTTCCCACGTATTCTCTGCTGTCCTTTCTTACTATTGTATCAACTTTCAGAGAAAATGCAATTTGCGGATTGCGCAATTGCATTAATTTAGTATATGGTGTATGCTTAATACACTAATCACTCTGCCTGCCGGAAGGAAATGGTAAATTTATTATGAAGGGAATAAACTTCTTACATAATCTCTATCAAAATATCTGCAAAGACACGGGTGGCCAGAATGAGTCCTCCAAACTTATCGTGGTCGTCAGGTTTTTAACTCTCACCATGACGCTTTATTCCCTGATCAACAGCTTTCTGTTCCTATCACTGTCACATATTGGCGGAATGATCCTGTGCCAGGTTTCCATGGTACTTTTTATTGCAATTTTTGCGCTGTCCTACTATAGTCCTACCTTTATCTCTTTTTGTATTCTGAATATTTATATACTGGTCTGGATCATATTTAACATTATAATGTTCGGCTGGAACATCGGTGTACAGCACTTCATCATTACACTGCTCGTACTCTGCTTCTTTGCCAAATACAGACATGAGACTGCTAAGATCATCTATTCCTTAGCACTGTGTGCGCTCCGTATCTGCCTGTACTATTACTGCTTGAAGAACTCTCCTGTCATTCTCCTTGTCTCCGGAGTAAACAATGCATTTCAGATTGTAAATACTTTGGCAATCTTCTGGACGACCGCACTGATTGCATATATTTTCAGCACAGACACACAAACTCTCGAAGGCAAGTTGATCGAATATAACGAACAGCTTAAGCAACAGGCAAACATTGACCCTCTGACCGGTCTTCATAATCGCCGCAGCACCATGGAATATCTGGATCACCTCTTACACGCTCCTTCACATCAGATCAGCATCTGCATGTGCGATATTGATTTCTTCAAACACGTCAATGATACATACGGACATGATGTGGGAGATACCGTACTTAAGAAAATATCCGAGACATTTCAAACGGAATTACCCGATAACACATTCCTTTCACGCTGGGGCGGTGAAGAATTCTTAATAATCTTCCCCGAATCAAACGGCGATAAGGCGCACATAGCGCTGGAAACACTCAGGCATAAGATCAAGGCGATCGCCTTTGATGGCGGTTCCGAGAGTTTCTCTGTATCCATGACTTTCGGACTGGTAGAATACGACTTTCGCAGTGATCTGACTACAATACTGAAAGAGGCAGATAAGAAATTGTATTTTGGTAAAGAAAGCGGACGTGACCGAATCATCTTTTGATCCGGTCTTCTATTTTTCCTGCCTTGTTAATCTCTTACATCCTCTCTTTTCTCCACTCATGATTCCCGAGCACAATTCATATATTAATATAAATCCAATCGGAAGGTATTGTCTTGAAACGTATCTTATCTCTTAAACAATGGACCGCCGCCCTGATTCTCTTCACCTGTTTTAGCGCTGCCACCCTCTTTGGTTACCTGTATACTCACGTTGATGCAAGATTTGAGGCTTTTGCGGAAGATTTTTTCTTAGAGGAACTGCAGGCGAATCCCATTCATTTTCATTATTCTGTAGATGACCCGTCGGTCTACCATATTGACGAGACACAGCTCACGTTACCCGTTTACCATGCAGGAGATGCGGCCAATGAAATATACGCATTATCACTCTTGTCTGAAAAGTTAGAAAAATATGATCCCGGAAGACTCTCAGACGAAAACCGGTATCTTTACCGCCTGCTGTGCTCTTACATAGACTGTATCAAGGACACTGCCGCTTATCCTTACTTTGCGGATCCTCTCTCTCCCTCCTCCGGTGCACCCTCAGAACTTCCCATTCTGCTGGCGGAATATCGGTTTGACACCGTGGAAGACGTGGAACTCTATCTTAACATCCTGACACAGATTCCGGAATATTTCGACGGTCTGCTGGTGTACGAGCACGAGAAAGCCGATGCCGGACTCTTCATGGCAGATACCACCGCAGACAAAGTGATCAGGCAGTGCAGTGACTTGATGGATCCTGAACAACTAGAAGCAAACACACATTTTCTTGAAATAACTTTTGACCAGCGCCTACAGAATTTGACTGATCAGGGAATTATTACCCCTGAAGCCGCGCTATCCTACCAATCCCGGAACAACCGCCTGCTGACCACCGTTGTGGCGCCGGCATATGAATATCTTGCCGATGAGCTCACCCTACTTAAGGGTTCAGGTGGAGAAATCTGCGGACTGGCGCACTATCCGGGCGGCAGAGAATATTATACGGCGTTACTGCATCTGAGAACCGGCTCCGGACGCGGAATCTATGAGATCAAACAGTTACTCTATCAGGATCTCACCGCCAATTACAAAGCGCTACGCAATCTCTTGGAAAATGACGATACCTTGAGAGCGGAGCTCATTCGCGGGGAATCCCTGCTGCCGGAAATGTCCCCGGAAAATGTACTTGACTATCTGGAAGATTCCATCGAGCAGGAATATCCTGCCATTCCTTCGGATGACAGCGATACTCCAATACGCTGTACCGTCAAGTATGTGGATGACAGTTTAGAGCCCTATACCGCTCCGGCATTCTATATGACTCCGCCAATAGACAACGTATTGAATAATACCATCTACATCAACGCACCGGATACTCCGGACGATCTGTCCCTCTTCACAACACTGGCACATGAAGGCTATCCGGGACATCTCTATCAGACTGTATACAGCCAGCGGTTTCGAAACCAGGCCGGTACGTCGCCCCTGCGCAGCGTCCTCTACTATGGAGGATATGTGGAAGGCTGGGCAATGTACGCTGAATTTTCTTCCTACGATTATGCAATTGCGCTTGCAGGGAACGAACACCCTGAAGCCGCGAACTACTATTATGCCTGCCGTCTGGATCGTCAGATTCAGCTTGCCCTGTATTCCCTGCTGGACATATCCATCCACTATGACGGTGCCTCCTTCCGGGATGTGTATATGATATTTGCCTCCCTTGGTTCCTCAGACACAGACACCATCGCGGCAATCTACTCCTATATTGCAGAAGAACCATGTAACTATCCGAAATATTATCTGGGTTATTTGGAAATCACGGAATTAAAAAAACAGGCAGCCAAAATCTGGTACAATAATAACCAGACTTCTGCTGCCCGTGATCATTCTGCATACGATACGATAGTGGAAGATCCTGAATTTCTTTACTATTTTCACAGTTTCCTGCTGGAAAAAGGTCCCGCCGATTTCGACACATTAGCCAAAGTACTGTCCGGAGCACGCTGACCAATGACCGACCTGCGTAGAAATTGTGAATAAAATGCTTCCTTATCAACTAACCCGAAAGAAATGATTCAGCTTCGTTAAGGCTTTCTCCAGAATCCGCTGTTCCTCTTCTGTCAGCTGTGCCACCACAGACTCTATCATCTGTTCATGGAATTTGCGGTGATGGAGATAAGCCTTCCTGCCTTTTTCGGATAAAGAGACCAATACGACTCTTCTATCCTCCTCACTTCTCACGCGGTCCACATATCCTTTCTTAACCAGACTATTGACCGCTATAGTGAGTGTTCCTGTAGTGACTTCCAGCAAACGCGCCACACTGGTCATGTTCTTCGCTCCATCCATGCCGATCGCCTCGATCACATGCATATCATTGGTCGTCACATCTTTATATTCCTCGGTGCGGATCGCACGTTCCTCTATCACATTAACATTGCGGAACAATTTGACCAGCACATCATTCAGCGTACTGTTGAAATCCATAATTACATCCATTCCGAAACACCTAAGTATTTAAACGGCATTCCTGCACATATTCAAACATCACTCTACCAATCACCAGACATTTGGTGCTCTCTATTTTAACAAATAATAGTTTGATAGTCAAATTAAATTGTTTATCCTTCCATCAAAACCTATTCCTGTATCAAAATTATAAAATTTATTTTATAAATTATTTCTTTTTTCTTTCGATATTTGACACATCTCATTCACAATTATCCCTTATAGTATTAATTGTAGTTGGGGAATACATAATGAAATGATTCTAATCTACACTTTATAGGAGCCGCCGGTGCTGCTTCGGTGCTGACCGGCTTCGACTAAACATAACAGAGATGTCCTCTAAATCGGCATCCTGTTGACATATACTGAGTTTACACATTTCTATCCTTCTCACACATAAGAAACGGCACTCCTTACGGATGTGCCGTTTCTTATGCTTTATACCGCTCTATCCTTACACTATAATTCCTGCCAGTACAATACTTGCGATCACGCCCGCTAATGTAGCCAGCAGTGCACCTGTCAGCGTATAGCGCGTCTTCGTCACCTTCGCCGCCAGAAAATAAACCGACATTGTATAGAAGATCGTCTCCGTACAGCTCATCATAATCGATGTGGTCAAGCCGATCAGGGAATCCGGTCCGTGATTCTTAAAAATATCCAGCACCAGTCCCGTTGCCGCCGAAGAAGAAAACATCTTGATCAGAATGAGCGGCACCAGCTCCGACGAAAATCCCATTCTGGCGGTAATCCCTGCGAACAGGCCGCCCACAAAATCCAGAAAACCTGATGCACGGAGCACTCCCACCGCTACCATTAACCCGATCAATGTGGGCATGATCTGGATCACTGTGTGGAAACCGTCTTTAGCCCCTTTAATGAAATCCTCGTATACATTACTGCGGGCGGCGAGTCCGTACGCTACGATATAAAAGATAATGACGGGAATAATGATGTTGGAAATATTAGATAATGCTGCAACCATGGGTGACGCCTCATTGAAATACGAGCATGCCTTTACCTGAATTGAACGTAGGAATTTCCCATAATACAAAAAATAAAGGACTGCATAGATTATTAATATAATTTATGCAGTCCTTCTATATCATATGTCTTCATCTTGTCTTATGTGCTCTGTCCGCCTGTCATTATTCCGCAACGCCTTCTGCTACAATATTCCTCGCCACATACACACCGCTCGCAGATGCATGGGAAAGCGAATGGGTTACGCCGCTGCCGTCCCCGATAATATAAAGTCCTTTATATTTCGTCTCAAGATGTTCGTCGATCTCCACTTCCATATTGTAGAACTTCACTTCCACGCCGTATAGCAACGTGTCGTCATTGGCCGTGCCGGGCGCGATCTTATCAAGGGCATAGATCATTTCAATAATACCGTCCAGAATACGTTTCGGAAGCACCAGACTTAAGTCGCCCGGAGTCGCCGACAGGGTAGGCTCCACCAGACCTTCCTCAATACGCTTCAAGTTGCTGCGTCTTCCTCTCACCAGATCGCCGAATCGCTGCACGATCACACCGCCGCCCAGCATGTTGGAGAGTCTGGCAATGCTCTCGCCGTAACCGTTGCTGTCCTTAAAAGGCTCGGAGAAATGCTTCGCTACAAGAAGTGCAAAGTTGGTGTTGTTCGTCTGTTTATCCGCGCCCTCATAGCTGTGTCCGTTCACCGTCACGATACCGTTCGTGTTCTCGTTGACCACGATCCCGTGAGGATTCATGCAGAAAGTCCGCACCCGGTCTTCGAACTTCTCTGTGCGGTAGACGATCTTGCTCTCATACAACTCATCCGTCAGATGGGAAAAGATCACCGCCGGAAGCTCCACCCTGACTCCGATATCTACCCGGTTGGACTTCGTCTCGATATCCAGTTTCTCACAGACCGTTTCCATCCATTTACTGCCGCTGCGCCCTACAGAGATGACACATTTGTCACATTCATAAGTTTCATTCTCACATACGATGCGATAGCCCTCACTCATAGTCTCTACTGCCCGAACCGGCGTATCGAAATGGAATTCCACTTTATCTTGCAATAATGCATAGAGATTTTCCAGCACAACATAGTTGATATCTGTTCCGAGATGACGCACGGACGCATCTAATAAGTTCAGCTTATTCTGCAGACACAATTTCTTAAAGTGACTTCCGGCCGTAGTGTACAGCTTCGTACCCTCCCCGCCGTATTTCATGTTGATCTCATCCACATATTTCATCAGATCAATGGCCTGCTTCTTACCTACATGCTCATACAAGGTGCCGCCGAAATCATTCGTAATGTTATATTTACCGTCGGAAAAAGCACCCGCGCCGCCGAAGCCGCTCATGATGGAACAGCTCTTACAATGCACACAGCTTTTGACCTTATCTCCGTCGATCGGGCAATGTCTTGCTTCCAGTGCATGCCCCGATTCAAACACGGCAATCTTTAAATCTTTCTCCTGCTGTATCAGTTCATATGCCGTGAAAATGCCTCCCGGTCCTGCACCGATGATAATTACGTCGTATTTCATAGAAATCCCTCCTGTAGATAATCTGCAATCCGTCTCACCGACTCATCGAAAGCGTCGTCCGTAAACCCATGTCCCGCGCCGTCGATCACATAATACTCCACATCTTCATAGGTTGCCGCCGCTCTCTCAGAATAGGATATCGGAACAACCATGTCCATATTGCCGTGCAACAGCAGAACCTTTTTCTTATAGTTTCCGATCTCCTTATAGACATCATAATCCCACATGTCTTCTGCGTAAGGCCGCCCTGCCATAATCCAGTGAAAAGGAAAGGTGTCCGGTATCTCTTGCCGAGACGGAAACATCTCATGAACAATATCGCTGATCACAAATCCCGGATACATCAATACAAGCCCTGCAATATCCTGCACATGCCTCGCCGCCGTGATTGCCGCAACGGCAGCTCCCTGACTGGTTCCCAGCAGCACAATGCGCCCGGTATCTACGAAATCCCACTGCATCGCCGCCTCCAAAACTGCCTCTAAATCTGCTACTTCTGTCATTACAGACATCCGGGTGGTCTCGCCGTCGCTCTTAGTTCCGCCGCCGCCACAGAAATCAAAACAGTAGACCGCCACACCACAGGGTGCTAACTGCCTTGCATAATGAGCGGTACTGGAACTATGAGAACCGCCCAATCCATGAGCGCATATGATAAGCGGTATGCGCTCCCCGCCGGTATCCGGGATATAAGCAATGCCGTATATTTTCTGTTCCTTGTTATATACGCAGATCTCTTTCTGTTTATACTCATAAGACGGCAGGTTCTTGAGCACCATCCCCTGCCCTTTTTCTCTCCCGATCTTCTCCGGTGTGGTCTGCTGCATTGCAGATGCCTCCTGTTCTTTGACGCTTTAATATAACTTCATGTCTTATTATACAACACTTAAGTTATTTTAAAAACACAGTTTTTCACCCGTTCAAAATGTTTTTATCTCTTTTACTCCTTCTCTAAACATTTACCACATCAACCTTGATAAATCCTGCACTCTGCCCCGGCACATGCAACATTCCGTCTTCGCAGCTTATCGGTTTCCCTAATGTGTAGATCACATCTTCTAACCGATATGCACAGGGACAGACAGCATCTTCTTCAGAAGGATTAAGCACTACCAGTATTTTGTCATTTTCACCGGTACGCAGATATACGAGCGGATATTTTTCCGGCTCACAATACACAAACTGAATCGTTCCGGATGCACACAAAGCGGGATACGATTTGCGGATTTCACATAACTTCCGAATCTCATTCCAAAGTGACCCCTCATCGGACATCTGCCCGGAGACTATAGGCGCATTCTCTGATAAATCCTGCTGTGTATAAAGATTATCTGCCGATGCCTTTGAAAATCCGTAATTTACTTCGCCATTCCACTGCATCGGTGTCCTTGCACCGGTACGATCATATCCGCCCTCAACAGACGGAATCTCCAAATGCCGCATTCCGATCTCATCACCATAATATACGAACGGTGCTCCGGGCATTGACAATAGAAACGCAAATACAATCTTTAATTCTTCTTCATCCAAATATTTGCGAATCCGCTCCATATCATGGTTTCCGGACGGAATACAGATCAACCCTTTTCCGTTTGTCAAAGTATAATTTTTGCAATAGGTGTCTACAAACGAGGACGCATCGCCTTTTCCCTCCCGGCAAAAATATGGATGTTCACAACGGAATAGATCCATATAGTGAGAAGGTCCGTAATGAAGCAGAAAATCCATATGGAATCCGGCCATCAAAGATTTATCCGGTTCACCCCACTCGGAAATCAATACTGCCTCCGGATATTTATCATCCAGAAAATCGCGAACATCCTGCCAAAGCTTTATTGTTTCCACGCTTCCGTAATCATTTTTTACCAGCGATCCTGCCATATCTACACGAAATCCGTCACATCCCTTAGACAGCCAAAAAACCATAACTTCCTTCATCGCCTGACGTGTTGCCAACGCTTCCGGGGCATCTACCGCACTCTGCCACGGCTCGCTTGGATTGGCAAAACCATAGTTCAGCGCCGGCTGATTCGAGAAAAAGTTAACGGCAACACTGCCATTCCTCGGATACAATCCGCGCAGCGAACCGGAAATTCCTTCATAATCCGCCGCATCGGTCCAGACCGAATCCGTCCAGATGTATCTGCCCGAATATTGGTTTGGCTCATTTTTACACGATTCCCGAAACCATGGATGCTCTGTAGAGGTATGCCCCGGGACTAAATCAAGGATGACATGCATACTGCGCATATGGGCTTCTTTAAACAAACGGATCAGATCTTCGTTCGTTCCATAGCGCGGTGCCACCTGACAATAATCAGATACGTCGTATCCCGCATCGCCAAACGGCGACAGATAACAAGGATTCAGCCAAAGAGCATTGCATCCCAAATCACAGATATAATCCAGTTTTTCAATAATACCGGGAATATCTCCTATCCCATCCCCGTTACTGTCATAAAAACTCTGCGGATAGATTTCATAAAAAATACTTTGTTCCAACCAGTGTGTCATAGTATGATTCCTCGCTTTCTTTTTCTCTTATTTTTTTTGCAAGTATCTCGGCATATTACAAATTGAATTATATCCTGCAAACCAAAGCAAATGTTGAAGAATATCCATACATTATGTTAAAATATCCATATCAAATTGCCCTGCGGCAAGCTACGGGCTATCAAACCTGTGATGGATTAAAAAGAGAAATGAAGAAAAGGACAGACATATGAAACAGAACTTACAGGAAACAAGACCGCAAGGCACTTTGATGCGTCCCTTAAAAATTTATCTTATGCAAGAACCTAACGGAAAAATTGATGTTCCGTACCATTGGCAGGAAACTGCGGAAATTTTATGGATACAGACCGGAGAATTAAATCTGAAAATTCAAGAAAAAACCTATATCGGAAAAGCAGGAGACATTTTTTGCATCAATCCTAGACAGTTACATGGAATGCAGTCACAGACACCGGACTGCACCTATCTGGCTTTTATCTTTCCCCTTTCATGGCTTCAATTCGCGCAAATAGACGAAGCGGTGGAAAAGTTTCTGAATCCTATCATAGAAGGAAAGGTACAAATAATTACACAGCTACCTTCACCAGTTGCCGGACAAGTACATACGGCTTTTCAGAAAATATATGACAATTATTGCAATAACGCTGGAAACTGGCTTATGATCAAGGCAGAGCTTCTACGTTTCTATGCCTTCCTGTATGAAAACAATCTGATAATCTACAGACAACACGAAGATTCCGCTCAGACGCGCCTGCTCCTTGAAATTGCACACTACATTCAAATACATTATAACGAAAAGCTTTCTTTGCAAAAATTAGGTCAGGAATTCCATATGTCCCCCAAATATTTCAGCGTCTTTTTTCAAAAACATTTTTCCAGAAATTTTACGGAGTATTTAACTGCAATTCGCATTGAGCGTGCAAAGAAAATGCTTATCGAATCCGATGCGGATATGGAATTGATCTCACAGCAGACAGGTTTTGCTTCCAGCAGTTATTTCATCCGAATGTTTCGTGAAACCCTCGGTCTGACGCCCGGACAATATCGTCAGAATTTCAAATGCAGGAAAGACGGACTTTAAGGCAGCCATTCGACAAAAAAGCTCTTGATATCGGGATATAATAATCGATCCCGGAAAACAACAGGGCTGTTGCAGATTTAATGCGACAGCCCTGTTTGCAGATCATTTCAGTTTGATTTATCCGGTCTTCCCCTAAAATTGATCAGCCAGTGCGGCCGCCTGCTTACATCCGTCTGTTTTCTCGATATCGCCCACGTTCAAAACACTAGGAACAAGGACTTCTCCTACCATCTTCCATTTCAATAATGCAGCGGAACGCTCAACCGGAATACGAACCCCGTCCATAACAGACATATCATCCTCTTCACAACATGTGATCAGTGCACACTCTTTTCCTGCCACATCTTTTCCTGCCACACAGAACGAAAACAGCCTGTCAATAACACCCTTAATCTGTGCCGGAATGGAATACCAATAGACCGGTGTCGTAAATACAACGGCATCTGCTTCCAAAATAGCCGGAGCAATTTCATTAAAGTCATCATCAAAAGAACATGCTTTTCCGGTCTTATAGCAGGTTTCACACGCATGGCATCCGCCTACTTTTTTCATGGCAGCATCAAAACGTGTCACCGTATGTCCCTTGCTTTCTGCCGCTGTGATAAACGCATCTGTCATCGCAAAACTGTTTCCGTTTTTCCTCGGGCTTCCTGTGATTACAACAATCTTTTTACTCATACAATATGCACTCCTTTGCTTTTCCATCTTTTACTGCCTTGACTTGTTCTGCAGCTCATACTATGATACTAGCATAAACTAAATCAAAAACAAGTACGCACATTCAGGTGCGATACTTATATTAGAGTTATATACTTACTTAAAGGAGAGTGTAAAATGGAAGGGCGCTGTATCTCTCAGGAATGCTTAAACGACACAGGCTTTAGCTATACCTTATCCCTGATTAACGGGAAATATAAAATGACGATTCTTTACACCTTAATGGAGTTCGGAATCGTCCGTTTCAATGAAATGAAAAAGTATATCGGTAATATCTCTTATAAAACATTAAGTTCTACCTTAAAGGAACTGGAGGCTGACAGACTGATTCATCGGGAGGAGTATCCGCAGATTCCTCCGAAAGTGGAGTACAGTCTTACCGAGCGCGGAAAATCTCTGATTCCTATTTTGGACGGGATGTGCGAATGGGGTTCCCGGAACAGAATCTGAGGGTACCGTATTGGATTAAATTAAAAATTTTATTTGATTTCTGTATGCTGTTTAGTTAAAATATTTGTGTATACACACACTTTTTTAAAATAAGGATGCTCGCTTATGGATATCAGGAGAGATTTATATTTAGAAAAATTGATAAGCCGGGAGAAAAACGGATTAATCAAAATTGTTACCGGTGTCAGACGCTGCGGAAAATCTTATTTATTATTTAACATATTCCATCGTTATTTATTGGAAAAAGGTGTTGACACGTCGCACATTATTGAGATTGCGCTGGATGACAGAAGCAATGCAAAACTGCGTGATCCGGATAACATGTTGGAATATGTGAAAGAAAAATTATTGACGACGAGGATTATTATATTATTCTGGATGAAGTACAGCTTTTGGATGACTTCGAAGATGTACTGAACTCTTTCCTGCACATAAAAACGCTGATGTATACGTCACCGGAAGTAACTCAAAATTTCTGTCCTCAGATGTTATCACGGAATTTAGGGGAAGGGGAGATGAAATTCGTATTTATCCACTAAATTTCAGAGAATACTTGTCTGCATATGAGGGAAGTAAAGAAGAAGCATGGGATGAGTATGTGATGTATGGCGGATTACCGTTTATACTAAACAGAAAAACTCCCGAAGAAAAAGAAGATTACCTGACCCACTTATTTCAAACAGTATATTTATCGGATATTATCGACAGACATCATATTCGTAATAAAGAAGAACTGGACGAACTGATTAATATTTTGGCCTCTGCTACAGGTTCATTGACCAATTCCCTGAAACTGTCCAAAACATTCTCCGGTGTAAAAAATAAAAAAATCAGCAGCGCTACCTTAAAAAAATATGCCGATTACCTTGAAGACGCTTTTTTAATAAGTAAAGCGGTCAGATACGACGTTAAGGGAAAGAAATACATTAATTCATTGGTCAAATACTATTTCGAAGATGTTGGTATCCGAAATGCCAAACTGGGGTTTCGACAAGTCGAAGAAAATCATATAATGCAAAATATAATATATAACGAGCTCAGAAACAGAGGATACCGTGCCGATGTAGGCGTAGTCGAAAGTTACAGCAAAAACAAAGCCGGGAAAACAATCAGAAAACAGTACGAAATAGATTTTGTTGCTTCACGGGGAAGCAAAAAGTATTATCTGCAATCAGCATTTACTATGAATACACCTGAGAAAATACAACAGGAACAAAATTCATTGAGGCAAGTTAATGATTCTTTTAAGAAGATAATTCTTGTCAAGGATCACATTAAGCCGCGTAGAGATGAGCAGGGAATTGTAACTATGGGTATCATGTATTTTCTCTTAGATGAACACAGTCTTGAAGCTTAGTTTAAAAAAGTGTGTATGTACACACTTTTTTAAACCAGCAATATTATTACTGTCTGCACCGGAACGGCCAGTGACAACGCAGTCAAAGCCTCCTCTGACATTCCTTCAGATCCCTATTCAAGAGACAGCGTCACCGTAACATCGCCGGTTCCCAACGCCTCTCGAAGCTCTTCCGCATCCACATTGTCAATTTTCCCAATGGGTGTCAAACTCCACGAATTAGTATCATAATAGATGACGAATGTCCTGCCCTGATACAGAATAATATCGCCCGCCTGCGTATTCATCTGCTCATTGTTCTGCGGCAGCGTAACCCCTAAATCCGCGCCTTTTTCCATATTGGCATAATCACTCATATTCAAGGTAAGCGGTTCGTCCCCCATCAGCTCCTTCAACGCATCCACGGAAGAATTATCCGCCAACGTTGCTGTAAAAACACTCTCTCCAACCTGCACTTTCATCTTCATATCTGTTACCTCCTGCTCTGCATTTTCCCGGACAGCCTCTGTCGGCTGTGCCACTGTTTGTATTTCATTTTGTTGTACTGTCTCTGTTTCAGATTCATACTCTTCTACTTTCTCGGAGTGAGGATTAGGCTGAGACATACTGATTTCCGACTCTGTATTAACATTTCGTTTCTCTTCACTGTTTCCACAGGCTGTTATTGTAAATAGCACCGCAGCAAGCAGTACCATACAAATTCGTTTCCTCATACTCTGCCTCCACTTCTGCTTTCTCTATCATCCATCTTCACTCACCATCGCTCTTAATCTTTTACTTGCGAAATCGCTCTTCCCTATTTATATTTTATTATATAGATTTGTTCGTCCAATAACAAATGCTTATATATTATTCACATGTATAGCTGAAACCTATAGAAAAGCGTGCTTTATCTCCATTCTACTGACAGTCGGTTGTCTTTTTTTCCTCCTAGCGCCTACAATGATTATGAAAACAGCAACTGCCCGACTGTATCACGGATTGGGAATGCTGAAACAAAATTTGAGGAGGAAATGCCATGGACCATCAGAAATTTGCACAGTGTGTGAAAGAATCCCGCACAGAGAAAGGAATGACACAGAAGGAATTGGCAGCACGCCTTCATATATCGGATAAGGCCGTGTCAAAGTGGGAACGCGCACTCAGTTTTCCGGATATAGAATTATTGGGACCGCTCTCGCAGGAGCTGGATATTCCGCTTTCTGTACTTCTTGATGTGGAAGAGCTGACAGTTATTGCGGGAGATACCGGGGAACAGGGATTTGAAACGCTTCTTGCCGAATTACTTGCTATTATGAAAGAGCGAGTGCAGGAAGAATTTTACCGGAAAAAGCGAGCTCTGCGTATTCTGACTATAATGTTGACAGTCCTGATCCTTCTGGCGGCAGCAACGGCAGCCTGGAGCACATATAGCAATATGAAACAAATGAAAATATACAAAGAAAGCATACATATTTTCTCCGAAGAGGACATTGAGATCATTTCGGTAGAAGAGAAAAACAATACTATTTTTCTGGATTTGCGCATCCGGGACGAGGCAGCGAGTCGTTATGACATTTTAGAGCGTCACTGGTATGACAAAGAAGATCCGACGATTGCCTGTGTGCAATTTTATTGCTACGAAAAAGAATACCTATCGTTTGATTCAATGGAATCGTACGCAGGACATCGTGCACAAAATGAAAATCAGGATTCAGACCTTAGAAAACTATATGTAGAGACTGTATCACAACAATATAAACAGGACCAAATGGATGGGTATACAGGTTTTGTTTCAAGTCTTGCTGTGGAAAATGATCTGCTCGGAAGAGATCCCGGCCTTCCGGTATCCAAGATTGTATACACGAGCAACGAAAGCGACCCGAATCGTCACAAGCTGCTTCTTTGGGAAAAGTCCGCGAATTGACAAATTCGGCTAGAGAAACAAAATAACAAATTGCTGCTTTACGGATGCCAACCATCCGCAAAGCAACAACTCCTTCAAATCACAACTACAATTATATTAGGTTACGGAATATAAGAAATTCCATTCAATACAAAACGATTCCCTATAATCATCTCCTATTTTCTTTTTTATTTAATATTCAGCTTCGCAAACAAATCCCCAAGGCTGGTTCCCACACTCTCGGAAGAACCGTACTGCTTCACGTCTATGTTCTCCATTTCCTCTGCCTGCTGTTCTTCGATCGCCTTCATGCTCAATGAAATCTTACCGTCGTTGGTGTTCAATACCTTTACTTTAACCTTATCGCCAACCTTAAGTACTTCAGACGGTTTCTTGATCCTCCTCTGGCAAATCTGGGAAATGTGCACCAGACCGCTTAAGCCGTCTTTTAAATCCACGAATGCACCGTAAGTCTGCAGACTCTCTACCGTGCCTTCCAAAATCGTCCCCGGAACGATCATCGCAACCTTGTGGTCATGTTCTTCCTTCGCTCTTTCTCTCAAGATATCCCTCGCAGAGAGCACCAGTTTTTCCTTGTCCCGATCGACCGTTATGACTCTGACATCCAGCGTTTTTCCTTTATACTCTTCCAGATTCTCTACATAAGAAATATCCAGATGGGAAGCCGGTATAAATCCTCTGATTCCTTCCAGATAAGCAACAACACCGGCATTTACAACCTCGCTTACCTTTACGCTGACATCCTTCTTTTCCTCCATGTAACCCTCAAGCACATCCCACGCCAGCACAGAGTTGGCCTCTTTACGTGATAGAAGAATATTTCCCTGTCCGTCGTCTGTCCTTACTACAGTTGCCTCGATCACATCACCCTCATGTACATCTGCCATCAAGGAAAAATTAGGGTCATTACTCATGTCTTCCGCCTTGATAATACCCTGCGTGTAATACCTGAGGTCTAAGGTCACTTCTTCCTCATTTACATCGATCACGGTACCCTTAATTACATCGCCTTCATTAATTGTACGAAAAGATGCTTCCAGCTCCTTCTCATAGTCTTTCATTGTCTCTTCCATGTCCACAGCCACCTCATTCTAAAACGTTTTATCATCAATCACCCATCACAGGCTTGATTGGTTACAGTATAACACACTTTCCGAAAGCGGGCTATAGGGTCTGTAAATATGATTGCCTCCACTACCCATCACGGCTTCTGAATCCGGAAAGTATCCTCAAGCAACAGCCAGTTCGGGCGGAAAAACCGCATGATCTGCCAATATCCCATCCCCCGCAAACCATACGTCGGCACAAGGGAAAACTTTTCCCGATAGCTTCTCACATCTTCAAACCATACCTCGTGCTGCTGCCCATCCTTTTCATACCGGAAAAAGGGCGACATAGCCACCTCATCAAACTGTATGGGAACGCCATTCTCTATTGCAATGCGTACCGCCTCCTGATTGCTGACAGTGGTTGCCCGGGAAGAACCCTGTACAAAGGGCAGGGTCCAGTCATAGCCATAGTTCGGAATTCCCAGATCAATTTTAGAAGGTGCAATGCGGGTGATAGCATATTCCACCACCTCCCGGACTTTATTCAGGGGAGCCACTGCCATAGGCGGACCATAGGTGTAACCCCATTCGTAAGTCATAAGCAGAACGCTGTCGGCCGCTTCTCCCAACAGACGGTAATCTTTTCCCTCATATAGAAGCCCCGCCTGCGAGTCAGAGGTTTTGGGCGCCAGCGCCACCGACACATGATATCCATAAGGAGCAAGAAGATTCCTTACATCCGTCACGAAGTCAGCAAAGGGAATCCGATCCTCCGGGCGGATATACTCAAAGTCAATATCCACACCTCCGAAGTCTTTTGCCTGAACAGTAGCGAGCAGATTGGTGAGAAGGTTGTCTTTGGCAGTCTGGTCATTTACCACGGCAGTGATCAGAGCGTTATTGAAATTTCCGTCAGCTCCGAGAGGCGTCAGGGTGAGCACCGGGCGTACACCTGACATAAGCGCTGCTTCGATCATAAAGGAGTCGTCCACTGTCGGCGGGATCAGATCTCCGTCCGTAGTAAAGCCATAGGAAAAGACCGAGAGTGAAGAGAGAAAAGGAAGTGTCTCATCCAGAACGTCCTGCCGAATAAAGGGGTAAGCATAGCCGTTTACCCAAGCTGGATAAGAGGATTCCGAAGACTCCCCCGAAGATAAAAGAAGCGCCTGCCCCACAGCCAGAGCATAGGGATAGACGAGCTGGTTGTTATAAATAACGGAAGATACCGGGATTCCATGACTCTCGGCAATAGAATCCACAGTATCTCCTGATTTTACCACATAAATTTCCATAGATTATTCCTGAAGTGTTTTGTTTTATTCTATGCAGGATGCGGCGCAGAAGTCAAAGCTAAGATAAGCATAATACAAACCGCCAAGTATTTTTTATTAGATAATCAGATAATCAGAATTTTACAGTAAAAAGTCGCATTTTATGATAAAATAATTTGGTGTTAGCATACATTAAGAAAAGAGGAACCCACTGTGCTGAATAAACAGATCATTAAAGAAATCACCGGACCCACCATTTATAACAGAGGCCTTGAACTGTTCCGGCAGAATAAAGTACTGACTTTTCAGTCCGAAGAGCAGGACGAAGAAATTTTCATAAAGGCCGTTGTGCAGGGAAGCGGAAGAAAAAAATACAAGGTAGAACTTTTCTACAATACATTTTATGAAGATCTGTCCGAGTGCTTCTGCGACTGTCCCGCTTTCTACAACTATGACGGCATCTGTAAGCATTGTGCTGCCGTACTCTTAGAGTGTGAAAGCCGCCTTGATTTGCAGCAGACGATCTTTGACTATATAGAGGAGCCGGGTTCTTCCGGTCAGAAACGCCGACTCTCCAACTTTATTGATACTGAAAACGGACGTTTTCTCCCCCGATCCCACTCCAAGGAGACAACTCCGGTCATCAAAGATTTGCTCAGGCGCCAGAGAATAAAATCCACCCTCCCCTTAATGCAGGATACACCTTATGAAAAGGTATCTCTGGAACCTCATTTCACATGCAGCGACAATAACGCCTCTGTGGAATTTAAGATAGGTATGGACACCCGATATGTCCTCAAGGATGTGTTTGACTTCGCCAAAAAAGTAGAATCCTGCACAGAATATTCCTATGGCAAAAAACTAAAATTTGTCCATACCCTGAGCGCTTTCGAGCCGTTGTCGCAAAGAATCGTAAGATTTATCCTTAACTGGCTATACGAAAACGGCAGCCGCTATGTTACATATGATTATTACTCCTATACGCCAGCATTTCCGAAACTGCGCCAGATTCCTCTCAGCGGGGCAGACTTCGAAGATCTTTTAGCCATTTTAAAAGACAGCCCTGTCCTGATCAATTTGAACGGTTTCGGTGAAAAGCTCTGGTATCAGACAGACAATAAGTTAACCCGACGGATGCAGATCATGGGGAAGAGGGACGGCATTGAAGTAAAACCCGCACCCTTGACCACATTTTATGCCACCCACTCCGTCTTTACCTTTCAAGACGGGCTGATTTATCGGGAAAGCACCGAAGAACTCTCACCGATTCAAGACTTCCTATCCTGCCTTCCCGAACTTCCGGGATCGGCGTTCTATGTTGACAAAAGCGATATTCCCGTATTTTGCCGGGAACTGCTGCCTCTCTTAGAGAAACATTATGAGTGTGAACGAATAGATTTTAACGAATCCGATTATGGCGTAGAGCCCGTCTCCTTTGAAATCTATCTGGACGCGCCGCAAAAAGATTTCATTACCTGCAAGGTCTATGCCGTCTACGGTGAAAGAAAGTTCGAGGTCTATACGAGAGACGAAGAACGTTCCGGGCGGGATGCCGTCAAGGAGATACAGATCGGAAACACGGTTGCTTCTTACTGCAATGCTTATGACGAAAAAGAGCATGCAATGGTCATCGCCGGAGATGAAGATAAAATCTATGAACTGCTCACGGCAGGGATTCCGCGTTTACAGGCGCTGGGTGATGTATACGTCTCTGACGCCTTGAAGAAAATCCGTGTGGTATACAGCGGTAAAGTGGAAGTGGGCGTATCTTTATCGGAAGATTTGCTGGAGTTGACCATGCATACCGATGAACTGTCCAGAGAAGAATTAATCGAAATCCTATCGAAATATGACAGAAAGAAAAAATACTTCCGACTGAAAAACGGCAGCTTTATCCTAGCAGAAGATGAAGGGCTTCAGACACTTCTGAACCTCAGACAGGATCTGAACCTGACGGATGCTCAGCTGCGCAAAGAAACCGTCACGCTGCCCAAGTACAGATCCCTTTATCTGGATCATGAACTTCAGGAGTCGCGGGATGTATCTACCATCCGCAACAAAGCTTTTCAGGAATTGATTCGGAATATGAAGTCCGCTGACGAGAATGATTTTGAAGTGCCGGCAAGCCTGGAATCCACTTTACGCCCCTATCAGGTCACCGGATTTACATGGCTCAAGACGCTGTATCACAATGGCTTCGGCGGCATACTGGCCGATGATATGGGACTGGGCAAGACGCTGCAGACCATTGCTTTTCTGCTGTCAGAATATCTGGAGGCAAAGTTCACAGATAACCGCCGCGTTTTGATCGTTACCCCGGCCTCCCTTGTTTTTAACTGGAAAAACGAGTTCTCCCTCTTCGCACCGGGGCTTCCCGTCAAAATGGTGACAGGCAGCGCAGCCGAACGTCAGGAACTCATACGCGGTGCACAGAGCAGAGATATTTTGATCACTTCCTATGAATTGCTAAAGAGAGATCTGGAAGCCTATGAAGGCATATCCTTTTTCTGCCAGATCATAGACGAGGCACAGTATATTAAAAATCACAATACACAGGCGGCAAGAGCGGTCAAAATGATAGCATCAGAATGCCGTTTTGCCCTCACCGGAACCCCGATCGAAAACAGGCTGAGTGAGCTCTGGAGTATTTTCGACTACCTCATGCCCGGGCTCCTGTACGGATATCAGCGTTTCCGTACAGAAATTGAAATACCTGTCGTTCAGAATCAGGATGAAGCTGCCATGAACAGACTTCAGAAGATGGTCAGGCCGTTTATCCTGCGGAGACTGAAAAAAGACGTCCTTACCGACCTGCCGGATAAACTGGAAAAATGCATGTACGCCAATATGGAGGGTGAGCAGCAGAAACTCTACTATGCCCATGTCCAGAGAATCCGCATGATGCTGGACAAGCAGTCCGATGAGGAATTTAAGACAGCTAAGATACAGATTCTTTCCGAGCTCACCAAATTAAGGCAGTTATGCTGCGATCCCGCGCTCATTTATGAGAACTACGAGAGCCCATCCGCCAAATCCGCCATGTGCATAGATTTGATCCAAAACGCGGTGGCGGGCGGTCACAAGGTACTTCTGTTCTCACAGTTTACCTCCATGCTGGAGAATTTACAGGCAAAGCTGAAAGAAGAAGGGATTTCCTATTATGTGCTCACAGGCTCTACGCCCAAGGAGCAGCGCCTGAAGCTGGTCGAGAACTTTAACCGGGATGAAACCAATGTGTTTTGTATCTCTCTGAAAGCGGGCGGAACCGGGCTGAATCTGACTGCCGCGGATATCGTCATTCATTTTGACCCATGGTGGAATCTGGCGGTACAGAATCAGGCCACCGACAGAGCTCACCGGATCGGACAGACGAATGTGGTGAATGTCTATAAGCTGATCATGAAGGATACGATAGAAGAAAATATCCTGAAGCTACAGGCGCGAAAGAAGGAACTTGCGGAGCAGGTACTCTCCGGCGAAGATCTGGGCAGCGGAAGCTTTACGAAGGAGGAATTGTTGGAGTTGCTGGCAGGCTAAAGAGAGGTGGCGGCACTTCTCTGCCCGACGCAATAAAATGCAACCGATACGACATCCTTCTCTTCAAAAGCTGACACCTTATGTCATTTCTCGACATATATTATTATTAACAAAACAATAATGGCGGATTTCATGAACATCCATGAGATTTTCTCCATTTGATAAAGGAGCGCCATGTCTAAAGAAACTGAATGGGACAAACGGTTTAACATCGGAGTTCACTCCATCGACAACGCACACCGGAAGCTCTTTTCAATCGTGCGCAAGCTAATCCGTCTGAGCAGAGATGAAAATAACGGACAATGGGCCTGTGCCGAGGGTATCAAATATTTAAAAAATTATACCATAGAACACTTTACCGATGAGGAAGCTTATATGCAGTCAATCGGATATGAAGGATATGAGGTACACAAGCGTCTGCATGACGACATGCGGTATAAAACACTCCCCGCATTGGAAAAAGATCTTACCGAATCAAACTATTCGCAAGAGTCCATCCAACATTTTCTCGGCATCTGCCTCGGATGGCTCACCGCCCACATTCTAATCGAAGATCGCGCCATCACAGGCAAAATTTCAAATAGATGGAAAACAGACAATGCCGGTGCCGATATGGATATCCTGAAAAGTGCTCTGACAGCCACCCTACAGGTAATTTTCAGATTACAACCGGAAATTATAAGTGAACATTACAGCGGAGAAGACTTCGGAACCAGCCAGATTATACGATTGATATATAGTTCATCGCCTCAACAAAAGATACAAATTTTCATGATTCTGGAAGAAAGTCTGGTACTGACAGCTGTCAGCAGTATGCTGGGTATGCCACTGACTAAAATGGATAAGCTCGTCATGAATGCAGGTAAAGAGCTTTCATTACGGATCGTGAAACAACTTGGCATATATTGCTGTCTGCCTACACAATATCAGTTGGAGAGCAGTCATTTCATGACACCGGAACAGTTCAGAAAGATATTATATTTGGAGATTTTTGATTACAGTATACTTCTGAATACCGGCCACGGTTATTTTGCCTTTTGCGTTAAATTGGAATAAAACGGCAGCCGAGAGAAAAAACTGCACAGTCACATCTAAAGCCTATAAATAATGTTATGATAATACTCAAGAGTTATTTGGATATTGCAAGAAATTATCATAATATGGTTTTGAAAAATGTAATCGTGATCAAAAAGTGGTTTGGAAAATGTGATTGTTCGTTGTATAAAGAGAAATAATTGCGTATAATAAAAACCATAAGAAGATCAAACAAGAAGGCGATGTGCATGTACAGAGAGGCAATAAAACAATTAGAATTATGGAAAAGCGAACCTAGCAGAAAACCATTAGTACTCCGGGGCGCACGGCAGGTTGGTAAAACCTGGCTTATGAAAGAATTCGGCAACCTGTATTATGAAAATGTTGCCTATATAAGCATGGATGAAAATGAGCGAATGACCGAAGTGTTCCGGGAAGCATTTGATATTAGCAGAATTATTGAAATGTTGGAAATAGAAGTCGGTTTTAAAATTAATCCTGAAAAAACATTGATTATTTTTGATGAGATCCAGGAAATACCAAGAGCATTAAAATCTTTAAAGTATTTTCAGGAAAAGGCACCTGAATATCATGTTATAGCGGCAGGCTCCCTCCTAGGGATTGCGCTACATGAAGGAACTTCTTTTCCGGTAGGAAAGGTTGATTTCTGTGATTTATACCCATTGACATTCCGTGAATTTCTGTTGGCGTGTGGAGAAGAAAAGCTTGTTGAAATATTGGACAGAAATGATTGGGATACGATGCAGGTATTTAAAACAAAGTATGTGGATTATCTGAAATATTATTATTATGTCGGAGGGATGCCGGAAGCCGTATTAGAGTTCACAACAAATAGAGATGTGAAAAGAGTAAGAGATGTTCAGAACAGGCTGTTGTATGCATACGAAAATGATTTATCCAAGCATGCTCCAAAGGAAATTGTTACACGAATCCGAATGCTGTGGAATTCTATTCCGACACAGCTGGCAAAAGAGAATAAGAAGTTTATATACGGATTAATTCGTGAAGGAGCCAGAGCAAGAGAATATGAAGTCGCAATTACATGGCTAATGGATGTGGGATTAGTATATAGAATCAATCGCGTGAAAAAGCCGGATTTCCCGCTCAGAGCCTATCAGGATTTCTCTGCGTTCAAGTTGTTTATTGTTGATATTGGTTTGTTAGGGGCTATGTCCCGTTTGGATGCAAAAATAATTTTGGAAGGGAACCGACTTTTTGAAGAGTTTAAAGGAGCGTTGACGGACCAATACGTTTTACAGCAGCTTATTGTCAATCCGGAAAATGATATATTTTATTGGTCAGCAGAAAATGCAACATCTGAATTAGACTTTTTGATTCAGACGGATGACCGTATTGTTCCGATGGAGGTCAAGGCAGAAGAAAATCTACAGGCAAAAAGTCTAAAGGTTTTTATGCAGAAATACAAAATAGAGAACGCTGTCAGGGTGTCAATGTCGGGCTTTCGGGAGCAAGATTGGCTCATAAATTTTCCACTTTACAATATTGGATGCTTAAATCAATATTTAAAAAGGATAAGGCTGTGAATGCTCAGAAAAAATTGAGCTTTGCGAGCACACTTGTCTCTCTCCTGCCTATCGCCCTACAATACGCTTCACCTCCGGAAGATACGTTCTCCCGAACATGTTCAGGTGATTTAAGAGATGATAAAGATTATACACATCACGGCGGCGTTCATACCCCGGCTGTAAAGGTGCCGCTTCCTTATAGGCATCATAAAATGCCGGCGGAAATCCCCCGAAAAGCTCTGTCATTGCGATATCCGCCTCGGCGTGACCCACATAAACTGCCGGATCAATCAACCACGCGCCGCCGTCATTTCCCGCAATCACGTTTCCCGACCACAAATCACCATGCAGCAACGACGGATATTCGGGCTCCACAAGAATTTCATCTATATGATCGAGGAATCGGACTATCTTTTTACGATCCCATCTGTCAAAATATCGGAAGGCATCCTGAAACTGCGGGTCTAGACGACAGTCACGGAAAAAGCTGATCCAACTGTCACACCCTGTATTGACCTGTCTGCGCATGCCAATATAGTTATCACCGTTAAAACCATATTTTCCATTTGAAACAAGCCCGTCCGTTGATGCACGGTGCATGTCGGCGAGCTGTCTTGCAAAGTCTTCCCAATAATTTCTGCTGCGGCTTTTGCCGGAGATAAACTCCAGCAGCAAAAATGAATATCCCACACCTTCCTCGTCGGTTCCGACGCCAAGAATGCGCGGTGTGCCGATAGCTTTTGTCCGAGCAATGGCAGACAGACCAATAGCTTCTGCGGTGAAAAAGGAGAGATTTTCTTTTGTATTCGACTTCATGAAAATGCACTTGCCATCCGTCAGCGTCAATCCATACGCTTCATTAATATCACCGCCGGATATCCGGCTTGCACTTTCAACTTTTGTTCTCTCTCCGAAAAGCGAACAGACAGCGCTTTCCAGTGAAGTAAAATGTTGCGGTGTGGTCATATTGTTGCCCCCTTTACTTTTCGCCATCATATACCTCTTGACTCCTACGTGAGCAAACCGCTGCCTGACTAATGGCCTGTCCCATAGACATCACAAAAAGGCTGATAGAGAAATGTCCGATCCGGATAATCCGGCTTATCTTTATCAAACTCAGGAATTCTGAAGCATCTGCTTATGATACTGCAGTGTGTACAAGTCATAATACCGTCCCTTCTGATACAGAAGCTGCTGGTGGCTGCCTTGTTCCACAATCTGACCATGGGACAACAGAATAATATTGTCCGCATGCTGGATGGTAGAGAGCCTGTGAGCCACGATCAGCATAGTGCCGATATTCTTCATTTTTTCCAGACTGTCCTGAATCAACAATTCCGTCTCCGTATCAATGTTTGCGGTAGCCTCGTCCAAAATCATGACCGAAGGTTTATGGATAATGGTGCGGGCAAAGGAAAGAAGCTGACGCTGTCCAGCAGAAAAATTATTACCTCGTTCCCGTACTACTTCGTTCAGGCCGTTTTCCAGCCTGCTGATAAAAGTATCCGCATTGACATAGCGGCAGGCCTCCCACACTTCCTCGTCTCCCACGTTCTCTTTACGCAGCAGAATATTGCTGCGGATATCACCGGAAAACAGGAACACGTCCTGAAGCATCTGACCGAAGTGCCGCCGCAGAGAAGATATTTTAATTTTACGGATATCAATCCCGTCAATAAGAATCTGTCCCTTCTGGATATCATAATTACGGCAGATCAGGCTGAGGATCGTGGTCTTGCCGGAACCTGTGGAACCCACAAAAGCTACCGTCTGCTTCGGCTCCACATGGAAGGACACTCCCTTCAGTACCCATTCATCGGGCTTATAACAAAACCACACATCCCGGAATTCGATCTCGCCCCGAAGCTCCGGCAGCTCAATGGCATCCGGTTCATCCACTATCTCCGGCACCATATCCAGAATCGTGAAAATCTTCTCTGCCGCAGCAAAAGAACGCTGCAGCATATCGAACTGCTCCGCCAGTGTCTGGATCGGATTGAAAAAACGGGAAATATACATATAAAAAGACACCATAATACTGCTGTCGATCACCTGTCCAAAGTAATGAATGTCCCTGATATAGCCCTTGGCTCCGAAATAAAACAGACACAGATTCGAAGAAACATAGAGCATATATACCATAGGCCGAAAAATACCGAATACAAACATTCGATTAAACTTGGCCTTCTGCAGCGTCCGGCTGCGGTTCAGGAAATCGTCCAGCTTCTGCTCCTCCCTGTTAAAAATCTGGGTAATCTTCATACCGGACAGATTTTCGGACAGATAGGTATTGATATCCGTGGTGGCATCGTTGACCCTGCGGTGTACCCTGCGGGAAAATTGTCGAAAAATCACGGTAAACAGCACCACAAAAGGTACAAAACACAACACCATCAAGGTCAGCGCATAATTCAGCATCAGCATGGCTCCCAGTACACCTACAATCACCATGGAATTTCTGGCCAGCGTCACCAGAATATTAGTGAACATATAGGAGATGGCATTGGGATCATTGGACACTCTGGTTACAAGCTTACCCACAGGAATGTTATTCAACTGCTCATGGCTTAAGCTCTCAATATGAGTAAACACATCCAGCCGTATGCGTGAGAGGATTTTCTGACCCGTTTTCTGCAGGATCATCGCCTGTAAATAAGTACAGACCATGGATACGATCAGGATTCCTACATATACCCCTACCATGGTATACAACCGGCTCAATTCAAAATCGTCCTTGATCAGCCCCTGTATTCGTCCGACGATCAGCGGGGAAATCAGATCGTACACGATGGAAAACAACATGACGATAAATACTATCACAAAACTTTTCCAATAGGGTCTGGCATATTGCAGAAGACGCCGAATGATTTCGCCATCCGGCATATTTCTCTCCTTATCGGGCTCATCTTTTATCTTTCTCAGTGCGCCATAAGCCAGCAGGAAAACAATCGTAAAAGCGCCGATAATCGCACCCACGATCAATAAAGGCAAATACTCAGTCATTGTGTCCTTCTCCTTCCTCCTCCAGTTTCTGAAGGTCCACCATTTTCCTGTATCCCGGACAGGACTCATACAATACTTCATGCGATCCTGCCGCAATCAGCCGTCCATCTTCAAGGAAAAGAATCTTATCCATCTTCTCAATGGTAGTGACACGGTGAGCGATCAGTATGGTAGTCTTACCCTGTCTGGCAGTGCGCAGGTTTTCTAAGATCGTGGCTTCGGTTTTCGTATCTACAGCAGATACGGAGTCATCCAGGATCAGGATCGGCGCATCCTTCATCAACGCCCGGGCAATGGATATCCTCTGCTTCTGACCGCCGGAAACCGTGACACCCCGCTCGCCCAGAACGGTCTGATAACCCTGCTGGAATTCCTCGATATTGCTGTGCACATCAGCCAGCCTTGCCGCCTGAGTGACAGAGTTGCTGTCATACTTGTCCACCCCGAAAGCAATGTTGTTTTCAATCGTATCTGAGAACAGGAAATTATCCTGAGGCACATACGCGCAGCATACCCTCAGATCGCGGATTTTCACATCATTTACATCTATGCCGTCAACAAACAGGGTTCCTTCCGGAACATTATAAGTACGCAGGATTAAATCTACCAAAGTTGTCTTGCCACAGCCTGTTTTCCCTACCAGCCCCACATTTTCTCCGGCTTTAATAGTGAAGGATACACTTTTAAGTACGTCTGTCTCACCATCGGGGTAGCGGAAGGTCAGATTACGAAATTCGATATCACCACGGACATTTTTCAGTTCCCGTGCTCCTTCCCGGTCCTCCACAGCAGCCTTCGCCTCCAGCAGTTCTCCCAGACGTTCCAGCGATGCCTTACCCCGGGATGTCATATCTATCAATTCAGACACAGCCATAATCGGCCAGATAATAGCGGTGAAATAGCCTATAAATTCCACCAGCTGACCCGCGTTGAACCTGTCTGCGTATACCAGATATCCGCCGTAACCCAGTATTACACAGATAACACTTTCCACAAACAACGTCACCATGATCCGCAGCAATACGGAAGACTTGGTATGGTCAATATTGGCGTCCTCGTTCTCCTCATTCAACTTCTGAAACGCCATCAGCTCCTTCGCTTCCTTGACAAAGGCTTTGATCACCGTAATGCCGGAAAAGCTTTCCTGGGAGAAATCGGAGAGCCTGGAAAAAGCCTCCTGACGGACATCCCACTTTTTCATCATCTGTTTGCCGATTACTGTAGCCGCCGCCAGAAGGAAGCCCATAGGAATCAGGGATAAAATCGTCAGTACACGGTCCATTTCCCACATATTCGCCACCGCCAGCACTCCCAGCAGCAGCGCGTCAAAAAACATCAAAACACCCCACCCGAAACACTCCTGCACGGTATCCAGATCATTGGTAAACAAGCTCATCAGGTTTCCCACTTTATTGACCTGATAATATTCCTGGCTCAGATCCTTCGCATGATCGAACATGCGGTTGCGCAGGTCTGCCTCCAGA
Organism: Lachnospiraceae bacterium; assembly: GCA_014804655.1. Taxonomy (GTDB): domain Bacteria; phylum Bacillota; class Clostridia; order Lachnospirales; family Lachnospiraceae; genus UBA3282. The sequence goes on along the minus strand of JAAUZK010000043.1, from coordinate 2,127 downwards.
CGCACTGCCGCACCGAAAAAGCACACCCGCCACAAAAAACGGCCAAATACCATGGCTAAGATAATCCATACCATGGGCATACAGATCTTGTCCAGCAGAAAATCCATATCAAATGCCATCTGCACTCCGTCCACACTGACACTGCCGCCGTTCATGCCATTGATGATCATGCGGTACAGCTTGGGAATTTCCAACTGCAGAAAATCCACCAGAACCAGTGAGAACAGCCCCAGAATCAGCCAGCCGGCATATTTGAGATAATAGCGGTTAATGTGTTTTCCGAATATCATATGTTTCCCCTTCTTCTAATACTGTTATTCCTGTTTTTCTATAGAATTATAGCGCATCCTCCTGAGATGGACAATGCCCTTATGCATGAAAAAACTCCCTTTGTTTTGTTGTGGCAAGTACTGCCATATATGGTCTTCCCGGCAAATGAATTTCCGTTTCGCCACAAGCTCCTTCGGCAATTATCTCCCTCGTCATATTCCATGTGTCGATTAACTCAATCCGGTAAGACTTATCTTTCGGAAGCACTATCGTGTCCTTTACAGAACATCTCTGATCATAATAATTAAGATATGCTTCCTCCCCACAGTGACCAGCATAGCAGTATTCAAGTGCATAATGAATATGCTTATCCTCTTTTGTCATCATCGCCATCGCCTTTTGAAATCCCAAGAACATCGGCTGGCTCTCCATGTCCCGCCGCACCTCCTCCGGAAGATTGTCAAACGTCCCAGCCACAGTCACTGTCGGCTCAATCGGGGACGGCAACTCATACACAATATTCTTAAGGAACTGAATACGCGCCGGGCTCTTTCCCTTCAGCGTACCGCCCTTTGCCCACCATACAATCTCATGTTCATTGTCCATAAAGGTCTCTCCGTGGGTACAATAAGCACCGCTTGAGACCACCCTCCAGAAACGTGCGGTCATCTCTTCTCCCGACAAGCATCCCCAGAATTCTGGAAGATTGCCCTCGTAACAGCATTCATCCACCATGATCGGTTTCCCAAACTTGTTGACAATATTAGGAACATCCGCAAAACGTTTGGTCTGATAGGAACCATGTGTAATATTCGGTCGTGATACATCCCATGGAATGAAGCAGTTATGGTTTGACAACAGATGATGATTCGGGTTGTGAGATGCCATGAACTCCTCAATCTCCTTCCAATCCTCCATTGATTTGCTTCCCAGACACAGGTCATACTCATTCGCAAGACTCCACCAGATATTTTTCAAGTGGCCCAGCCGCCTGGTACAGTAATCCAGATATCTTATATTGTCTCTCTGGCTAAGCTGAGAAAACCCCCAGTTGTCATATGGGTGAAACAGAATCAGATCACACTCAATTTCCAAATCATCCAGTCTTTTAATGATATCCTCCAGATGATTCCAAAAATCCTCGCAAGGTCTCCCAACATTCCACGTACCGTTCCCGTTCCTCTCGAACGGATAGAATTGTGGTTCATTTTTGTTATACTGATAATGCTTTGGAAACACGCACATACGCACTTTGTTAAATGGAGAATTTTTCAATGTACGCAGTGTCTCATCAATCAATCTTTCCTCCTGATGCGCCAACGCGTACACTGTCGTTCCAAAGGGATAAAAATACATTCCGTCCTCGTACTCAAAATGCGTCCCGACTGCTCTTACCATTCCATGCCTGCTCATAAAATCTCCTCCCGTTAATCGGCTGTTTTCTTCCTTTCTGTCCAAAACTAATCTTCATAAAATCTCATATCTCCCCACACCCTCATAAGCTCTGTGCGGTCAAGGTTTTCCGTTCTTGTGACATGGTCAAAAATCCTAACCGGAGAAACTTCTCCTTCAAACTTCGGCCAGGTTTTTCTGATGCTCAAATTATACATGATAGTTTTTGACCTCGTATTCCCCAAGAATTAAATCCCCTTGCCGCTTATGCAGTAATAATGCAATATTTAATTCATCGGCTTTCTTAAGCCAGCCCACTTTCATGAATGCCAGAAGCAGGTGCAAAGTAAGCGTCAAATCTGACGCTCTCCATTAAATTTAAGCGCCGCTTATCTGCGACGCTTACTATAACAGTCATCAGGTAAGTTTTTTGACCACGGCATGATTGGCTCCAGCATTGACTGT
>JAAUZK010000042.1 GCA_014804655.1 Lachnospiraceae bacterium | reverse complement strand
CCTTTGAAGCGTTTGAAAGAGAAAATCGTCTGCCCGAAAGTTTTTACAACGGGTACGCCCCTCACATATTCAACAGCTTCATTCGACATATCAGCAAGCGCATTTTGATATTCTTTCATTTTCTGTTCCATGCTTTTCCCGGTCATTTTCATCATAATCAAAAATCCAAGTACAACAGGAACAAGGCTTAACAACCCTAACCGCCAGTCAAACGCAAATAGTAAAAAAAGCAATCCTATGGGCGTTGCAATCGCACCCGCTTTATCAGGCAGCCTGTGTGCAAGATAGTTTTCCGTTGCGGTACTGGAAGTATTTACTATTCTCCTTAGTTTTCCGCTTCCATATTTTTCTGTCACGCCAAGCGGCAATGCTGTAATATGCCGCATCAGTTCTTTCCGGATATTAGCAGCAACCCGGAATGCGCTCATGTGCGAACACATCAAGGCAGCTATATAAACGACAATAGATATAACCGCAAACAGTACGGCAGACCAGCCATAGCGCGTGACATTCCCCGCCTGTGAAAAGTCCGGAGAAACTTCCAGTATGTCGTGAATGATACGCCATATATACCAAAAAGGCACAAGAGCTAACAGCGCACTCATTACAGACAGTACCCAGGAAAGATAGGTCAATATCCTTTTGGATCCGGCATAGCCCATTAATCTTGATAAATTAGACTGTTTTTTTGTTGCATCATTTTTCATTAAGAAACCTCCTTTTTGTTTTATCATTAAATATATAATTTTACAGTTTGTGGTTAGTTTTGACTAACCAGTGTTTCAAACAATAGAATTCACGCTTCGCGAGAATTCTATTGTCATGAATAACGGACAGCACGTATTATGAGCTGCCCTTGTGTTAATAAAATGGAAATCCTGCTCTTTTCGTTATTACATCTGCCCCATAATTTTCATCCACCCGGCAGTATAAAAAGCTCTCATCTCTTTTAGATAATGCTCCGCTTCTTCAAGCGGCATTTCATGTATGATCAATTCAAAAAAAGTGTTAAACATTCCCGTAATCAATATATGTTCTAAACGTTCATCAATGGGAGGTGACGGTCTGCCCAGCCTTTCAAGCACTTCCAGATAATCATGTGTTCCTTTAGTTTCAATTTCCACCATCTCATCAATGAGCTTTGAAAAACGTGTTCCTTCTGAATGGCAGAGAATCAACTTAAATTCATTCAAATGCTTATAAGCATATAAGAGCATTTCGTGCATACATTCGCCGGAAGTGGTGCTGAGATTATCAGGTTGTTCCTCCGGCGGCATATCTGCAAACTCCTGTTGTGCCTTGCAGAAGCAATTCATAAAATAGTTGTATTGTTCACCTACCAATGCCGCAAATAAATCTTCTTTACTGTCATAGTAACCGTAAAACGCGCCTGTTGTAACACCCGCTGTTTTGACAATATTTCTCAAAGAAGCAGACTGAAATCCTTTTTCCATAAATTCGGCTATGGCTGCCGCATGGATCAGCTCCAATGTGCTTTTTTCTGATTCACTCACTCTTCCACCCTTCCGTTATAACAGTGTTATATAACGCTGTTACAATATAACATGCAACAACGCTTTTGTCAATAAAATGAAATGAATTTTTACCAAGAAAATCCCTGTAAGGTCATAGTTTCCTTACAGGGAAAGGACTGCATTTTTATTTTTGATATGATTCTACCTTAATTGTATAGGAACTGTCTCCGCTCTCCAAAACATTTCCATCAAAGTCAACAATTGTTACCGCATTACCGTTTTCATCTTCAATGCTTCCCTTACATACAAGTTCTGATAATGTACTGTCACTTGTCACAACCCATTTGGAAGTCTCATCTATGGTTAAATTCGCATAGCCGTCACCACCTGCCCCTGCATTGCTTTCATCCTGTACAAAGGCTCCTGTCAGCGTGCTGTTCTCTGCCATCTCAAACTCCAGCGTACTGATACTATCCCAAATAATATCACCCTCCATAAGCTGTTTTACCACGCTAAAGATACAATCCGCCCCATTGGCGCCACTCGCTCCCCAGCCTCTTGCATTGCTATTTCCGGTACACTTCAAAAAGAATTCATTTTCGTCATTACATTTTATATCTACATCAGACAAAGAAAACGTGCTTTCCGTATTTGTTGTATAAAACAAACCGCCATTATGGGAAGTCAGGCTTCCGCCATTCATGGAAAAAGTGCTGTTGCCGATTTCCGAATCCCCCGACATACTCTGATACAATATTACTGTCCATGTGCAATCATTCTGCTCTAAATCCTGCATATCACCTGAGAGTTCACAATCCGCTAAAGAAAGTGAATTAAGCCCTTCAATGCAGACTGCTTCCGAACCGGTTGCTGTCAGCACGGCATTTTCAATCTCAATCTCTGCTGTACAATAGACGGCAGGAGAACCCAAACCGTTTGAGGTATAGCTTCCGCCGCTTACATACATTGTGCCGCCGCCCCGGTCGCTTCGTATTGCCGCTGCCGATTCACCGTCTGTTTCTATCTGCAAATTTTCTGCGTATAATGTTCCGCCGCCGGCAACATGAATACCTCCGGAAGTATCCTGTTTCGTCGTGATAGTTGTATCTGATACCTTCACAATTCCGTCTCCATAACTGAATACTCCTGCACCTCCGGACGCATCCGTTTCTATTGTACTATCCGTAATTGTTAATGTACCATCTGTCACCAGTAATGCCGCGCCGATTCCATAAAAGCTGGAATCATCACCACCTGTACTATCGGAAGAAATACGGCTGACCATACTTTCAGAAAGCAATACATTGGCGCCGGATTCCACAAGAACAGCATTTTCATCCGCTCCTTCGGAAACAAAAGTTTCTCCAACACTTTCTGCATCCTCTGCATAGACAGTTACCGCCTCATAAGATTCCGGTGCTCCATTCGATCCGCCCATTCCTCCAGGACCACCTTGAGGACCAGGTCCACCCTGCATATCTATTTCTCCCATGTCAGCAAGACTTATTGTCAATGCGTTTCCGGATGTATCCAGTTCTGCCGTTATCATGACTCCTTCGGTCAATATAGCAAAATCCGCTTCCTCACCTAAAGTATCTTTTATAACCGTATTATCATTGACCGTAACCTCTATTGTTTCCATTTCCTCCGACTGTCCGCCCAGTGCTTCTCCTTCCGGCATATCCGGTGCATTACCGCCACCCGGCTGCCCATCCGGGGCTTCTCCCTCTGGTTTCTCCAGTGCGCCGCCGCCAGGCCGCTCATCCGGGGCTTCTCCCTCTGGTTTCTCCGGTGCGTTACCGCCACCCGGCTGCCCATCCGGAATTTCTCCGCCCATAGCAATCAGCGTAATGGTTTTATCATTTATCTCCTTTATCCGTCCCGTTATCGTATCTGTGGCCTGCTCATCACTTGTTTCCACATTTTCCTGATTTGTTTCAGTCGTTTCATCACTCCCCTGACTTGTATTACCACAGCCTGTAAAAATAAGCCCACTTATCAGCAATGTGCAGAGTACTTTACACATTTTATCTTTTTTAATCATTATCACCCAGCTCCTTATACTATTTTTACATTCAAACAATCACAAACACGCACAGACCCGCGCTTTGTAACAATCTATATACTACTACCAAACCAAGAGAAAGTTGTGATAAAATAATGGAAACATCGTGAATTTTTTGTGTATGCTGATGGAACCTGCCAATTAGGTTATCTTTATGGAAATGAAGAATATTCTTTTTGGAGAAAAATATAATGAAAGAAAATGGCTATTGCGTATGGAAAAGCGAAGAACAGGATTTGGGAGCCTGCTATTGGCGTGCGTGTTGTTTTTACTAAACGGATGTAGAATACAAACATCGGATAGTACAGAAATCAGAGTAACTTTTTTTGACGTGGGAAAAGGCGATGCTATTTTGATTGAGACAGCGAGGCATAGTGTGCTTATTGATTCTGGTTATGACGATACGCCAGAGATTATTCTGGATTATTTGGCAGAGCGGAAGATTCAGCGGCTGGATTATATGATACTTACTCATTTTGACAAAGATCATGTGGGAGGGGCAGATTGGATTCTGGAAGCAGTGGATGTGGCTTGTGTTTTCCAACCGGATTATGAGTCTGACAGCAAACAATATCTGGAATTTCTGGAAACCATGAAAGATAAAGATATGCGGGCGCATCTTGTGGTCAAAACAGAGCGTCTTAATCTGGACGGGGTTGATTTTCTGATTTATCCGCCACAGCAGTCAGAATATGAGACAGAGGATAACGATTTTTCCCTTGTCATCAGTATGACGTATGGGATCAGAAGTTTCCTATTCGCGGGGGATTGTGAGGAAGAACGTCTGGAGGAGCTTTTGAGTCAGGCGGAATTTGGTCTTTCCCATGATGTTTTAAAAGTGCCTCATCACGGGAGCAAAGAGAAAAATACATTGGATTTTCTAAATGCTGTATCCCCCAGAATAGCAGTGTTCACCTGCCCGGAGAATATGAAGGTGGAGGAAGATATTTACGTGACGTTGGAAAATCTGGGAACAAAGATTTATCTGACGGGTCAAGGCACAATCACTTGTCTATGCGATGGAGATATCCTACAGGTGATACAAGAAATTATTTACTGAACCTTTGTAACACACCCCGCCTCCATGAAAAAGCACCATGTCTCAGGATGTTCCTGTCCAAAGTCAAAATATTTCATAGCAACTCTCCTCTTCCATCCCCGGAATACCCATCATTTCTTTTGGCGGTTTGTCCTCCTCAACTGCTTCAAGTGAAAACCGGATGCTCCATACATAACCGCAGCCTAAATCAAGGAGACTTTTCTCTTGAAGCGGAGGAAATAAAGGTATACCTCAATTTCCCGCAAATTTCTATACGTGGTCTTTATTCTGGTTACATGCCTCCTTTTTTCATCTGCATAATCCAGTTCATAAAAGTATCAAAAGTCAGTTTTACATTCCCGCAGTTACAATGGTTGCAGGCATCTTCCATATCCGTGAACAGACGGAAAGTAAGGGAACGCACATTTTTCAGGGCGTTAATCTCTTCCCCGACCATCGTATAGGGAATAAAATGGTCTTTATTTGCCCCCACGATCAGAACATCCTGCGTAATCTTATCCACAATGTCCATCATCTGAAAATGGTTCATTTTCTGCGCATACCCAAAGGCATCCTCTGCCTCATAGGCATACTTTCCATGTTCTAAGCCCCAGCGAATCATCTCGTCCTTCTTTGCCATCTTGCCGAATACAACGTTGATAATCCCTCTGCAGTTATGGTCAAGCAGCCATTTCGCCAGCTTCATACCGCTTTCATCACAAAGCCTCTGGATATCAGCCCTTGCTTAGCACAACCAGCTTATTTGAAATATTTTTCACCACTGGTATCCAGCCGAACAAATAATACACTGGCATGATGATTTTCATTCCATCCACCAGACTCACATCCCGCACCCATGTATAATCCGGCGAGATACGCTGCAGCTCCTTCCCGGATTTGATACCCCATGTGAACTTTACCTTTGTTTTCTCAATGGACTTTTCTTTTACATTTTTCACTACCCACGGATTCATAACCTCCATAATGACTTCCGCCCTTTCAAACCGCCTGCTGATAATTGAGAGTATCTGCTTCACGTCCTGTTCAGACAGATACATGACCAATCCCTCTATGATAACCAGCTCCCTGCCTTTTGGTTCTTCTATTTCATCTCCCCATCTTTTCACAATTCCGTAAATGAATCACACCCCACGCCAGCATAATCCCAAACCAGATAAACATGCTCTCACTCATCAGTCCGTTGGTAAAACCAATCCGAAAGGGCGTATCGGGAAGAAAAGATTTCACGAGCTGTAAGATTCCGTAAATAACCAGCACATTCGTAAATGCCATCCATTTCGGGAATATTGTCCTGCCGGAAACCTGCAGATAGAACCAATATAAAAATGGCGGCAGCATGAATGCCTCGCTTAATACCACAATCCACGAAAGCTGGGAAACCAAAGCCTCCGCCGCAGGCAGCGCCACCGCTTCATAACCATTCCCGTTAAGCCATGCAAATATATACAGAATCATGACATAAAACAGATGGAGACACAGCCATGGTGTCAGCCCGAATGCTGTCAGATAATGGTATATTTTCCTGTTCTTTTCCTGTTTTACAAATCCGACAGTGGTAAACAGCGCAATTCCATATAGCAGGACAGCTGGAAAAGCCACAAGCATGGACAAGGAATTTCTCCATGCGGGTATCTGTGCCACGCCCTCCGTCAGCCAGTAGATCTGCCCATGGTATGCCGTATTGCCGTACATCATCAACCAGTCGCCGCTGCCTAGGAAAACACAGCCAAACATACCACAGATTAGTGCGGTGACTTTTTTTCTATTACTCATCATTTATCCTCCCAATTTGCTATTACATCCATTCCTGGATTATTTTGATTGTCTTAGCGTATCACATACTACCTCACACCTTCTCCTTTTGCTTTTCTGCCAACATCTTCAATGCCTCATAGCTTGCCGGGAATCCAGCGCCCCTTCCCTGCATCGGAAAGTACCGCAAAACTGTTTCCTAAAGAACAGCCGTAGGCGGAATGACTTTCTCAAAATTTCATTCTTGTTACCCCCTGAACGCAGAGAACAGACCCTTCTTTTCGTAAGGTTCACTGCTTATTGATATAACTTCATAACCGGTTTTTGCAATCACGTCTTTCAAATCCTGTTCCGTGATATCCTTCTCCGCAATGATGACCGTCTGCTTCTTTGTATGTGAGCTTGTTACCTTTTTCACCTGAAAGGCGTTCCTCACCGCCTCATTTATATGTGCCTCGCACATCCCGCAGGCCATTCCTTCTATTCCAACTATAAGTTTTATCATGCCCACTCTCCTCACTTTCTCATTTATCATCCTTTATAGTTAGTGTAAACTAACTTGCGCCTTAGAGAAAAGCGGTTGCTTGTAGTTAGTAACCGCTAACTTACATTTAATATACTCCTCTTCCTATTCATTTGTCAATGATAATCAGTCTTATTCCAATAAATTGAATTGAATTCTGTAATTTCAGAATAATTTTTATGCTCCTTCAAACTATTTTTTATCCGGATTGCCATTCCGTAAATGAATCACAACCCATGCCAGCATAATTCCAAACCAGATAAACATGCTCTCACTCATCAGTCCGTTGGTAAAACCAAGACGAAAGGACGTATCGGAAAGAAGGAATTTCACAAACCGCAAAACAACATAAACTACAAGCACGTTCGTAAATGCCATCCATTTTGGAAATACTGTCCTGCCGGAAACCTGCAGATAGCCGCCTAAAGGTATCATGCCGTTCGTAAGTATCCTCGGCCCCCTTTTCTCTGCTTCTTTTTATAGCCGCAGTCACAGTACGGTCCGCCGGAAGCCAATGTATACTCCCGGACGAAGTCTGCTGTACCGCCCGCTTCGCTCATGGTGTAATCCAGCTGGCACATGGCAGGGACAAGGTCGTACAGCCCCAGCTCCCGCATCAGGGTGCAGATGCCGCAGGCGCTAAAGCGGGCTTCATAGCCGCTGCCGTCTGGATAAGGATAAAATTCCATGTTCCACGAATAAGGATTTCTGTCTGCAGCCTTCAGCCGCTCAGTGGCTTTCATGGAGGAGATGTCCTTATCAGAAAACTTGGATTTCCCGCTCTTACGGCAGAACCACTTCATAGCAGGAGTCATCATGGAGCCGGCATAATATGTTGTCAGCCGCTTTACATCAGGTCGCTCCGGCATATTCAGTACAAAGGCCGCAAGCAGGGCACAGTTGACGACATTCATTTTGAATCGGTCTTCCTTTTCAAATTCCGGTAGTCCGGCAATTATCTCTTTATACCGCGGTTTTGCTTTTACAGCGACTGTTTTTGCCGCTTCTCTGTCCAGTCCAAACTCCGTGATCAGATTATGTTCAAAGGATTTTCTAAATAACACCCACATCCCCATGGGCATTCCGATGTATTTCATATACAGATTACCTCCCGCTTCTTTGCGGCCACGGAATACAACGATTTACCCGCCTGCAATATTCCTCATATTCCCTGCCGTACAAATTTTTCAGCCACTTTTCCTCTGTGTATTTCATAAGCACAGTCATAAATATCCAATAGAAAAAGAATAGCGACAGGAAAAACAGGTTGCCAGCAATCATAAGCGCGCCCGTGCAGAAGAACATAAAAGCCGAGTAAATCGGATTCCTCACCAATGCATAAACGCCGGTAGTTGCCAGCCTGTTCTCCTCAATATGTCTGTCTATCTTTGACTGGAACAGCGCTCCTGCCCACAGATACACTCCCAAAATAATCAACAGTATCCCAATAATGAGCAGCGGAATTTTCAGAAAAATAACCCTACCTGTTTCAAACGCTGGACTTTTTTCTGCTATAACAGCGATTACCGTAACGGCAATAATCACTGCACCATAAATAGGTCCCACTCCCATCATGGGAAGATGTTTCTTTTTATCTGTCATATGCTTCTCCTTTCACACCAACAGCCCATCTTCCCGGATTAGTCCCAATTCCCGCGCCCTTTGCTGGATGGCGGGAGGCCAGTTATTCACCTGTGCCAGCGGGTCTTTCAAACTTACTGCCACGACCACCAGTGTAAACAGGATGCACGCTGCAACGCATTCTGCCAAAAGTATCATAAAATTCACCTCACTTCCTGCACCGGAAAGCCGCCATGCCCTCCTCTGTCTTCACTTCCGCTTATATGCGCTTCACACATCCCGCAGGCCATTCCTTCTATTCCAACTGTAAGTTTAATCATGCCCACTCTCCTCACTTTCGCAATTATTACCTTTTATAGCTAGTATAAGCTAACCCATGGTTTAGAGAAAGGCGTTTGCTTGTGGTTAGTAGCCGCTAACTCACACTAAATATACTCCTCTTCCTACTCATTTGTCAATGATAATCAGTCTTATTCCAATAAAAGAACAAGATAGCGCCCTAAACTCATCTAATGCTCATGCATCTGATAATCCGTATCCTCGTCGATTATCTGTAACATAAAAAGCCCCATGTAATAAATTTCATGCTGCTCCTGTTCGGACATTCCCATTCTTTTCGCGATCTCCCTCGAATAAGCCACAACCCTTTCCGAATGTCCGTTTGTATACTTATCCTTCGCATCAATTGTTTTTGCAAGCTTCAGGATTACCTGCTCAGACAAGTGTTCCACTTTTGCCCTTCTGTCTTCTGCCTTTTTTGTCTGTTTCTTTACTTCTATCTGCAGATTTTTTCGGAGATCATCAAGCTCTGCGCTTTCCCTGTCCCCCGCGGCTTCTGTTTCCGTTATTTCCTTAAGCCTCATAGCTACAATCTGAAGAAACAAGGGATGCCCATAGCCCAGTTCCCTTATTCTTCTGCACGCAGCCTCCGTAGGGGACAGATTCCACCTCTCCAGATAGTCCTCTTGCTCCTTTTCCGTCATGAACAGCGCCTCTTCTTCGATTGTCACAAAAATATGCCGGACATAAACGGATTTCATCCATTTAGGAATCAACGCTCTGGAAATCAGTATCAGCCACAGACAGATAACAGTATTGTTTTTTGGCAAGGAAATCCACCACAAAAGAGGTCTTCCCGGTTCCTGTTGCGTCGTAGATATATACGGTCTGTCCGGTATTCCGTGCCGCCTTCATCTGCTCCCAGGCAGCCTGTGGGCGCACATAATGTTCATCAACGGAATATTTGTTCATTCTTTTCCCTGACATGGGATCCGCCTTCCTTTTCATGGTCTCAGTTAACTCCTTTTTGTAGCAATCCGGCAGCTTTCAACCAGCAACGAAAACACACTTTATTTCTCACAATCCATAATAGTATACTCGTCAAAGGCATTAGAAGTAAACTAGCCAAAAGGATAGACTTTTCATTGAGAGAGTTTTTGATATTTTTTATTTTTCAAAAAAATTATAAATATAGCGTGAGATGATGCAAAAATGATGCAAGCCTGCTTTATAATAGTCACAAAAACAAGAAAAGGTAAAACTGTTATGAAACGACTGCTATCAGTACTCAGTGTATTTTGTATTCTTTGGCTTATCATGCAGGTAAGTGTGTGGGACAAGCCGGATTCCCTTTCTCCCACTGAACAAGATATGCATGAAGGCAATGCCGACTCGGACTATGCCTCTCCGCTGCCGACAGACAGCATTCACTCCCAGAAACATATACCCGATATGGTAAGATTATCGGAAAATCCGGAAGTATCTTCTCCCACTAAAAGGTATATGGATAAAATAAATAACATCATGGACTATGATTATCTCGATTATGAGAATGAATACGGATATCAGTATAGCACATATATCTACGAAGATGACTATGATGGAAATGGAAGCAAAGAAGCGTTCGTTGCAATCGGACAAAAAACAGGCGATACCAAAGATTATCTATTCGGAAATCTCTACTTTGTAAGCGATTGGGAAATACAGTTGTTGGAGATCAGCGTTTTTATTGGAAAAGAACCGTCTTACGATAAAGCCAACGGAAAAACAAACATATCTTTTGATTACAAGCGGGATATTTATCCTTTACAGGCTGTTTATATTGTTGAAGACGGACTGGCCAAACGGCAGAATCCGATAGAGAGAACCCGGACAGAAAAGGCTGTCGTGGGAAATGAATTTACTCCGGATGCGGATTTGATGGAACGCATGGCAAATGCAAAAGATTACAGGGAAGACGATTATGAACTGTGTTCCGGATATTCATATTGGTCCGAAAAACTGGATGGCATGGGATTAGTCAATACAACGGAACATTTTGCAACATATGTAGTAGGATCTGCAGGCGTTATCATTGAAACGGCGGACAAAGAATATCTATATGCAGATCTATGGTACACCTCAAATTATATGATCTCCCCTGATTGGAAAGAGGCTGATTTTGACGGAGACGGCATAAATGAACTTGCTATGATCACATATGTCAAACATGGTACAGGACTTTGGGTGGAATCATTATATATGACAGATCAAAATAAGGCAGGCAATTGGGAGATGTATGCATTTCCGGAATCGGATTACTGCTTCCAGCTACGAGAGCACTTTGATACCGTTATCGATGGAGATGATATTGGCTTCGTCTTTGATGGAGTGCTTATAGGAGCTCCGGAATTGGAATTGTTTGCACAGGGTGTTTCCTACAGATATGATGTGGGTAATCAGATAGAGTTTGCTTACACTCCGGAGGGAATAGAAATCACGGCAGAGGTAGAAGGCATATGCACATCAGGAGGATATGGCAGCAACGACTATCCGGGTTATGTGATATCTGCCCAGGTAAAGCACCTGGGAAATGGAAATTGGCTGCTGGAAAATGTTTGCTGTCAGACAGAAAAATAGCTAATTTGAAAGTATTTTGAGAACACGTTCAACGTCAGGAATATTCTCCAATTCAAAATACTGATTGTTTTGATTGAATGATTGCATCGGGTTGAAAAAAACATTAAACGTTGGAGTTGAATAAAAACGAATGGTTCCGGTGCCGTCCTGATACCTCGTTACATTTCTTGTCGGGTTCATATGATAATCTAAAGTATGTATCTGGTTTTTCTTAAAAGAAAAGATTCTTTTATTGGTAATGACATAAATTGTTTGTTCTCTTATGTATGATTTTAGGATGAATCTTCCGAATACCATAAACAATCCGACACAGACAAACGGGATTCCCCACAGTTTGAAGAAAAAAGGCGTAGGCATAGTAAGTACGGCGGTTTCCCATACAATAGCACCACCGCACCATATAATACTGAACGGAACCATAAAAATATCATATGGAGTCAGGAGATTCCCTTTGCCCGGTCTGCCGTTCCAGACAACATATTCGCCGGGCATTAAATATTTGTTTATCCAATTGTGCTGCTGATAGTCCATCTTTAGACTCCTTACCTTTTCTGCCATTGCTTCAAATGGCAGACACATAATTTCTGAGTTGTCTTCTCGTGATTGATACAAAAATATTATACTCCTCCAAATACTTTTCGCACAATCAAATTTTATAAATGATGTTCAGATGCCGGAATAGTGCACTTACAGTTCCACTACGAATGCTACCGGGATATAATGAAAACCCTCAAATCTTTTCAGACTTGAAGGTTTTCATGCATATTCCTTCACATTACTCAATTTTATCTCGGCTTAATCGGCAGTAACAGATCAATCTTTCCGTCAATACCATTCTCCGGCCATCCCATATGGGAAGAATATACCCAGTTTAAATGTTCCTCCAAATAATCCCGGTAATCCTCCTCATACTTTTCGTTATTCCTAACCCATTCCTGTAGGAAACTCCATTCATAAAAATCCGGGAAGTTGATCGTATAAGCCGCATACAGTCCACCGTCAAAGTGCTTCTTCACCAAAGGCTCCGGTACATCCATATCGTCCGGTATTGTCACCCAGTCTTCATAGCCATGATGATCATTTCCCGGCTCCGGTTCCGGATTATTAAAGCCGAACAAACGGGCATCCGGTTTTATTCCATATAACCCTGTGGAACGGATAAACTCATTCATTGTTTCTCCTACTTTTTCTTCCGGGTCATCCCCTTCGAACTGAAAAGCTGCAACCGTACAAGGAGGTAAAAGCACGATCCGGACACAGTTCCCTTTTTCTACCATTTCTTTTGCCATACTCATTTTATGTGCTCCCTTCAGATGATGTTTTTCCAGAGGGAGAAATTCCGTCAATTCCACAATCGTATCCTCTTGCACAAACCGCATATAGTCTTTGTCAGAAGTATCTTCACGAAACATTTCCAACAATTTTTCCAAAGCCTTCTTCATTGCATGAACAGATTGCACGTTTTCATTCATATCCTGAATCCGTGTCTCCAGGATTTGAATCGTCTCCTCCCTGTTTCCTTCCATCATGCATCGGATATGCTTTAATGGTATTTGCAGTTTGCGCAATATAATGATCTGCTGTACTTTTCTGACAGTCCTCGCATCATATACGCGATAGGCATAGCCCTCCTTTCTTGTACTCTCAATCAAACCTATTTTTTCATAATACCGTAGCATTCTGGTGGAAATCTGAAACGCGGAAGAAACCTCCCCGATTGTCATATGATTCATTTCCTCACCTCCTGCACTCGAGTATAAAGTGCGACATCGTGTCGCAGTCAATAGGAATTTTTAATTTTTCGCTTTATAACACAAACGCGCTAAACGCGTCCTCTTCCTTATGCCGCTCGCTGTGATACTTCATCAGATAGGCTTTCATCTCCGTATGCGACTCGCCTAAGTCATCCATGATCGCATGGAAATTATCCTCGTTCACGCCGCCCAGATTGGTAAGAAACTGATAATACCGCAGGTCATCCCCGTATTCTTCCAGCACGACCTTCCATGTCTCCTCGGTCTGCTGACCCTTGATATGTGCCAAAAGATATGACTCCAGTTGTGCGCGCACAGACTGCTCCAGTCCGTAATCATGCATAAGTCTTAACATCGCCAGCTTGACCTTCTCCCGCCTTCGCTGTTCCATATAGTAATCCCGATTATTCTCCCGGCTTCCGTAATCTTCTTCCCCGCACAGCAGCATCTTGGAGAAGCCTTCCGAATCCGCCTTTCTCATCAATGACTCCATCCTGCTGTCCCACTGTCTGATCCACTCTTCTGTCCCTGCATTCTCGAAATCAAACAGATAGAATGCGTCTAGTCTGCTCATGGTTGCAGCCAGCAGCCACGCGATATCCGCTGTCCTCTTTTCGCTCTCATCCGCTCCTTCGTCCACGATCTGTTCCAGACAAAAACAGTCCTTAAAAATCCCCTGCCCGATCTCCATACGGTGATAAGGCAGGATAATCTTAGTCAGCTTGGCACAATAGGCAAACGCCCAGTCGTCTATCCGCACCACCGATTCCGGAAGGGTGATCTGTCTGAGCACCTTGTTGCTTAAGAACGCCTTCTTACCGATCTGCGTTACTTTGTAACCTTCAACCGACGCAGGGATCACCACTTCCATGTCCTTACCGCGATAGCCGATCACCACCGCAGTCTCCCCGTTTAATCCATATTGTATGGAGCCATGCTCCGTAGCTTCTTCCTTATACTGCATATTATTCTATCCTGTCATTTCTATCGATGCGAACTCCCGCATTTTGATTCATTTAAATATTGCTGCCTCAAATCGTCAATTCTCCCAGTGCCTCGATCTGTTCAAGCAGCCCGTCGCTCCGTTCTGTCAACATCAGTTCCTCATTGTGGCGCTGATAGTCCTCACAACCGTACATACTGATAAATTTCGCACAGTCCGTCTGCACCGTGCACTCTGTTAAGAGAATCAGCATCTCATTACCGGAACCGAACGTATCCTCAACGAACTGAAAAAGATTGTGCAGCTTTTCCTTCACTTCTCCTGTTTTCTGTTTATAATCCGCCACTTCTGCCTCGAAGCTGTCCTTCACCTGCGCAAAGGCCTCTGAGCCGCTTTCGGTCTCCTGAACTCTCATGCGCTTCTCACATTCGCTTAAGAACTTGATAATTGCCCTGTTCTTACGTTTATCACGCACCGCCAGCGCTCCTGCTTTCTGCAGAGAATCCATGGACTTACGTCTGCCTTCGGCCTGCTGCCCGATCATCTGCAGCAGCTCCTGCGCACTCGCCCCGGACTCCGTCTTCGCCTTTAACGCTCTGAGCGGATTCATCACTTCATTTAGAATCTCTGCACTCAGCATATTCTCTTTGATATCCTGCTGCATTCTGTCGATCAGCATGCCCATCAAAGATAACCGTTCATCGAAATCAGCTTTGCGCGCCTTATCCTTAGCCTGCTCTCTGACAGTGCCGGATAGGATCTCTTCCACTTTATAGTCATTCTTATATTTCTGATACAGATCATAGTATGCGGTGAATTCTTTCACCACCCGTTCATTGCGCAGGTACTGCCCCACGAAGGATTCCTCCACCGTGATCCCTTCCTCCTCGTAGAGCGTCAGCATTTCGGACAGATCCTCCCACCCTCTGGCTGTAATATAGCTTCTGCCTTTCACGGTGGTCTCCACCTGATAGAAATCTTCTTTTTTCATATCCAGATAATTCAGGATCGCCGTGTGCACGCCGCGCTCTCTGGCATACTCTTTCCAGATCCCATAATCCGCCTCGATCTCCAGAATCTTCAGACGGTCCATAGTCACCACGTCAAATTCCCGCACCGATTTGTTATACTCTGGCGGATTACCGGCCGTCACGATGACCCATCCTTCCGGCACCTGATGCCTGCCGAACACTTTATACTGTAAGAATTGCAGCATGGACGGTGCCAGTGTCTCCGACACGCAATTGATTTCATCCAGAAAAAGGATTCCCTCCTTAATACCGCTCTGTGCCATCACATCATAAACGGAAGCGATGATTTCGCTCATCGTATACTCCGATACGTCATAAGATTTACCGTCGTACTCTTTATGCACAATAAAGGGAAGCCCCAATGCAGACTGCCTTGTGTGATGGGTCATGGAATAAGACACAAGGGCGATTCCCAGTTCTTGGGCAATCTGTTCCATAATCGCCGTCTTCCCGATGCCCGGCGCACCGAGCAGAAATATGGGCCGCTGTCTGACGATGGGAATCCGATACTCCCCCTCCTCGTCTTTTTTCAAATATATTTTTACAGAATCCTTAATATAGTTCTTTGCCTCTTTAATATTCATTCTCTGTTACCTGATTCTCCTGTCATGCACTATCCCTGTTTCAATGTACCATGCCTGCTTACACTTCTTCCGGCTCCTCCAGCTCTTCTTCATCCAGCACAAGCTTAATCGCCCACGGCGGCACCTTCGGCGCATTATCATCCTCATGAAGAAATACGAAAGCCACGTCGTAGTCCGGCATCTGCTCCGGATAGATTCCGTAACCGTCTGTGAAATAGAGTAATCCCTTAAGATTATCAAACTCCTGTTCTTCACTTAACTTTTCCACGTACTCGAACACCGGTCTGAAATCCGTGGACCCGAAGCCTGTCAGCTTTCCCTTTTCCATAAAATCATCGAACTGTTCCCGTTTCGTGATCTTAGTATCCTGCCGCACTTCGCTGTCGCACTGGATGATATGCACATTGATCTTATGAAAGAAGTTCTCGCCCTCCTGCATGATATTGTAGGTCTTCTGCAAGAAAGCCTGCACCACCTTACCTCTGCATGACGCTGAGGTATCCAAGGCAATCACGAAGTCCTTGATTTTATTACTGTCCTTGTATTCAAGCGGCTCCACCAGCGGCATGTTGCCATAGGTATGAAGTCCGTACGTATAATATATATAGTCAAACTCATCGTCATTGACCCGGATCGATTCTCCCATGACCATAAATTTCTTCAGAAAGTCCGTGTAATCGTACCGCTCCCGCATTGCTTCTTTCAGATTCTGTTCCACGCTTTCGGCGTTATTTTTATCTTTACTGAAGCTCTTTAAGTCGGCTCTGATCCGCTCGCTTACTTTACGCCACTCTGCCTGGGACAGTTCCAGTTCTTCCCGTCTGTCCCAATAAATATGCTCATCATAATGACAAAGCTTATACCATTCCTTCTTCGCTCTCTCGGACGGTTCTTCGATCCGAAAATGCCTGTAAAGCTTCTCCGCTGTCAGTCCGCCCGCCTGCTTCTCTAAAATCTCCAACCGGCTTCGCAGCATATCATCGAAAGGCAGCGCCGTCAAGTGCAGATTCATGTCCAGAATCGTATGCTCCACCGCAATATCCGTCGCCATATCCCAATACTGCCGGTTCATTTTATCCGTCTCGAAACTATGATAGAAAATACAATGCAGAAGCGTATGCAGATACAGCCTTGCCGCATAGCCCTGCGCCGTCTTATACTGTCCAAGCAGCAGCACGGGATCATAGTACAGCTTCGCACCGTCGAAAAGGTGTACGCCGGTCTGCTCCCTGCACTCCACCTTGAACTTAGACAAGGCCACATCCAGAAACCGCATATTAACTAAAATGCCATCGTGTGCAAGACGCATGATCTCTTCTGCGAGCTTTCGTATTTGAAGTTGTCGATCCGTTTGGCTCATTTGACCCATAACCAATGCCATGCCCTTCTCTCAGTCTTCAATTCGCTATAAGAGCCAGAATCAGCAGATGTGCCGGGTAAAACAGATAGAAAAACCATTTCGAAAAATTTCTGGCCTTCTCGGCACGACGCCCGTTATACAGCACCAGCACAGCCACTCCCGCGGCTATGATTCCCAACCCGGACAACATCGCATGTGCCACTGCATATGATGTCCAGTTTCCCTGCACACCGTACATATAGCTCTGTACGTTAAACACTACAAAAACAACATATGCCACACCGAAACTGATAATTGTCTTCTTCCTGTTTCCCTTGCTGTTGTGAAACAGGATCGTGAAGAACGCTGCCAGAAGCGCCCAGTCACCAACCACCGTAACAAGCAGAAGAAGCGTGCACAAGCCCGCTCTAAGCCACCTATTCTGAACCTTTTCCATGACCACCAATATCATAAAACAACAGAACAGCGTATAAATCATATTCAGATTACCGAAATGAAACGCCATCGTATACGGCACCTGCGAGATTATGGCGAAGAGAAAAAGCCGTAGCCCGTATTTCATCTTAGACCGCGTATAGTCGTACCCTTCCACCATAAAATAACACATTACCGATGCCGTAAAATAGCCGATATCCTCAAAGATCTCGTACAAAGGCGTACCATGCGTAAGCAGTGTATGCGCTATGTGGTTTAACAGCATGGTAAACATGGCTATGTACTTGATTGTGTCCCGATTTAAAATCTGTAACTTTGTGCCGAAAGCTGTTTCTTTTTCCATGGTTGATTCCCATCCTTTCGTCCGCGTTAATATTCCTATACAAATATAACGAATGTTAATCCTCCATCTCTTCATCTTCCGCTACATTGAGATAGGCGATTAACACAAATTCCTGCAATCGCCCATTCTTAACATCCCATATCATTTAAGTTTACATCGGGTTTGCGAAGCAAATCTCGCAATCAAACTTGTCGATTTGTTACTATACAAAAGGATTATACTTCTTCTCATGCCCGATGGTGGTAACATTCCCGTGTCCCGGATAGACCTTCGTCTCATCCGGCAGTTCAAACAGCTTTTCTTTGACCGATCTGACCAGTGCGCTCATACTGCCCGTAGCAAGATCCGTCCTGCCCACCGACTCTAAGAAAAGAGTATCTCCCGCGATCAGTATTCCCGCTTCCTCAAAATAATAACAGCAGCTTCCGCCCGTGTGTCCCGGCGTGGCAATCAGCTTACAGGTCATATCCGCAATGGTGATCTCTTCGCCGTCCTTTAAATACCGATCCGGAATCACCGTATACGGTCTGCCCACCTGATCCGACACATTCGTAACCGCATCCTCGCAAAGCGCCTTTTCCTCTTCATAGGCATAGATCGGGGCACCCGATAATTCCCTAAGCTTATTGGTTCCCCAGATATGATCGAAATGTCCGTGAGTCAGCAGGATTCCCTTAACCTGTAACCCCTTACTCTCAAGCGTCTCATAAATATAATCTCCCTTATCCGCCGGATCAAAGAAGATCACATCCTTAGTCCCTTCCTTATACACAAAATAACAATTCGTCTGACAGATTCCTAACATCAGTCTGCCAATTTTCAAATCAGCCATGTCTTATTACCCCGTCGTCCTCTCAATATCAATAATGCTTTCTATCGTCCTGATCTTATCAATGATACGCTGCAGCTCCTCACGACTGCGAATCTCGAAGCTGACCATGATCGTTGCCGTACCCTGCTTGCTCACCCTCGTATTTAATGACAGAATATCAATCTCCTTCTCGGTGAGAGCCTTGGAGATATCCGCCAGAAGTCCGTTTCTGTTATTCGCGAATATACTGATCTCCGCAAAATATCTTCCATCCGCCGCTTCCGTCTGCTGCCATTCCGCATCGATCAGCCTGTTACGATCAATCTCCGGCAGATTCATGATATTCATACAATCCGTCCTATGGATGGAGATTCCCCTGCCTCTGGTTACGAAACCGACGATCTCATCCCCCGGCACAGGACTGCAGCACTTGGAGAAACGCACCGCCACATCGTGTATCCCCTTAACGATGATACCGCTGGTGCCCTTCTGCGTCCGGTCTCTGCTAATCTGGGCGCTCTCCGCCACCTCTGCCATGACTTCCGCGTCGGTCATCTCTTTCCGGTGGTCATTCTCATACATTTCCTGCATGCGGTTGATGATCTGGCCCTCTTTGAGTCCGCCGTGCCCTATCGCTGCCAGCACCGAATCCCAATCCTGGAAACCGTATTTCTTCATGATGGCTTCCTGATATTTAGGAATCAGCACATCCGACTGATTGATGGATTTTGCCTTGCAGTAGTTAGCGATCAGCTCCTTACCCTTGACAATGTTATCGTCTTTCAGTTCATGTTTGAACCACTGATTGATCTTATTCTTCGCCTGCGTGCTCTTAACCACGTTCAGCCAGTCGCGGCTCGGTCCCTTGGAGTTCTGGGAAGTCAGGATCTCCACGCGGTCACCGTTCCTAATCTCATAATCGATGGTCACCAGCTTGCCGTTGACTCTGGCGCCGATCATCCGATTTCCCACCGCGCTGTGAATGCTGTATGCGAAATCGATAGTCGTAGAGCCTGCCGGCAGGTTCTTCACGTCCCCCGTAGGCGTAAAACAATATACACTGTCAGAGAAAAGATTCAGATCACTCTTTAAGAGGTTCATAAATTCTTTATTGTCTGACAGGTCTCTCTGCCATTCCAGAATCTGGCGCAGCCATACTAATTTCTCTTCTTCCTGAGTCTCCACCTTCTTACCGTCGGAGGCTTCCTTATATTTCCAGTGCGCGGCGATACCGTACTCAGCCGCCTTATGCATCTCATAAGTTCTGATCTGTATCTCAAAAGGCTGGCCTGTACTGCCAATCAACGTCGTGTGCAGGGACTGATACATATTTGCCTTAGGCATTGCGATGTAATCCTTGAAACGTCCCGGAATCGGCTTATACATCTCATGGATCACACCCAGCGCCGCGTAACAGTCCTTCACCGTGTCCACGATAATACGCACTGCAAACAGATCATAGATTTGGTCTATGGTCTTGTTCTGATTTTTCATTTTCTTATATATGCTGAAAAAATGTTTGATACGGCCATCGATCTGCGCTTTGATGCCCGCTCTTTCAATATGCTCGCTGACTTCATCCACGATTGTCTGAATGTACTGTTCACGCACGTTTTTGCGAATAGAAATTTTATCTACCAGATCGTAGTAAGCTTCCGGTTCCAGATATTTTAAAGAAAGATCGTCCAATTCTACCTTAATCTTAGAGATACCAAGCCTCTGGGCTATAGGGGAATAGATATCCAGCGTTTCTCTGGCAATCTCCTGCTGCTTCTCCGGGCGCATATGCTGCAGTGTCCGCATATTGTGCAGTCTGTCCGCCAGTTTGATCAATATGACTCGGATGTCCTTCGCCATGGCGAGAAACATCTTACGCAGGTTCTCTGCCTGTCGTTCCAGTTTCTCCGCATCCCTGTCCCGGTCCGCCGGATTCTCTCCGTGAAAATTCAATTTCTCTAATTTTGTGACACCGTCCACCAGAAGCGCCACATCCGCACCGAACTCTTCCCCGATCTGTTCATCGGTCATGATAGTATCTTCTACCACATCGTGCAGGAGTCCCGCCACGATAGTCTCTTTATCCAGCTCCAGATCAGCGAGAATGATCGCCACATAGAGCGGATGAATAATATACGGCTCACCGGATTTACGCACTTGGTCCTTATGCGCGTCATAGGCGGTCTGATAAGCCCGCTCGATCAGAGAGATATCGTCGGAAGGATGGTATTTACGCACACGGGTAATAAGCTCCTCGTATAACGTCTCAGGAGTCTGAAATTCCTCTATGGATTCGATTCTTCCGTCATCAATAATGACTTCTCTCTTTTCTTCTGTCATAGCTTCACCAGCCGCTCTGTCTGAATTGTGAACATATAGTTACTGTACATATTGCTTCATGAACTGCAACTATATACACCTTTTATCCCTTATTATAATCGCAAATCATAAGCAAGTCAAAATATTCTTGCTTTATACACTATATATTCCACTATTTATGACAGTATATTCCTCACATGGCCCGTTAGTCAGCGTTTTTTGATGCCTTAGAAAATCTTCTCACACTTCCTATTATATCACCTCTGTGACACAAACTAATCCATTAAACCCTCGGAAATAATATTTTTACGGTAAAAATTCCATCTGAAAGATCCGCAGATACCTTTCCTCCCATCTTCTTCGTAAATCCATTGACAATTGCCAGCCCCAGCCCCGCAGACTTGCGTGTACGCGATCGGTCCGTAGTATAAAATCTGTCAAAAATATGCTCCATATCCCCCTCTTCAATGCTGTCTGTCCTATTGGATATCGCAATCTCGATTTCATCCCCGCCTGCGGTCAAAAGGAACTGATATTCTCCTGTCCCGTGTACAAGTGCATTTTTGATGAGATTTTCCATGATTCTCCTTACACCATGCCTATCCGCCCGAATGTAACACGGCTCCAGCACCATATTGACCATCGGCTCACATTTTCTAACCACAAAATCCTCATAAAACATGGATATGACATCGGCGAACAGGTTGCCGACGTTGATCTTCTCCTCCTGAAACTCAATTTCATCCGCTTCCATTCTTGCATACTCAAAGAGCTGTGTCAGCATATCCGTCACCTCAGCAATTCTCTGCTCTATATTCTCCAAGTATTCTCTCTGCTTCGCATCGTCTGTCTGCCCTTTCCCAATAAGCATCTGCAGATAGCCTTTTGCACTGGTGAGCGGGGTCCGGATGTCATGGGAAATGCTGATGATGCTCTCCCGATAGCTACTGTTTCCTTTTCTGACTTCCGCCAGCCTGTCGCGATTCAACTGCAAGACCCGATTCATCTCTTCAATCAGTCTCTCAGTCTGCCCGACACGGCAATAGGAGGATAGCCGATAATTCGTATCCTCCTGTTCCAGAAATTCTATTTGCCCGAGCAGATAGTCGATCTGCTTGTGATAACACCATAACCGGCTCGCCAGACCGATCGTCACGATCAACGACACAACGGTCACTATATATAACATAAGACACTCCTCCTGTTATTGCCGCCACCTGCCTGTCCCGCGTTAGCTTCTAGCTGACATCCCGCCGACTAAACCACAGCATACCGCCCACCATTGCGGCTATCAGCCAGACTACCGTGGTCATGCCAGAACTTGTAATAAACTGTGCCGGAATCTCTGTGACCGGACAACCTGAAATCACCGTAGTGATCCAATATTCAGATACCGCAAAATCTGCCCCGAAATAACGTATAACCATATCCGCTGCCTGTACTAACACGTTTGACATCAGCATAACGCCTAACATGGAGACAATGATACCCACTGCCATATTCCTTGCCATCCCACACACCAAAACAATGATTGCAGTATATCCTGTCAAGTATAGAATGTGCAGCGAAAGATACGAAATAAAATCGTGATAGAACGCTCCGTCCAGTTGCTCCGTCCCATAGCACACGATACCGCCTGCAAACGCTGCCACCGCCGTCAGTAAATACAACATCACCGCTCCAAACTCTGTCACAAGGAATTTTGCCAGATAGATCTCTTCTCTTCTGTAGCCCTTACCGACATAATTCTTGATTGCACCGCATGTATAATCGCCCAGTACAAAAATACAGATAAAAATCGTCACATATATAATGGCGTTGGTATTTGCAAACAGTTGTCTTACAATATCGAGTGTATCCGCATAAGGTGTACTGTATGCCGCCATCCCTTGTGGATATGCACGTTTCACAATGACATCCGCCGCTTCCGCAAACCATGCAAACAGCACTGTCAATATCGCAGCGATGCGAAAGCTCTTACTTTTCTTTAATTTAAATAATTCAGAACTCAATAAATTTATCATGATACATCATACCTTTCCTTTACATTTATCAATGTGCTGCTATTCTTTACCACGTCTGCCGATCTGTCATTACCGATCAGTTCCATAAAATAACCTTCCAGATCCTGCCCCGCCAGATAGCTCTCTTTAATCTCTATTCCAGCCGCCAAAAGGCTCTGATTGATCTTTGCGGTGTCTTCGAGATGCTCAAAAATACGGATCACGGATTTCTCCAGCACATCATATTCTTTGATCAGCAACTCTTCCTCCAGAACATTGACCGCACGCTCTACGTTATCCACCACCAGCTTCTGACATCTTCGACAACGCACAGCAAGCTCCTGCGCATCAAATTCTTCCACCAGTTCGCCGTCCCGGATAATACCGTAGGCTGTGGCAATTTTCGATAATTCTCCCAATATATGGCTCGATATGATCATCGTGACATTCTTTTCTCTGTTTAAAACAGTCAAAAACTCCCTGATTTCATGTATTCCCATGGGGTCCAGTCCATTGATAGGCTCATCCAAAATAAGAAGATCCGGACTTCTAAGAAGTGCGATGGCGATTCCGAGGCGCTGTTTCATTCCCATAGAAAATTTCCCAACCTTTTTCCTGTCCGTATCTTCTAAACCGGTAAGCTCAAGTACGTCCCTGACAATATTCCGGTTAGTAATACCATATGCGCGCCTGTAGACTTCCAGATTGTCTGCCGCCGTCATTCCCTGATAAAGCCCCGGCGTTTCAATCAGCGTACCGACACGGACGCGCTGCTTCTCCACGTCCCTGCTTCCGAAGAGCTCGATCTCTCCCTCCGTAGGCGCCGCCAATCCCGCCACCATTTTCATAAAAGTGGATTTACCTGCCCCGTTCCTACCGATAAAACCATAGATATCGCCCTTGCGCACATGCATGTTTACAGCGTTGACCGCCTTATGCTTACCATAGCTCTTCGTGAGATTTCCGGTTTTTAACACATATTCCCTTATTTCCTCCTGACTCATTTCTGCCTCCCTGTAACTTTGCCGCAGTATCGCTACGGGATTGAGATTTTCCCGCACTTTCCCCACAGCATTCTTTCATAAATGTTTTCCTTACTTTAGCCAGTTTAACAGACTGCCCTTTAGAAACTTTAGGAAAAGTATAAAGAAATCATAAAGTTTGCATCTTGAATCCGATTCCCCATATGGTCTGTATATAGTTCTCTTCACTGTTCACTTTCGCCAATTTCTGTCTGATATTACTGATATGGACATTGACCGCATTGTCCTCTCCCATAAATTCCTCATTCCACACTGACTCGTAGATATTATTCTTTGTAAATACCTTGTTCGGATTTGACATCAACAGCTCAAGAATAAAAAACTCCCGTCTGGTAAGCGCAATCTCCTGTCCGGATACTGTGACCCGGTATTGATCTGTCTCTACAACAATATCTTTAAAGCTGAGATTTTTTCCCCTTTTACCGTTTCCTCTTGTCTTATCGCTCCGCCGCAGAGCAACCTCCAGCCTTGCCAGCAGTTCTTCCGTGTCAAAAGGTTTTACAATATAGTCGTCGGCTCCCGACCGGAGCAGATCCACTCTTGTATGCACATCCTCTTTTGCTGACGCAACAATGACGGGAATATCTGGTGCGATCGTTTTTATCTTTTCCAAAAGTGCCTCTCCCGTCATCCCCGGAAGCATCAGGTCCAATATAACCGTCATCGGCTCCTCCTTTTCAACATAGAGAAGCGCCTCCGTCCCTGAATACGCTGACTGTATCGTATATCCGTTACTCTGTAATAATTCCGTCAGCATATGATTGATTTCATTATCATCCTCCACGATGAGAATATAGTCCTGCATATTTTCTATCCCCGTTTCACTCGTAATAATCCTCTGCAAAATCTACAAAGTAAATCACAAAGGTATCTGCTTTTACAATTCTCGAAAAACTACTTTTTATTATTGCAGACATTATCAAAGAATGCAAACACACCATACATTTTAAGACGCACATACACAAAAACAGCCGGACTCAAAAAAGTCCGGCTGTTTGATTGTCTGTATTATTCATATGTCACGGGTAATTTATATCCGTATCTTACATCATGCCCATGCCTGCGCCGCCTGCCGGCATAGCAGGTTCTGCCTCTTTGATGTTAGCAACAACAGATTCTGTAGTAAGCAGAGTGGAAGCAACGCTTGTTGCATTCTGCAGTGCGCTTCTTGTCACCTTGGCAGGATCAAGAATGCCGGCATCCACCATATTTACATACTCTTCTTTCAGAGCGTCGAAGCCGATACCAACCTCGGACTCTCTTACCTTGTTGATGATCACGGAGCCTTCCAGACCAGCATTGGCCGCGATGTGGAATAACGGAGCTTCCAATGCCTTTAATACGATCTGTGCTCCTGTCTTCTCGTCGCCCTCCAATGAATCTGCCAGCTTAGATACCTCCTTGGATGCGTGGATATATGCGGAACCGCCTCCGGAGATAATGCCTTCCTCTACAGCTGCTCTGGTAGCTGCCAGCGCATCTTCCAGACGAAGCTTCGCTTCCTTCATCTCTGTCTCTGTAGCCGCACCTACACGGATCACTGCTACGCCGCCTGCCAATTTTGCAAGACGCTCCTGCAGCTTCTCTCTGTCGAAATCAGAAGTAGTCTCCTCGATCTGCTTCTTGATCTGGCCGATTCTTGCCTGAATCTCTTCTTTATTTCCTTCACCGTCTACGATGACCGTGTTCTCTTTCTGAACCTTAACGGACTTTGCACGACCGAGCTGATCCAGCGTAGCATCCTTTAATTCCAGACCAAGTTCGGAACTGACTACCTGACCGCCGGTCAGAATCGCGATATCCTGGAGCATATCTTTTCTTCTGTCGCCATAGCCGGGTGCCTTAACAGCTACTACATTGAAGGTACCGCGCAGTTTGTTGACGATCAATGTGGTAAGCGCTTCGCCCTCCACATCCTCTGCGATGATGAGTAATTTCGCGCCGGACTGTACGATCTGCTCTAAGAGAGGCAGGATCTCCTGAATATTGGCGATCTTCTTATCCGTGATCAAGATATACGGATTTTCAAGAACCGCTTCCATTTTATCCATATCTGTTGCCATATATGCGGAGATATAACCTCTGTCAAACTGCATACCTTCTACCAGATCCAGTTCTGTCAGCATGGTCTTACTCTCTTCAATGGTGATAACGCCGTCGCCGGATACTTTCTCCATAGCGTCTGCCACCAACTGTCCTACTTCCTCATCTCCGGAAGAAACAGCGGCAACTCTTGCAATATGCTCTTTGCCGTTTACTTTAGAGCTCATCTTAGCGATCGCTTCCACTGCGCAGTCCGTAGCCTTCTTCATACCTTTTCTCAGAATGATCGGATTAGCGCCTGCTGCCAGATTCTTCATACCTGCATTGACCATAGCCTGTGCCAATACAGTTGCCGTCGTGGTGCCGTCACCCGCTACATCGTTTGTCTTGGTTGCTACCTCTTTCACAAGCTGTGCGCCCATATTCTCAAATGCGTCCGCAAGCTCAATCTCTTTCGCGATGGTAACACCGTCATTTGTGATCAGCGGAGCGCCGTAGGATTTATCCAATACTACGTTTCTTCCCTTCGGTCCGAGAGTAACTCTGACCGTATCTGTCAACTGATTTACGCCTGATTCCAATGCTGCTCTGGCTTCTGCGCCATATTTAATTTCCTTTGCCATGATAATATGTCCTCCTGTTTTATCGCCTTAACGCGTTTCATGTTTATCTATTTTACTTACTGAACTACTGCCAGAATATCGCTCTGTCTCACGATGATATACTCTTCATCATCCAGCTTTACTTCCGTGCCTGCATACTTGGAATAGATCACCTGATCGCCGACCTTAACTTCCATCTTTACTTCCTTGCCGTCTACCGTACCGCCGGGGCCGACTGCAATCACTTCAGCCTGCTGGGGTTTCTCTTTGCTCTGACCGGGTAATACAATACCGGATTTGGTTGTCTCTTCTGCAACTAACTGTTTCAATACAACTCTGTCGCCAAGTGGTGTTAATTTCATGTTTGCTGCCTCCTTATTAATAACTTTTATTTTTTCTTTTATTTTGTATTATTAGCACTCTGTATTGTTGAGTGCTAATTGCTAAAACATATATTATCTTTATATGCACGCGTTTGCAAACCGATTTATCTATTTATTTCTAATATATACTCATTTATTCTCTTACATACTCTCATTTTCTTATTTTTTCTTGTTTTCTTCCATTATAAAGGATTTAATTTTTATTTTAGAATTAGTTCATTTTTGCATAACATAAGAAAAGTGAATTATCTCGCGAACTCGAAGTTTGCCAAGCAGTTTCCTATAGAATAAAGAACGGGAGCCGCTTTACTCAAATGCTGCTCCCGTATCATACTAACATTACATTTTCAATTTGTATAATATCGTAGCTGTTCTTCACAGTCACGATACACCTTCTGAACAGTTACAAAATATCTATATCCTGTTACTTCTGTACGCCATGCTCAAGCCGCTCCCGATAACCGGGTGCATTCTTGATCTCAAACTTGTTATTAAACATCTCGTATTCCGCATCCGGCAATTTATCTTTGAGCGCTTCCTCCACATTCGTCTTGTGAACGATGCCGCATGCCACCGACGGTGCCAGAATCGGATCTTCATAGTTCAGGCACGCTGCCTGTATACTGTCGCAATACTCCTGCGCCTCCCCGTCATCAGCCACGGGAATCAAAACAATAAACACATCCCCGTCCACCCGGCCGATAACATAATCCGGCTTCGCATGCTGTTTCAGGATATCGGCAATTGTTTTAATCAATCGGTCGCTCTCTTCATCGCCGAAATGATCATTGGCGAATTTCCAATCATTAATATTGACATTGATCACCGCCACGGGAACCACCTCAGCACGATCAATGATCTGCATCCGCTCCTCGAAATAGAGCTTGTGGTATACACCCGTCAGGGCATCCTCTTTCTCTCCCTTAGCAGTCTGCACATGCTGCACGCCCACTTTCTCTTCCAGCTCATCCATATAAATAGAAGATTCCGTATGCAGATAAGCCTCTTCTCCCCATTCGGAAAGTATATCGGCAAAGCCGTCCAGCAAATGTTCCACCGATTGTCTACGCTCTTCCGGCACCTGATCCGTCTCTGCGTACAGATGCGCTATCGTCCTGCCGTACACTCTTACCTTGCGTCCGGGATTGCCAACCACGTCCGGCGTAAACCCGGCGAATCCGCCTACCGACACCACCTTCTCTCCATGCCGCTCCGTAATCAGAAGTGCCGCTCCCGTGGCCATACAGAGCGCTTTACAGTATTCTGTCAGCACATCCAGCGTGTATAAATTGTCCAGCGCATAATTTCTAATATTTTCCTTGATCCTCTTCTCAAAAGGAATTGCCTTATAATTCATATCCGGTAATCTCTCCTGTCCCCTTTTCTCTATCATTTAGAATGAATCGAGAGTATAATTCAGTATAACTTTTTTACAGGTTTTTGTCCAGTATAACGCCGACAGTTATAAATCCGGTTAATCCCGAACTGTTATACTGTGCTGTTCTGTTTCTTCAGAAGTTCAAAAAATTCTTCCTGCGGCATAGGCTTCGCATAATAATATCCCTGCACCTGATCACAGCCGATGCTCTGCAGCAGATCTACCTGCTCTTTCGTCTCCACACCCTCGGCTAACAATCCCAGCCCAAGCTTCTCGGACATGGAAGCCACCTGCTCCAGAATCATTCTGCCCTTGCCAGACAGCATCATATTCTCTATGAATTTCTTATCCAGCTTAATCACGTCAAATGGAGTCTCCAGCAGGATATTAAGAGAGGAATACCCGCTTCCGAAATCATCCATCAACAGCGTATAGCCCTCCTCTTTCAACTGGAATGCCTTCATGCTCACCTGCTGGTCATCTACTGTCTCCGTGATCTCTAATTCTAACAGCTTCTTAGGGATTCCGGTATTTCTGATCAGATCAGACAGCACCTTGATGCACTCATCATCACCCAGATGCATCCGCGACACATTAACCGAGATCGGACATGTGGTAATCGATAATTCCTCACATTTTTTAATGAACCGGCACGCCTCTTCCCATATGTAATAATCGACTTTTCTGATAAATCCGTTTTCCTCAATAATCGGAATAAACTGATCAGGAAAGATCATGCCGCGCTCCGGATGTTTCCACCGCACCAGAGCCTCCGCACCGATGATCTCATTCTTGGCAATACTGTATTTAGGCTGGAGATACATCATGAACTGTCTCTCTGTAATCGCCGTCTGCATGTTCTCCTCAATAAACTTCCTGTTGTACAGTGACTCCTTAAACTGCTCCTTATAGAATAAAATATTGGTGACTATACTGTTCTTGGCTGCCTTCCTCGCCATCGCGGCACGGTCCTCCATCTGCCGCAGCTCCATTTCCTTATCTTCCACTGTATATACACCGTAAGACATCTGAAGCTTTACGTCCTTATAGCTACAGATCGCGGCATCCAGCTTCCTTATAAATTCTTCCAGTTCTTCTTCTTTGTCATATTCCGTCACTACCATAAATACATCGCTTCGCAGGTTAACAAAAAACTGATCGGCACGACAGATTTCACCAAGCTTGTCCGCTATAAAGTCCAGAATCTCATCCCCGAATTTCTCACCGTACAAATCGTTTACGATCTTGAATTTACGAATATCAAATTGTATAAATCCCACATTCTTTATTGCGGAATACACGAGATGGTTGGCATTGCGACGAAACCTTCTGAGTTTGCCGATACTTTTAAGCACACTCTCCATCTCGTCATTTTCCGGTATATCCTGCAGATCAATACTGCTCTTTGCCATATCGCCGCAGTATTCTTCCAGCAGTTCATCTAATATATCAATCGCGACAGTAAGCGCTCTGGGACACTTCTTCAGAATCAAACCTTCCTTCCGGATCGCTGCCATACCTTCCGGCTTGGATATATCTTCACCCAGAATATCTCTGCAGAATACATCCCCCTGCATCCGCTCTTCAAACATTCTGATAAACTCCGCCGTCTTCTTATTGCCATAGATTTCACGCTCTTTGTCCTGCGCATCATAAAATCCCATGGCTAGTCCCAACACAAGCAACCCTGCTGTGATACAACCGCAGGTGCCGCCCTGACGCATACCTCCGCCGAAGCATGTACTGATCTTAAAAGCAGTCTTTAAGTCCAGACCGAGTTCCTCCGCATACGCCCCGAATAATGCCTGTGAGCAGTGGTATTGTTGATGCAATAACTGCTCTGCCTTCTCTTTGTGTGTCATATGATACCCCATTTCCAGCCGGAACGTCCGTCTACCCCCTCCGCAACATACATTCGGCTTAATTTCTTAGGTCTACAGTACTATTCTAACAAATATTTTTTTACTTGTGAAGGTACAAAAAACTTCTACTGCAATCCACTTCAAAAAGCAATGAAAAACCCGCTCCAACTATGTGCTATACATAAATTGAAGCGGTTTTTTATAAAACTAATCTGTTCTTATAATATTCCTTCATTACCTCATTCACTCATATTCCATCAATTCTAACTGTGTCACTTGGTCACGTGCGACATATATCACAGATGTAATCTGCACCCTGTTATTAACCTTATCAATCCAGAAATAAACATAATAGTTCCTCACACGCATTCTCCGGATACCTTCACTACGCCACGGTTCTTCTTCTGTCAAACCAATTCTCTCCGGCATTTGCGACAG
This sequence comes from Lachnospiraceae bacterium, assembly GCA_014804655.1. Classification (GTDB taxonomy): domain Bacteria; phylum Bacillota; class Clostridia; order Lachnospirales; family Lachnospiraceae; genus UBA3282. The sequence goes on along the minus strand of JAAUZK010000042.1, from coordinate 890 downwards.
ACTTGCTATTTCCCTTCTTAAAGCAGTCATTGTATTTTCTGCTGCATCGGGTGCTAGGAGTTCATCTGTAATATATTCCTTGATACTCCTTAAATGTTCTCTAGCCTGTCTTGTAATCCTTACCGTGTAACGCCTCACACATTACTCCTCCGCTCCAATTCTTCAAACACTTCATCAACATCAAAAGAGTCATCCTCCTTTGCCTGTTTTAGTCCTACTGCCATCATCTGATTGAATTGTACTGATGTCAACTCACCACGCACCGGAACAGTTTCAGGAAGTGTCAACGAAAACGGAATTCCATTGTGTGCTATAATTTGTCTATAAAACATATCAATTGCAACGGAACGAGGAATGCCCAGTCTTTCAAGAATCTCCTCTGCCTGTTGCTTTATATCCAATTTCATCCTCAAACTAACATTTGCTGTTTTAACTGCCATATTCGCACCGCCTTTCTTATATAAGTATATGCAAAAGTAATGCAAAATGCAATACAAATAGCGCGAGATTCCAATTTTCAATAAACCGAAAGTTTAACTGTCCATATTCATTTTTTTCATCTCATCTAAACCATATCAAATAATTTGCCCTTTTTCACACACTTTAATTAAAACAACTGTTCCCTCGCAACAACACTCTGATCCTCCGTCAATTGTATCAAAGTCAGCAACCACCAGTTCAACTGGTGGTTTGCTAATAGCCCTCCAAAGGGCTATGTTACTGCTCGCCCCGTAGGGCGATGTCGCAAGCACTGTTACTGGTCCGCTTATTAAGCGGAACTTCCCATATCTTCTTTCCTTGATTCTTCTGCTTGCTCGTTGATGTACTTCTTGACAGCTTCTTCAGTTATATTACCAATTGTTTCTACGTAATAGCCCCTTGCCCAGAAT
>JAAUZK010000041.1 GCA_014804655.1 Lachnospiraceae bacterium | reverse complement strand
TCGGTGAGGATGAAATGCGAGAATGGTGGCGTGAAAAAGATTTTTCAAATGTATTGAATGAAGTCTCTATTACATATGAAAAAGATATGGAAAGTATTGTTGCAGATATTTATAAAACTGTTTTAAATGGATAACTTCCAATTGAACAAGCAGCTAAATATAATTAAGAGGCGAAGTAATCAATTATGGAGAGACGCTTAATGGATAACAGTATGACTAATTATTATAATACATATGATGAGGATGGGAGACTGTTTCGAGATTACAGTCATCAAATTGAATGGCTGACAACTATGCATTATTTTGATGATATAATACCTGCATATAGTAAGATTTTTGACGGTTGTGCAGGAACTGGAAATTATGCATTCAAATTAGCAGAACAGGGGCACAGCGTGGTTGCGAGTGATATTGTGCCTCATAATGTAGATATTATATTAAAAAAACAAGAGAACACTCCAATATTAAAAGATATATTTGTCGGAGATATTTGTGCTTGTAATCACTATAGTGACAATTATTTCGATGTAGTTCTGTGCATGGGCGCATTTTATCATTTAGATGAAAAAAAGCGTTATAAAGCAATGGAACAATGCTTACGATTATTAAAAAATGGAGGCATTTTGGTTATAACCTATATTAATCTAATAACGGTATTACATATGAACTTAATGTCTGGGTTGGAAAATATAAGTGAAATATTGAAATGTTACAGCATGAAAAGTTTGGGTGATTCTTTTGTATATATGATGCCGGAGGAAATTGAAACAATGGCAGAGAAATGTAAGTTAAAGATACTTCATCATATAACGTCCGATGGAAATCCACTGGTACGGGGTGCAAATTTCAACGAAGCAAAAAAAGAAGATTTCGAGAAATATATGGAATTACATTTGAGCATGTGTGAAAATAAAAGTTTTATAGGGTGCGGACTTCATGGACTTGTTTTCTTGACAAATATATGAATTTAATGCAGTTTATCACGAGATTGATTAAAACACAATCTGAATTTGAGGAGGTTATTATTGTGAAAGTACTTTTTGTCAGGCACGGAAAAGATGATGATAGATATCGTGGCGGATGGAGTAATTTGGATCTGATCCCTGAGGGAGTTGAACAAGCGAAAAAACTTGCGAGTTACCTAAAAGCAAATAATCATGATTATAATATTACTCAGATTATATCAAGTGATTTACCAAGAACTATGTCTACATCGAACTTAATATCTGTTGAATTAGGATTACCTGTTCAAAAGGAAATTCGGTTGAGGGAAATAAATAATGGTGATTTGGCTGGAATGTTAAATGATACGGCACTTGAACGATATCCCGGACTATTCTTTAGCTCGTTAAAAATGGATGAAGCTTACCCAAACGGAGAGAGTCCCAACGACTTTTATGTACGTATAAAAACATGGCTTGAGGAATTTATTGTTAAATATCGCAATGCGAACGGCAACATATTGGTTGTAACACACGGTGGTGTTATTAATATTATTTATCACTTGGTAAAAGGCATCGAATGGAAAAATAAAGGGCATACTTTCAAAGCAGATAATTGTAGTGTTCATATCCTAAATATGGATACAATGAAGTTTGAAATAGAAAACAGGACTGAATTTTTAACCTTATAATATATCAACAACTTCCAGTTGAAAAGTTGATTGAAATTTGGATTTGGAGGATTCATAAAATGGCCTTGTTTTATCTTGTAAGGCATGGAGAAGCAAGTTATTTTTGTTGGTCATGGGATGGTTTTCAGGTGTTTGACATATATCGAAAAAATGAATCCTGCTGAAATAATTGAATGTACCTATAAGAAGGGACAGGCGAAGTGTGAATATTCATTCACATAGAGATTTAAGCATGAATTTGGTGGAGGAAAATTATGTCTGAACGTGAAGAAAAATTTGAAAAAATGCTGCAAGCAATTCAAAAGGAATATAATGATACGGTAAGTAAAATGGAAAAGTTGAAATGGAAGATAAAACAAAGACTGTGACTTACAAACAGCTTATGGGTACAAAAGTTACGCTTCAAAATATGCTTTCAAGGTACGAAATTTATGGACTTTTGGAACAATAAATTCAGGATATTGTATGGAATTGAAATTCAAATTTACGGAGGTTTTTATGTACGAAAGAATGCTCAATAAACAAGTAACGCCTACCATGGAAGAAATGATAAAATTCTGCGGTGAGAATTCAGAAAGATTTTCCTTACTTAATGAATGGCTGACATCTGCTTTTAATACAGAGAAAAAGATCGTTTTTCCTTATGGTAATAAATATGGTTGGGGAGTTGCTCATAAAAAGAAAAACAAGCTTATATGTAATATTTTTGCTGAGGACAATGCTTTTACGGTTATGATGAGGTTATCAGATAGGCAATATAATACCATTTATGATAAACTTCAAAAATATACCCAAGAACATATAGACAATAAGTATCCTTGCAGTGATGGTGGGTGGATTCATTATCGTGTTACATGCAAAGAGCATTTTGACGACATAAAAACGTTGTTATCCGTTAAGTGTTCATAATAGCCATATCATTTAATTCCGGTTTATTAACAAGTTGATTTAACCACGAAGTCGGGATTTGTAAGGAGGAATATACACTTGAAGCATATAGGAACAAAAACAATCGAAACTACACGATTGACATTGCATAGACTTGAACTTACCGATGCGGAAATGATGTTTCATAATTGGACTGGTGATGATAAAGTTACACGTTTTTTGCGGTGGGATGCACATACAACAATAGATGATACAAAGAACATGATTCAACAATGGGTTAATAACTATCAATATGATTCCACTTATTACTGGGGAATGTATCTCAAGGGTGGTGAAATGATTGGCTCGATTGGTATCACTATAACCTCGGAATATGATTTCAAAGGTGAATTAGGCTACAAGATTGGTAGTCGTTGGTGGAATCAAGGCTATTCAAGTGAAGCGGCAAGAGCCGTTATTGATTATATGTTTTGTAATACAGACATTGAACGAATCGCTGCATTTTGTTCGGTAGAAAACCCTGCTTCAAAAAAAGTGATGGAAAAGGTTGGAATGCACTATGAAGGTCTTTTACGACATTACTATAAAACACGAGACGGATTTCATGATTGTACTTTATACGGAATAATACGAAATGAATGGGAGCAAATATACGAAGTGGCTTGTTTGTGAAATAAGGGATTATTAAATTCCAATCTACTAAATATATGATAAACAATGAAGAGTGAGGAAAAAAAGACATGACTGTAAATGAGAAAATGGGTCTTGTACTTGCACTGGCTGAAAAGGCATTGAAAAATAACGAGTTACCAATAGCATGCATTATATTCCATAATGACACGATAGTAACCCAAAGTTACACATCGGAAATCGAAGATAAAAGATTGTTAGTTCATGCGGAAATAAAAGCGTTAATTGAACTGGATCAAAAAGGAATCAGTGCAAAAGAAAAAATGCAAATGGAATTGTTTACAAATTTAGAGCCTTGTATGATGTGCTTGGGAGCGTCAATATCATCATTTATTGGAAGAATATATTATTCACTCGATGCACCTTCTGATGGTGCTGCTAAATGGGCTGAGCAAACTTGGGATAAACATCATGTAAAATCGTCTTTTTGTCTCCCCACTATTACGTCAGGAATCTTAGAAACTGAAAGTAAAGAGTTATTCAGAAAATATATAGATATTCATAAAGAAGGTTCAATGGTAGAATGGGTAAAAACTATTATCTGTTAGAACATTTGCACCTTGAAGCCGGGGCTGCCACGAAAAAAATACAGTATACCGGTCGCTTATTGTGATGATTTCGGTCATGGATCCAACCATGCGATTTTTTCTATTGGAAGAAAAGCGGTTTTAGACACTGCGAATAAAACATTAGTATTTCAATAATTGAGATCTGCAACTCGCGAGATCAAAAATGGTGCGTTATGCTCTGAATGTGTCCACATTCTAAAAATTCAAACCGGGAGAAAATATAGAATAGATTGTAAAAGACCAGAGAAAAAATGTGTGAGGTGAATGAGATGTATAGGCACATTGTGCAGTATTATGAAACAGATAAAATGGGAATTACGCATCACTCAAACTATATCCGTTGGATGGAAGAAGCCAGAATAGATTTCTTGTCACAGATCGGCTGGAGTTATGCAAAACTGGAGAAAAAGGGGGTTTTTTCCCCAGTGGTATCAGTTGAGTGTAAATATATACAGCCGACAACATTTTCGGATGCGGTTGACATAGAAGTAATGGTTAGAGAGTTTAAGGGAGTGAAATTAAAGCTGAAGTACATTATGAAAAATGACAAAGGGGTTACAGTGTGTGAAGCTTGTTCGGAGCACTGCTTTCTGGATGAGAAAGGGATTCCTATAAGGCTGAATAAGGAATATCCTCTTTTTTATAATGCACTTATAGAACGTTGTTCATTTTAATATTTAAAAATTTAATTGGCTTATCAGCAAATGACATGAAGAGTATCAAAAAGCTCAAAAGGGAATTATTGATAACTTGATGAATTGAAATAAGGGATTGGTACAATATGAAAGCAATCGAAAAGGAACTTAGAAAAATTGAGAATGCAGAAAACCGCATGCGGATTCGTAACGAAAATAACGCAAGGCCTGCTTGGAAAAGAAAGCTGGAGGAGAAGGTGCCGGAAAAGGTCATGGACGGATTGCAGAAGGCATTTTCAAAGGCGTTTAATCTAATCTTTGAAAAAGGTGTGGGCGTGATAGAAAAAACCTATGACAAGCAAACGCTGGAAAAGAAATTCCTAATTCGGGATTATGCGTTTGAATTGATGGGCGGGAGAAAAGAGATACGTCGATTAAAAACAGATGCCGCGGGAAAACGAGCAGCGGTTACATTGGGCTCGGCCGTTGAGGGGATCGGGCTTGGTGTGCTTGGTATTGGAATGCCAGATATCGTAATATGGTTGGGGCTTCTTCTGCGCAGTATTTATGAGACGGCATTGGAGTATGGATATAACTACGAATCATTGGAAGAGAAATTTTTTATATTGAAAATGATGGAGGCATCTATGCAAAGCGGAGAAGCATGGATTTCGGTTAACGAGGATGTAGACGATTATCTTTGTCAGAATGCGCATGTAATCCCAACGGAGAAAGAACTTGAAGAGCAGATTGGGAAGACCGCATCAGCTTTTGCGACAGATATGCTTGTTATGAAATTTATCCAAGGTATTCCCATTGTCGGAATGATTGGAGGAGGAGCAAATCCGATATATTATCAGAAGGTGATGAGGTATGTACAGTTAAAGTACAGAAAAAGATATTTGTTGTCCAAGAATCATTGATCGTACAGTTTTTCTGATAGGAGACATTCGTATGTTAAATGTGCTACAGACTGAAAATGGAATGATAAATTTTCATATATTCGATATTACAGGACTATTTAATGGAATAGCATGAGGTGCTGCAAAAGAAAGCAGGAGCTAACGGGGTGATTTCATGAGAAAAACAAAAAGTGATGGAGGACGCTATGAATATTTTTTTACTGAGACATGGTGAAACAGACTGGAATCAAGCGGGACGGTTACAGGGGCATATGGATATTCCGTTGAACCAAAACGGAAGATTACAGATAAGTCATGCCGCACAAATTCTTGCGGATTTATATCCGGATATCGATTTGGTAATCACAAGTCCTTTAACAAGGGCGCGTTCAGCGTTTGAACGGATCATAGTATCGTTTGCTGATAAGGACAATATTCTTGTGGCAGCCCACGGTGCTATACTGTATGCAATGGTGACGGCAATAACGGATGGGCAGATAGCATATGGCGGAGAAAAAGTTAAATTTGAACCGGGGAGTCTTCATTTAATAAGGTATATAACGGAACGATTGAGGTACTAGAGATCGAAGATAGAGATTGTGCAAAGGAGGCCGTTTATGACAGAGATTCACAAGAATCTGAATAACTATATTGTTACAGAAATGGATTATTGGGATTTTTCTGGGGTTATAAGAATTATTCAAAATGGTCAAATCATATTTGAAACCAGCCGTGGATATTCAAATATTGAGTTTGGTATTAAAAATACAATGAAGACGCTATTTGCGGTTGCTTCTGTTGCCAAGCAATTTACTGCATTTGCGATTATGATCTTATATGATAAAGGGCTGATACGACTTGATGAAAAAGCAAATCGATATCTGCCCTCAAATATGCAGCTTCCTTCGGAAATAACGGTTCATCAGCTTTTGTCCCATACTTCAGGATTGCATAATAATTATAACTTTGAAGACGATTTCTATGTGGGTGAGGACAGGAAGCCTTATCATAAAGAACAATTTTTTCGGAACTGGATTATCAGGGAATCTATTAAGAAGCCGGGTGAAGAATTCGACTATAACAATTCTAATTATAATTTGCTTGCATGGATAATTGAATATGTTTCCGGACAAACTTACAGTGAATTTCTGGAGGAACATATTTTTTCCAAGTTGGGAATGAACAATACGGTAATTGATAATGGGCAGGATATTATCCCAAACAAAGCCAACAATTATATGCATGATTACGGTGTACTGGTCAGAGTCCCTTATACAAATAACTTGTATAGTATTGGTGCAGGTGCATTGGTTACAAACTGTGATGACCTGCAAAGATGGTATGAATGCCTTAAAAACAGGAAAATTTTATCAGAGCATTCCTATGAGCTTTACCTGTCAGAAAACAAAAACCACTATTGTTATGGTTTGGAGCGATATGATGAAGGTGGAACGGTTAAATATGCCCATGGCGGTGATTTTCTTGGTGTATCTGCCTACACGCAGTACTATTTTGATGAAGACATTTGCATCATCATTATTTCAAATACTGAATCAATAGATCAATATCGTTTTGGAAATGGTATTGCAGCAATTATACATAATGAACAGGCACCTGTTTCACACAGACCGGAGGAAATTTTGCTGTCGCCAAAAGACCTTGAAAAATACACAGGAACCTATCTCCCCGGCAAGATACATATTGAACAAAAAAACGGAAAATTATATTTGGTTCGTGTTAATCAAAATATTCACATTGAATTGTACTGTGTGGGCAAGGATAGTTTCAAAAGGCGATACGAAGAACAGCAAACAGTTCACAAATTAATTTCAGATAGCGATATGAAACCTTCCGTGTGGGGATATGGACTAACAAGTAAACAATTTGTATGATAGATATATTCTGTTTTTTTGAAGGAGGAGACTGACAATGAGTAGCGACATGACGGTATCGTGCGATAATGGTCTTATAAATATTCGCGTTGGTGCAATTATTATGAAAGACGGAAAAATCCTGATGGTAGATAGCGAAAGAAATGATTATCTCTATTCCGTTGGTGGTCGTGTAAAGTTCGGCGAAACGACGGAGGAAGCGATAATCAGAGAAGTATGGGAAGAAACTGGGGTAAGAATGGAAATTGACAGGTTGGGATTTGTTCATGAAAACTACTTTGTCGGCGACTCCCCGGTTCATTCAGGAAAGCTTATTTACGAGATTTCATTTTATTTTTATATGAAGGTTCCCGAAGATTTTTCTTTAAAAAATAACATTTTTACGGAAGGATACGGCAAAGAGTATCTTAAATGGATTTCACCTGACGACGAGAGGACAATATACCCTGATTTCTTTAGAACGGAATTGATTCATCCGAAAAATACTGTTCAATATTTCATAACGGATGAGCGCTGACTTTTAGTTTGGCTGGCAGTCAAATTAAATTTGGAGGTATTTTATGAAAACAATTATTACTATTCAGCATACACAATCAATTCACCATACAAATGGTATGGTGGGATCTTGGACAGATTGGGAATTATCCGAACTGGGAGTTCAACAGGCAAATAGAATTGGCGAAAAATTAAAAACGGAGTTATCTGAAAAGAAGTTCGTAATGTATTCATCTGATTTATTGCGCGCAAAACAAACAGCTGAAAATGTTGGTAAATATTTAGGCTTAATGCCTATTTTAAGAACTGAATTGAGGGAACGAAATCTTGGTAAATGTTGTGGGAAATCAGTTCAATGGCTTCGTGATAATCTTGAAATGCAAGAGAAAACTATTGATGATAGATTGTTTTCTGATGCGGAAAGCCGCAGAGATGAGTGGAACAGATTGAAACCGTTTTATGATGAAATAATGGCAAACAATGAAGAAAATATAATAATTGTTTCTCATGGAGATTTGTTAAGTGTGTTCAATGCAATGTTTCTTGGGCTAAATATTGAAACCATAAATACAAGTGAAATATTTGGACTGGCTGGCGGGGTTTCACATATGCTTGTAAACAATGAAGGAAAAAGATTTATAAAGAGAGTAAGTGATATGTCCTATATTAACTAAATTCAAATTTTATTAAGTGAGGTGTTGGATTTTGGATAATAAAGTTAACGAGTATGCTTTACATATCCGGGAGTTTCTTATAAATCAATTAGATTTTTTGGATGGAGAAGTTCAGAAATTTGTTCCTACTAATAATATAGAACATACTGGCGTTGTTGCTATGGATGTTAGGTGGAAAAGCGGTGTACATTTTATTTTTTACCAGACCTTATGGCGTGGATACTATTATGCCACGCGTAATAACGAGCAGATTTCCAATACTTTTCATGTTAGAAAATGTAATAATGATTTGGCAATCTCTATCCAAAGGTTAATAAATGATATCAATAATGGTCGGTATGATAATAAGAATACACCTCGTGAACTCCATTTAAAATATGTTCAGGAAAAGGGATTGACCGGATATATGAATAATACGAAGTGGAATAAAATTTTTGATATCGTTCGCACTATTGAAGAAGAGACTGGTAAGGAAATTTCTATCATGTATAAGTATATTTCTGATATTGAAGATCCGGTCTATTTCTGGTCTATCAGAGGGGATGAATATTTACATAAAAGCATGTATAAATACATCGAGTGGTTGAAGATTCAGCCGATTGTTTGCGATAGTGAGTATCAAGGACGCCTCATCGAGCCTAAGTATACATATTACGACTGTACTTCTTTGCTCCTGGAGAAAATGAATGCTGCTAATTTGCATTACGAATATTTGCAAGATGAAGAAGTCTATATAATTTACGGGTATCGATGAAGAAATAGTTTTTACAAGACCGTTATCTTGAAGAGCATTTTGATATAGATACCATTATTAGAATTAGAAAAGTCTTAGATGTAATGACGGAAAATCAATCGCTAACAAACTTTTAAAATATTTAAACGGGGGAAATCCTTGCAGGGTAATCAGAAAAATAAATGAGTAAGCAAAAACGGAAGTTAGTGGTGCAGAATCTATGAAAAAAAACATAAAAACGAAGCCGCTTATTTTATTAATTGTGCCAGAAAAATATACACGGATTTGCATTGTTAGATCAGAATTTGAATTGGAGAAAAATGCATGAATGATATTGTTTGGAGAGTTAAAGAAGGCATATTAAAAAGTAATTAACAGTTCTCAGTATGTGCAAAGATATAGATATTATGTTGAGATTGGGAGGTGATATATGATGTACTCTCAAAGTTGTAGAGAACGATAATAATAATAACAGGAGAAATTTCCTATGCAACAGAGCCGGTTATTCAAAATAGTATATCATTTATTAAACAAAGGTCATGCGACTGCACCAGAACTGGCGAAGAAGTTGGAGGTTTCTGTTCGCACTATTTATCGTGACATTGAAGCCTTGAGTGAGGCCGGAATTCCTGTCTATGCAGAAACAGGACGTGGCGGGGGAATCTACTTGATGTCCGATTTTGTTCTGGGGAAGGCTATGTTATCAGAAAAGGAAAAAAGGGAACTACTGGCAGCCTTACAAAGCCTTACTGTCACTGGCGATACTTATTCGGATGGCTTATTGGAAAAGTTGTCAGCACTATTTTCTGCACCTTCAGAGAGCTGGTTTGGAGTGGACTTTTCAAGATGGGGAAATGAAACCAGAGATAAGCAGTATTTTGAATTGCTTAAAACAGCTGTTCTTAAAAAATGTTGTGTAAAACTTCATTATGCGAGTATAAATGCTCCTTTCAGTGAAAGAATTGTACAACCTATGAAATTGTTATATAAATCAAGGGCATGGTATTTACATGCGTATTGTCTGGGACGACAGGCATATCGATTTTTCCGATTAAGCCGGATTTTAGATTGTGAGTTGCTAGATGAAGGCATAGAACCTCCGCCTTTGCCGGAATTTCAGGATGCACCCATACAAGAATATCAGAAGTTTGTATTCCTTTTTTCAAAAGAAGTAACTTATAGAGTGTATGACGAGTTTAGCCCTGAACATGTACAAAGACTGGAAAATAGTGATTTGCTCGTCACAGTATGGATGCCTGACGATGAATGGGTGATTGGTTTTTTACTTTCCTTTGGGGATTATGTGGATATTATAGAACCTCTTTCATTGAAAAAAGTGATAGCGGAACGGGCAAAAAAAATATATGAAAAAAATAAATCCTGACATAGGGTGTCAGGATTTTTCTGATATAATATCCGCAAAGAACTGCAGCTTAAGGATGTATATGGTGAGCGAGGTCACAGGGAAACTTTTGTATCTTTGGTCGAGAGGAAATAATATGATAGAGTTACCAGAAAGCTATACGATATCCAGCCAGATAGAGAAGAACTTTGCAGGAAAAATAATAAGTTATATTGAAGTATTACATACACCTCACAGTTTTGAGTTCTTTCTTGGTGATATTTAGAACTATGGAGACTTATTGGAAGGATAAACTGCTAACAGATTGGAGGATTTATAAATGGAAAATAAAGTATTTTCAAAATGCGGAGTTTAAAAAAAGTTGGAATCTGGAGAAATGATATCATAATTAGAATAGCGTATGGAGGTTTATTGTGAATAATCTTGAGAAAATCAGTCATGAAACAATGGTATTTATGAGAGGAAAATATCGTCTTGATGAAATCGGTGACGGAAAAGATGAATTGAAATTCAAACAAGGTCAGAAAACTATTCTCACCATATACTCACATGAGGACAAATTTACATTTTTAATAATCTTTGGGCGAAAAGAACGTGAGATATTTGAAGAACAAGCAGAAAGCTTTTCAGACTATATATGCGATTATTATAACAATGCAAAAACTTATCATGACGGAAAATGGATGTTCATCGATGTGACAACTACGGAACAGCTTGAAGAGGTAAAAAAGCTGATACAGATAAAGAAAAAGCCTAACCGTAAACCGTTTCCAAAAGAGAACGCCATTTATTCAAAATGCGGTCAACGCTGTGATTTGTGCGTGCATTATGTCGGTACGACGGATGAGCAAAGGTCTGTAATGATACCAAACCTTAATAAAATGTGGGATAATACTGATTGGAGTATGCGGTGTACGGGGTGCTACAGCAAGGACTGCTCTTGTATGGACTGCAACGCTAAAGAGTGCTATCCACAAAAAGGTATTTCAGAATGTAAGGAATGTAACGAGTTCCCTTGTATCAAAGCTACATCGGCAGACTATCGGTCAATGATACATACTGAAGTTCACTATGCAGACGAAATTACATGGGGAATACTTCCCTATGTTCCATGGCAATATGAAAAATAATATTTAAAGCAAATTCAAATTTACGGAGGTTTTTATGTACGAAAGAATGCTTAATAAACAAGTAACGCCTACCATAGAAGAAATGATAAAATTCTGCGGTGAGAACGCAGAAAGATTTTCTTTACTTAATGAATGGCTGATATCTACTTTTAGTACAGAGAAAAAGATTGTTTTCCCTTATGGTAATAAATACGGTTGGGGAGTTGCCCATAAGAAGAAAAACAAGCTTATATGTAATATTTTTGCTGAGGACAATGCTTTTACTGTTATGATGAGGTTATCGGATAAGCAATATAATACCATTTATGATAAGCTTCAAAAATATACCCAAGAACATATAGACAATAAGTATCCTTGTAGTGATGGTGGGTGGATTCATTATCGTGTTACATGCAATGAACATTTTGACGACATAAAAATATTGTTATCTGTTAAATGTTCGTAATAATCATATCATTAATCCAGTTTGTTTATGAATTAAACAAATTTTTATGGAGGTATTATAGGTGAACTTTGAAGATGAAAAAGACTATATTATGAGAATAATAAAAGAAATGGTTAGAGTATTATTTTCGCTCATGTTTGGAAAAAAGTATGTTTCTGTTGAACAGGAAGCGGAGAACGGATATGAAGTATCCGGAAAAAAGTTAGATGAATTATTAACAATGATAGATAACGGTGAAATTAACGAAGCAGAAAATCTAGTGCTAGAGGAAATTGATTATAGTAACAGAAATGAACTGGCTGCCGCGGCCCTTTTTTATCAATATCTATCTGAAAAGAATGAAGACTTTTTGAAAAAGAATAATTATTCGAAAGAAGAGGTGCTTGACGGAATAAATCAAATAATGCAAAAGGCAGGATACAATGATCTGGTTGAGGTTATAGAATAAATTTGAATTTAGGCGATTAGCTATAATAGGGGCAAATTATGATAGCAAACGCTTACCCACATTATGGGGAAGAACAGGAACAATGGATACTGTTTAAACATACAAAGGATCACAGCGGAACATTTTTGACAGTTTATAATAGGAGCATAGATTTTTACGATAAGTCTATATAGAATTCCGATTCTATATATAGGCGAAGGCTGTTGAATCCCTCACTTATATATTTAGAATCAGAATGGAGGATGCACTTGTCAGAGCATCCGTTTGGAACCATAAAAGGGCTGTGGGGTTTAGTTAACACAGTATAATGACTCTTCTGGGTGTTGTCTGCGGAGGAATGCTTCTTGTTGTCGTCGTATAATAGACAAGTAATGTCTGATTACCGGGACTGCATGAAGTACTCTGTCCGTTGATTGTTTCGATGCTTGTATTTCTGGCGATATTAAGCTGCAGGGAATTGTCTGCGGCAACCAGATTGCGGTTAAACTCATTTATCATTACCTGTTCGTCCCTGCCAAGCACAGTGATAATCTGCGCCCTGTACTGAGGCGGAAAGATTAGCGGTACAGGAAGCGAAGCGTCATAAAATGCAGCCACACGAAGCCCTGGCCGAAGCTGTCTGCTGTCAATAATCCGCGTTTCCGACGTTATCATGAAGTTCACAATACCATTCTCTGTATGAAGCGACATCATTTGACTGCAACAGTCATTTCCTCTTGCCATATTGATGATAGTACCGATTATCGGTTTAAAATTACGATATGCCATAAAATCTTATCCTTCTACAAAAACTTACTTTTATTTTAACATATGTTCCCACGAGAAAGGAGTGATTGATTCTTCTGGGAAAACACTTATAATGAATTTATGAGGAGAAAGGTATGGTATCGAAATGCAAAAGAATAAATTTATAATATATTGTAGTTTGCTAGGAATGTTGACCGGATTGGTTCTTGGAGGGTGTGGCAAAGCAGAGGAAAATATAAGCGAACCGCTGACGGAGCCGGATGCAAATAAGCTTTATCACGAGATTGATTAAAACACAAAATGTGAATTGTGCGAGGTAAATGAAATGATTGATTTAGTAGAAGTTAAATCTGAACATAGAGAAATCTTATGGAATATGCTTCAGAAGTATCTTTATGAAATGACAAACTATTATGACGATGAAATGGATGAGATGGGAAATTACCAATACAGATACTTTGATGATTATTTTACAGAGCCAGAGAGAACAGCATTACTCATATATGATGATAAGTTACTTGCAGGATTTGCTATGATTAATCCATATTCCTACATCAATGAGCATCCTGACCATGTATTGGCGGAATTTACGATTTTTCCGATGTATCGAAAGAAGCATATCGGAAAATGCGCAGCGGAGCTCATTTTGAAAACCTACAAGGGACGATGGGAAATAAAATACAATGAGAAAAATGTCGGAGCAAGAGCGCTGTGGAATAAGATAACAGATTCCTATCATCCGGTGAAGCATAGATATAGTACTGATGAGACAGTTCTATCTTTTTTGAGTTGATAAAAGGTGCGTACTATAATAATCTTGCTAATGGCGACAAATTCGTGTACATATTTATTGAAACCAAGAGGATAGAAATATGATGTTAAAAACTGTAATTTTAGAATGCAATAATGTTGAAATGCTAATTGATTTTTATTCAAAGCTTTTAAATTGGCCTGTGGTGTTTAAAGAAAATGAATTTGTCAGAATACAATCACCTGAAAATGGAATGGGGATTGCAGCTCAATACGCTGAAGATTATATTGCTCCAGTTTGGCCATCAGAATCAGGAAAACAGCAGATGATGGCTCATTTGGATTTTGGTGTTAATGACAAAAACGAATTACAAGAAATGCTTGAAAAAGCGGTCAAGTTAGGGGCAAGAGTTGCTGAGACTCAGTATGGGAATGATGAATGGATTACTTTGCTTGATCCGGCAGGACATCCATTTTGTATTGTGATTTGGAGCTGACAATTAGAATTTGGAGGAGAAAGATAACAAATCTTATGAGAGAAAGCAAAACAATGTCATTGTTAATAATCATAATAAATGTAATTGGAGTCATTTGTCTGATTTATTATGCCGTTCCGTGCCTTATTCATGACACTACGATAGTATATCCTAATGCAATGTTACCGGCTGAAGCATGGGACCGTGCAGGTATGATATTGACATTTGGATTTATACCGCTTTTAGTTGCGAATGTTTTAAACTTTCTATTCGTGAGAATAAAGCAAAAACTTATAAGATTTCTTCTTTTTATTCCCAGCGCGGTATGTTTTGTCTTAGTGGTAAGCTACTGGACAACAGCTTTGGCATAGTGGAGCGGGATTGGTGGAGGATGAGATGTATAAGTCGATTGTGTTTGATTTAGGCGGGACCTTAATGGAATATGTGGCGTGAGAAAACCCAATAAAGGTGGAATATGCTACATAGCAGATGTATTTGATATTCGAGAAGCAGAGATATTATTTGTCGGCGATGAAGAAAAAGACTTTTTAACAGCCCGGAATGCCGGATGTGATTTTATTTATATCAGTGATTTCCTGAAAAATGAAAAAAAGCTGCAAGCAAATTCAGCGATAAATGAAAGCATATGCACTAATGATTAGTGGTAGACACACCTTGTCGGGTAGTAAAGTAAGGCATTTCTCGCTTTGTGTCCTTTTTGTTCAGGCAGCTTTGATAGGATTTTTCTGAAAGGAAAAAATGAACTAGGAAAAAATCAGAAAATTCTAAATGGAGAAAGGGAAAGTGAGAATATGGATAAGGAAATGAAAGAAACTGTATTGCGGGCAGTAGATTATACAAACACAGAAGCGGAGCGATACAATAAACGAGTACGGATATGTAATGGAATAGCAATGCTTTTAGTATTTGCTTATAACATCATTAAAGACACAAGCCTTCATGATAATTCAGCAGTTATGATTGGACTGGATATTGTACAGGGATTGGCAATTGGAATGCTTTTGATGGGTTTGTTATATTCAAGCCGCTATGGTGCAAAGATTAGAGCATTCAAGCATCGACTGATGAAAAGACAAGGATAAATTACAGAATTATCAAAGAATGGGATTGGAAAGACAGTTTGATAAGGCTACACAGAGAAAGAATAGAGGGGCGAGGTAATCGCCCCCCTTAATTTCTGCCCCATTCAAATAGACGGGATTCTTTTAAATAAGACTAATAATATATGAAATAACATACATTCCTATCATTCCACGACATATCGTGCCAGTTCCAATGCAATATCAAAATGACCTTCATCGTGCTGAGTACCTTTGGTCTGCCTTTCTATTCGTCTGGCATCCCATTTGGGTGCGTCAAGCAGGTCACCACTTGTAAAGAATGTGTATAAATTTAATCCTCTAAAATCGCACATCGCTTGCAAAGCAGCGCATTCCATTTCTACTGAAATACAGCCATCCGATTTATGCTTTTCAAAGTTATTAACGGTTTCTCTGTAAAAAGAATCGGTCGTCCATGTCTTTCCTTTCACATAAGGAAGCCCGTTTTCTTCCATAAAGCCGGCAACGATATCCGCATTTTTAACAGTAATATAATCCGACGCAGGTGTATAATGATAAGAAGTCCCCTCGTCTCGATAGGCTTGTGTGGGTATCATAACCTTTCCATGCGTAATTTCTTTATTTAAGCAGCCGGCCCCACCGAATACAATATATTTATTGGTTCTTATTTCTGTTAAAGTATCTTCCACCGTACTGACACATGCAGGCGCTCCTACATAAGTTTTGTAGAACGCAAATTTTTTTCCCTTATAATCCATACTATAAATCGGTGTATTGCCCGTTGCAAACCAAAATGATGCAATCTGCTTACATTCGTAATTGGCCAGCACAAACTCTTCAATCACATGTGAAAAAGTCAAAATGTGCATATTACGGTCAAAGAGCGGAACAGATCCGCGCCAACGGCGCGGCAGTTCGCTCCAAACGGCGTAAGCCGTCATATGTTATCTGGGATTCCTCATATTTTTGCCATTCAGTTCAAGCCGATATGCCTTATGTATCATTCGATCCAGACAAGCATCAGCGTAGGTACTGTCCGAGAACAGCTCGTACCATGAACTGACCGGGAGCTGGGAAACGATCATCGTGGAACGAAGATTGTCCCTGCTGTCTATGACCTCAAAAAGATCCCTGCATTTGTTCAGGTCAAGGTCCATGAGACCAAAATCGTCAATGACCAGAAGGTCAAGCCGTGCCAGGCTGTTCATGTAGGATAGATAAGTATCCTGCAGTTTCGCATGGTCCATCTCGTTCATCAGCGTATTCGCACGGATGTAGCGGCATGAATGAAACCGCCTCAACGCCGAGATACACAAAGCATTTGCCAGATAGGATTTCCCTGCACCAGTGGCACCAGTGATAAGGAGGTTGCGCCCTTCCTCAATCCAGTGGCAGGTAGCTAATTCCTCCACCACGCCTGTATCAATCAGGCGGTCAGGCTCATATAAGGTATCATCCAGATCAGCTGACGGATAACGGAGCGTTGCTTTCTTCATGAAACGGGCAAACTTCTTGTTATAACGAAGTTCCCACTCATGATTGACGATGCAGGATATGCGGTCCTCAAAGCTTTTCAGGTCGCCATTGGGATCAAGTATCTGTGCTTCAAATGCGTCAGCCATGCCGGAGAGTTTCATCTGCCGGAGGCGGTCGCATAATTGTAATTCCTTTACAGAGAGTTCTTTTGTCTGCATGGGTGTCCCTCCTTCAACTGTAGAAATCTTTGCCGCGAAGATTACTGTGCTTTGGAAGCGTGGCAGCACCTCCGGAACCTGTCTTATGGTCACTGGTTACTTTTGCAAGGATTTTCTTGAAATAGGAATACCGGCAGGTATTGGTCTCAACACATTTGCGGGAGGCCTCTTCAACAAGCCCATGGGGAACGCCCTTGCACATATGCAGGATACCGGCACAGCTATTGAATGCCTGCTCTTCATGGCGTGCCGAACGCAGTACAGTGTCGATCAATTCTGCCGTGAATTCACCATAGGCAGATGCCCAGCGGCGGTAGTACGCCCCGTCTTTCCTGTTGACGTCTTTGTAATACAAGTGGGACGGCTTCATATGGCTGTCCTCAGTGATATATCTTGGGAAATCTGTGTAGGAACGGCGGTGGGTACAGAGCAGACGGTTGTTCCTGTCACAGATCCGGATCTCTGAAAAAGTAGCCTTCAGGATTGCAGGCTGGCCACGGTATGTGTACAATACAGAGTAATAGTGGCCATCATACTCAAGATGATAATTATCGGGTATCTTCAGTACATACTTGTAATCACATGCAGCATATTTACCGCCTGGCAGCGGCTTCATGTGTGGCCTGTCATACTTTTCGTATGCTTCAAGCCTTGTACCCGGGAGCTTTTGATATCTTCTTTGGTTGATGTCCGCTATTATTCTTTGTATCGCCTCATTCAGCGATTCCAGGGATGTATAGACATCTTCCTTCAGCTTCTTGATCAAATGTGTCTCAAGGTACCTCACATGGCCTTCTACGGTAGGCTTTCCCTTTGGCTTGCGGGCAGGCGGGGGAGTGATGATGGTATCGTAAAAATCCTCCAGATCCTGATAGGCAGTATTCAGGATCAGTTCGTCCTTTGAATGCTTTGTAACAGCAGTCTTACAATTGTCAGGAACAAGATATTTCGGTACTCCGCCGTAGAACTGGATGGCATCCACAGTCCCCTGTATAAAGCTGGGGAGCTTTTCGTCCATAAAGGCTTCTGCAAAGACCATGCTGCTCACACCAAGAGTTGTGGTGAAAATGTGTACCTTATGGGTTTCTCCGGTATGAGTATCCACGATAAGCTCAGGCTGGTCGCCTGCCCAGTCAATGAACATCTTTTCACCGGGAATACGTTCTACCGGCATGGAGACATCCCTGCCGCCATAATTCTTCTCGATGAAGCGCCGGAAATGCTCATAAAACTGCGTCTGCTGGTAACCGTTTGGGTGTTCCTCCTTGTACTCGATCCACAGGAAGTACATGTTCACTTTACTTCCTTTGCCCATCAGCCGGTCGTAGTATTTCTGAAAATCCGGCATAGGGATATCATCCCTGCGGAGGTTCTGTGGAGGGTAGAACATTTCCTCTACTTTTGAAGGCTCCATTGACTTCAGGTCTTCAAGCGGAATGCCAGTCTCGGCATATCGTTTCATGATGAGCTGCAGTGTACTCGAACCAATCGAGTACCGCTTTTGTATGGCGTCATACGGACATTTACGTCCACGCAGTTCAATGACGCCAAGGATAGTTGTGTAGTTTTGCATTGCTTTTTCTCCTTTCGCATTTTTACTACGAAGGAGAATATAACACAAAGCACGTTATTTTGCGCTGTTAAGTACGGAAACGCACGCCGAACAGGATGAAACGTTCACGCCGCTACGAGCGAAATCATCACGCCGTTCGACCGAAATATGCAGTCAAAATGCACGCATCGACTTGTGGTGCATCCTCCTTGATCTGTGGATTGATGATTGCTGCTGATTGATTGTCAAAAGCTTCTGTTATCATGTTTTTTCCTCCTAAAATAAATAGTGATTTCCAAAATCATTCCACGTCGTTACTTAAGTATCTTTTAATGTTTGACTGGTAGCAAAAAAAGAACAGCCTTCTTTGTAAAATACAAATGTTGGCTGTGTTAATATATTTTCCGGAATAATATAAAAAATCCTACCGTAAACGGCAGGAACTTCTAATGCTCTCGATCCATTTACGACATACCAACATATGCGTTCTCTGTTACGGGAGAAAACCGTCAGCATCTACTTGCCCCAGCTTTCGTGCTGCAACTCAGGAGGGATTATATATTTACTCTACTAGTACCGTTTCTCAGCAAACACGGCTCTCTGTGACTTTCAAAATAAATATACCGTCTCCGTCATCGTCTTTATGATTTCGAATTATAAATTATTGTATGGCGAATTTATACACTTGTCAAGCTAAATAGGGTGGTGTCTCTTAAGTCTTGCTTATTGCCATAATTCCAGTGGATCATCAATAGCAAGAGCATTTAAGGAACATTCAGAGCAGGGAGCAGTCTTTAGTCCTTTCTCAGCTTCCGGCAGTCAATCCTAAGAAGATTGTGCCTTGCTTAAAGAATTGTGAAAGCATTGTGAAAGCATTTCAATCAGTTCTTCCTGCCTGATTTATATTGTGTTATAATTTTTTATAGGTTTTTCTTGTCTACGCTCCGCTTCGGTCGGCACAGAGCAGATGTCCACTGGACATCTTGTGTCCTTATTTTTGCCCTTATGGGAGTTCGAACACGAGGGAAAAATATAACACAAGGGAAAGTCTAAGGGGAAACTCACATGCTATAAATTTAGACCAATAAGCCGATAGGCGTTTGGCTTTTCAAGGGTTGGCGAACTTTTTGAAGATAAGATATAACAGTTAATAAATGCCATAAATTATGTCTTATCAGAATTCCGGTTTGGAGATAAACAGAGCACTAAACAGAAAGCAAAATCGAAGGTTTAATGAGGTATGAATATGGAAAATGAACGATATATGAAAAAACTGATTGTACTTAGAGGGAATTCTGGTAGTGGAAAAACCACAATTGCTAAGGAATTGCAAAAAAAGTTTGGAAAGAATACCATGCTTATTTCACAAGATGTCATTAGAAGAGATATTCTTAAAGTTCCTGATGGTGAAAATACATTGGCAATACCTCTTATGAAAGAACTTTTGATATATGGCAATGGTCATAGTGATATTGTTATATTAGAGGGAATTATGTATGCCAATTGGTATAAACCATTATTTGAATTGGCTATTCAATTATATGGTACAAAGATATATGCATACTATTTTGATATACCATTTGAGGAAACATTAAAGAGGCATCAAACAAAGCCGAATTGCCATTCATTCGGTGAGGATGAAATGCGAGAATGGTGGCGTGAAAAAGATTTTTCAAATGTATTGAATGAAGTCTCTATTACATATGAAAAAGATATGGAAAGTATTGTTGCAGATATTTATAAAACT
>JAAUZK010000040.1 GCA_014804655.1 Lachnospiraceae bacterium | reverse complement strand
GGAGTAGCCAGCAAATATATCAACAGGTATAATGCATTATTTTCAACTACCTATCGGAATGCTGAAGCCATGGTCAGACGGCTAATGGATACTGTATTGGCTGTAACCGGCGTTAATTATTATCACAGTAATAAGGATGTAAAGGAAGCTGGCATATTGGTTATATAGTTATACCAACCCATTTACGGACTAACACCATTTGTTAATATGGTTGCGATAAACATGATTCTTATTAAGCAAATCCTTACGTTCTTTAAAAAATTCATCTCTATATTTAGGCATTACATCCATCTTGATTTCTCCTAGTTATAATTTCATGTTAAAAATAAGCTCGAATTTTCAGTTTCATTTTAATTTATTTCCTATATAATGTCAATGTTATGTGAATATTACGTTGCGGCGGAGCCGCCTGTCCGGTGTGGCGAGAGCCACTCTTCCGGACAAACAGAGCCACCTTGTTACTAACTACTGTACCATGTTTTGATCTATACCATAAACCTCCCGCATGGAGATGTCCTTTGATGGATCGGTGCTTTCAATATTGATTTTGTATGCATCATAGATGATCCGGTCCATGATGGCATCTGCCAGTGGGTTATCATCACCACCCAGGCGGTCATACCATCCTTCCTCTCTGAACTGAGAACAAAAGATGGTAGAAGACTTCTTCCTACGCTTATGAATTAGTTCAAAGAGATTTCTGGATTCTGACTCATTAAGTTTTAACAACAGCCATTCATCAATGATTAGCAGTAATGGTTTGGTATATTTTGAAAGCACCTT
This sequence comes from Lachnospiraceae bacterium, assembly GCA_014804655.1. Classification (GTDB taxonomy): domain Bacteria; phylum Bacillota; class Clostridia; order Lachnospirales; family Lachnospiraceae; genus UBA3282. The sequence continues at coordinate 25,502 of JAAUZK010000040.1, read as the reverse complement.
TGCAAATGTACCATCATTTCTGGCCGCTTCCAAGTCGAGAAGCAGGTCGGGAAGCAGGTCGGGAAGACGAACATATTTTACTGTGTAATACTGCTTGCAGACTTCCATGCCAAAAGCACAGGCCATGTATGTCTTGCCGCTTCCGGTTGCACCAGTGATAAAGATGTTCCGATACTCTGCAATGTATTCGCAGGTGGCAAGGCGATTAATAAGTTCCTTATTGAGCTTTCGCCCTGAGCGATAGTTGATGCCGGCAATACAGGCATCGGGTTGTTCAAGCTCAGCGCTGCGTATAATACGCTTTAATCGATTGTTTTTGCGGCTGGTATATTCAACATCAACCAACATGCCAAAACGATCTTCGAAGGGGACATCTTTCATAGAAGAATCATCCATTTGTATACGGAATGCATCTGCCATAGCAGTGAGACGCATTTCAATAAGTTTATCTGTTGTACTTTGATTAATCATTGTATTTACCTCCCGCTGATTTATCAGCATAGTATCTGGCACCTCTTGTGATGCCGTATGAATTAGAAATTTTTTCTTCATGAACTGCCGGGATATCACGATCCTTTAAAGTGACCAGAAGATTTTTGATACTTTTGTAGCTGGGTGAACCGGAATAGCTTAATGCTTTCTGGCATGCCATTTCCAGTTTTTGCGGAGAATGTTTTTCTGCAAGCTTTAACAGTCCCATACAGCTTCGATAGGATTGTTGTTCCACCCTGCCGGAGGTAAGTAGTGCATTGATAACTTCATATGTGTTTGATCCAATCTGATTCGCCCATTTACGAAAGCGGTCACCATTCCACTCCAGATATTTCTGATGTTCTTCCGGCATATGCCCGGACTGAGTAGAGTACTGGCCCGGACGTCCATAAAGGCGTCTGTGGGAGGCGATTCGATTGTGATTAATAAATATTTCTACCGTTGTTTCTGTTATTCGCACGTCGACCTTATTTTTGATATACTGATAAGGCACGGAGTAGTACATCTTGTCTACTGCGATGTGATAATTAAACTGAACTGTAGCGGTTTTCCAATCGCTGAGTTCGAAGCGGGTAGCAGGCAGCGTTGCCAGTAATGGCATTTCTTCCCCAAGAAACAGACTACGCCTGCTGCCTTCTTTTTTCTGGAAGGTGTTAGCATTGAACTGTTCAAGTTTTTCCCTGATAGCAGAATTCAATTCAGCCAGAGAAAAGAACTGTTCATTCCGAAGGGCTGCAGTAATCCATGTAGATACATTTCTTACTGTTCCTTCAGCGCCAGGCTTGTCCTTGGGTTTGCGTACCCGTGCCGGAATAATGGCTGTTCCGTAATGTTCAGCTAATTCTTGGTATGTAGTGTTTAATGATGGGGTGTACCAGTCTCCTGTGTGATAAACGGCCGTGAGGCAGTTATCAGGAACGAGTATCCTGGCAACTCCGCCGAAGTATTCATACATGTGCACATGGGCAGTAATCCATGCCTTCTGTTTTTCATTGATGAATGCTTCCACGTAGGCGTACATGCTATAAGTCATAACGCCTACAAAGAGCCATGCCTGTGTAATCCCGCCGGTATCAGGGTCAATGATATAAGCTGGATCTCCGGCCCAGTCTACTTCAACCTGTTCACCGGGTTTTCGGGGTATATGCATGGTTGCTCTTCGTTTTTGCTCATCCTGCTGGATGTAATAACAAAACTGTGAATACATGAGAGGCTCTTCGCCTGCCATGCGGCAATCCTCACAGTATTCGCTCCACAGGAGCTTTTTGCTTACTCCATTCCGCAATGATTCTTTGCGAATGTAAGCATAGTCAGGCATACGTTTATTGGCAGCTGACTTTTCTTTGGGAAAGAGAATACTTTCCAAAGTATCATCGGTCATTGTTGCGTCAAGAGGCCAAGAGACATCCATCTCTTCAGCTTTCTTGAGAACCTTTGACACAGTGTTGCGGGATACACTGCAACTGAGTGCAATATTCCGCTCGCTGAATTTCAGACTGCGCAGTCTGATAATTTCGCGATATTTGGTCATGATTTTGACCCTCCTTATAATGTATTTACACCAATGGGTGCATGACTACAGTATAAGGAATCTATGTAATGGTTTCCACAAGACCGGAATCATGATTTCTTTGTGCTGGAATAGTGGCTCTGTGCTACCGGAATGGTGGCTCTCAAAATCCGGACAGGCAGCTCAATGGGAGCCGGAATACTCATGTTATGATTTGCAGATTTACAGAAGGCGAAGAGCTTCACACTCTCCGCCTTCTACCCATCACGTTACAATACACCACCGCCACCGCCGTACTGCTGCCTGTAAGCAATCATATTCACCAGAATCAACTGCAGCGATGAAATATTAAGAATCAGAAAGGTACACATCTCTTTACTCGCAACCCGCTCTATTCCGCTGCCTCTTACCTCTCTGCTCTCCGCCAAATACGCCGGATTCCCCCGTTCCGCCTCCAGCTTCGCTAACTCCTCCATGGCCTTAAGTCCCCCTTGTGTCATGTTAGTGACACGAACTTTGTGAAAAATGTATTTTGAATAAATATTTTCAAATATTTTTTTGTTGAATTATATCAAAAGGATGAAATATACATGATAAAAGCAGGAAATCTCCGTTTCAAGAATTCCTGCTTTTCAAAGTCAACTATAACCCATTCTGTCTATGAAATTAAAAATACCCTACGAATTTTTATCTGCTTTATTATCAAACAACGCACCTGTTTCATTTACTATTGCGCCATTAATACATAATACATTTGTTGTAACTATCTTGCAGATATTCATCGGAAAGATTCTCATTTGTTAAAATCCCACATACTACTGAAGTATATTGTGGCAAACAATTTTGTTTATACCATATTAACTGCTTTTTGAAACAGTCTTCTACCAATTGGCTAACATTAATTCCTAACGCCTCAAAACTATATGCCATCAAATCCGAATGAGCACACGGTTTACCCAATTTACATTTACATGGTTTACAAAGCCTGCAACTTCCAGTTGAAATACATTTTCCATGCAAATTTGCCATTTTACGAATAAACTGATCTGCCCTTGATTTTAACATACTATTAGCTGCTTTTACCTTCAGGTAATCATTCTTTATGTAAGAAAATTGCAATAAATCCACATACATAAAAACAATATAAATTTTGTCCCATTTTAAAGCAATATCTGAAAATAATGGCGCGTATGGCGGACACGACCACTTATGCAAGTAATTTGGGCACCCAATTTTGCAAAGATTATCAAATTTTATCTTATCTTCGTATTTAATACAATCGGCAGGCGTATATGAGCACATTTCAACGACATATCGAATTGTGGCAGATTTCGTTTTTGCGTAATGAATAAAATCCATGCACTTCATCCTATTTCGATAAGCATATAGAAAACTCTCCTAATGCCCATTGGGAATAATTTTCCAACTTAGTAATCTCTCCACTGTCATCTTTTTTTATCATACCACACTTTTTCTTCTGCCTATTAAAAAGCTGAATTCCTATTTTCCAATCAATATTAATCTTCTCGAAAAAATCCACTCCATAAGCCTTCTTTGTTTCATTATCTGAATTATACTTAATCGTTCCCGTCAGCTTAGATGCAGCATCCTGCAATATATTAAGTTCAATGGAAATCTCTATTTTATCACATTTTATTAGCAATCTTCTTGTAAAAGAAAAATTTCTCAAAACTGTGTCTTGTCCGTCCCGAAATATTGTTACATAAGTTAATGACTGCTCCCGAAGCCTGTTGATCAAGACAACAACCTCCTGTATTTCACCTACCGTAAACTCTTCCTCCACTGTACAGCTATAAGAATCCTTCTCATCTCCAATATATAAATCAATATCTTTCAACTCATACTCACGTGAGTTATTAACATATAATTCAGAAATGTTTTTACGTCCCCACTCCTGTGTATCATCACATATCCGCAAAAGGAATGAAAAAGATGTCATATAAAGTTGATAAATATCATTACAGGTATGGGATGCAATCGCCCTTAAAATTTCCCTTCGAATGTAAAACTGACGTCTGTCTTCCGAATCAAACGCATAATCTTCATTTATGCTGTAATCAGATTCCAAAAAATAAGTGAGCAATTTATATATAATCAAAGTACTCAATATTCCATGACTATTATTTTCTAAAGATTTCTGAAATTTAAAATAATATTTGGGCTGCAGTCTGGCGGCATATAATTCTGTTCTTTTACCATTAGCAGTTTCTCTATCGTCTGACATTTTACTATTTTTATCATATCTGACCATTTTTGAACTCATTAAACGTACAATAAAATCATTCATATAATTTTGTACACCATGAAATGACAAGTCCATAGATATATCAGGATTTGCAATAAAAGTGGATACCATAGATCGAGTGGCATCAATGATATTCTTTGCTTTCTGTAACGGATAGCCCAAATCATGTGTAAGAGCTATAATCGTCCACATACTTAATTTTTCTTCTCTGGAAAGCTCTATGTATCCCTCTTTTTCATTCAAAGAAAGCTTATCTAAATATGTTCCCTGATTTTTTACCATTAACTCCGTTCCTGACAGCCATGTTCTGAAAACATGAACCACATGATCTCTGTAATAACGGTTGGAACCATATAATAAACGCTCAAAGTCTATGTATTTATCATAATATTCTTTTAATTCATCAATTCCATACGCTTTAGGAATCTTTTCGTCTCCTTTTTCCCCTGCCTGCTTAAAGGGTTCGCGTTCATCACAATAACGAAGACAGATGATTGCTTTTTCAATTAATTCTTTCCAAAGCGGATCAATGATGTCCTGTCGAAATCTGAAAATATAAAAATCGTCAGCATCTTTATCTATTTTTTCACAAAGATCTTTTAGTTTGGCAATAATTTCACTATCTAACGGATGCGCACACTTAGCTTTTGCAAACACATTAGATGCATTTTCAGTACATTTTTTTAACATTAAACGATCTTTATTCTCTCCCATAATTATTTCCCTTCTTTACTAATTAAATATTGTCCAATACAAGCCTCGCATTCCCCTGTACAGAGAAATTCCTGCTCCAATTCCCGAACAAGTGTTAAATAAGGAGAATTTGTATAAATGTCAACTAAGGATTTTTCATAGATACTTTCCGGCTTCATTTCTTTTAAACAATGCGACATACGTTCGTTTTTAAATACCTCACACGGAAATACCTTCCCATCATATTTAATGTTCAACTTACCCTTAGCTGCCTCACATTTATGACATTCTGTATCAATGGAAAGAGGCACACCAATACGAATATCTATTTCTGCCTGTTCCTGCAGCTCCCCTAAAAGCTGCTTAAATTGCTTTAATTCCTCATCAGACAGAGCAATTTCCATTTCATTTAATTGTGCCCTGCCATGCAGCACCAGCCGTAGGAAACTTAACTTTGAAATATGTAACTCATCACATAAAGCAATAACTCCTTTTACTTCACGAATATTAAGCTTCATTGGAACAAAATGTGCCTCTGTCGTAATATTCATTTTGCAAGCATTACGAACAGACTGTTTCATAATTTCAAAACAGCCTATCGTACCCATGATTGTGTCGTAGGTTTGCGGGGCTGCAGCCTCTATATTAAAAATTAATTTGGTAACATCCTTAGAAATCGCTGCTAAAATGTCCTCACCTATACACATTCGCTGTCTCTGTTCGTCCAATACAATTCCACTAGTATAAATAAAAGTCTCTAATCCAAGCGAAGCAACAAACTTTACCATTTCTATAAGTTTACTATGCAAAAAAGGCTCTCCACCTGATAAGCAAATCGTCTTTGCACCTAATTCTGCTGCATTACGAACAACCGAAACAAACAATTCATAATCTAACACCTCATTACAATATTCCGTAGACAAAGAAGAACAATGAAGGCAATTATTAGGACACTTCCTGATAATTTCTATTGAAATTTCTTTAAGCATTGCGACCTCCAAATTATACGGCTATATTAAAAGACATTATTTACTCAATACTACCAAAAAAATATACTAAACACAATCCATATTTTATATAAATATTATAATATATTATCGAACCTGTATTCCTTCCTATCCAAATTAGAAAAAGTAAAGCATCTACCTTATACACTTACTGCTCTTAAATTTACAATACACCACCGTACTAAAAATGCCTCTACAATCGCAGGTACAATGACTGCTGCCGGATTCGCACTCCCATACTGGCTGCGGTAGGCAATAATATTAACTGGTATCAACTGCAATGACGAAATATTCATCACAAAAAACGTGCCGCTTTTAAAAGTGGCGTTATCAGATCACCCACATTGGTATAAGCTGCTACAAACAGCACATTATACCTGTTCAGATATTTAGTGCTTACACCCCGGTAAAAATTGTAGCTGCATTTTGCTTGGCGACAGAGCAAATCTGCCGCCATTTGTTAACGCACCTCAATGTTGATGTCATACTTCATTCGCAAAATTCTCTCTCCTACTCTAATGGCTTAATATCTAACTTAATAAACGGATTCCACTTTGTTTAATTTCCCGCCTTTGTCCTCATTAATATAATCTACTATTATAATTGGATTCCCACCAATTAAATTTTAAATGCGGAGAGCCATCACACCCGCCGCCTTCTATCCTTCATTTTACAATACACCACCGCCACCAACGTACTCACAAACGTCGCCACAATCGCCGGTGCAATAATCCCCGCCGGATTCACACTACCGTACTGCTGCCGATAAGCTATCATATTCACCGGAATCAATTGCAAGGAAGAAATATTGAGAATCAAAAAAGTACACATCTCATTGCTGGCGACACGCTCCTTGCCGCCTGCACTACCATACGCCAGGTTCCCCCGCTCTGCCTCCAACTTCGCCAATTCCTCCATGGCCTTAAGTCCTGCCGGCGTACACGCCCAACCAAGCCCCAATACATTAGCGATCAGATTCGTGGAAATATACTCCCTCGCAGGGTGCCCCTTCGGAATCTCCGGAAACAGGAAACTGATAAAAGGCTGTATCCCTCGCGTCAATTTCGCAATCAACCCTGACTTCTGCGCGATCTCCATCAGTCCGACCCAAAGCGCCATCACACCGATCATCGTAATACACAAGGAGACCGCATCTCCCGCTGAGTCCAATGCCGCATTAGTGACATCCGCCATCCTTCCGGTCATGGCGCCGTATATTACCCCAATTAGAATCATACAAGCCCAGATATAATTTAACATAACCACACAAAAAAGCCGTTGATAAACGCTATCTATGCTTTTTCACAACGGCTTTCATTCCTGATTTTCTTGTTAGCATCATATGTAGCAAGTTCTCCGCTTATTCTGCTAATTTGCACAATTCCTTTTTTATTAACCCCACTCAATAACCGCCGACGCCCACGTCAATCCGCCGCCGAATCCGGATAAGGCAACCTTCATCCCCGGCTTTAACAATCCTTTGCGGTTCATCTCATCCAGCAGGATCGGCACACTCGCCGCGGATATATTGCCGCAGTGATCCAGACTGATGGGAAATTTATCCTCAGACACCTTCAATCTCTTAGCAACAGACTGAATAATCCTGATATTCGCCTGATGAAGTGCGAAATAATCAATATCCTCCACATTAAGCCCTGCTGCCTCTATGGTCTTATGTAACGATGCCGGCACTGTCGTCACCGCAAACTTATACACTTCCTGTCCGTCCATATGCACATATTCTAACTCTTTAGACGTATTCACCAGCGGATTATTGTTAGAACGGTTTCCACACGCCAACACGCCGCCCCGCGAGCCATCCGATCCCTGGTCGTAGGCAAGCAGACCTTCCCGCTCATCCGCACGCACGATAGCCGCACCCGCACCATCCCCGAAGAGAACACAGGTGCTTCTGTCACCCCAGTCCATAAGCTTGGACAATGTCTCCGCACCGATAATCAACGCTGTCTTATAGGTTCCCATTTGTAAATATGCATGCGCAACGTTTAAGGCAAACATAAATCCGGAGCACGCCGCATTAATATCGAAGGCTACCGCATTCACCGCCCCGATCGCCGCCTGCACTTCGCAGGCGCAGGCCGGTGTCGCGTGATCCGCCGACAACGTACCCACGATAATCAAATCAATTTCCTCTGCCGTCACACCGGCATTCTCCATGGCACGCAATGCCGCCTCTGCAGACATGCCCGCCGTCGTCTCTTCTTTTACCAGATGTCTTTCCTTAATACCAGTGCGGCTGCTGATCCACTCGTCGGAAGTGTCCATAATCTTCGCCAGATCATCATTCGTCACCACTGTCTTTGGCAGGCAGCTTCCTGTCCCTATCATTCTCATTCCCATCTCGATACCTATGCCTCTCCGATCGCAAAAGTAAGCTCGGCCTGAGTCACCAGTTTGCCATCCACGTAAGCTTTCGCCGCGCCTACACCGATGGGTCCCTTGATTTTAATGATTTCCGTCTCAAGCGTCAGCACGTCGCCGGGCACCACTTTGCCCTTAAATTTCGCATTATTGATTGCCGCAAAATAAGCCGTCTTGCCTTTGAATTCCGGCTGGCTTAAGATAGCCACTGCTCCGGTCTGCGCCAATGCTTCCACGATCAGAACCCCCGGCATCACCGGCTCTTTCGGAAAATGCCCCGCAAAGAACGGCTCGTTATAAGAAACACACTTTTTTGCCACAACTCTTTTGCCTTCTTCTAATTCCTCAATCGTGTCGATCAGCATAAACGGCTGTCTGTGAGGAATGATCTCCATAATCTCTTTCGCTGTCATAAGTGACATATTAATTCTCCTCCCGATACTTCTTCACTAGCAGGCTGGCATTGTGTCCGCCGAATCCGAGGGAATTGGATAAAGCATACTCAAATTCTTCCTCATAAGCCTCTTTACAGTAATTCAGATCACATTCTTCATCAGGCACCTGATAACCTACTGTCCGATGAATGTAACCCTCCTCCAATTCTTTGACACAGGTCACAAACTCGACAGCACCCGCCGCGCCCAGAAGATGACCCACCATGGACTTGGTCGAGTTAATCTTAATATCTTTCGCATGATCCCCGAACAATAATTTGATTGCCCGCGTCTCAAACAGATCATTATGATGTGTCGCCGTACCGTGGGCATTAATATATGTGATGTCTTCCTTCGCAATTCCCGCATCCGCGATCGCATACTCCATTGCTTTAGCAGCTCCCGCGCCGTCTTCAGCCGGGGAAGTAATATGGTACGCATCGGAGCTGCAGCCGTAACCTGCCACTTCGGCATAGATTTTTGCGCCCCGCGCCTTGGCATGTTCCAACTCCTCCAGCACTACCACTGCCGCACCTTCACCCATGACGAAACCGCTTCTCTCCTTGTCAAAAGGAATGGAACATCTGGTCGGATCTTCGCAAGTGGATAACGCAGTCAGCGCAGAGAAACCGCCGATCCCGATCGGACAGACACTGCCTTCCGTACCGCCTGCAACCATCACTTCCGCATCGCCATACTGAATTGCCCGGAACGCCTCGCCAATGGAATTAGTACCCGTTGCACAGGCTGTCACCACGTTGATACTCTTTCCCTTTAATCCGAACTGGATCGACACATTGCCTGCCGCCATGTTAGAAATCGTAAGCGGTACAAAAAGCGGTTCGATTCTGGACGGGCCTTTCTCCACCAGTCTGGTGTGTGAACGCTCCATTGCCTGCAGAGAACCGGTACCGGAACCTACCGCTACACCGACACGGTAGGGATCCTCCTTCTCCATATCAAGCCCTGCATCCTCGATTGCTTCCTTGACTGCCGCTACTGCATACTGAGAAAACAGCTCCATTCTTTTAGCAGCCTTGAAGTCCATATAATTCTTACCGTCAAATCCCTTGACCTCCGCGGCAAGCTTACACTTAAAATCTGTAGTGTCGAATCTCGTAATCCTGTCGAATCCGATCCTGCCTTCTTTCACACCTTCCCAAAATTCATCTACATTTAATCCGATGGGCGTAATCGCACCCATGCCTGTTACCACTACTCTTCTGCTCATAATACTATTTCTCCTATCCACATTTTAACTTCATTTCTTACTACATTGCCATTCCGCCGTCTACCGAGATAACCTGTCCCGTAATATAAGAAGCTTTATCGCTGGCCAGAAAAGCCACCGTCTCTGCAATGTCCTTCGGCGTACCCACACGTTTTAACGGGATCTGCGCCAGTGTCGCTTCCTTCGCCGTATCGGTCATTGCCTGCGTCATATCAGTATCGATAAATCCGGGCGCCACCGCATTGACCGTGATGTTCCTGCTTGCCAGCTCCCTTGCCATAGACTTAGTCAATCCGATCACGCCTGCTTTGGAGGCTGAGTAATTTGCCTGTCCCGCATTACCAAGCACCCCGGATACCGAAGACAGATTGATGATCCTGCCCGCTTTCTGCTTGATAAAAGGGCGATACATATGCTTCATTGTATTGAACGTCCCCTTTAGATTCGTATCAATCACCGCGTCGAAATCCTCTTCCGTCATCTTAATCACAAGATTATCTTTTGTAATCCCCGCATTATTTACTAAAATATCAATGTGCCCGAACATCTCCAGCATATCGGTAATCATCTTACCACAGGACTCATAATCCGCTACGCTGCACTGTACCGCTTCCGCTCTTCTGCCCATAGCCTTAATCTGCGTGACCACCTCTTCCGCTTTTTCCTTAGATCCGTTATAATTCACGATCACGTCCGCGCCGTACTCAGCCAATGTAAGTGCGATTTCCCGCCCGATTCCTCGTCCCGCACCCGTCACCAGCGCCACTTTTCCTGCTAACATAGTTTCCTCCTGTTTTCTTTACATCAACTCGTTCAACTTCTCCAGATCTTCCACTTTCTCCACATTTATAACCTTCATCTCTTTGTTGATCTTCCTCATAAAACCGGAAAGCGTCTTGCCGGGTCCGATCTCTACGAACGTGTCCACTCCGTCGGCGATCATGCGCTCCACAGTCTGCTGCCACTTCACGGAAGACGATACCTGTTTTACTAAAAGAGGCTTCACATCATTCTTGTCCGTCACATAATCCGCCGTCACATTGGCAATATAGGGAATCTGGATATCATGAATCTCTACATGCTCAAGCTCCGTCTCCAGTTTCTCCCCTGCGCCCGCAAGCAACGGAGAATGAAATGGTCCGCTCACCTTCAGCGTTACGCATCTCTTCGCGCCTGCCGCCGTAAGCTTCTCGACCGCCGCCTGCACAGCGCCTTCTTCGCCGGTAATAACGATCTGTCCCGGACAGTTATAGTTTGCGATCGACACGCAGCCCTCCGTCTCCTCGCAGATCTTCTCGATCACCGCCGTATCCAGACCGAGCACAGCCACCATGGCACCGCCCTGCGGTACTGCCTCCTGCATGTAGATACCGCGCTTACGCACTACTTTAAAAACATCTTCGGGGCTCATCACGCCGCTTGCCGCCAGCGCGCCATACTCGCCCAGGCTTAAACCGCCTGTCACATCCGGTTTCAGGCCCTTTTCCTCTATCGCTTTTAACATTGCCACCTCTGCCGCCAGCATGGCAATCTGCGTATATTCCGTAATATTGATCTGTTCATTCTCTTCAAAGCAAAGCGCCGGCACATCCAGTCCGCTGGCTTTGCTCGCTAATTCAAACATCTCCCGGCAAACCGGAATCTGCTCATAGAAATCTTTCCCCATACCTACATACTGCGCTCCCTGCCCCGGGAACATAAATGCTGTCTTGCCCATAATCTTCTCCCTTTCTGTATGTGGCCGTATACAGCTCCGTTCACAATATATCTCTGAACCTGTCTGCCACAACACTGCCGCAATAATACTTTGATTTTCAAAGTATTTATTTCAGAAAAAGCGCAAGCCCATGAGCTTGCGCCCGTAAACGCTTCTGTCTGCGCCGTCTCTTATACTCCGGCGCATCTATACAAAAAACTATCACTTATTTACATTTTAACAGAGTCTCGGCCTGTGCCATGATCTCCTGCATCATTTCCGCACAAGTCATCTCTTCCTTGACCATACCTGCAATCTGTCCTGCCATCAGCGTACCGTTAACAGTATCACCCTCCACCACGGCTTTACGAAGTGCCCCGAGCGTCAGCTGTTCCAGCTCTTCAAAAGGTGCTCCGGCTTTCTCCATCTTCAGGTATTCCCTCGTCATATTATTGCGGATCTGGCGAACCGGATGTCCGTGGGTCGTACCCGTCACTTCCGAATCAATGTCCTTCGCCGCCAAGATTTTTTTCTTATAATTCTCATGTACGATGGACTCTTTCGCCACCACAAATCTTGTTCCCATCTGCACCGCTTCCGCACCCAGCATCATCGCTGCGGCAAACCCTCTGCCGTCTGCGATACCGCCTGCCGCGATTACAGGAACACTCACCGCATCCACTACCTGAGGAACAAGCGTCATCGTGGTAGCCGATCCGATATGTCCGCCAGACTCCGTACCTTCTGCAATTACCGCATCTACACCGGCACGCTCCATCATCCTTGCAAGCGCCACACTGGCAACAACAGGAGCTACCTTAATACCGGCTTCCTTCCATGCGGCAAGATATTTGCCCGGATTACCGGCTCCGGTAGTAACTACCCGTACACCTTCCTCTACGATCACTTTCGCAATCTCATCCGCTTCCGGATTCATCAGCATCACATTTACACCAAAAGGCTTGTTCGTAAGTTCTTTCGTCTTCTGAATCTGTTCTCTGACAAAAGATGCCGGTGCGCCGCCTGCTCCGATAATCCCCAGGCCGCCTGCCTCGGAAACTGCCGCCGCCAGATGATACTCGGCAACCCATGCCATACCACCCTGAATAATCGGATAATCGATTCCGAACAGTTCTGTAATTTTTGTTTTCATTCTATGCCTCTACGCCTTTGCTCTTCATGTACTCAACAACAGCGCCTACTGTCGTGATCTGCTCTAAATCTTCAGAAGGGATCTCTACACCGTACTCTTCCTCGAAAGCCATAACCAGTTCGAATAAGTCTAAGGAGTCCGCACCCAGATCATCCTTGAAAGAGGATTCTTCCGTGATCTCCACTCCGTCCAAGTTTAACTGCTCCTGAATAATCTCGATAACTCTCTCTAACATTTTTCCGCTCTCCTTTTCACCATTAGATAAAATAGTTTGACATTCAAAGTATATTATCTGTCCGTATATTTGTCAATCTTAATTTTACGAGTTTTCTGCGTTTTGTCAATTCACTTTGCCAATAAATATTGATAAATATCTCTTTTCGGCACTCCGCGGTCTTTCGCGACCTGTTTCATGGCGCTTTTTTCATCCAATCCTTCCTGTTCATAATATGCCATGTGCTCCTCGATGCTCATGCTCTGCCATGACTCCCGACGCTCCTCCTTCTTCTGTTCCAGACTTTTGCCCTCTATGACCAGCACATACTCTCCGCGAGGTTCTTCGGTCTCATACAGCACAAGTGCGTCTTTGATCGTCGTAGGAATTACCGTCTCGAATTTCTTGGTTAGTTCCCTGCACAACGTCAGACGGCGGTCTCCCAGTGTATGAAACAATTCTTCCAGCGTGCGTACCAGATGGTGCGGCGCTTCGTAGAGAATGATCGTTCGCGATTCTTCCTTAAGCTCCGCTAAAATCTCCGCTTTTTCTTTTTTATCCGCCGGAAGAAAAGCTTCGAAGCAAAATCGCCTCGTGCTCAGCCCCGACAGAGTGAGCGCGGTGATACATGCCGCCGCACCGGGCAGAGATGTTACTCTAATCCCCGCTGCATGACACTTAGTCACTAATACCTCACCCGGGTCTGAGATCGCAGGCGTTCCGGCATCCGTAATCAGCGCCACATTTTTGCCCTGCTCAAGCTGTGCCACCAGATACTCGGCCTTTTCTACTTTATTATATTCATGGTAACTGGTCATAGAAGTCCTGATCTCAAAATGATTGAGCAGCTTGATACTGTTGCGGGTATCCTCTGCCGCAATCAGGTCCACACCGCGCAGTGTCTCGACCACGCGGGGCGTCATATCCCCCAGATTGCCGATGGGGGTGGCACATAAGTATAAGATTCCTGCCATGTACATTCTCCTTAATTATGTTACTGATCCTGCAGCTTCTTTTCCGTCTCTCCAAGCTCTGTCACAATCTGTTGCAACTCATCTTCCGTCGGATCAGTTGATACCTTTTTCTCCTCACTGCGTTTCTGTTCCGCTACTGTGTTTTCCTCTTCTTTGCGCCTCTGTTCCGCTGCCGCTTTCTCCTCTTCCCACTGCTGCCGTTCTGCCTCCGCTTCTTCCTCCGTCAACAGGGAATCCGGCTGATAGTTGACTGCCGCGTTCCATAAGATCCACTCTTCATAGCCCGCATCATAAACGCCCTTGATCTGTTCCCGTATCTGCTGCGGACCGTAGCTGATATGCCCGGAAACCCAGCCCGCCGTAAAGCTCTGCAGCCACATCCGCACATGAGCACACTTCTCCTCGGGCACCGCACCCAGCTCCTGCACGGAGGAAGATGCCGCCGCGTAGATCGTTGCATAAGGGTCCGCATCCGGCACCGTGATCCCGTATGCCCCGTTATGATAATGAGAGGGGTACACCATCGGACAGATATAATCCAGATGTTCCGCCATCTTAACATAGTCCTGTCCCACAATCTTCTGATCAGTCTCATTGTCGATCACAGTGCCAAACACATCCGCCGCCACATACACGCCCTGAGGCATCAGCGTGTCATACAGATACTCTGTGAATTCCGTAATGATTTCGACCTTATCTACCTGCTCCGCTTCCGGTCCGTAATCCACCTCTCCTTCTCCGATATCAGTGGAAAAACGAATATAATCAAACTGTACCTCATCAAATCCGTCCGCCGCTGCCTGAGAAGCGATTTCCGCCAGATAATCCCACATTTCACGTTCATAGGGATTGACCCATGCCAGTCCTTTTTTATCCCGGAAAATCTGTCCGCTCTTTGTATGTACCGCCCACTCCGGCTTCTTCTCCGCCAGATAAGGATCGCGAAACGCCACGATTCTGGCGATCAGATAGATATTTTTCTCCTTGCATTTGGTGACAAGTTCCTTGATATCCGGTATGTATCTGACACCGGCTTCCAGCTCTGTAACCTGCTCGGACTGCATCTTATAAGTTATCTTGCCCTCATCATTCTTGACATCGATTACCATCGCGTTAAGTTCTGTCTGCTCCACCAGATCAATCAAATCATCCATCTTCGCGGTACCTGCCACCGGACCGCTGACATAGATTCCCTTGACCTTAACCGGGTCCGGTCGGGCATCTTCGATGTCGCCGTCATCCGCAGCGATACCGCCGTCCGGAACACTGTTTTCCGATATGGCTTCACTGCCCGGTGCGACATTTTCCAATTTATCATCCCTGCCTGCCGCATCATTTTCCGATATGGTGCCCGGCATTTCCTCCGTCGTTTCTGTTGGTATATCGTCTTCGCTTACAGAATCGGCCATAGCCTCCACATCATTCCCACTGCATCCACTCAGCCAGCCTGTCAGCAGCATCGCCATCATCAACGCACATATTTTCTTTCTGTTTTTTACATCCTCAATACCCATAGATCTCATAGATTTCCGGCATATACACGCCCGGCTCCTTGTACACAATCAGCGGTTTCTCCACCGTCATCCGTGGTCTGCCGCCCCGGTTCGCCTCGATCAATACCATATTCGGCTCTTTATCTACATAAGGATACACAAGCTGCATCCTTTTCGGTTCTAATTTATAATCATGCAGCAGCACCATAATCTCCGCCAGTCGGAACGGCCTGTGCACCATATAGAAATTTCCGCCCGGCCTAAGCAGTTTTGCCGTCTGTGCGATCACATCTTCCAATGTACACAGAATCTCATGTCTTGCAATGGCTTTCGCGTCATTGGGATTCATAAGCCCATGCTGATGTGTCATATAAGGCGGATTACACGTGATAACGTCAAAAGAAGCAGCGTCAAACAGACTCCCTGCCTCTTTTATATCTCCCGTCACGATATCAATCTTATCTTCCAGTCCATTCAACCGTACACTACGTCTGGCCATATCCGCGCTGTCTTCCTGAATCTCCAGCCCGGTCAGATATTCTGCACCCGTCTTGGCTTCCAGCAGGATCGGAATGATCCCCGTCCCTGTGCCCAGATCCAGCACGCGGGCTCCGTCTTTTACTTTGGCGAAGCCGGATAAAAGCACCGCATCCATGCCGAAACAGAAGCGCCCGGTATCCTGAATGATTTGATATCCGTTGCGCTCCAGATCATCGATTCTCTCATTTTCTTTCAAAGGAACATTTCTCTCTGCCGCCATATCCGACCTTTCATGCTTCCCGTCCGATATTAATTTTCATCCAGCTTGGACTTGTTGGAATCCTGTTTCTCCAACTTTTCCAGTTCTTTTAACTCCGCCTCGCTGACATCCATCTTGCGGTTCTTATTGTGTTTTCTCTTAAAGCGAAGCTGCTCGACCTTATACTCCTGAATCTCTTTCTCATCATCCACGTCCACGATGACCTTTACCAACTGGCGAAGCACGTTAACACTGTGCACTTCACCTTTCAGTCCGTCGTCCGTTGTCACAAAATCTCCTACGTTCGGCAGTCTCCTGTTTAATTCCTCATAGGTTTCTTCCTCGTTCTTCAGACAGCACATCAATCTGCCGCAGACACCCGAAATCTTCGTCGGATTAAGAGACAGATTCTGCTCTTTCGCCATTTTGATCGAAACCGGTGCGAACTCCGATAAATGCGTATGACAGCATAGCGGTCTGCCGCAGATACCGATCCCGCCCAGAATCTTCGTCTCGTCCCTGACACCGATCTGCCTGAGTTCTATTCTTGTCTTAAATACGGAAGCCAGGTCTTTCACCAGTTCACGGAAGTCGATACGTCCGTCCGCCGTAAAATAGAACAATACCTTGTTATTGTCAAAAGTATATTCCGCATCGATCAATTTCATCTGCAGATCATGTTTTCTGATCTTCTCCAGACAGATCTTAAACGCTTCTTTCTCCCGCTGCTTATTCGACGCTTCCTGCTCATCGTCTTTCGGTGTTGCGATACGAAGTACAGACTTGAGCGGCTGAACTACCTTGTCATCTTCCTCCTCTTTCGGATCACCGACCACCGTGCCGTACTCGATTCCTCTTGCCGTCTCCACGATCACGTGATCATTCTTCTTAATATCCAGCTTGCCCGGATCAAAATAGTATACCTTACCGGCAGTACGAAACCGCACTCCTATCACTCGTATCATAATCTATCAACCTCCATATTTCTCATGTTCTTTTCAGGCACCCACATTATCCGCCCTGATACGATCCCGGACAACTCAGTTCTCCTTAATCGTCAATAATAAAAGTTCCATCGTCAGATCGAAGTTGACATTGGCTTCCAGTCTTCTCTTCGCCTGCTGCAATGCATTTACAATCGTCTCGATTCCCTCATATGTGCTTCTGTCCGACACCCTCATGATCTGCTGTATCTCTTCTTTAAAAATCAGACTGTTTACATCTTTTGTGGCCTTAAAAAGCAGCACGTCCCGATACCATGCAGACAGTATATCCAGATAATCATTGACATCAAATTTGTATTCCGTGATCTTCTTAATCGCTTTGACGATCTCGTTGACTTCCATGTCATTGATATATTTCACCAGCGTGATCGCCTCGTCCTTAACCTTCTCGAACTCTTCACTGCTGGCGAGCAGCTTCGCCTTGCCGATATTGCCTCTTGCGAAAGCGACACAGATATTTGCCTTATAATCCGGCACTGCCAGTTCTTCCATCAGATATTTCTTCACAAGCATGTCCGAAACCGGCTTCATATTAAGTACCACGCAACGGCTTAAGATCGTTGGAAGCAGCGCCTCCACATGAGTGGTAAGAATCAGAATCACCGCATACTCCGGTGGCTCCTCTAACGTCTTCAACAATGCGTTCTGTGCCTGCACTGTCATCTTCTCGCCCTCATTCATAATGTAAATCTTACGCGGACTGCTGTAAGGTTTGATCCCGATGTCACCGTTTATCTGTGCCCTGATATCCTCCACGCCTATCGTGTTCGGCTTTTCATGACTGACATACACAATGTCGGGCTGATTATTGCTGAGCGCCTGCTTACAGGAATGACACTCCCCGCAAGGCTCTACGCCACTCTTCTCACACTGCAGCGCCATCGCAAAAACACGGGCGATAAATTCCTTACCGGAACTCCTCTCTCCGTTGATGATATATGCATGTGAAACTTTATTCGTAGCAATTGCGTTCTGCAAATGCTCTTTCAACTGCTCTTGTCCTATAATATCCGTAAATTTAGCCATCTATAACCCCACCCGTTATTTAATGCTTTATCTCTCAGTCACTGTCTCCCTTTTACATTATCTCTTTCATCATCAAGTAAAAATATCCAGCAGTAACCCTCTGATTTCCCCAATCTTATTGAGAATCGCCAGATTGTCCTGTTCATCCTTCACAAGCTCCTGAGCCAGCTGATCCAGATTCTCGTCAATCAGCCGGATAATGCCGTATACCCTGTGACGCCCCTTCCGGTCGAGGAAATTCTCTCTGGAAAAAGCATGGGAACGATTGACTACCTCGTTTAAGAAATCCTTGATCAGCGCCCGATATTTCCTCATATCCTTGATATCGCGATGCTTCGCCAGCTTATCCCCCTGCCTGGTGATCTCCTCCATCATATTTGCCAAAGCATTCTGCAGATCCTGTTCCTCTATCCTGCTGACAAGAGTGAACTTAAAAGTGCCGTCCGTCTCCTGTGCCTGCTGCGTCTGTTCCACCGGCATCGCCTGCTGTATTTGATTTACTTTAATATCCATCTCCCGTCACCTCCCCGCCATAAATATTCTCTGGATTTCATACGACTCGAATTGCTTCCCGCCGTATCGCCATATTATATATCGTCTTTGTTACATTTTTCTTGTAGATATGCCAGAATTTCTTCCAGACATCTGCCCAACTCACCATTATAAAATGTCCGGCCGATTCCCGCCTTGTTAAGCTTCTCCTCTGAGAAATCTTCGGCATCCGCCAGAAAACGCCGGCACATCTCTTCATATTTCGGATGATCCTGCGCCATTTCCCGATCCAACGCCCTCTGAAGCCGCACCCCATCGTCCAGCTCGATCATAATCGGAAGCACCTTATCTTCTCCGTAGAACCGTCTCATCTGTTCATAGGATTCCAGCGTACCGATCACCACATAAGAACCGCTCTTTGGATCAATCTCCTCATCCGCAACCGTAAAATACCGCCACATGCCCAGACAAGTATGATATACTCTGTCCTCTATCACTCTTCCCTGATTCCGAAGTCTCAGGAACCCTTCTTCATCCGTAAAATGATACTCCACCCCGTCTCTTTCTCCCGCCCGAATCGGTCTGGTCGTATAGGGAACGATGGGCTGCAGCATCACTTGGTTCTGCGCCAGCAGTTCTTTATAGATTGTATCTTTTCCTGACGAGCTTCGTCCCATCAGGCACACGATTTTTCCCATATTGATAAATACCTTTTATCGATAACGACATTCTATATTAATAATGCCATATTTTGGAAGCAATTTCAAACATTTCATAAAACCACTGCCACTTCCTCTTCTGCTGACACCCCCTGCACGCGCAGACCCATGCGCATACTCTTTTGTATCTGTGCAAGTAATTCTTCACTCACAACTTCCCCCGGCACGAGAAGCGGAATGCCCGGAGGATATAAATTAATAAAATCGGCCATGGTTCGGCCCACGGCAGCCGCTAACGGTATCTTCTCCCGCTGTCTGTCGTAAGCCTGCGCGGCGCTCATTCTGATTTCCGGTATACCGTAACTGCCGCTGTCTTCCGACATGCTCACACAGTCTGGTCTTACGCCTTGTTTTGCAAAAACCCGTTCTGCCGCTTCATAATCCGTCGTCTGACTCTTTCCGGCCGCGGACTGCAACATCTCCTTCTCTATCCTATCATCAATCTGCACCAATGCATCAGCCAATCTCTGCCAGCCTTCTTCGGTGTCCATGATGGTCATAATCGCCACCACATAATTACCCGCCGCCATCTCCATCTGTAAGTGATATTCTTCCCGCAAAACATCGTACAGCTTTTGTCCGTTCCATAACGAATTGCGCACAAATATCACAATTTTTCCGATATCCCAGCCAATCATGTGGTATTTTGGCTGCAGATTTTCTGATACTTTCGTCATTTTTCCAATTGTTACATGCCGGCATATCTCCGTTTTTTTACAAAAAAAATCATACTGCCGTCGCATCTGCGCAAAATCTGCCGCGCCCTGATCTTCCACATAACGGATGCAGGAATCCATACTTGCCATCATCACATAAGACGGACTGCTGGTCTGAAGCATCCTCAAATATCTGCGTAGCCGTTCTCTGTCAACCCGCTCTCCCTGTACGTGAAGGAGCGCAGTCTGCGTCATGGCCGGAAGCGTTTTATGAAGACTATGTACCACCAGATCCGCACCTGCCGCAACCGCTCCCATCGGCATATGCCGGTCCAGCCCTAAATGAGCGCCGTGCGCTTCATCTACAATGAGTATTTTACCCCTCTCATGCACCGCCTTGGCAATAGCGCCTACGTCGGACATGATCCCCTCATATGTCGGTGATGTGATAACCACCGCTCTGCAATCAGGATATTCCTCTAAGATACGGGATACATCTTCCGCCCCGATTCCGTCATAGATCCCGTATTCCTCCAACAAATCCGGATAACAGTAATGCACGCGCAGCTCCTGCAGAATTGCTGCATGGTAAACAGATTTATGACAGTTGCGGGCAATCAGAATCTCCGTTCCACGCCCCGCCACCGCCATAATCGAAGCTAATACTCCACAGGTGCTTCCGCCTACCAGATAATAAGTTTCCTCTGCGCCATACAGACAATTTGCCCGCTCCTGCGCTTCCTGCAGGATTCCCTCTGCATGGTGCAAATCATCAAATCCGTCTATCTCCGTAATATCAATATCATAATACTGCGCCATTTCACCCGCACGGCTGCTGCGCTTATGTCCCGGCATATGATACGGATAATAATCGCTGTCCCCATATGCAGACAGTGCGGCGTACAGACTCTTTGCCCCATGATTTTGTTCGTACATCCTTCAAAGTCTTCCTTTCCTCAGCCCCGCAGCCACTCATCTGTTTCTTCAATCCGAGTCGGTGTCTTTTGACTCCAAATCCTGATATCCTGAATCTCAGGATGCCTTTCTCGCACCGTGTCCCTTGTGAAGCTTCATCGTCTCCATCAGGGAACAATATTTATCCGCTGCCGTAACCACCCATGCTTCCTTGCACATCGGCGGCACAACAGTCAGCGGCCACATATGCTTATGAATGATATCCCTCTGTGTATCGTTTAACCGATATTCCTTCTCTGCGTTTTTCAAGGCTATACTCGGGTGCCAGAACCCGTGCAGCCGCTTACGCTCTGACAGATAATCTTTGTCATGCCAGTCATAAAGGAAATAGTCATGCAGCAGTGCACCACGAATCAAATCATGCTTGTTACATTTAAGCCCTAATTTTTTATTTAGAAGCAGGCTGTACCTTGCCACATCCATGGAATGGTTATAAACCGTCATGGACCCGTGTTGGATATGCTTCCTTGTTCCCTTGAAATTCTCCGAATTCAGAATATCGGAAGCATGCTTTTTGAGCAGCGCGTGTATCCGCTTGTGCCGTTCGTATAATCGCTTGACCCGCTCTTCATGCTTCTGTTTACGCTTTTCTATAATACCCATACTTATACCCTTCTTTCAAACCGGTCGTTTCTGTACCTACATTCTTCTAGAATCTATTCTATTAAGACAACACAACACATGGAACCTTTCTACACTCACTATCAAGCCATGCAATTATTTCGTATATCTATTCGCCCTCTATCAACTCATGCAGCTGCTTCGCCCTGTGCGCCCACGTATGTCCTGCTTTGGCAAGCTTGTAACCCTCATCGGCAATCCGCTGCATTCGATCCGGATCGGCAAGCAGTCCCGCTGCGATTTCCGGCAGATGCTCCATGTGTTCCAGCGAATAGATACAACTGTCTGTCCCGTCATGTAATATACTGTCCAGATATACGCTTGAATCCGTCAGACACACCGCCCCATTTAACATTGTATTAAAAATTCTGTCATGTGCTCCGTCCTTAAACCACGGCATCACATTAAGCGAAATTTTCGTCTGACACAATTTTTTCAGACACCCAACCGAATCTAAATTATTCATCAAAATCAGATTCTCTTCATGCTTGCATGAAAGCGAATCCCAGCCGTCTCCGAAAACGTGCACTTTGATCCCCGCGTCCGCAAGTTGCTGCACGGCTCTGCCACGCACCGTATAACGCACATACAGGTCGATAAAAGTGAGTGCCGCCATCACCTTCTTCAGTTCTTCTTCCGGCACCTCCTCCAGTTCTTCTCTCAGATGTGCTTCCGCCACTTCTTCTACCGTCTTATACGGATTTGCAAGAAGATCATCGATCATCCCGTGATAAAATGCTGTATATTCGTCATCAATCCTTGTAATATATTGCTCAAATGTCTCCGGTACACAATAGTTACCCACCATCATCACGTCATACTTACGATATGCGATCGGTACATTTGACTTATTCGGATACAACTCCGTCCCTGCTAACGGCAGAAACAACGCACACGCAATCTCCGGAAAAAAACGCCGCATATACTTCTCATGATTCCTGTCTATACTGATATGATGATAGTTGCGCGGAACTTTCTCCAGAAAATGATGATAGTACATCGGATGGTCTACCACAATATTATAACTCGGTATGTCCAGTGCATCCCACATCATTGTGTCATTTTCATCTAAAAAATATTCCTCACCGCTCATACCATGAAAATTAAAATTAATCAGCACCGTATTTCCTTTTTCAAAAAACCGGAAGAACTTCTCTGTGCTATTCCATGCCCGCGCCAGATCGTAAATAAAAACTTCATGCCCCAGCTGCTTCATAGCCTCGGCAATCTGAAGCGAGAAATACCCCTGTGTCTCAATATCTCCAACAAAAAACATGATCTTTTTCATCTGTGCTGTCAATCCCTTTCTATATTAAGCTCTCTGTCTCATCATATTGTATCGACACTCATTCCTCATCTCATCACATCTTCTGCTTCTCAACAGCAATTATATTCTAACTTTGCAGCCCCTCTGCCTCCGGCCGACTTTCCCGATAGACCAGCATTGTAATAATAAAGCTTGCCACAAAAGCCACCGCTGCCACCGCAATGGCTTTTAAAAGGTTATTTGCCTCATTAGCGCTGTAGAATATCAGGACAGACGGAATACTCGGGAAGGTAAAAATGTAACAGTGCACCGTCAGAATCCCTTGCACAATACCCGCGATCATACATCCCAACACATTGCCGATCATCGGCGTTTTCTCTTTGAAACACACGCCGAAGATAGATGGCTCTGAAATCCCCGGAATCAGAACCGTTATCATGGCGCTTATTAGCATTGCCCTCTTTGCAGGCGTTTTTGACCTCACAAATACACCCAGGTCGCATCCCGCTAGCGACATATTCAAAATAAAAAATGCTACCATAATTCCGTAATCAACGCCCGTCAATCCGATCTGCGTAATTGCCAGAGTAATAAACACCCAATGCATGCCTGTGGAAATCAGGAAAAGTGTCAACGCTGCAAAAACTCCCCACGCCAATATCGGCACTTCCGTCTGCAACACATTCAAAGCGTCTGCCAGCACACTGCTAATCAATCCAACTATCGGCTCAATGATCAGAATACCTATAAGCGATGTGAGCAATATCGCACATACCGCAAGTAAGTAGGGCTGCAGGCTTTCCTTGATCATCTTCTTTAAAAATCTTACAATGTGAGACATACAATAGATCAGCAGGATAATAGGTATAACACTGTACGCGTAAGTTGCCGACACCACCGGAATACCCATAAACGTAACTTTCTCACCGCTCTCCATCAACGCTGTAAAATCCGGAAGCAGCATAGTGCATACACTGATTATTGCAATCAGCGGATCCGTTTTAAAATGCTTCGCCGCAGAATACGCCACCATAACCGGAAGAAAATAAAACGGTGCAGTAGCAATTGCCGATAAAATTGTCTCTGTGGTTCCCGATAAGATATGAAGAGTTGTCAGGAGTAATACTATCATTTTAATTATACCGCCTGCCAGCAAAATCGGTATAATCGGCACCATACACTCACTAATCTGCTCAAATATCGTTGAAAATACTCTTTTCACTTTACTCACATCCGTATTCCTCCATCCGCGTTCTCCACAATTCCGAATTACGTCGGATAAATCTGCCGACTTTTGCCTATTAATCGTACCACACTCTGTTCTAAATTCCTACTTCCTAATTATACAAAATTGAGCTTCGCTCAATTGCGAGATTTGCTTCGCAAACTCGTGCCTGAACAAAGTATTTTCCTATATATTAAAAGAGCCGGCACGCACAGCCGACTCTTTTATTTTAGTGAACCACTGGGGATATCGCTCTGGGGTTCGAATCCCCATATTTATTCTGAGAAATATTTAAATGAACCACTGGGGATTCGAACCCCAGACAACTTGATTAAAAGTCAAGTGCTCTACCGCCTGAGCTAGTGGTCCATAGAAAAATGCCCAGAACCGGAATCGAACCAGTGACACGAGGATTTTCAGTCCTCTGCTCTACCAACTGAGCTATCTGGGCATTTGAGTAGCGGGGACAGGATTTGAACCTATGACCTTCGGGTTATGAGCCCGACGAGCTTCCAGACTGCTCCACCCCGCGTTATTAAATTGTGTAGCTAAATGGATGGAGGTGGATTCGAACCACCGAAGCAATTTGCAGCAGATTTACAGTCTGTCCCCTTTGGCCACTCGGGAATCCATCCATATGATGTTGCCATCATAAGCCGATAAACGGACTCGAACCGTTAACCTGCTGATTACAAATCAGCTGCTCTGCCAATTGAGCCATATCGGCACATTCTAACAAACAATGTCTTATTAAGTGGGACCTATAGGGCTCGAACCTATGACCCTCTGCTTGTAAGGCAGATGCTCTCCCAGCTGAGCTAAGATCCCATAATATAATGGTATAACCATTCTTCACGAGATGTGACTGCCGCTACAGACACTTCTCATACGACCCGGATGGGACTCGAACCCACGACCTCCGCCGTGACAGGGCGGCGCTCTAACCAACTGAGCCACCGGGCCAAAGCAAATCCCATAGGGATTAACTCTTACTATCAGGTAATCATACCCTCAAAACCGAACCTGAAAATCTCTCACAATGAATGTCTCTGTCCGTTGGGAAGAATCGTTTACGATTCTTCCACAGATGTGGCTGCCTATGCAGACACTTCTGTTGGTTAAGCCCTCGACCGATTAGTACTTATCAGCTTAATACATTGCTGCACTTACACCTTAAGCCTATCTACCTCGTAGTCTCCAAGGGGTCTTACTTAACTGGGATATCTCATCTTG
>JAAUZK010000039.1 GCA_014804655.1 Lachnospiraceae bacterium | reverse complement strand
GCAGCCACATCTGTGGAAGAATCATAAATGATTCTTCCGGAGATAATCCGTCAGGATTTTCTCCAAGGGTAAAAAAGCATTGTAAGGAGATTCAGGTTCGGTTTTGAGGGTATGTCCCTCACATGCAGAACGGGTTAGGCATATGGTTAATCTGTGAAGCAGGCAAAAAGCTTCCGCATAAGCCAGCAATTAATTTGCGGAGCAGGCAGATTGCTTTGGCAAAGCCAAGTGGTTAATTTGCAAAGCAGGCAAAAAGTTTCCGTAAAGCCAGCGGGAAGAATTACGAAGTAATTCTTCAGCAATTAATTTGCGGAGCAAATTTATTGCAATCCTCGATAGCTCAATGGTAGAGCACGCGGCTGTTAACCGCGGGGTTGTAGGTTCGAGCCCTACTCGGGGAGTTGAAGTGAATAGCTTAACGCGAAACCTGTAAAC
This sequence comes from Lachnospiraceae bacterium, assembly GCA_014804655.1. Taxonomy (GTDB): domain Bacteria; phylum Bacillota; class Clostridia; order Lachnospirales; family Lachnospiraceae; genus UBA3282. The sequence continues at coordinate 29,234 of JAAUZK010000039.1, read as the reverse complement.
GGAATGTTTACAGGTTTTTGTGCTTCTGATATTGAATGAAGAATGTAAATTATAACAGAGATTATCAGGATTCATAATGAGGAAAATCGTGGTGGTGGAAATAGGTTTTAATGGTAGAGCAAATTTGATTGAGGTTGGGAAAAATGGATTGATTGAAACACCATTTCTCACAGCCCTTCTCTTTTACTTTCGACTATGGGGGCTACACATAGTTCCTTTGGGATAGTCCCCTGTATACCGAACGGTGCGAACAGTGGTGAGAGATCAGCTACTCAATTAATATGCAGCCTCCTACCTGTTCCCTGCCGTTTGCTGAAAACACTAGTGTGAGAAAGATTATCTACTTATGATCGCATTTTTGGCATTGAGGCAATGCGTTTTCGCTTTCCTCTTTAAGATAAGCTCCCGACCATTGGCAGATATTTTGTAAAATTGGCACAACAGATATCCCTTTTTTTGTAAGAGAATATTCAACACGGGGAGGAATTTCATTATATTGTTTACGTTCCACAATTTCGTTAGTGATTAACTCTTTTAGTGTAGATGCAAGTACAGCATCTGTTATATTTGCCATTTCTTTACGAAGTGAACTATACCGCAGAAATCCTTTCTCTGCCAAAACACAAATTATTCGTGATTTCCATTTACCTCCAAAAATCTCCAAACCATATTCTAACGGGCAGCGAATATCTTTTTCCATTTTTTGTTTATACATTATATCACGCTTCTTTCATAGCACATTATAGAGTATAACTATCTATTTATCAAGTTACTTTCAAATTTAATAGTAACTAATAAATTTATTTATAACTTCCATTATCAAAGTCAAATCTTTATAATACAACTAAGCTCAAATAAAAGAGCAAATACTATTATGGAGGTAATTCTTATGAATGTAACTGCTTATTTGGAAATCACAATGAAAATCAGCGAGAAAAATCGCCCTGCAGCAGCAAAGGTTTACGCCGATTACAGGCAGCCGTTTCTTGACACAATTAAGGGAGCTGTAACGAAAGATCTTTTAATCCGGGATGAGGATGTGCAAGTGCTACATGGTTTTGACAGCGTAGAAAATGCTAAAGCATATCTTGACAGCGAAATGTTCAAGAATGATGTGTACGTTGGATTAAAGCCTCTTTGGAGTGCAGATCCGGATGTTAAAATTTACAGCAAAGCATAAAGAAGGAACATGAAAATTCCATTACAGGAAGTATTAGAAAAAACGCAGAAGTGTAAGAGAGTATCTTCGGAAACTTTTAACATTTTCTATTAGCGGATTGCTAACAAAGAAAGGAAGCTTGAAAAATGATTTTTTATTTTTCTGCAACAGGGAATGATCAGCATATTGCAAAAACAATAGGTACCGCTACAGGAGAAACAACGGTGGATATATCAAAGAATTTAAAAGAAGGAAAATTTATTTTCTTCGTCCAAAAAGGAGAAATGCTTGGACTTGTTACACCCACTTATTTTGGGGGTCTACCACGACCTGTTTGTGAATTCCTTGAAAAACTCCAGTTGCAGGCAGATGAAAAACCGTACACATTCTATATCGCTTCTTATGGAATAACGAATGGTAAAACAGGACAACAGGCAGATCAATATTTTGAACAAAAAGGATTTTCCCTTGATGCAAGATTCAGCATTAGGATGCCAGACACATGGACGCCAATATTTAATCTTTCCAAAAAGGAAAAAGTTTCAAAGAAAATTGCTTGTTCAGAGAATGAACTAAAAAGAGTTACAGACAAAATTACTACACAGAGCGTAGGAGATTTTATGAAAAGAAAAACTCCGAAAGTGTTAGGCGATATTTACTATCAATGGGCGTATACACGATATGGGACAACTAATTGGTTTACTGTCAATGAAAACTGTGTTGGGTGCGGGCTGTGTGCAAAAAATTGCCCCGTGAGTGCGATAGACATTAAAGCAGGTAAACCAGTCTGGATCAAAGCAGAGTGTGCTACCTGTTTGGGGTGCCTGCATAACTGTCCGCGATTTGCCATTGACTATGGAAAGAATACACGTAGGCATGGACAATATCATTATCCGCAGAAGAATTAGGGGAGAAGTGGATAAGGTTAATTGACTACAGATCAGGATTGCAAAAGCAGTAGAGACAGGAAATATTTTGCGGATACGAGATTATGAAGAAGTCTGTAAATACAAATCTTCTATGATAATGATGGTAGAAAGGTTTTATTGTTTTTTAGAAAATTAGCAAGAAAGGGCTGTTTGCTCTTGCCAAAAGCTCTTAATTATGGTAGTATATTATCCGTTAGGTCACTAGCTGTTTAGGGCTCCATGGTCAAGCGGTTAAGACATCGCCCTTTCACGGCGGTAACACGGGTTCGATTCCCGTTGGAGTCATTGAGTTATATTTACTCACGGACCTTTAGCTCAGTTGGTTAGAGCAACCGGCTCATAACCGGTCGGTCCCGGGTTCGAGTCCCCGAAGGTCCATTGACAGAAGGCTGCTTCTGGATATATAATGTAATAGTTGAAACGGCCAGGCCCGGTGGCTCAGTTGGTTAGAGCGCCGCCCTGTCACGGCGGAGGTCGTGGGTTCGAGTCCCATCCGGGTCGTTTCGCGGGGTCTTAGCTCAGCTGGGAGAGCATCTGCCTTACAAGCAGAGGGTCATAGGTTCGAGCCCTATAGGCCCCATTGATTAGAGAAGAATTTGTTCTTCTTATAATCTGCCGGCGTGGCGGAACTGGCAGACGCACAGGACTTAAAATCCTGCGGGACTAACCTCCCGTACCGGTTCGATTCCGGTCGCCGGCATAATATTTTAAGTAGCTCAATTCCTTGTAAGCACTGGGGTTGAGCTGTTTTTATGCCAACTATTGCGATGAGTTGTAGAACGCTGCAATATGATTGTACCCAACCTGCCATATTGACGGGTTTAATTTTTTTGAAATATTATTTTAAAACACGGATCGGATCACACGAAAGGAGCGAAAATGCCATGGCTATAAAAAACAAAGCAGTTATTTTCGATATGGATGGAATTATTTTTGACAGCGAACGGCTGATTCTGGATTGTTGGGAGAAAGTGGGGGAGAAGCATCAGATTCCAAATATCAGAGAGGTCTGCATTGACTGCACCGGGACGAACAGTGTAAAGACCAGAGAAATTATTTACGCCTATTATGGAGAATCCTTTGCGTATGATAAATATAGAAAAGAAGCTGACGAGTTGTTCAAAGAATATGTTCGAACGAAGAGCCTGCCGGTTAAGAAAGGCGTCAGGGAACTTTTACAATATCTACAGGCGGAGAGGATACCGATCGGACTTGCCTCGTCTACGAGATTGGCTACTGTGGAGGAAGAATTGCGTCAGGCAGGATTATATGATTATTTTCAGGTCGTCATGGGCGGCGATCAACTAAAGAGAAGCAAGCCGGAACCCGATATTTATCTCCTGACCTGCGAAAAGATGGGGATTCAGCCGGAGTGTGCATATGCGATCGAGGATTCCTATAACGGTATCCGTTCGGCCTACAGTGCCGGCATGATGCCGATCATGGTGCCGGATATTTTACAGGCGGACGATGAGATGAAGGAGAAGAGTGTTGCCGTATTGCAGGATCTGCTGCAGGTGAAGCAGTATTTTCAAGAAGAGGGGTGTCTGGGTGGCAGGGAATCTGATTAAAGATGAAAACCTAAAGATGCTAAGGCGCGTTCTGCGTAAGGAAAAGGAAGCTACGAAACCGCAGCTTGCAGAGAAAACAGGTCTCAGTGGGGGAATGCCTGATGTGAGGAAGGAGCGCGTAATAGCATGCGCACCCTCAATCAGTCGTTTGTAAAGTCGATATCATATCTTGTGCCGTGGGAAAAAAGAATACCGTCTGTAAGCTGAATGCAAAGGATACAGGTGTTTTCGTCATCAAAATTATTATGACCGTTATCAATCCAAGTATGGAATGCTTTTTTTAGTTTTTTGGCTATATCTTTATTCTCAGGTTTACCGAAATAACCAAGATTGATTCCTTTTCCATGGGCAGTAAACCAATCACCGGCAATTGCCACGGTAGGATTTTTTGTTATCTGATTCATTTTATTGGAAAGTGCATAAGTAATTATATAAAATGCTCCGTCTTCATAAAAAGCATTTACATTTCGCACATATGGCATGCCGGCTTCTACGGTTGCCAGTGCTATGATATTGTCCTTCCCGAAACGTTCATTCATGATCTTTTGTGATTCTGAAGTTAGTTTTTCCATTCTCTATTTCTCCTGTTTTTGTTTTTCTTTAAGAGCTATTTATGTTGTTAATAATCAATTTGAAAATAGCAAGAGATATTTCGGTTTTGTTTTGTTCGTATAGCTTTATTATAATTCTTTAAGCAAAAAATGTGAACCAATATTAAGGTGCCGAATGTAAACTTTAGGGTGCTAAATTCCGGATTATTGAGTTTATCTATGACAGTGTAAGAATATCTGGCGAAAGACGAATCACTTACTGTTCCGGTAACAACCATATGATAGTATAATGGTCTTAGTATAGAAATCCGGTAGACACCCCATGTCTATTCCCCGAAAACAGGGCATTGCTCGCTCTGTGTCCTGTTCCTGTAAGCAGTCCAATGGTAAGCTCATAGCGAAAGGAGAACACAGAACAATGAACCAGCAAAAAATTGGAGCATTCTTTAAAGAGCTTCGGAATGAAAAAAACATTACGCAAGAGCAGTTGGCTGAAAAGCTTGGCGTTTCACGCAGAACGGTTTCCCGTTGGGAGACAGGCAGCAATATGCCGGATCTGGATATTCTGATTGAAATGGCGGACTATTATGATGTTGACTTGCGGGAGCTGATTGATGGAGAAAGGAAGAGCGAGAAAATGAATCATGAATTAGAAGAAACTGTATTAAAAGTAGCAGACTACAGCAATGAAGAAAAACGGAAAATGACCAAAATAATGCATTGGCTGTTCATAGCCGGCGTCGTATCATTTATATTTTTCTTCATTCTATTGTTTAATGAACCGGAGGAACCTACGTTTATTTACGGATATGCACAAGGTGTAACACTGGGAATTCCTTTTGCAATGGTTTCGGTCGGCGCGATAATGACCGGTAAATATGCCGCGAAGATTCGTGATTTCAAGATGAGAGTGTTAGGGCGTAATACGAAAAATTGACAAAAGATACTGATTTATGTTTCTCCGGCTGCATATATGTAGTAAACTGGTTGCAGGAGCGTAAAGAGAACGAATGAAAAAGAAGAAAAAAATTGTAATCAGATTACTTATATCAGCGGCGGGGATATTTGCTGTGGTAATTGCGCTGCTGGGATTTCAGCTTCGTGGCAGTGTGGTGATACGGGCAGATCAGACAGTGCTGGCACCTCAGGATGTGGTCGCCTATAGGCAGGACGATGAGAGGTGGGCAGGCGATGCGCTGGGGGACTCGTCATATACCATGAAATCCTCGGGATGTCTGGTGTCCTGTATCGCTTCAGCGATCAGTATGGAGAGCCGGGATGAAGTGACGCCGAGAGAACTAAATCGGATATTTACAGAACATAGTGTGTATGACGGCGAGGGGAATATTCAGTGGGCGGCGGTTGACAGGATCGACGGATATTCCACACATGTCTATCAGGGTGTGTCGCAGCAGGAGATCGATCAATGTCTTGCTGCAGGCCACTACCCGATCGTGCGCGTGAGAGTAAACGGGGGCGGCAATTTCCATTATGTACTGATCGTAGGCACGGAAAATAGGGATTATGTCTGCATGGACCCGCTGAAAAGTGAGTTGACTGAATTATCACAATACTTAGGCCGAGTCTATGCGGTGCGGATGGTGCAGTCAGACGGATAAGCGGCGATCCAAGCAACTATTTGGAACGTGTCATACGCTCAGTACAGTCTGGTGCAACGTTTCCGTATTGTGAGGCGGGCATAAGAATTCTCAGCTTGTACGGAACAGAAATGTGTCATATAATTAACAGGCAATGTAACAACAGATGTAACTGTTCAGAAGATGCTTACGCGAGGTGTTTTTTGTGAGTGAAGCGTAAGCGGAAGTCACAGAAAACCCGAGGTAGACATGCGCGAAATTATGCAGGATGCATAATTTCTGTGCATCTTCGTAACTGTGAAGAACAGGGTTCTGAACAGTTACCAACAGATAAAATAAGATTGGAGTAATATAAAGTATGGATACGAAAATGTGTAGAAAAGATTTTTCCGGATTGGGATTTCGCATGGCGTGCAGCGCTGTGCTGATTTTGGCGATTCAGACCGCCGGACAGTATATCGTGGCGGCAATCAATCCGGATTGGGCAGAAAATATGGATATTATGCTTGCAGCTACGATGGTTCCGCTGTATGTGCTGGGCTATCCGCTGGCATTCCTGATTCTGAGAAGCAAGGAGAAACGGACGATTGAGAAGCATAAGATGACACTTGGACAGTTTATTCTGGCATTTATGATGTCGTACGGGCTCATGATCCTGGGTAATCTGATCGGCGTTTTTATTACGCTGGGAATCGGTATACTGAAAGGAGATGAAGTGGTTAATCCGTTAATGTCTGTAGTAAACGGCGGTAATATATGGATCACGGCTATCTATATTGTGCTGTTGGCGCCGGTCTGCGAGGAGTTTATGTTTCGGAAGCTGATCTGCGACAGAGTAGCGAAATACGGGCAGGGAACGGCTGTTGTGGTATCGGGGCTGATGTTCGGACTGTTCCACGGCAATCTTAATCAGTTTTTCTATGCCTTCTTTCTCGGAAGCTTCTTTGCATTTATTTATTTGAAGACGGGGCAGCTTAAATATACGATTGGACTGCATATGGTCATAAATTTCATCGGAAGCGTACTGGGCGGTCTTCTGTTGCAGAATGTCGATATGCAGACACCGATGGGACTTATTATTTTTGCGCTTTATGCATTGTGCGTTTACGGAATTGCCTTGGCGGGCGGTGTTCTCTTCCTCGTAAACCGTCCGAAGATGAAGCTGGAGGCAGGAGAGATTACTATTGAAAAAGGAAGCAGATTTAAGACGGTGATCGGCAATGCGGGGATGATCGTTTACTGCCTGTTGTTTTTGATCTTGACGCTTGTTGTTACACTGAGATAACCCGTTGTTACAAAAATCCGCGTAACCCCTTGACATTTTCTCTAAAACTATATATAATTTCTTTTGTTGCGGAAGTACATTAGGGAGCAACGAATGTGCGTTTAGCTCAGCTGGATAGAGCGTTTGGCTACGGACCAAAAGGTCGGGGGTTCGAATCCTCTAACGCACGGTAGATTCAAAAAGGGAATGCTTATAAGAAGCATTCCTTTTTTTTCGTGTTTTTTGGCTTTTTTGGGTCTGGCTGAAATAAATGGCTGAAATAAATGTTGTCTAGGTGTTGACAAATTGCCCATACTGTATATAATGATATATAAACAGTATATACTTTAAACCGTGGCGGGATGTGACGACAGCGCGCTGCGAGGAGGTTAACCAATGAGGATCATTATATCTAATCAGTCCGAACTGCCCATTTATGCGCAGATCAGGGAGCAGTTGAAGGAACAGATATTAAACGGGCAGATTCCGGAGGGAAGCACACTGCCGTCCATCAGGCAGCTTGCGAAGGAGATCGGAGTCAGTGTAATCACCACGACCAGAGCCTACAGTGATCTGGAGGCGGAGGGGTTCATTGCCACCATGCAGGGTAAGGGAAGTGTGGTGCTCTCCAAGGATAACAGCATGTTACAGGAACAGTATCTGCTGCGGATCGAGGATGGGCTGACGACTGCCATCGAGACGGCACGGGTGATGGGGATGCCGGAGGAAGAACTGGAGAAAATATTTCAGAATCTGCTGCATGAGATGCAAGATAAGCGGTAACAGCCAATCAATCGGCAGCCGCGGGAAGAGATATATCAGGCACATGCAGCATACGGAAGGGAATGAGGAAGAATATGGAACTGTTAGAGGTGCGTAACGTATCGAAGCATTACAAGAATTTCAGTTTGGAAAATATAGATTTCGTCCTGCCGAAAGGCTATATCATGGGTTATGTGGGACAGAACGGCGCGGGGAAGAGTACGACGTTAAATCTGATTACGAACCTGTGTAAATGTTCAGAAGGGGAGATCTATGTGGATGGTATCACATGCATAAGCGATGCGATCCGCTATAAGGAGAGCATCGGCTATATCGGTGATGAGTTCTATTATCCGGCTAATTTTACAGTGCGCAATATCAGAGGTATCCTGAAGAATTTATATCCGACTTTTTCGGTAAGTAAATTTGATGAGCTGCTGCGCGGGTGGAAGCTGTCGGAGAAGATGAAGGTCAAGGATTTCTCACGTGGCATGAAAGTGAAGCTGATGTTCGCGTCGGTGCTGGCAAGGGACACGAAGCTTCTGGTGTTGGATGAGGCGACGAACGGGCTTGATCCTGTCGTAAGGGTGGATGTGCTTAAGCTGCTGCAGGAGTATATTGCAGACGGCGAGCGAAGCGTAATTTTTTCCACGCATATCTTAAGCGACTTAGAGCAGATTGCGGACTATATATTTTTTATCCACGACGGAAGGAAGGTATTATATGATGCAAAAGACGAGCTGCTGGAAAATTATCTGCTGGTTAAGGGAGAGAGACGTGCGATATCGACGCAGCTTCAGAAAGAGCTGATCGGGATCATCGACAACGCATACGGTTTTGAGGCGATTCTGCCGAGTGAGAGAGCCGACCTTCTGACGAGTGAATTTCATTTTGAGAAGCCGACAATCGATGAGATCGTGGTGCACTATATCAAAAATATGGAGTGAAGGAAGAAAGGAGCGTAAAGAAATGAGGGCAATACAGTTTGCGAAGATAGATTTCATCAAGACGAAGCAGCAGATTCTGTGGATACTGCTGGTGATACCGGTGGTTCTTCTGTTTATGCTGCGGCAGAGTTCGGACAGTCCGGTGCCGTTGGTTATTTTTTTCTGTTATGCGCTGTTTATGGCGCTTATATTCAGCACGATACCGTTTGGCTCGTGTCAGCGGCAGGAGACGGGGTTCCTGCTACTGCTCCCGGCCACGACGCGGGATCGGATATCAGGCAGATTCTTATACGGGCTTTCTTATATGATGGTGGCTGCGCTGGTTGGCTGTGTGGGAATGTATTTTGACAAAATGATAAGCGGCGCCGTGATAGAGGCGGAAATACCTTTTTGCATGATTGCTTTTGCGGTGAGCATGGTATTTATGGCTTTGGAATATGTGATTCTCTATCTGTTCGGGGAGCAGCAGAGTCCGAATATTCTGAGTCTGATTAGAATGATACCGGGATTCGTGTTTTTCTTCGGATCGATAGGGCTGATCGAAGGAGCACAGGATGATCCGGAAGTGACAGCTGCTCTTATGGAGTATATAGGCGGTCATTTGATGTTAATCGGCTGGTGCAGCTTGGCAGTAGCGTTTGTATTGTTTGCGGCGGCCGCTATGCTGTGTACGGCGGTGACTAAGAAGAGAGACTTCGGATGAATCATTTTATTAATAAGAGGTGCTTGGCAATTAAATAGTGGTTCTGGACAAGGGCGGAAAAATTTTCAGAAAGTGAAACTTTTTCCGCCCTTTATTCGTATTACTGATAGAGATGTGATAAGATGTCCATAATGAAATAAAAGAGACAGAAGAATACACGGAATTAATGTAACTGTGAAGAACAGGGTTCTGGACAGTTACGAATCAATAAGGAATTATGACGTGATGGAGCATAAGTTTGAGAAAGAGCTAAGGTGGGATGATCTGGTAGATGAATATCAGACAATGCTGTATCGGATCGCTTTTTCCAATATGAAGAATCGGGCGGATGCCGAGGATGTAGTACAGGAAGCGTTCCTGCGTTACATGAAGGATGAGAAGCCGATCCTGAATAGGGAACATGAGAAGGCGTGGCTGATACGGACCACTATTCATATTTGTATGGATATCTTAAAGAGCAGTTGGCACCGTAAGACGGTGGCGCTTGACGAGTCACTGACTGCGGAGACGAGGAGTGTCTGGCTGCCCTATCAGATCAAGGACGACAGGGCGCTGGAAGCGGTGCTGCAATTACCGGTACATTATCGGAATCCGATCTATCTTTTCTATTATGAGGATTATTCCATACAGGAGATCGCGGGGATCTTGAACGAGAAGGAAGGAACCATCAAGACAAGGCTGAGGCGCGGCAGGGAAGAAGTGAAGAAGATTCTTACGGAAGGGAGGCCGTAGAGCTTATGAGCATACAGGAGATTGGAACAAACGGCAAAGAAGGCATACAGGGCTATTCGCATAAGGGGAAGCAGAAGCAGGCAAAAGGATTCCAGGAGAGTCTGATGCAGAACCTCAAGAGTCAGGAGCAGGAAAATGTATCTTCGGAACTTGAAAAGCCTGTAAAAGAGATTGTTGAATCCGATGCGGCAGGAAAAAGTGTCAGGGAATCTGTGACAGGGTTAAGGACAAACGGAAATGAGGACAGAGCGAATGTCGGTGTGGCCGGAAAGGCGGCGAGAATCCGCGTCAACGAGCTGATGAACCGGGAGGCAGTGCAGACTGCGGAGGTAAGGCATATGAGCTATGAAGAGAGCGATAACATAGAGATTGCGGTGACAGAGGGCTATACGCTGAAGGGCAAAATGGAAGGCCGGCAGGTCTATGTGGAGGCGAAGTACGAGGACGGCAGACTGGAAGCCTATCATGTGGATACGGACAAGGTGCAGGAACATACGCAGCACAGGATCGAGCAGTTTGCATTGGAAACGGCGGACAGTATGAAAGCATGACAGAACATATTATTTTAGCTGGGAAAAGGGGAGAAGAATATGATCAATAATAATCCATTCAACACATTTTATGCGCCAACTATAGCAACTAACGCGAACACTGCGCAGGAGATCAAGAAATACACTGAGGCGGTGGCGAGACGGCAGAAGATGGGGCTGGAAGGCGACGGTGCGGGAGATACTTGTTTTGCAGCGCGGTTAAAGCAGGCGGAGGAACTTAAGGCTTCCGGAGAGTCGTGCGGCGCTACGGATTCGGTGGCGATCATCCTAAAGCGGATGGATGAACCGACAGCGGGGGAACCGGTCACGATGGAAGTGATTCACAAGGGTGTCAGAGTGCAGGTGACGAAGGATGCGATGTACGGCAATACGATTACCATCGGCGGCAGCTCCAATCCTGACTGGATTCAGGTGTCTACCTCCGTGGGTACTGTCAAGATTGATTTAAACGATTTGGACAGTCTTATGAAATGTCTGGATATGTTTTCTCCGGAGGATATCAATGCCATTCTGCGCAAGATTACGGAAGTAAGACAGTCACGTGACGCATTGCAGGAGATCGACAATGCGAAGAATACGCCGGTCGAACAGGCGGAGAAGAAAGAGGATGAGGAAGAGGAAGCTTAAGTAAGTACCGCGTTGCCCTTATAAAGTGTTTGTGGTAGAATAGATTGAAAAATCAGAGATTTTTCAATCGCAAATTTGTGCCTTGCGGCTACAAATTCGCAGGCTGTGAGAAAAGCATGGGTATTACTATGAGAAGAACACATGACAGGGGAACGAATCAAGTGCAGAAAAAAATAGCGGTAATAAACGATATATCAGGATTCGGGAGATGCGCCGTTGCGGTGGCACTTCCGATCATATCATATATGGGCGTGCAGTGCTGCCCGGTCCCTACGGCGATTCTGTCGAATCATATGGGATATCCTAATTATTATATGGACAATTACACAGACCGCATGGAAGAGTACATCGGAAATTGGAGGAAGCTGGGACTTCGGTTTGACGGGATCACGACCGGATTCTTAGGCTCTGTGGAACAGATTGCGATAGTGAAGAGATTTATCCGTGATTTCTCGCAGGAGGGTACCATGGTGATCGTGGACCCTGTTATGGGCGATCACGGAAGGCTATATTCTACCTACACAGAAGAGTTATGCATTCAAATGCGGAAATTGATCGGACAGGCACATATTACGACACCGAATCTGACAGAAGCATGCAGATTGGCGGATATGCCGTATCGGGATGGTGTGTGGCGTAAGAAAGAGTTACGTTCCATGGCGGAGCAGATCGCGGCTATGGGGCCGGACAGAGTGGTGATTACGGGAATCCCGCAGGGCGAATTTATTGCCAATTATGTATATGAGCGGGGAGCGGAACCGCAGATCATTCGTACCCATAAGGTGGGCACGGAGCGTTCCGGCACAGGAGATGTATTCTCTTCCGTTATCGCGGCGGACGGTGTGAACGGTGTGCCTTTCCACAAGTCCGTCCGCAAGGCATCGGGCTTCGTTAAGAAATGCATACTGCGCACGGAGGAACAGGCGGTTCCGAAATCCGACGGCGTATGCTTTGAAGAGATATTGTATCAGTTGAAGCGGGACTAGCCCTTGGCTATGTAATATTCCAGTTCAAAAGGATATCCGTCTTTCTTATTCTCTTCTGACAAGGTATCGGTCTCTATGATACAGAAATCATCGCCTTTTAGGACTTCCTTCATTTCCGCTCTTACAGAATCAAAGTCTGACATGTGAGTAGAGATTCTGCGGCAGGCATAGCTACCGGCGGACAATGTGCGGATTCCGTTCTGTCCTTCCGTAGCGCCGGAGAGTGTCAGGAACATGTGGCGGCGATAGCTGCCGTCCGTATATTCATGCAGGACACCGGACGGATAGGAAGCCGTGAGACCCTGCTGTTGTGCAGTGACAAACAGCCGCAGAATATGCTGGCCGTAGTACTTGGGGGTATCCATCTCGTCGAGGGGGACCGTGAGCAGCGTGCGTTGTTCCACACTGTTGTGATAGAATCCGTCCGGCAGCAGGATACCACTTTTGCTTTCGGGAATCTTAGCCATACCGGTGACGGAACTGCCCATATTCTGGAGTGTCGCCTGCAAGGTGCCAAGACAGTTATGTATATCCATGATCTTCTGCTCGGCAAGAATCTTGCCGTCATACAGGAGTTTCTGCAGATTGATGGAGTTGTGATCCACATAATGATTCAGATCCTTTAACGGGATTCCCAGCTTGATGCAGACTGTGATGGCATCCAGCAGATAGAGCTGATCCTGCGTATAATACCGGTAATTGGTCTCCGTGTTGACAAATGCCGGTTTCAGGATGCCGATCTGATCATAATATCGAAGGGATTTGATGCTGACATTTTTCTGCTTTGAAACTTTTCCGATGGACATGTACTGACTCATTGCTGTAGTGCTCCTGCTATATAAAATGATATAAAACTATAACCTGTGGTTAGAGTTTGCAAGTCATATTTTGTCACATCTCAAACACAAAAACAACCCCTTTTGCAAAACTTGTGCCAACAAAAAAATCCGCATACAATATCATGTATGCGGATTGTAAATTTACGCCAATAAACAGCCTGAGCGGATAGGGGATTCTCAAGGAGCGAAAGCGAGCCGACGGAGAATTGCCTATCCATTCGGGCGTCACTTAGTCTTAACCCATAGTCACAACAACATCATAACTCGTCTTTCCTTCTTCATAAGGAACAACACAGCCTTCCAGAGTCTGTCCATCCACCGTGATGGATTTCACACCCTTCTCTACGTTGTCAGGATTTACTACCTTAATGTTGTAAGTGCCCTCGCGGAATTTTCTGGTCAGCTCGAAATCACCGAAGCCCTTCGGTACGCAGGGATTGATGCTGAGTCCCTTGTGCGTGGGATATACGCCCAGAATGTGCTGTGATACATTGACGAAGGTCCATGCCGCCGTACCGGTGAGCCAGCTGTTCTTCGCTTCGCCCGGAATCTGAGCGTCTGCGCCGGCTACCATCTGGGAATATACATAAGGTTCTGTCTTGTGGATTTCACTGAATTCTTCCACATAAGCGGGGCAGGTCTTGCGGTAGATCTCGAAAGCTCTGTCGCCGCGTCCGATCACGGTCTCCGCGATGGAAACCCAAGGATTGTTGTGGCAGAAGATACCGGCGTTCTCTTTATATCCCGGCGGATAGGAAGAAATCTCTCCCAGCTCCAGATGATATCTGGTGTATGCGGGCTGTAAGATCATAACGCCGTATTCGGTATCCAGTTTTTCTTTTACGGAATCAAGCGCTTTCTCGGCAAGTCCTTCTTCAACGCCGATGCCGGCAAGCGGGCAGAAACCGTTTGACTCAATGTAGATCTGTCCTTCGTCACATTCTTTGGAACCGATCTTCTTGCCGTAAGCATCGTATGCGCGTACGAACCAGTCGCCGTCCCAGCCGTCTTTTAACACGGCGTCATACATTTTCTTTACTTCTGCGCGGGCATAATCAGCTTCCGCCTGGTCGCCCATCAGCGCGCATAACTGTGCATATTCTTCGCCGTATTTTACGAACATGCCGGCAATAAATACGGATTCCGCAACAGGTCCCTCGGAAGGTCCGAAAGTCTGGAAGGACTCGCCGGGATGCTCGGAGAAGCAGTTTAAGTTCAGACAGTCGTTCCAGTCTGCACGTCCGATCAGCGGTAAGTTATGAGGACCCTTGTGATTTACGATGTAATCAAAGGAGCGTTTCAAGTGATTCATCAGCGGTTTTGCCGCGTTCATGTCGTTGTCAAACGGAACCATCTCGGTAAGGATGGACGTATCGCCGCTCTCACGAACATAGGCGGATGTGCCGGCGATCAGCCATAAGGGATCATCATTGAAGCCGCTGCCGATGTCGGAGTTGCCTTTCTTCGTCAAAGGCTGGTACTGGTGATATGCGCTGCCGTCCTCGAACTGTGTGGAAGCGATATCAATGATTCTCTGTCTTGCACGGTCAGGGATCAGATGCACGAAACCTAAGAGATCCTGACAGGAATCTCTAAAGCCCATGCCGCGTCCGATACCGGATTCATAATAGGAAGCGGAACGGGACATGTTGAAGGTTACCATACACTGATACTGATTCCAGATATTGACCATACGGTCAACTTTATCATTGGAAGATTTCACGCTGTATTTGGATAAAAGATCGCCCCAGTATGCGTTCAGAGCGGCAAAAGCCTTGTCCACGTCGGCATCGGTCTGGTATTTAGCCAGCATAGCATTGGCAGGCTTCTTATTAATAACATTGTGGGACTCCCACTTATCATCTTCCGGATTCTCTATATATCCTAAGACAAAGACATAGGACTTGGATTCGCCGGGAGCGAGTGTCACGTTAATCTGGTGTGACGCGATAGGAGACCAGCCCCGTGCAATCGAATTCGTTGCTTTGCCGTTCTCCACAACTTCCGGATTGGCAGCACCGCGGTATGCACCGAGGAAAGCATCGCGGCTTGTATCAAATCCGTCTACAGGTGTGTTGACGGAATATACCGCATAATGATTTCTGCGCTCTCTGTATTCTGTCTTATGATAAATGGTGGAGCCGATGACCTCTACCTCGCCGGTGCTTAAGTTACGCTGGAAGTTTCGGGAATCATCATCCGCGTTCCACAGACACCACTCTACATAAGAGAAAAGGGATACTGACTTGGAAGCGCTGCTTGTATTCGTCAGCTTTACCTGGCTTATCTCGCAATTGTCGTCCATGGGAACAAATGTGAGCACGGAGGCTTCTACATCATTCTTCTTACCGGTAAAACGGCTGTAGCCGATGCCATGGCGGCACTCATAACTGTCAAGTTCTGTCTGGGTAGGTTTCCAGCCCGGATTCCATACGGTATTGCCGTCTTTAATATAGAAGTATTTACCGTTGATGTCATTCGGTACATCATTGTAACGGTAACGGGTCATGCGCAGCAGCTTGGCATCTTTATAGAAAGTATAGCCGCCGCAGGTGTTGGAAATCAGACTGAAGAACTCATTACATCCTAAATAGTTGATCCACGGTAAAGGGGTCTTAGGGGTGGTGATGACGTATTCACGGTTGGCGTCATCGAAATAGCCAAATTTCATAGTGATTTTCTCCTTTTCTGTTGATGTTTTGTTGATATATGAAACATATGAAGCGAAATATAGAAAACGATTAAGATAAATGTGAAGTTGTATATTGTGCCCGTGCAACATCGAAATATATCAATATGAAGTGCACGGAAAATATACAATAAATAATTATGATGCAATTATACATAAGATGGAAGGTAATTGCAATCATAATTGTAGCATTCGGAAGAAAGAAAAAGGAAGTACGCAGAGTAGTCAGCGAAAATAAACGAAAACGTTTAATGAATTTTTGGAGTAAATGTAAACAGATTATGAATAAATTTGTAAGAAGGTGTTAAAAACAGGTTTCAAAACTGTGTAAATTATACAAAAATATAAAAGTGGAACAAAAAAATTAAAGTTTCTATTGCAAAACTGTCAAAAGTGTTATAGACTGTAATTACGAAAACGATTAAGATATAAAAGGCTTGTTTCATAGCATTATCGAAATCAAAGTCTAGGGCATAAGAGTATGGCAGTAGATACAGGATATTAAGATAAGAACCGTGAAAGAGCCGTAGATGTAAGAGAAGACAGGAGCTTACAGTATGGTATCAATGAAAGATATTTCGGTCGCGTGTGGAGTTTCCGTGGCAACTGTGAGCAAGGCACTGAACGATCACGCTGACATCGGCGCGGAGACTAAGAACCGCGTCAGGCAAGTAGCAAAACAGATGGGGTACTTTCCCAACTCGGCGGCGAAAGCGCTTAAGACGAACCGTACGCACAATCTGGGAGTGCTCTTCGAGGAGGATGACCACAGCGGTCTGACACATGATTTTTTTGCGAGTGTCTTGGACAGTCTGAAAAGTGCGGCAGAGGAGAAAGGATATGACATTACTTTTGTCAACGGGTGCAGAACAAGACCCGACAGATTGTCCTATCTGGAACATTGCAGGTACAGAGGTTTTGATGGCGTGGTTATCGTATGCGTCAACTTCTATGATCCGGAAGTGCTTGAACTGGTGAACAGCAGTATTCCCACTGTTACGATTGACCACATATTTAATAATGTGTGTGCGGTGGTGTCGGATAACGTGAAGGGAATGCGGGAACTTGTACAGTATGTATACGATAAAGGACACCGCAGAATCGCTTATATCCATGGCGCGAATTCCACATCTGCGATTACTCAGAGAAGGCTGGCATCCTTCTACAAGACGGCGGAAGATCTGGGATTAAAGATTCCGGATGAGTACATAAAAGCCTCTGCGTACAGAGACACTAAGACATCCGGTGTGGCGACGGCAGAACTTCTGGATCTGAAGAAGCCGCCCACATGTATATTTTATCCCGATGATTTTGCCTGCTATGGCGGCATTAATGTGATTATGGAACGGGGGTTGCGCATTCCGGATGATATTTCAGTAGTGGGATTCGATGGAATCAGGATCGCAAGACATATAGAACCGAAGCTGACAACACTGAAACAGGATACGACACAGCTTGGAAGGAAAGCAGCCGAGAAAGTCATCAGTCTGATCGAACATCCGAAAACGACGCTGACTGAACAGATCGTCGTGGAGGGAGAATTGTATGAAGGTAATTCGGTAGCTAGGCTAAGATGAGGCATTTATATCAGTTTTACTGATAATAAAATAAATGCAGAAGTAATTGATAGCAATATCAAAATATTCTCAAAGGGAAGAAATCGATCATGCCGATCTTCATTGTATATTTCCTTCTGTCTAAGTATATCATCGCGGGTGTTGCACTCGGTGGTGTGAAGGAGTAATTTGATAATAGGCTATATTGTATTGGGGAGATAGCATACGGAAAGAGAGCGTGCCGATGAGGTGCGCTCTCTTTCTATATAAAAATTTAAGATATATTACATAGTAAATTGGAAAATATTGTGTTAAGATATACGCGATAGTAGTCAGCACTGTGGATTACCACTGCGGAATGTGACAGATTAACATTTCACGGACAGAATCGAGGATTATAATGTCAAACATAGTATACAAAAATGCCACGATGAGGGTATATAATGGTCTTGTGAGGCTGTGTGATTATGCCGGTAAGAGTGTGAAGTGGTGTGATAAACTTTGGCAGGAGATGTTAAGTGACAGGGAAGTATATGATGAGTTTGTCTATTATCTGGAGCACCATGTGCCCGGTGACTTGATGAAGGTTCGGGGATATTCGCTGACGGATCTGTATGTGTGGCAGATAGAGCAGTATAATCTGCATGGGGATTCGGGGAAGAATACGGCCTGCTGTAATAAGGAAGAGATGGTACTGCAGGCTTTTTGGATGTTGGCTGAGATGAAGAAGAACCCCGACAGCTATCTGGGCAGGCTGGATCAAGGCGCGGGGATGGATAAAATATAGATAATCGAAGAAAGTATAGAGAAAGAATATGGAGAAAACAGAATTTATTGAAAGATTGCAACGTGCACTTGCAGCAGGGGTTCCCAGTAGTCAGGTGGCGGAGAATGTGCGGTATTATCAGGATTATATTGACTCGGAGATCCGCAAGGGCAGAAGCGAGAAGGAAGTGATGGAAAGTCTGGGTGATCCGAGACTGCTTGCCAAGAGTATTATTGAGGCGAACAAGCACGCTGGGGTAAGCTATGGTTCGAATCAGGAGTATGATGAGGAAGTGGCGGAGGATACGCAGGAGTGGGAGCCTGATCAGGGCGCACCGAAGGGCAGGAGCATTGTGCTTCCGGGATGGCTGGTCATGCTGATCGTTACGGTGATAGTACTTTTGATTATTGGAGTGGTGACTTACACACTGTTCTATTTTGCGCCAGTGATTATAGGGGTGTTGGTGGTAGTGTTGATCGTGAAGGCATTCCAGGGGCGTTCACATTGAATCTTCTCCATAACAAAACAGACCATTTGGGAAAATGGTCTGTTGAGGGGAGTATATAAATAATTATATATAAGGGTCTGTAAATAGAAACTGAAGGGGTGTTTCCATCTACAATTATTATTATATACTTTATACGAGAAAATGCAATCAAAAATAGTACTAAAGTCCTATACAAATATTTGGTGATTTTATATAAAAATCTAGTACTAAAGAACTAGAAGTGAATTGTATATTCTGATAAAAATCTTGAAATACTATTTCTGTAACTATAGTAAACGACATAACAAATTCTGCTTCCGGTTCTTGTAGGAGCCATATACGGAAGTCTTTGCAAGACTGAAAGCGTAATTTCTAATGTCGTTAACTATTAAATCAACCAGGAGGTATTTGAGATGTCTAAGAATGATTATAACCAGAATTCACAGAACGACAAGCAGCAGGACAAGGCTAACAACTCTACCAGCCAGAACAACCAGAATAACAGCCAGAAGAACAATTCTAAGAACAGTTCCGGCAGCAACGCACAGGACAATCAGAAGAACAACTATTAAGCAACAGGTATCAGATGTTTGTGAGACGCAAAGCGGTATGGTCGATGGCCATACCGCTTTGTTGTATATTGTGAAAAAATTGTAAAACATATGGGGGAACATTGTTATTTTATAAACTTTAGTATACAATGTCTATGGTGAAGAAAAGCAGGAAGGTATAGTGAAATCTGACAGTGCAATGCTGGAAGGCAGGAGAGTTGGAGTCCTGAATCGGAAGAGATTATGAAAAGAACATTGAGATGGATTGCATGTGTAACGGCAGTAATCATGCTTGCCGGCTGTGGGAATGCGGCAGGCACGAAGGTGGCTCTTTACTGGGCATTTCCTGTTCCAGAGAATCTTTTTATCAGCAGCCGCTTGATATGCTGAATATTTCGAGACAGATTTGTGCAAGCTATGCAGGCTATGAGGAAGTGGAAGAGCCTGCGGCAATATCCGTTCAGGGTGAGGAATGGTACGAGTGGGTATATAAATATGAAGAGAACGGTGTGGCGACAGTGGCATTACAGCGTTTCTACGGGAAGAATTATTATGCATATACGATGTCTTATATCGCCGAGGAGCAATCTTATGAAGCGAATAAGGGTGAAGCGCTTAAAGTAATGAACTCTGCGACGATGAGTGTGCCGAACAACGATGAGGCTGAGGAGAAAGCGAAGGAATTCCTGGTGGGAGAATGGGACCTCGGCGACCAGGGATATCTGGTCATGAATGAGGACGGCACGTATTTCTGGTACATGAACAGCAGCAAAGATGAGAAAAACATGCATAAAGGAGTCTATCACGGCGATGCGACGAATGACGCGGTGGGCTTTAAAGAGGGAGAGGGAATTTATTTTGTTCTCTTTCCGGAAGCGTTATATGTGGATGGAAAAGAGGGAAAGACCTCCGCTGCGAAGTATGATTATGCCGTTTCCATGACTAAACAGGATGACGGGACCTATCAGATGCTTAACCCGACTACTTTTGCGTTGTACTCCATGCTGAAACAGGAGTAGAATATGGAGAGATTAGAGTATATCGCACCTTGCCATTTCGGGCTGGAGGCGGTTTTAAAAAGAGAAATTACAGATTTGGGATATGAGATCGTCTCGGTGGAGGATGGGCGAATTACTTTCGCAGGGGATGTGCAGGCAGTCTGCCGCGCCAATATTTTCCTGCGCAGTGCAGAGCGCGTTCTGATTAAAGTAGGCAGTTTTCATGCGGAGACGTTTGAGGAATTATTTCAGGGTACGAAAGCTCTGCCGTGGGCGGACTACATACCGAAGAACGGGAAGTTCTGGGTGACGAAAGCGGCGAGTGTGAAGAGCAAGTTGTTTAGTCCTTCCGACATTCAGTCGATTATGAAGAAGGCTATGGTGGAGAGCATGAAGAAGGCTTATCCCGCAGACTGGTTTTCGGAGAGCGGCGACTCTTATCCTGTAAGGGTCTTCCTGATGAAGGACGAGGTGACGGTGGGATTGGATACTACCGGGGAGTCGCTTCATAAGCGCGGATACAGGAAGCTTACGGCGAAGGCGCCGATTGCGGAGAATCTGGCGGCAGCGCTTATTATGCTGACACCATGGAAGGGAGACCGCATTCTGGTGGATCCGTTCTGCGGTAGCGGAACAATCCCGATTGAGGCGGCTATGATGGCGGCCCATATTGCACCGGGAATGAACCGCAATTTTACTGCGGAGGAATGGACGCACATCGTAGACAGGAAGAGCTGGTATCGTGCCGTGGACGAGGCGGAATCACTGATTGACATGGATGTGGAGACCGACATTCAGGGGTATGATATTGATGAGGAAATCATTGCGGCGGCGAGGGCTAATGCGAAGCTGGCAGGAGTGGAGAAACTGATCCATTTCCAGCGTAGGGATGTGGGACAGTTAAGCCATCCGAAGAAATACGGGTTTATCATCACGAACCCGCCCTACGGGGAACGAATCGAAGATAAGAAGAATCTGTCGGCGCTCTATGATACGATCGGAGAGCGGTATAAGGCACTGGACAGCTGGTCCATGTATCTGATTACCGCCTATGAAGATGCGGAGCGGGCGATCGGCAGGAAAGCTGACAAGAACAGGAAGATATATAACGGTATGATGAAGACCTACTTCTATCAATATATGGGTCCGAAGCCGGGTGGAGGCAGAAGATAAGTTATGCAGCAGGAAAGACAGAACAATCTGATGAAAAGAATGGCGGTATATTGTCTCGTGTTTGTGGCAACAGCGATGAGCGCCATTCTGTATTACTCCGCCAATAAGATCATTGTGGTGGCGGATGTGGCACAGGATGAGGTCGTGCAGGAGTCTGCCGGCAGCGGGGGCAGCACGGGTGGTGAGGGCAGTACGGAAAATAATATCGTGGCGGATAAGAATCATATTCCGATTGACCGAGATAGTCAGAATACGAAATTTTTTTGTATTCCACTGCCGGAGGACGTGAAGGCGGAGGAAGTGATCATTGAGAACCACTATATGGACAGGGAACTGTGGGTAAACATTACGCATAAGAATCCCTACGAACATGAAATGTTTTATGAGACTAACGGCGTGTACGGTAATTGTGAGAGTGTGACGGAAGGGCATTTCGATGTGGAGAAGGACAGGATCTGCCTCCGATTCGATCTGACGGGGGTGTATGAGTATCACAGTATTTTTGAGGACAATACGCTGTACGTGGAATTTATGACGCCGAAGGAAGTTTATGACAAGATTATCGTGGTCGATCCGGCGTACGGGCTGCAGGAGGACGGCGTTCTGTCAAATGGAGTCAGCGCCAAGGATATTACACTGGAGGTTGCCAAGGCTGTCAAGGCAAAACTGGACAATACGGATATCAAGGTATATTATACAAGGATGGACGACAGTAATCCGACGGCGGAGAACCGTGTGGAGCTGGCGGCGGCGACGAAGGCGGATCTGCTGATCCGAATAGAGGTGAGCGGGGATGCGAATACGAAGCTGTACGGCACGGAGGCGGTCTATAACAGCAGATTTTTCATTCCCGGATTCGGCAGTGTGGAGCTGGCGGATCTGTTAGAGCGTGAAGTGGTCACAGCGATCAGCGGTAAGGCTAACGGGCTTCTGGAGGCAGGAGAGGAAGACGCGGTGATCTGTAATGCCACAGTGCCGGCGGCGGCGATCAAGGTAGGATATCTGACGAACGGGCAGGAATTTATTCTGTTGCAGCGGGAGGACTATATCCAGCGTATCGCAGAGGGAATCTATCAGACAGTCATGAAGGCGTATGAAGAGTAGCGTAATAGCGTGAGAAGAACTTATGGAGATAAGACGATGAGACGACAGATCATATTTGCCACAGGCAATATGGGAAAAATGCGGGAGATCAGGGATATTCTGCGGAATATAGAGGCCGATATCCTGTCCATGAAAGAGGCGGGGATCGAGACAGATATTGTGGAGGACGGCACGACTTTCGAGGAGAATGCGGTTATTAAGGCTAAGGCGGTGGCGGAGCTTCTAACGGAGCATGACGGCGGAAAGTACAGAGATGCCATCGTGTTGGCGGATGATTCCGGTCTGGAGATCGATTATCTGAATAAAGAGCCCGGAATCTATTCGGCCAGATATATGGGAGAACACACGCCCTATAGTGTTAAAAATCAAAATCTGCTTAAGCGGCTTGCGGGTGTACCGGCAGAGAAACGCAGTGCCAGATTCGTATGTGCTATCGCGGCGGTTATGCCGGACGGCGAGGTGATCACTACACTGGGCACGATAGAGGGAAGAATCGGCGACCGGGCAGAGGGGGAGAACGGATTCGGTTATGACCCAATCTTCTATGTGCCGGAGTTCGGCTGCACTACGGCACAGCTGAGCGAGGAGGAGAAGAATCGAATCAGTCACAGAGGCAGAGCGTTAGAGGCAATGGAAGCCGAACTGAAGAAGAAATTATAGTAATCTTATATACGCACACGGAAGTGAGGAGATTAATGAAAATATTGATTGTAAGTGATACGCACCGGCATAACGCTAATTTCCTGAAAGTGGTGGATAAGACGGGACCTCTTGATATGGTGGTGCATTGCGGAGACGTGGAGGGAAGCGAGCTTGTGATTGAACAGGCGGCGGGATGTCCTGTGGAGATGGTGCAGGGAAATAACGACTTTTTCTCGGAACTGCCGAAGGAAAAGGAATTTATGATAGGGCGGTACAAGGTATGGCTGACACACGGCCACAATTATTACATAGCCATGAACAGTGAAGTGATCAAACAGGAGGCGAAGCTTCGAGAAGTAGATATCGTGATGTGCGGACATACGCATAAGCCGGTAGTGGATATCGGAAGCAGTATTACACTGATTAATCCCGGCAGTATCAGTTATCCCCGGCAGGAGAACAGAAAACCCAGCTATATTATTATGGAAATAGACGGTGCGGGGGAGGCACACTACACGATTAATTATCTGTAAAATTGTGATCCGAATGTGTAAGACGAAAAGCTACAGCCTCTTTTGGCGCGAAAATAAGTTTTTGCTTCTTTCGGGCAAAAAATACCTTGAAAAATAAAAAAAATTAGTTGACAGAGAAAAACGCATATTATATAATTTAACTTGCGTTGCAGATAGGATGCTCACAGGTTCCTTTTTCGGGGTGTGGCTCAGCTTGGCTAGAGCGCCTGGTTTGGGACCAGGAGGTCGCAGGTTCGAATCCTGTCACCCCGACGCAGTATCTTATATAGAGTGCATATGTCTATTATCATATTTTGATATGCGGGTGTAGTTCAATGGTAGAACACCAGCCTTCCAAGCTGGATACGTGGGTTCGATTCCCATCACCCGCTCTTATCGTATGTATTACATGCGATTATCATACGTGTTCGTAGCTCAGCTGGATAGAGCAACGGCCTTCTAAGCCGTGGGTCGGGGGTTCGAATCCCTTCGAGCACGTTATATGGTGGGTATGGCGCAGTTGGCTAGCGCGCCAGATTGTGGCTCTGGAGGCCGAGGGTTCGAGTCCCTCTATCCACCCTTACACGGGAAGGTGCAGGGACGCAGTGATCTGCGACCGTCAGATACCTCGCCGCAAGTTGTCTCGGGTATATCATCCGAGGGAATAATGGGCTATCGCCAAGCGGTAAGGCACAGGACTTTGACTCCTGCATGCGCTGGTTCGAATCCAGCTAGCCCAGTTCATGGACCACTAGCTCAGGTGGTAGAGCACTTGACTTTTAATCAAGTTGTCTGGGGTTCGAATCCCCAGTGGTTCACTAAAATGATTCTTAGTGTAGAAATGGGGATTCGAACCCCAGGGCGACATCCCCAGTGGTTCACTAAAGCAACCCAACTTTAGGAAGTGTGGTTGTTTTTTTGATGCATTTTATTTCATAGAACAGCCAGTATGAATAAGCTGAGATAAAAATGGAGAGACAGGGTGAAACAAGAAGATATGATGGAACAGACAAGAGAAAACAAAATGGGCGTTATGCCGGTCAATAAGCTGCTGATTACGATGTCCCTGCCGATGATGGCATCCATGCTGGTACAGGCACTATACAATGTGGTGGACAGTATCTTTGTGTCACGGATCAACGAGAATGCTCTGACGGCAGTGTCACTTGCGTTCCCGATTCAGACATTGATGGTGGCAGTCGGGGTAGGAACCTGTGTCGGTATCAACGCTGTATTGTCTAAGGCTCTGGGGGAAAAGAATCAAGAGGTAGTAAACAAGACAGCGGGAAACGGCATGCTTTTGATGGCGCTCAGCTATCTCGTGTTTCTGATGGTAGGACTTTTTGCGACGAAAAGATTCTATCTGAGCCAGACAGATGATGCACAGATCGTACAGTACGGCTGTGAGTATCTTTCGGTGGTGTGCTGCCTGTCTTTTGGTATGTTCACGCAGTTTACCTTTGAGAGGTTGTTACAGTCGACGGGCAAGACCTTTTATATTATGGTTACGCAGGGAATCGGCGCTGTTATCAATATTATTTTGGACCCTATTTTTATCTTCGGGCTGCTCGGAATGCCGCGGCTGGGTGTGCGCGGTGCGGCTGTGGCGACTGTAATCGGGCAGATTACGGCGGGGCTGTTGGCTTGTGCCATTAATATGAAGAAAAATGATGAAATCCAGATTACCGGACAGGCGCTTAAGCCTGACGTGGAGATCATTAAGCTGATTTATAAGATCGGTGTGCCGTCTATCATCATGCAGGCGATCGGTTCGGTTATGACTTACGGAATGAATCGTATACTGATCACTTTCAGTTCGACGGCGACGGCAGTATTCGGAGTATACTTTAAATTACAGAGTTTCATCTTTATGCCGGTATTCGGTATGAATAACGGACTGGTTCCCATTCTGGCATATAATTACGGTGCTGGAAAAAAGGATCGTTTTACCGATTCACTGAAATGTGGAGTGAAGTATGCGATAGGCATTATGGTGATCGGTCTGATTATTTTCCAGACGATTCCGGACATGCTTCTCAGACTCTTTGACGCCTCCGATGATATGCTGGCAATCGGTGAGTCGGCGCTGCGGACGATCAGCTACAGCTTTGTGTTTGCCGGGTTCGGCATCGTGTGCGGAACGGCGTTTCAGGCGCTTGGCTGCGCTACATACAGCATGATGGTTTCCATAGCGAGACAACTGGTGGTGCTGCTTCCGGCAGCGTATCTGCTTGCACTGTCGGGTGACGTCAATCAGGTATGGTGGGCATTTCCCATTGCAGAGCTGATGTCGTTACTCATGACGATCATCTTTATGGTACGGATCAACAGGAGGATTATCCGGCACATAGGAGAGGACAATGTGAGCGGAAATGCTATTCGTATGGAGGAGACATAAGAAAGAACACAGCGATATTGATATATACGATATTGCGTTTATAACGGAATATCATTTTGTGCAAATTGCATAGTGACTTTGCCAGGCTCATATGATACAATTAGAAAACAGAGAGAAGAGAGTGTGGCTGTACAACTTAATAAGGAGGTACAGGCTATGGCGGATCACGAACTACTACTTGCCATTTCCAACATGCTTGATACGAAATTGAAGGCGGAGTTTCAAGCATTGAGGATGGAACTGCATGAGGAGATCCAAGCATTGGGGATGGAACTGCATGAGGAGATTCAGGCAGTAAGGATGGAACTGCATGAGGAGATTCAGGCAGTAAGGATGGAACTGCATGAGGAGATTCAGGCAGTAAGGACGGAACTGTATGGAGAAATACAGTCAGTAAGAGCGGAAGTACAAGATTTAAGAGCAGAACTGCAGACATTGAAAGCAGATGTACAGACGCTGAAAGATGAAATGCACCGCATCAAATTGTATCAGGAGAATGTTATTATGCCGAGGATTAATACGATTGAGGCGTGTTACACCGATACATTTAAGCGGTATGCCATGTATGTTGAAAAGATGGAATCTACTTTTCAAGATGTGGAAATGCTTAAAATTGTTGTGGCGGAGCATTCGGAACAGCTTAAAAAGCTGGCATGAAGTAAACGGTAATTATGATTAGTTATTGCGCTGCCATGTAAGGAACATTTGCATGGCAGTGGAAATTAATTCTATATAAGCGGATATGGCGGAATTGGCAGACGCGCCAGATTTAGGTTCTGGTGTCCATGACGTGCAGGTTCAAGTCCTGTTATCCGCACTACATTTTTTAAATCCGAATCCGGTCCCGGTTGGGCGAGGGTTCGGATTTCCTGTCTACGGCGACGGATGTAATAATTTCGGACATATAATGTTGATGATCAGAAAGGATAAGACGATCGCATGAAAAGAGAAGAAGCAAGACGCAGAGCGGAAGAACTGGTAAACCGGATGACATTGGAGGAGCGTGCCGGACAGTTGCGGTATGACGCACCGGCGATAGAGCGGCTGGGAATTCCGGCATATAACTGGTGGGGAGAGAGTCTGCACGGAGTGGCAAGAGCAGGTATTGCCACGGTATTTCCGCAGGCAATCGGCATGGCGGCAGCTTTTGACGATGCGCTGATCGGGGAAATTGCCGGTTGTATCGCCACGGAGGGCAGAGCGAAATATAATGAGTTTTCAGCGGAGAATGACAGAGATATTTACAAGGGACTCACGTTTTGGTCTCCGAATGTCAATATCTTCCGTGATCCCAGATGGGGGCGCGGGCATGAGACTTACGGAGAAGACCCTTATCTGACATCGAGGCTCGGTGTGGCATATGTCAAAGGGCTGCAGGGAGACGGAGAAGTCATGAAAGCGGCGGCGTGCGCCAAGCATTACGCAGTGCACTCCGGTCCGGAGGCAATGCGCCATGAGTTTAATGCCGAAGCGACGGCGAAGGATATGGAGGAGACATATCTTCCAGCTTTCGAAGCGTTGGTGACGGAAGCGCATGTGGAAGCGGTCATGGGAGCCTATAACAGAACGAACGGGGAGCCCTGCTGTGGAAGCAAAACGCTGATTCAGGATATTCTGCGGGACAAATGGAAGTTTGAAGGACATTTTGTATCCGACTGCTGGGCGATCAAGGACTTCCACGAGAATCATATGGTGACGTCTACGCCCGCGCAATCGGCAGCCAAGGCGATTAATGCGGGATGTGATTTAAATTGCGGTTCTACATATCTGCACCTTTTGGCGGCATACGAGCAGGGCCTGGTTACAGAAGAAGCCATTACGGAGGCGGCAGTGCGCCTGTATACGACCCGTTATCTGCTGGGATTGTTTGACAAGACAGAGTATGACGACATTTCCTATGAGGCGGTGGAGTGTAAAAAGCATGTGGCACTTGCCGATCAGATTGCAAAAGAGAGCGTTGTCATGCTGAAGAATGACGGCATCCTGCCGCTTGATATCAATCAAATAAGGACTATCGGTGTTATCGGTCCGAATGCTGACAGCAGAAGGGCGTTGATGGGTAATTATTACGGGACGTCCTCTGAGTATGTGACGGTTTCCGAGGGAATCCGGAGATATGCGGAAGGCAGGGCAAGGATGTTGTACTCGGAAGGCTGTGCGCTGTTTGAGGAGAAGACGGAGTTCCTGGCCATGAAAGGGGACCGGCTGACGGAAGCCAAGATTGTGGCAAAGCACAGCGATGTTGTCGTATTATGCGTCGGATTAGATGAGACTCTGGAAGGGGAAGAAGGAGATACGGGCAATAGTTATGCTTCCGGCGATAAGTTAGATCTGCTGCTGCCGAAGTCCCAGAGGGAACTGATGGAAGCCGTTGCATCCGTCGGTAAGCCTGTCGTCTGCTGCCTGATGGCAGGAAGCGCCATCGACTTAAGCTATGCGGCCGAACATTTTAACGCCATTATGCAGCTTTGGTATCCCGGCGCAAGAGGAGGAAAGAGCATTGCCGAAGTTCTATTCGGGGAAGTTTCTCCGTCCGGCAAACTTCCGATTACCTTTTACAACGGCTTAGAACAGCTTCCGGACTTTACGGATTATCATATGAAAGGCAGAACTTACCGCTATATGGAGGATAAGGCGCAGTATCCGTTCGGATTCGGTTTGACTTACGGACGGGTAGCCGTCACGAATGCAGAACTGATCGATGTGTCAAAAGAGAGAGACGGTTTCGGACTTCCGGATGTGCGGATCCAAGTTACGGCGGCAAACAGCGGAACATACGATACGGATGACGTGATACAGATCTATGTGAAAAACACCGACTCAGATTATGCAGTGAAGAATCCGGCGCTGTGCGCTTTTCGTAGAATCCATGTAAAAGCGGGGCAGAGTGTAGAGACAGAGCTTATCATAGCAGGCAGAGCCTTCACGGTCGTAGACGATCAGGGACAGCGCAAGGCGGACGGCAGCCACTATAAGCTGTATGCCGGAACTATGCAGCCGGACGCAAGAAGCCTCGAGCTGACGGGAATGCACCCTGTGGAGCTGGATGTGAGTCTGTAAAGATTCTACTCCGGCAGCTTTACCGTAAAAATACTGCCGCCCGCCGGATTATCCCGTACCATGATCTTACCGTGGTGAG
>JAAUZK010000038.1 GCA_014804655.1 Lachnospiraceae bacterium | reverse complement strand
TCGGTGAGGATGAAATGCGAGAATGGTGGCGTGAAAAAGATTTTTCAAATGTATTGAATGAAGTCTCTATTACATATGAAAAAGATATGGAAAGTATTGTTGCAGATATTTATAAAACTATTTTAAATGGATAACTTGGAATATATTGAAATAAATCTGATTAATCAAAAGAGAGTTTAATAAGGAAATAAGCGTAATGAAGGAAAAAGCAAGAAAAATAACCGGCGGTTTAATTATTTTAGCAGGCATTTTGGAGTTAATAGTAGGAATTAGTGAGAAAACATTCTCTACGATATTGATGGGGATTTGCTTTTGTATGATAGGTTGTTTATATTTCTTTGAGAAAAGAAAATAATGCTTAAATTCTGGTATGGGTAATTGTAAAGTTGATTAAAATATAGTTTGAATTTGCAAAAAAACGAAGTAGCGGTTTTAAGGGAATCGGGGAGCAAGGGTGACTCTGAACGATAGATGGCTGCCGGATTAAAATGCACAAAAACCTTTTTTGAAAATCGTGGTATTTATTATACCAAAAATGGAAGAATAGTAGTATAATACAATAAAACACTAGATGCTTGATGATATTTATAGTATCATATAGACCGGTTGTTTTGTGGAAGGAGAAATTATTATGAAACGCTTATCTCAAGAAAAAATGGTGGATATTGTAAAAAGTCTGAGAAAAACAAAAGAATTAACACAAGAGCAATTAAGCACAGGAACAGGAATCAATAGACAGATGATTGGTAGATTGGAGAAATATGAGTACATGCCTTCTATTCCTCAGTTAGAGAAACTGGCTGAAGTTTTGGGATTCAGTATTCCTGATTTGTTTGTGGAGAATGAACCAACAGTATATACTGCATACCGTAGTTCGAGTATGTCTAAAGAAGAAAAAGTAGGTGCAGATCATATGTTTGAAATGATGATGGCTTCTAAGCAACAGCTTCTTTTGAGAAAGGCGATGCTTAATGAGTAAGAATAATCCAGTTGTGTTGAATGATAACCAAATATATGACATCAAAAAGTTAGTTTCAGAAACAAGACAGTTTTTTGGAGTACATCCTAATGTTCCTATAGGAAATGATATTCGTCTGCTTTTGGAAAAGAAAGATATTCTGTTATGTGAATATCCTTTTTCGGATGCGAATGGAACTCACACGTATGGAAATATTACATGGTTTAAGACAGACAACGATACCATTACATTTATTGGTCTGAATACATCAAGTTTCTATGATGAACAAATATTTGCTATAGCTCATGAAATATATCATTATACGACGAAGTCCGGAAAAGCATATACTCCTGAAATTGATTACGAAGATGTTGTTACAGAAAAGCAGGCTGATAGATTTGCGGCAGAATTATTACTTCCAACTGAGGCTTTGAAAGATGCTGTGATGAATGCTTTTGGCAGCTCAAATATGATGGACATTCCTGATAATCGCGCATTGCGTTTTATCGCAAGAATGCAATGTGATTGGTGGTTGCCTTATCAAGCGATAATTAATAGATTGTTTGAAGAAGGATTTATTAGTGAAAGCCAATTTGATAAATTGTACGAGATTGATTGTCGAAACGAAGCGGGAATGTATAGAAGACTCCTGAAAAACGTTGACGCTGAAATATCAGAACTTTTGAATAAGAGAACAAAGACTATGGGGGTATCCCATAGAATTGTAGAAACTGTTATCAGCAATTATGAAGACGGATTTATTGATGATGATGAATTTGTTCGAACATTAGCTATGTTTAACAAAAGGCCAGAGGATTTTGGATTTTGCATGGAGGCAGAGATAGATGATGATTTGAAGGATTTCTTTGAAAGTGAGGAAGACTAATGAAGGTAGATACAAATGAGGTCAATCCAGCTTTTCAGAGCATTATACAAAATCCGGGTCAGAAGGTTTTTTTGGACGCAAATTTCTTTATTCCGCCAGATAGGAGCGACGTTGCAAAAGTAAAGGCTTATTCTTTTAATGACTTTAAAGAGTGTTGGCTCATCCCATTGTTGAATGAATTTGCTGGAGTGGCAATACATGAATCTGTGTATGACGAACTGGTTACTGACAGTGTAAAAAATTTTGCAGATGAACAAAAAGACGAGAATCCTCCAAAACTTACGATTCATTATGATTCTGAATTGAGTAGTGTGGAAGAAGCTTCGAGGAATACTTATATTAGCAAAATTGCTGTTCATTCGTTATATAATCCTACAAGAGATAACGCAAAAGATAGAGGTGAAGTAAGATCTTTATCGTTTATGGCTGTTAAACAGTTTCTGTTTTTTGCGGCAAATGATGCTTTGCCAGTAAGGCTAATTAAGGATGCTGCTAAGCTGGGGACGGGATTAGATGATATGCAGGTTGTTCAGATGTACGAATTAATATATTATTTGTACAAAACAGACCGATATGATAAAAAAGCATTGAGAATATTATATAAGTATCAGTACTATTTAACATCTGGGGATAAAAAATCAAACCCTGAATGGGGAAGTTTTATTGAGCAGATGGATTTGCTCTATAATGAAATGTTTTGAGTAATTTTTAGGCTCATATTGCTAAGGTATTTAAGGCACATTCCGAACTGGGAGAAGTCCTTAATCCATCTTCCGCTACATTACAGTCAATCCGTAGGATATATCCGTCAAATGTGGTTATATCAACGCTGTTGTGGTACATATATATTCTGCATATATGAATTTTATATCTTATCTGTTCTTTCTTTGCTAATTGAATTTTCGGAGAAATTAAGAAAGCATTTCGATCAGTTCTTTTTGCCCGATTTATTTTATGTTATAATTTGTTATAGGTTTTTCTTGTCTACGCTCAGCTTTGGTCGGCACAGAGCAGATGTCCACTGGACATCTTGTGCCCTTATTTTTGCCCTTATTTTTGCCCTTATGAGAGTTCAGTAACAAAAACAATCCGTTGGATTGTTTGAGAAAAGGATATAACACGAGGGAAAGCGTAAGGGCAAACTTACTTGCTATAAAATTTGTCTTATCAGAATTCCAGTTTTGTCGGGACGTTAAATTGAGCAGTAAATTAGGGTTTTTAGGAGATAAAAGCATAACTATGTACCAAATTTCTAAGATGAAAAAAGAAGACATTCCGGAGTTGATTGAAATCTGGCATAATCAATATTCGAAATATTGTAACAGTACGGTTATCCCTGACTTTTTGAGTGGTGGGGAAAATAGTATTATGATGTATTTGGAAAACCAAATCAACCATGGTAATGCCATTACAGCAAAAAGAGACGATGTTATAACCGGTTATATGGCTTGGATGTATTTTGACTTTCATAATGAAAAATCAGCCTTTTGTCCAATTACAGGTCATGCTACAATTGAAGAAGACAGCGAGACAATCTATCATGCATTATATAACTACGCGGCACAAATATGGGTAGATGATGGCAGATTCAACCACTTATGGATGATTTATAACGATAACCATGCTTTAAAAGCTATGTTATACGATATTGGTTTTGGCTCTCACGTAATTGATGCTTACACAAAAGTACAAGAGCCGGTATGCCGGATTGATAGCAAATATAAAATAACTGTTGCTGCATATAGCGATGCTGAAGCGTTACTTGCATTGATGAAGGAGTCGGTACACTTTTATATTGAATCGCCCATATTTTTAAAAAGAAATGATTATGAATCAGATGATGTAATTGATATGATTAAAACGGATCATTTGGTGGTTGCATGGGATAATGATACACCGATAGGTGTTATGAATTTATCCGTTCAAACCGGATATAACATAGAAAATTTAGCATCCACGAATACAGGTCTGATTAGTAAAGTCGGTGCTTACATCAAGCCCGAATATCGTGGATTGGGAATCGGGAAGTGCATGTTAAATGAAGTGATGAAGCATTGCACTGAGAAGAATATACAATATCTTCATGTTTGCTTTGAAACGGCCAATCCTTTTGCAAATATATTTTGGCGAAAACACTTCAAACCCATTATACTTTCTGTAAGACGAACGGTTAATAAAGACGCTAATATCACAAAATGGCTTGCGAAGGAAGATATATAAATTTGAGATTGGGAGGGATTTAAATGATAATTCGGAGTTATGAAGAAAGAGATCTGGAATCGATGATTCAAATTTGGAACGAAGTCGTAGAGGAAGGCATTGCTTTTCCACAGGAGGAATTACTAAACGATATAACAGGGGCTGAATTTTTTGCTTCACAGACATATTCGGCGGTTGCCGAGGATGAAAATAGTCATGTCATATATGGACTTTACATACTTCATCCCAACAATGTCGGACGCTGCGGGCATATTTGTAATGCAAGTTATGCTGTTAGCTCTCAGAAAAGAGGTCAACATATCGGGGAGCAGCTTGTTCTGGACTGCTTAGATCAGGCGAGGAAACATGCGTTTACGATATTGCAATTTAATGCAGTGGTTGAAAGTAATATCCACGCCAGACGGTTATATGAAAGACTTGGATTTATTCAGCTGGGTACGATTCCTAACGGTTTCAAAATGAAGGACGGGCATTTTGAGAATATTTGTCCTTATTATCATGAATTATAACCTGTTACCTGTCAGAATCCGAGTTGAGAGAGGATAAGGCTATGGAAGAAATACAAAAATTTTATACCGAGGATTGGAATGAAAGCCGGCGTTTGATTTCCCAATCAGGACAAATTGAATACATTACAACTATGAAATATTTGAAAAAATATTGCCAAAAAGATATGTCAGTTCTGGATGCTTGCGCAGGATGCGGTGTTTATTCATTTCCGCTCGCCGATTTAGGCTGTAATGTGATTGCAGGTGATTTGATTGACACAAATGTAGCGCACATAAGAATAGAAAATGAAAAGAATCATAAATTAAAAGACATTTATCAAGGAAGTGTTTTAGACTTATCAAGATTTCATGATAATAGCTTTGATGTAGTATTGAATTTAGGATCTTATTATCATTTATGTGATGAAACTGACAGAGAAAAATCGTTGTCTGAAACGTTAAGAGTACTAAAAAATGGCGGGATATATATAATTGCATATGTTAATCGCTGTGCAAATTATATGGCACATTTTGAGGAGTTGAAAGATAACTTTTCGTATCTGGCAGACTATATGCAAACGGGGCATATAGAGAATAGTACATTATTTTACGCAACAACTCCGGAGATGATAGAGGAAGATCTAAAAAAGTATAATTTAAAATTACTTCATCATGTTGCAACTGACGGACCTATTTTTATATATAGAGATATAGTTGAACATATGAGCAAAAAAGATTTTGAATCATTTATGGATATTCATTTGGGCCTATGTGACAAGAAGAGTAATCTGGGATATAGTGAACATGGACTGATCGTAGCTCAAAAGTAATATGTTAATTATTAAACATCCGGTTGGTCGAGATGATTCATAAAATACGAATCAGAAGCTGACGAGGTAATACTATGAGAAAAGCAAAAATAATACGGTTTATCTGTGATGTATTGATTGTGATTTTTTTACTTGGTTTTGTCTTCGCATTGTTTTGGTATCTATGCGGCTCTTTTGAGATGATGCCGACAGACGAACAGCAGGAAAAGGCACGGATAGGGGCAATATTATTAATGATTGTGACCGGGGTGCCATGCGGCGCCTGCATTGCTGTCCGACGAGCCTATAAAGTAGAGCTATGATAAAGCGAGCCAACAGAAAGGAACAAAATGGAAAGAAGAGATAAAGTAAACTACTACTTAGATTTGGCCAAGATGGTGGCACAGAGATCCACTTGCTTAAGACGGCATTACGGAGCGGTAATCGTGAAAAATGACGAGGTGATTTCCACTGGTTATGTGGGTGCGCCCAGAGGCAGGAAGAACTGTACGGATATCGGAGAATGCATCCGTATCAAAATGGAGATTCCAAGGGGAGAGCGGTATGAGCTGTGCCGCAGTGTACATGCAGAGGCAAATGCGATCATCAGCGCATCCAGAGACAAGATGATCGGAAGCGCGCTTTATCTGGTGGGCGTGGAAGCGGATACGGGGGAGTATGTGAAGAACTCCTGTAGCTGTTCCATGTGCAAGAGACAGATCATCAACGCGGGCATCGAGACGGTCTATGTCAGGGATACGGAGAACGAATACCGCGAGATTCCTGTGCAGCAGTGGATCGAGGACGATGAATCTTTAAACGGAACCTTGGGGTATTAGAGATTAAAAGTCGGAATTAGAAGGGACTAACAATGTTTATTTCGATAGCTACTCTTTTTATAATTCTCGGTATTTTACTTCTGATAAAAGCAAAGAAAATGCCGAAAGAGCAAGGGCTTCATGTTATTACTGGTGTAGGTGCCGTTGTAATGATCATTTTAGGAGCGATATTAACTTACCTTTTACTTTCTGGAACAATAGTTTTACCGTTGCATTGAGAGGATGGAAGAAGCCAGAATAGATTTCCTGTCAAAAATCGGAAGGAGTTATGCAAAACTGGAAGAAGAGGGTATTTTTTCTCCTGTGGTTGCAGTTGAGTGTAAATATATGCAGCCGACAACATTTTCGGATGCGGTTGACATAATTTCTTTTAAAGTGGTGGAGGACGCTATGAATATTTTTTTACTGCGACATGGTGAAACAGACTGGAATCAGGCGGGACGGTTACAGGGGCATATGGATATTCCGTTGAATCAAAACGGAAGATTACAGATTGGTCATGCCGCACAAATTCTTGCGGATTTATATCCGGATATCGATTTGGTAATCACAAGTCCTTTAAAAAGGGCGCGTGAAAGCGCGGAAATTGTTTCTGACAGATTGGCGTATGAGAAAACGGATATTATTGTGGAACCATTGCTTATAGAACGCGGCTTTGGTGAAGGTGAAGGTTTATCGATTGCGGAGAGAAGAGAAAAGTATCCGGATGATATTTATCCCGGAATGGAATCGCTTAATGATATGTTGAAAAGGGCGCGTTCAGCGTTTGAACGGATTGTATTATCTTTTGCTGATAAGGAAAATATCCTTGTGGCAGCCCACGGTGCTATACTGTATGCAATGGTGACGGCAATAACGGATGGGCAGATCGAATATGGTGGAGAAACATTTAAATTTGACCCGGGGAGTCTTCATTTAATAAGGTATATAAACGGAACGATTGAGGTGGCGGAATACAGTGAAGAAAAATCAGAATTCTGGGATTGGTTTTAATTCGTAAGCGCTGAATAACAGAGGATACTCTGTTATTCAGCGCTTACAATATAAGTACTGATCTCATACTCCCTCCATGAATCAAACTAATATTGTATGATTTTATACGAAAGCCAACAGAAACTTTCAACAATGAATATTTTCTTTGAAATTTTTTGAACTCATAATCTGTCTAATGGGTACAATTATGAGAAAAGGAGCGAAGCAGATGCGATGGATATCGTACAGGAAGGGGCATATAAGGCCATGCAGAAAGCAGGAAGCCTGCGGGAAGAGCGTTTTGCCGGTACATGGATATATCGGATTATGATCAATACGGCAAAAGACTATGTAAAGAAGTACAGGCAAGAATATGAAGCGCTAAATGAAAATATGATAGATTTGAAAGGGCATGATCCGGATATGGATTTGAAAGGTGCGGTCAATAAACTCCCAATACAGGAGAAAACTCTGATAATTCTACGGTTTTATGAAGATAAGCCCTTAGCCGAGATTGCGGATATTTTGCAGGAAAATTTAAGTACAGTCAAGAGCAGACAATACAGAACGCTGGAAAAGCTGCGCAAAGAACTTTATTAATTGAATCAGTAGACAGAAAGGGAAAGGTATATTAGAGTATGAATAAACATATGGAAAATAATGATTTAAAAGAGCTGGAAAAAAGGCTTTTGGAAGAAAAAAAGCGTTATCAGGAAATTCCGGTTCCCGAGGAATTGAAAGGAAGGCTGGAAGAGGCAACAAAGACTCCCGGAAAAGTCCATAGATTCCGCATACCCGCAGTTGTGGCAGCAACCGTGGCGTTGCTTGTTCTTCTGCCCAACACTGGAGCGAACATTGCTTATGCGATGGGAAATATTCCGCTCATCGGCAAATTGTTCCAGGCAGTCACCTTTCGGGATTACCAGTATGAAAGTGAGCGGTTTGATGCAGATGTTGAAGTACCGCAGATCGTCGTAGAAGATACGGGGGAGACCAGCGAAGAGACGGAAGCCGATTCTAAGCAGTTACAGGAAACGATAGAACAGGTCAATTTTGATATTGAGGAAGTGACGAATCAACTGATTGAAGAATTTAAAGCATCGGCAGAACTCGGAGAAAGCTATGGCAGTCTGGAGATTCATCACGAGACGGTAACGGATAATGAACAATATTTTACTTTGAAACTCTCTATTTTCCAAGTAGCAGGCAGCGGTTCAGAATCCTACAAATTCTATACGATTGATAAAAAGAGTGGCAAACAGATTCAAATCGCGGATTTGTTTCAGGAAAACAGCGGTTATGCGGATGTTATAAGTGAAGATATCCGGAATCAGATGCGGGCGGCCATGGCAGAAGATGAGATGAATATGTACTGGGTGGACAATACAGACATGCCGGATATAAACTGGGAGGGAATCAAGGAAGATCAGAACTTCTATTTTGACGGGAAAGGGAATATTGTCTTCGTATTTGATGAATATGAGGTTGCGCCCGGTTATATGGGAGCGCAGGAATTTATGGTGGAGAGGTTTGTATATGAAGATTTTTTGAAATAGAAGAGGAAGGCTATATAAAGCGGTTTATTGAATAAAAGTGAGCATATAGAAAGCAACATGATGTGTTACATGAAATCGGAAAAGAGCACATGCCAATTGGTTGTTATGTTGCATATGATGTGACAGAATATATCTTGTCCAGATGGCCGGAAGACAATATTTTTACCACAGGAAGTGCAGTTGCCTGTAGTAATGAGTAAGAAACATAGCGGATTGCGAATGTCCGCTTTTATAAGGAGATGAGATATATGAGCTTAGGATCAAATATATGTTTTTTGAGAAAACAGAAAAAGTACACACAGGAACAATTTGCAGAAAAGATGGGAGTTACGCGTCAGACGATATCAAGATGGGAGTCAGACGAAGTAGTTCCGGAGCTTGCAAAGCTCATTGAAATAAGTGACTTTTTTACATGCAGGCTTGATACACTCGTGAAGGATAATCTGTCGGATCAGGGAGAAATCTATTCGAAAGTCCAGATTAAAAGAGTAGCACCATTTAGAATGGCGAGATATGTAATGATTTCTCCTAATCCTGAGGGCGATGTCAATGAATATATGGAGAAATGGGCTGTGAACAGTGGTCTTAAGGCTTCGTATCCGAATGCGAGAATGATAGGATGGGATTTCCCTTTTGTATCACAGGAACAGCAAAACAGATTCGGAATGCACGGATATGTGGCAGCTTATATTTTGCCGGAAGGGTTTGAAACGGAATACCCCGGCGTAGAGTACGCGGAAAATGCGGAGGCTGAATACGCCATGATTACCATTAAAGAGCCTTTTATACAGCCTTTTGAGAGAATTCCTAACGCTTATCAGATTATCATGGAATATCTTCAGGCAAATAATTTTAAAGAGAAACAACAGGATAACATTGTCAGTTGTTTTGAACATGAATATGAAGAGAATGGAATTGTATATATGGATGTTTATATTCATGTTGATGGTGTTACTAAAGTCGATGCCTTTTCGAAGTTTAATTGAATCGGAATAAAGTAGAAACAGAGGATCAATTAATGATGGAATTGACAAAAGCCGGTACATCAGATGTATTGGTGATAAACGGTATTTCCAAGCGTGCATTTGATAGTGATATTACTGTTGGAGCACCTTCAAAAGCAGGTCCGCCCGGATATATGTCTGTTAGTTTTCATATCAAGATGGCAAAGGCTAATCATTTATATAAATTATCAGTGGATGGCCTTATTGTAGGAGGCGCCATTCTTTTTGCGGATGGATCAAAACTTAATATAGGTAGAATATTTGTAGATCCTGAATATTTCAGAAAAGGGTATGGTATATTTATAATGCAGGAAGTTGAAAGAATTTTTCCTGAAGCAAAAGAAATATTTCTTGATACACCTGTTTGGAACATTCGTACAAATGCTTTTTATCAAAAACTGGGCTATATCGAATATAAGAGAGATGATGAGTTTGTTTATTATATGAAAAAGGTAAACGACTGATTTTTCAAAAAAGACTCATAAAAAATATCTTATCTTCCATTTTTGAAAGTATTTCAATCCGTTCTTTCTGTCCTGGCCGTAATGTGTTAAAATAACAGAATTGTCTCCAGCGGGAGCCATATCTATGTTACAGCTTTTTCTTTTTTTTGCCCAACCATGCAATCAGGATTTGACGGAGGAACGCAATGATCAATATTAGAGTAATGAATATAGAAGATTATGATGGAATATATGATTTGTGGATTAACACACCGGGAATGGGACTTAATACAACAGATGATAGCAGAGAAGGAATTGATAAATATCTAAAACGTAATCCTACCTCAAGTTTTGTTGCAGAAGATGACGGTAAAATAGTAGGAGTGATTATGTCAGGACATGATGGGCGCAGAGGCTATATACATCATACCGCTGTTTTACCGGATTACAGAAATCAAGGAATAGCTAAAAAACTTGTAGAGAATGCTATGAACGCTTTAGATAAAGAAGGCATAAACAAGGTTGGATTAGTTGCTTTTGAAAGAAATGAAATCGGAAATGGGTTTTGGGAAAATATTGGATTTGTTGTTAGAGACGATTTAGTATATCGAAATAAAAATATTCATGAATTTAAAAGAATTGATACCTAAAACTCCGGATTATAAGCTTTTTCCATAAGTTTCCCCTATTTTCAAGGCTTTGCACAATGCTAGCCTCATAATATGTATCCTTTTCCCTTCTTCATGCCCTGTTCATATTGTGTTATAATCTGTTACACAGGAACTTGTTCCTGTTTTTTTCTGTCCCTTATATTTGCCCTAATCAAAAAAGGAAATGTAACAATGAAAATAGATAGACTTATTGGCATATTATCAATCCTTTTACAAAAAGATAAAATAACCGCTCAGGAGCTTGCAAGTAAATTTGAGGTATCCCGTAGAACAATACTGCGTGATGTTGATGCTCTCAGTATGGCGGGCATACCTATCCTATCAGAGCAAGGGCAAGGCGGCGGTATTTCCATTATGGAGGGTTACAAGGTAGACCGCACTGTGCTTTCCTCAGAGGATATGAAAGCAATTCTCACAGGCTTACAAAGTCTTGATAGCGTAAGCGGAACTAACCGATACCGCCAGCTTATGGAGAGAATTTCGATTAATAGTTCCGATACAATCAACGTCGACAATCATATCATCATAGACCTATCTAATTGGGATAAATCGGCGGTGTCCGATAAAATTGAGCTGATCAAGACCGCTATAGAACAGACTAAAAAGATTGCATTTCATTATTTTTCGCAAAATGGTGAAAGCGAGCGTATGATTGAGCCATATCATTTGGTGTTTCAATGGAAAGACTGGTATGTATGGGGGTATTGTACGAAGCGTGAGGATTACCGAATGTTCAAGCTCACGCGCATGACAGAGCTTACTCTTACGGATGAAAAAAATCCCGATAGGATTGTTCCAGAATACATCTGTAAGAAGCTATGGGATAATATAGGCGGAATTGAGGTTGTAGTGAAATTCGATAATTCAGTAAAATGGCGTATCATAGATGAATTTGGCGTGGATTCGCTGAAATATAATGAACACGGTGATATTATCGTTACTATTACATGGTCGAATATTTCTGCTTTATATCAGTATATTCTATCATTCGGGGATAAGGCTGAAATCATTACACCCATGGAGTATCGGCAGAATTTTGCACAGTTTCTGAAAAAAATGCAGAGAAAATATGAAAGGTGACAGACAGTTGTCACCTTTCATGTGGTATTCCTATAGTATAATAAACCAATATCAAATGAAAAGAAAGTTGAGGTAATGACATTGAAAAAAATATCCTTTGATGAATTTTTGAGATTAAGAAAGCTGGTTTGCCGCAACGCAAGACCCCTTGACTATACGAAATGGAAATTCCTTTTTGAAAATGGCAGTTGCGATGATTTCCTGTCGGTTTTATCCAGTTACCAAAATGAAGACGGAGGTTTTGGACATAACATTGAGTGCAACAACTGGAACCCTAACTCATCTCCCTATACGGTATGCATTGCGCTGGATTATCTGGATACGACAGGTGATCACGAAAGCGACATAAAAAACAAAATCATTTCGGGTATTGTCAAATACCTGAGTTCGGGGGCATATTTATTGGACAACGGCTGGGTGGGGATGCAGGGAATCCCCAGCAATAATGACTTTGCGCATATGCCATGGTTTCATTTCGATTCAAGGAAAGCAGCAGAAGCCGATATCGGAGTGACTAAGCGAATTGTGGACTTCCTTCTCAAACACGCAGACGAGGGCGGCGACATCTACTGTAAGGCAAAGGAACTGAAAGAGCGATATAGGCAATGCGGGCAGGTTCTTCTTCATGGTTATCCCGATTATGATCCATCAGCACTGAATATTAAATCATATGACCCTGCAACATATCCATCATGGCTGCCGTTGCCGGTGTATTTTGTCGATTCGCCGGAAAGCAGTTTTTATCCGGAGTGTAGACATACTGTGGATATGAATCTGGATACAATCGTTGACAAGTTGCTCAGCACACACGAGTTTCAATTTCCTTCTGCCGAGGATATTGACGCATACGAACAAAGCAATCCTCATCCAGATGGCAAGCGATGGTGTGTACCAGAACAGACGATCGGAAACTATTATTGGAGCAGTCATTATATAACACGCGATTTGGACATACTGAGGAAGTTTGGCAGATTGGATTTTGATTTGCCTATTCTCATACAATGAGGATATCAGGGCTGCACTGTTTAATCAGACTTTTCAGAATTCAGGTTTATGGGATTAAAAATATGAGAAATGCAATCGCTTCACTGCAAGGTATTGACCTTAATCGTTTTGATAAGTCAGTAGCGTTTTTCTAGTTTTTTAGATAGAAAAACCACCCTTGTATACTTGGCTGGTAGGAAGGGTGGAGTTTCTATCATTTTCCATTGGTCAACCCTTGTGGGCGGTTGCTTTCCTTATGTGTTTATAATATAGCATGTTCCTTTTTTTATTCAAGTAGATTGCTAAAACGCAATTCCCTTTTCGGAATTGTGTACCTGTTAAAAACATGTTATTATTATATTTACAAACGGTATTTGAGGGGTAAGAAAATGCTGCGTTCATGTACAAAAAATGAATTCGATAAGTATACTGATTTTATATATGAATTGGCAATGGACTTGACGAAGTCTGGTTATCCGACGTACTGTGACGGAATCAAAACAAAGGTGAAGTTTGTTGAACGTTCTCTCAAGGCGTTTGAACGAGATACCGAACACATGCTTCTGTTTGAGTGTGAAGGCGAAGTGCAGGGAATGATTCATTATTTTTGGATTCCAGAGGATCATTATCTTCAAACAATCGGTTTCAACATCAGCAAAGCGATAGAACAGGCGATTTCGGAATTCTTAGCATATGTTGGCGAACGCTTTAAAGGGTACGATGTGCTTTTAAGGTTTCCCGCTGAAAATCATTCAGCGGTGAATTTTCTTGCCGGACAAGGATTTGAATGTATTGAAAATGACTACAACAACACAGCTTTCCTCGACAAATTCGATAAGACGCGGGAGAATAGCGACTTGATACGAATTGAAAAAGGAAACTATGAAAAATTTGAAGCACTTCATAATCAAACTGAAGGGTACTGGAATTCCGAAAGGATATTGGAAGCCCTGGATAACTGGATCATTTTAGTCAAGGAAAAAGACGGAGAATCGCAGGGTGCAGTCTATTATAGAGCCACAGCTTTGGTGGATGGGTGGTTTGAAATATACGGAATTGACATGAACCAAGAAGCTTATAATCCAGAACTATTTAAAGAATTGCTAAATGCAGCGTTGTTAGATGCAAAGCGCAGAAATGGCAGGTTTATGACCTTCTTCTGTGATGAAGAATATGAGAAAGCTACAATAGAATGTGGATTCAAATGTGTTGGATACAATCTTTGCTATAAGACCCATTTAGAATAACAACTTCCAGCTTATAAAGTAGTTGATATAGGAACACTTTTCCAAAAAGGGAGAAACGAAATTCAATAAATTAGTGTTCACCGGAGCTGTACATTATACTTTTAGTCTAAATACATATTTCGCATTTCCTTCAAATATAAATTCTGCCAATATCTTGTTAAGTTTAAGATTTTTTACAAACTGTATATGTTTCTTCGCTTATAACCTTGATCATAAATAAACAAGGATTTTCTTCATCCCAAAATGTTGTAAGCACTTCTAATGGATAAAAACCCTCTTTCTTATAAAATGCTCTTGTAGCGTTATAGGGTTCATATACTGCTGATTCATCCAATGTCTTCACTGTCAAAAACTTATAATTGTTCTGTACACAATATTGAACACAAGCCATAATTAATTGGTGTCCTATTCCCATTCTGTGGTATTCTCTTAGAACTCCCAAATTATAAATATCAGCGGTATATATATTATGAATCTTCAATGCTGCAAATCCGACGGCTTTATCATCATCATACGCTGCAACAAAAGGATATTTCCT
This sequence comes from Lachnospiraceae bacterium, assembly GCA_014804655.1. GTDB lineage: Bacteria > Bacillota > Clostridia > Lachnospirales > Lachnospiraceae > UBA3282. The sequence goes on along the minus strand of JAAUZK010000038.1, from coordinate 15,495 downwards.
ATGTATTACCGACTTATTTACAATATCTTCCGGTGGTGAGAACCACTCCGGTAATGCATTCATAATATCTAAAGTCACTCTTGTCTTTTCTTCCTGATCCTCAATAAATTTAATCTCTATCATTTTTCCTCCGACTTCTAACAAGGCACAAAAAAGCTACAGATATTACTCTGTAGCCAAACATCAACTATATACAGAGCAAAAATCATTCATGACATCAAAATAAAAACTGTATTCACAGTTTTTTATTTTCTATTCATTTCTGATTGTTTGCTCATTCCGTCTATTTTCCTATCGGTAACCGGTAGTACGATAATCGGGTTAATCACTTCCTTTTCCTATAATGTTGCCTTGTTATATATAACGTTACCACAATACTGTTCAAAATGTAAACAAGAAATATTAATATATTTTTGAAAGTATTTCAATCCGTTCTTTCTGTCCGGTCCGTAATGTGTTAAAATAACAGAAATGTCCCCAGCCTTTAGATAAAGAAGGTATAAACAAGGTTGGCCTAGTTGCTTTTGAAAGAAATGAAATAGGAAATATTTTGGGGGATGAAAGAATGAAGCAGCACGAAAGCAAAATTGAAAATGGAGGATTTCAAATGACCAAAAAAATTGAAAATTTAGTCTCTTTTCCTGTAAATGCACAAAGAAACTCTTTTTTTGGAGCTCTTTCTTCCATTCTTCTATACCGGAACGCTTACACAGAGGACACTCCCTTTTTCTGTGGAAAATATCAACGTAACTGTATACGATGCGGCAATTGTGGAGATGAACCTTTTATCAATAAACAGCACCTTAAGATATATCAATATTTAATCACAATAACGGGTTGCGCATATTTTTGGATAGATAAGGAAATTGGTAATTCGTTTGACAAACCGTACATACCGGACGAATTTTCAGAGACTGCTCTTGACCGGCTATCCTTAGCTTTATATGCATCCGGCTACCGCTATGAGTCAATGAACAAAAATACAGAGGCAAATGTCCTATTTGATAGAATAAAGCTGTCTATCGAGGAAAAACACCCTGTCTTAATCAAATTGAGTCTGGGTGATTTGTGGGCAGTGGTAACGGGATACGATGACGATAAAAATCTTCCATACTTAATGAAATCCCGCCGGTCCCCGCAACTTGATAAAGACTGGTATAATAAGCTCACCAATATGGTTTTCATAACAGATCAATATGATAGTATGATTTCCTTGTCCGAATCTTTGGGTCATATGATTCATCACTTAAATACCAGTAGCAGGAATAAGCTGGAACAAAAAATTTATCAAAAGTTGGAAACAGAACCGGATGGAAGAAAGCTTGGCAAGTGGTTAAATCAATTAAATGGTCTTGCCATAGAAACAAGGTGGCATGCGTCTGAATGTTATCGGAACACGCTGGTACCTATGCTTGACGACGATAAATGTAAAAAAATCCTTTTAGAAGCATCCGATCTACATCTCCATTTCCATGATCAGGCATGGAAGGTCTGGGCGTTTCTGGGTGTGACACCACAGACTTTCTATGGTGTGCCCCGCAACATTAATGAATTGTTGGATAAATCATCTACTAGGGCAGAACTCAAATCCTTATTTCAAGAATTATTTACTATAGACCGTCAAGTGTCTCATTTACTACAGGAATGTTTAGCTTTGCTGTAATCAACTCGAAAAAAATTATCATGTCAACATTAAGGAGGTAAATTATGCTGATACCACACTTGCATTTTTGTGATAACTGCGAAGAAGCGATTGCTGTATACGAGAAAGCGTTTCATACAAAAGCCGAAAACATCGTATACAGCCGTGATTACGCGCCTGGTGAATATTCGGACGATAGCAACAGGATAGCGCACGCTGTTATGAACATCCACGGACAAAAGGTTTTTCTGAATGACCGGTTTGGCAACAAGGACAAATCTCTTGATTGTGCTGTTCATTTGATCGTTATGTTTCCATCTGTAGAAGAGCTTCTTGCCTGCTACGAGTTTTTCAAAGAAGGGATCACAATTGTTGACCCGTTCGAAAAATTACCATACAGTGAATTATCGGTCAACTTTGTTGATAAATTTGGTGTGCAATGGGGCTTTATGACAGAGCAATAACGCAGCATATAAAACAGGGAGGCAGGTATTACAAAACGACAATGATTTAAGGAAAGTACCTAAGCCAAAAGTCAAAGCGGAACCTACAATCTACCAAAGGAATACTTGACAGAAAAAGATTCTATATGGATTATGGGAAATCACATGCGCCTTGGTGAAAGCAGACGTTCAAAAAAAGCATATGTTGTTGAAGGGACTTTCCATATTCTTGAGCAGTCCAAAAGTTTGTCAGATTTTGGAATGGCAGAACGGTGACGGATATTTTGGGACAAGGCTTCATACTGCACCTACAGGCAGCATGATTCATCCAATCAACAGTGAATATAATGAACAGTACGGTTTTTGGTGGTTTCATTTTCATGAGTTGGCGGCACGAATGGGAATGTTAAGTGAAAAAACACCATTCCGTAAGAATTTTGACTTAATTGATGACACGCAGCATAGAGGGGAAACTCAAAAAAAATATATTGACAATTATTATATTTTGGTGTAAGTTAACAGATATTTAGCAAACAGTAATACAGACTGAAAGAAAGGAGAAAGTCATGAAGATTAGAGTGCATTACGATAACCACACAAGTGAATCAACAACTTACAGAGTATGCAGTGGTTTTCATGACTTATCCTTATGATAAACCAGTCTGAATAAAGAGAAATATAACATGGATGTATTGGTAGCTCTGTTAGTCATTTTTGTGATAACAGAGCTATTTTTATATTCTGTTCAAAAGCGGGAGGGAACAATGGGAAACAGTGAAAGTATCATCCGGCTTAAGGATGTAATGAAAGAATTTAAAATATTAAACCGGCATGAAGGGTTAAAAGGAAGCCTGCAGGATTTATTTTCCAGAGATTACAAGATTATAACAGCGGTGAACCATGTTTCACTGGATATCGCATCAGGAGAGATTGTCGGTTATTTAGGACCCAACGGCGCGGGTAAATCCACAACGATTAAGATGATGACCGGGGTGTTGGAGCCTACAAGCGGTGAAATTTTTGTCAACGGCAAAATCCCGTATAAGAACCGGGAGGGAAATGCCCAGAATATCGGAGTGGTATTCGGCCAGCGTTCCCAGCTCTGGTGGGCATTGCCGCTTGTGGAATCCTTTAAGATATTAAAGGACATTTACCGGATTAGTGACAAGGCCTACCGGGATATGCTTGACCTTTATGATTCACTGATTGATTTGGGGGATTTATATTCCAAACCGGTAAGGCAGATGTCTTTGGGGCAGAGGACACTTAGTGATATCCTTGCAGCATATTTACATAACCCGGCGGTTGTATTTCTGGATGAACCGACAATCGGTCTGGATGTGTCCATGAAGGCAAAAATCCGTAATCTGGTCAGCTCCCTCAATCAGGAGAAGAATACGACGGTCATCCTCACCACACATGACATGGGAGATGTGGATGCACTGTGCAGACGGATTGTGATTATTGATAAAGGTACCATGCTTTACGATAACGATATCGAAAATCTCCGCAGTTTCTTTGGTGCATACAGAACGCTTAAAGTTAACATGAACAAGAGGGAAATTACGGAGGAAATGAAAGCGGAGCAGCTTCATACGGTGGAGAAACTGCTGTCGGAACAATTTTCCGGTATTCCGTTTACCTATGATGCAGAGGATAACTGGATTAGTATTCTGATTGATGAATCACGGGTTCCGCTTATGAAAGTTTTGAATTATTTACAGGAAAATGTAAAAATAAATGATGTCCGTTTGGAAGAAATCTCAACAGAAAGTGTGATCAAGAAAATATATGAAAACAATGAAAAAGAAAGAAAAAAGCAGAATTAATTTAAAAGCATATGGTTCCCTCATGCGCTCAGGCGTTATGGAAATGCTGCAATTTCGGATGAGCGTAATTGTCATGCTGTTTGGGAACATGGTTTATCTTGTGGTAATCTATAACCTTTGGAGGGCAATTTATGCATCGGTGGATACTCCGACAGTAAATGGTATGACATTTACAGACACCATGATTTATCTGGTGCTTGCTTCGGCACAGTTTGCATTTATGGAGGCTTATCTTGTGTGGGAAATGGGAAGGAGTGTACAGGACGGAAGTATCATTGTCCAGTTAATCCGGCCAATGTCCTATGATACCTATCAGCTGTTTTACATAGCAGGCGGGAATATTTTTAATTTTGTGGTTACATTTATTCCGACCTTTATCATAGTGGAAATCATTACGAAGGGTGCGGTTCCGATTGGCATAAATATCCTGTACTATCTGGTGTCGGTAATCTTTGGCTCCCTGATTAATTTTGCGGTGGACTACTTTGTAGGAACCATATGCCTGTACACCCAGTCCATCTGGGGAATCAACATTATGAAAGAGGTGCTTGTCACGTTCCTTTCCGGGGCTACGGTGCCGCTGGCATTTTTCCCGGAAACATTACATAAGATTGTCATGTTCCTTCCGTTCCATGCCATTTATAATACACCGCTTACCCTGCTGATTCATAATGATCTGCCGCCAGAGGAAGTAGCCGGGATGCTGTTTGCCCAGTTTGTGTGGGTCGTTATTGTGTTTATCCTTGCAAAGGCATTTTGGAAGGTGTCGGAAAGAGTGATTACCGTGAATGGAGGTTGAAAAATGGAGAAATTAAAGTTTTACATAAAGATATATTTTAAAATTCTCGGTCAGGATATAAAGAGCAGGATGAGTTACCGCTCAGATTTTATTATATCCATGATTGGAATGGTATTCACAAATGCAGCGGAACTGGCAGCATTTTATGTTATGTTTTTAAATTTCCCCAGTGTATGCGGCTGGTCTTATTTTGAAATGCTGTTTTTGTATGGATTTTCACTGGTGGCACTGACCCCGATGCAGTGTCTGTTTGAAAATAACTGGAATTTGAGCCGTAATGTCCACCGGGGGGATTTTATAAAATACTGTTTCCGTCCGATTAATATTTTCTTTTACTATATATCGGAGATATTTGACATCAAAGGTCTGGGACAGCTTGCCATAGGAATAGGAACCCTTGTCTATGCATGGAACAAGTTAAGCCTGCCGGTATCCCCGCTGATTTTACTGGAGCTTTTGGTTGCGCTTATGTCAGCATCCTTATTTTTCATTGCGATTATGAATTTTTCGGCAGCCGTCAGCTTTTTCCTGGTAAATACCGGGTTCCTGATTGGTACAATGAATAAATTCAGGGATTATGCGAAATATCCGATTACGATATTCCATGGGGCATTCCGGTTCATTTTTACCTTTATCATACCAATCGCGTTTATTGCATATTATCCAAGTCTTGTGATTATGCGGCCGGACGAGATTCCAGTGCTTACCTGGATTGCACCGGCATTTGGGATTTTCTTTTTCTATTTGTCGTATAAGTTCTGGATGTTTGGTGCGGGGAAGTATTCGGGGACGGGAACGTGAAAAACAGTGTGAAGGCATTTTGATCAGTTCTTTTTTCCCGATTTATTTTATGTTATAATAGCAGAAATGTCTCCAGTGGGAGCCATATCTGTGTTACTAGAGTTTTCCTTGTCTATGCTCCGCTTAGGTCAGCAAACTTACTTGCTATAAATTATGTCTTATCAGAATTCCTGTTTATCAGCAAGTTGCTTCATCCATGAAATCAGGATTATTTAACATAGAACACCAGATAGAAGATAATAGATGAATAAGGAGAGAAATGATAGATTATAGTGTACAAAATAAAAGAGCTTGGGAATACAATGCATATGAATTTTGGGTGAAACAATCTGGAACACCGTCCGAAAGAGCAAAAAGGGATATAGCAAATCCATTGGGCATGTTAAAAAGATATTCTGAATATTTTGAAACATATAAGGATATCAGAGTGGCGAATATCTGTGGCTCCTGTGGAAAAAAAGCTGTCCCATTGGCTATTTTAGGTGCAGAGGTCACTGTTTTTGATATTTCAGATGATAATAAGAGGTATGCGCTTGAAGTGGCAGAGGCGGCAAATGTCACTATCAATTTTGAGGTATGTGACGTATTGGAAATCAATACAAAAAAGTATGGGCAATTTTTTGATATAGTTTTCATGGAAGGCGGTATATTGCATTATTTCCATGATATTGATGCGTTTATGCACGTTATGTATTCTTTGCTGAAAGATAGTGGGAAAATGATATGCAGCGATTTTCATCCGTTTACAAAGATATCAGATATATTGGATTTTGAACAACCGGCTATGAGTTATTTTTCAACAGATGTTTTTGATGGTGAAATGGCACATGCCCGCTTTTTTGAAAAAGATATCCGGGAGCAGATGCCCAAGTGCAGTTACAGGAAGTATACAATGAGTGAAATTATTAATTCTGTCATAAACAATGGTTTTGTTTTAAGGAAATTTGATGAGCATCCTGCATGGACAAACAGTAATATACCGGGAGAGTTTACCATTATAGCAAGTAAGAGTTAAAATTCGGATTGTTGAAAAACCGATTAAAATATAATTTGCATTTGAAGTGCAGGAGGTATGTAATGAGAGTTGAACATATAGCAATGTATGTAAATGACCTCGAAAAAGCAAGGGATTTCTTTATTAAATACTTTAATGCGACAGCGAATGATGGTTATCATAATAAAACCACAAACTTTCGCTCTTATTTTCTGACGTTTGATGATGGTGCGAGACTTGAATTGATGTATCATCCTGATATGCAGGATATAGAAAAGGAAATTAGAAGAACGGGGCTTATTCATATAGCCTTTAGCGTTGGTTCAAAGGAAAAAGTGGATGAATTAACACAAATACTCAAAAATGATGGATACGAGGTTTTATCCGGTCCGAGAACAACCGGTGATGGATATTATGAAAGCTGTATTGTAGGAATTGAGGGTAATCAGATAGAAATAACAAGTTGATTACTTTCAATTTGCGGGATATTAAATTGAGAAACAAATCGGAATTTACGGAGGAATAAAGTCTATGGCGTTTCAAATGATACATATGGAAATTGCATACAGACTATTAAAGCGCATACCACCAATATCAAATCCGGCGGAATTTATCCTTGGTTCCGTAGCGCCCGATTCGGTACACATGAATCCGGATTATGATTTTAATATGAAAGTCAAATCGCATATGTTTGAAGGCTGCGGCAAATGGAGCGATACACAGGATTATCAACTGTGGAAAAGAAATATGCAGTCATTTTGTGAAAATGTTGTCAGGAAAGGACATGTTGATAAAGATTTTGGGATTGGAATATGCGTTCATTGTTTGACAGATTATTGGAATGACATAAAGATTTGGAGAAACCTTCAGCGCAGAAATATCCCGCCAATGAATATTGATGAATTTAAAAAGGCTTATTATCCGGAGGCTCAGGGGATTGATATATGGCTTTATCAAAATAGTAAAAATACGAAAGTAATCAGGAAAATGCTTTCAGAAGCGCTTGCAATGGATGTAGAAGGGATTATTCATAAAGAAGATGTTGAGCGGCAGAGAAACCACTTGCTGAATATACAATATGATGTTGATAAGGTGGATATATCAAACTATCAGTATTTATCGGCAAATGATATTCATAAATTTATCGAATTTACTGTTAATGATATTGCAGAAACAATATTGGAATGGTTGGAAGAATGTGAAACAAATCCGTAGGTTATATAAATTTCAGTTTGTTAGCAAGTGGATTTACATTTGAGGGAGAGTTTATAATGAAAGCAAATAGACTATTGATAGCTGCTATGATTTTTTTGATTGCGGTAGTAGCTGAGTTTTGGTTAGCCTTTATCGGCAATAACTCTGTAATTCGTATTTTAGATGGCATTTTCTTTTCTGTCGGAATGTTTCTTGCATTGCGAGGGTGGAAGAAGCAAAGGGAAAATAATAATTAATAGAAGCACAACTTTGAATTTGTGATGGAGAAAGATGCTGGATAAATATAATTATATAAATTTCTTATGCTATGATATTGATATTGCCCAAAAGATAAAATCGTTATTCTTATTAAATAACCAACAAAAAAGGTATGAACATATTTGCTCGGTTGCCAGACGAATTGATACGATTGCCGTACAGTATAGATTAGATAGAGAAAAGTGTCGTATTTCTGCAATGCTGCATGATATAAGTACGCTGGTAAAATGGGAGGATATGCTTCCTTATGCAAAGGATAATAATTGGAGCTTGTGTGATGCCGAAATAACACATCCATTTCTATTGCATCAACGAATTTCCGAGGTAATTGCACGTGAAGACTTTTGCATAACTGATTGTGACGTATTAAAAGCAATAGCATATCATACTTCTTTATGTGAGAATGCATCACAGTACCAAATGGCATTATTTATTGCAGATAAGCTGGATTGGAGTATTGGTGGATATCCGCCTTATTATGAACAGATGTTAGAGGCATTGAATATTTCTTTAGAAGCAGCTTGCTATGAATACGTAAAATATACGGAAGGTGACGGAAAAATGGAAAGCAATCATTCTGATTGGGCAAAGGCGGTTAGGTGGTTAAAAAGTATTCACTCCATGTGAGAAGTAATTTGTGAGTCATGACTTTTGTGTTTGCAGGGGTAAATATATGTCAGTATTATACGTTGCTTTTAAGGGAAATGGCAATTCCGCTAATAAAATCGTGAGAAACATTAGCGGCGATAAATTGTTTTTGACAAATTCATATAGTGGATTAAAGAAGGATATTGATAATATCATTGGTACATATGATTTTGTCTATATGTTTGGGTTAGATAAAAGATTAAAAGGAAATGTAAGAATAGATTGCCGTGCTCAGAAAGGTGATGTATGCTTAGAGTCGGATATGGATTACGGTTCGATTGCTATGAAATTGAATAAAAACGGAATTATAGCTAATATAGGGAATACGACTACCCAGTCTTTATGCAATGTTGCCTATTGGTATATGTTAAGGAAATTTAATTGTCATGTGATCTTCTTCCATGTGCCTTCCATAAAATATATTACAGATAATTTTATTGAAAAAGTAAGAACCGTTTTATAAATCAGAATTTATTTAGGAGGACAAACAGTGGACAAAGAATGGAAAAGGTTATATGAAGAAGCAATGAGCGTTTTGAATCCCCATGATGTTTCAAATAAAATGTGGGTAGGGAGTGTGGCATCTGCCGTACTCACGAAAAAAGGTAATATTTATAAGGGTATATGCATTGATACGGACGGCTCTATAGGGATGTGCGCGGAAAGAAATGCTTTATCAACAATGCTTACATATGGCGAAAGTGAGATTACAAAAGTGGTTTCAGTATATAAAGATGGAAATATAATTCCATCATGTGGTATTTGTAGAGAATTTATGATGCATTTAGGCGGAGATGTGGAAAATATTGAAATTCTATTGGATAAAGAAGGGCGGACAACAAGATTGATTGATTTGCTGCCTGAATATCCACGACATAAATAAATTCATATTTTATAGGAAAGGTGTGAATTTATGAATAGAGATATTCTATTTAATACAGAAGAATTTGTGTTTTCGTACAGAGTCGGAGGCTTGCTTATAAAAAATAATAAAATATTACTGCAAAAGCCTAAGAATGATGATTTTGCTATTATTGGGGGTCATGTATCCTGTCTTGAAACAACTGCTGAAACTTTAAAAAGAGAATTCGAAGAAGAACTTCATGCAAAAATAGAGATAGATAGTTTATTTGCTGTTGGTGAAGTGTTTTTCCCTTGGGGACAGAAACCATGTCATCAAATTTGCCTATATTATAAAGTTAATTTGCTGAACGATGATGATATACCGTCAGATGGCTCTTTCCATAAACATGATGATTTAGATAATGAAAGCATTGATCTGGATTTCTGTTGGGTCCCGCTGGAAGAGTTAAAAAATGGATTAAAGGTATATCCGCTGGAACTGATACCGCATATTTTGAATGATAGTGGCGGAATTGTACATTTTGTTTCAAAGCAAATTACATTCGAAGAGTACTGAACATATTATCAATTGACGGAAGTAAAGCGCAGACAGTAGGGTGCCGTTTCCTTTATGGAATATCTGAAACAGATATAAAACGACAGCGTAGATAGTCGGGCGTCACAGGCGGAAAACTTATGGCGTTTTTATTTAGGTGGGATATGAAACAAGAAAAAAAGCATGGGAATAATCGGAAAGTTAATCGCAGACAGCTGATCATACTTGCTGTTGTTGTTTGTATCATGGTAGTATTGACAATTTCCAGCCTGTTTTATGTCGAAAAACAGTCAAACGGTGCATGGGAAACAGGAACCGCGTCCTATGAGCAGTATGACAGACATTATATTTTTATTACGAATTCGAGTGAAGATAATTTTTGGAGCAAGGTGTACCAGAAAGCAAAAAAATATGGCGCTGAAGAAAATGTTTATATAGAATGGGGCGGCAGCGATCTTACGGTGGACTATTCCAAGGAAGAGCTGTTAAAAATAGCCATAGCATCCAAGGTAGACGGAATTGTCGTAGAAGGGGATGGCGGCGTACAAGTTCAGGAGCTGATAAATGAAGCGGTCGGGGAAGGCATTCCGGTCGTTACCGTGATGACGGACAGTTATGACAGTAAACGACAGAGTTTTATCGGAATAGGGAGCCATAATCTGGGACGTGAATACGGGAGACAGATTATCCGCAATGCGAACAAGGAAACAAAAGAAGTATTGGTTCTGATGGACGCATCGGCAGAAGACAGCGGAAAAAATATTGTCTATAACGGGATTCAGGATACGCTTAGTAATGAAGGAAATCATCTGAATCTTGAGCTGAATACGCTGGCAATCAGTGAAGATTCCCCTTATAGTGTGGAAGAAGCAATCCGGGGAATTTTCCTGAATAGAGAGGAATTGCCGGAAATTATTGTCTGTCTGAATGAAAAGAATACAATCAGTGTATATCAGGCGCTCATTGATTATAATTATGTGGGACAAGTGAATATTCTGGGATATTCTGATGCGGATACTATTTTGAATGCAATCAGCAGAAATGTAATAGCAGCAACCGTTGTTGTGGATGCGCAGCAGATGGGGATTTATTGCGTGAAATCGCTGGATGAATATCTTGAAACAGGTCATGTAAATGATTTTATCACAATGGATGTAAATGTGGTCACACAGCGTAATATTGAGGAGTATCTGAAGAATGCCGAAAAACAGAAAGAAGAATAGGAAAAAAAGATTTTTTATAAGCATTCAGACAAAATTGCTATTCGTATTTTTGGTAGCTACTTTTATAATTTTTGGCGTAAATATCTATATTTATTTCAATATTAACAAGATGATTATAAATATAGACAAGGTGTATGAAAGCAATGCAATGTTGAACGAACTGCAAAATGGTTTAACGCTTATTCACCGTAATCTGGAAAGCTATTTGGATACAAAAGATACGGAGGCTATGGAAGGCTATTTCCGGAACGAACAGGAGTATCGGAAGCAGATGGAAAATCTGAATGTGGATATTCTCAATGATTCCGTCATGATTGCGGAAAAGAATATTTACAATATGTCCCAGTATTACCTAAGCATTACCGAAAGTGCGATAGAGGCTAAACGAGGGCGTAATGTAGCGAAATATAAGGAATATTATGATGATGCAAATGAATTATATGGTTATATTAATTCGTATATTTACAACTTAAATAACAAACGGTTCCGAAATAATTCCAATAATTATGAAACATTGTTTTCTTCGTTAAAATATTCGGAAACCTCTAACCTTCTGATTCTTTTTATTGTCAGTGTTTTGAACGGCACACTGATCATCTTTTTGACAAGAGGTATCACAAATCCGTTAAAGGATTTGGCAAAGGCAGCGGGTGAAGTGGCAAAGGGTACTTTGGATATTGAATTGGTGGAAAGCGTGCCCCATGATGAGGTGGGAATTGTTACCAGCGCTTTCGGTCAGATGGTGAAGAGTCTGAAAGATTATATAGAGCAGATTAAAAAAAGTATAGAATTGGAAAGCGCTATGAAGGAAAGGCAGCTTATGATGGAAACGCATTTAAGAGACGCCCAGCTTAAGTATCTTCAGGCACAGATTAATCCGCATTTTATGTTTAACACTTTAAATGCGGGCGCCCAGCTTGCCATGATGGAGGGGGCGGATAAAACTTATCGGTATGTACAGAATGTAGCTGATTTTTTCCGTTATAATGTAAAGAAAAATAATGATGTGGTAACCCTCGAGGAAGAAATTGAGCTGGTGGATAATTATATCTATATTATCAATGTAAGGTTTTCGGGAGATATCAATTTTAAGAAAAAAATTGATAGGGATTTAGTCAATGTGCAGATGCCGAGTATGATTTTGCAGCCCATCGTAGAAAACTGTATTAATCATGGAGTACGTGATATCAAGTGGGAGAATTTGATAGAACTTTCCGTATATGAAGAGAGCGGCAGTATATGTGTCAGCATACGGGATAACGGCGTAGGAATGAGTGCGGATAAAATCAAGCGGATTATGCACAGCAAGCTGGGAGAAGCCGATTTAAAAGATACGGTAAACGGGGTTGGTCTGGATAATGTGATTGGCAGGCTGCGGTTATTTTATGAACGGGAAGATGTCATTGAGATTACAAGCGCGGGGGAAGATATGGGAACGGAAGTTGCAATCTATATTCCGCTGGAGGTGTAGGATATGTATAAGGTTATGATTGCAGATGATGAAGGCATTGTTATTGATGCGTTGAAATTTATTATTGAAAAAAATTTTGGGGATTCCTGTCTCATAGAATCGGCAAAGACAGGAAGGAGCGTGATAGAGCTTGCGGAGAATTTCAGGCCGGATATTGCGCTTATGGATATCCGTATGCCGGGAATTAACGGAATTGATGCGATGAAAGAAATCAAGAAGAACAATAAAAATACCATTTTTATTGTAGTTTCCGCTTATGATAAATTCGACTATGCCAAGGAAGCCATTAGCTTGGGCGTGATGGACTATGTAAACAAGCCGATTGATCAGGAAGTCATTGTGAAACTCCTGAAAGAAGCGATGGAAAAAATAGATGCTGATAGAATGAAAAGGAGTAATGACCTGCTTGTAAAGGAAAAGCTGGAAACGGTCGTTCCTATTATTGAAAGTGGGTTTATTTACTCCGTTCTTTTTCAGGAAAATTATATGGAAGAGACGGAAAACTTTAAGAAGCTTTTGGGCATTGAAGATGATTTCGGGTATATGATGATTATAGAATACGGAGATACATCAGAAGGCGGTCATCTGACCAATGCGATAGGGGCCAGTGTAAGACTGCAGTCCAATTACAACAGTCTGCGGGAATCCATAAAGGAATATTTTGCCGGAATTGTCGGTCCGATGATGACTAATACAGTAATTGTATTTGTTCCCGGCGGTAAACAGATTATTGAAAACGAATATGAAGAACGTGTAAAAATCATAGAAAATGCACGCAATATGATACATAAGCTGAAAAAAGATATTGATGCGCAATTCCGTGTGGGAGTCGGATCGCTCAAAAGAATGGATCAGGCAGGAGAGTCCTACACGGAGGCAATGAATGCCCTTCGTTATTCTACGGAAAGTGTGGTGCATATCAGGGATCTTTCCATGGAGCGCAGATACGAGGAAGATTATCCGATCCGAATCGAACAGAAGTTGTTTGAACGTGTGCAGGCCGGAGACGCATCAGGCGCAGTATCGGAGGGGAACCGTTTCTTTGACTGGATGGTGAAGTGCCGTGGGGACGACGTCACGGATATCAAGTTAAAGGTACTGGAATTTGTTTTAAAGGCGGAAACGATTGGGTTTAAAGCCGGCGGAAATACTTATCGGTTTGAGTCGCGTCATGATTATCTTACGGCTGTTGTGGATTCTAAAAATTATGAGGAATTGCGTTCCTGGTTTGTCTCTAAGCTGAGAGAGGCTACCAGATATGTGTATGAAAATAAAGAAAAGCCGACAGCCAGTCTGGTAGAGCAGGCAAAGATGTACATTGATGCGCACTATTCCAAAGAAATATCGCTGGATGAGGTTTCCAGAGAGGTGAATATCAGCCCTTACTATTTCAGCAAGTTATTTAAAGAAGAAACAGGAGGAAATTTCATAGATTATGTAACGACTATCCGCATGGAAAAGGCAAAGGAATTACTTAGCACAACAGATAAAAGCATGAAAGAAATATGCAGTGAGGTTGGCTATTCGGATCCGAATTATTTCAGCCGGTCATTTAAAAAGAATGTAGGTATAACGCCTACAGAATATAAGGAGCGAAGAAATTGATGAAAAAATTACATTCTCTGGGCAGAATGCTTTTGCTTGGGGCGATGGTTGTACTCCTGAATGGCTGTGGAAAAGCAGAAACCCTGCCGGAAGCATCTGAACAGGAGGAAGAAGAGAAAGTTCAAATAGGCATGATTTTTGATAACTTTATCATGGAACGCTGGCAGAGAGACAGGGATGTATTTGTATCCACTGCAAAGGAGCTGGGAGCAGAGGTGAATGTACAGAATGCTAACAGCAGCGTACAAGAACAGATAGAGTTAATAGACTATTTTATCAAGAAGAAAGTGGATGTCATTGTGATTGTTCCCATTGATTCCGAGCCTTTGCTGGAATCCGTTAAGAAAGCGCAGGAAGAGGGAATCAAAGTTATTTCCTATGACAGATTGATTGTGGGGGCGAAACCCGATTTATATATTTCTTTTGATAACAAAAAAGTGGGGGAATTGATGGGAGAGACCCTCTGTGAGAAATTAAAGGCGGGCGATAAGGTTTTAATGGTATGCGGTCCGCTGACGGACAGCAATGTCATAGAGGTACAGGCCGGTTTTGAGGAAATCATGAATAAAAAGCGTATCGAGATTCTTGATGTCTATTATGCGGATGAATGGAAACCGGAATATGCGGCGGCATATATCAGAGAGAACAGTGAGCTGGTTCATATGGCGCAGGGGATTATGTGCGGAAATGATAATCTGGCGGGACAGGCAGTGGATGCCCTTGCAGAGCTGAGACTTGCCGGGGAAATCAGCGTGGCGGGTCAGGATGCCGATTTAGAGGCATGTCAGAGAATTGTGGACGGCACACAGTATATGACAGTATATAAGTCCATTGAAAAAATGGCGGATAAAGCCGCAAGAGCAGCAGTGGATATGGCGGGAAACACACTTATTGACTGCGAGCTTTATACGCTACCGGATGGAAAACAGATTCCTTATATTAAAATGGAGCCTGTAGCAGTAACTGCCGATAATATGCAGGAAGTTATCATAGATAGCGGTTTTCACTTAAAAGAAGATATTTTTTTAAATCATCCGGAATTGCTTAACTAATGTCTGCTCATTAACAAAAAACAAGCCTAAATCTCTTGAAAATACTGAGTTTTCTTATCAGATATAGTATAATAAAGTGCAGGAAAAAACAGTTAGTTCCGTAAAAAACCTTGCAC
>JAAUZK010000037.1 GCA_014804655.1 Lachnospiraceae bacterium | reverse complement strand
TCCGTGAAGTAAGTTCCTTCGGAACTAACTTCAAATACTTGGTTGTATCGTCCGATACTCTCTGAAAATTTTCTCTTAGAATTTTCAGGGTTGCATTACTGTTTATTTGTCAAGGTTCAGTGCTGCGTATCTGTCGTTTTTCAAACACGCAACGTTGGTATATTATCATACCGGAAGCCCGCAGTCAATATCTTTTTGAAAAAATTTCTAATTATTTTTTCAGGCTGATATTATTTCGGGCGGTAGATTTTTATTTTATCACTGTTTTTTGTCTTTTGTCAATATCCTAAATCCAAAAATTTGCAGCACTCCCAGCTGTAAATTTTTACAAAATCAAAATCCTGTTTTAATCTCTGTATCCCTCATATTCCATCGAGCGCATTTTACAGCTTCCGTCAAGTTTTTGAAATTCTCCGTACCCCACAAAGTGCAGTCCGCACTTTTTCATAACATTACCCGAAGCAAGGTTGGGCTCACAATGACTCGACGCAAATTTTTTCGCCCCAAAGTTTTCATGGGCATAATGAATCATTGCCTCCGCCGCTTCCGTGGCATATCCCATTCCCCAGCAATCGTACCGCAAATTATAGCCAAATCCCCATCTATCAGATTCCTGGTCCGGTCCAATGTCACCGCTGCCAATCAGCTTTCCGTCCGAAACGCGTTCGAAGCCAAAGTGGTACGTACTCGCCTCTTGACCGATGAACGTCAGCCACTTTTTCACCTGTTCAATCTCTGTATATGTGGTATAAACCATATATCTTGCCACACGTTCGTCACTGACCCATTCAAATACATCATTTGCATCTGAGACTGTAAGCGGACGCAATAATAAACGTTCCGTTTTGATTGTAATGTTATGCACCGTTTTCTCCTCCTTATAGAGCTCACCGTTAAGCGATATCCTTCACATGAAACAATTAATGCCCTTCTATATTATCCGGAAACGGCGCCGTGGTTGCCAGATAAATCGAAAAAGTCCCATTCTCTTCTTTCCTTATAATACAGCATTCATTATCAAAATCGTAATACGCTGCCATCACTTCTTCTATTTCACTTTCGTTCATTTCGGTTGAAAATATTATCGTAGACATGCATTCCACATGATTCCCTGTTCCCGATGAGTTCCCCGTCTCAGAATTAACATTAATGATCTCAAAATCCGAAATTCCTTCTGTCAAATCAGCCTGCAGTTTCTTCGTCTGCCGATCAGTCGCCGCATGGTTCACGGACATGCCGACAATTTCAAACACTATGACACCCAGTATTAATATGAACGGCAAAAACAAGATTGCCATGCCGATTCTTTTGAACCACTTCATAATTTTCTCCTAATATGTCGTGCACTTTTCCTGTCAGATATTCCGGCACGGGCAGCAAAATATGTTCTTTGTTCTTTGTTCTTTATTCTTTATTATTCGTTTTTCATTTTCCGACAGGCGGCAAGCGCTGCTCCTAAGAACGGATAGCACCCTACACCGGTTCCATTCACAATCACGCAAGTATAAAGTACTACCTTCCGAAGCGTCTCCGGAATCAGATGCGGTATGTCGGAAGAGGAAAACGAATCCTGCACTTTCATAGTCTGTTCGAGCATGTACCACTCCCATGCCAAATCGGCACCCATCCAAAGTGTGATAAGTGCAAGTGCTAATAAGCAGAAAAGCAGAATATAATATACAGCGCGAGCAATTTTCTTGTACTTTACTTTCTCCATCGGTATCTCAAACAGCTCCGTGACTGTCTCCACAGTCCCCCAACCCAGCAAAGCCAGCGCAATCGGGCGAAATGTCATGTTCAAAAGAAATCCCGGAGCAAGGATCAGCCTCTTCCACGTATAATATTCGGCCACCGGCTTCAATCGCGCTATCACAATCAGCATAATTATAGCTGATGCCAAAACTATGACAGATACCACCTTTTGTTTTCGACGGTTTTCTTTTTTCTTAAAGCCATAAATCAGGTCATTGACCTCCACCTCAAGTACACCCGCAATTTCGATTAGAAGATCAATGCCCGGCTCGCTCTTACCGTTCTCGTAGTTGCTGACGGTCTGTCTGGTGCAGTGCAGGTGATCCGCCAACTCATCCTGCGTAAAATTCTTTTCTTTTCTGATTTTCCTAATATTCTTTCCCACATCAGCCATGTCTTTCTCCTGTCCGTTTCCATTAATGCTATAGGAAATTGCTTTGGAGAAATCATAGCAGTACTCCTGCAAAATGTCACGCAAAGATTCTTTGCAATCACCTCTTGTCATCTATCAAATTATATCTTATTAATGATAAGGAAACAAATATATATTCTTTTCCGAAAATAATAAAAACCTATTGACTGTAACGGAACGTCATAGATTATAGTGGTTATATCAAGAGCAGGGAGGTCCACCAGCATGATGACTGTAAAGGAAATATCAGAACTGACGGGTATCAGCGCGCGAACGCTTCACTATTATGATGAGATCGGATTGTTTACTCCGACGGAAAAAAGTGAGGCAGGATACCGGCTTTATGACGATAAAGCCCTGGAGACATTGCAACAGATCTTGTTCTTCCGCGAGTTTGATATTCCTCTCAAAGAAATCAAGGCTATTATGGAAAATCCTGCTCTTGACAAAAATCAGATTCTGCAAATGCAGAAGAAAATGCTGGTGGCAAAGAAAGAACGTATGGAACGTCTGATTGCCAGCATCGATGATATTCTGAAAGGAGAAAACAAAATGGATTTTGCAATTTTCAGCAAAACTGAAATTGAAGAAATGTTTCAGGCTATGTTGGAGCATATGCCGGAGGATATGAAAGACCTCGCGGTCAAAGAGTTTGGTAGCACCGAACAGTGGAAGCAGCACTATATGGAAGTCGTTTCCTCAGAAAAAATGCAGAAAAGCTATGCCAAAGTGGTTGAATGGTACGGCGGGAAAGACAACTATTTATCTGCCGCAAAAAATCCCGTCAGCAAAGAAGTTGCGGAAAGTTATAATAAACGGCTGGAAGCGATCTTGGAAAAGCTGATCGGCAAGCGCGACTGTCCCGTGGACTCTTTCGAGGTAAAGGAGATTGTCGGCGAATACGGTTTTGCGATGAAGCAGTTCAGCCAGATCAAGAACGAGCAAAAGATGATGCTTGCTATCGCACGCAGTTACCGAGATGGAGTATGGAAATCAAAAATAGAAGCAAGATACGGAGAGGGTGCCGCCGAATTCTTTGCCCGGGCAATCGAAGCATTTTATAAACAGTAAAAGAATATAGGGAAAACGCTTCCGGCATTTTCAGAGCCGGAAGCATTTCTTATGATCCGATCAGCATAATCTGATCTCTTTTACCGGCAGAGCTGTTATCGGTATAGTTACTGAAGAGTACCTTTAAATAAATTAACATTCGTAAATCCCGGCGCATAACTGCACCAGTTTAAACATGCCCACGGCAGACCTGAATCATCGTTGTAAAGAAAGCCTTCATCAAACTATTATACGCCACGCTCTTCTCTTCTAACTTCCCAATAACCGTTTTTATTTGCCCCATGCCGTATTATTCTTCCCTCATCCTTTAATTTCGCCAAAATACGCTGTGCTTGCCGTTGCGTGATTCCCACAGATACAGACAACATATTGGCTGACATATTGCCATTCTGCCTTAAAAGTTCTATTATTTTTTCTTCATTTGTTACGACATTTACTACGACATTTGTTGCGACATTTGTTCCGCTATTTGTCTCGATTATCTCCTTCAAGGCATTGCGGATCATCCCAAGCATAAACTCGACAAATTTTGTAGAATCGCCAACCTTATCTGCTTGTTGCAACATCTTATAATATTCGTCCTGATTTTCATACACGAGCGTTTCTACCGGAATCCATGCAAAAACTTCTTTCCACTTCTGCAAAATTAATGACTGCCATAATCTTCCTGTCCGACCATTGCCATCTGCAAAGGGATGAATGAACTCAAACTCATAATGAAAGATGCAAGACTTCACAAGCGGATGATATTTCGATTGCTTTAGCCATGCAAACAACTGCTTCATCAAATCAGGCACATACTTTGCAGGTGTTCCTGCATGAATCAGCTTTGTCCCAGCATAAATACCAACATTGCCGCTTCGAAAACTTCCCGCTTCCTTCACAAGTCCTTCCATCATAATCTTATGAGCCAACAAAAGATTTTTTACACTATATGGGTCAAGCACAGATACTCTTTCATAAGCCTCATATGCATTCTTTACCTCACGTATATCCTGCGGTGGTCCCAATATCCGTTTTCCATTTATCACATCCGTAACCTGTTTCAAGGTAAGCGTATTCTGTTCTATCGCCAGAGATGAATGTATTGTCTTAATCTGATTTTCCCTGCGGAGAATTGGATTCGGCCGCATAGCATCGTATGTTGTGATTGTACCAACATACTCACCTATCTCCACTATTAAATTCGTTATCTCCTCATTCATCGAAAAAGGCGGTTGATAATTTTCACTCATGTTATTCTCCAATCTTTATGCCACTTGTGCTTCTTAATTTTTTAAAAAGATTCATCACGACCCCGCCGACTGATAATGCCGCATCCCGAACCGCCATGCCGCATAACACAACAGCAGAAAACCGACTGCTCCCAATGGATATATTCCATAGTACCACTGATCGGTGCGTCCCAACAAGTATTGTAAAGGATAATACTGCACCAGCGTGTACGGAATAATGTATGTGCAGAAGCTCAGCATTTTCTTTCCATAAATATCAATCGGATATTTCCCATGCTCCTGCGCGCCATATGTTAAAATATTAACCAACTCAAGTCCTTCCAATGTAAAAAATGTAAACGCCGCCCGCAGCAAAAAGAAACTGGTGAAAAGCGTTGTCCCGCCAAACAGCATGAGAATGACCGTCAGGCTTCTGCCAAATGTCCACTCAACCGGGCTGACAGCCACACCGTATGCAAACATGACAACCGCCTGCAGAATCAGCCCGATTCTGTCTATCCGAAACTTACCGCCAAGAAGCTGTAGAATCGTGCTGCACGGTCTGAGTAAGATCCGGTCAAATTCCCCCTGTCGCACAGTACTTGCAAACGTCGCGAATCCGCCGCCGATACATTCTGCCAGCGCAAAATCCATCTGTATAATAGAAAAACAAAGCAGCACTTCCCCGAAAGTATACCCCTTCACATGCCTGAACCGCGAAAGCATGAAATACACGCCTAATATCCCGTTAAAAGACAGGAGAAACCTCCCGATAACCATCATAAAAAAAGACATTTTATACTGCATCGTACTGCGCAGTGCAACAGATAAATAGTGAAAATATAATTTTGTACTCTTCCTTATTCTCTCGCACATCTTTTTCACCCTCCCTGCACAACGATTTTCCGCTCCGCAGCCTTGCACAATACTCTTCCCGACACAACGAGCGTAATCAGCCAGAAACACTGCATACCAATACTACGAAACATCTCCATGCCCGCCAGCTCTCCGCTATAAATCAAAAGCGGAACGTTAAACATTCCCGCAAAAGGTAGCAGTTCCACGACCTTCCTGACCGCGTACGGCATAAACGGAAGCGGAATGATTGCTCCGGACAGAAAATCTATCATAGAGGTAAAAAGCATTCGCAGCCCCTGCGGCGATATCGTAAAGAAAGCCAGAATATAAGTGAACATGCAAAACGCCACCGTTACGCCAATCCCCAGAAGCAGCGTTATCACAAACAATGCGAAATGCGCCGGACTCTTCGGGAGCGTCAGACGCAAAGGCCGCGGCAGAAGAAACGCGACCGTCAACAGAGGTACACATCTCAGTCCGGCACCGGCAACCCGTGCGGCAACCGTTTTCGCAAACCACATATGATAGACGGAAACCGGTCTGCATAATTCATATGCAATCCCTCCGTTTACAATGCTGTCAAAAATATCTTCGTCTGCATTCCATGTCGTAAATGCAGAGAAAAACGCCTCCCGAAGCCATATATAGGAAACCGTTGCAGAAAGCGCCATAGGATAAGCCTCCGGATCGGACTCCTGAAAAGCCATAAATGCCAGACACTCCATAAGTCCCCACAGAATCTGTGTCGCCGCGCCGCTGACTGCCGCCACGCGATACTGCAATCCCATATTGAAGCGAATGCGGAAGAAGGAAAAGTAGGTTTTGTATTTTCTCATTTAATCATCTCCTATAAAATATCCAACTTCTGATAAAGGCCGGCAACGATGCGCTCCAGACTGTCTGCATTCTGTTTCGTTGCATCTTCATACACAGCCCCTTCCGCCATACAGCCGAACTTCTCTGCCGTCTGTAACTTCTGATCCGTATCTGCATGCCGCTCCTCTATTACCCGCCCATGCTCTGCCGCCAGTCTCCGCATATCTTCCAGCGTTCCGTCCATAAGCACCCGTCCTCTTCCAATCAGGATAATACGCTTGGTCAACGCCTCAATATCCTGCATATCGTGAGTCGTCAGAATAACGGTAGTCTTATGATTCTGATTTAACTGCATAATGAATTCCCGCACTGCCAGCTTCGACACCGCATCCAGACCGATCGTGGGTTCATCCAGAAATAATATTTTCGGGGAATGCAATAAAGATGCCGCAATCTCACAACGCATCCTCTGTCCGAGCGATAATTGTCTCGTCGGCATTTTGAGAAGCTCCTGCAAATGCAGAAGCTCCGTCAATTCTTCCAGATTATTCTGATATTCATATGAGGGGATAGTATAGATATCCTTCAAAAGTTCAAAGGAATCGATCACGGGAACGTCCCACCACAACTGCGAGCGTTGGCCGAACACCACACCGATCTGCCGCACATGCTCCGTGCGATTTTTCCATGGTATGCGCCCGTCCACGAGACAATTTCCGCTCTCAGGGGTTAAGATCCCGCTTAGAATTTTGATCGTAGAACTTTTGCCTGCTCCGTTGGGTCCGATATAGCCCACCATCTCTCCGTCCTGAATGGTGAAACTGACATCCGACAATGCGCGAATGATTTCCACATCCCGCCGGAACAGCGCTTTGCAGGCCTCTTTCATGCCCGCGTTTCTTTTTGCTACTCTGTACGATTTACATACATGCTCCATCGTAATCATATAGCTTCCTCCTGGTAGTAATATTTCTGCTTTCGCAGATGAAAATATCTTGCCAAGTAGGTCCTGCCTCTCCGGTGACAGCCGGAGAATACCTTATTCACTTTACAAGTCCACGCCTGCCGTTTCCGGAGGCGGACTTTCATTATAGCTTGATGGTGGGTGGGGTGTCAAGGGGCGGAGCGTAATCTCCTTATAAATCCTTAAAGTGCTTCCGGAGCAATGGACGAAGAAGAATATAATATGTGGTTGGAAGATACCTTAAAATTGTTTAATGTGCCAATTGAGGAGTATATTTGATTGACATACATTGATAGAAAACATATAATCCAATAAAAATACTAAGGAGACCTGCATGAATATTGACCTTACAAAAACTCAACTGTATCTTGATTGGCTCAAGGACAAGTTATACCTAAATGCTATAGCTCCATCTGCAAAAAACCGTATTATTTATAGAGGACAAGTATATCGCTGCAAATTTGGTATAGGCATAGGTAGTGAGGAGTGCAAAGAAAGACCTTGTGTTATTCTCCAGTATAACTCTGCCAATAGAACGTCACCCAATACACTTGTTGCGCCTATTACACATACTACTTCTACTTTGCCCATCGTGGTGCCGATTGCAGATAAGGTTGATTCCTCTGGCAAAGTCATTCTTGATGGCAATGTACTATTAGGAAATATTACTTGTGTAAGTAAGGCTAGACTGGGAGACTATATTACTGACCTCACACCAAATGAGATGAAAGCAGTTGATAATGCAATCTCGATATCTCTGAATATAAATCATTACTACCAGACATTGCAAAATGACTTTAATGATAAGTTGCGGTACATAGAAAAATTGAGAGAGTCTCGATCCAAGCTCCAATCCGATTTGATTACTCAGCAGACTCAAATTGCTGAAATTCAATCTTTATTAGAAAAATACAACTTTTCAGATATATCAAGTCTTGCAGCATATTTAGAAAACATTCTAAAATAAGTGTAGACAAGCTACTTTTTTCATGCTAGTATAAAGGTACAAGAAAGGTACTCACGAGCGGGGTATCAGTATAGTTATTCAAGTAAGGGAACTACGAGTGAGTTCCCTTTACTATTGTCCATACATAATATTTTTTTCAAAACATATAATATTATTACAATTTTTCTTTGGACGGGTGCCGAAGAAACTATTGTAACCAAGTAAAGGAAGTCACGAGCGGGCTTCCTTTTACATTTTTTTAATTCCGATTCAATAAATTTTCTAAATAACTGACCAAAAGTTCTTAGTTGTATTTTTAATATTTCATTATCTTGATAAAATAATTCTTGCACTCTTTTATTCTCATCCGCAAGAGTATTAATGCAACTCATAGCATATTGTGCTTACATACAGAGCGCAGTTTTGTAAATGCCATATTTGCAAATTTATAATTAGAAACCAAACTATCATAAGAACGATTTGTTCCCTGAAGAACCAATCGCTTGAGAGTAATATTATCCGCCGGAACGCTTTCATTTCCCACTATTCCTGCTGCATTTTCAAAAGATAATCAAAAGATAAAAATCCTATTCTTTTGTCTTAAGATTATCCAATGCAATTTGAAGCTGTGTGATTTTCTCATCAGACGTCTCTCTAACTGCATACTTTGTTGCCGGTCCGCTTCCCACCCTCTGTACCAGCTTTTTTTCATCCAATATTTCCAGCCACTTCCTGACTTTATAATCGGAGAGACCGATTTCCTCTCGTATCTTTGAAACAGATATTGCTATATGACTTTTTAAAATGACCCTTAAAATGTCTTTTGCCTCATCTTCCAATTCAGGATAGGAATCGGCAAAGTCTATATTCCATATTCTTAAATCTGTCTTCTCAATATCCGTATATACTTCCGGCGTATGCACGCCGCTTGATGCCGTTATTGTATAAATCAATGGTCCGCCATAGCCTTGCCTTTCCGAAGCTCCAAGCCACCGAAACATCTTCATGATAACTTCATTTCGTGGTCTGGAATCCCCTCCAGTTCGGAACTGCTGCAGGGATACCAGCATCTTTCCCGGATTTAGGAAGTGAAACCATCCATCGAAAACCTCAATTTTGATACTTGGATATGCTTGTACATAGTCCGCATGTGCAAGGCAGTTAATCAAACATTCCCTCAAAACCTCATCAAAATCCGACAGCGGTATCCGAAGCTGCCCTTCATCCAATTCAAAAGACTCTTTTAACATTATCTTCATCTTTTCATATACAATTGAATAGAAGTTAAATAGATTCATCTCATAATCACTTGGTTCATCATCTGACACTCTATCAATCCAACGCGGATTATGCCCCTTACGGTTAAAATAATCCAAATGATAATGCGGATACACTTCTATAATTTATTTTGTTTGGATTTGATAACATATCCCACATGCTTATCTGTGTTTTAGATATGTTACCTACTCCACTGATTATATTCGTAGGATTGTCCTCAATGACACCAAGCAAAATCCATCCACCGGATGTATTACAAAATGCAGAATATGATTCCCAAAAAGCGGCAGGCAGTTCTTGTGCTTTCTTCAGCTCAAAAAAGTATTTTTCATGAATATTTAAAATTCACTCTTTCAATTTATTCAAACTTTTAAAATCAGGCTGTTCCATATGACAACTACACCTCTCGAAATTTTTTATTTATGTTCGGAATCATCTTATACACTCTTCACATAATTTTCCACATTCCATTATCTGATACTTTTCATTGTTTCTGACAACCCCAACATAGGGAATTCCTTTTCTTTTACATAGCTCAATGATTTCACTACGTTGGTCGTTTTTCATATTCATACCCAAGTATACTCTTGTGATCGGATAAAATGCACAGTTATAATCATCCACCAACATATCATCACATGATACCAGCCGCCATTCATCCTGCGCTTTCCACATAGATTTACTTTTCGCCAATACTCCATACTTATATATTACTGAAATATACTCTGCATATATCGTGGTCACATACATTTTCAATATGCTATTTTATCAATTCAGTTGCACTGTTGCATAATTCATATTGCATCTGAACATAAGAATTGCCCCGACATATTACTCTTGTATTTCCAGTGTTTTTAAAACCATTATTTTCATAAAAACGTCTGGCCTTTTTGTTGTCTTCTAATACCCACAAATGCACTTTCTCTCCACCTAATAACTTACTTAAATATATTACAGCCTGCTTACCGAAACCTTTACCTCGATGTTCTTCGAGTATATAAAAACTTACTATTTCATAGCCATCCGATTCCTTCATTACTTTGACAACTCCGACAGCCAACTCAGCTTCGTATAATAAATAATAGAAAACATCTTTATTGTTACAAGACTCTAAAAACTCCTGTGTCCTTTTAGCCGGTGTGTCTGAGTATAAATATTCCGGAGGAAACACCTTTTCATAAGCTTGTTTCCATGCGGTTGAATGGACTAATCCCACTACCTTCGCATCATTTATCCCTGCTCTTACAATTTCCATAGTTTTGCTACAGATAGCCTTTCTTATATTTCTGTCTGAACCAAACGACCAAAAATCATTTCATCTTGAAAAATTGTATAAACATATGCAGAACTTTCAAGATATAACCCCGTCTCAATATCCGTGAGTTTATCAAAAGTCTGAGAATTATAGAAAATCTGCATAGCTTTATCATATTCGATTCGTAAATCTTCAACTATGTATTCAATAATATCCTGAATATTATATTCAATCAGAAGTTCCTGTTTGGTCATCATGAAATATCCTCTTGCCTTTACCGCGAACTGTGTATCACTAAGCGCATCTGCAAAATTATTCGGCAGATTTCCTTTTTTGTGATAAAGTCCTGACTTAATATACTCTCTTAAAGTATACTTATCCCAAGCCCTGACCGCACATTCATGGATATAAAATAAACGCTCAGAAATCCCTTTTGTTTTTGACAATATTTCTATATGATGTGTAAAACCCAGTGATATAAATTCACTCCAATCTATATCGCCTTATTCTATTAGCTCCATAAGATTCAACTTTCTTTTGCTCTTGTAACCCTTGAAGCAATTGCCTCGCTCTACGCTCTTTTACATCTAAAAGCATACAAATATCTCTACAAGAGCATTCCGATTGTTCCGATAAGTATTGGAGTATCTTCTCTAACTGTTGCCCCGTCTTTATCGGCACTTTTTTATCGGCATTTTTTTGTCGGCATTTTTTGCCGATAAGTCATTGCCGATATTTTTAGCATTATAATTTAAATTTTTAAATATCAACCAAAATTCGCTATTACTTGACTTAAACTCCGGCTTCAGCTCTTCTGTATAATGTTCCTGAAATTCATAAGAATCCAATATTTTCTTAAAGCCGCTGCCCCGGCGATCCATATATTTCAAGCGATTAAATATATCGGCAATAATCGGATTCCGTCTCCTAGACGATACATTTCTCAAATCCAAATCCTGTACTCTGCGACCATCCAACATACCGCCCGGAGAGTAAATTTCTATTCTGTCATCAACCTGCCAGCAATGCCCCGGCATTTGTAAGATTTCCCTCCTCATCTACAATTCCCCAAGATTCATAATCACTATTTTCAAAGTCTTTTCCCGTATTGTGCTTACATACAGAGCGCAGTTTTGTAAATGCCATATTTGCAAATTTATAATTAGAAACCAAACTATCATGAGAACGATTTGTTCCCTGAAGAACCAATCTCTTGAGAGTAATATTATCCGGAACGCTTTCATTTCCCAATCGAATATAAGCAGTCATATTTCCCTCACCCACATAGTAATATGGTGTTTCCTTACCTGCATACACATCAAAAAGAATCAATTTCTTACCATTTTCCATATGAAAGCGTAAATTGACTTTTGGAATAGAATCAATTTTCGTTTTGATTGTCTCACTTATAAACTCCGCATCGGATTCCGCATCATCTAACCCGACAACTTCATTATCATTAGTAATGCCCCAAATCAAAGTGCCACCAAAGCTATTAGCAAATGCGCTGACACTTTTCAACCAATCCTTTACCTTTTTTCTTTCAACACTACGCTTTTTATCATATTCGGTTGCTTCTCCAATTAATTTCTTTGGATCAATCCGCATCAGCTCATTTCCCTCCTTTTTTACTCTAAGGCATACCACCTTCAATTTTCACTTAAATATTTAAGAGTCACCTATTAGTCTGTTATATACTCACCAAATACACCTTCAACCAATTTTGTTCTCGCAAACTCCAATTTACTAAAATCATGTACGCTTGCAACTATAATTTGATGACACGGTAATTCTTCCATTACAATCTTTATCATAGCATTAGCATTATCGTAAGTTACTTCCCCGCTACAAGGTGAATCAATTATAATAGGCAATTTAATTCCAATATATTTATCTATAGCTTTTAAATACGCTATTTTGTATGTTAAAGATACCTTATGCAGTATCGCCCCTGATAAAGCTTTGATATTTCTCGTAAAAATGTAGTCTTTTTCCACAGATACAATATCATACACTTCCATCTTTTCTGCAATAATCCTTATATTTTTTGCTATATCATCTGCAATTTCACTATTACTGTCTCTTACAATTTCTTTTCTTAACTTCTTAATCTCTTTTAATTGTTTTTTCTTCTGCTCTATATAATCCTCAAGTTTCTCTCCTGTTATTGGAAGATTATGTATTTCATGTGCAACCATATCTTCAATCTGTTCCGGCTTTACTAATACATTTGCTTCGCTAATTTTTCTATTTATTTCTGCTAATTCTCGCACCCTTATTTTCTTCTCAATTTCAAGAGAATTAACCCTAGCCCGAAGAATATTTTGATTTATCGTAAAGTCTTTTATATGTTTTCTTGCTAACACAAACTCTTTATCTTCATAACAAATCAAGATATTATACTTTTCAACAAATTCTAATAACTTATTATTATCTTCAAAAATTGATTGTAACTCGCTAATCTCATTCTCTATGTTTATTATTTCAAATCTTTTTGCTCCCTTTTGTGCAAGTAACTCCTCAACTATATCACTTTGATTATATATATCTTTATTTTCATTAACATCAATTTCATATGCCATTAAACATTGTATTGCCTCATATCTTTCAACTTCATTTTTTAGCACTTTTATTTCTGCAGCAATGTCTTCCTCAACATTGTCATCTAAAGCTAGTATAAAATTTTCAATATTAAATGAATTATCTCCAATAACCGCTCCCCTATTAACCAAACGCCAACCTTTGTCTTGATCTATATAAAAAATAGGCAAAATATTCTCTAATAAGTTCAAATTGTTACATTGGAATACCATTGATAACGCGTTATATTGTTCCATTTTAGTTCCTAAATCATAATTTAAGGAAACACCATCCTCATAAGAAATTTTAAATTCATCATTTTTTCTTATCAAATATAATTCTCTATTATCATCACTTTCAAGCGTGAGATATGTTACATATTTTTTCATATCAACTTTTTTAGTTGATGGAATACTAAATCCCAATGAAAAAATCAAAAATCTAACTAATGTTGTTTTACCTTTACTGTTTTTCTCACTATAAAAAATATGCCTATCTTCAATAAATAAAGATATAAGCACGTCCTCTCCAAATCCGATTTCTCTCACTTCAAAGTTTTTAAGCTTCAAATCCCATTACCTCACTTATTTGCCTGACTTTTCTATATTTCATTCCAATGCTATATAAAAATAATTTATACATATTGCATTTTACTTTTTCATCATAAAGATCATCAAATAATATTTCTATTTCTCTCGGCAGTATTGTGGCTTCTTTTTTAATATATTCATATAACCGTGCATCTCCTTTTAAATTTTGTTTATTATTTTTTATAAACTCCAAATACCGTACCGTATACTTATTACACAGAGAAAACCTATATGTAAGTTTTTGAATATGTTTCCAATATTCAGGCTTAACTACTTCATCTATATCTCCCGGAAAATACTCAATTTCCAAATTGTCAAGAATTTCCTCGCTTATTTCATCTGACAACATTTCTTGAAACGCTGCTCCAGCTAATAATTCCTTTTCAATATACCTTTTTACCTGACTTCCATTGTCATATAAAAGAATTCTCCACTTTTCAAGTACATTATCATAATTATAAAAATTATCTATTCTAAAACTTTCTTTAAAAAATTCCAATAATTTTGCATGTTTATTTTCACCATCAAATTTTAAAAGCCAAAACCCCAACTTATTTTTATCTATCACATAATGATTATCGCTGATTACGTCATCTAGCATTTGCTTTGCTTCAGTTGTTAAATCATCATACCTTTTTTTATCATATGCATACGGATCAAAGGTAACCGAATTACCAAAAGGTTTAAAAAAATTGAATAAAATGATCAGCCTTTCTACTTCCGTATTATCTCTTCCTTCTAATGTCCTTATAGAATCTTTAATCTTAGAAAATTGACTCTTTTTTTCAATATCATCCGGAGAAAGAGAGGACTTGGCTTGTACAAAAACAGTTTTTCCATTTTTTAATACTATTTCAGCATCCTCCGTTTTTTCTAGTCCAATTTTCTCTACATCTTTTAAATAATTTAAAAAAATATAAATAGCTGCCGCCACCTGAAAATTCCACCCATTTATTGAATAGGGCACACTTGTATCTTTCTTGCACATCTTTTTATTCTCCAATTTTATGTCCATACCTATAAATATTGTTCGTTAAAACATTCTTACCCTCTATAATATGTCAGTTTTACATCTTCTATATTTCACGATTTATTTTCTGATCCATATGCCGGTGTACCGTCCGCAACCATTGATAGCGGCATCCCAAACTGCATCGGATATACTACATTTTTTGAACGTTCAGAAATCGAATTTCCTGAAAACTTTTTAAAATTCTCTGCCTGTGCCATTACCTTTTCAAAAACCTCCTCATCCCATTCAGGCGGATATCCATTTTGGTAAAGCAGCACGGTCAAATGCATCCGCAACTGATTTTTAATGTCATCACGATTTGCCCAATCGGCATACTGCGCTTTCTCTTCTACCAGTTCTTTTATCTTCTTAGCAAGTATAAGACATTTCTCATCTGCATAAGGAAAGCCATGATTATCACGAACTTTTACCAAAATATCATAAAATGCTTTTTCCTCATAGGTTATACCCAGCTTTTCAAAAGATTTTTTGTCTTCCTGCAGATCACGAAAAATATTCAATAACTTATCAGATAAATCATCTACAAAATCGGCCACAACTTCACTTGTAAATACCAACTTATCCCTATTGTTATATTTCTCAACAACCTGCTTCAGCCTCTCATCAAACTCAATTGCTTTTATCTTGTTTGTCCTGCCATACTCAGTAATTGCCCTGCGAAGTAATTTCAAAAGCGCATTAAATTTCGTTATTGGCATTTTGACTGTCTTCAATTCTTTTAGAAATTCACTGCTAAACACTTCCATCGACTGATTTTCGTTTACTATATTCTCAACACCAGTGCAAGTAATTGCCTCACATACCATTTTTTCAACAACGCGATTCATAATCTCTGCATCGGGTGCCTCTCCTATTGTCTGCTTGTATATAATTGAACGAATGGCTAAATAAAACTGCGCTCTTATGGACTCTTGATTTGTAAGTTCTCCAGATGGAAAGCAAATGGCATAAGCTCCCTTTAATCTCTGTGAAAGTCCCATAAATCTCGTCTGCATTTCCTTTTTAATCTGAATATACTCTGCTGCATTATTCAAGCAATTTAATCTTTCAAGTGGTTGTCCTGTAAAAAAACCAGATGCATCAAACTGGATTAGCAGTTCATCAATCATTGCCAAATAATTACGAAAAATTCCTAATGATACATTCAGCTCATCAATTGGATTCTCCTGAATATTTCCATATTTCTTTACAGCTTCCAACATATTATTACGAATACCAATATAATCAACTACCAATCCTTTATCTTTTCCCTCAAATACACGATTAACGCGCGATATCGTTTGAATAAGTGTATGCTTTTGTAAGGGTTTATCAATATACATGACTGCCAATGATGGAACATCAAACCCTGTAATCCACATATCTACCACAATGGCAATTTTAAAATTAGAATCATTGTTTTTAAACTGTTCATCTAACTTTTTACGATAATCTTTCGTACCGCACGCATCACGCAATTCTTTTATATCATCTTTTCCTCTTGTTGCCACTAAATTTATTTTAGGCAATGAAAGCAGCTTATCCTTTTGCTCTTTTGTAAGAATGGATTCATCCTCTGCTCGCTTTGGGATTCCCCATTCACGGCGTATTGCTTTAATTTCATCTAACACTTGAAGCGCAATCATTCTGTCCGAACATACAACCATTGCTTTCTGCACAATTTCAGGTTTCTCCGCACATAGCATCTCATAATGTGTAA
Organism: Lachnospiraceae bacterium; assembly: GCA_014804655.1. Classification (GTDB taxonomy): domain Bacteria; phylum Bacillota; class Clostridia; order Lachnospirales; family Lachnospiraceae; genus UBA3282. The sequence goes on along the minus strand of JAAUZK010000037.1, from coordinate 25,775 downwards.
CTATATCGTGTGCCAGCTTCGTTATCCTTTTCGGGTTCCCTAAAATTTCTTTCATTTTGCTCATAGCTCGTTTACTTGCTTCAACCTGCTCTTCCGTAGAACCTTCTGCTATGCATGCATCATAATATTTTTGAATTTCCTTTGCCTGATCCTCTGAAACAATAACTCTGGCAAGTCTGGGCTCATAAGCAATACGTACAGTTATTCCATCTTCACTGGATTCCCTCATTGTATAACTGTCAACAATTTTCCCAAACACTGTGATTGTTTCATCAATAGGCGTTCCTGTAAATCCACAATACGTAGCATTTGGAAGGCTGTCTCTCAAATATTGGGCAAATCCATATTGCTCGACCACACCCTCTTTTTTCTTTTTTAATTTGGTTCCAACGTTCGTTTGTGTCCTATGTGCTTCATCGGATATGCAAATAATATTATGGCGATCAGACAGCAAACCTGTTGTCTCGCAAAATTTTTGAATCGTTGTTATATATACGCCACCACTTTTCTTATCTTTTAATGTTCTTCCCAAATCTTCTCTATTTTCAATGCTTTTTACATCATCTTGCCCTAAATATTTCTTTGCTGTTACAAACAATTCGGAAGTCTGTGTGTCTAAATCTTCTCTATCCTCAATCAAAATAATCGTAGGATTGTTAAATGTTTCACCATCCCGTAATGCAATCAAGCGTGAAAGAAACATCATTGTATAGGTTTTTCCACATCCAGTTGCACCAAAATAAGTGCCGCCTTTTCCATCACCATAAGGGCGCAGATGCTGCTTAATATTTTCCAACATTTTATTTGCCGCAAAATACTGCGGATACCTGCATACAATCACTTCGTTCTTTTGACTGTTATCAGGGTAAAAGATAAAATCACGTAAAATTGACGTAATTCGTTCTTTTGAAAATACGCCTTCAATCATCGTGAATAAAGAACTTACCCCATTTGATACCGTGTCTGTATCATTTGCCTTATTCCATGAATAATAATATTCATATGGTGTAAAAATGCTTCCCACTTTTGTGTTAGCCCCATCACTGATAACAGAAAGAAAACAATACTTCATTAGATTGGAAACATCCTGCTTATAGCGAATGGTAATTTGTTTCCAAGCATCATAAATAGTAGTGTCTTCTTCAATAGCTGTCTTAAATTCGCAGATTCCAATGGGAATGCCATTAATAAATATCAATAAATCAGGACGCCGTAGATGCTCTCCCTGTAGGGAATACTGATTAACCACTTTAAAAATATTATTCTTGGGATGCTCATAATCTATATAATCAATATGCAACGCCACTTTACTTACATCATCACGCACTAAGTCAAAACCTTCGTTGATAAGCCAAAATGTTTCTCTATTTCCTAAATATATCGGTGTATCAGAAATTAGCGTGAGTTTATTAATAATCTTCTGCATTTCTATATCACTGACAGATTCCGAAGAATATTGGGAATATATATATGAACGTAAATCATCCAACAATAGAATGTCTTCATATTTTCTGTGAATCTTATTTCCGTAGACATGAGTATATCCTTGCTGTTCAAAGAGTTCTATAATAGCTTTTTCCAGTTCAGCTTCTGTAAATTTCCCACGTTCAAATCTGTAATTCATTCTTCTAATCTTCTTTCCTGTTAATTCCATTTTTAATATAGCTTTCTATCAAATAAGTGTTTAATGAGGCAGCCATGTTAATGGCTAAATTTGCCATTTCCATTGAAATTTCTATAACTTCTTTACCTGAACCATGTGATGCGGTGGAATTATTTCTCACATACGGCAAAGACATAAGAACCTTTTCTCTAAATCCATCTCTTGTCATACTTCCGGGTATACTACATATATCTGTTTCCAAAATTTGTTTTGTCAATTTATCTGCGTTCCCACGATTTACATCACATAGTATCTTTAGTACACTTTCATAACTCTTTCCCGCATTAGCAATTGCCTCTGAATATGAACCTTTTTCTAAAAATTCTATTGCCGCTACCATTTCATTATATGGTGCCTGAAATACCTCCTCTTGCCCCTTTAATTCCTTCATCAACAAGAGCGATTTTGCTTTTAAATCAATTTCAAACTGTTTCGCATCTATTTTTATGAATCTACCATCATGCAAAATCCAAGGAATGTCTTTTTCTCCAAACAAACAATTTAATGCTTTTTCAAATTCTGTTCTCTCTTGTTCAGACAGTTCATTATACTGCAATTCAATAAGACTAAACAAATGAGGGGTAAATATACATCCCAACTGATAATCTATTTCTTCCATTCTATAAGAAATCATACATGAAGGAATAAGAGAATACCCCAGTTTATCTGACAAAATATTCAAAGCAGATTCAAGTGCTGTAGTTGTTTCCTCATATTTATCATACCTACTTGGTCGATATATCTGTGGTTCTGCAAACTCAATCATAATTTCCGCTATTTTCCTTTTAATATTAAACTTTATTTCACCACAAATATAATCTTTAAATTCGCCATTCTCAGTATCTATTAGTTCTTTATATCGATCACAAAATATCATCGTTCTGCCTCCAATCGTTCCTCAGCTTCATTCAATGAGCCTTTAATTAATATGGAGCATATATTCTTAATCTGCTCCTTGAGTAGCTCATTGATTTCTTTTCGTTCAACATAAGCTGCATAAATCCCAGAAATAGCTTTTTGTATGTTGATATCTGGAATCGGAATTTTAACATCACACATATCATCAAAACCAAAAGTTTCTCTTGCACTTCCCCAAGAATTGAACCTCGCATATCTGTCAAATTCTGAACGAATCAAAAACAACATAAGATATTCCGGCAATAATTTTTCTAATTTTGTACTAAATACAATTGAAATCGAAGATACAAGAAAGTCATCATTCGTATTATTAAATCCTAACGATACTTTATCTCCTCTTCTGGAAGTATCCGGTACATAGGCTATTTGCTTTGATAACATTACCTTGTAATTTGTCAAACTGACCCCATTCAAATCGGCTTTTGTTGGAATCAGTTCTTTACTTGTTGTCAATCCCCGAACTGAATCAATCTGTAATCCTATATCATTGCGCTTATCGCTTTCAATCAAGTATGTACCAATCTTTTCACATGGGACTTTTTTCTTAATGTTTTCAACGTATCCCTCAAATACTAATCTTAAATCTTCCAATCCGCGCTCATAAGCCTTTTGATTTTCCACCATTGCATTATAGATATCAACATACTTTTGCTGCAACCCTATCGGTGGAATTGCAATTTCCACATCACACATTTCCTCCCAGCTAAATGTTTCTCTAGCCGAGCCCCACGAATTAAATCGTGCATACCTATCAAATTCCGTTCTATTAAAGTATATAAATAAATAATCAGGCAGCAATTTGTTCTCATTTAAAATTAAAAATACAACAGAAATGGCTGATACTAAATACGTTTTACTCGTAGAATTATATGCCAGCGAGATTTTGTCCCCACGTCTTGAAGTATCTGGCACATAAGCAAAATGACGAGGCGGAAACAACTTATAAGAAGATAAACTCACTCCATTCAAATCAGCTTTTGTAGAAATAATTTCTTTTTGCGTAGATAACCCTATTACAGCATCCTCACCATATATTTCTGCACTATTTCTCGCATCTAATTGGACAATATATTTTCCAAGCTTAGTCAATTCCATACCCTATCCCTCTAAATGCTTCTTCAAGCATAGCCTGTGACTGTCTTTCGGCTTTCATAATATCCCGCATTTCTTCCTGAATACGCGCCATTTCCTTCTCATAGTCAATGTCTAAATCATGGTCAATAAACTCTATATATTTACTGGGCGCAAGCGAATAGTCTCTTGCGCGAATCGCATCTACAGTTGTACTTGCACAAAACTCTGGCACATTCTGATATAAAGAAACGTCTACATCTTGCCAATTATTATATACCCTCTTAACCTCTGCTATCTGGGCATCCGTCAGAACCGTCTTTTTCTTTCTTTTCCCTTTATCTATCACAATCTCTTCGATATTTTCATTCCATGTACGCAAATCCATAAACAAAACTGCATTGGTACGATCACGCAACTGTCTGCCATTAACCACTTGCGCTCCTTTATTCATGTTTACAATCCACATCGTCACGGAAATATCTGTGGTGTAAAACATATCACGCGGCAGTACAATAATAGCTTCCACCTTATCTCTTTCTATCAATTCTTTGCGTATTTTATATTCTGCCCCATCTGCATTCAATGCTCCATTAGCAAGTAAAAATCCTGCAATACCATGATTTACATCCAATTTGGAAATCATGTGCAATATCCATGCATAATTGGCATTTGCTACTGGCGGCATATCGGACCACCCTTGAAAACGTGAATCTCCCTTTAGTTCATCTTCCCCTCGCCAGCCTTTAAGATTGAACGGCGGATTTGCCATAATATAATCCACTTTTTTATCTCTATGTAAATCTTCAGTAAATGTAGATGCATTCTTTTCACCAAGATTATGCGAAATACCCCGAATCGCTAAGTTCATCTTACAGAGACGCCATGTGTCCGGATTGCTTTCCTGTCCAATAACCGAAACATTCTGTCGGTTTCCATTATGTCGGTCAACAAATTTTAAGGACTGAACAAACATTCCTCCCGAGCCACAACATGGATCATAAACGATTCCGCTATATGGTTCAATCATTTCTGCGATTAATTTTACAACGCTTGCAGGAGTATAAAATTCACCATCTTCTTTTGTTCCTGCCGCCGCATAAATTTGAAGGAAATACTCATAAACACGACCTATCAAATCTTCTTCACGGAAACGGCTTTCATCTATATTATTCACTTCATCGATTAATGATTTAATGGCATTTTTACTTGCTCCAAGTGTCACAAAAAGATTCTGTGAAAGAGCTCCTTTTAATGACGGATTACTCTCCTCAATATCAGCCATTGCCTGATCAATAATAACGGCGATATCATTATCTCCAGCATGCTTCACAATGTAAGACCATCTTGCAGTTTCTTTTAAATAGAATACATTTACAGCATTATAAAAGGATGACTTTTCCAGAAAAATGGGAATATCACCATACTGTTCTATTAATTCCTCGCGCCTTCTTTTGAATTTTTCCCACGCAAATTTCAAAAAAACTAACCCTATCACTGCATCACGATTCTTCTCTGCACTTCCAATCCCCCGCAGTGCAACTCGACAGTTCCAGAGAACCGTCTCTAGTGTAACTTCTTTTACAGCAATTTTCTTTGCCATTTATTATTTCTCCCTATCCATTTGTTTTTTACTACATCTCATATCAATCGGTTTTTCAGCATCCTTTGGTATAAGCCACATAAGACCTTTTTTCTCTGCACCTTCTATTCTGCCTTCATTACATAATAGACTAACTCTTCTTCCGGAAACCCCCCATTTTTCAGCTGTTTCTTTTACTGTTAAGTATTCCATACTTATCCTCCACATTCGTAATTCAAACCAATATATATTATATTCCAACTTTGGAATAATAGCAAGCATAGCCCAGGATAGCTTTGCATAATATTCTTACCTTAAACACAACAAGGCATAGCCGTAAGCCACACCTTGTCATTCGCTAAAATGTATAAATTATCTCTTCCCTTACAATCTCTTCTGCTGTCACCAAAATATTATTCATTCTTTTCACCCAAAACATCCGATCCTGTTCCTTCATCTGTTCTGGCACTCTCTCCTTCTTCGCCATTTGCTCCACCAGCAAATCAAATCTTTAATTTGCCTGATAACAGCAGTCCAGAATAAATGCCTCTCCTATGGTTTTCTAAATATGACTTCCGCATCAGCCCAAATTTCCTTAACTCACCCTTCGGCTCTGGATCAGGAATTAAGTTCGGTATCAAATAATCTCCGCATTTTTCATAAGTCAAATTCATTGTCTCTCCCTCTCTTTCCTATAAACTCACATCTTGTTTTCTGTGTTCCTTTGTTTCTCTATGCCCATCTTTTTAAGTCCCTAAATACTGTCTTATGTTCTTCAACTGCTTATCCGCATCAATCGCCTCTTTCGTATATCCTGCACCGAAATCCTTTACACTCACACGAGTAAAACGGTTTTATCCTGAAGCAGAAAATGATATGGTTATGACAATGCTCCTTGTCGATATGCGTTGCAATGACGTAACTGTATTTATTTTCTAACAGCTTATGAAGCACGTGCACGGCACAGTCTACACAATAGCGCCATTCCTCCCCACAATCTCCCCCACCGCACTCCGGTACTCCTCCACGTTATCAATCATCGGCGCATGTCCGGCATTCGAAATCAGATAAAGTTTTTTCTCAGGCGCCTCCATCTCCTCGAAATATTTCATACTGATCTCGATTGGCGTCTGGCAATCCTTTTCTCCGAGCACATAGTAGACCGGAACCTGATAGCTGCTGCCTTCTTTTCTTAAGTCAAAAGACATCAGTTCACTCATCACCTGCATATTGGTCGTGATACCCGTTATAAAGGGAAGGAGGTCTTTCATCCCCATAACCGGCGATCTGCGCCACAGGTCGATGACCGTCTTGCTGAAATCCTGCGCCAGTCCGTATTTCCCCTGCAGGCTCCTGATCTGTCCCATCTTGCGATAGACCTTCATGTCAAAGTAGTCCGTCGGGTATTCGCCGATCTTTTCCAGCTTCCTAATATCCTTTTTGTTACCGCTTTTATGAATCGTATCTTTTAAAATAGCGTAGCCTGTCCGCTCATTTTCCATAATATTAATGACTTGCCCACAACCGATATAGAAAAGGGTATGTTCAGGGTGTTCCAGCGCAAACATGCTTCCCAGAACGCTCCCCCACGAATGTCCCAAAAGTCCGATCTTGTTTTTTCCATACGCTTTCTTCAGATACAGCACGATCTCCAGCAAATCATTTTTCAGGATCTCGGTATCAGGTTTGCTCTTCCGGTTCTTCAACCATGTTTTTCCCGCTCCCCGCTGATCGTAATAGACAATATTATAATTACGCGCCGCATACTCCTCCACAATAAATGCAAAGAAGGTCTCTGACTGCCCCGGTCCGCCATGAATAAACAGTATGACCGGATCTTCCGGTTTTGATTGATAATGCAGGAGGTAGTGATCGATTCCTGCGAGGGATACATATTCTTCTGTGTATGCTCTGTCTGTTTTCATATTCTTCGTGATTCTCCTTTTATTTTTCATTATTTTTTCGCCAACAATACTCGGTATTCGTCAATCAGATTCTTCACCCATCAGATAATTCACCGTCTTCGCCAACGTCCCTAACAAAATCCGCGGCTGGTACAATGCGGTCAGAGGATTTCTCTCATGCTGGTAGCAGTTATGTACAATACAGGTCATTTGAATGCCGCCGTATGCCGAAGAGCTATAGGCAAGCAGCTCCTCTACACTTACCCTCGGATGAATCTTTCCGTTCAGTCTCTGCTCTTCAAAATACTCCATTGTCCGCATCGTCAAATATTCCATATTTCCCACCTCGGGAATACTCTTCATTATCTTCTCAATTCGCTGCGGCGCATTCATGGCAAGTACGGATAATTCAAAGTCAATCTTTTCGATTCCCATAAGCTCACTGCTCATAAACTCCGCAAGCATACCAAAAAGCCTGTTTGTAATTTCCGTCGGCGGGAGGAGGTCTTTTTGCGCCAGGATCTCATCTATCTTTCCTTTGATGCTCACCCGCTCCCGCATCTGCCGGATCATATCTGCAAAAATATCATCTATATCCTTATAAAACCGATAGATTCCTCCCTGACTGAGTCCGGTGCGATCAATGATATCCTGCATGGTAACTGTGCTGACTGTCTTTTGCAGGCACAGCTCATACGCCGCGTCCGTTATCATTTTCTTCTTTTGAATAATATATTCTTCCGTTACCTTCGGCATAAAGTCCTCCTCTCATATCGTTTCCGGTCAATTACATATATTTCGATACTTTAATATGTACAAGCATGAACCACCCCATCGCAGGCATTGAAGAATTAATCCCGTGAATGGATAAGTCCATAAAATATAATAAGGCGTAAAAATGAAACTAGTTTCATTTTAACAGGCTAAGAATAATTGTCAAGAACTTATGTAAGAATAAAGTGTGCTTCTCGCATCTTCCTATGCAATTGGCGTAAAAAAGGCTCCGGGAATCCCGGAGCCTTTCATATTTTCTATTATCCTAGTATCCGAACACTTCTACAGCCTTCTTCATTCTCGCAATCACTTCGACCCCAAACGGACAGTTCCGCACACAGCTTCCGCAGGCGATACACTCCGAAGCATGATGCTCCAGCAGCTTATAGTGATCCGCAACCGTCTCCGGCACCTCTCCCTGTGCCAACGCCAGATTCAGATATTTATTGATATCCGCCACATTTATTCCTACGCTGCACGGTGCACAGTGGCCGCAGTACATGCAGTTGCCGTGGAATTTAAACTTTTCCATGCGGGACAGTACCGTGGAATAGTCTCTCTCTTCTCTGGAAGCTTCCAAATAGGACACTGCCTTCTCTACCTCCGCAATACTGCGGCAGCCTGCCATAACGGATACCACGGCGGGTCTTGTCAGACAGTATTCGATACACTGATACTCATTGAACGCCACACCAAAGGGAGAAAGCTCCTCATTCAGCATATCGCCGCCGCCAAAAGCTTTCATAACATCAATCGCCACATTTTCCTTCTCACACAACTCGTAAAGCGCCTTTCTCTCCGGGTCCATACCGATGCGTCCATCCTGATAATTCTTCGGGTCCCACAGATCGTTACAGTCTTCGCTGGCCGGCTGCATGTCATAAGCCGCATTTACGGAAAACATCAACACATCAACCAATCCCGTCTCCACTGCCTTGCGTGCCACAATCGGGTTATGTGAGCTCATACCGATGGCGCGGATCGTACCTGCCGCCTTCAGTTCTTTACAATACTCAATGATCTCACCACCGAACACTTCCTCGAAATCGCTCTCGCCATCCACATAATGAATCATACCGATATCCAGATAGTCTGTTCCAAGCCGCTGCAGCTGGTCCTCCAACCCGGCTTTGACCTTAGACAAATCTCTGGTGCGCAGATACTGCCCGTTCTCCCACACGGAGCAGATGTGCCCCTGAAGCACGATCTGATCCCGTCTGCCTGCGATCGCTGCACCCATGTTATCCCGGAACTCGGGATTCGAGGTATACATATCAATAAAATTAATTCCCAGTTCCATGGCACGATCGAGCATCGCTTTAAATTCTTCGCGGGATTTTCCCATAAACCCCTCACAGCCGAGAGCAATTTCGCTCACCCTCTGTCCGTTGCATCGTTGTAATGTTCTGTATCGCATATGCAGCCTCCTTTTTAAATGTATGTATTGAAATACTTTTTGATTATTACACAGATCACTTCTTAGTTGTCCGTTTTCAATTTCTTTTTATCTTATGTGCCGTGATGATCGTGTAGCTGTGCGCATTTACCGTGATCTCGCAATTGTCTATGATCACATACCAATTTTTCCCACGCCGGCTGACAGACGCATTGGAGTCAGATATTCTGCCACGGCACCACTCCACGACATCCTCTGTGTTCAGGGAAAGGTTTCGCTTAATTCTTTCAACGCCCATTTCCGTAGTATGTAATTGATCTAAATTAACAAGTAAATCGGTTTGCGTATTGTCTGCCATCTTATCCTCTTATTACCTCACGCAAAAGCCCGCCATGCAAAGAAAACACAGCGGGCTCATACATATGTATGTGTCCTGAATCAATATGTCGTTACACCGATATATATCTAACTCACATAATTATCAAAATATCCCTGAATCAAAATTACCGGAGTACCCTTGTCTCCCGAACCGCTTGTCAGATCGCACAGGGAACCGATCAGATCCGTCAGNCTTCTGGGCGTCGTACCCTGCGATGCCATATCGCCNACCAGATTATCTTTCTTTTCTCTGATACGGTTGGAGATCGCCTCTTTCAGCGCATCACCGGACAAGTCTTTGAANTCATTNTCCGCCAGATATTTTAACTTCACTTCNTTGGGTGTACCCTCTAAGCCGGGCGTGCTGGCNGGAGATACACAGGGGTCAGCAAGCTCCCAGATTTTCCCCACCGGATCTTTGAAGGCGCCGTCGCCGTATACCATGACTTCTACGTGCTTGCCGGTTCTGTTCAGAATNTCTTTCTGAATATCCAGNACCAGATCAGTACACTCTCTCGGGAACANCTTGATNGTATCTTCCGTAGACTTATTGGANCCAAGCAGTCCGTATTTCTCATTGCAGCCNCTGCCGTTTACGGACGATGTAAGGATATCATCCATTCCCATTACCACCTCTGCGCCTGCCGCTTTCAGNAGTCTCTTCGTGCGGGCTCTCGTGTGAATNTCGCAGTTTAATACTTTCTTCGTATAAGGAAGAATGCTGCGGCAGTCGTTGGCGAAGATAATCTCCACGTCAGCTCCCGCTTCCCGAATCAGATCTCCGTAATAAGCTACATAGTCCACTCCCGTAAAAGGATGTTTGTTCTCTCCGAAAAGTTCNCGGTATTTCTCCAATGTCAGCACATCGCTGTAAGGATTGATCCCCGCCTCATCAAGCTGATCNAAAGANACAAGCTCNTTTCCNACCTCATCGCTGGGATAGCTGAGCATCANCACAACTTTCTTCGCGCCCTTCGCGATTCCTCTTAAGCAGATCGCGAAACGGTTTCTGGACAGAATCGGGAAAATAACGCCGATCGTCTCCCCGCCGAGTTTCTCTCTCACATCCTGCGCAATCGCATCCACCGATGCATAGTTGCCCTGAGATCTCGCCACGACAGATTCTGTCACCGCAATCACGTCTCTGTCGCGGAGTTCGAAGCCTTCCGATTCAGCCGCCTCTAACACACTGTCCACAACAATCTTCGACAGGTTGTCGCCCTCTCTGATAATCGGGCAACGTATACCCCTTGATACAGTTCCTACTTTTCTTTCCATGTATTATCCCTTCTCTCTTTCTATAATTAGCCATCAATGAAGCTTTTTTACCGCGGAAATCATAACGCCTCTGCCTATTTCCCCGCCATAACTTCACTCTTAAAACACGTCCTCTTATATTCTGCCAAAAAAAGGACAAAAAAGCAACAATATTCGTCTAACAAATCCGTTGAAATTGAGTCTTTTCTCGGAAACTTACATCACATCTCCACCACCCGCGTAGCGATCTTCTCCCGGAATCTCACATCATGCTCCACGACGAGCATGGTAGGCTGATATGTGAGAATCAAATCTTCGATCTGCATTCTGGAGAAAATATCAATATAATTAAGCGGTTCATCCCAAATATACAGATGTGCCTGTTTCAGCAGACTCGCCGCGATCAGCACTTTTTTCTTCTGCCCTTCGGAATAATCTTCCATATTCTTGGCAAACTGCACCCGCTCCAAGTCAAGCTGCCTTAAGATCGCAAGGAAAAGGCTCTCATCCAGATTATTCTGTCTGCTGTACTCCTTCAGACTCCCCTGCAGATACGAAGTGTCCTGATTAATATAAGACACGATAAGTCCGGAAGCTGTAGTCAGTGTCCCGGATTCCCGCATTGCACTCACTTTGTCAGCGCGCCGGTCATCCGCACAGCGTGCAAGAATTGCCTTAATCAGGCTGGACTTTCCACAGCCGTTCTCTCCGTGGAGGAAGACCCGCTCTCCGCGCCGCAGCTCAAAATTAAAGTTCTGAAAAATCTCGGTACATTTCTCACTGCCGGTGCTTTCCTTCTCTACACTCATCTCCGATGAATTCGGCTGTAAGTTCATCTCCGCGAATTCATTTCCCGGCGTACAATACGCAATCCCGTAATCTCTCGCAGCAATCAACACTTCCTTATGGTGCCGCATCGGCATAAGCTTCAGNTCCACAGGACGCTCGATGTCCTGCAGAAGTCCTTCCTTCTGCTCGATTTCGTCCGCGATGCGCTTCTCCATCTGCATTCTTCTGCTCTGCATTTTCTTCGTCTTCGCACCGATATAGGAACGCGTGCTTATGCTTCTGTCGTTCTCCTTCACCGGATCGAANCCGATTTTGGTTCTCTCACTTTTATCCGCCCACTCATGNGTTCTCTCCGCCGCTTTATTCAGNCTTCTGATTTCTTTCNTNTGCTTCTCNTTCTCCGCTTCATGGAACGCATCCATACGGTTCTTATTCTCCCACCATGATGAGAAATTTCCNCTCTGCACCTCTATGGTACAGCGGTTTAANACCAGCACNTGNTCAATACATGCGTCCAGCAGATCACGATCATGNGANACNAGAATAAATCCCTTCTTNTGCNGCAGGTACNCCTTCACCACCTCNCGCGACTCCTGGTCCAAATGATTCGTCGGCTCATCGATAAGAAGGAAATCATTTTCTCCCGAAAACAAAACTGCCAGCATTACNTTNGTNCGTTCCCCGTGGCTGAGTGTCCGGAACGGTCTGTAGAGCACATCCGCCTCGAGGTGNAGCTTCTCCAACTCACAGATGNTNCGCCANAGTTCACAGTCCGTCTTCCACTCTTCCATAAAATCCNCACAGCATTGTTCTTTCTGCTGCTCCGTGACCTGATAGGGAAAATAGTCAAACACCGTCGATGTGCTGATATGCCCCTGATACTCCTTTTGGTTTCCCATCAAAAGGTTTAAAAACGTGGTCTTACCTTTGCCGTTTCTCCCGATAAAACCTAACTTCCAGTCCGTGTCNATCATAAAAGATACATTTTCAAATATATTGTCAAAGCTGCCTTCATAACAGAAGGTGAGATTTGATACGCTGATTTGTGCCATGATGTTTTAACCTCCGTTTCTTCTTACAACTTCTCCGGCATAAGCAGACTCAGAAGACTGTATCTTCGACTCTGCTTNTGCGCGCAAAGAAAAAGAATCATCTGTTGCCAAATGATTCCGGATGGTTTCTGTTTCATAAACACTGTCTATTGNATGATTAAGCGCATCACAAAACAGCTTTGAAGTCTTGTCGGCTTAATCAATTTTTATCTATTAATAAAAGACACAAATAAAGAGCGGTTATGAAAATGAGAAACATAATCCACTTTTGGCAACAATATTTCATGTTTCAAAAGTCGATTACTGCCTCATCTTTCCACCCCTTCCGCTCGTGATAATTCATTATAGGTTCCTGATTCGGGATTTGTCAACCGGTTTTATTAAATATATAATACTGCTTGGACACAGAATTTTCTCAATTTATACATATTTTTTCCTTAAATTGCCTGTACAATCTTAAACATNAANATAGAAGAAAGGAGACACCCCTTGACTTANCGCCATGAATGGAAACACGAAATCACGCTTTCTGATGTGATCACCCTGCGGCAGCGGCTGCGGGCAGTAACACGGCCGGACGCACACGCCATCGANGGACGCTACATGATCCGAAGCCTGTACTTCGACAATCTGTCGGACAAGGCTCTGCGGGAGAAGCTGGACGGCATAAGCCGGCGCGAGAAATTCCGCATCCGCTACTACAACCGTGATCCTTCCCTGATTCATCTGGAAAAAAAGAGTAAACTTAGCGGGCTGGGCACNAAAGAGTCCGCCGTCTTAACAGCAGAGGAAGCGCAGGCAATCGTAGACGGTAACTGTGAGTGGATGTCCGAGAGNANAGAGCCCCTTGTGAAAGAGCTGCATGACAAAATGTATTTCCAGCAGCTTCGCCCTAAGACNATCGTGGATTACATTAGAGAACCGTTTATTTTTCCNGCAGGCAATGTCCGCGTCACGATCGATTANGATATTCGGACNGGNCTGCGGTGTACGGATTTTCTGAACCCTGACTGTATCACGATCCCCGCAGGCAATGCCCCTATTATTCTGGAAGTAAAATGGGATGATTATCTGCCGGATCTGATTCGGGATATCGTGCAACTNGANGGATGCCGCACACAGGCCTTTTCCAAATATGCGGCATGTCGAATTTACGGTTGACCTGACATAACAGACTATTTCATTNTAATGGAGAAAACACTATGACTTTTAATGATATTTTTAAATCAAGTTTCTTAGAAAATGTAACCAGNATAAGCCTTTTTGANATGACTCTCGCCTTGATTCTTGCTTTTGGACTTGGTATGTTTATCTTTTTTGTCTATAAAAAGACTTTCTCAGGTGTCATGTATTCCTCNGGATTCGGCGTAACNCTGGTGGCNCTCACTATGATCACAACGCTGGTAATTCTCGCGGTAACCTCCAATGTCGTTCTTTCCCTCGGTATGGTCGGTGCTNTATCNATCGTCCGTTTCCGNGCTGCCATCAAGGAACCTCTGGACATTGCTTTCCTATTCTGGTCGATCGCGGTAGGAATCGTCCTCGCCGCGGGTCTGATCCCCTTAGCGGTAATCGGNAGCGTNCTGATCGGCGTTTTCCTGCTGATTTTNGTCAACAGGAAATCNCACTTTAATCCTTATATCGTTGTCTTAAACTGCACGGATCAGGACAGCGAACGCCGGGNNAAAGAATACTTGGAAACNCAGGTCACCCGCTTCGTCGTGAAAAGCAAAACAGTNCANAANGGNGCCATTGAACTGAATGCCGAGNTNCGTCTGAAAAGCGACAACACNGATTTTATCAATACGCTNGCAGATATGGATGGTGTCACTAATGCGGTACTCGTCAGTTACAACGGCGACTATATGAGTTAGGAGGCTCTTCAGAAGGCGGGCAGATACAAACGGTTACTCATTCGGCCTATAATAGAATCTTCCCGACAGCTCTTCCGTCCTGATTGCATTGACGAAAGCGCTTTCATCCGCTTTCTTCACGGCTGCTATCACCTCTTTACTCTCCTCCTTGGACACGACGGAGTACACCACTTTCCTCTTCTCGTGTTCATAGGAGCCCTCGCCGCTCATGATCGTCGCTCCATGCATGCTGACCGTATTGATCGCCTTGCAGACATCGTTCGCTTTATTTGTCACGATAAACAGTGTCTGTTTTTGATATCTCTTATAGAGCATATGCAGCATCTGTGTGGAAGCGTACTGGTATATGATAGAATACAATGCCTTGTCGAAACCGAACAGTAATCCGGCAATCATAATGATAACCACGTTAAATGCCAGAATAAAATTCCATGCATCGACTCCTTTTTTCTCTGACAGATAGATGGAAATAAAGTCCGATCCTCCTGTCGTCGCATTCATGGACAGGCACAGACTGATTGCGAACCCGCTGACGATACCGCCGAATATGCTGATCAGAAGAATATCGTATGTGACAGCGACCTCCGGTATCATATCAGTCATGATACTTGTCACCAGGATGGAGATACAGGAATACAGCGTAAACTTCTTACCGATAAAGCGCCATCCGATATAGATCGGCACCGCATTCAACAGCAGATTGACAGGCGTATACGGAATCGTAATATGCAAAAACATCTTGCAGATACTCTGGATCAATATTGTCAGACCCGTAGCACCGCCCGGATATAACCCGCCTGTACTGACAAACGTCTTAATATTGACTGCCATGATTGCCGATGCCAGACATATAATAATAATTCTTTTGCTGTCCTTCTTTAAATCAAATGTCATAATGTATATCCCCCGTTTATATCATGTTCTATATTCCGGCATCCATACCGCATACGTTACCCTCATCATCAATGATAGTCAGTATACCTACACCGTAATCCACTAACGGCGATATGCCCTTCAATTATGGGGCATATCGCCGTTTGACCGCCAGCCGAAAATCGAATTACCCGATCTTACAAGCTGACATTTCAATACCGATTATCTTCTAGGCATTCGCCATCTCGCAAAGTTCATCCAGCATCTTCGGAAGATCTTCCGCCATATTCTCATCGCTGAACTGACAGGTGCCGACTTTCTTGTGGCCGCCGCCGCCGTATTTCAGCATGAGACTTCCTACATTCACGTCGCTGGTCTTATTGATAATGCTGTAGCCGACTGCCGCCGAACAACCGAGACCGCCTTTACCGTTAACGATCCATGCGGAGATATTCTGTTCCGGATACATGCTGTAGATCATAAACCGATTACCCGTATAGATAATATCTAAGCCTCTTAGATCCGTGATAATCACATTACCGCGCACCTCGGTATGCGCTGTAACCATCTCCTTGAATTTCTCGGTCTGCTCATTATAAACCTCAATACGCTCCTTAACATCCGACAGATCTAAAATCTCATCCGTAGTCATCGTACGGCACGCATCGATCAGTTTCTCCATAAGCTGATAATTGGAAATCGTAAAATTGCGGAAACGCCCCAGCCCGGTTCTGGGGTCCATCAGATAACCGACAAGAATCCATCCCGTGGGATTCTGAATCTCATCAATGGTAAGGTTACCGGAATCAACCTTATCAACTGCCTCCATCATATCGTCAAACTGCGGGAATCTCTCTCTGCCGCCATAGTACTCATAGATAATTCTGGCACAGGAAGGCGTAATACGGCTCTCTCCCTTATATTTACCCTGTAACTGTAATCTCTCATGTTCACTGGAATGATGATCAAACCATAATCCGCAGCCCTCCACATAAGGGACATTGGCAAGGCAGTCATCCTCTGTAATCTCAATCAATCCGTCCTGCAAATCTTTAGGATGTGCAAACTTCCAATGATCAATAATGCCCGCTTCCTTTAATAACGCTCCACATGCAAGCCCGTCAAAATCCGAACGCGTAACTAACCTCATAGCAAACCTCCATCTCAAACGAATTTGATTTCAGGGCATATTTATGTATCTCATGCCTGACAAAACCCTACTGAACTATATTATAGACACTTTTACAATTTTTTTCAATATGACCCAAAAAAAATCCAAAAACCGATTGAATAGGAAGGAAAATCTATTTCTTCAATCTCCGCACCCATCTTCCCACCGTAAAAGGGCAGCGCATCATAACTACTCATAGTTATTTTGCGCTGCTCCCTTTTCACCGCATAAAGCTATTCGTAAATCGCTTTAAAACAGATTCGAGAAAAAGTTTGCAATACTCTGTCCCCACTCTTTAAAGAAAATTGTCTTATTCTTGATCTTGAAGGTTACAGTCTTGGTGCCGCCATAGCCACTACCAGTACCGGTAATCATGATTTTTGCCGTACCCTTTTGAATGTTATTGGTATAATCTACCTCATAATCTACACCTTTTACCAGTGGAGCCTCATTAGCTTTTTGGCTTGCTTTGCTTTTATATACCGTTACTCCAGGTCTAATCTGCCGACCGGTATAATACCATCCGTTACCGTCATTATTATCTACTACTACCTGGAAGCCGGACGCCTTTTGTTTACTATTATACAGTCTGAATGAAGTTTTAATCGTTGCCGCTTCTTCGCCGGTTCCGGAATAATTGTTCTTCAATGTGACGGAAACAATTATCTTCTGATCCGGCACTAAATCATCCGCTGTAACTTCAACTTCCTCACCTGTCTCTGCATCCTCTACATGGTATGTGAATGTCTTCTCATAGTCCGTTCCTTGCTTCAGCATCTTTCCTGTAGATTTCTCATATACTTTCAGAGACGCTTTCAGCTTGTTAAGCTTATTAGGCACTACGATGTCTGTTGCTTCTGCATATACTGCTCCGGCATTTATTTCTTCTGTTGTCAGCTTTGTGACTTCATACGACGCCGTAAGCGTTCCGCTAAAGTTTCCTTTTCCATTAATTTTAATAGTCGCTGAATTCTGATCTTCCTTAACGACCTTGTTACCCGAATAGGATACGGTGTAGTCTGTCTTAACAGTCAGTGGCTTGCCGCGGTATGTCAATGTGTACGCAGGTTCTGCCCCTGTCTTCGTATAAACTGCTTTCTCAGGACAGCTCCATACCAGCCCGGAATCCTCATTCGCACAAGTCTCAAGTGACAATGAATTAATCGTAAAGTTCTTGGTAATCTTACTTCCCGCATAACTGCCCATACCTTCGAAGATAATGGATGCCTTATTGCCGGCATTGATATTATTGCTGTAGAAAATCTGATAGTCCCTACCCTTTTCCAGTGTATAGATCTCACCATTATCATCTTTGCGATTTTTATCCTTAAGTACCAGCTCGTTTTCAGCAAGCATAATCGCGTCACCGGTATAAGTATATCCTGTACCCACAAAACCGTCTATGGTAATATTGCCTGCCTTAAACGTCTCACCTTTTACAGTATAGGTTACCGTCTTCGTACCATAATAGTATTTCGTGTTTTCATCTCCAAGCTCAGGCTCTTTTGATATCGCTTTTACTTCAACTGTGGCTTTTCCTACCTTATCCCAGCCCACATACTCCAGTGTATAGTCGATATCTTTAATTAGGGTAACCTTTCCGCCTCCGTAAGTGACAGTTACATCCGGCTTCACCGTATCTGCACCATTCACGCCCGCATATTTTACACTATTAACCTTTGCGCCTTCAACTGACAACGTGATGCTTGCCTTGCTCATCAGATTGGTATCCCCGGCAAGAACCGCATAGCGGATTTCCTTCTTTCCCGCATAATTTCCCGTATAGGTTACCGTTTCATTGCCATCCTCATCCACATCTCTTACATTTCTGGCCTCAATGGTGATAGGATAGTTACCAGCCACTACACTTGTCTTTCCATCATCGGTTGTAACCGTAGGAATCTCAGGATAAGTAACCTTACAATCCTTCTTATTGGTATCTCCCAGCGATACCGTCTTCTTACCATATTTTACGGTTACTTTCGGTTTATCAGATACTTTACCATTCTTGATAATCGCATATACGTCCGCTACATCAAGCTCCGCAATATCTTTCGGCAAAATTGTGAAGTTAACCGTCGCCTTATCTTTATAGTTACCCTTACCTGTGACGATTACCTCCGCCTGACCTGCATTGGTATTCTTCTTATAGGATACCGTGTAATCCTTCNTTTCCGTCAGACGCTGNTTGCCTTCCCAGACTTCNACTGCCGGCTTAATTGCCGAACCTGTATATGTCTGAGCCGGAATGTTCTTNATCCAGAGATCATCCTTTTCAAACAAGTTTCTGTGGGCCGNCTGTAAATCTTCTCTTGCTTTTNCAAGCNTTTCCGCAGNCGNCTCGGTATCCTCTTCGCTGTCATTNTCCAGNAGTTTCTGCGCCTTTTCTAATGCCTCCGTGAACGCATTCCANGTATCATCAGTATANGCGTTNTGTTCCATNTCTTCATATTCATTCACATCTGTTTCNAGTAATGCCCTGACATATGCCAGATATGTATCCTTTACTGCTTTTACTGCACCATCAATATCTGTTTGTGTTGCTGTAATGTCNGTTACGAGTCCCCTTGCNTGATCATATGCCGCCTTAAATCTCTGATAATTTGCATCCGCCTCGTCGCCTTCTACGTTTTCGTATNTTGCNAGGATCGTCGTCAGAGCCGATTTGTCAGTTATTTCAAGCTTTTCACCNGTAAGCGCCTCATATGCTGCTTGAAGGTTCNTCGTTGCCCGTTCTATACTNTCTTTTGCTGCGTCCTCTCTCGCCGCAATTTTCTTTGCCGCTTCCAATGCTGNCTTAAATTCAGGATAATTTTCATCGGAAGTATCTACGTCTGCAGCTTCACATGCTNCAATCACCCTATCCAGTTCCGCAGCTTTTGTCATCACGTCATATGCATTTTCAAGTTCCGCGATCGCCCTGTTNACCTGCGTCTGTGTNGCGCTGTTTTGTTTGCTGATCTCTGCAGCCGCGTCATATGCTTCCTTAAATGCCTGATATCTTTTATTTGTCTCATCGCCGGTCACATATTTATACTTCTCAAGTACGCCTTGAAGAGTAGNCTTATCCGCCACATGAGCAAGNCCCTTNAGAGCCGCNTTTAATNTATCCTTGNCNGAGTCAACCTGTGCCTGCTTTGCATCTTTATCCGCCGCNATTACCCGTGCNGATTCTAANGCNGTCGTAAATTCTTCCCAGCTCTCNTCCGTGTAATCNCCNTGTTCCGTTATATCCNCACACTGAGCAATNACACTTAACAGTTCCGTATTATCNACGGTAACTTTGCCNTCTGCCCCTACTTCCTTGANGCAGACACTGTCAATATAAATNTCATGATCTTCCAGTACGTCATCGANTGTCGCTCCTGCTCCGTCTTTTCCTATTGTGGAAAGTAAAAANTGTAGCTTCAAGGTATCNCCTAACGAGACAAACNCTANTTCATAAACCTGCGGCTCCTTTGTGATTGANANATAANCAGAAACTTCTNCGCCCTGATTCCGCATTACCTGAATCTGGCGTGCTGTCGTTGCATAAGCGATAAAGGANATCTGATACTTTTTACCACGTTCTACCGGAATGTTATCCTGATAGAGCTGGATTGCCCACGGTACNATATTTCCATACTCATCATANCCCGGTCCGCCATAATGTATCTTAGCCTCNCCATTTTCTANNGTAATATAGTCTCTTTTNNCTTCCAGTATATAAGTTCCCCACGGATCCAAAACAGAATTGAAACCGCCGTTAAAAATACGATTTCCATCTGCCGGGAAAAGGTTCACTTTNACTTCTCTGGAAGTTGNATAACCGGNAGATTTCACGGTAACTCCATAGGTCTTTGATTCCGTAAATACGCTCTTATCAATGGTCAGNGTNCCGTNAGCAAAAACTGCTTTCGATTTATCAANNTTNGTNCCATCGACATAGACAAATGCATTTTNTACCCAGTCATCCTCACCGNNGTAAGTCATGATTACATCCNCNCCTACANGGTTGTAACTCCTCGNTGACAAAATACCCGGCGTTTTNGGCGCNCCTTTCGCACTTAACTTTACATTGTCAAAATAATAGTAGCAGTCTCCACTCGCACCGCCAAGCTGGAATTTCAATGTAACATTCAGATCGTCCGTATACCGTAAATCATAGCTGTATGTTGTCCACTCTGTTCCGACCGCCAAATCCTTAGCATCAAAGTAGTGCGTATAGTNAACGTCCTCCATCGTTACAAGAAGNGTTTCATTGTCCTGGCTTGCCTTCACATCAAAGGAAAACTCATAATCTGTTTTCCCGGTCAATGCAAGATCCGGATACATAAGCATAAGATCNTATANATTNCCTGATNTTTTGCCGTTTACCTGCNCATAATGGTTTCCNGNCTTCTCGCTGTCNTCTATTATAGTCGGTTCNGCNGCTCCATAAGAAGTCCAATAGCGATCNCCCGACTCAAAATCACCGTTGAGAAGCGGGTGTGCATTATGCTCATCCCAGTTAACATTATTATAGGAGGTTCTTATCAGNNTNATATCAGTTATGTANACCTTCTCGCCNCNTTCTNCAATNAAGAAAGTGAGCTTTGCATCCTCATCCGTCACATCGGGCTCCATGGTAAATGTAAGCTCTTTTGTTCCGCGCTCTTTCGTTAATGTGATGTCNNCACTCTTGTAAATTACNCTTCCGTCATTGTTNGATACAATTACCTTAACCGTTCTGTCCGCATCCGCATTCGCCGAGAAGGTAAGCTTATAGCTGTCACTCTGTAAAAGCTGCAATCCATACTGATACAGATTTCCCTTCGTTGCCGTAAACTGATAACCTCTCTTATTTTCAGTTCGCACGACTTTGGCGTCCGAATCATCCGTGTGCCAGTAAGAAAGTCCGCTAATTCCGCCTATATTAAAGCTGCCATTATACACATGGTTGCCGTCGTCTANNGGCGTCTTCCGCCCNTCTTCATCAATGACTATTTCATCAATAATTTCGTAAGTAATATTACCGATATATACGGGCAGGNNGCTCGTNGCAAGATTGAATTCCACTCTGGAATGAAGGTCAGTAACNCCTGCCTGAAACTCATATTGNTAATGCTGCACATTATTTGTCAACGTGGTTTCAAAGGTTTCATANGCATTCCATCCCTCGGTTCCATCCTGTCCCAGCTTCATGTTCAGCTTACGGGTTCCTCCCTCGGTCTTCGCATCGAAGCTGATTCTGTAATTATATCCTTTTACAAGATCAAGNGCCTGAATCAACTGAATGGCATGTGACTCACTTCCCANAGCTGTTGGCGTAATCTTTGCAAATACTTCGCCATTCTCCGTAACTGTGTCAAAATCAGCGTGGCCATTAAATTGTGGTAAGGTTACAAGATTCCACACATCTCTTAGCTGCACGTCACTATCCGTCGCCACATAATTAATGCCTCTATATTCCTTATCATACAATTCGGATTTTACGCTGTTTATACTCGTATCATCATCCTTGGTAACAGGNGGTTCTTCCGNCACCTCATTATAACCTGTCGCAGACTCATACACNCGCACATAATCCACCTTCATGTCTACCGGCAGCTTATCGGGATCCGGTTCATANCCATTATCAAAGGTTCCGCCGACAGCCANATTCAGGATAATATAGAAATCCTGNTCAAANGGTGCCGGATATAGGTATTTCTGAGGATTATTCGATGANTGGCTNTACCAGTTNCTGTANTGATANNAAAGNTCATCATCCACATACCAACGNATNNCNCCCGGTTCCCACTCTACTGCATAAACATGGTAATCGTTAATGTCGCTGTCATTATTGTACNTNGATTCCGTAAAGTCAAATACGCCGCCCTGAGACTCNTTATTCGGCCANGGTTTTCCGTAGTGAACGGTACCGTCTGCCTTCTCGGGTTCACGTCCTCTTGCTTCCAAAATATCAATTTCTCCCGAAAGCGGCCAAGTACCATATATGCTGGTATCTACAGGAAGCATCCAAAATGCGGGCCATACACCTTCATAACCTTCTCCGCCGGCAAGCTTCATTTTCGCTTCCATTCTTCCGTAAGTCTGAGAGAATTTCGCCGTCTTTTGATCATCTGCCATCGTCCAGATACGGGCAGAAGTGTACTTCGTACCATATGTTCTGTCCTTTTCCGCCGTAATGGTCAGTTCGCCATCCTCTACTTTCAGATTGCCTTCCTTCGTATAATATTGCTGCTCACCATTTCCCCAGCCGGCAACGCCATATAATGAGCCATCGCCAATCTGATAGGACCACTTGCTTGTATCAAGCGCTGTTCCGTCGAATTCCTCTAACCATGTGTCTTTCCATTTCTGTGTCTTATATACCGTCTGCCGGATATGTACATTCTCATACCATGGCACAGTGATTCTGATGTCAAAAGTCTGCCTGTCACCGCTCACTGAAAACAGAGACTTCTCCAATGTAATTGTATGGTCAGCATCCCCACCGCCGGCTATTGTAAACGATACCTCTTTTCCGTCAATTGTAATCTTTCCTTCTTTTCTAACTGCATCTACATATGCCTGATTGCTTTCTTTTGCAGTCTCTGAATCACCTTTGTCAATTGTTAAAACAATATCAGAGCCTTCTATTGCCTTACTTGCTGGTGTTTCATTGATCGCCGGAGTCACTTTCCTTTCCAGCAGGGTAATATCGTGCGCTTCCACATCCAGACCCATCGCTCTCGGGTAGCCTGCCAAATCACAGCGAATCGTATCTACACAAACCGTTCCAACGCTACCGCCCAATAACAATTTTAAGCGAACATCTGTCTGTGCTGCAGTCGGTGTATAGGTAAAGTTGTAAAGCTTCGTATCCGTTGATAAGGAAAATGTCTGTTCCGTCAAAACAGTTCCGTTTCCATTTACTAATACTGCCTTTATATCTCTTTCTTCGGTAGTAGCGCCCGCCATGAAACTTGCTTCATACTTGTTGCCTACCAAGTCGCTGCCAGCCAGCATGGAAAACGGCGCACTGCTGACAGAAACATCCTCAACATCACAATCCTTACTGATCTCCGCCCGGACATAGTTTTCTGCAAAATCATAGGTTACAACATCTGCAGTTCCTGCTGTCTCGAAAGTTCCCTGTGTACCATCATCAAAATAGCCGTCCGTAATTCTTTCTGCGAGTTCGCCATAACCATTTACTTCCAGTTTCATATCGGTAAATGTCAGAGTGTTATTCAGCACGTCACCGGCCACATTTCCCATCTCAATAGAGAATTTTTTATTCTTTGCATCCTCTGCAAGCTTAGGAAGATTTAGAATAACCTCTCTTGTCTCGCCTTTTCGAATCGTAATTGGTTTTACCCAATTTTCGCCATTATCTATATCAGCAATATTAACCCTAATTGCCCTTGTTTCTACATCGGAATGAACTTTAAAGGACAGGACATATTCTGTATCCCTTGCCAAAGTGATTTCCTGATTCAGCTGTACATCCCACGGCTTGTTTCCTTCACCGCCACCGGTATTTTCAATATAAACGGACATACCGTCCTCAACCGGCGCATATTTGACAACATCATATGTTGTCATCCATTCCTCACACCATGGATCCCAGTTAGACAATCCTCTTGTGAATTTACCGTCTTTTAATGGATTTAACAACTCTGCCGTATATCCTTTAAAACCCTTTAAGCTGGTTATTTTAGTATACGGCACATCGTTTGGCGTATCATAGGCGGACATATCCTTGGGTATTTCGGTAATACTTACATTGGATATTGATACACGATGCGCAGCTAAATCCTGCTCCAATCTTGCATCTTCTCCATATGCCCTTAAAGCAGAACCAAGGCATATGACAAACGAGCCACCATTTGTACCAGTTATCTCTCCCTCTACCCTTCTCTGCTTACCCGCTTCTAATTTCTGCTGTGGCAGGTACGGTCCTTGGTCGAAACCTACTAAAATGCTCCTATCTATACTCGATGTCACATCAAACGCAATTTTATAGTTTTTAATGCTATCCAATGCCACCGTTTGCTGCAACCAGATTTGATAGTCTTGCGCACTATTATTAATAGCCGGAATATCAAATGCCACTCTATTAGAGGCAGTCTTTACTGTTGTACCAAAGTCTCTATTTGTACTCCAATTATCCAAAGATCCATCCACAAAAGTACCATTTTTTAAAAGATTGCCCTCTACGTCTTCGTCATCCGGTCCCGGTACAAGTTCAACAATTAACTCCCGAATAGCCAAATCCGAAATGGTGATGGTATGTGGACCTATGTTTGCAGCCGTATTACCAACTATTCCCATATAAAACATAAGCTTATTCCATTCACCATTAGTAGTAATAGTATAAGATACTTCCTGTTGTTTATCAGCCGTTAAACTGATTTGATGATTATCACGGTCAGATGTACCATCAAATCCACTCTTAATATCCCTGCTTACCGTAGATGTAATATTATAGGATACCTGATAGCTATGACCATTTTCCAATTTAAAATCATCTTTTGTCAAATAAATTGATGATAGATAATCGCCCCCAAGACCATCATTCCCGAAAGAAATAATAACACTTTTCCCATTATCCGCCGAATTTACCGATGTTATATTAGTCTTGTATTGTGTAGTATTCCAATACGAAAACACACCGTCCGCCTCCTTAAATATATCCTCTGGAAGCAGATTATCCCCCAATGTTACAAGATCTCCATTCTCGTCCGTTTCTGCCAACTCATTTATCACCGGTTCGGAGCCGTCTTCCTCCTCCTGCTTAGGTTTTGCAGGTTCCGGTGTTGAATTATCGTCTTCATCATCCTCATCTTTTGGATTCGGCTGCAATGTATCTTCCTCATCCGCATTATCTTCTGAATCCGCTAGTGTTTCATCCTTTAATTAACTGGACTTTTTAATCGGAAGTGTATCAACAATAACCACTTCCGATACATCAACATCATCAAGGTTATATTTCCAATGAAATACAACTGGCTCTTCGTTCGCTTCATCAAAATATTTATATACGCGGTCTATGAGCTCTTCCTTAGATTTTACACGGATACCGCGGAGCATCTGGCGGGTCATTTTACTGAAAAAGCCTTCAATC
>JAAUZK010000036.1 GCA_014804655.1 Lachnospiraceae bacterium | reverse complement strand
TAGTGTACTTTATTCAGCTTTCAAAGTGCATTATCTATATAAATCACCCGCAATAAGACCGGATGGATTTACCATTCAATCAGCATGACAGCTCATGGGGTTTTCGGACAGTCTCCCCCAACAAAGTCTTGGGTTCGGCCAGCCCTGCTACACATCAGAAGGTTGGCACTTACAAATAATACGTTGAATCGGTTCATGCTTTTTCGATTCCACGATGAGCTACTTTCGCATAGCCCATATGATTTTTGACTATGAGGAATGCATGCTCTATTTCACAACGGACAGATGACTTATCATGTTCCATCTTCCCGTCCCAGTTGAGGCCATTAAAATCATCAGCCATCTTTAGACTGGAAGGACGTTTGCTGATTCGGAATTCTATCTTTAGAAAGAACCTCATCTTCCTTTATCTCGGGACGGTCAGGTGTGCCAAGATATCTGGAATCACCATACATGACATGTCCATCTTCCCGCAGCAGTTTTGATGATTCCGATACATCATGCATATTTGCAGACGCACCGGTTATTGTGTGGACAAATCCACTGCCTGCATCCACACCGGCATGAACCTTCATTCCGAAGTACCATTCATTGCCCTTCTTAGTCTTCTGCATTTCGGGATCGCGTTTACCTTTCTGTTTTTTTGTCGATTTCGGTACATCTATAAGGCTTGCATCAACAATCGTGCCACCGTGCATCATAAGACCGGCTTCATCAAGATGCCTATTCACATCTACAAAGATTTTCTCGCCAATCCTGTTCTTTTCAAGCATATGGCAGAACTTCAGCAGGATGGTTGCATCAAGCACTTGCTGTTCATTAAAATCAATGTGCATAAACGAGCGCATCACATAGCTATAGATAGAATCTTCGATTCCATCATCAGACAGGTTGAACTATACCTGCATGAGATACATGCGGAGCATAGCTTCGATACCAACAGGTCTGCGGCCCCGTTTATTGTTAAAGTAGTATGAATGGATCATATCTACCCAGTACGGCCAAAGAATAATTTCTTCCAAGGAATCAAGAAACTCCTCACGTTTGGTTCTCTTTTTTCGATTGGAATATTCCATGTCAGTAAGTGTTATTTGATTCATAGGTATCCCACCTTTCAGCTAATACCTATATTTTACTACATTTCATGAGGGAATGCTTGAATTAATCAGTTTTTTCCTAAATTTCTTTTCCTGCAAGATATTCAGTTGTCAAATTTCAAGTGAAACCTCATTTATTGAGATTCCAAGAAGTAATGTTAAGATAATGCCCCAGTCACTCTATATTATTAGGCTTTGTCCTTAATGCTATTGTCAGAAAAATTCCAAATGTCATAATACTGCTATCCTCCTTCCATTCTCATATTCAAAAGCTTTCAACATATCTACCTTGCTCCTGCAAATATAATATCAATATGGATTTCGTATCGGATTTTGCAGAAATCAATCCAGAAAACCACAGTGTATTTTAGCTACCCTTCTGCTATAATATAAAATGATAAAGAGATGAGAAAGGAACTGATTCCAATGGATAGTTCGGATAAGCCAGACAAACTAAAATCTTTAGAAATGGCATAAACACAGCAAGAAAGTGTATACCACTGATATTGCGATAGATAAGGTTCCGCTGATTGAATATTATGGTTTTACAGATGAACAAAATCAGATTATACGGAACTTGCTAAAAACGTTCTGGTTATGTCTAAAGAGCGCAACGATAGTAATAAAACGAGATAAGGATTTCGATTATGATAAAGTTGCTGTTCTGTTTAGAGAGTGTATACAAGGTTTAACAAGAAATTCTCAAAGTTCGGAAGTATATATGGCAACATTAACTTTTTTAGCGAAATGCAGCGAAGCAGGATTATATTATCGATAGAAAGTGGGGTATTGATTATGGGAAAATCATCTTTGAACGATTTAATATATAGTTTTGAACCCTTGCAAATAATCACACCGGATTCAAATCATAAAGTCGATGAAGCGCAATTACAGATAAGTATTCAAAAGAGTAAAGAAATGATGGCAGTAGTCGAAGAATACAAGCGTAAAAGGGCCGTTTCCAATTCATAAGAATGCTATTCCGTTTCAATCTACTATTATACCGTTTATTAAAATATACAACAAGCCAGAACATCCTGCAAATAACCGGATTCTGGCTTTTAAATCAATGATTTCTGATATTATGATATATATCTGATAGTTCAGACAATCCCAAAGACATCAAAAAGGAATATCAAAGGATTTAATTTCCCTTGATATCCCTATTTTACTGCATTTTTTAACTATCAGAATTTTGCGAAAAACTTATCATTTGTAATTTACAATCTTACCAAAGTCCGCCTTCAAAGAAGCGCCGCCTACCAGACCGCCATCGATATCAGGCTGTGCGAACAGCTCTGCCGCATTGCCGGCATTCACGGAACCGCCGTACTGGATACGAACTGCGTCAGCGGTAGCTGCATCGTAAATCTCTGCGATACACTCACGGATTCCCTTACATACTTCCTCAGCCTGCTCTGTAGTAGCTGTCTTGCCTGTGCCGATCGCCCAGATAGGCTCGTATGCGATCACCATGCTCTTCACCTGATCTGCTGTGATCTCTGTGAGGTCAGATTTGATTTGCAGTCTGATCCAGTCCATGGTAACACCCATCTCTCTCTGCTCTAATGTCTCACCACAGCAAAGAATCGGTGTAAGACCTGCCTCGAAAGCCTTCTTTACTTTCTTGTTCAGTAAAGCGTCGTCCTCCTTGAAATAATCGCGTCTCTCGGAGTGTCCGATGATAACATACTTAGCACCGGCATCTTTGATCATAGCTGCGGAGATTTCGCCCGTATATGCGCCCTTCTCCTCGAAGTACATATTCTCTGCCCCAACTTCTACGTTAGTGCCTTTAACAGCCTCTACAACCGGTACGATGTCGATTGCGGGTACGCAATATACTACGTCAACATCATCGGATTTTACCAGATCTTTCAACTCATCACATAACTTTACTGCCTCGCTGGGAGTCATATTCATCTTCCAGTTGCCGGCTACAATTTTCTTTCTTGCCATTGTGTTGTTCTCCTTATATTTTATTCTGTTTTATTTGTCATCTGCAGCAGAACAACAGGCGTTGTTGCTGCTTCCACGTTATCGTCCGCTTATTTGTCATCTGCAGCAACAACGCCGGGAAGTGCTTTACCCTCTAAGAACTCAAGGGAAGCGCCGCCGCCTGTGGAGATATGTGACATCTTGTCAGCAAAACCTAACTGGTTAACAGCTGCTGCACTGTCGCCGCCGCCGATGATTGTTGTTGCGGAAGTTTCAGCCAAAGATTTCGCTACCGCGATCGTACCTTTTGCAAGAATCGGGTTCTCGAATACACCCATCGGTCCGTTCCATACTACTGTCTTAGCAGACTTCACAGCGTCTGCATACAGCTCAGCCGTCTTCGTACCGATATCCAGACCTTCTTTATCTGCCGGAATCTTGTCAGCATCTACTACTTCTACTTCGATCTCAGCATCGATCGGGTTCGGGAAAGCTGCTGCTACTGTTGTATCGATCGGAAGAAGCAGCTTCTTGCCCAGCTTCTCAGCCTTAGCCATCATCTCTTTACAGTAATCAAGCTTCTCATCATCTACTAAGGAGTTACCGATCTCCATTCCCTGAGCCTTCAGGAAAGTGAATGCCATACCACCACCGATGATTAACGTATCACATTTCTCAAGCAGGTTATTGATAACGTTCAACTTATCAGCTACTTTAGCACCTCCGAGAATCGCTACGAAAGGTCTTACCGGATTTTCAACCGCATTTCCTAAGAAATCGATCTCTTTCTGCATTAAGTAACCGACTGCGTTCTCGCCGCCTTTTTCGGAGATATATTTTGTAACAACAGCTACAGATGCATGCGCTCTATGTGCGGATCCGAAAGCGTCGCATACATAAACATCTGCCAGATCTGCCAGTTCCTTAGCGAAAGCCTCTCCGGCATCTGCAGGCTTGGTCTCTTCTTTGCCACGGAAACGGGTATTCTGAAGAAGTACAACATCACCTTCATTCATAGCTGCCACTGCTGCTGTAGCCGCCTCACCGGTTACATTGTAATCTGCTACGAAATTAACAGGCTTACCCAATTTCTCGGAAAGTCTCTCTGCAACAGGTGCAAGGGACTCGCCCTCGTTCGGGCCGTTCTTAACCTTACCTAAGTGAGAACAAAGGATAACCTTACCACCGTCAGCGATCAGCTTATTGATCGTAGGAAGCGCTGCAACGATACGTGTCTCGTCGGTAATCTTACCTTCCTTTAAAGGTACGTTAAAGTCGCATCTTACAAGAACGCGTTTTCCTTTAACATTAATGTCGTCTACAGTTTTCTTATTTAATGCCATTTGTATAACCCTCCTAATATATTTTTTTGAAAGAAGAGACCCGGCCCAACGGCCGAGCCTCTATCATTTACCTCTTATATACTTTCGAGTTTGCGAAGCAAATCTCGCAATCGAGCTATGCTCAATTTGTTAATCCTCTAACTGTTTTCGAGTTCGCGAAGCAAATCTCGCAATCGAGCATTGCTCGATTTGTTAATTCCGAAGGAATTTACTCTTATGCTAACTCAGAGAAGTACTTGATTGTACGAACCATCTGGGATGTGTAGCTGTTCTCGTTGTCATACCAGGAAACAACCTGTACCAGATTGTCTTCGCCAACCATGGTCTGTGTTGCGTCGAAGATAGAACCGTATGTGCTTCCAACGATATCGGAAGATACGATCTCGTCCTCATTGTATCCGAAGGACTCTGTAGCTGCTGCTTTCATAGCTGCATTGATCTCTTCCTTGGTTACGGACTTCTCAACAGTTGCTACAAGGATTGTTGTAGAACCTGTAGGAGTAGGAACACGCTGTGCGGAACCGATCAATTTGCCGTTCAGCTCAGGAATAACCAGACCGATAGCTTTAGCAGCACCTGTGCTGTTAGGAACGATATTTACAGCGCCAGCGCGGGATCTTCTAAGATCACCCTTTCTCTGAGGACCGTCAAGGATCATCTGATCGCCTGTGTATGCATGGATTGTGCTCATGATACCGGACTTAATGCCTGCCAGATCATTCAGTGCCTTAGCCATAGGAGCCAGACAGTTTGTTGTACAGGAAGCTGCAGAAATGATTGTATCTTCAGCCTTCAGTGTCTCATGGTTTACATTGTAAACGATTGTAGGAAGGTCGTTACCTGCAGGAGCAGAAATAACAACTTTTCTAGCGCCGGCATTGATATGTGCCTGTGCCTTCTCTTTGCTTGTATAGAATCCGGAACACTCTAATACAACGTCTACCTTAAGCTCACCCCAAGGGCAGTTATTTGCATCGGGCTCTTTGTAGATCTTAAGTGTCTTGCCATCAACCGTGATGGTATCTTCGCCTGCGGATACGGTATCTGCCAGAGCATATTTACCCTGAGAAGAATCATACTTTAACAAGTGAGCCAACATCTTAGGGCTTGTTAAATCATTGATTGCTACTACTTCATATCCTTCTGCACCAAACATCTGTCTGAATGCAAGACGACCGATACGGCCAAAACCATTAATTGCTACTCTTACTGCCATTTTTAGTCCCTCCTAAATAATGTTTTTTTATATAATTTTACCCTTCCGCATGCGCATCATTCACATGGAATTGGTAAAATTTAGTCAGCACGTTTATTTTACCTAATTTGTCCCAAAAATTCAAGATGTAATTCGAAAATAATTGAGAATAATTGTAAATTCCGTGAGGTCCATATCAGAAAACACAATTGTTTTTATCGCCGAAATCAGTTATAGTAAATGAGGCTATGACTGAACCGATCAGATCATACCGGAAATTCAGAAAATTGTTCTGTTAGGATTCGAGTATCAGAAGACGCTTGAATCCTAACACCCATACAATTACAAAGTACAATTACAAGGAGGTCACTATGCCGATCACAGCAGATTATCATTTACATTCCTCTTTCTCAGGCGATTCGAGCACCCCTATGGAAGAGCTGATCAAAAAAGGAATTGAAGCCGGTCTGACACATATGTGTTTTACGGAACACAATGACTTCGACTATCCTGAAACCGAACGGGATCCTGCCGGAAAGTTTGAATTAAATCCGGACTCATATCTGTATGATTTTCTGAAGCTCAGAGAAAAATACGCCGGTCAGATCACGCTCTGCTTCGGCGTGGAATTGGGAATGCAGCCCCACTTATCCCGCAAAAACGCTGCCTTCGCCAAGGAACACGACTATGATTTTATCATCGCTTCCTCCCACATCTGTAACGGAAAAGACCCCTACTACCCTTCCTTCTATGAGGGAAGAACACAGTTCGAAGCATATCGGGAATATTTTGAATCGATTCTCGATAATCTGAAATCATACAGCAATTTCGATGTATATGGACATCTGGACTATGTAGTACGCTATGGTCCGACAAAGGACGAGGGATACTCCTACGAAGCGTACCGCGATATCTTTGACCGGATACTTGAAAAGATTATCTCTATGGAAAAAGGCATTGAGATCAATACCGCGGGACTCGCCAAGGGTCTTCGCAGTGCGAATCCATGCATCGGAGTACTAAAGCGCTACCGTGAATTAGGCGGCGAGATCATCACTGTCGGTTCCGACGCACATAAACCGGAACAAATCGCTTACGCCTTCGACCGCGCCGCAGATATATTGAAAGAGTGCGGTTTCCAATACTATACAACCTTTGAAAAGCGTAGTCCTTCGTTTCATAAATTATAACGGTATGCCTTTAGAATTTAAATATTCATTCCGATAAATAAAATGAACAGTTTTCGAGTGTTCGTCTGCAAACGTCTTATTTAAGAACAGGAGTATCGGTTATGGATGAAATCACAGCGATGAAACAAGTATTAGATTCTATGGAAGATGTTGTGCGGCTTCGCAGTCAGGCAAGAGCCGAGCGCCGGGCCGAAGAAGCCGAAGCGCAGAGACGGGATTTTCAGGAAAAACTGCAGCGGGCTGCCGCCAGCAAAATAGAACTCGACAGCATATCCTCCAACGTAAAAGGCAAGCAGGATGCCGTACAGCGCGATCAGCTGATCGGACTGATGATGGCAGGATTCTAAGATTTCATAATTAAGCATGGTTAAAAAGGATGGACATCCACAAGTGATATCCATCCTTTTTTTAATTATAAAGCCAATTTTCCGACTATATTCCGAGTTTGCGAAGCAAATCTCGCAAGGTTAATCTGCGAAGCAGATTTACCTTTTTTACTTATACAGATCTACCAGATAATCAATAGCCATCTGCCGCATCTCGCTCTGCGCCAAATACGGTGCGCCGTACCGCTCTTTAATGTTTTCTACATACTCTTCGCCGCTTTCTTCCGCCATCTCGGCAAAATGCGCCTCCGCATCGAATGCAAGTCCGGCATCTTCAAAAATTGCCTGATAAACCATTGATTCTTTCACGTCTTCTTCGGCACGCTGCGTCAATTCTTTCTCATACTCGATCTCATTGTCAATATCCTCACCCTGTCCATCGCTGTTCTTGAGAAGAGACTTCACTGCTTTCACATATTTCTTAGGATAAGTATTGACCGTAGAATTCTCCGTTACATATGCCGTCAGATATTCATTTAAATGATCTTCCCGGAAATCCTGCTCTACCTTAGCGCGATATTCCGCTGCGGTGGATACACCTTCGGATTCGGACAGATTCTCTGCCACAAACTCATCGGTAAGCTCCGGAGCCTTCTGAATGCCGTTGATCGTCACCGCAAAGCTGGCGTCTTTACCGGCCAGTTCTTCACTATAGTTTTCCGGGAAAGTAACTTCCACCGTTACNTCCTCGCCCGGNTTGTGCCCGATCANCTGCTGCTCGAAGTCATCCACAAAAGAACCNGAACCGATNGTCAGATCATAGCCGGCNCCGCCGCTGTTGCCGCCGTCAAACTCAACGCCGTCAACNGTNCCTACATAATCAATGTTGACCTCATCGCCGTCGGCAATCACAAGATTCGTGTCCGNANTAAGNTCTTTGTAAGACTCAAGTGTCGNATTGATCTCGTCGTCCACCTCTTCCGCTGTNGCGGCAACCTCATCTTCCGGAATAGAAATATTCTTATAGTCAGCCANNGTAACCGCCGTGCTCATATCGGCATTCGCGATCTTCCCGTCTTCCGTAAGACCTGCGCTGTAATCCGTGCCCGGTGTCGTNCGGATNGCCAGAATATAAAGNTGTCTTCCCACCACTGCCACAATGGCCAATATGANCACCGCACTTACAATAGTCCCGATCGTTCTGGAAACAAGCTTCTGNCGTTTTTCCTTTTCNACCTGCTTTCTGCGCGCCTCACGCTTTGCNTTACTCTTACTTACCTCTGTGTTTTCATCAACTTTTGCTGTTTTCTTTGCCATTTTATATGCCCTTCNCTTTCAAAAAATATTTATCTCCACAATGAATTAATTTATCACATTTGGACAATAAATGAAATAGGCAGATGAAAATTCACAAATAATGCACAATTTATGCNTCATTATTCCGGAACANACANTTAAATACNGTTCTGATCAACGGCTGNATAAAGAATAACTGNGTAAAAAANGCAAACGGAAAATTGAAGCATACCAGTTTCAGCCAGTTAGCCAACAGCGTGAAAATATTGAATCCCGCATAATACGGATAATAGAAACATGCCGCCAGAAAACTCATNGCCGGACACATAAGCCCNACNGTGGCACANATNANCGCNCTTTCAAAAATAACCGGATGGGTTTTGCCAAGTTCAAAGTTCATNCAGGCAAACTTAAAAGAAAGCGGNCTTCCCATGACACATTCCAGCCCGTATGCAAAAATAAACTCAACCAGAACCACCGCCCAGATCGGNAACATTCTTCCGAACATGTANACACCGCCCTGCTCNTTAATNGCATGGATCACGGAATCGGCCCCCGTAACCTCCATCAANGTGGAACCATTGACTACATAAAGACTGTAAAACACATACGCGTGAACCGTCACCACAACGGTCAGGAAGGCAAACACCATCCTTTGAAACTGATTTTTAGGCATAACTTTTCCTCCTNANAACATACAAAAANCACAGGCAGTCNCTCGCGTAATCTATTACGGATTCCAAACCATGTTCCGTAATCAGATTTACGTGCCNCGCACTACCTGTGTCATCATGTATGTTTTCTTAATTTAATATGTTTTTAATTTGCTTTAAGATTCTATCATATGAATTTTCATTAAGTCAAATACTTTTTTACAAAAAAAACATTTCGTAAAATCATTTCCGGNTAAAAAATATCCNCAATAGAAAATAATATAAATCCGCACGGAACCCAATCCGAAACATATAATAATCTAAAATCATCCCGGAGCTTTTCTCATGCTCAATTATCAAATCACACCTCGAACTCTTTTTACGGAACTTCTTCTGCGTGATCAACCGGATGCGGCCGCGTGGATCAACGGAAACACACAGAATCCCGCCCTAAGCGGCATGGTTAAATTCTACCATACCACCTACGGCGGCGTATTGGTGGAAGCACAGATTTTCGGACTTCCTCATGCTGATCTTCCCGACTCGAGCAGTTTCTATGCCATGCACATACACGAGTCGGGAGATTGCAGCGATAACCTCGATCATACGGGAATGCACTATAACCCGCAGGATACACAACACCCGAATCATGCCGGTGATATGCCGCCTCTGCTCGGTAATCAGGGGTATGCCTTTGCAGTTTTCTATGATAAAAGATTTACAATCCCGGAAATCATAGGAAGATCCGTCATCATACACGAAAAACCCGATGACTTCACCTCCCAGCCCGCCGGAAATGCCGGTGCTAAAATAGGCTGCGGTGAAATCAAATGGGTCGTATAAACAAGCTAACGTATAAAGTTCGTCCTCTCGAACGGTTCTTTCTCCGGGAGCCCGTATTCTTTCCTGCCAAGGGCGATACTCTTCATGAGGAACGTCATGTTTCTGGCTAGTGTCCGCATACTCTGCAGCCCTTCCGCATCCTGCACCGCCTCGCCGGCTTCCCTGCCGTGAATGCTGTTCCAGTACTGTCCTGATGCCACCGGCATGCCGCAAATCGTGAAGAATTTATTCAGTTCGTCAAATGTTGCTGACAATCCTCCTCTTCGCGCCGCCACAACGCTCGCGCCGACCTTCATCGTCTTGTCAAAATGCGTACTGTAAAAGAGTCTCGTCAAAAAAGCAACCAGTGTTGCATTCGCAGATGCATAATATACAGGACTGCCGATCACCAGACCGTCACAGGCTTCGAACTTTGCCGCCGTCTCGTTGACAATGTCATCAAACACACATTTGCCTTTGCCGGCGCATGTACCGCAGGCAATACAGCCCCTGATGTCTTTATTCCCCACATGAATAATTTCTGTCTCGATTCCTTCTTTTTCAAAAATCTGCTGCATCTCATGAAGCGCCACATAAGTATTTCCGTTTGCTCTGGGACTTCCGTTAATCATCAATACTTTCATTTTTCTCAATCCTTTCCCCGTATTATGTATTACTTTTGATACTATTTATCATATCACATTAATCCTGCTGTTTCCAGAACGAATGCCGCCAATGGCCTGTTCTGAAATGCTTGTATTTCAATTCTTATATATGTATAATAGAGAAGAATTATACAAATGAAACCTGTTGTATCTCCACCGGAACAGAAGGAGCCTCCACATGAAGCATTCCAATAAGTTTTCAAGTAAAACATTCTTAAAAGTCTTCTGGGGTGTCTATGCGTTTTTAAGTATCTGTATCACTCTTTTCCTCGTGGACCGATTATTTTCCAAAGACTATTCTACCATATCGCAACATATTTTGCTAAATGATTCATGGGATGTCACAATCAATGATATTTCCTATCACGATATCTCTCTGGACAATTTTAAATTTGATATTGTCAATAAAGGGGATACTCTCACAATGCAGCGNGTACTGCCTGCACATCTGGATTTCGCGGAAGGCGCATTGCGGCTTCATATCAATCAAGCGGCTGTCAGCATGTATATTGACGATGAAATGATCTATGAATACGGTCATGACCGGATCGCAAAGAATAAAACTGTCGGCAGTGGTCCGCTGTTTATCAATTTCCCCGGAGAATATCAGGGCAAAACTCTGAAAATCATATTGGACGTGTCTGAAAATAAAGCTTTTACCCAGCTTAACACGATTCGGATATACGACTGGTCAAATGTGTACCGGGTACTCCTGACAGAAAACCGTCTACCCTTATTCTTAGGATGTTTCCTGACGATTTTCGGAACTGTTACATGCTGTATAACTGTTTATGCATTGATATTTTCCCGGAAGTTCCTTAGAATCCTGTGTGTGTCTGTCTTCTCCATCTGCATGG
The DNA here is from genome assembly GCA_014804655.1 of Lachnospiraceae bacterium. GTDB lineage: Bacteria > Bacillota > Clostridia > Lachnospirales > Lachnospiraceae > UBA3282. The sequence continues at coordinate 41,413 of JAAUZK010000036.1, read as the reverse complement.
GATTATGGACACTGTGCTATTATAATGTAATCATGATTTTTTCCATTCCTATGTATTCCGTATGCCTGTTAGAGTATATTGCGCTCTATCTGGCTCCGATCCCCTTGATGATCTATATGGGCGAGGACGTCAACACATTGAACAATAAATCTGTGAAAATGCTTTACCGTATACTGCTTACGATACAGATTGCTGCCACAACATGTACGATCGTACTTCACTCTCTGGATATTNTTCACTTCGCGGCAACNCTGAAATATATGCAGGCATTGATTGTGTGTAATTTGATTTATTTTATTATCATTGAAATTCTTAATCTGAAAGCCAGCCGTCAGTTCGTCCACAGGCTCTTTTTGATCGGTATGCTGATACTTTCCGGCTGCATCGCCTACGATTTAATCTCATACTATACCAGCCGGCATCAAGGAGAAACTGTCGCTACGCTCAAGGGCGTATCGTCTCTTGGCATGGTAATTTTTATTTTCATTCTGTTTGTCTCCTTCTATATCAATCTGACACGCAAAATGATGCAGGAAACCGAGCGTAACTTTCTGATCAAAAGCGCTTACACCGATGAGCTGACGCAGATTCACAACCGCCGGTATTGCATGGAATATATGAATAAAATCAAAGCCGACGAAGAATTAAATTATACGGTCTTCTGTTTTGATTTGAATAATCTGAAATTCGTCAATGATACATACGGACATGCCAAGGGCGATATTCTGATCAGAAGCGCCGCAGAGGTTATCGCGGATTCTTTTGAGTCTCACGGAATCGTTGCACGAATGGGCGGCGATGAATTTATTGCCATTGCCGAGACAACAGACACCGCCAAAATTGCTTCTCTTATGGAACATTTTCGAGAAGATATCCATAAGAAAAATATGGAAATCCCTGATTTAAATATGTCCATCGCATGCGGATATGCCTCCTGCTCCGCCATGGATTCCAATATCGAAAAAGCNTATCAGCTTGCTGATAACCGCATGTATGAAAACAAAAAACNGATGAAAAATGCGAACCGGTANACTATAGTATACCCGACAGGTATAAGTGCCANGAAGGGGACTGNTCTTCTCTTTNCTNATTCGGTTCATCATAAAAGACGATTCTGTCACGATAGTCCGGCACCACCCGTTTAATACAGTTCTTCGCAAGCAGCTCCTGACTTTGGTTCACGCAGATCACATAGATGCCCTCCTTGCACTCCGGCACAGTCTCANGTCTGTCCTGNACCTCCGAATCCGCCAGCTTCATCGCCGCNAGCCCTGCCATTCCGAATTTCTTCTTGAANTTGATAAAGAANGANATNCCTTCNCNGAAGAAAACTTTCTTGATCCTTTCTTTCGTTGCATTATCATATACTTCGCACAGCGCGATCTCATTATTCACTTTTACCTTNCTCAACTTAGATTCTACCATAATAATCTCTCCTCCANGTACCCATCCTATCACAGAGNCTGTGAAAATGTCGTGAAGGAAATCGGTAGAATTTCTTAAGATTTTCTTACGGGATGTTCAATTTACGCCCNCTATNCTTCCGCCGCCAAGCACANATCCGTCCTCATAGAANACCACNGCCTGTCCCGGCGTAATGGCGCGCACCGGNTTNCGGAAAGTACANTTGATCATATCNTCCGCCACGCGCTCTATCACACACCATTCTCCCGCGTGGGCATAACGTATCTTCGCCAACACCTCCCTGGGCTGTGATAAATCTTCCATTCCCATATAGTTAATATGATCACAAAGCANCACNCTCTCCGAACACATCNCCGGCNTCACCGATCACTACCTCGTCGGTCTNTGGNCTGATCTGTGTCACAAACACAGGNTGCCCCATGGCAAGATTTAATCCTTTCCGCTGCCCCACCGTGTAATGCGTAATACCGCGGTGCCGTCCCAGAACCTCTCCGTCTTCGGTTACAAAATTCCCCTCTTTCGGGACACGNTCTCCCGCCGCCTTCTCAATGTATGCCGCATAATCATGATCCGGTATAAAGCATATCTCCTGACTGTCCGGNTTATGTGCTACGGGAAGTCCTGCCTTCTTAGCGATCTCNCTGATCTCCTCCTTCGNATACTCCCCNACCGGCATAAGCGTGTGNGCAAGCTGNTCCTGCGTCAGATTATATAAAGCATAAGTCTGATCTTTCTTTGCCGTNACGGAATTCCTAATGGCATATCTGCCGTTTGGCAGCCGGGCAATTCTCGCATAGTGTCCNGTGGCGATATAATCCGCGCCGATCTCCAGACTCCTCTTAAGCATAGCNTCCCACTTCACATAGCGGTTNCATGCAATACAGGGATTGGGGGTTCTNCCCGCCAGATATTCCTCCACGAAATAATCCATGACACGNCATTTGAATTCTTCCTTGAAATTCATCACATAATATGGAATATCNAATANCTGTGCCACTCTTCTCGCGTCGTCNACGGCNCTGAGCCCACAGCAGCCGCCGTTTTCTTCCTGCACATCCCGNNCCTCNTCCTGCCAGATCTGCATGGTCGCCCCGATCACGTCATACCCTTGCTCTTTTAACAGGTANGCNGCCACNGAAGAATCCACTCCGCCNGACATGCCTACTACNACTTTTTTCTTTTCCATAACAGATTCCTTCTATAAANTNCAATAATTCTTTTTCTTTTCTTTTTTAGCATTTGGGAAANGGGAAAAATGATCCGCCCGGTTCTTCCGTCTGACGCTTGCGCATACATTTAAACCATATCCCATATAAAGATGGTGTTCTATGAAACTGCAAAAGTTAAATCATCCGTTAGTAACCGGAACCGTCATCCTCACTNTGACAGGACTCCTCAGNCGNTTTATCGGCTTTTTCTATCGNATTTTCCTATCCAATGTNTTCGGTGCCGAGGGCATGGGAATNTATCAGCTGATTGCCCCCGTACTCGCCCTCTCCTTTGCNCTCACCGTCTCCGGCATACAGACTGCCATCTCGAAATACGTGGCCAGCGAAACAAGCACGCGGGACTATCGGACATCTTTCCGAACACTGTGGGCNGGCTTCCTTATGGCAATGGCAATTTCCATCGNCTGTGCCCTNTATATCTATCTGTACGCGGATANGATCGCCGTCACCCTCTTATTGGAAGCGCGGACTNCGCCNCTNCTTCGNATCATTGCNCTNTCCATTCCCATGGCAACCGTACATTCCTGTATCAACGGATATTTCTATGGNATCCGCAAAACNGCGATTCCGGCCATATCACAATTAGCCGAACAAATCTGCCGCGTAGGNTCCGTTTATCTGATCTACCANATCTGNAGACAGCATAACATGGAACCGACGATCAGTTTCGCCGTAGTCGGTCTGGTGATCGGNGAGAGCGCATCCATGATCGTCTCCGTCATCGCGATTATGTGCCGTGCACATCAGGTTTTCCCTGCCGTCGATNATCAGGANTNCCACAGGACGNNNAGCCTGTTGCCTGCACGCGGCACACAGTGCCGCAAATCACAGTTCTCTGCTTCCGACAGTATGCCCGCTGCCTACCGCCATATCATGGGACAGCTGTTACAGCTCGCCGTGCCACTGTCCGCCAATCGGCTGGTCATCAACCTACTGCAGAGCGTTGAAGCAATCTATATTCCGAACCGGCTCATGGCCTATGGCCTGAATAACGCGGATGCTCTGGGAGTCTACGGTGTATTGACGGGAATGAGTCTTCCGCTCATCCTGTTCCCCTCCGCCATCACCAACTCGATCTCCGTACTGCTGCTGCCCATCGTCTCCGAAGCGGACGCAAGCGGCAATCAGAACGCCGTCAGACGTGCCATCATGACCTCCATACGATACTGTCTGCTGCTCGGCTGCGGATGTACCGCTATGTTTCTTCTTCTGGGCCGAAGCGCCGGCCGCCTGCTATTCCATTCGGAACTGGCCGGCAGTTTTATCCTGACGCTCAGCTTTATCTGTCCTTTTATGTATATTGCAAGTACACTGGGCAGCATCTTAAACGGACTCGGCAAGACTGCCCAGACATTCCTGTTCAGTGTGGTAAGCCTCTTACTGCGCCTGCTGTTCGTCTTCTTTGCCATCCCGGTGTACGGGATCAAAGGATACCTGTGGGGTATGCTGGCGAGCCAGATGCTGCAGACATTCCTATGTACGGTATCCGCATTGCGCATTTCGAAGAAGGCTCAGGGACATAGCTGCTGACCCAAATCATTCCTTCGCATTTTACTTGCGATTCTTAGCTTAATATACTATAATGTATGTGTTTTTGCCAGAGAAATCTTTGAATGGTTACTAAAGAACAATTAAGGAGTATAGAACAATGTCTTTTCATTATGTAGCAAAATTACCAACACCGGATGATATCCGCAAAGAGTTTCCGATGCCTGAACATCTTGTCAGACTGAAAGCAGCACGTGATGCCGAAATCAGTGATGTTATCACCGGTAAAAGCAAAAAATTTCTTGTCATCATCGGCCCCTGCTCGGCAGACAATGAGGAGGCTGTATGTGATTATGTAAACCGACTTGCACGTGTCAACGAAAAAGTCAAAGATAAATTAATTCTCATTCCGAGAATCTATACCAACAAGCCCCGCACCACCGGGGAAGGCTATAAGGGAATCGTCAGTCAGCCCGATCCTGAGAAGAAGCCCGACTTTACAAGCGGACTGATTGCCATGCGCAAAATGCATATACGCGCCATCGAAGAGTCCGGGCTGACTGCCGCCGACGAGATGCTCTACCCCGACAACTGGGGTTATGTGGAGGACATCCTCTCCTATGTCGCTATCGGCGCGCGTTCCGTGGAAGACCAGCAGCACCGTATGACGGTCAGCGGTTTTGACGTTCCCGCAGGTATGAAAAATCCCACCAGCGGTACTCTTTCAGTCATGCTGAACTCTATCTATGCGGCTCAACATCCTCATGATTTTATCTACAGAGGTTACGAGGTAAAAACAGGCGGTAATCCGCTGGCACACGCCGTACTGCGCGGTTCCGTCAACAAACACGGCAGGAGCCTGCCCAACTATCACTATGAGGATCTCGCCATGCTCTACTCCTTATATCAAGAGTTTGATCTTGTGAATCCGGCATGTATCATTGATGCCAATCATAATAACTCTAATAAGCAGTATGAGCAGCAGATTCGTATCGTCAAGGAGGTTATGCACAGCAGAAAGCTGAACAGCGATATTCATAGTATGGTCAAAGGTGTTATGGTGGAGAGTTATATAGAGGAAGGCTGCCAGAAGATTGGGGAAGGTGTCTATGGTAAGTCGATTACCGATCCTTGTCTGGGATGGGAAGCATCGGAGAGGTTGATTTATGATATTGCGGAGTATGAGTAATGGAATTGAGGTAAAATCGAATAATTAAGATTTCGCGGCGGCGAGTACTCTCCGCCGTTTATGTAATTATCTGGAAAATCATAAATTGCTATGTCCTGCTCCGCTTTGGACCCTTTGCTGTAGTTGTACATCCGGGATAAGCTGTTTTATAAATCGTTGGATTTCCATTGTTATTCCTCTGCATCTGCAAATATCTCATCACAGAAGCGGTTCCATTTTTCTTCGTATTCTTCATGGCTTACCAGCATCATATCCTTGGGTGTGTAAATATTCCGTTTCTGTGCTTCCGCAACGAAACGATATACCCAATCATCGGATGTTTCTTCCACAGCACGAACATACCTCCAGCCTTTCATAGCAGCGTAATATAACCGGGTATGTCCATCCAGCGATATAAATCCGTTTTGATGGGACATAACTTGAATCACAATATCGTCTGCTTCATGAATATAGTTGCTAATTGCCGCAATTTTGTCTCTATCAACATAGAACTGGGACGGCTGAATCTGATCCAACGAAATTTTCAATAGCTCTATGTTTGGGAAAGCTTTAATAACATTTCTGTCATTATCGTAAAATATGACAATGTGTGGTGTATAAAATCGAAATTCATCAATCACCATCGGAAAAAGTGTTTGCTCTGCACCCCGAATCACCGCTTCGCTCTCGGAGATGATTTCCACCTCGTAGGGAACCTCATCCACAAGAAAGCAGCCATGTTGAAGAAGAACCGATTTAGAAAATCGGGCATCATCGTATGTATCAATTCTCTTGATTTCCATGTCTTTATTCCTTTATTCTTGTTACAATATGCTTATCCTGCCGCCGTTGGGGAGTGCCACCATGCAGCCACATTTCGCATGACAGAGATTGCCGTATTCATTTCGTTAAATCGAATTATAATGTTATTCATTTTCTTTTCCTATATAACAGCAATCATAAACTGATAGCCGCCGATATTCACTTCAAATGCCATATCGCCCCAAGGCTGAACTGTCAGCTCACTAGGATTCAGCTTCAAATGATTTTCATAAATTTCCCGAATCTGTTCGTTTGGTACAGTCATATAAATCTCCACTCCACAACCAATATGGGGCAGCTGTTCTTTGGAAACATACCCCTCTGTGACACCCAGCAGAACAGAATTGCCGCACAACGATACGCCAACAAGAGGATCTCCGCTCTCCGGCGGTTGCGAAAAGTCAATTTTCCACCCGACGGCAGCAAATTCTTCTGCCGTCTTGTATGGGTCTATACAAGCAAGGATTAGTCGAATCATGATTTTTTTATTCCTCCAGTTTGCTTTTATCCGTTCTTTTTTTACAAATGTCCTCATAAAAATTAAATCAACCTGCTTGTACCAATTTTATCATACTATTTTTGGTATATACAATTATTCATTTTAGTTTTCAAAATTACCGATATAAATCCCCTTATCCTCATCCTTAAACACATTAAAAATAACCCGCTCAATCTTCCCTAAGCTGCATCCCTGCAGCACTGTGGATCGCATTGTCAATACATCTGTGACACGGAACAAAACACCCCAGCATCTGTGAATTGGCTGCATTTACGATCGCATCCACGGAAAATCTCGTTATATCCCCCTGCCATATAGACATCTTATCCGCAAATGGGTGGCTGCTTCCATACGCTTCTTTTACAGACGGGATATCTTTCAGGGTGACAATGCCTTTTTCCCTTGCCTCCTCTGCAAGGAATTCATCCTGCACCCTTATCACATCATCCTTCATCCACCCCGGCATACGGATGTTCATAAGGGAACGCAGAGCCATCCGCTTTTCCTGCGTTTTATTCCGCATCACCATTTACCTCGCATATATTTATCATTACACCCTTTCCGCATAATTACATAATACACTGCTGCCGTTATAATATCAATTGTTACGATTCCAACATAAGTTCAGCCACCAAAATTGACTGTGCAATTTGTGCGTGGCCGAGCTGTTACCTGCTTTGCAGAATATACAATCATATAGGTCTAACCCTGTTTCACGATCCGATAATATGTCTTCGCGGTAAACAGGTAACTTGCCCCGTACACTGCCGCAAACAACACCGATACCCCCGCTATGCTGCCAATAAATATTTTCATGTCAAAGAATGATAATACCCCTAACAACCCTTTTACCATAAACATCCCTGCCATAGTGTGCAGAAGCGCTCCGACAAGCGGCAGTCCGAAAACCATAAGGATCTGTCTGTGTACCGTTTGGTAAATCTCCTGATCGCTCATCCCCACCTTCTGCATAATGCCGAAATTATCTCTGTCCTCATATCCTTCCGCAATCTGTTTATAGTACATAATCAGAATCAGACACATGAAAAATATCAGCCCAAACAGGACACCGATGAACAGAAGTGAACCATACATGATATGATCGTTTTCTCTCCGATCCACGCCGTTTTGGAGACTTGTAAATCCCGGCTGACTTTGTCCCCATACACTGAATTCCTCTAAAAATGCGGACTTCTCTTCATCAGCGCCTTTCAAAAGGAGTAACACACGCCTGGTTTCATCACTTTGCAGGAATCCGTCTACGTCCTCCACACCGACCGTCTCACACCATGCTCTGACACATGTATCCCGCACCTGTTCATCTCTAACGACTATCATATAACGCGCCTCAAATATATTGCCTTCCGCCTTTGGATGAGGGAAAAATTCGTCGATCTCTTCCTGTACTTGAAGCTCTCTGCCGAAGAAATCAATAGTATCATAAGCAAAATCTCTGCCGCTGCTGTAAATAAGCGCCTCATCCTCCGCAAGGCTGACCGCACTGTTCTGTACGCTGTTATAATCATCCTGAGTAAGAATATCCACGGCGTACCACTCCGCATAGTTTTTTCCGTCCTGTATTTCAAATCTGTTCTCAATTTTTTTCACAGAAAGCTCCACCTTGTCATACACGTCTACTCTCTGCGCGGTAAGACCATACTTTTCTTCCAGGCTATCGATTTCTTGCATAACATCTGACTGTGACACTTTTTCCTCACAGTAAGACATTGTCATATCGTACGGACATGTAAAATGCAGACACCCGTCCATACCGTTCCATAAGGATAACGTGCATATGAGGGTAATAAGCGCCATGGTAGAAAAAATGCAGATATTGGAAAGGCTTGCGGCACTCTTTTTCATACGGTAAAGCATTCCTGAAACGGTGATAAAGTTCTCCGGTTGATAGTAAGTCCTCTTCCTTGTCTTCATCCATTTTAGGAATGCGATACTTCCCGAAGTAAACAGAAGATAAGTTCCTATAACTACGAGGAAGACCGCAAGAAAAAAGTTCATAAAAATCATTTCATCAATCTGTGAGGTAATTGAGCAGAAATAACCAACACCCAGGGCTGCCATTCCAAGAAATGCATAGAGCAATAGAAACTTCGGTTCTTTCTCGCCTTTCCTGCTGCCGCTCATAAGCTCTACCGGTCTCGCCTTGCCGATCTGCCGCAGACTACCCCCATAATTGATCAGGTACACGTAACCGAAATAGACTATTGTCTCTTTAAAAGCCTCCGGCTCAAAAACAAAGCGTATATCCGTCGGCATTCCGCATATCCGAAGCAGCAACAAAAACAACAGCTTGGAGAGCACCAGCCCAAATATGATACCGCCACATAGTGCAGCAACATAGAGCAGAAAAGATTCCACAAACATCATTGCGCCGATATGTTTTTTCTCTAATCCTAAGATATGATACAGCCCAAACTCTTTCTTACGCCTCTTTACCAAGAATCCATTGGCATAAATCAGAAAGAAAAGCAGGATAACAGAAAGCAGCCATTTTCCCAAATACAGCATGATCCATGCATACTCTCTTTTCGGGAACAAGTCTCGTATATCATTCTGAAGGATCGAAGCAAACACAAAATAGGTAAATACCGAAAAAATTCCCGCCGCAAGATACGGATAATATACATTTCCGTTGGCCGTGATGCCCTTCCATGCCAACTGAGGCAGCAGTTTAATGCGCAATGTATTTGTTGTCTTATATGTCTCTTTCATGCTGACTGTACCTCCTGTACCTGTGTCTGCAATACCGTCAACGCATCCGATATCATTTTATACATGGCCTCATTACCCTGGTTGCCTCTATAAATCTGATGAAATACACAGCCATCCTTAATAAAAAGCACCCGCCCTGCATGACTCGCCGCCTGAACACTGTGCGTCACCATCAAAATAGTCTGGCCCTCTCTGTTCACCTCGCCGAACAGCTTAAGCAGCTTACCCGCCGCTTTGGAATCCAGCGCCCCGGTAGGCTCGTCTGCCAGAATAATATCCGGCTCCGTAATCAGTGCCCGGCATGCCGCTGCCCGCTGCTGCTGTCCGCCCGATACCTCATAAGGGAATTTCTCCAGAATATCCGAAATATCAAGTTTCTTCGCAAGCGGACGCAGTTTCTCCTCCATCTTCTTATAATCCGCTCCTGCCAGCACAAGCGGCAGATAAATATTGTCCTTTAATGACAATGTATCTAACAGGTTAAAATCCTGAAACACAAACCCCAGATGTTCTCTTCTGAAAGCACAGATTTCTCTTTGTTTGATCTGCGTCAAATCCTTTCCGTTTAAAAGTACCTGACCGCTTGTCGCCTTATCTAAAGAAGCAAGGATATTTAAAAGCGTCGTCTTACCGGAACCTGATTCTCCCATGACCGCCACATACTCCCCTTCCTCCACGGAGAAGTTTACATCACTAAGCGCCTGCACCTTGGCAGCACCGAATCTTGTGGTATATACTTTCTTTACGTTTTTCACTTCTAATAGTGACATGTTATGTCAACCCCTCTCTACTAATGTCTGTTTGTATTCAAAAGGAAAATGTCAATTTTTAATATTTTTATAGCCATACTCCTTTCGTACAAGACAATTATATGAAAAGAAGAAATGTGCTGCCATACATCCGGCTTACATTTCTTCTCTGTAATCTTACACTTTTGTCACATACAATAATCTAAATATTAAGCCCCTCTTCAATGCCTCGCCGTAAGCAACGGAGAAATAAATCGGCGAATAAATACGCTCTGCCCTCTCAGTCTATAATCACCACACTTTTTCTTCCCTTCTTACTCCTCCTGCGCAAATCCCAGAATAACCTTCGTCCCTACCCCAGGTTCGGATTTCACGCTTAACGTATGGGACATCCTGCCTATGATCTGATTGCACAAGTACAGTCCGAGACCTGTCGCCTTCTTATCTAACCGCCCGTTATATCCGGTAAAACCTCTCTCAAAGATTCTCGGCAGATCGCTCTCTCTGATTCCAATTCCCGTATCCTCAATGACCAGATAGGATACCCTGCCTTCTTTCGGATTTCCTTGTGCATCCGCTCCGTAAATCGCAATGCCTCCTTGCTGAGTATATTTCAGCGCATTAGAAAAAACCTGCTCCACCACGAAACACAGCCACTTCTCATCCGTCACCGCTCTTAACTCGAATTCCTCCATCCGAAAAGTAAGGCCGCTGCGCAGAAATAACACGGAGTACTTACGCACTGCCTGTTTCACGATCTCCTGCACATCGTATTCCCTAAAAAGGAAATCCGAAGACGTACTGTCCAGCCTCGCAAAGTAGAGCGCCATCTGCGCATATTGCTCGATCTTAAACAGTTCTTCCCTCTCCCTCTGGCGATCCGACTCTTCCTGCCCGCTCCCCATCTCCTCACTGTCTTGCAGCAACAGCCGCATGGCTGCAATCGGCGTCTTGATCTGGTGTGTCCACATCGTATAATAGTCCGCCATATCTTTCTGCTTCTCATCGTATCTGGTAAGAAGCTTCCGCTTCTCCTGCTCTTCCTCCATAAGAAGCTGCCTGTACAGCACTTCCGGAAGGTTCTGCGCCTCCGGCAGATCGCGTGTCCGCTCTTCTTCCTTCTGCACTGCGAGAAACAACGAATAACACCTTGCCCGGTAATTCCGATAGTCGATCAATGCAGCCAACACACCGAAAAAGAACGTGAGTTCCACCGCATAAAGCATATTCCTCAATACCTGCACATAATCATAAAGAGCGGCTACTCCGAAGAACACCGCTATAGTCAACAAATAGAGGCACAGGATTATATAGCGGTCACGCAAGTATGACCGCCGTATCTGTCTGTTCATTTCTTTTTTACTCATAATTCGTTTTACACTTCCCGTCATGTGACGCTAACACCACTACCTAAATTACTTTGCAAAGTATCTCTAAACCGCAAAAAAAGTATGCTGACTCATTCTGACGAATCCTTTGCCGCTAAGAACCTTTCACGAAACACCATGCAAATAGCTCTCAGAAAAATGCAAGAAACATTGCAAGTTATTTCATGAAAGCTCCTAACTGATACCCTACGCCCTTCTTCGTCAATATAAAATCATGAATCCCCATCTCCTCTAACTTCTTACGAAGGCGGTTCATATTCACAGTGAGCGTATTATCATCCACAAAACATTCATTATCCCACAGCCTTTTCATAATATTCTCACGGCTTACCGTGTTACCCGCATGCTCGTAGAGAATCTGTAAAATCCGAAACTCATTCTTCGACAATTCAACTCTTACCCCCTGATAAAGAAGGCTCATATCCGTCAGATTCAAAATTACATTCCCGTATTCCATCACAGAGGACTGCTTCTGAAAAGAATACGTTCTTCGCAGAATCGCCTGCACCTTGGCGAGCAGCACTTCCAGATCAAAAGGCTTCATGATAAAGTCATCCCCGCCCATGTTCATCGCCATGACAATATTCATATTATCGGATGCCGAAGAGATGAATACCACCGGCACCTGTGAAATTTTACGAATCTCACTGCACCAGTAATACCCATTATAAAAAGGCAGTCCGATATCCAAAAGAACAAGCTGAGGATCAAAAGAAATAAACTGCTGCAGAACATTCTCAAAATCTTCCGCGCAGGCAGTCGCATATCCCCATCTGTTCAGATATTTTCCGATCTGTTCCGAAATTGTGCTGTCGTCCTCAACGATCAAAATCTTATACATGGTATGCCCTCCCGGACTTTATCAATGTCATGCAGTGCCGTAACACATTCCCATTATATAGAAAAGCACGGGGTGTTTCAACTGAAACAGTCCCATGCCTTATAAGCTTTATTATATGCTTTATCCCCTCGGATGTGCCTTTGCATACACCTCACGTATATGACTGTGATTTAAGTGTGCATAAATCTGTGTCGTGGAAATATCGGAATGCCCCAGCATCTCCTGCACACTTCTTAAGTCTGCTCCGTTCTCCACCAAATGCGCCGCAAAAGAATGCCTGAGCGTATGCGGCGTAATGTCCGCCTTGATATCCGCTTTCTTCGCATAATATTTGATTAATTTCCAAAACCCTTGTCGGCTCATCGGTTGTCCCGAGCAATTCGCAAAAAGCACATCGGAGTTTTTGTTCTCCAACATGTCATCCCTCGTACCGTCCAAGTATCTCGTCATGGCGTTCTTAGCCTCGGTTCCGAAAGGAATCACTCTCTCCTTATTGCGATCACGGCACAAAATAAATCCCATGGATATATTTACATCGGAAACTTTAAGGGTTATCAGTTCCGTAACTCTGATTCCGGTAGCATAGAGAAGCTCCAACATAGCCTTATCACGAATTTCCTTATGAGTATCCCCGGAAGGCTGCTCTAAAAGTCGAACCACTTCGTCAGGTGACATGATCTCCGGAACCTTCTTCTCGATCTTCGGTGCTTTTAACGATCCGGAGATATCCTCCGCAACGATCCCTTCCTGCACCAGATAATGATAAAATGCTTTCAATGACGCAATGTTTCTGGATACGGTAGCCGCGGCAAATTTGTTATCCTCCAAATATTTCACATACTCTTCCAGGTCCTTCTCTGTCACGGATCCCATCTCGTGAACATCCCGCTCCGCCATAAAATGCTGCACTTTCTCCAAGTCTCTCTTATATGACATCTCCGTATTGGCAGAAGTACCCTTCACATTATGTAAATATGTTATAAAAGCCTTGATCTCTTTTTCCATGAAACCGGAAACCCTTCCCTGAGCGACCCCTCTTATGTAAATCAACTCATCGTCTGCCTATCATTATAATCAGAATTTCAAAGAAAAGCAAATGGATTTTTTCCCGATTTTACGGGCATTTCAGCCTTATTTTCATGAAAACACAACATATCGTCAGCGGAAGAATTTATGTCTACTATATATGGGAAAACGCACATATAAAAACTTTCTAAAAAATTTTTAGAATTAAATGAAGCATTTTAGGATTAACATAACTCTCCAATAGGCAACCCATTATGACAACTCCCACGATCCCGATCATCTGTACCCCCTTTATCAGATAACTCTGCCTTCCCGATTTGCCATAATAATCCGCATATGGGCTTTTGGAATACAATATCCGATTGGTGCTTATGCTCCATACAAACAAGGCTATGTAGGCCGGAATCAGCAAAATTCCCTGCGGGAACACTCCTGCCGCCATCAGCAGCAGTCCGCGGATCCCATAACGGATCACTGCAACCGAAAGAAGACACCCGGCCGCCAGCCCGATATAGCATATGTATGCGCACACCGCCGGAATGCCGATCATAGTGGTCGCTAAAATCCCAAGCATAAAGACGGTAAATAATCTATGCTTCACAATATATCCGAGAAGTTCACTGCCGTCCGGCACACTGTTCTTCAGGCGCAGAATCATTTCCGTTCCCAAGAGACTGCCGTTTCTGATCCACGTGTCATACCCTGCATTAACGATCACTATGCCAAGAAAAAGTCCGATCATAAACAGATAAATCACATAGTAACAATTTTTAACCGGTGAATGCTGCAATATCTTACCTTCTTTCACGGTATGTCCTGTTCACCTAAATATATGCCGGTTCGTCCGCCCGCATGCGATTTTTAATTTTCTATATAAAAAATTGAGCTTCGCTCAATTGCGAGATTTGCTTCGCAAACTCGTGCATAAACGAGAAATTTCCTATAGAATATAAAAACGTCAGCGATCTAGTCACACAGATCGCTGACGACAGCACATAAAAGCAGTCTCCACATTTAATACAACTCTTTTAACGTATCATTATTTATGATAGCATCGTAAAATCTCTTGTTAATGTCTGCAAATTTCTCTACCACATTGGGAATATTCTCTAACAGCGGATTACTTAACATATTCTTCTCTCTGACATATTCCATTGTCAGTTCATGTGCCAGTTCTTTTGCTCTTGCTTCATTCATAGCATGATTCTCCTTTGCAATCATAAATTAATTGTACCATCTTGTATCTGTCTGTATTGTCTGTTGCAATATGGTTATTTACAATATTTATTGTAATATGCCAAAATCGCCGAAACCGTCTTGCCATCCTGAATCTTACAGTCGTAAATCATCTCCAGCAGATCTTTCACATCGTAGCTTAATACATCCAGAAATTCATCCTCATCCAGATGCTGCTTGCTCCGTTTTAAGTCCGTTGCCACATAGACATCTATCTTCTCGTCACAGAAAGCAACCGTTGTGCGCAGTGACAGCAGCAGTTCCAGTTTCCCCGCGCTGTATCCCGTTTCCTCTTCCAGCTCTCTCGCCGCAGCAAGATCGGTGGGTTCATCCACATCATTTAACCCGCCGGCCGGGATCTCCAACGTCTCTCTGTTCAGAGCATTCCTGTACTGCCTGACCATCAGAAGCTTTCCATCCTCTTTCACGGCAACTACTGCTGCGGCACCTTTATGCCGGATATAATCCCATTTTGCAATATTACCGTTGGGGATTTTGATGGTATCCTGATAATAGTCTATGATAGCACCCTTATGCACCAATTCTCTGCCAATTCGCTCATACTTATCCATATATGCCTCGCTGCTTCTAACATAACTTTATTCCATCATACAATATCTGCCGTATCTTGTCCAGCCTGCTGTTGCAATGCCCGCTTGCCGGCAACTTGCATTTATGCGTTTAACAGCTTCTCAACGCTGACTAACTTCACGCACAGCACAAACAGATCTGCCGCCGCAGCCAGCTCCTCCTCAGAAGGATAGGAAGGTGCAATACGGATGTTGCTGTCCTTCGGGTCGATTCCGTAAGGAAATGTCGCTCCGGCGCCTGTCAGAACAACACCCGCCTCTTTACACTTTGCTACGATCGCTTTTGCACACCCCTCCATCGCATCGAAAGAGATAAAATACCCTCCGAGCGGTCTCGTCCAACTGCCGATTCCCAACTCGCCAAGCTCTCTGTCTAGGACGCCTAAAACTGCCTCAAACTTAGGTCTTATGATGTCCGCGCTCTTCTTCATATGCGCCATCATTCCGTCCAAGTTTTTGAAATATCTGACATGGCGAAGCTGGTTGATCTTATCATAGCCAATCGTCTGTACCGACATGCTCTTTTTCGCTTCCTCGATATTTGCTTTGGAAGCAGCAAATCCGCCGATACCGCCGCCCGCAAAGCTGACCTTAGAGGTCGAGCTGAATTTGTATACCATATCAGGATTTCCTGCCTTTTCACACTCATGCAGAATCTCCAGTATATAATCCTGTTTATCCTCATATAAATGATGAATCGTGTATGCATTATCCCAGTAAATTCTAAAGTCCTCTGCTGCCGGCTTCAGGGTCGCAAACCGCTTCACCGTCTCATCGGAATAGGAAATACCCTGCGGGTTAGAGTACTTAGGCACACACCAGATACCTTTTACTGCCGCATCTTCCTGCACATATTTTTCTACCAGCTCCATATCCGGACCCGTGGGTGTCATCGGGATATTAATCATCTCAATCCCAAAATGCTCCGTAATCTTAAAATGTCTGTCATATCCGGGAACCGGGCACAAAAACTTGACTTTATCCAATTTGCACCACGGTGTACTGCCGAGAACTCCATGTGTCATGGAACGCGACACGGTATCATACATAATCGGCAGACTTGCGTTACCATACACGATTACATTTTCCACCGGCACTTCCATCATCTCTCCCATGAATCTCTTGACTTCCGGAATACCATCTACTAAACCATAGTTTCTGGTGTCTACTCCCGTTTCCGTATTCATATCCGACTCGGAATTCAAAACATCCATAAGTCCCATTGCTATATCAAGCTGTGCAGGTGCAGGCTTTCCTCTGGACATATCCAATTTAAGCCCTTTCCCTTTCACATCCTCAAACTGCTTGTCAAATTCTGCTTTCAGTGACAGTAATTCTTCCCTGCTCATCTCTTTGTACGGTTTCATCTCTATAAATATACTCCTTTCTCATCAACACTCAAGGCGTATGCTCTTAATCAGACTAACAAACTCACGCTAATTTCTCGATATGGCATACGCATTGAATAATTGTATACAATCATACATCGTTAAATATTCTACTACAGTTTTTCACATTCCACAAGTATATAGATAAAACAATTTTCTTTACGCTTTTTCCCTATTTCTGGTGATTCTGTACAGATATGAAAAGCCCCGTAGATTTCTCTACGGGGCAATCAATACTATTTAGCATAGTCAATGACACGGCTCTCGCGGATCACATTTATTTTGATCTGTCCGGGATACTCTAATTCAGCTTCAATCTGTTTAGAAATATCTCTTGCAAGTAATACCATATCAGAATCGTTAATCTGTTCCGGAACTACCATAACACGAATCTCTCTACCTGCCTGAATAGCAAAAGATTTATCAACACCTTTGAAATTGTTTGTAATGTCTTCTAATTGTTTTAGTCTTGTTGTATATGTTTCTAATGTTTCTCTTCTCGCGCCCGGTCTTGCAGCAGAAATCGTATCCGCAGCCTGTACAAGACATGCGATCAGAGACTGAGGCTCAACATCCCCGTGATGAGACTCTACCGCATTGATCACCGTCGGAGACTCTTTGTATTTTCTACAAAGCTCCACGCCGAGCTGGATATGCGAACCTTCCATCTCATGGTCAACAGCCTTACCGATATCATGCAACAAACCTGCACGCTTCGCCATTCTGACATCCAATCCCATCTCAGCGGCAAGCAAGCCGGATAATTGAGCAACTTCGATCGAATGCTTTAATGCGTTCTGACCATAACTGGTTCTGAATTTCATCTTACCGAGTAATCTTACGAGTTCAGGGTGAATGCCATGTACACCTACCTCCAGCGTAGCCGCTTCACCTTCCTCTTTGATCATTACTTCTACTTCCTTCTGCGCCTTTTCAACCATCTCTTCGATTCTGGCGGGATGAATACGTCCATCCACGATCAGTTTCTCAAGCGCGATCCTTGCCACTTCCCTGCGGATCGGATCAAATCCGGATAAAATAACTGCTTCCGGCGTATCATCAATGATCAGATCAACACCCGTCATCGTCTCAAGAGTTCTGATGTTACGTCCCTCTCTACCGATGATTCTGCCTTTCATCTCATCGTTAGGAAGCTGCACGACAGATATTGTTGTCTCGGATACATGGTCTGCGGCACATTTCTGAATCGCCGTGACTACATACTCTTTAGCCTTCTTATCTGCCTCTTCCTTTGCCCTGCTCTCAATCTCTTTTATCATGACAGCAGTCTCATGTTTCACTTCATCTTCAACAATTTTCAACAAATAATCTTTTGCTTGTTCGGAGGTCAATCCTGAGATTCGTTCTAGTTCCTGTAATCTCTGCTCGTTAAGTTTGGAAATTTCTTCGCGCTGTTTCGCCAGGGATTCTTCCCTTTGTGCCAAACTTGCTTCCTTCTTTTCGATAGCATCAGCTTTCTTGTCGATGTTCTCTTCCTTCTGCTGCACACGCCGTTCATAACGCTGCGCCTCCGCACGACGTTCCTTGATCTCCTTGTCGAGTTCGTTCTTGGTACGAATAGACTCTTCCTTGACCTCAAGCAATGACTCGCGCTTCTTCGCTTCAGCAGTTTTGAGAGCTTCGTCAATAATCTCTCTGGCTTTCTCATCCGCATTGCCGATTGTGGCTTCCACAACTTTCTTTCGATAGTTGATAGCAACCAAGGCAGATACCGGAATCGAAATCACCAGTGTGATGACTACCGCTAAAATAACTGGCACCAACATTACAGGAGCACCTCCTTATTTAGTTTTCATTGTACATAATCTATTCTAGAATGTTTAAGCTGTATCAGCATTTATATATAAACATTCTATACTAAGCAAAATTACAACACTTCAATTCTATACTGAATTTGATGTTATGTCAAGCAAAAGTGCTTTGCTGATTATGTCATGACGAAACCCTCTCCGATAAAGGAAACCGTACATTTTCTGCTGTTCCTGTCCTGTAGCAGTATCCGCACAATATTTTTTCTTTCTGAGCAGATCACATGCCAGAGCCAATTCGTCCTGCTGCACATCCAGATCGGTTAATTCTTCAAATGCCGCCCTGATTATCTCTTTCCCAATCCCTTTTCTCATCAGATCGGTCTCTATGCGGGTTCTGCTCTTGGAGGCAAGATTATACTCAATAAAGTCTCTGGCATAACGTTTGTCATCAATATAGCCGTAAGATTCTACATATGCGATCGCTTCTTCAATACATTCCTGCGGATAATCACCCTGTTCTAATTTATCCGCCAACTGTCTGCGGGTATAATCCCGGGATTGCAATAAATTCATACTGCGCAGTTTCGCCCGCTTCGGCAGAATCTCTGTCATAATCTCCCGATAACTTTCCTCGGGAAGCTCCTCATCGACTTTGATCTGAAACCGTCGCAGTTCGCCTTTATAGAGTACGAAGGCGAACTGCCCGTCTAAGTAAACCCGACAGCGCGACTTCGACACTTCGGATATTTGTGTTACAAGCATGATAATTCTCCGTTTACATTGATCTCCTGCATACTTTTATGAATAAGCTTTCCATCACTGTCATTATTTAGCGGTTTTTTCTTTCTCTTTATCAGCCTTCTTCTCTGCTTCCGCCGCCGGTGCCGTCTCTTCCGCTTTATCTGTGTCCAGATTAAACAGCTCCCTTACCTTGCGCTCTATCTCCGTACATACCGCCGGATTATCCCGCAAATACTGCTTTGCATTCTCCCTGCCCTGTCCGATCTTATTGCCCTCATAGGCATACCATGCACCGCTCTTATTGACAATATTGTTCTCCGCAGCGAGATCCAGTATATCACCGACCACAGAAATTCCCTCGCCGAACATGATATCAAACTCCGCTTCCTTAAAAGGCGGCGCAATCTTGTTCTTAACCACTTTCACTCTCGTTCTGTTACCGATCACTTCTCCGCCTTGCTTCAGGGACTCGATCCTTCTGACATCCAGACGTACGGACGAGTAGAATTTCAGTGCACGTCCTCCGGTAGTCGTCTCCGGATTACCGAACATGATACCGACTTTCTCACGCAGCTGATTGATAAATACCACGGTACAATTAGACTTGCTGATCACCGCAGTCAGTTTACGAAGCGCCTGAGACATCAAACGCGCCTGCAGTCCGACATGACTGTCTCCCATGTCGCCGTCAATCTCCGCCTTCGGAACCAATGCGGCAACCGAGTCCACCACGATAATATCCACCGCACCGGAACGCACCATGGTCTCCGTAATCTCTAACGCCTGCTCGCCGCAGTCCGGCTGAGATATATATAAGTTATCAATATCCACACCGATATTCTTCGCATATACCGGGTCCAGTGCATGTTCTGCATCGATGAATCCCGCAATACCGCCGCGCTTCTGTACTTCCGCAATCATATGTAATGTCACGGTAGTCTTACCGCTGGACTCCGGTCCGTATATCTCAACAATCCTTCCTTTCGGGATGCCGCCGAGTCCCAATGCCAAGTCAAGGCTCAGGGAACCTGTCGGAATCGTCTCCACGTTCATCTGTACGGAAGGATCACCCAATTTCATGACGGCCCCCTTACCAAACTGCCTCTCTATCTGTCCTAACGCTGCATCCAATGCTTTTAATTTCTCATCTCTTTCCATGTTCTGCTCTCCTTTTCTTGTAGAACATCCGTTCTGATATCAGAATAAAACAGATGTTCGATTTTGTCAATCAAATTTTTAAAAACTATAGTCTAATTCTAACATCATATATGTCCAATAAATGACACTTCATCCCTCCTTTTCCCAAAAGTAAATTCCTGCGAAATTAACTTTGCGAGATTTGCCTGCGGCAAACTCGAATTCCGGCAAGTCACTTCCTTTGTTATAATGAATAATGGAAATCGTGGCGAAATGCCTGACATGCATAGCAGAATTCCATTTGTTCGGATGAAGACAGTCTATCAGAAATAAGTTCAGCGTGCAATATGTTTTACGGAAAAAACTTAAATATCCGCGATATAACTCTTTGTTAATTCCATCACCTTCTGCAAAATACAAAGACTTCTCAGCGTATCACCCTTTTCTTCCAGTGAATGATCGACACCTTCTATGACATGTAACGGCAGGTCATGTTCCTGACATTTCGTGGTGACAACCACAGTCTCCACCCATGAATCCGCGGTGCCGTGAAAAACGATGCCGTGCTGAGGATCGAACTCAAAAGTCTGTGCTACCGGCGTATAGTAGACGTTTCTGCAGCTTATTCCGTGTTTCTTGGCATAAGCGGCTGCAACTACCGTACCAATGCTCTTTGACACAAATACAATATCCCCATATCGGCTCCAGTCGATCTGCGCCAGAATCTCTTCCGCCTGTGCAAGCGCCTGCTCAAATGCTTCGTCTAATGACCTGCTCAAATTAACGTAATTAACCTTGCATAATTCATATTGAAGCTGTCCTGCAATCTTTCCGCTGTAATATAACAGCGGCTTGTCACAATGATACCCTATTCCCGGAAAAAATACTGCAATCTTCATATCTCCACCCCAGTCTTTTTCTATGCGCTGTATCTGGGCACCGACTTTACCGGCATACAGCACAAAATATTATATACTAATTTTGCATTCGGATCTGCTCCTCTTTGATCATCGGATATCTTATGAGCACATTCCCGTCCAGTTCTTCCCTGCGCATGTCTACCGCGGTGATCTGGTGATTGTCATAGGAAGTATAATAGTATATTCCTTTATTGGTATTACAGCATGAAGTATAGATCGTTATCTCATACTTTCCGTCATCCAACTCGCAGCAGCCGCGCTGTTGGTCCACCGAATTAAGAATATGGAAAAACTGGCTGACACTCTCTGCTTCTCCTTCCCCGGATAAGGAGTTCATCTTCACAAACGCTGCCCTTACAAATCTGGACTGCGACGATAAATCTCCCGGCAGTCCCAAAGCTCCCATCCCACGGCTGTACCGTTCTAACTCCAAACCTTTTGCAAAAGTGTTCGAGGGTGACTTCACAGACAGATGCATATAATTATTCAGCGCAAACATCTGCCGGTCAAAAGGCGGATTGTTCGTCAAAACGCCTACCGGATTGTCATATATCTTTATGCCCTCTTTCACCGCTTCCACTGTTATCGCTTCGCTGCTGTCCGCAATGATCCAGTGCAGCTGTGCCAGCGGAAGCTTCTCATTAAAAGCGACTTTTGACAGATTCATCCTCTTCACTAACGCCCTCGCCTCTTTCACTGTGGCGCACTGACCGAGAATCCATGGAATCAATTCAAACTGGGCAATATTATCCATGCCTTCTTTGCTATCCCAAAAGGCGGCATTGCCCACGAAATTCAATCCCGCAATCCCTAATCCCTTCTCGTTGACAGCGTCATAGTATAACGGATAATCTTCCGACACATACGCCATTCCGATCATTGCATAATGTGTATTTATATTTCCCGCTTCCCTAAAACAAAACGGATAATTTCTGGGCGTTATGACCACTTCATCGCCGTATGAAAATTCATAATCCAATGTTCTCCCGAAATAAAAATCCTTCGTCTTATATGTTGCTGCAGTACACATATCGCTGTACCTCCTGTATATAAAAAATAATTTTTACGCCTTTTTATATGATTCCACTAATTCCTCAATCCGCAAATTTAAATTTTCCGGCACATAGTTTTCGGTAACGTCAAGCAGTTTGATCCATAAGTGAAGATTCCTGTATCCGGAAGTTTTACTGCGTCTTCTTTTTTCCTGCTTTTCCGCCACCTGTATCTTAATCTGTACTCTCTTTTGCTCAAAGAGGGGCACGATAATATAGTAGAAGCGATCATCATGAAAAGACAGATAACCGATCTCCCGTCCCTTCTGATTCTGCAGATACAATCTGTGCTGCCTAAGTTTCGACGGATACAGTAAATCGCCGGCTTCCAAACTCACTGTACCGGCTGTCAGCTCCACCATGGCCGAAACATAAAAAATCTGCTTCCCGTCTGTTTCCGCCATCTCTTCTTTCGCCAGTTCCTGCAAAAGCGCACTCCCGTTTATGAACTGCTGCGTGAGCAGATAGGTGAGCTCCGCCTGAACACGATGTCTGTCCGCCGAAGCTGCTCCGCCGTGAAACTGTTCGTCACACTCATCCAAAAGCTGTTTGCCGCACTGATAAATGCTGAGCAGGAATAAGGGAAACTCTTCCTCCGTTGTCCACACATATTTTCCTTTTGCGATGCAAAAACTGCCTAACACAGTACCGTCATAATCTTCTGCATAGCATAAGATTTCCCGCTCTCTGTAAGCATTCCCGTTAATCGGCGCACCCCATTCGTCTTTTCTGTTGTCCCGCGCCGCTTTACCTCTCCTGTGACGGGTACCGGCAGCCTTATGGAAATCCACCTCGTCAGACTCTTCAGCAGAATGAGCTACGCTCACAAGTTCATAGGCAATATTAATTTCCTGCGCACTGTATCGACAGCCCTCCGCCGATGATCCGCCGCTGTCCGGATGCGCTTGGAACATAAGCTGCCTATATCTTTTTTTGATTTCATCTTTCGACGTTTCCGGTGAGATCCCAAGAATTTTATATGCTTCCCGTCTTGTCACGACTGTTCGACAGTTCCTTTCACTCTTCTATCTTCTTATCCCTTATTGCTTTTTCCCCTTCAACACAAACACCTGCGACGGATATCCCTGCTCGATGCACAGTTCTGCCGGAAGAAATCCCAAAGCTTGATACAACGCCCGCGGTGCAGCTCCTTTCGGATCATCCTCGCGAAATGTCGTAACGGTAATATCTTTTGTCTGATCTAATTTGGTCAGCATTAAATCGATCATTTTTTTCGCAATTCCGCGTCTGCGATACTCAGGATGTACCACCATACAAGACAGCATATTGTGCTTTGTGGAAAAAAGCAGAATTCCCACAACTATATTGCCATGTAACGCACATATGGCGCTTTGCCTCTCCATATTCTTAATGACTGTCTCCCGATATCCGTTTAACAGTTCCTGTGTTTCCAGTCCCGGAAAATTATCCCTTGTAATTTCCACCAGACTCATCCAGGAAGCAAGGCGGTGCGGCGCGGCAAATTCTATCTCGATATCCCGTTTTAGATTGCCATGCGCATCATGGCCGCGCACCTCAAATAATTTATCCAGAAACCAATAAGGAATCATAATTCCCTGCTCCTGCATTTGAAGCAGCTCTTCTCTGTCCGCCCACCGGACAGCCTGAACCTCTTCTTTCTGCAGATGAAGTTTGTCCAAATCCACTTCCCGTTCCAACAGATAATAATCGTCGAATCCATCCTCAAAATTGATCGTAAAGTCAGGTCTGGTCTCTGATAAATCCAGTTTTAAACCAATCTCCTCAAGCACTTCCCGTTCTGCCGCCTGACTGCTGCTCTCTCCATGCAAAGCAGAGCCGCCCACCGTGATATCCCACATATTAGACCATCCCTTTTTAAAGGGCTGCCGTTGCTGAATCAACAGTTGATTCTTGCTGTTAAAAATGCAGACATGGACCACCATATGATAATCTCCGTCCTTCATCTTCTCGCCACGTCTATGTAATCTGCCGGTCTTCACCCGATCTTTCGTATAAATATCCCACAATTCTTTTTCTTCATTATCCGCCATGGCAAATTCCTCCCTAATACAGCCCTTCAAGCAGCTCAAAATAATTTTCAAACGTTTTCCGGCAGCATTCCGGATTCCTAATCGTTATCTTCCCTGTTTTCAGACCGACCAGGCTAAAGGCCATCGCCATACGGTGGTCCTCATAGGTTTCCACGCTGCATTCTTCCACCGTTCCGGGCATAATTCTGATTCCGTCACATTCCGGCGCTTCTTCACATGCTATTCCCATGCGGGTAAGTTCTGTCAAAACAGCATGAATTCTATCTGTCTCCTGAAACCGTATATGACCGATATTCCGAATCAGTGTCGTCCCCTTGGCAAAGGGCGAGAGCGCCG
Organism: Lachnospiraceae bacterium; assembly: GCA_014804655.1. Lineage (GTDB taxonomy): Bacteria > Bacillota > Clostridia > Lachnospirales > Lachnospiraceae > UBA3282. Next base: position 16,843 of record JAAUZK010000036.1, on the reverse strand, counting down.
CCATTGTCATGGTCTGGTCGGAAAAATCTTTCATGGAAACATCCATTCCCGGATATTCTGTAAGACCGCCGCCTGACATCTTCACGCCATCGACTTCGTCCGTGAGCATACAGCCCATGCTTTCCAATACCTGCAAAAATTTAATATCGCCCTGTAAAGAATCCATATGAACATTTTTTACTTTGACATCAGTCTGTAATAACGGCGCCATTGCATAGAAATAACATGCTCCGGACACATCCGGCTCTACCTGATATTGTTCCACCCCAAAGGACTCTGTATGCGGAATCCGATAACCGTTCTTAAGCTTAACCGGCTTGATTCCGAACTGCTCCATCATGGCAAGCGTCATTTTAATATAGGAACCTTCCGCCCGATCCCCGGAAAGGAGCACCGTTACTCCATCCGGGAGAAGTACTCCGGACATGAGAAGCGCACTGGCAAACTGACTGCTGATTCCGGTATCCACCTGAACCTCTTTCATGGAAACCGACTGTGACTTCATCACAAATGGAAAATGATCTTCTTCCCCGATAAATGCAAATTCAACGCCCGCCTGTTTCAAAATATCCAAAAGCGGCTTCATGGGACGTTTACACATCTGCGGCGAGGCCTGAAGTTCATATTCCCCTCCCGCCAGTGCCAGCATAACCGTCAGAAATCTTGCCGCAGTGCCCGCACTTCTCACATTGATCGAGGCATGGTTATTGGGAATCTTTCCGCCTAACCCCTGAATCACCACATCCTTGGTCTCTTCATCCGCCTGCACTTCAAAGCCTAATTTTTCAAGGCTGTAAAGAAAAGCTCTGGAATCGTCACTGAATAAAACGCCGTGCAGCGTACATTTGTGCGCGGACAGAGCTGCGAGCAGAAGCGCCCGGTTCGTAATGCTCTTTGACCCCGGCACCTGTACTTCTATTTTTTTTATGTGATCTATCTTTTTTACCCGATACTCGTTCATAGTCCTATATCCCTCTTTTCGTTTGCGCCTTCCATTTATCGTACGGACAGGAATTCTTCCCTATAGCCGCGCGCAATTCCACGAAACAGCCGCATGCTCTGCACATAGCGTCTGCCAGCAAATCACACTGCTTACAAACTGCAAGTCTCTTTTCGTATATATCCTGTTCCGCCTTAATATCGGCATCCAGATTTGCAATATAGGCAAGCAGATTCGCAAAATATTCCTTCTCATCCATATCAGCAGTCAGGCATTTTCTGCAAATCCGCTTTGCCCCGATTCGTTCTTCTTTCCCCATCACTGCACGCGGAAACTGATTATACTGCATGCCGGTGCGGTAAAATTGACTTTCCTGCCATCCGCCTTAAAATCATTAAATGCAGCTTCTCTCACATTTTCCGGCTCCTCAAAGGTATTGTGCGCACACATCGCACCCGTCAAAATCGCGGCTTCGATACGGGAAGGCGTAAGTTCCGCGAATAAGATTTCTACCGGAACATCTTCCGTTACTGATAAATTACCTACCGTTATATTCACCGTGCCGTCTTCGCTGACAGACACCGATTCACTGAGCATCGGCACCTGATATTCTTCCTCTCCTATGATCTTATTGCCATCCATGTGGCTTTCAACCAGCTTAGCATCCTGATGATGTTTGTACATATGGAAAACATGGTACGTCGGCGTCAGAATCATCTTCGGTCCTTCCGTCAGAATAACGGACTGCAATACATTAACCATCTGTGAAATGCATGCCATTTTGACACGATCGCAGTGCTTATTGAAGATATTAAGGGTAATACCCGCTACCAGCGCATCCCGCATGGTATTTTGCTGATATAAGAATCCCGGATTCGTACCCGGCTCCACATCGAACCAACAGCCCCACTCATCTACCATCATACCGATCTTCTTCTCCGGATCATATTGATCCATAATGGCACCATGACGTCTGATCAATTCTTCCATGCAGACCGCCCTGGCAAGAGTCTGATACCAGGTCTTACTGTCAAAATCCGTCGCGCTTCCTTTATTTTCCCATACGCCGGGGTGCACATAATAATGCAGTGACAGACCGTTCATAAAGCCCGGGTTATCCGCCTCGGGACCGGGAGCCGGCTCCGCCGTACAAGTCTTTAAAACGCCTTCTGTCCAGAAATAGTCCGCCGCATTGGCACCGCAGCATATCTTCCGGATCGGCGCATCACCGCGATACTGCCTTACATAAGTCTGATATCTTCTGTACAGATTGCCGTAATACTCCGGCGTCATGTTACCGCCGCATCCCCAGTTCTCATTTCCGACACCGAAATAATCGATTTTCCACGGTTTCTCATGACCGTTTTCTTTCCGCAGTTCCGCCATCGGAGAGACGCCATCAAATGTGATATACTCTACCCACTCGCTCATCTCCTGCACCGTGCCGCTTCCGACATTACCGTTTACATAGGTCTTACAGCCAAGCTGTTCACACAGCTCGAAGAACTCATGCGTACCGAAGCTGTTATCCTCGACCACACCGCCCCAATGCGTATTAATCATTTTCTTTCTGTTTTCTTTCGGTCCGATACCGTCTTTCCAATGATATTCATCCGCAAAACAGCCGCCCGGCCAGCGTAGTACCGGAACCTTAATCTTTTTTAAAGCAGCTACAACATCTTTTCGCATCCCGTTTACATTCGGAATATCGGAATTCTCTCCGACATACAGGCCTTCATAAATGCACCTTCCGAGATGCTCCGAAAAGTGTCCGTAAATTTCGGGATTAATATGTCCTTTTTTGTTTTTTTCATTAACATACAAAGCTGCCATAGCCTACCCTCTTCTTTTCTTGTGTTTTGCTGTATCTTTTCTAATTTTTATCCCTATCTATAAATCATATTGGATAAATGGTAATAAGGCAACTGATTTTTGCGTTATCTGGTCTTGCACCATTCCACCACCGGAGTGATCGCCTCTTTGTTTGTAATATCAAACGATTGCGCCACCATCTGCCGCATCTGGCTGTCAACATTAGCCTCCTTTAACATGGCTCTGAAAACCGCCATCATAAGTTTATCTCCGATGCCCATTTTTTCATAACACAAACCGCCCGGCAGATAAAATGTTCTGATAGTTTCCCACTCTTGCTGCGTGAAGTTCTTCCGCATGGTCTTCTCCACATCCGGCGCGTCGGAAGGCATTGCGCCTGTTACAAAAACCCCGATTCTTATACTGCTCGTCCCCTTAAGCTTGTTGATCCGTGCTTTGAACCACTTTAAGCCATTGATTTGTCCCGCATGGAAGCCGCCGCCGAACAGAATCGTGTCATACTGTCCGAACTGTATCTTTTTGCGTTTCTCATAGGGAACCACGTCACAGCACATATCGGAAACAAGACTCTCTCCGATCCATTCCGCATACTTCTTCGCAAACCCCGTCTTGCTGTAATAAACAATCAACACTTTACTCTCTGCCATTTTATTATGTTCCTCCTTCTTTTTCTACTCTGCCGTCGCCTGATGCCTCCTAGTATCTTCCTATTCAAAAAAAGAATATATTTACAAGCATATTTGGGTTCCTTCACAGCTCCTCCGCATCCCCGAAATAGAACTTCTCCCGGATGCCGCCCGTATAGTCTGCGATCGCACCCAGGAAACGTTCACCGTACCGCTCATATTTATTCTCACCGACTCCGGACACCTCCAGCATGTCGGCCTTGTTAAGCGGAACCCTCACGCACATATCTACCAGCGTCTTGTCTGAAAAAATGATGTACGGCGGCACATTCTCCTCTCTGGCAATCTCTGTCCGAAGCAGACGAAGCTGCTCGAAAAGCTCCAATCCTCTGGAATTCAGAATATCCGACTTACGTGCCTTCGCCTTACCGCTCTTCTTGCGTCTGCTTCCCTCCGTCTCCTGCCCAGGCTTTTTCTTTGCCCTTCTCAAAATGACACTTGCATCACCTGCTATGACTGCGTCCGCCTCGGAAGTAATTTTCAGAATAGCATATTTATCATTGGTCATCAACAGCAGATTCTGCACAAGCATCCGGTTAATAATCTCCTTAATTTCCACTTCCCGCATGCCCCGTAAACTGCCGAAAGACTCATACGCCATGACACCGTATTCCCGTAGCTTCGCACGATTCTCCCCGGCGAGCATTCCCGCAATCACATTGATTCCGTAACGTTGACGCACTTCCTTGATGCCTGCGATAATCTTCACCGCCGCCTCCGTCACATCGATCTGTTCATACTCCCGCAGACAGTTCCGGCAATTACCGCAGTGTCCTGCCCCCTGTTCCCCGAAATAGCGGAGTATATATTCCCGCAGGCAGTCCGTTGTAAGGCAGTAATAGACCATCATTCGCAGACGTTCCTCATCCCGCTCCGCGATGGCCTCCATTTCCTCCTGTGTATACTCCCCCTTCTGCTCCTTATTCTCCAGCAGGAAGCGGTTGATCATGACATCCTGCGCCGAGTAAAGCAGGATGCATTCCGCCCGCTCTCCGTCTCTTCCCGCTCTGCCCGCTTCCTGATAATAATTTTCCGGACTCTGGGGCATGTTATAATGAATGACAAACCGCACGTTGGACTTATCGATTCCCATACCAAACGCATTTGTCGCAATCATGACCGGGCTCTTGTCGTAGATAAAATCCTCCTGATTCTGTCTGCGCTCCTCGCCGCTTAATCCGGCGTGGTATTTCGTCACCGCAATCCCCTCCGCACACAGCTTATCATATAATGTGTCCACGTTTTTTCTGGTTGCACAATAGATAATGCCGCTTTCCGCTTCATGCTCCCCTATGTATTGTAATACATATTTGTCTTTGCCGACAGGCGTCTCTACTGCAAAATACAGATTCTTACGGTCGAATCCCGTGACCAGCACATAAGGATCATTGAGTCCCAGAACACAGACGATATCCTCTTTCACATTTTCCGTCGCCGTAGCCGTAAATGCGCTGATCACAGGTCTTTTCTCAAGCTTTCTGATAAATTGCACGATCTTCAAATAGCTGGGACGGAAATCCTGTCCCCACTGGGAAATGCAATGTGCCTCATCTACCGTCACCATAGAGATCTCTGCCTGTCTTGCGAACTGCATAAACTCATAAGTCTCCAAACGCTCCGGCGCGACGTAGATAATCTTGTACTGTCCCGCAGCTGCCAGTCTGAGTGCTTTTGAAATCTGGGATTCGTTCAACGAACTGTTGATATAGGCGGCATGAATGCCTGCCTGATTCAATGCATGTACCTGATCTTTCATGAGGGAGATAAGCGGCGAGATGACCAATGTGATTCCCGATAAAAGAAGTGCGGGGATTTGATAGCAGATAGATTTTCCGGCACCGGTAGGCATGATCCCCAGTACATCCCGCCCCTGTAAGATGTTGTCGATCAAAGCTTCCTGCCCCTCCCGAAAAGCGGAGTAGCCGAAATATTTCTTTAGCGTATTTAGTTTGTCCATTCGTGGTCCTTTCTGCGGTAATGTATTTTTCTTAATATAATAGTAATCATATAAATATACGTCAAAATTATATTTCTCTCATTATATCTTTTTTACCGGATAGGTTCAATACTCTCCACCCATTTTTCACAAATTGTAAGTGCAAACCAAATAGCTTCCGGATACAAATTAATCAGGTGTAACATTGTGATCACATAAAGAAAACCGCAGAAAAATCTTCTGCGGCTTTCTTTATGTGCACCGTTTATCTCCGATACACATTCCCTTTTTACAATTATATAATACTACATTTGTTTATTATTGTGTAGTGTATTGCATCGCGCAATTATCGCGTTATAATTAAATTATTCTATAAAATAAAAAGGAGCCCGCACCAATGCCTGCATTACCAAAAATCCTACTCATCGAAGACGATCCCATAATTCGTAATGAACTACAACTTCTCCTCTCCAACGCCGGCTACACCGTAGACACCGTCACCGACTTCTCTGATCCCTTAGAGCAAGTCCGCTCCTTTTCCCCTGACCTAATTCTGCTGGACATCAACCTGCCGAAACAGGACGGCTATACTCTCTGCACCTCCATCCGCAACTTTTCCGCAACACCCATCCTCTTCATCACAGGACGAAATACCGCGATGGACGAGCTGCAGGCACTGACGCTCGGCGGAGATGATTATATCACGAAGCCTTACAACATCCCCGTTCTGCTGGCGCGGATCAATCGCCTGTTATGCCGGTGCGGTACGGCGTCGGCGGAAATTCGCCATGCAGAATACCAAGGTATCAAACTGAACCTTGTCGCCGGAACCCTTTCCTTCGGGACGCAGGAGATCGAGCTGACCAAAACCGAGTTAAAGATCATGCACTATCTCTTCACGCACCCGAACGAGATCGTCACCCGCTTGGAACTGGTGGAATATCTATGGGACAATGAAATCCACATCGACGATAACACTCTGAGCGTAAACATCATGCGGATCAGAGAGAAATTGCGCAGTCTCGGAGTTGATGACTTGATTCAGACAAAACGAGGCATGGGGTATAAAATATGAAATTTTCGGACTATATTAATGATAACAAAAAAATCCTGCTTATCTGCCTTGCCGGCGGTCTGCTCTTTTCCGTTCTCCTTTTTTTCTTCGGGCTCGGTACATCCGAACTGCTTCTGCTATGGCTGTGCTTTGCCGGAATCTTCTTTTTTACCATATGGAATGATTATCTGGGTAAGCAAAAGAGAATCCGTTCGCTCCTGTCTACTCTGGATTCCTTAGATCAGAAATACCTGTTAGCGGAAATTGCAGACAAGCCGGAAACGGAACTTGAAAAGGTTTATTTCCGACTGCTTAAGACTGCACTGAAAGATATGACAGATGAGATCGCCGACTCCAAGCGGATTAATACCGAATACCGGGATTATATCGAACAATGGATTCATGAAATTAAAGTTCCCATCACGGGCATTGAACTGATCTGTGAAAACCATAAGACAGATGTCACGCGCAAGATCATAACACAGACGGAGCTGATCGGACAGGAAGTGGAAAAAGTTCTGTTTTATGCCCGTCTCGGCAGCGTGGAAAAAGATTATCTGATCAAAGAAATCTCCCTAAAAGACTGCGTGTTGGAGGTTCTTGCCCGCAACAAACAATTTCTAATTCAGAATAATGTCTGCGCGCATACCGACTCCGTTACGGACACAGTATATTCAGATCAAAAATGGATCTGCTTCATCTTGAACCAGATCATTATTAACAGTATCAAATACCGCAGCGATCAGCCGCCGGTGCTCCGAATCACATCGCACAATACGGAAAACTGCGTCTCCCTGTCTATTACGGATAACGGCATCGGTATCAAACCAAGTGAAATAAACCGCGTCTTCGATAAAGGCTTCGTCGGCAGCAACGGAAGAGGCAGGGCAAACGCTACCGGAATTGGTTTGTATCTGTGCAAACAGCTCTGTGCCAAGCTGGGAATCGGTATCGATATAGAATCGGAAGTCGGAAAATACACCACTGTTCTGCTGTATTTTCCAAAAAGCGATCACTTAAACATGTGATTTCTGTATATCGCCTATCAAAGTATACATCCATACAAATGCGGCGATTGATTTTATATCCGATGAATGCATGCGCCGTCACTCCATATCTTACAAATTTGTTAGATAAAATCAAAGTACATCTATACCATACCCGCAACCCCGCATGTAAAATACATATCGAACAATTCTAAACAGAAAGGCGGCAGCACAATGACTTCTATACAAAAAACACCTATGAATACAACCCCAACGGCTTCGAAATCCAGCAGCCACAACACATCCACCCCTCACCCCACCCCCGTACTCCACGTAGAGCACATCGAAAAATACTACGGCGGCCAAAGCACCGTCACCAAAGCCCTTGACGACATCAGCTTCCAAGTCCGTCCCGGAGAATACGTCAGCATTATGGGTGCTTCCGGCTCCGGCAAGACTACGCTGCTCAACTGTATCTCTACCATCGATACCGTAAGCGCCGGACATATCTTCTTAGACGGAAAAGATATTACTTCCATAGATAATAATGACATAGCGGCATTTCGCCGTGACAATCTCGGTTTTGTTTTTCAGGATTTCAACCTGCTGGACACATTGACACTGGAAGAAAACATTGCCCTGTCCCTGACGATCAGCGGCATTTCACCCAAAGAAATTGATGAGCGTGTGTACAGGATCGCAGAAAAATTACAGATAAACGATGCACTGCACAAGTTCCCTTCTCAGGTATCCGGCGGTCAGAAGCAGCGATGCGCCTTTGCCCGTGCCGTGATCTGTAATCCTAAGCTGGTCATGGCGGATGAACCCACCGGTGCACTGGACTCACATTCTTCCCGTATTCTGTTAGAGATCATGTCGGATCTCAATAAAGACCTTGCTGCCACGATCCTCATGGTGACACACGACGCATTCTGTGCCAGCTACGCAGACCGTATCCTGTTCTTAAAAGACGGGAAGATTTTCAATGAAATACGAAAAGGCGAGAAAACGCGCAGTATTTTCTACCATGAGATCCTAGACGTGCTCTCTCTGTTAGGAGGTGACAGACCATGCTGAGAAAAATATCGATTCGCAACGCCAAGCGTCAGTCCAGAGAGTATTCCCTCTATTTTATCACTCTGGCGTGTACGGTTTCATTTATGTATGCCTTCAATACCCTGGTCTTTTCAGATATGCTCAAAACATTTTCCGGTACAGAGATACTGCCCTACATGATCGTGGCCGCCTCTTTGCTGGTCGTATTTGTCATGGGCTGGATCGTCGGCTATATGACTAATTTTATCCTGAAAAAGCGCAGCCGGGAACTGAGTATCTATATGCTTTCCGGTATTCCTAACCGCTCCGTCAGCAGACTTGTTTTCTATGAAAATACGCTGATCGGCGCTTGCGCATTTGCGCTTGGGCTTCCCGTCGGTATCCTGTTGTCACAGATTCTGGAATCTGTCCTTGACCATATGTTTGGGATAAAGTATACATTCCGCCTCCACTTTTCATGGAACGCCACAGGACTTACGCTCCTGTATTTCCTTGCCATCCTCCTTCATGCGATCCGTAAAAACCGGAAATGGGTACGCAAAGTAAGCGTTCATGACCTGCTGATATATGACCGTCAAAATGAAAAGAGTCCGGTAACATCCAATGCCTCTGCTGCTGTTATATTGATCATATCCGTACTGTCAGGCTGCATGGGCGTATTCCTGATAACGACTCTGCCACTTGGCAACGGCTATGATATTTTGATCGGAATCATCTGCCTTGCACTTTTTTTGATTGGGTTTTTCCAAAGCATTCCCGCCTTCCTTGTCACACACTTTGCAGGGCGTACCGAATGGAAGTACCGTCATAACAGACTGGTGATCTTCCGGGAATTTACGGCGAAGATCCGTTCCACTAGCACCGTTTTGGGTGTTCTGTCGGTTCTGTTCATGCTGTCTCTGACTTTTATGGGGATAGGCACATCCGTCTACATGATTGCCGATCAGCATGTGGAACAGCGCGTGTTTGATATACTGATTCTACACCAATCGGAATTGTACGACTTTGCAAGCTATGAAAACGCCTTGCACAGCAATTTCCCGATCCGGTCATGCTACAGCTACGGCATATACACCGATGAAAAAGATGATTTCCTCACAGTCCGCAACAGAGTCATCACAGACACAGGAAGCGGCGATATCTTCCTATACAAAGAATATAAATACGACACCTATATGCGGCAGAGCGACTATCAGAAGCTGCGCGAAATGCTCGGCTATCAGTCCGTATCGCTTGATCCGTCCCTGTGCTATGTCCACTGTATGCCCGCGCTGGAAAAAGATTTCCGAGCCCTGATTCGGGAACGAGATGATTTAAACCGTGCCGGATATTCTTTTGCGGCGGGCGGTATTTTCTGCGAACCCTTCAACCAGATGGAAACTTACGGAAACGGCTGGGATTATTGCGTAATCGTTCCCGACAAAGCTGTGGGTCGAATGAAGGTTCTGTACAGTCTGCTCGCGGTCATAACAGATGCACCCCTTGACAGCAGTGATCCGAAACGCCTCATGCAGCTCTGCGACGGGCTTGTCCCGCTAGAAAGAAATGTTGCGGTCAGCACAGGGGTTGACGATATAGATCTAGGAGCTACATCCTTGTTGCAGGATGCAGATTACCTCTCCGGCAGATGGGGTGACCAGGATAATTTAGTAATATATTACTCTATGGCAATCTGCCTGTTTTACCTTGCGCTGATCTTCGAAATCATCGGCTCGGCAATCCTCGCAACACAGATTCTCAGTGACAGAGAGAAAACGTGTAGACAGGATCATATTTTGAGCCGACTTGGAATGAATGAAAAACTGATCACACAATTAAACAACCGTCGGTTCATGCTGATCTTTTTGCTTCCTCTCCTGCCGGCGTTTATGATCAGCGGCAGCTTTGTGTATATCATTGCTTTGAAAATGCGATCGGCAGTTTTCCATCTTAACGCTATGGACAATCGCCTATGGATTATGAGAGCACTTGGTATCTCTTATATTTTCTTTATATTGCTGTACGGCATTTACTATATTGCCGTGCAGGAGGCGTCGATCCGCCGCTCCTGACTACTGCAACTTGTCAATATTTTCTGATAATCCATACTTTCTATATTGTAATTGATAGTTTCTGAAAAAACGGCAGCTGATTGTCTGTTAAGATAATCGCTGCCAAAAGGTAAACAATATTCATTTTTTATGTTATATCTTTCTTAACAAACTTAATGTTTCTTTCAGTTTGTTTCTACTTGGGCAGCAAAAATTTTGCTGCATAATTCTGTATATTCATCATATGAAATTATAGTACCATTCAAAGTATATTTCGTTTCAGACTCTGAGTCATTTGGGTCAACAAGTTCCTCACCGAAATTCATTTCTGCAACCAAGTTATCAGCTCCTTCAAATTTTTCCATATGGTAAGCTTCATATCCTGCATTCATGCTATTGCTATACATTATCCATATTGCTCCATTATAATAGGTATAAGAAAGCATTAGAGCATTGCCTTCTCCTGCAGCAAGTTTATAAACCTTGTTATTACGCGCATCAAGGTATATTCCGCCATAAGGACCGCTGATAACCAGTTCATCTTCTCCATCATTGTCAAGATCAACTCTCTCTCCAATAGAATATGAGTCCCATTCTTCAGAGTCCATATTTAAATCAGTAATATAAAATGCCGATGTCAAATCTGTGGAATCAACTGCGTCTATTGAGCCGTTGATAAATAAATCAAATAATTCTTCTGCTGTCGTTTCCGAATCTGGATTTTCAACCGGCTGTGCACTGTTTTCTGACTGATTTACAGAAGATTCCATTGCATTTATGGTTTCATCTCCTTTTGTTTCTGAATCTGTATTCTCAACTGTCTGCACATTGCTTTCCTGTTGATTTACAGAAGATTCCTCTACATTTATGATTTCATCTTCTTCCATCTCTGAATCTGTACTCTCACTCGTCTGTATATCGCTTTCCTGCTGATTTGCAGCAAATTCGTCTTCTTTTGCCTGCCCACAAGCGGCAATACACAAAGTCATTAGAAAAGCACATACCAATATGCTTATCTTTTTATGCGTGTTCATATACATACCTCCCAGAAAGTCATTACTAAATTTTTTGTTGAATTATACAATTTTATTATTTTATCACATATACATGCACGACTCCATTAAAATTTTCTTAATCTCCTTTTTTCCGAAAATGCTTAATTACGGGCATTTCTTTAATATCCTTTATTCTGTCCTTGACCAATCGTTCTGAAAGGAACAATGTTTCCAAGTCCCGAATCAGCTGGCTTTACGGGAACTGAATCCGCCCAAAGTTGCCGCATTATCTCAAAAATTAAAAATTTTACACATAATGTAAGATTTCCTCCTCCCGGAAACGGATTATAATGTGAAAGGAGGCATAGAACAATTACTATGAAGGCAAACGAAAATAGTTTTATTTCTCTGCTTAAAAAGCGAAAAGAGGAAGGCATCCTGTATGTGATCGAAACCTATGGCGGTCTGTTGCAATCTGTCGTCCGCAAACGACTCTTCGCCTATCCGGATAAAGTCGAAGAATGCATAAACGATATTTTCCTGGGGATCTGGACGACTATCGACAGTTTCGATGAATCCAAGGGAAGTTTTGTCAACTGGATCTGCGGTGTCGCCAGACTGGAAACCATCGATACGCTGCGCAAAATACAGCGTGAGAAAAATTCCGTCCCACTGAAAGATGTCGAAATTCCGCAGGAAGACAGTGAGCTGCTTAGGATCATAGAACGGGAACTTTCAGAGGAAACCGAAGCAATCCTAAGCTGTCTCTCCGAAAAAGACCGCGAACTGTTCCGACGCATTTACATGGATGAGGAAGATCCCGAATCAACCGGACAGGCAATGGGACTCAGCAGAGACAACGTCTATGTGCGACTATTTCGCGGCAAACAGCGAATCCGCCGGAAACTGGAAGGTAAAAAAACATAATCGGAACGCCGCCTAAAAGTCAGACGAGCATATGAAGCTAAAAACAATATAAATTTAAAAATGAATGGAAACCAAAAGCGGCACCAAACAACATAGAAAGGAACTCAATATATGAACAAAAAACTCTACCAACTGGCAAATAACCTAACGTCAGACTATCATACAGACTCCAATGTTCAGGCAACAAGATTAAGTGATCTTGAAATCAAAAAATACAGCGATACCGTTTTAACCCGCATTCGCAACAATAAGTATAATACTGCCCCTGAAAAACATAACACCACAGACATCCTCAGCGCAGACAATCAACGTGCAGCCTCCCGCGGCAGACGCACTATCCGTAAAACTGCACAATACGCAGCGGCGGCAGCCTGTATAGCTCTGGTTCTCGGTGTAACCGTGTTTAGCAGCGATGTCCATGCCGCTATTGAACATATACGCTGGAGCCTTAGCAGTGCCCTCGGACTTCCCGGAGATTTGACTGATTATAGTGACATCATCAACACCACTGTTACCGATCAAGGCTACATGATCACCTTGCAGGAAGTCATTGCAACAGATGAGAAACTGGTAGTCAATTACACGATTCAGCGCGAAGACGGAGAATCCATGGGAGAGATCCCTTTAATGCCCGACTCCGAACAACTCTACATTAACGGAAAGAATGCGACAAACGCCGTTTCCGGCGGCAGCGGATTTATTGAAGATGAGCACACCATCGTCGGAATCAGCAGTACATTTGACGTGCCGGGCGTAGATATGGCACAGGAAAACACTTATCAGCTTAAGCTTGAATCCTTGGACAATTATGATTTGGACACAAAAATAAAAGGGACATGGAATTTCTCTTTTACTGCGGACGGCTCCGACATAATCACCGATACGACAACGCTTCCGATCAGCCGGACGTTTACCGTTGCTGAAGGCGTAACCGTGACCTTGGAAGAACTCACTATGAACAAACTGGAACAACGAATCAGCTACCGCATGGAAGGTTCCACGGATTATCTGCTGCAGCTGACTGCCACGGATTCCACCGGCAGACAGGCACAGTTTGACACGAAAATTTTTCAAGGTAAAAACGGCATCGGTTATATGCAGAATCAGGAGATCATCGATGACGGACGAATCAGTGAATCTGCCGAAACCGTGACGATGACGCTGTACGCAGTTGAGATTCCCAAAGAAAGCGGGCGCATGAATGATAACTATGTACAACTCGGGGAGCCCTTCGAGGTAAAGCTGCGCTAATTGGTTCATCAATTGCTCCATTAATTGAACCAATAATTGATTCATTATTTTATTCATCAATCGATTAATTCACTACGTGTTATATTAATCATTGAAAAAGTGGGTTAGTCCTAAAGTGGGTTATTGGCTACAATCCGCAAGCTGAGCATTCAGTATTAATGCAGTATCAAATGATAAATCTTGAAAACCGATCCATTTACGGTCTAACAAAAAATATTTCAGGCGCTATAAGTTGGTCTACCTGCTTAGCGCCTGACTTTTTTATTATACATATTTTCAATCTAGCATGCATTTGAATGAAATTTAGATCGATTTAGATCAATTCATCTAGAAAAAAATTTTTTCATCCTCTCTTCCGCTTCTTCTCAGAGCCTGCATAATTACATGATTAATCCTTATGGTACTAATTAATAAATTGGTCAGCAGCATATTTTTAGTTTTGCCATTACTTTAAAATATGTTGACTAAAATGGTATAAATGACCTACCGTTCCAAATACTGACTAGCACCATCCTCATACAACAATATGGTCAGATTGTTCGTACCGAAAGTTCTGCTGAAAATAACATCCTGTGCCTGCTTCACAATCATTTCTATGCCTAGGCTGTCATCCTCCAGCACTTCTCCCCTTTGCAGTGCCTCCGCTTTCTTTTCCTTATAATACGTAATGGGATCAAACAACCTGCCCGCACATCGCATATGCAGGATGATCTCCTTATCCATCCGCATGATCCGGACATCTGCATACTGCCCCTCCCGATCGGAAAGGCAATGCTCAAATATGATGAGCAGCATTTCCTCCACCGCCAGTCCGATAGTCATGGAAGTCTTGGACGACATTTCTTTTTCCCTACAGAAAAGAGTGATCTTCTCCGAAGCATCCGCGGCGGCCGCTGCCGTATTTTCCACTGTAAATGCCAGATACCTCTCCTCTTCCTCATAGCGGTCATCCAGCATAAGCATTCCCTTAAGATGTTCGTTCCTCTCACACTGCGTACAGACCACAGCCATGTTCACAAGAAGCGTCACACCCTCCGCTATTGCAAAAGACAGCCAGATCAAACCCGGGAGCTGAATATAGGAAAAGCAAAGCGCCGACAACACCAGCACAGCAAAACCTCTCAAAAAAGTGAGTATATTCGCCAGCCCTATCTTTTCCGTCGTAAAGTAGTAAAAAATATAAACATGATTCAGCATCCCCGCTAAAAAGCTGACTGCGAACATAATCACTGCCGGGACGAGCTGGGGCAGATTTGTCACGCCAAGCGCAGCCCCGATCAGACGGGCAGACAGACAGATGACTGCCGTCATAATGAGAACTACACCGATTCCTTTACGCACCGCTTCCCGCACTACCGTCCTCATGCTGATATTATCTTTTTCACCATAAAACACTCCGATCAGCGGCGTGATTGTCTGGGCAATGCCGGATATCACGGAATTAGAGAAATTATTAATTGTTCCGATCACCGCAAACACTGTCAGCCCGTCCTCGGTAAGTGCCTGCAGAATAATGTAATTTAACACCACCGTCCGGAAAATATTGCACAGATTATTCAGCGCCATGGAACTTCCCGTCTTAACGATCTGCACGACACTCTCTCCCACGCACTTCACTTTGCCAAAGGTAAATCCCGACTGCCTTCCCAGCAAGAGGAACATCCCGAAGAGATCCCCGCAGAGTGTACTTAAGACAAAAGAAAACGCCACACCGCGCATGCCCAGATTCAACATGCCCACAAACAGAACATTAAACAACAGATCAAGCACAAACATCATAAGGAACATATAAGTTCCCTGTCTGGGACGCCCGTCCACCTTAAGGAAATTGAACGGATAATACATGAGTGAGATGACCGTACCGCCAAGCAACAGTATCTGACCATATTCCCGCACATACGGCTCTGTATTCGGAGTCGCACCCAGCACGCGGACAAGCTGTGGAAACAGTGCCAACCCGATAACAGTTACCAATACCGAAAGGGCAATCGTCAGCCAGAGAGCAAGCGTGATATAGGAATCCGCCTGATCTTTTTCATTTTTACCGATACATACGGAGGCATTGGTAGACGCACCTACGTTGATCAACGCACCCAGCGTGGCATAAGTATAATAGATCGGGTTTACGATATTCAGCGCGGCAAGTCCGCCCGCTCCTATGCAATTACCCACGATCACGCTGTTGGCAACGATCGTGACCGTAGTGCCGATCAGCGCGATCACAGAGGGAGCCATGTACTTCTGCACGGCTGTCCGCACAAACGCGTCGTTGGTCTCGAAATATCCAGCGCTGTCTTGTGGATGCGAGATTATGTCTGGCTGTGTGTTTGTGTTGGTCGGTATATCGATATTGCTCTGTGCGTTTATGTTGCTCAGTCTGCCTATATTGCTCGGTACATTCAGGCTGCTATGTATGCCTATATTACTCCGTATGTCCATGTTGGCTTGTTCACCTTCCTCTCTATGATTGTTTGAATTGTGTTTGTAGGTTATTATGAAATTATATATTGTTATATTTAATCTGTCAATTATATTATTTATATATCAAATAGAACAGTTTAAGACCTTTTCTACTCTGCTGATTCATTCTAAAGTGATTAAGTCTGAAACTTGAATAATCTTTACACTCTACAAGCTGTTTGTTATAATACAAATATAAACATTTGAACAAAATATCATATCAACAAGTCAATCAGAAAACGGGTGATTATATGCCAGATGATAAAGAAATGATCAATAATTTAATTGACAGTTATACCAGCCTACAACGCATTAAAAAAGCCGCTGATACCGAAAAGGAACTTAATTATCAATTAAAGGTATTAAAAGCAAAACTTGAATCATTCGGTATTGTAACAACTGATTTAGATTTATGATAACAGTAAAAATCCACCGCAAACTCTGCGATGGTTTTTTTTACTTTGTTTAACATGCACTTCACCTAAACAGGAATCTCCCTGCCTAAAAAAAGTTCTCTGGTGTCACAGCCGACATATTATAGATTGAATATCGTGCTATACCACTATACACATTTCTGTTATGAAGTGACCTTTGTCAAGAGGAAATTTCAAAAGAAACTTTTATCCCTTGAATCAGCCACATTTGTTATTGTCTGACAGCATCCGGAAAGAGCCATTTTAACAGTCTCC
>JAAUZK010000035.1 GCA_014804655.1 Lachnospiraceae bacterium | reverse complement strand
GGAGGTTTCCGCTATACCGATTGCTCCATACATTCTAACAGCTTAAGCAACAAGATGGGTAACATCCTAGCTGGATGTTAGGAATATTAACCATAAATATATTGTAGTAGGAGGTTAAATACAAATTATGCTTCTCACTTTATGAGGAAGGGAAGTATGAGGCATGAAAAAACTTATGGATTTAAACAAAGAAACCGCCATTCGGTTGTGGGTACAACAGTTTGGCAAAAAGCAGAAGGCGATGGATTTTTCCGGGCGTGAGATTGCAAAAGCAGCCTACAATGACAGGAACAGTAATTATGGTTGGAATGTTGATCACATTTTGCCGTTATCAAGAGGTGGCAAAACGGCAGATCATAACTTGATCTGTTGTCACATTTTGACTAACGATGAGAAGGCGGACAAATTCCCATGTTTCAAGGCTAACGCGAAAGAATATGAGATTAAAAAGCGGCAGAATCACTATGAGATAGTCTCAAGGAGCGCTGAGCAAAGGAATGAAGAGGATGAAGTTATAAACTTCTTGGACGTAGCTCAGGGTCTTGACTGCTGGAAACAATGCAAGTTTAATGGTGGGAAGGTTTTCGTTGGATATGTCAAAATCAGGGTCGAGGTTTCCAATGAATCTAACCAACTTCTTGTAAGATATGAGAATTTTTTACAAGAACTTTTTGGAGCAGAAAGTATTTTTGTTGAAGATACAGGATATTCTTATGGTCTTATGTATAATCTACAGCATAATCGGGCCTATGTTTTTACTGTTATATTAGGCAATGTTCCAACAAAAGATGATACAGAAAATCTTCTTGATGATTGTGTGACGTTGAATACCTATAGTGATTATTTCACAAGCAAAACTGGATTTGAAAGCATTCAGATTGTTTGTGGAATGAAAAGTTATGATAATTGCTTTGAGATGTCTTTGAACTGCAAGAGAGACATTGTGGAAAAGCAGGTGCAGTTTATTGACGCGTTAGTGATTGATGAGCTTGTGAAAAACAACACGAGTGCTGAAAAAAAGTTAGAGGGCACATTTTCACAAAATGGGTTTTACCCTTATAATTTCATATTTACAAGGCTCAAAAACAATCTTGAGAAATTATCTAAAATTTAATCAGGAGTATTATTTGTAAGCCTCTTGAAGAGATGCCGGGCAACAGGTATCTCTTTTGTGGTATAGCGCGTTCAGTGGATGTATGTTCTATGGCTATTGTGGGATTGTGTTTTGTTTGTAAGGAGTCGCTTTGCCAACAGTGCAGGAAAAAACGCAAACTCCGATTGATGAAGAGCGGAAGAGTCGTCTCATACGGGATGTGGTTGAGAAGAAATATGTCAGAACAGTTGAAACCGATTTGCTTGCCAGCAAAAACATGTGGTAATTTGCATTACAATTTGTGAATGGACAATTTTGCGGTAAAGAAGCGGAAAGATTAGAACATGTAGGAGGACAGAATGAATAAGACAGATGCAAAAACCGCAATGGAAGAATTATCAATGGTGTTGATTTACTTGTCTCATTTTAAGGAGAGAGATAGATTTGCTAATCAAGATGACAAATATGCATGGAAAGGCTATGATTTTGATGTTCTGAACAAACTTGATGAGAAAGACTACATAAGACAGGGATCGCATCGGTCAAAATCCATGTATATTACTAAAGAAGGCGAAGCAAAGGCAAAAGAGCTTATGGAAAAGTATAACGTGGCAGATTGGTAAATGAGACAAAGAAAGCGTATAGATAAAATGCCGCATTATCTGGATAAATACGGCAACAAATGCATTTGACACATTTGTGACGTAATAATAGCCGCTGCCGGTAGTGAGCCGGCTTCCGAAGCATGCCTTCCACCTCGGCAAGTATCCGCAAATATATGAGGCATATCATTGTAGTAGGTATGACTGTTTCCGATAAATAAAATTTTCATTTTCTGTAATTCCTTTTTGGAAAGTTAATAAGGTATTGTATTTACTATACCATAGGAAGGGCGAAGAGGCATATATCATTATATATTGAATTATAGAAGAGTAGAAAAAAGTTTATTTTTTTGGCAACTGTTATTGATATTGCATTGCAAATTACATATAATATAGGTGCAATGAAATGCGAAAGGGGTCTATAATATGGCAAACACGACCAATTTTAGTGTACGTATGGATAGTGACATTAAAAAACAATGTGAAACACTTTATGGGGAATTGGGAATGAATCTAACGACGGCAATTAACGTATTTCTGCGGCAGTCTCTTCGCGTTGGTGGATTTCCTTTTGAAGTTAAGCTGGATAAGCCTAACAAAGAAACAATTGCCGCTATGTTGGAAGCAGAACATATTGCGCGTGATCCAAACGTGAAGCATTATTCTGATGTAGAAGAGGCGCTTAGGGAGCTGAAACGATGAATCGGGGCATTGTCTGGACAACACAGTTTAAAAAGGACTATAAACTGGCAATGAAGCGTCATCTAAACATTGAATTGCTGGATGATATTATCAGGGCATTATCACGCGGAGAAACACTTCCGGAGAAAAATAAGGATCATGCGCTGACAGGTGATTGGATAGGGCATAGAGAATGCCATATTCAACCGGATTGGCTTTTAGTTTATCGGATTGACGATGATGTATTAGTGCTGACACTAGCTCGAACAGGAACGCATAGCGATCTATTCAACAAATGAGTGAATGTCCATCGTGAGAGTGATATAACAGTTAGTTCTGGCCGTGTAGCACGATTATTGAATAAATATGATTCTGAAGAATTCAATAAAAAATTAGATGGGGCTTTTTCTAACAATAGGGAAGCCCTTTTTGAAACTTTGTTCAAAGACGCTTGCCCTTGCACCGGCGGGCGTCTTTTGCGATAATTTTATTTATAATTATTCTTGCACCTTGTACCCGCATTGCGCCTTTGCTAATATAAAAAGCAAACAATGAAAGAGAGCGCTTAGGAGTATGCAAGATATAACAATGAACCAACATTAATCTGAAATTAATCTGACCGAAAAACCATACGACAGGAGGAAATCAGTAATGATATCTTTAGAACAAAGAAACCAAAAGATAATAGACGCAGTCATTAAAAAAGCAGATATTGTGTGTCCGGGAGCCCTCGCCTTAATAGGAATACACGGTTCATTTATGACGGGAGACTTTTATGTAAAGTCAGATTTAGATTTGCTCATTATAATCAATGACGACAGAGGCTGGCAGTTGGGGTGTGCCTTTATACAAGATGATTTGCAAGTCGGACATGACATCTACTGTACCACATGGGAACGTTTACAGGCTGATGCCAGATATGAACACCCGAACATTTCCAAACTTATGGATACTAAAATCGTTTATTGTGCAGATCAGAAATATAAAGAACAACTGGAAACATTGCGACAAATGGCAAAAGATATTTTGACGTCTCCCTTCTCAGAGGAAGATTACACCAAAGCGGAAAAGCTATTAAAAGAAGCGGAACATTGTTACACTTCGGCTATGATTTCAGAGCATATGTCAGATGTGTTAGCTGGGGCAGGCGGGGTCATTTATTATGTTGAGAATGCAATCGCAATGTTGAATAAACAGTATTTTTATTACGGAGTAAAGCGTGCTTATGAAGAGTTGAACGCAATGCAGAACAGACCGGAAAAGCTTTGTGACATGATAGATGATGTCATATCAGCGACTTCCGTTGCGTCTGTAAAAAAACATTTATCCACGCTTATGAAGGAAACAATAGCCGTGTTCCATAATGTGAAAGAAACCATTGCCATACAGAAGAAGACGGCCACTGGAGATATGCTTACCGGTACCTACGAGGAGATGTATTCGAATTGGCGAAACAAGATGTATGCAGCGGCTGAAACCGGAGACAGACATCTTGCATTTATGAGTTTACTCAGTTCCAATGCAATGTTCTCGGAAATTAGCAGCGAAGTGGATATCAGCCAATATGATGTTTTGGGAGGATACAATTCGCAAGATTTGCATAAGACAGCGAAGGCGCATGACGATATTTTGAGCGAATATCTGGAAGAGTATAGAAAAGCAGGTATACAGGTAAAACATTATTCTGATATAGATGCATTTGTGCTTGATTACTAAAGTAATCAATAAAAGGTATAACAAATACCACATAAAACGCTATACAAATACCATATTGGAGCACAAGTAAGTATAGGAACACAAACAATTCTAAATAAACAGGAGACTTGCCCGATCAGATAAGTATTGCTATACTGGATATATCGCCGAGTTTTGGTGCTTAGGCAGTGTACAGATTTGAAATAAAACGGAGGTTTTTGCATGAAGAGATATGTAGTGGTTGCATAGCGATGGCTGTTGCAACAAAATGTAATTGATTGTTATAGCCATCGCACATCCTAAAGAAATTAATATTAGGAGGGCGATCATGGGCTATATTAGGGCGGAGGATATTCTGCCGGAAGATGTGCTTGCTCTGGTGCAGCAATATGTAGACGGACAGATGATCTATATTCCGAGGAAATCGGGCTACCATAAGTCCTGGGGAGCAGGAACAGAGACGAAGAAGGATCTGATGATCCGAAATGCACAGATGTATGAGGCGTATCTGTCCGGCGTGACGGTTGCCGAATTATCCGAGCAATATTTCCTGACGGAGAAGAGCATACGCAGGATCATCCGAGAGCATAAGAATTGACGGACGGCTGATATCTTCAAGATGGGATATCAGCCTTTGTTGAATAGGAAAGGAGCATTGTTACATGAAGAACAATAATTATAAGGAGTCGGCGCGCTGACCGGGAGGTTGGTGTAGAACGGGCATCTCCTCCCAATAGGTTTGTTTCAGGAACATTTTGAACGATCTTTAGGAGGACACACAATTGAATAGAGAAAATAAAAGAAAATCTTTTGAAAAAGGTTACTATAAGAATCATGCATGCAACGAATCATTTACATGCAAAGTCTGCGGACGTCCGGTAGTGCCGGAAGGCGCGGGCAGCGATCACAGAAATCATTGCCCCAACTGTTTAAACAGCTTGCATGTGGATATCGAACCCGGAGACAGGGCTTCTGATTGCGGCGGGCATATGGAGCCGGTAGCCGTGTGGGTCAGGAAGAATGGGGAGTGGGCGATTATTCATCGCTGTCGCATGTGCGGCTGTTTCAGCGCTAACCGTGTAGCTGCGGACGACAATCCCATGAAGCTCATGTCGATTGCGATGAAGCCGCTTACGGCTCCGCCGTTTCCCATCGAGCGGATCGAGGAGATGACCAGACTTATGGGTGGTGACGGCAGTAGCTCATATTACAGGTGAATCATTGGGGCATAAAAGATAGCATAGCATTGCGGGAGTTTTGCAATGCTATGCTATCTGTATTCCTGCATTGTTTAGCATGATATCTGCTTTAAAATTGCAATGACCTTAGCTTATAGAACTCTCCGCGCTTATCCATAAGTTCGTCATAAGTACCGAATTCAAGCATACCGCCGTCGCCGATGACGGCAATTTTATCTGCATTTCTTATGGTAGAGAGACGGTGGGCTACGATCAGAGTCGTTCTGTTCTTGACCAGTCTTTCGACGCTGTCCTGAATTTTCTTTTCCGACACGGTATCAAGAGCGGACGTAGCCTCGTCAAGAATAAGAATTTTCGGATTCCTTACAAAGGCCCTTGCAATAGAAACTCTTTGACGTTGACCGCCCGAAAGGTTCGCACCGTGCTCGGTTATTTTCGTATCAAGCCCATCGGGAAGAGAGTCAATAAGCTCTCTGAGATTTGCAGCGTCTATCACCTCATTCAGAAATTCATCGCTTATATTTTCCGATCCGTATGTTATGTTTTCTCTTATGGTTCCTGTAAATAATATAGGCGTTTGCGGTACTACGGAAATATGACAGCGATAGCTTTGAAGATTTATTGTGTTCAAGTCTTTTCCGTCAATCAGCACCTGTCCCGAATTAGGACGAAGAAAGCCTATCACAAGATTGATCAGAGTGGTTTTACCGGCGCCCGATGCTCCGACAAAGGCAATTGTTTCGCCTTTGTTTATGGAAAAGCTAAGGTCGTTGATTACAGGAAATTCTGCGTTCTTAAATTTGAAGTTTACGTTTTTAAATTCGATTGTTCCGTCTACTTTTTTGATTTTCTTTTTATTTCCCGTATCCTCTACATCTGCGCTAAGGAGAATATCCCCTACGGAATTCACTGATTCGAGCCCTTTTGAAATTATCGGTATAAGAGTAACTATTCCGCTGATCTGATTTACAATTGTCCCGAAATAGGTCTGGTACATTACAACATCGCCCGGGAGGATTTTCCCCTGCACAGCGAGCCAGCCCGTAAATCCAAGACATATCACCTGAAAAATCTGAAATGAAGCCCAGCTTACCGAGCCGAAAAAGGATTGTATCATATCCAGCCGGAAGCCGTGTTTTGCCACATTTTTAAGTTGAGAGCCGAGCTTTTTTGTCTCGGTTTCTTCAAGAGCGTGGGCACGTGTGACAGGGATGAGTTCAACCATTTCCATTACTTTAACGGAGGTTTCCTCCATTTCTCTGCGGAAGTTTCTGTTGCGCGTATTTATTTTTTTCTTGAACGCATTTCTTATGAGCACTGCCACAGGTATTGAGGCCGCAAAGAAAACAAACACCGTAAAAGAAGAATTCAGCACAATGGTAAGGGATACCACAATGTTGAGCGCTATACTCAAAACGGAAATAAATATCTGCGAGGAAAGGTTTTCTATTTGTTCCACATCGCGCATAATTTTCGATTGTAATCGTCCCGACTGCATTTCGTTGTGATATGTTATGGAAAGCTGCTGAAGCTTGCGTATCATGGAGCTTCTCAGACCGCACTCCACATTCCGGACCACCTTTGCATAAAAATATGTGTGCAGGTAGTTTGTCAGCAGATTTTGCAATACAAGGACTATCATTACCGAAACATTTATGATTATGACAGTTGCCGCATTTTCATCGGGAACCGTTGCCGCATTGATTATGTTTGCGGTAACTATCGGCAAAACCCATACGGGAGTGTGCTTGATTGCAAACATCAGCACCGACAAAAACAGCTTGAAGTACTGCCCCTTGTATAGCCCGATTAGTATCTTAAGACTATTAGTTTCATTCCTGCGGAAGCTTTCGAGCAGTACGGTCTCGTCTATGTCAGCATCTTTGGTAAGTTTTTCCGCAAAAATATGTTCATTTTGCTTCTTATGTTTTTTCACTTGAACCTCCGAACCGAATAAAATTTACAATTCAGTATAGCACTCTATTTTGGATATGATATAATATTTGTACAAGAAAAATTGTAAAAATCTATTTTTGAGGTGTACTGATGAGTGGACTTTTTGAAAAAAGTGATTCCTTAAATACGCCGATCGAGTGTTTTATTTTTAATGCCAAGCGGGAAGAATTTCACGTAAAGCCTCACTGGCATTATTTTGCGGAATTTATATATATGCTTGAAGGACGGGCAGAGATGCGTTGCGGCGACCATTCCTACATTCTGAACAAAGGCGAAATGATAATTTTTCATCCCTCGGCAGTACATTCGATTTATCCGGCGGGCAGTGATTTGCCTGTATATGCCGTGCTGAAATTTGATATGAACAGATTTAATCTAACCCCTGCCTATGCGCCGAAACTAAAGAGTATTTTTCAGTACGCAGAAAAAGCAGGAATGAAAATTTTATTCGATCACAACCTTGTCGAGAAAATGGGGTGTGAGAGTATCTGGGCAGCCTGTCTGGCTGAATCTACGGATTATAAATACGGCAGGGAACTCGTTTTGCAGTCTAACATTTATGTGCTCCTAATGCATATCATCCGCTTTTGGCTGGCGGACGGAATGATCATCGACAGCCGGATCATACCGCAGACGGAAGATTATGTAATAGAAAATATCACCGAATATATCGACACATTTCTGTTCGATAACCTTCGTGTATCGGATATTGCGGATAAGTGCGGCTTAAGCTATTCTTGCTTTGCGAAAAAATTCCGTGAGCAATACGGAATGAGTTGTAAGCAGTATATAGAACGAATGCGGCTTTATAAGGCGGAGGAATTTCTCATGTTCACTGATTTTGATCTTAATTATATCAGTCAGGAAACCGGATTTTCAGATTGCAGTCATTTGATTAAAAGCTTTAAGAAGTATACGGGCGTTACGCCGAAGAAGTTCAGGACGGATAGAGCTTCACACAAAGGCAGTGGTTATGCGCTCTTACAAAACGATTGAAATAGAAGTTTACAAATAGAATCGGAGGAAGAAATGTACCTAATGTTAATCACTGTTATTTTCGTTGCAATCATAGCACTGGCAGCTGTTTGGCCCATGTGCTTCATGCACCCGCTACCCAGCGGTAAAGTAGAGGGTACGGATATCACAGCCATCAAGAACCGCAGCAACAATCTGTTTTTTATATCGGCAGGTGAGAACTGGATCGTAATTGATGCAGGTTCAGACAGCAAGGCGGTGCAGTCGGAGATGGGGCATCTGTCGATCGACGCGGGGAAGGTTCTGGGGGTTTTTCTTACCCATACAGACTATGATCACGTGGCGTCCCTGCCGCTATTTTCAAATGCGACAATCTATATGAGTGAGCAGGAAAAGCAGATGATAGATGGAAGCACGTACAGACAGCTTATCAAGAAAAATAAACTTCCGAGGGTATGTGATGCGGACAAGGTCGTTTACTTGTCGGATAACGAGGTGGTAGAGCTGGGCGGACACAGAGTACGCAGCATATGGGTGCCCGGTCATACGAAAGGTTCCGCATTATATGCGGTGGATGAGAAGTATCTTTTCGCGGGAGATGCCTTTAAGGCGGACAGGGGACGTATGACAGTCCACCCGTACACGATGGATCGCAGACAGGCCGACGAGTCTATTAGTAAAATTGAGAATGAGTGCAGCCGGTATGAGAAAGTGTTCACGGCGCACTATGGGATATTATAGCCGGAAAACCGAAGAGAAGCCGGATATTATGGTTATGTGTGACCGGAAACATGCTTGCATTTGTCGGCTTTAAGTGGTATACCTGTGAAAAAGGAATATTTCGTTTCGGTTTGCACCGCGCCACGCATAACAATATTTCTGAGAAAGAGAGGATAATACAATGCAGTTTGAACAATTACAGAAAGATATGATTGCCGCCATGAAGGAGCGGAACAAAGTGCGCAAGGATGCCATCTCCGCATTGGTTTCTGCAGCCAAGAAGGTTGCCATTGACGAGGGCACCCGGGATAATATTACGGAAGAGATCGTGGATCGAGTGATCTTGAAGGAAATTAAGACGGTGAAGGAGCAGTTGGATAGCTGTCCTGATTCTCGCGAGGATCTGCGTCAGGAGTATCAGGCTAGATATGATATTTTTCAAGAATATGCGCCGAAGATGATGTCCGCCGAGGAAGTGGAGACATTTTTGACGGAAAAATATGCCGATCTGATAGCGCAGAAGAATAAAGGAATGATCATGAAAACTGTGATGCCGGAGCTGAAAGGCAAGGCGGAGGGAAGCGTGATCAATCAGGTGGTGGCAAAACTCTGCCAGTAAGCCGGTGTCATGAACTGCTTATCGTCCAACCATCCCTCAATTATGAGGGATGGTTGTGTTGTGGTAAGTAGTGTGGTCACTGGGCCTCTTCTATAGCGGTTACGTCATCATTTGATAGCCCGGATGCGGAAGAGTATGCCCATTCACGTTCAAATTGTTCGGTATGTCTGACGGTCATAATCATCATCACCTGCCCGCTGCGATCTTATATCGGTAATAAACCCAAACCGATCTCTCTCAACAGTAACATCAACCACACCTTCTGATCTGGAATGATATCTGCCTACCATTTTGTCGGCAAAGATGCGGACGGGTTCTCCTTTGTATTGATAGAATCCGGATTCGTCACGGACAAGTTCCCATTGCGCATATTCTTGTTTCAGTTCCTCCTCGTTTAAGCATAGAGAGAAATCGGTACGAAAAGCACTTTTCTCTACATGAAATTCATCGGAAAGAGCAGTTCTCATCTCTTCATCCATGCGTATGGGATCGCTGTCATTATCAGTGCGCAGAACACGGAACACGATATCTTCCGCACGTCTCTGTGCATCTTTTCCCAGAGTAAGATCACGAGTGGTATAAACCTTAACACCCCATCGGGAACCGTCGCTGGCACAGCTACTGGTCAGGTAAGGAGAAAAGGGTGCCTGTGGGCAGGTTGCAAAAGCGACTGTGCTGCATGTCATAAACGAAACGGCGACAGCAAACAGGATGGCAGAGGCTTTCTTGTAATGGAGAATACTTTGGATACGTTTCTCAACCTCCGTCTTGGAAAAAGCGCTGTAGAGTAGTGCGGTCCGGTTGCCGGTAATCGCCATGGCAAGCAGACTGAAAGCGTAGTTTTTTCGTTCGTCTTCGCTTTGACAATGCTTAAGAACCGCTTCGTCACATGAAGTCTCCAGATCTGCGGCAAGGCATTTTGCCATAAGCCATACCAGCGGATTGAGCCAGTTGAGGACAAGCGCGGCGAGCATGAATGTTTTAACAAGGTTATCCTTGTGCCGAATGTGCATGGTCTCATGCATCAGGATATGGCGCAGAAGTTCCCTGTTCTGGAAATCCATGCGTGTGGGCAGATAGATGCTGGGTGTAAATAATCCGCATGTCAACGGAGAGGCGATCTCGTCATTGGTGAAGACCAGTATATGTCCCATGTCCATTTCTCGCAGGAGTGCGTTGATCGTTTCGTTATGCTCGACCAGAAGAGAATTTTTCAGTCTCAAAGAGTAACGGTATTTCTGGAATAACAGAATACCGAGGGTGAGCAAAAGGCCGATAAAGTAAACGGCTTGTAGCGGGTTGCGGTGAAAAACATTCAGTAATCCGGAATTTTCGGAGTAAGCATCGAGATAATCATAGGTAATCATCGGGGCTTCTGTGCCGGTTTCAACCGCGACTGCAGTTTGCGGAGATTCATATATAAAATCTTCTATAGCAGTTGTCGTGGAAGCTGTTTCTGTTGTGGAGTCAATGCTTCCGCGGTCTTTCGGTAGGGCTGTCTGGGAGGCGGGTCCCAGTTTGGAATAGCTGATTACGAGATTTTTTACCGGCTTTATTACGGAAGCGGTTCCGGCAGAGATATCTTCGGCAACTGCTTCAGCAGTGATTACTGTATCAGCGATATTTGCCCCAAACGCATTGATTATTTCGTCAGCAGATGACAAAGGGGAGTCTCCGGTTACTTTGTTACTGAGCGGGCTGCTTAAGGAAAAAGGTACAAGCAGACGTGCCAGCACTACGCACCATAGGATCGGAAAAACAAATTTCGGCAGTTTCTTTTTCAACAGTATGCGGAAGAGCAGGATGATCAGAATCATCACGCTTCCGTAGAACATCATCAGGATAAAGGGCATATTCATTCCAAAATGCAACATATTATTTCGCCTCCTTAATCATCCGGGACAGACGTGCGGCGTCCGCCTCGGAAATACCTTGGTTTTTGAGAAAAGATGAAAAGAACAGTTCGCTGGAACCGCCGAACATTTTGTCGATAAGCTGTTCGGTCTCGCTCTGCGCCACCTCGTCTTTCGTGACAAGCGGCTTACACAGGAAATTAGGTTCTTCACGCTCTATGGCGCCTTTCTCAACACATTTCTTTATGACGGTATAGGTGGTGTTTTTGTTCCAGCCGATACTTTCGGACAGAATATCCACAATCTCACGGGCGGGCTTGGCGCCTTGTTCCCACAAGACTTCCATCACTTTTAATTCTGAATCAAACAGTTTCATGGTAATCCTCATTTCTGCGCATGTGTCTGCGCCGACAACATTTTCTTGACTATTGCAATAGAGTGTATCTTGAGAGCAGACTATCGGAATAGTCTGCCTCTTATGCATAGACTATCACAATAGTCTGCGTGCGTCAAGTGATTTGAAGTAAGAAATTTTTTAAGAAAATATGAAGATTTGAATGAGCTGTGATATGATAGGAGAGTAGTTGTCAGAGTAAGAAGGAAACAGAGCAAGAAAACAAAGGAGAGTTGAAATATGGAAGCAAAATGCTTTTATCAAAGCCCAATCGGTGTACTGTGCATCAGAGAAGAAAACGGAAAAATTACAAACCTTAATCTCTATCAGAAAGAAGCAGACAATATTTGCGAACAGCGATCCGATTCCGTTTTGCTTCGCGAAGCGTGCCGGCAGCTCGATGAATACTTTCAAGGCAAACGCAGACAGTTTGACCTGCCCCTCTGTGGCTCAGGAACTGCATTTCAACAGCGCGTCTGGAACGAGCTGCAGAAGATTCCCTACGGTGAGACCAGAAGCTATGAGGATATTGCCGCCGCAGTCGGCAACCCGAAGGCGCAGCGGGCGGTGGGGCAGGCCAATAATCGTAATCCGATCATGATTATGGTGCCCTGCCATCGTGTAATCCACAAGAACGGGGATATCAGCGGATATGCCTGCGGGATCGAAGCGAAGAGGTATCTGTTGAAATTAGAAGCGGGCGTTTCAAGGGCTGTATAGTTCGGTCTCAGATATTCTGATCCGGGAATGCGATCTCAAGGATATCATCAAAATTAATTTTCGTATTTACAATCTGCAGAATCCGGCTGGTTTCGTCTATGCGGGCGACCATGCCGGTTATTTTAATATATTCGTCTTTATGGAAATATACGACGGCAGCGATTTGCCCTTTGGTGAGTATATGCATCTGCCGATCCAGTTCTTCGGCCATCTCTTCGGATAATTCTATTTTCGGTACAGTGATTTTCTCTTTTGCGGCCAGCGCTTCCGGCAGGTTTTTCAGCGCCGCAAAAGGCATGAACTGCTTGGCACGTTCTTCTATAGGCATTTTATTCTTAGGTTTACTCGCCACTTTTGTGTCCTCCGATCTGATGATTCCGTTCCCTTGTAGTAGCGCCTTCTTCAAGGTTCATACCTTTCAGGATAGCGTCCTTGCCGAATTTATTCTTGATGGTCAGGACTGCCTGCTGCATCTTGCGGCTGCGTTCCAGTTCTTCCCCGTCCACGAAGAAATGATATTGATGGTATTCTTCGGGCATGACATTGTTGCAGGTGATGTTGACACGATGGATACCGTATCCGGGGTTGACGATCCGTTCATAAAGCGCTGTCACGGCGGGGATGAGCAGCAGGTCGGAATTCGTCTCCACGGGAAGCGTCGTCGTGCCGTGGGCGGACGGAACGTTCAGTCGGTTGGAGTAACCCACATGCAGAGTGACGGATTTAGTAATCAGATCCTTATCCACCAGATCCAGACAGAGCAGATCCGTCATTTCCTTTACAACCAGCAGACCCTTTTCAAAAGAATAGTCACATCCGAGTACCTGACCGCTGCTGATACAGTTGGAGTGGGAGCGGTAGGATTTGATATCGGCCATAGTGACAGGCTCGCGTCCCCATGCGTGATCAATGAGAAGCTCTGCGTCAATCCCGAAGAGGCGGTAGAGGAGATCCTCGTCAGCCTCGGCAACGTCCCGCATGGTTCGGATGCCGTAGGGTTCCAGACGTCTTGCAATGCCTGCGCCGATGCGCCAGAAATCGGTGAGGGGCCTGTGATTCCATAGACTGTGGCGGTAACTTTCCTCATCCAGTTCTCCGATATAATCAGCGGCGTGCTTGGCAGTGATGTCCAAGGCTACCTTGGCAAGATACAGATTCGTTCCTACGCCGCAGGTTGCCCTTATGCCGGTGGCATGGTAGATGTCCTCCATGATCCGTTGTCCGAGTTCACGGGCGGACAGACGGTACAGCGTCAGATAATCCGTAACGTCCATGAATGCTTCGTCTATGGAGTATACGTGGATATCTTCTTTGGAAATATATTTTAAGTAAATCGCGTAAATATCCGCGGAAGTGTCAATGTATTTCTGCATGCGTGGAGGTGCGGTCAGATACTTCACATTTTTCGGAATCTCGAAGAGGCGGCAGCGGTTCTTTACGCCCAGTGCTTTCATGGCAGGCGTGATGGCGAGGCAGATCGTCTTTTCGGTACGCTCCGGATCTGCTACGACCAGATTAGTGGTCATAGGATCAAGGCCCCGAGCCACGCATTCCACAGAGGCATAGAAAGATTTTAAATCAATGCACAGATAAGTACGCTGCTGTTCCATGTTAACCGCCCCCTTTTAAACAATATCGTATCCGTATTCTTCACTCATTTTTATGCGAGAAGAAATTTTCTGGCGTATTTTCGAGTTTGCAAAGCAAAATCGCACAGTTAATCTGCGAAGCAAATTTACTAACAGTTAATCTGCCCTGCAGATTTACTGTTATTATAGCATGCGAACATATGTTTGCAAACAGAAAAATAAGGAAAAACCGGAAAAAATCCGGATTCAAAAATTGCGGAAATAAATTTCAAAGAAACAGAGGACAGAAGAACGAAAAAATGTTAAAATGGCTATAACTGTGTTATAGCAGCGGCAAAGAACGCTGTTTGAAGTATAGGAAAGGGAAGACATACGAATGAGTGTAATCAGTAGTAAAGATGTCAACGAGATTATCAGAAAGACCCTTGGTATCATTAACAATAAGATTATGAATCACGGGGAGATTACCGGCTATATCCTCTATAAAATGATGGAGTATGAGAATACATACACGGAGCAGCACTATACGGAGCAGGAACTGGTGGACTATACCATGTTGGGCATTCTGCACGATATCGGACTTTATAAGGAAGATAACGTCAAGAACGTGAGTGATTTTGAGACGAAGAATCTGTGGCCCCATTCCATCTATGGGTTTCTGTTTTTAAAATATCTGTCACCCGTGGGGGATAGGGCGGAGGTGGTGTTGTATCATCATCTGGATTACAACAGGCATAACCTGATTCAGAGCCGGTACCTGCATATTATTGAGATGCTCAGTCTGGCAGATAAGATGGATACTTTCCTGCATCTGAAAGACGAGAGGCTGGAGCCGGAATATTTCGCGAAATACCGCGATATCAAGTTTTCCGGTGCTGCGCTTGACCTTTTCCATAAGGCGGAGGAGCGGTACGGTATCACGGAGAATCTGGTGAACGGCAAATACAGGGAAGAACTGGATGTGTTGTTAGCGAAGCGTGCTTTCTCCGAGCAGTATAAGAGAGGCTTTCTGGAAATGCTCGTTTATACCATTGATTTCAGAAGTGAGCACACGGTGATCCACACGTTAGCTACGGTGAACTTTGCGGAACAGCTGGGAAGACTGGCCAGACTGTCCGGCAAGGACTTAAGAGACTTGCATTACGGCGCGCTCCTGCATGATCTGGGCAAAATTGCAATTCCGCTTAATATACTGGAATCCACGGGGCGTCTGAACGACGACGAGATGAAGATCATGAAAGCCCATGTGCGCATCACGGAGATGATTCTGGAAGGAGTCGTGGATGACGCGGTATTGCAGATTGCGGTAAGACATCACGAGAAGCTGGACGGCACAGGGTATCATAAGGGGCTGAAGGCGGAAGACCTGACGCTGGCGCAGCAGATTATCGCGGTGGCGGATATCTTAAGCGCTCTGCACGGTAAGCGAAGCTACAAGGACGCGTTCAGCAAGGAAAAGATACTGGAGATCATGAACGGCGATGCAGACAGGGGAAAGATCAACAGGAATGTGGTGACCAGTCTGGAACGCAACTATGATAAGATCATAGGGGAATTTGATAAAGAGAAAGAGAATACGATCGGGCTGTACCTTAAGATCAAAGAACAGTATGCGATCATAAGCGAGCGGTTTAAGATGTTCGATTAGTATGAGAAGAAAAGGAGACTGAATATGGAAAAGGCAAACGTATACTTTACAACATTTAAGGCAACGGGACAGGAGACTCTGTTGCAGAAGCTGCACCGTCTGATGAAGACGGCCGGATTTGAGACAATTGATTTTACGGATAAATATGCGGCAATCAAAATTCACTTCGGCGAGTACGGCAATCTGGCATTCCTGCGTCCGAATTATGCCAGAGTGGTGGCGGATTATGTCAAAGAGCTGGGCGGCAAGCCATATCTCACAGACTGCAATACGCTCTATGTGGGCAGCAGAAAAAATGCGTTGGATCACTTGGAGACGGCTTACATAAACGGTTTTTCACCTTATCAGACAGGCTGTCATGTCATCATCGGTGACGGACTTAAAGGCACTGACGAGACGATCGTACCGATTAACGGAGAGTATGTGAAAGAGGCGAAGATTGGCCATGCCATTATGGATGCGGATGTTTTCATTTCGCTGACACATTTTAAGGGACATGAGATGGCGGGCTTCGGCGGTGCGCTCAAAAATATCGGTATGGGGTGCGGCTCCAGAGCAGGTAAGATGGAGCAGCATTGTGATGGCAAGCCGAGCGTGAACGGCGCAGCGTGTGTAGGATGCGGCGCATGCGACAGGATCTGTGCCCATGGCGCACCGGTGATCGAGAATGGAAAAGCGCATATTGACCATAATAAGTGCGTAGGATGCGGACGGTGTCTGGCGGTTTGCCCGAAAGATGCGATTGCCGCGGATTTTTCGGATTCTATTGCAGTGCTCAATTATAAAATGGCGGAGTACAGCATGGCAGTCTGCAAGGATCGTCCCTGCTTCCATGTTTCCCTGATTTGCGATGTGTCGCCGAACTGTGACTGTCACGCCGAGAATGATATTCCGATCATTCCCAATGTGGGTATGTTAGCTTCTTTTGATCCGGTTGCGCTGGATCAGGCATGTGCGGATCTGTGCAATCAGATGACGCCGGTGGAGAGCAGTGTTTTGGGAGAGAACCTGAAAGAGCACGGTAACGAGGAAGGACACGATCACTTCCATATGACGCATCCCGATACGGAGTGGAAGAGCTGCATCGCCCATGCGGTGAAGATCGGGTTGGGAACGGATCAGTATGAGCTGATCAGAATCTAACTGAAGTCTTGGAAAGGTGATGTTTATTAATGATGAAGATTGAGGATAAGTTAAAGGCTCTCAGGGAGCTGATGCGGGAGAGAAATCTTGCTGCCTATATCATTCCGACGGATGATTTTCACGGGTCGGAGTATGTGGGAGAATATTTTAAGACGAGAGAGTATATGTCAGGGTTTACCGGATCAGCGGGAACCCTGATCGTTCTGTCTAAAGAGGCGGCGCTGTGGACGGACGGCAGATATTTCATACAGGCGGCGGCGCAGCTTGCAGACAGTCCGATAACGCTGATGAAATCGGGACAGCCGGACGTGCCCAAGATTGAGGAATATCTGTGTGAAAAGCTGGAAGAAAGAAGCGTGATCGGTTTTGACGGACGGACCGTCACATCCGATTTTGTAAATAAAATTGCACAAAAGACTGGCTCTAAGCAGATTGCCTTCGCGGGCGGAGAAGATCTGGTGGACCGCGTGTGGGCGGACCGTCCGGACATATCTAAGGAGCCGGTATGGGAAGTGGATGTCACCTACGCGGGCATAAGCAGGGAAGAGAAACTCCGTGATGTGAGGGAAAAGATGGGTGAAGAGCAGGCAGATGTCCTGCTTGTCACGGCTCTTGACGAGATCGCATGGCTGCTTAACCTGCGCGGCAATGATGTCGAGTATACGCCTGTTTTTCTGGCATATATGCTGGTGACGCAGGAGAGTGCAGTACTCTGTGTCCATGAACAGATCTTGTCGGAAGAGATTCGGGAGAAATTAGTACAGACGGGGATTTCGATCAAGCCCTATGACGCGGTAGAACAGATTATACATGATATTCCGGCAGGTAATAAAGTATGGGCCGACAGCGCGGCTGTAAGCTACAGCCTGTTAAACAGTCTGCCGGAGGGTACGGAGCGGATTGATAAGCCAAGTCCCATTGTACTCATGAAAGCGGTGAAGACACCCCGGGAGATGGAACATATACGCGCGGCGCACATCAAGGACGGCGTGGCGGTAACAAGGCTGATCCGATGGCTGAAAACAGAAGCAGGCGCAGCCGAGGGAAGAATTACCGAGATGAGTGCTGCTGAGAAACTGGAAGCATTCCGTGCACAGATGGAAGGGTATCTGGGAGCAAGCTTTGCACCGATTATCGCCTATGGCGATCATGGAGCCATTGTGCACTATGAGCCGACAGAGCAGACGGATGTGGAAGTTGCGGGCGGAAGTTTCTGCCTTGCCGATACCGGAGGACATTATCAGGAAGGCACCACGGATGTCACCCGGACGATAGCCATAGGCACCGTTTCAGAGGAAGAGAAGAGATATTACACGATCGTTCTGCGGGGACATCTGGCGTTAGGAGCGGCAAAGTTTGTGGATGGCGTATGCGGACAGAATCTGGATGTGCTGGCGAGAGAGCCCTTGTGGGAAGAGGGACTGGATTACAATCACGGTACCGGACACGGCGTGGGATTTATTCTGGGAGTGCATGAAGGACCGCAGCGGGTTCATTGGCGTATTTCGGAGAAGACGCAGAGCATTCCCTTGGAAGAAGGCATGGTGATCTCTAACGAGCCGGGCATATATCTGGAAGGGCGGTTCGGTATTCGGCATGAAAATCTTGTGCTGTGCCGCAAAGGAGAACAGAATGAGTACGGACAGTTCATGTATCTGGAACCTCTTACCATGGTCCCTTTTGACAGAGATGCCATCCTGCCGGAAATGATGACGGAGCGGGAACTGTGTTGGCTGAACGATTATCATCAGAAAGTGTACGAGGCGCTGGCACCTTATTTTGCAGGGGAAGAACTGGAGTGGCTGCGGGAAGCAACGGCTGCGATTTCCCGGTGATATAGAGAGGATACGCGGCGGATCATATCAGTTGGCGGTCTTTGTCAAAATATGCGTAAATAATATTTAGCAGATGATTTCACTGCTGATTTATGGTATACTTCAAACAAAAGAAATGAGTGCAATAACGCCGTATGATCGGGGATCGGAACGGGGTTATCAAGCGGAAAGGAGAAAAGAGATTATGGAACATCAGAATTTATCTGCAGCAGAGGCAATGGACAAATTAAAAGAAGGAAACAAACGTTATTTAGAGGCAGAGAGCAATACGGGCGATATCTCACCTAAGATCAGACAGAAGACCTGCGATGAGGGACAGAGCCCTTATGCGATCGTGATCACCTGCTCAGACTCCAGAGTAATACCGGAGAGTATCTTTATGGCAGGCATAGGAGAATTGTTTACCATTCGTGTGGCGGGCAATGTGATGGATAATCATCAGCTCGGAAGCGTAGAATATGCGGCAGATCATCTGGGAAGCAATCTGGTAGTCGTATTGGGACATACGCATTGCGGCGCTGTAGGTGCGACGATCGGCAGTGAGCCGGCAGGTTTCGTGAAATACATAACCGATGAAATCAAGGCGGCAATCGGTGAGGAGAAGGATGAGTTCAAGGCAAGCTGTCTGAATGTACAGAGAAGTGTTACACGCATTAAAGAAGGATTAAAACTGACGGATGCGGATAAACTGAAAGTATGCGGCGCCGTATATCACATTGATACCGGACGCGTGGAATTTTTAGATTAATTCTGGAATAATAAAAGCGAAACGGATTGACGATTAGTCAGTCTTACACCTGAAATGGAGGAAAACATTATGGCGGAGACGAAAAAGAAGAACCCGTATGCGGGTACACAGACGGAGAAGAATCTGCAGGCGGCAATTGCGGGTGAATCGACGGCGAGAAACAACTACACTTTCTTTGCATCCAAAGCAAAAAAGGAAGGCTTTGAACAGATTGCGGCGATTTTTCAGGAAACGGCGGATAACGAGAAAGAACATGCTAAGATATGGGTGAAGGAGCTGTACGGAATCGGAAGTACGGCAGAGAATTTGGCGGCAGCAGCACAGGGCGAAAACTATGAGTGGACAGAGATGTATGCCGACTTTGCCAAGACGGCGGAGGAAGAAGGATTCCCTGCACTGGCTGCAAAATTCCGTATGGTAGCCGAGATCGAGAAACATCATGAGGAGCGCTATCGTGCACTTCTTCACAATGTGGAGATGCAGGAAGTGTTTAAGAAGAGTGAAGTCAAGGTATGGGAGTGCCGTAACTGCGGACATATCGTGGTTGGCATGGAAGCTCCCGAGGTATGCCCTGTATGCGCACATCCGCAGGCATATTTTGAGATCAGCGCACAGAATTACTAGGCCGTTTATCAGAATATGAATACAGGTTCCTTATTGTATGCATAAAAATCCGCTGATTACGCATACTGATTCTATCATACAGATTCGGGTGTCAGGTGTTTGTCTGAACCGGACCCGATACACAGACGAAGGAGT
This sequence comes from Lachnospiraceae bacterium, assembly GCA_014804655.1. Classification (GTDB taxonomy): domain Bacteria; phylum Bacillota; class Clostridia; order Lachnospirales; family Lachnospiraceae; genus UBA3282. Next base: position 10,305 of record JAAUZK010000035.1, on the reverse strand, counting down.
GGCAAGGGAATGATAGAGCAGGATACCATAAGATTATTGCGGGAATGTGATGCAGGAGTGAAGATGGGTGTTGATTCGATTGACGATGTGCTTGATTATGTGAGCAGTGAAGATTTTAAGAAGTGTCTGACCCACTGCAAGGATGAACACATCAAGCTTAAAGATGAGATACAGCAGCTTCTGGAGAAATATCATGACGACGGCAAGGAGCCGAACCCTATGGCGAAGAGCATGTCATGGCTCAAGACAAATGTCAAGCTGGTCATGCATGAATCAGATCAGACAATCGCGGATCTGATGACCGACGGGTGTAACATGGGCTTGAAATCGCTTAACCAGTATTTGAATCAGTATCAGGCGGCAGATGAGAAGTCCAAAGATATCGCAAAGAAGCTGATTCATTTGGAGGAAAAGCTGACAGCGGATATACGAGGTTATTTATAGTGATTGTGAAAAAGGCAGTTATNAGATCCGGGGATAGGATGACGCGGNTTTNGTAACTGCCTTTTNAANNATAATGATTACAAGGACTANAAGGAAAAATANGGANACTCTTACATAGACNAAATAATGTGTTATAATAGATAACGTTAATNAATNGAACAGGATTTGAGGTGAATTCACGATATGAAATANATCCGAGATAATTACTCAGTACAGTTGATTGAAACTGTTGGCAGATTGTGCTGAGGATAATTGAACTTGCTNACAGTCGCAACTGTACNGTTTCAATGGAAATATTGATATTAGAAAAGGAGTACAGTTATGCGCTATATGAAAGAAATNTTAAAAAGTAACAGGAATTGGNTTATTGTATATCTTGNAATCGGATTGTTCAATGCGTTNACGGCNAATTATAAGGCAGANTATTTTCAAAAGATCGTAGACGGATTGACAGATCGGACAATAACCGTNTACGGGCTNCTGTTTTANGGAGNTGTTCTTTTNGTAAATTACGGAATGAACTATTTNGATGAGTATCCGGCAGCGAAATTGGGAAATGAGATTTANCTGGATTTCAAATTGCTNGCNTTGCGGAAAATAGGCAGAATNGATTATNCCGAATACCAAAAACTGGGAACCGGCAAGTTGGTTCAACAGATTGAGAACGGNGCNAATGCNGGAAAAGGAGTTCTNTATGACTTTTGGTTCTGNGTTGTCAGGAACNTGCTTCCNACGGTATTGTTCAGCTTATATTTTATCCGGAAAATAGACAGAAGAATAACGTATTTTCTGATGGCAGGATATGTCGTCGTNTTTATAGTGACCAATTTGCTGCTTAAGGGNCTGTATCAGATCAAAGAGAAGATATTNACCAANGAAGAGGANCTCAANCATTTNCTTGTGCGTGGGTTCATGGAAATGCCTCTTTTTCGNATGAANCATCANTTTCCNAANGAGGTAANNAAGGCAGCAGGCGCAAAGAGGATCATCGTATCNTCAAAAGTNANAATGACCATGATCCATGAAGCATTTTTTACCATATTTGCNTTGCTGGTTGCCTGTCTGGATATTGGGATTTTAGTCTATGCGTGGAACAACAGACATCTGTCTGTCGGAGCCGTAGTNGCGCTGATCACATTGATTGATAATGCATATACCCCGATNGCAATCTTTAATGTCATCTATGTGCAGTACAAGTTGAACAAAACNGCATGGCNGCGGTTTNCGGATTTGNTGGATTTANAAGAAGATAAGCAGNTNCAGGAAGGTNNTATTTTCGATAAATTTTCAAACGAGATTCGAGTGGAAAACTTATCATTTTCCTANGAAAAAGGTNNCGACGAAAATAAAAAAGTGCTGAATAATATNANCNTTACGATTCAAAAAGGTGAGAAAGTAGCNTTTGTCGGNGAATCGGGCTCNGGGAAATCCACCTTGGCAAAGTTATTGATCGGANTGCTTAAGTATGAGAAGGGTGACATCCTGTTTGATGATNAANCGTTAAAGAAGTTNTCCTTGGAATCGTTGTATGAAAAAGTATCTTACTTATCACAGGATNCGCCTGTTTTTGACGGCACGGTCAGAGAAAATCTGGTGTTTGACAAGGANGTTTCGGAGGCCGATCTTCGAGTCGGGNTTGAANGCACGCAGTTGCTGCCACTTATTACATCATTGGAGAATGGAANAGAAACAAGAATCGGTGAAAAAGGAGCCTGNTTATCCGGCGGTGAGAAACAGCGGTTAGCGTTGGCCAGACTGTGGTTTGAACATTCNGATCTTGTTGTATTGGATGAAGCGACATCGGCGCTGGATAATCTGACGGAAAGCATTGTCATAAAAAANGTGANAGAGCAGGTAGGCAATGCNACAGTNATTGCGATNGCTCATCGNTTGGCTNCNATCAGCGGATTTGATANAATCTTCGTATTCCGGGACGGAAAGATTGTCGGCAGCGGAACTTTTGAGGAATTATTGGCAAGTAACAGCTATTTCGGAGANTTGTANAGAAAAGAGAAAGCATTAACGTCACTNCNGTGACACAACATTCAAGGACTATGGAAACATGGTCCTTGAAATATTTTACGCATATAGCGATTTTATGAGAAATATCAAAAACCATTTGGAAATGCGGGGTGGGAGGATTATAATGTCACTTAAGGGAAAATCACGAACGCACATGCAACACATATAAGAAAATAAGTTGAAAGATATTAGGGTTATTATGAAAAATATTATTAAAAATAAAATCGAAGAATTACTGTCAAAGGAATATTATTGCAGTTTAAAAGACTTAAATGAAAAGGGAATCATATATTCTGTTAACTGTAAAGCAGTGAAACCTTATATTAAAATATTGGCATATAGAAATTGTGTCGTAGTTTGTACATCGAAGAATTTACAAGCTAAGGTGCAGCAACTCTTACAAGATAAAAATAGAGATGAAATTTTTGAGGTTCCATTGGTTTACGGTCAGACAATACATTATGTTCCAAATGCTGAAGGTACAGAGGACACATTAGTATCTCCGGATTATGAATATGAGTATCTTTTTGACAAAGAAATTTTATCGCTGGTCGGTTTAACCGGTTTTGAGAATTCTTTGGCATTTGATGAGGATGGTTCTACATCAACTAGGGCTGTATATATTGCAAGAGACAATAATAGAATAATCGGAGTGGCAGGTGCCGCAGAATCATCGGTAAATGGCGTATGGGAAATAGGGGTAGATGTAACGGAAGAGTACAGAAATGCCAGATTGGGGACATATTTGGTGAAGAGATTGACCGAAGAATTACTGGCACGAAGTATCGTTCCATTCTATTCGGCTTCTGTAACAAATATCGGTTCACAGATGGTAGCAAACAGGTGCGGTTATATGCCGTATTGGGTTGATACGTTTGGAACGATTCTGGATGGAAGTTCCGTGTACAATGACCTTCTGGAAGATTTGTCATTTCCGGTAGACGAATGATGAATTTTGATTACCGGATAGATGGTTAAACCATAGAATTGTAAGTTGGAGGATATAGCAATGGTGAGATTAGTGATGTTGGGAACAGGACATGCAATGGTAACAAAATGCTACAATACATGTTTTGTTATAGATAATGATAGTGGCTCTGTTATGATAGATGCAGGCGGAGGAAACGGCATTTTGACACAGGTGGAAAAAGCGGGTCTGAACTGGGCAAAGATAAGGGCGTTATTCATTACACATGCACATACCGATCATATCCTTGGAGGAATCTGGGTGCTGCGAAAGATAAATACATTAATAAAACATAATAAATACGATGGTTTCTTTAATGTATATGGATTTGCAGAGAATTTGAACTACCTGAAATACAATTGTGATTTTTTATTAAATGATTCATTGAGCGAACAAATTCAGTTGATTCCGATCAACGGAGAAGACAAATTTACGGAATGCGGAATAGAATTTGAAGCAATAAATATAAATTCCACCAAGAAGGCACAGTTGGGATTTAGGGCTCTTATCAGTAATTATGATAAAGTATTGACTTTGGTCTGTTTGGGCGATGAACCATGTCATGAGACCTGTGAAGATTATGTTAAGAATGCGGATTGGCTGTTATCAGAGGCGTTTTGCTTAAGAAGCGAGAAGGAATTATTTCATCCCTACGAAAAGAATCATAGTACAGCATATGATGCGGGGCAGATGGCAGAAAATCTGGGAGTTAAAAATTTAATTTTATATCACACGGAAGACTCTGATTTGGAAAATCGAGCAAAGAAATATGCGGAAGAAGCCGGGCAAAATTTCACGGGGAATCTATTTGTACCGGATGATTTGGACGTGATTAGAATTTTATAGAGTTCAGTTGACCAGAGACTTGATAACATATCTTGCTAATGGCGGCGTTTATGAGAAAACGATAGATGTTGATGGCTGTAAGATGAAAAGATATTGGATTACGGTTAGAAATTAGACACTTTACCCGATTAAATATAATGAATGACAATATGAGTATTGATTAGGGGCGAACGTAATGTTAAGACAGATAAAATATTTCCAGGCTGTTGTAAAGCATAATAGCTTTTCAGAGGCGGCCTATGAATGTAATATCTCACAATCTGCCATATCACAGCAGATACAGGCATTGGAAAGAGAACTGGGATTTCCGCTGCTTAAACGAAAAAAGCGCAAGTTTGAATTGACGCCCGCAGGGGAGTTTTTTTATAAAAAAAGTCTTGTGCTGATTGCTGATTATGAGCAGATTGTCAGGGAAACCACAAGGTTAGCCGGCGGGGGACAAGAGAGTTTCAAGGTGGGATTCTTGCGCTGTTACAGCGGACAGGAATTTCATCTTGCATTGGAGGAATTTACGACAAAGTACCCTGATATTCCTGTGGAGGTTTTCTATGGCAATCATGATGAACTGTATCATATGCTTTTACAGAATGACGTAGATTTGGCATTTAATGACCAACGCAGGGCGTTTTCGGATGAATTTATGAATATGATTCTCACATCTTCAGTAACGCATATTGAGATCGCAAGAAGAAATCCGATGTCTTCTCTGGATAAAGTTACGGCGCAGGAATTAAAGAATATACCATGTATCCTTGTATCATCAGAAGCGGAAAAAGAAACGGAAGCAGAATATTACCATACGATTGTGGGATTGCAGGGAGAAAAGCTGTTTGCCGATAATATGGAGGAGGCAAGGATGCTTGTGATCAGCGGGAAAGGATTTATGCCAAGCGAGGGAACGCCTATAGAGGGCAGTCTTGGTACAAATATCGCGAGGATTCCGCTGTATCGTGGTGATGAGCCAATGAAGCGGAATTATTGTGCTTTTTGGAAAAAAGAAAATGCAAAAGAGATGTCGGAGAAATTTGCTGAGATTTTAAGGGGGAAGTTTAAGGTGTAAAAATTTTGGAATCGTCGCCGCAAAGCGACGATTCTTATAAATTTAAATGAATAGATGTAACTGTTGACACTACATCAAAACCGTGTTATAGTGTTGTGAACGAAGTAATAGCGATAGTTACAATAAACCAAATAAGAGTATAAGCGGAGGAATTATGCAGTGAGTATCAGTTTGCTATATGAGTCAGAGGAATGGTCCACTTATGCATTACAAAGCAGGATTCGGGAGCAGGGGATTCCCTGCCGGCTGGTCTGTATGGAAGATGAGATTTCGCAGGAGCAGTTTTTGGAGTGTGATCTGGTGGTGAACAGGGTATTTGCCAGCGCGCAGTTTCGAGGTCATGAGAGGTCGTTAAAACAGATGCCGGGATTGATTGCCTATCTTAGGGAGAGACAGATCCCAATGCTGAATCCTTATCAGGCACATTTTTACGAGGTCAGTAAGGAGTTATCTGCCAGAGTACTAAGTTCCCATGGGCTCCCGACGCCAGAAGTATATGGAAGCTTTCAGAAGCAGGAAGGGTTCGGACTGGAAGATGTTTTGAATGCGCTGCCTGAAGGACTAAAATATCCTTGTATCGTAAAACCCAATTGTGGAGGCAGGACAACACATACTTATATCATACATAGCGAAAAGGAGTTGAAAGAAACATTGCCGTGGCTTCCCAATATTGAAATGATTGTGGAAGAATATATAGAGCCGGTATACGGGTTTCTCACTAGGATTGAAATAATCGGGGGAGAATGCCGCCTGATTGTAAAGCGCAGTGTGACAGAGAATGGACTGTCAGCTTATCATCTGGGTTCCAAATATCAGAATTATCCCGATTGTTCCCGGGAGATTCAGGAGGCAGCGATAGAGGCCATGAGTATTTTGGATATCCGGTTCGGCAGTCTGGATATTATCGAGAGTGGTTCGCGTTTTTCAATCATTGATGTGAATGCCGTATCCAATGTTTCGGAAGATAATACGGAAATGTTTCATTTTGATCTGATGAAAGAAACCGCACAATATATTGCACAGCAGTATAAAAAAATAAAAACGAATGATATATAGGAGGATGTTACTTATGAAAAAAAGGATGTGTATATTTCTGTCACTGCTGTTATTGATTCTGGCGGCAGGCGGCTGCGGAAAAGAAGGAAAAAATGAGGAGCCGCTGGTAGTGGCTATGGAGCTGGCTTATCCTCCGTTTGAGGGTAAAGATGAAGCAGGAGAGCCTACAGGGATCAGCGTAGATCTGATGAAAGCCTTTGGTGAGTATATTGGCCGTGAGATTAAGATCGAAAATACGGCATGGGATGGCCTGATTCCTTCCCTGCAGACTGGGACTGCCGATCTTGTGATTTCCTCTATGACAATCCGGCCTGACCGGGCGGAACAGGTAGATTTTTCTGATCCTTATGCCAATGCCCTGTTAGCCGTTTTGGTCAATAAAAATACAGATGCTTCATCTATAGAAGATCTGAATCAGGCAGGAATGAAGATGGCTGTAAAGTCAGGATCTACCGGACATCTCTATGCCGAAAGTAATCTACAAAACGCAGAGCTGATGGTATTACCGGATGAAAGCGCCTGTGTTACCGAGGTGGCCCAGGGGCGCGCGGATGGTTTTATCTATGACCAGCTTACGATTTACCGGAATTGGCAGAAGAACTTAGATACCACTGAAGCAATATTTATTCCCTTTCAGGAGCCGGAAAAATGGGGGATTGCAGTTCAGAAGGGCAACAGTGAGCTGCTTGAGCAGGTGAATGCATTTTTGAAAGAATTCCGTGAGGAAGGCGGTTATGATAAACTGGAAGAGACCTACCTTTCAGAAGAAAAAAAAGCGTTTGATGAATTAGGGTTCCAATGGTTTTTTGATTTGGCCGATGATACGGATGGGGAAGAAGAATGAAGTTGAAAAGGAAGCTGTTTTTTGTACAGGACGATGGAAAGACCGATCGGTTGGGAGCTTTGCTGAATTTCTGTCTGGTGATTGGTCTGTTTGTGATAGTTTTCTGGTTGTCTCTGGGAGCGATTAACGTTCGTTTGGAATTTGGTTTTTTGGGACAATTCCGGCTGCGTATCTGGGATGGATTCTGGATGACCATCGGCATTAGTGCAGCCAGTCTGGTTTTAAGTCTGCTGATTGGGATTTTAAGTGCGGCAGGCTGTAGTTCATCTCTGTTGTTCTTACGATATTTTTGCAGCATTTATGTAAAGTTTATCCGGGGGACACCCTTGATTATGCAAATATACTTGTTTTTTTATATTATAGGGACGGCATGGGGAGTAGAAAACCGATTTGCTGCAGGAATAATTATACTATCCATCTTTGAGGGGGCTTACATTTCGGAGATTATCCGTGGAAGCCTTTTGTCTCTGGAAGAATCACAGTTGGAGGCGGCAAGGGCGGTGGGATTTACACAGCGTCAGACATTACGTTATGTAATTCTGCCGCAGCTTGTTACCCGCACCCTTCCTGCCCTTACAGGTCAGTTTGCCTCCATTATCAAGGATTCCTCATTGCTTTCTATGATTGCGGTAATTGAACTGACTCAGACGATTCGGGAGATTACAGCTGTGAATTTTCGGATGTTTGAATGTTACCTGCTGTTGGGATTTTTGTATCTGTGCCTGACGCTGCCGATTTCCTTTGTCAGCAACCGGCTGGAAAGGAGATTTCAATATGAAAATTGAATTTCATGGGCTGACGAAGCAGTATGACCAAGAGCATAGTGTATTGAAGCCGATGAATTTTTCGGACGATATACATACGCTTGCTATTATCGGCCCTTCCGGCGGTGGAAAGTCTACGCTGCTTCGGATATTGGGCGGTCTGCTCCTGCCTACTGCCGGACGCGTGGCTGTAGGGGGAGAAGAGCTGCCAGCGGATGAAGGCGCCTTGCAGAAATACCGCCAGCGGTTGGGTTTTGTATTCCAGCAGGGAGGGTTATTTCGTCATCTCAGTGCGATTGAGAATATTGCTTTGCCGTTAGAGAAAGTCCATGGCTATACCAGACAGGAGGCCAGCAGGCGTGCAGAAGAACTTTTGGAACGCTTTGGTCTTGGTGAGGATGGAAGAAAAAAACCAGGCGCATTGTCTGGAGGACAACAGCAGCGGGTAGCAATTGCCCGGGCAGTGGCGGCAAAGCCCAAGCTTCTTTTGCTGGATGAGCCCACGAGTGCCTTGGATCCGGAGTACACCAATGAAGTGCTGGATGTCATTGATGAACTGAAAAATGAAGGTATGGACTTTGTGATTGTCACTCACGAGATGGGATTTGCCCGTCATGCCTGTGAAAAAGTGGCGTTTCTCTGTGAAGGTTCGCTGCTGGAATATGGGGATAGTGCGTCACTGTTTGCACATCCAAAAACACATCAGCTTGATCGGTTTTTAAGCAGACTGTTGGAGTGGAATGCTTCAGAATAATTATACGCAGAGAAGGAGGCGAGCAGAATGCAGATTTCAAGCAGGTTTACAATCGCTATACATATGCTGGTTTGTATGGATGTATTTAGAGATGAATATAAGATTACCAGTGAATTTATGGCTTCCAGCATCAATGTCAACCCGGTCATTATCCGAAAAATGTTGTCGCAGTTAAAGGATGCGGGGCTGATCGAGGTAAAACGGGGAACGGGTGGAGCAACTATTGCCAGACCTTTGGACGAGATCACATTTTTTGATGTATACCGGTCAGTAGATTGTATCGAGGAAAATACATTATTTCATTTCCATGAAAACCCGAACCCGGAGTGTCCGGTAGGAAAAAATATCCATCATGTGCTGGATGATAAGCTGCTCCGGATTCAGGAGGCAATGGAACGGGAATTGAAGTCAATAACACTGGCTGATGTGAATTCAGATTTAGGAAAATATTTGGAAAAGGTAATCTGATTGTTGTAATATTCCAGATTCAGAACCCCTGTTGCAGGGCGGAGAAAAACCTGCAATAGGGGTATTTTATTCTATAGGAAATTTCTCGTTTATGCACGAGTTTGCGAAGCAAATCTCGCAATCGAGCGTAGCTCGATTTATTAATAAGAAAAACTTATAATAAATCAATGGAAATCGAATTGATTGATAAGGTTATTCTGGTTAGAATGTAAGTGTAGCAAAATAAAATGTATCTAATTGGAGGGAAACGATGAAAGAACTTATTTTATATTTTTCAAGAGCAGATGAGAATTATTTCGGAGGAAGCCTGAAATACATTGAAAAAGGAAACACCGAAGTTGTGGCGGAAAAAGCGGCTGCCATGACAGGAGCAGACCTATTCAAGGTTGAGCCTGTAAAACCATATTCAGCAGATTACAATACCTGTATCGAACAGGCGAAGAAAGATTTACAAAGCGGTGTGCGTCCTGAAGTTGTGGCGATGCTGGAGAATATGGCACAGTATGACTTAGTGACAATCATGTATGCTGGTGGTATAATAGGACTAAATTAAGAGAAACCCAATAAAATCAAGGGTTTGCACTGATTTAGTCCTATTATTTTAAGCCCATTTTAGGTCAAGATTAGGACAGCGCTGATCAAAATCGAAAACCTACATTACGAAAGTCAGATAATGGTCGATTACTGATACGGTCATTCTATGGCTTTAAGGAAATGCGAGGTGAAACAAAATAACAAAGATTTAGGTAGGACTAAATTAGCTCTCTAAACGGATATTCCGTTTGTGCAACGCTAATCTGGTCCTACCTTTTGTTTTGAGAAGGAGGATTTACAGATGGGCTTTACAAAAAGGGAGCTGATTCAGTTCTTAGACGGACTGGTGGAGTTAGCCAGTGAGGAAAACAAGGTAAAAGCAGTATTGGCAAAAGAAAAGTTCCTAAGTGACTTTGAAAAGACTTACGGATTCCCACAGGGGGCGGTTCTACTTCGGCTATGACCTGTATATGCTCACCGCCTCGGACTCGGATAATGACCTGCCCGTCTTCCCTTTCCTTGGCCCCGCTTCCAGACATGATTCCT
>JAAUZK010000034.1 GCA_014804655.1 Lachnospiraceae bacterium | reverse complement strand
TAAATGCCATTGTAGCCACCCGCCCTTCTGTTGTTTATTGTAACAGGGAAGACGGCAGAATGATAGACTATGTGAAATTTTCAAGGTGCTATGTGGAGCTATTCGACCCCAACATCATCTTAAAAAGCATAAACACTTCGTAAGAGGAGGAACCATGGCGGAAATCAGATTTTATGATACGGTGGACGATAAGCTGTTGAAGTTTGCGGTAATCATAACGGAGTATGAAGGACGATGGGTATTCTGCAAACATCGGGAACGGGAGACGTTGGAAGTGCCCGGCGGACACCGGGAAGAAGGAGAGGCGATCGAGGAGACCGCTAGAAGAGAACTGTATGAGGAGACCGGCGCCACCCGGTTCGACCTCTGGCCGATTTGCATTTATTCTGTCACGGCATCGGAGAACTTCGAGGGCGAGGAAAGCTTTGGCATGCTCTACTATGCAAGAGCATGGGAATTTGAAAAAGAGCTGCACAGCGAGATTGAGCAAGTCGTTATCGCGGAAGCTCTGCCGCAGCGGTGGACTTATCCGGAGATACAACCGATATTGATGGAGGAAGTGAAAAGGAGAGGCTTTTGGCTTGGTAACTCCTTACCGGTATAATTTCGCCATCTCCCCGATACGGCGTTGAATTTCTGTTTGTACGAACTTAGGCGCCAGCACTTTTGCTGAAGGACCGAAAGACAGGATCATACCATAAACCCAATCGTCTAACGTGCATCGGTAATGAATCTCGAAGTGTCCGTCGGGCAGTACGGTAATCTCTTCTTCATCGAAACGGTCATAAATGCGGTAGGCTTCTTTTTTATCGATCCATAAAGTAATTTCCGGAAGCGGGATGTCCGCGGGAATGTCCGAATAGACAGCGGTGTTTTGGACAGTTGTGCGCACATCGAAAGTTTCGTCGAGCACTACAACTCTTTTCATTCGTAGTACTTTGAACAGACGCATAGCCTGCCTCGTCCTGCAGTAAGCGCGCACATACCATGTATATTCTTTGAAGAGAAGCTGGACAGGCTCCGCATGGCGGTGGCTCATCTCACCACGTTGACCGTAATAGTCAAATTGTATCACGTGCCGGTTCAAAATGGCATCTCTGATCTGATTGAATAGATCCTTTCTTCGTCCGCTCCAATCGGACAAATCTATGGCAACCCAGTTTTCGGGCTTTTTCATGAAAAAATCCCCCAGCTTGTTCAGGATCGCCTCTTCTTCATGAGTGCCTGTCTCCCTGAGGCTGGCGAGGGCGGCAAGAATCTGCTGCTGTTCTTTCTTGGAGACCAGCATTTTGTTAAGGACAAACTGCTCCGTCAGATGGATACCGCCGTTTCGTCCCTTGGTCGTATAGACCGGAATCCCAGCCATACTCAACGCATCGATATCACGATAAATTGTCCGCACAGACACCTCAAACCGTTCCGCCAGTTCCTTTGCAGTTACGGTTCCTTTATTCATTAAGATNTATATGATACTGAGCAGACGNTTNATCATGATAAGCTCTCCTTATNTAATTCNACGGNATATTTCGAGTTCNNGANANNTTTNNAATAGGATTCGNGTGNCAAAAGGTNCTNTTCATAAACTAAGATAGCAGATTGCNCAAAATGTTCCCGTAGCTGTCGTGCGTANNNATATGAGATTTTCTTAATATTCCGTTCANNANNCAGCAATTTCAGAACATGGATGTTCTGAAAAGCCCGACCTGAGCCCGGATGGCGAATGTCGGGCGGTTGCGTNCCGTCCCACAACGTCACNGGAATATTTTAGAAAATCCATATGACGGAGCCGGACAGCTNCGGGAACATTTTGCGCAATCTNCCCTCTCANCCNTTCATAAGCACCTTTTGACACTCGAANCNGTAATAGGAAATTNCTTCGTTTTTTCGAGTTTGCGAAGCTCTTTTTTTAAATCTTAATCTGCGTCCACTTCCCCTTCTTAAACCGNGTCGAAGCAAACANAAACCGCGAAATCTGATCCGCNAGCACGCCCAGCCAGATACCNACGATACCGAGTCCGAATACATATCCNCCCAGATAGGAACCGGCGGTACGGATAAAGGTAACGCTGATTGTGGAAGCCACCGCGGTGTAGAANGTATCTCCCGCGCCGCGCAGACAGCCCATGTACACCACCTGACTGATCTGGAAAGCCACTACNAAGATGATGACGCGCATGATATTTATGCCGATGGCAACAATATGNTCTTCCTCAAAGAAAAGCCTCATAAGCGGTCCGGCGCCGACGAAGTANATCACGGCNAGGCATACCGAAATAATGCCGCCGAACATTCTGCATATACTTCCGTANTCTTTGGCCAGNTTTTCGTCNCCGGCACCNAGGCTNCGTCCGATCAGCGCCACCGCNGCGGCCTGNAGACCGTCTCCGAAGGANAANGATAATCCCATGATATTCATACCGACCTGATGTGCCGCCATGGCATCCGTGCCCTGATTNGCGGCCATGATCGCCGTCAGCATGAAGCCGATCCNCATCAGAAGCTGTTCGAAGAAAACGCTGTATCCNACNTTGACCAGATTGAGGAAGCTTTTCATTGCGGGATAAATCNGATTTTTCATAATATAAGGAAGNCTGATAAANCCGTCNGGGTTCANGATNGAGAGGANGCTCATGATACACGCCACTACGGTGCCTAAGACCGTAGCGAGNGCCGCACCGTGGATTCCGAGGGCAGGGAANCCGAAATGCCCGTTGATCAGCAGNTAATTGAAAATAATGTTGACCGTGTTGGAGGTCACGTTGGTGCGCATGGTGATCTTCGTATTGCCGGCGCCTCTCTGCGCGGAGTTAATNCCCATCTGNATACAGTTAAAGATCATACCGCCCATGATGATCTTGAAATACGCCACNGCGCTGTCATGNGTTTCCGGNGTGGAACCGCACAAGTGAATGATCGGACTTGCCAGANCTACGAAAAGAATACTTAACAGAACCGCCGCTGCAATGATGAAAACNACGGCGGTGCTNAAGATNCNGTTGGCTTCCTCCGGCTTCTCTTCCCCGCGTCTTCTGGCAATCAGAGCCGAGATTGCCACATTCAGGGCGAAAAACANGGACAGCCCGATGAACTTGGGCTGTGTCGTGAGCCCCACNGCGGCAACCGCGTAAGAGCCTAAGGAACTGACCATCAAAGAGTCCACTAACCCCGCAAATGCCACGAAGAANGATTCNACGATGGAAGGCCATGCCATNTTGAANGTAATGCGGATNTTTTCCCTGCTGTGCTTTACCTTNGTTTTGGGCGGCAGNACGTCGTGCTCCTTTGACACTGCACTATGCTCGGATCTTTTTGTCTGNTTTTCCGGTGACATTGTGATATTCCTCTTTTCTACGNTGAATTANTCNAAACTGATATTATTGTCTATAAATTCAAATACTTTGGCGAAGTANNNNGGAGGATCAAANTCCATTGCNTTTGCATGNCCCGCATTTTTGGCAATGTAGAGATCTTTCTTGCCGGGGAATGCCTCGTATACCTGATGTCCCATGNCGGTAGGTACGAAGTCATCNGCTTCTCCGTGGATAAAGAGCATCGGCTTGTCGCACTTCTTGATNTGTGTGAGAGCGGATGCCTCGACATAATCATAGCCTAATCTGCGCTTNCTGATCANACGGCAGGTATGCAGNATCGGNAANGCGGGCAGATGGTAATCCCGTTTCATGACACTGGCGAAGATATCCCANACACTGGTGTAGCCGCAGTCTTCTATGTAGCCGACCACATGATCANGGTTNTTGCCCGCGGTCATCATGACGGTTGCGCCGCCCATGGAGACACCATGCAGAATAATTTTCGCTTCAGGGTCCTGTTCGACGATCCACTCAATCCATAAGGAGATATCTTCCTTGTCGAGCCATCCCATTCCTATGTAATTGCCTTCGCTTACGCCGTGCGCCCTGTTGTCGGGCAGCAGGACGTTGTATCCTTTCCGATAAAAGACCGCGCCGTAGGGCAGCATAAAGTGATGGCTGTCTTTATAGCCGTGGATGGAGATGATCCAGCGATGGTTCTGTGTATCCTGTATCCGGTATTTGGCGCTCAGCTTCAAGCCGTCGCCGCTTGTGATGGAAGCGTCCTTCATGGTCTGTTCAAATTCGCTTCCCATCGCACGGAGTTGTTTTCTGTTTTTCATGAATGTGGCTTTAGCGGGATCGACGGAAAGGTCTTCGGCATTGGCGGGGGATTCCGGCGCTACATTATTTCTGTTCGGAACTGCTGCCAGAATATTTTTGATAAAAATCAGGCTGATTCTGCGGAGAAACAGTAGGACGGTAATAACTGCCAGTGCAATTTTAGTGTGTGTTTTTATGGAGCGTGCTCCTGTAGTGTGTTTCTTCATAATATAAGGTCACCTCGGTTGGAATGATTTATTTCTGTTGTGTACAGTATATCATTTTTTTGCATACTCGGTACATTATCTTTATGAAATCTTCATAATTGCCCTATATCCTATTCTTAATAAAGCATGCGGAGCCTCATGTCGTCAGGCGCGCGGCAGTCTTCGCAGGAAAGGACAGGATACAAATGGATATTATACTGGAAACCATTAATCTTAACAAAAAATTCAAGAAACAGGCGGCGGTAAACGATCTGTCGTTTCAGATTGAAAGGAACTCGGTCTACGGACTACTGGGTCCCAACGGCGCGGGCAAATCCACGACACTTAAGATGATTACGGGTATGCTGCGGCCGGATTCTGGTTCGATTCATTTCGACGGACATCTGTGGCGCAGACAGGATCTGAATCAGATCGGAGCGCTGATTGAGACGCCGCCGCTTTACGATAACCTTACGGCTGAAGAAAATCTTAAAGTGCGGACGACTATGCTCGGACTGGCGGAGGATCGGATTGAAGAGGTTCTACGGACGGTGGATTTAACCGATACGGGCAGGAAGCATGCGGGACAGTTTTCTTTGGGTATGAAACAGCGGCTCGGTATTGCGCTGGCGCTATTGGGTAATCCGCGGCTATTGATTCTGGATGAGCCGACAAACGGACTTGATCCGCTGGGGATACAGGAACTGCGGGAGTTGATCAGATCCTTTCCGGCACAGGGGATTACAGTGATTCTGTCCAGCCATATTTTAAGTGAGGTGGAGCAGATTGCGGATCATATCGGAATCATTGCAGGCGGCAGGCTTGGGTACAGCGGTGCGGTAGATCACACGGAAGATCTGGAGGCGCTTTTCATGAAAGTAGTTCGGGATGCGGGAAAGGAGTGTGCGTAAGATGAAAGAGCTAATGCAAGCAGAGCGGCTTAAGATGCAGCATTCTTTTGGCAACTTTCTGCCATTGTCGGCAGCAGTCCTGCAAGTGATGATCTCACTTTTTCTGAGTATGGGAACACCATACTATTCCGTAAATGCATGGAATTGGTGGTATACGATGATTCTTCCGGGTATGCTCTCTGTGCTGTGTTATTTGGGGATTAGACAAGAGAAAAAGCAGCATTATGCCAACATGCTGACGACGCAGATTGCACCGGACAGGTGCTGGATGGGTAAAATTTTGTATTATGCAATAAAACTTCTGGGTGCGAATCTGTTGATTTTTGCCGGTACAGCTGTGGGCGGAGTTCTGATCGGGACGACGATACCGGTTGCAAATGGTTTTGTTGCGGCGTTGCTTCTGAGTATCTGCTATCTGTGGGAGATACCTCTGTATATGGCACTGTCGGCGCGTTTCGGGATGTTTGCCGCGGTTTTTACATGTATGACGATTACCGTAGGCAGTCTGATCACGCTCGGAGCATCTAAACTGTGGTGGGTCTGTCCGGCGTCCGTTCCGTTTAGACTGATGTGTCCCGTGCTGCAGATCATGCCAAATGGATTGATCGTTGAGTCCGGCAGCAGGTATTTGAGCACATCCGTTATCTTTCCCGGCATCATGATCTCGTTATTTTGGTTTATAGTGCTTACGTGTGCCACGGCGCGTTGGTTTCGGGGAATGTATGACAGAAAGGAATCGATCTAATGCACAATTTATTGCGATATATCAAGGCTGACTATATGAAAACAAAGCACACACCGCTGCGGTTAGCGCATCTGGTTATTCCCTGCGTTATGGCAGTCGTTTTTCTGACATATTATGCCGTCACGCCGTGGAATGCTTACGGCAAAGTACAGGCATATTTCCAGATAATCGGATTGGGATACCCTTTTCTGATCGGGACTTTTTGTGCTATAGTAGCAGAGCAGGAGTCCTATGCGGGAACTTATCAGATGATGCTTGCAGTTACTGACAGGAAAAGCGCTTTTATTTCTAAACCGCTGCTGTTGATAGTATTTGGGACATTTTCGGTCGCGCTGGCAGCGGTGTTGTTCGGCACAGGATATTATTTTGTCCTGAAACAGCATGCTGTGCGGTACTCCTTTTATTGGATTGCCGCGCTTGCCATGGTGGGAGGCAGTATTTTCTTATATATATGGCATATGTTTCTTGCTCTGCGGTTTAATAAGGGAATCTCCGTCGGGCTGGGAATTGCAGAGAGTCTGTTGTCAGCGGTTCTTCTGACAGGACTGGGAGACTCCGTCTGGATTTTGTTTCCCGCGGCGTGGGCCTCCAGGCTTGTTTGTACCCTAATGCCTGCATACAGTACGGAGCAGCTGCCCGTTGTGGATTGCGGCAGGGAAATGTGGATATGCGGGGCGGTAACGATGACGGAAATTCTTTTGTATGTGGTGTGGAGCTGCAGATGGGAGGGCATGAGAGGGAACGAGTAGCCGAGAAAAAATGAGTGCAGGATATGTAGGGAAGGAAATTACACGTATATGGCAAATATTTTAGTGGTAGACGATGATGCGGCGATCCTGACAATGATCAGCAGGATTCTCAATAAGGACGGTCATAATGTGACAACTGTGTCAGATTCAACATCTTTGGATGGAATAAGAGTAGATGGGTTTGACATGATTCTCTTAGATGTGATGATGCCGGGCAAGGACGGATTTGCACTCTGCGAAGAACTTCGGGGTATTGTGGACTGTCCTATTCTTTTCCTTACGGCGAAGTCGGAGGAGAGCAGTCTGGTGTACGGATTGGAGAAAGGTGCGGATGACTATATTTGCAAGCCTTTTGGGGCGGCCGAGCTGCGCGCAAGGGTGGCGGCTCACCTGAGAAGGGAGAGAAGGGAGCATTTCGTAGGGCTTTCTTTTGCCGGTTCCCGGTTTAACTTATCTGCAAAACAGCTTGTAGTAAACGGTGAGGAGGTCGTTTTAACCAAGGCGGAATATTTGATTTGTGAGTTTCTTGCGAGAAACCATGGGCAGGTCTTCTCTAAGGAGCAGATCTACGAGCAAGTATTCGGATTCGACGGCGAGAGCAATGATACGACGATCACAACGCATATCAAAAATATTCGGATGAAGCTGGAAGGATATCATTACTTGCCGATTAAAACTGTTTGGGGGATTGGGTACAAATGGGAAGAATGACAGGCAGGCCTATCGGGCTGTTTTTTTTGAAATATTTCTTATATATTTTTATAGGGATCGTGCTGGCAGTTCTCGCTCTTGTGTGCGCATTCGTAATGCTGCTTGCGAGTAATCTGGTATATCCGGCAGACTATGCGGAAGATCAGGCACGGTCTGCCGTCGAGAGAATACAGACGGCGGAACGGCTTACGGAGGAGTTGATTCCGGATTTGTGCCGATATACGGTGTTTGACAAGGACGGCAGAGTGTTAAGCGGAGATATGGGAGAAAAGGAAGCGGCTCAGGCATGGGATGTGGTTAATGGTAAAAGGTTCAACGGAGGCAGTTATTTCGGGGCCCCTTATTATCTGGAAATTCCGCGAGAAGCGGAATGCTGCGTACTGCGGTATCAACTGATTGTACAGTATCGGTCTGCCGTACTCAGAAAGTATCTGCCGTCTCCGGAAGTATTGCTGCTTGTCGTTTTTCTGGTGATGGTTCTCATGATTATCTTATCGGTGGCGGCCCGGTTTAATATGACTGTCAGACGACAGCTGTCGCCGTTGGCTGCTGCAGCAGACAGGATACAGAATCAGGATCTGGATTTTGCAATTTCATATGGCCCGGTAAAAGAAATCAATTCTATTCTGGCCGCTATGGACGAAATGAGAATGGCATTGAAGGAATCGTTGGAGAAACAGTGGCGGATGGAGCAGACGAAGAATGAACAGATGTCGGCGCTGGCACATGACTTAAAGACACCGCTTACGCTTGTGCGCGGCAACACGGAGCTGCTGGATGATACAGAGACCACAGAAGAGCAGAGGTCATATATTGACTGTATCATGGACAGTACCTTACAGATGCAGGATTATGTGCAGATGATGATTGAGGTGATCAGGTCGTCCGTGTCAATGCCGGTTGATAGGCATGATGCGGATGTGGAGGGTTTCCTCGAAGAACTTAAGAGACAGGCGGACAGTTTATGCGCGCTTCACCACGTAAAACTGCAATGGCAATGTTCTGATTTTACGGAGAAAATATATGCACGACCGGCGTTACTTGCACGAGCGTTCATGAATATTTTCTCGAACGCGGCGGAGCATACGCCGGATGGCGGAATAATTCTGTTTGAGGGAAGACAGGATGAAACGCATTTTATTTTCACGATTTCCGATACGGGCAGCGGATTTACGGAAAGTGCACTGGCGCATGCGAAGGAGCAATTCTATATGGACGACGATAGCCGCCATGCCGCAGGCTCCCACTACGGCATGGGACTGTATATTGTTGATACAATCGTAAAACAGCACGACGGTATAGTACTTCTGGAGAATGTCACCGCTTCCTCAGAGGAGGAGAGTGGTTTGACGGTTCAGGGGAATGCGCGTATGCGGGGCGGAGCGAAGGTGACCGTGAAGATCCCGCGTTCCCACCCTGGGACATAACTTATGCTATAGGAAATTATTTTGATAACATTCCATGAAAGCGGGTTCCATATATTGTCTTGCGCTTCTGGATAATTTATATTTTATGGCAAGTTTTTCCCAATTATCTTTTACAGTTTTTTTAATGTCGCAAATGATTCCGACAGCGTCGGCCTCATCTATTCCGTATAATTTTGAGGTGGATTGCGCCAGCTCAAAAGATATTGTATTATCATTGCGGTCAACGTTTAATGACAGGCGATCACCGTATATGTTAGGGTTGACATCGTATAACGGAGACAGCCGCCATCCGGATTCTGTCAGTATAAATCCGTGGTTCCGCAGATGATCATCAGTATTGGAAACGGCCATGTTAAATACGATCCTTTTCCATAATTCGAGTAAATCCTTCCGAGGCTGCGCACCATAAGCTTTGATGAAAGAAGCAAGTTCCGGATAACCGCATCCGTCAGCATTTTCGTCGCCATCCGTTTGACCGAGCAGTGTCATGGCAGATGAAAAATGTATTCTGCGTCCGCCATCTCGGTCGAATCTTTTTACGAGAAATGTGCTTCCGGTGTTAGAGAATGTTTCGAGTTTGGAATCAGGGATATTCAATCCGCACAAACCGGCAAGGTCATGGACGACCTTTTCCCATGCACCGCTGTTGTATTCATCATGTTTAGAGGGAAATTTGGCAATCCATAGGGAACCGTCAGGAGCCATTACAGTAGCCTTAGGCCTTGCACCACCTAGCGAAGAACCGGGTGCCAAGAGTTGGTTTAGCCATTTTTCGTCCAGACCGCTTTCATCATTTTCAAAGGCAAGGCTGGCGGATTCCAATGTTCTGAGCGTAATCCACGGCGGCGTAGCAAGTGCAGTATCATCTGATAGAAAAGGTCCGTTTTCATGTGTGGCAAATCGGAGCGCTCCGATTCTGGCACCGTCATAGACACCAAGCAGGAAGTCGCTTTCCATCAATGCTCTCGGTTTTCTGGATTCTTTATGTGCCGTGATTGCTTCTCGGCGTTTCATCAATAGACGTCCCCAGCGATCGGGACAGGAATCGGCAAATATGCCAAACATTTTTTTGTTTACGGGAACGTGCTGGCGACCGCTGTACAGCGCCAGGTCGGGATCTAACATTAGCGTACTGCTGTGGAAAGCGGTGAGCCACGCCTCGTCATATGCAAAAGAGTAGTGTTCCCGGCCTTTTATTATGTCAATATATAACCTGCCGATCAGGGCAGGAACTTTATGATCCCAAACTTGATAGACAAAAACGGTTTTCTGTTGATCCAATATTTCTAGTTCTCCTTCCTTTTCGGGGCTCTTCTTTTTACGGTAAGTTCTAAATCCTGTATTTTTCTGCCTAATTCATCATCCTTAGCGATAAGAAGAAGATCACGGTCCATGTTGTTGAGTGCATGGAGCACTGCGGCATAAATTCCGATTGAAACGGAGGGAGAGCCTTTTTCTACCGCCCATAGAGTAGTTCTGCTAATCCCCGCTCTCTCGGCGACTAAATCAGCCGATGTCTTACGTCGTAATCGTGCTAACTTAATTTGCTCGCCCATTTGTTCTAATATTTCCTCGGTTTGTGGCATCAATATGACTGATTTCTTGCTCATAATATATTGTTCCTTTATTTTACATTGGAAATTCTATGATATATAACTTTTATTATTATAAACATTAAAAGAATAAATGTCAATTTTTATAAACATTATTTGTTGAAAGCAGACTGAAGCAAGGAGTTACCATTTACTTTAGTCTGCTACTATGATAAAATACAACAGGATTTTTATTTTCAGAGGCGTAGTTGCCTCGGAATGGAGGAGAACATTATGAAAAAGAAACTTGCATTTATGCTGGCACTGTCTCTGACAGTGGGAGCAGTACTGACGGGATGCGGCGGCGCATCCGGAGACGCGGAACAGACAACCGCCAACAACACACAGACGGCAGACGAGGGTGATGCGGCGGATACAGCCGATACGGCAAACGCAGATCTCGTATATGCAGTGGAAGCCGGTTCTGCCGGTGAGGCGGCGGCACAGGATAACGGTTTTCGGACCAACGTGGTAGCATCTCAGGCGGATGCGCTGATGGAGGTGGCTTCCGGGACATCTGACGCGGCGATTATCGATCTGCTTATGGCAGGCGCCATGATCGGTGAAGGCACAAGCTATCCGAACATGAAATATACAGACGAGTTGACTACGGAGGAATATGGCGTGGGATGCCGTAAAGGTTCCGATCTGGCTTCCTATATCAATTCCGTATTTGCGGAGAGCTATGCGGATGGTTCTATGAAAGAGACAGCTACTACTTACGGTGTGCAGGAAGCGTTAGTGGAGCAGCCCGATTCCGAGTTTACTGCATCCGCAGAGGACAGTGACGTGGCCTATATTCAGGATAAGGGTACTATGATCGTGGGTATCACGGATTTTGCACCTATGGATTATAAGGACGCATCCGGCGAGTGGATCGGATTCGATGCGGATATGGCCCGTCTGGTAGCAGAGAAGTTAGGCGTGGAAGCGCAGTTCGTAGAGATTGACTGGGATAACAAGATTATGGAATTGGAATCCAAGAATATCGATGTTGTTTGGAATGGCATGACGCTTACTGCAGAGACAACTTCTGCTATGGAGTGTACGAATCCTTACTGTAATAACGCGCAGGTAATCGTAGTACCGACTAACTAAAATGTAATTTCTCTGCCGGTTCGGCATTCAGATAGAAACCGGACCGGCAGAAGGGTTTGGCGAAGGAGAAGTATCTATGTTTTGGAGTGTTACACAATCGCTGTTAGGCGGTCTGCTTACAACGTTTCAGATTTTCATATTTACATTGTTGTTTGCGCTGCCGCTCGGTCTGATTCTGGCATTTGGCTCTATCAGTAAGTTCAGGCTATTGCGTTATCTGATACAGGTTTTAGTGTGGATCATCCGTGGTACGCCGCTTATGCTGCAGCTCATCATTATATTCTACGGTCCGGGTCTTTGGCTCGGTCATAATATATGGAGCGGTAATGAAGCGGGACGTATCACTGCTACCGTGGTGGCGTTCAGCATCAATTACGCATGTTATTTTTCTGTCATTTTCCGCGGCGGTATCGAGGGTGTTCCTGCGGGGCAGCGTGAGGCCGGACAGGTGCTTGGCATGACCAAGACACAGATCTTTTTCCGGATAACACTTTTGCAGATGGTGAAGCGGGTGGTGCCACCGATGTCCAATGAGATCATCACTTTGGTAAAAGATACTTCGCTGGCGCGTATTATCGCCGCATATGAATTGACTTTTGCCGGCTACTCCTTTATGAAGAGCAACGGATTGACATGGCCGTTGTTCTACACGGGCGTATTTTATCTGATCTTTGTCGGCATTTTAACGCTGTTATTTAATTATATTGAGCGCAGACTGGACTATTTTAGATAAAGAAATAAGGCTAGTATGATTTTGCAGAGAAAGTGGAGAGCGTACATTTTCCGCTTCTATGAGAAAGGGAATATAGATGGCAATTCTTGAAGTAAATAATATCGGAAAACAATTTGAATCCACCAAAGTGCTTGATGAGGTCAGCTTTTCTCTTGAGGAGGGAAATGCACTTGCGATTATCGGCTCTTCGGGCTCCGGCAAGACCACGCTCTTGCGCTGCCTGAATTTCTTAGAGACACCGGATCGGGGTTCCATTGTAGTAAAGGGTGAGACACTTTTTGATGCCTCCATGCCTGTTAAGGAGCAGGGGAAGGATCTGCGGACGAAGCGTCTGCACTTCGGAATGGTGTTCCAGTCCTTTAATCTGTTTCCGCAATATACGGCGCTTGAAAACGTCACCTTATCGGAGAAACTGCTGGCGAAAGAAAGACTGGATTTTAAGCAGAATAAAAAAGAAATCTACGCGCAGATAGAGCAACATGGGGTAGAACTTCTGGATCAGATGGGGCTTGCCGACCGTATGACTCACTATCCTCATCAATTGTCCGGTGGGCAGCAGCAGCGTGTTGCAATTGCCAGAGCATTGGCGCTCAAGCCGGATATCCTGTGTTTCGACGAACCCACCTCCGCCCTTGATCCGGAGCTGACCGGAGAGGTGTTGAAGGTGATCAGAGGACTTGCTGACCAGAAGACGACGATGATTATCGTCACTCATGAGATGGCTTTTGCCAGAGATGTGTCCGATCAGCTTATTTTTATGGACGACGGCGTGATTGTGGAGCAGGGCGATCCCAGACAGGTGATCGACCATCCGCGTGAGGAGAGGACGAAGCAGTTTTTGACCAGATATGCGCAGGGATAAGAGCGCGGCGCAGAAATCTGATCGGGGCAGCATTTCTGCAGGAGTACTATTATTTTGATACGGTAGTTTTGCAGCTTGTGCTTGGCGGCTTCTCCGGCGGCAATATTATTGCCCTTGTTTTATTGTGCAAGGCATATCCTACACTGCTCCTTTCGGATTGTATGAGAATGGAGGACCGGTATGAAAAGCAGGAACTGGTGCAGGTGCGGCTGCCGGAACGGGAATCATTGTCTTGGAAAGTGTAATCAATCCGAATCTGGCGCTGGCGGTTCTTGTCATTACCGTAGACCGTGGGACGAACACGGGATATTATATGAAGAATTTTAATTTTCTTTTTTCTTTGGAATGCATTGTAAAAGTGTGGAAGAGCAGGAATCGAAATGATAGTGGTCTCTTTACAACCGGCTGTGGTCTATGAGAGATAATACTTAAGGTTTTGATTGCATTGCGCTGTGTCAGTGTGACATCATATGGATTACAAAAATAATTATATTGCACATAAGGAATAAAAATATGTATATACAAATTACTATTTTATTTACTCTGATTATAATACTGGGCTCCATAATCATAGAATTTGTATTTAGACAAGGTACTTACTATAAAATGACCGGGAACGGTTATTTTCAGACGATTAGTGATATTGGCAGATATGGAGAATATTTGACATATAAAAGATTAAGAAGATTTGAAAATGATGGAGGAAAATTTCTTTTTAATTGCTATTTGCCTAAAGCCGATGGTACAACCACAGAAATTGATGTAATACTCATTCATTCAACGGGTATTTTTGTCATTGAAAGTAAAAATTACAGTGGTTGGATATTTGGAAGTGAGAATGGAAAGACATGGACACAAACGCTTCCAAATGGTAAGGGCAAATCCCGAAAAGAGCGTTTTTATAATCCTATTATGCAGAACAAAACACATATAAAGTGGTTGAGAGAAATAGTTGGGAATACAGTTCCGATCTATTCGATTATTGCCTTTTCAGAGAGATGTACGTTGAAAGATGTTACAGTTGAAAGCACGGATGTTAAGGTCATTAATAGGCAAAATATTAGTTCAACAATAAAATGTATTGGCAATTATACAGTACAAGCGATTAATCAAACGGATATAGAACGTATCTATGGGATTCTGTATCCTTATACACAAGTAACAGCATATGAAAAAATACAGCATATTAATAATGTCAATGCAATAAAATATGAGAGTACTAATAAGAATGGGGCAGAAAGAGGAGGCTATGATTCACGGAAAACAATGTCCGGTGATTGTATGGAGAAGGAAAGAATATCGGACGAAATAATAACAGAATCTGCCCCGGATATTGTTTCGGAAACAGAAATAGGGATGGACGTGTTGAAAGAAGAGGCGGAAATAAACGTGTCAAGGCAGAGCAATAGGAGAATCTGTCCACGCTGCAAAGCAGAGTTGGTAATACGTACCGCTAAGAAAGGTGAATATGCAGGTAAACAATTTTATGGTTGTTCCCAGTTCCCTAAATGCAGATATACGGAACATATTTGAGAACTAGAATTAAAATTTATTAAAATAATTGACGCAAAATTATAATCGTGATACACTCTATTCAAAGCATATTTTCTATGCACCGGATGATGTAATTTAGTAATCGTCTGTGCTCTGGTGGAGAATTTCTCCTATCATTAAACAATTCTATATGACTGCAAAGTGTTACGCTGAATGTAGCCATAAATTCAGAAAATTCATGCTTTTATACTTCAAATTGCAAAAAGCAGGGGTTTTCTTGAATGATTCCTGCGATACACAGGAGGAATTGAATATGGGACAGGATATCGAATGGAAAAGCTATTTTTCAGACGATGGGCGTTACGCCGACATTATTAACGGAATGGTGTTTCGGGGAAAGCAGGTTGTTGCGGAAACAGATTTACAAGAGATCGATACGCAGACAGGCTATTGGCGGGGTATGAGATTTATCCGAAAATGGCAAAATGCGAGAAATTACAGACGGAGCAGGATACGTGACAGTGTCAGGAGAGCAGCGCTTGGTGTGAATTTTGTTATTATCGGAATTGAAAGTCAGGAAGTAATAGATTATTCAATTCCATTACGGAATATGGCTTATGATGTAGGTGAGTATGAGAAACAAGCGGCAAGGATTCGCAGGGAAGTAAGGAAACATCATGAAGGACTGGAGTCTGGGGAATATTTATATGGTTTCCGAAAAGAGAGCCGGTTGTATCCGGTGGTGACGTTTGTACTCTATTCTGGTAAAGAGGCGTGGGATGGACCGAAGTCACTACATGAGATAATAGATTTTACAGATTTACCGGACGAACTGAAGGAAATGGTTTCAGATTACAGGATTCATGTGATAGATGTTAGAAGATTTAATGATACCAGCGTATTTAAGACGGACGTACGGCAGGTGTTTGAGTTTATACGCTGCGCAGAAGATAAGCATGCGTTGTATAAGCTTGTGGAACAAGATGATTACTACAAAAACATGGAAGAAGACGCGTTTGATGTAGTGTCACATTACGCTAATGCAGCAGAACTGCTTGAGGTAAAGGATTATTACGGAAAGGAAGGTAAGATCGATATGTGTAAGGCAATTAGGGACTTGATGGATGACAGTAGAGCAGAAGGCAGGGAAGAAGGCAGCCGAAGTGAGGCAGATAGGATCAACCAATTGATCATTTTATTGGTATGACGGGCATGCCCGTGTTCTGTGGTGAAAGTCCACTTGGGCGTAGCTACCGACGAACTTTATAGCGATTCTCAAGGTTTGTATCGCGAGGTACAGGCGGGAAGAAGAGATAG
>JAAUZK010000033.1 GCA_014804655.1 Lachnospiraceae bacterium | reverse complement strand
TTCAGTTTTCGAGGTCAGGGATTATTTTTGCAGAGAAAAGAACCTTTTCTGGCATTTTTTGTGCATAAAAGAAAGTGAAAACGAATATGCAGGAATGGTTTTTGGACAGTCTGGGGGGGTGAGGGGAAGGAAAGGAAGAGGGATTGTGGTATGGAGAAATCATCGAAATTTAGCATGGAATTGTGCTGGTAGTTGTGATAAAATGAAAAAAGTGAAAATGATTTTAAATTTGCAAAGGCACAAAAAAGTCTCTGCAAGAACAATTTTTTCGCATAGATTATTTTAAATGGCAGATAGTTTATAAGATTATCTGCCATTATCCATATTGTTAGTGTTTTGTGAGAATAAAGAAAAATTTTGTACTCAACAGTAAACATGTTATCCAGTACAGATTATATATACTTGAAGGCTCTATAAAGAACAAGTAGACTAATATCGTGATGTTATGAAATGAGTGTCAAAATGCAAAGGAGACTCAAAGATGGAAATATCAAAAAGTGATTGGATGCTTTATAGAAAGAAAGTAGCTGGGTGGCAGGAAAATTTTATGTCTCGTTTAAATAATGAGTATATAGCTTTGTTAAGTGCGGATGATAAAATAGCGTCTGAGAAATTTTGGGAACTTGAGAAGCGAATTAAGAATGACAGACGTCATCCGGGAGTTATTATCGAAGTGTCAAAATCTAATGCTGTATTCGATATAGTCTGCCTTATCAGACTTGATGTGATTACGTGTGATGATTTGGCTGATTTCAGTGACGATCTGCAGCAGACAGTGAAAGAATTACTCGATAGATAATGGTAATGAATAATAAGGAAATCTGAGGTGGTAAATTGAAAGAATATAGTAGAATATTAATTGAGGAGTATTGCATGAATCATATTTCAGCAAAGAGCAGGCGCTTACAAAAACTAGTGAATAAGTCGTATGATTTAAATGCAGAGTACACAGACGCAGACGGACTTTTTATGGAAAAGATAATAGAACAAGAGAAAGATCCTAACTTAAAAGATGCATTACAAGATTTGGATGATTTCATGTTTGGATGGTAGGTTGGAAGAAAAAGATAGTATGCAGGAGGCAGAGGCTGCGGTCAAAGATGGAAATGGCTGGCTGTCATTAGAAGAACTGAAAGCTATTATTGGAGAGTAAACATGATGAAGTGATATAGAGAAATTAAGCACTTATTATAAAAATAATGGGAGAGTGAATATGGGCGAGAATGTTTGTGAAGAAATTAGACTTGTTGATAATATTTTACAAGCTGAAGATTTCATAAGGCTGCGAATTGACACAGGATTTGCAGAGATTCCGGTTGAACATGCTCGAAAGGCTTTGCAAAACGGGTTAATAAATGTTTCTGCAATATATAATGATGAACTTGTGGGAATGGGGAGACTTGTTGGAGATGGTGCTATGTATTGGTATCTGCAAGAAATAATAGTTGTACCTAAATATCAACGAAAAGGTATTGGAACTATGATTGTTAATCATTTGGTTGATTATGCAAAAGCAAATTCTATTACTGGAAAATTTACAACAATCGGAGGTGTTTCAGCCAAGGGCAAAGAACCATTTTATGAGAAAATGGGGTTTGAGATTATCTCGAATGGAATTAAAAAGATGATAGAAATCGAATAGAGAGGGAATTGATGGATTGGGTGTTGCTGCATTTATATATGCAGCCATGTATCAAGTGGCAGGGGTGTTGCAACGGGTAACACCTATCGTCATATCAGAGGTGCATACTGCCTGCCGGAACTCTTTGAAAGCTTCAATCCAACAGCACGCGGATTTTAAAAAACGGTATTTGGAGTGGTTATAAGATGAAAAACAATATTATTATTGCAGGTGTTCCAAGAGCTGGAAAAAGTACAATGTCTCATTGGCTGGCAAAGCAGTATGGGTATCAGCATGTTAGCATGGATTCGATCATAGCGGGATTTGAGAAATGTTTCCCTGAAACAGGGGTGAATACTAATGCAGGACTATCCTCTATGGATACATTACATTTAATTAGCGGTAAGATGGCACCTTTTGTTCGGGCAATGTTGGATAGTGGCGAATATGATGAGTTTAAACCCGGCATGGTGTTGGATATGTATCAGCTTTTGCCAGAGGATTATATGAAGTATATCCATGGAGCAAACTGTGAAATTGTCTATTTTATTACATCTGACGTGACACCGGAAGAGCGGTTCGCAATTCAAAAGAAATATGACACGGAAAAAGATTATACTTTTTACAAATCGGATGAAGAGCTTCGGGAGGGTGCAGTTCATATTGTGGCGCAAAGCATCTGCATGAATGAGCAATGCCAGAAATACGGCTTGCCGTATTTTGAAACTGCAAGAGATAGAGAGCAAACGTTCCAACGTTTTTTACAAGACTTTAATTTTTGTTAATTGAAGGAATAGCCATCAAGGGGAAAATGGGGTGTCAATTTACGGGGATTTGTTATAATATATGCGTGGCAACATTTTGGCAACAAAAATCAGCAAGCAATAATAAATGATGTAATTGCAGTAAAAGCAGGCATGCATTTGCACAAAACTTAAACCAATATAGTTAAGAATAGCAAAGAACACGCCGAATTCGAATAGTGAACAGAAAGCCGAGAATTCCGCATAAACAGCGAACTTTCCGGCTTTTAGTGGTTAATTTTTAGGTGGTGGATACGATTGGGGTACAAAGTGACTTTAACAAGGTATAATCTTGTTTTGCGAAGATCTTATTTTGGATTTGCTTAAGCGATAGTGTCAAGATTATTTTGCTTAAGCAAAATAATTTGGTTGAGAAAATGAAAATTATTTTGTTATTTTGAGTATAAATGGTGCATTAAAGGTGTATTCGAGGTTTTGGCAAAAAATAGAGGAAATTTCTTTTTAGATTTGATAAAATAGAAATTGATAAGTTTATAATTGTAGTTAGAGTAAATGAGGTACGAAAAAAAGGGAGACTATAGACGTTGAGGTATTGAAATAGCAATTAATTTTTTTCATGAGTGGTAAGATTGAAGCGTGGGGCGAGGATTTGAGAAAATCAAAGGAGTATGTGCAAAATATGATGGTCAGCTGTCGGAAGATGATATTAAAAAATTGGGATTATGGGGTTTTGCAAGGCGTGTGATAAGTATTTGAGGTTGCTGAATGATAAGCACGATTTGCATCTTGGTCACAGAGCGACCGTGATAATGAACGGGATATGACCAAAATGGTTATTATGTGCTTAAGCTATCTTTCTTGTAGGGGTGGCGGGATGATTAGATAAAAAGGATAAAATTACGGGGCTTAGGATATAGATGGGAGAAGGGAAATCTAGGGGGATGAAAGAAAAATCAGAAGATACCATTAGGAATTTAGAAAAAATTAAGAAGTTTATCGGAAAAAATGGTTGTTTTACTGGAAGGTAAATTAAATATACAAAACATACAATTACAGCATTTATAAATTATATGCGTAGTTATTTTGTGAAACAGCACTTTTAGATCATGATAAGTGGCAAACCATGTAGTTATGATTAGGAAAAATACTGTTTGAAGTGAACGGAATTTAGAAGATTTAAGCGAAGATAGTTGAGGAGGGATAAGTAAATGGCTTTTTCAAAAGAACTTAAAAATGAAGTAGTAGCAAAAGAGAATAATTCGCACATTTTGGATGAGCGAATTATGAGCGGAGAATTAAAAAAGATGTGATTTTAGAGGAAATAGAAATTGGCTAGGCATAAATATTTCAAAGTGAAATATAGAAGGAAGGTATAGAGAAGGGCATGGTTATTATTGTAACAAAAGAAGTGGAAAACTACATATATCTTTGCGAAGAAATTGAGAACAAGGATTTTCAAAAAAGGGTAAGAAACAGTTTTGAGTATTATATTAGAAATGCGAATTTTTACAAATATGTGGGAATGGCATTATCGATTCTAGGAATCGTATTGCCTGCGTTGGCTACGATACTTACGGCATGTGAAGCAAATAAGGTCTGGATTGCTTGCGCTACGTCAACTGCGACAGTTGCATCGGGGATATTTGCTTATTTGAAATGTTCCGATAAACAGGAGACTTACCGGAAAGCGGCAGAAAATATGAAAGCAGAGTTAGTCGCTTACGCTACTGAACAGGGACATTATAAGGATGACGGTACGGAGTCCTTTGATAAAGATGCAATTTTGTTTGAGAGGATAGAAAGTATTATCCAAAATGGATATGACAGAATTGTGGAATTAGATAAGGAAAGCGAAAAATCTGGGAGTTAGATTTTCTCGTGTCTGAGCCATATCTCAAAGGCAACAGAATAGGATATACAGCGTGAAATATGGATATAAGGTGAGCGTTGAAACATGCACCTAGGTAAAGATAAAAACAAAACGTAAGATATGGTTTTAGGAATTGACGAATATCTTTTGGAGGAAAGAATAGATAAGGATGTAGATTTCATAACATTTAAAAAGTATTACCAGAGAATATATAAAGGGACCGTATGTGAATATAAGAAATGGTTGAATGAAATTCAAACTAACAAAGATGTTCTTAGAGATTTGATTTTACAGGATAATATGCATATTACGATTTATTATCATAAAACATATGATGAGAAGGGGATGATAATGGAAAAACTGATTTAGATTCAAAGTTTACAAATCTTGTTAAAGTTATCGGAAAAGATGAACTCATAAGAAGAACTGGTGGAAGGACAAAAACAATAGATTTTAAGTTGCAGTTGGATATGGTGGAGAGGAATTTGAAATGAACAACGAAAGAATTGATTTATTAGATAGGGTAACGTTTATAGAAAATGTAATAAAGCTGGTTGAGCAATTATCTGTGAATAAAAAAGGCTGTTGCTTTGCAATTGAAGGAAGTTGGGGGATAGGAAAAACTTTTGTAATTGAAGAAGTGGAAAAACAGTTAAAAATACTTCAATCAGAAGATACTAATGATGATAGGTATTTTGTTTTTCATTATAATTGCTGGCAGCATGATTATTATGAAGAACCAGCGGTGGCTATTATATCTGCAATGATTGCTTCGATTCAAGAGGATAAGGCATTTACTAATGTAGAATTTGTAAATACTGTAAAAGCAGGGTATAAGTTTGTTGGAGAAAAACTAAAAGAAATTGCTGGAATGTATATAGAAAATAAAATTGGTGTCAATCTTGTTGATTTGGTTGAAGATATAAAGAAGAAAAAGGAGAACGATAAAGATTCGTTATGTGAGTTTGATGAGATGTTCAATTTCAGCCAGACTATTGAGAAAGTAAGAAAGAATTTGCAAGAAATAGCCGAAAAAAGAACCGTCGTTCTTATTGTTGATGAGTTAGATAGGTGTATTCCGCAATATGCTATTAAAGTCCTTGAAAGGTTACATCATATTTTCTATGGGTTAGAAAACGTAATTGTTGTAATGGCAATTGATAAAATACAGTTGGAACATTCTGTTGAAGAAATGTTTGGGATTAGAAAGGATGATATGTCAATAGATGTGGAAAAATATTTAAAAAAGTTTATTGACTTTTCGATGGTATTAGGAAGTGGTGTTATAAATAAGTCATTTGCAGAAAAGTATAAATTTTATTTTGAAAGATTTTCGTTTAAAGAAGAACCAAACGATATGGAAATGTTAAGTGAAATACTTCCAGAACTATTTAATGGGATTGATATTAGAAGACAGGAGAAAATTATTGAGAAAGCTAATATAGTTCATTCTTTGATATGCAATCAGTCAGTTGACGGATCAGTTTTAGCTTTTGAGCTGATGTATGAAGTATTAATAGTATGGGGATTTGATAACATGAAATATGTTGCGTTGATAAATGACGCACAATACACTGAGTTGGAAAAAAGAATAGGTAAAGAAAAAGTAGAGTTTTTAAAATCAATGGAAGAGAAAGCGTATCATAGGAGTCCTTGTCATTCTGATATAGGAGTTCAACGTAAGATGATAATATCTAATCTATATGGTAAAATATTTTGGTATTTTGCAAATTTATTTAATAATGATAGATTACCCTATGAAAAACCCGATAGTGATAAACAAAGTGACACAGAAATAAATACAATAAAAAAATATTGTCAAATTTGTGAAATGATTAAATAAGCAGTAAAAAAAGTAATAGTTTTCATAAAATAAAATGGAGAACATTAGATGATGGATAAAAAATTTGAAGAGTACATAGATAATAGACAATCTGATATAATTGTAAATAAAAATTGTGCTGAGAAACAATATGATATTTTAATGAAATATATTTTTACAAATTTTGATTTTGTAAAGGAAAGTAAAAAAAGGGTATTTCATGAATATTTTTATAGTTTTATATTAGAAGATTTAGGATATAAAAGAGAGGATAAAGGGCATAGTCCTGAGTTTGAAAAAACATATTTAAATATAAAAGATAGAATTTATAATTTATCTTTAGATGAATTGAGATATAAGGAAGTGGCAGATTACGATTATGAAAATGAAGCGTTAGTTATTGCGTTTAGGATTTTAAAGTATTTTAAGTTGGAAAATGAAAAATTATTTTTGAAAACAGATAAGAAAGATGCACCAAGTGTGAGAGTTTATAATGATTATAGAAGCAATGTTTATATGTGTGTAATTTTGAAAGAAAATGTTGATTATGCATCTTTGAAACTTATTGAGGAGAAAATTCATTTATTGAGAAAAGAGATTGAGTATCTAAATGATTTTGTATTAAATTATTATCAAGACCAGTATTTAAGGATATTTAGAATTTCAAAAGTTATTTTTGATAAAAAAGATTTTCAAGATAGATTTATCCAAGGTGAAGTTAGATTTAAGGCAAGTTTTAAAATAATTCAAAAATTAATTGGTCCCCTATATTTAAATAAGCAGAGTTACGGAATGAGAGAATTGCTTCAGAATTCGGTGGACGCGTGTTTGAAAGATCAACAGCGACGAGGCTATATTGAAATAGCTTATTGTTCTGAAAAAAAACCTTGTATAAAAATAAAGGATAATGGAATAGGTATGAATGAAGAGATAATTTTAAACAAATTTCTTACAATCGGTGAATCATCAAAAGAAGATGCGGAGAGTATCGGAAAATTTGGAATAGGTATTCTGGCGGCATTTTTATTAGCCGATAAAATGAGGTTTAAAACATGCTTTAATGGAGAAAATTATATTTATGAATCTGAAGAAATAGAATTGAAAGCAGTTCAAAATGAAGAAAGTTTTATCAATATAAAAAAATATAAAAATGAACAAGATTTTATAGGAACAGAAATAGTGCTTTTTTTGAAGGATAGTATTTTTAAAAGTGAGCAGCTAATAAAGATTCGAAATGAAAACGAGAAAGATTTAGACAATAAAATTAGAGAGTTATTTGGGATAAATAATATATATGGATCTCTTTGGTACGGACATCCTGATGAGTTACAGAAAATCCGCACTGAAATCCCCGAATTGATTGATATATATGAAAAATATGATACTTTCCAAAAAGATGGCGAAAATTTGGAAATGATAAAGCTTATTGTTGAAAAAATATTTAAAATATATGAAAATGAAAAAACATTAATACATAATTTTAAAAGTAAAGTCAAAAAGTATTGTGAGGAAACTTTGATTTATGTTGATAAAAAACAACATTTAGCGGCTTTTTCAATTTTTGAATATTTATTTGCAAATAAATGGTACTTATCAACTGATGATTCATTGTCAATAAAATTTTTTGATAATACAGAGGAGTTGATAAATTTAAAAAACTTTTCAATTGAAAGTATAAAAATAAATGATACTATAGCAGGAAATATGGAGAATATACTTACAGAAGGTAAAGTAAATTTTTTCTGGAGCGATGAGTATGATGGATATGTGTTTTGCAACAGTATGTTAATTCCATCTAAATATCAATTTACAACTCCTTTGTCAAAAATATTTAGAAGATTGCCAACTATATTGGTTAATGAGAGTAAAAAACAGAAGTTGAAAATAGATTTGGCAAGAGAAAAGTGCAAATTAGTAATGGGTGATTTTGATTTTGAAGAAGATATTATGAAGGAGATAACCAAGAGATGTTTAGAAAACTTAAAGGAGAGCGAAAATTATTTAGAAAAAATTTCTTGGTTGTATTTCAAAAATGAATATGGCGAATTAAAAAAAGTAGTAAAGAATAGTAAATGGATTTTGGCTAATGCGGAAAAGGAATATTGTTTTGTATTTTTAGATTATCAGAAAGAGGAATGCATTTCAGAAAATGATAAAATTAAAATTATAAATACATTGAACCATGACCTGGGGAATAATATCATAATAGAATTTATAGATGATAATTTACGCATTGATACAGTACGTGCGGAAGTTGAATTTAATGATTTATATAAAGCAGCAATTTATGGTATGAAAATAATATTGCAGAAAGAAATATATGAAAAAATAAGACAATTTTCGAGAAATCATTTGAAGGCGTTGGCTTTGGCCGCACAAAATATTTCTGGTCAAGTTTGTGTTGCTATTAACAATCAATTAATGTTAAACAATGATGAACTGAGAGATTACAAACAAGATTGTATATATGTGAAAAAGTTTGAAGAACAATGTAGGGATGTGGGGTATTTAAATTATAATGACAGTAGTTCTGATGCGCTAATCAAAAAATTGCCCCCAAATGTTAATGCTGTAATGATGAAGAATATGAAGGAACGCAATAATATTTTTGATTTATTTAAAGATATTGCTAATAGCTTATATAAAAAAAGAGAATGTGTATGGAATGGCTTTCAGGAAGGAATACATCAAATGGAATTGTCAGAAAATGATGAATTATTGAAAATTTTAATGAAAGAGTATGCAGTAACATTTGATGAATCATATCAGGAAGAGTAGAAAACAAAGATTAACTTAAATTATTTACGGCATAGCCGTAAATGGGGCTGAAAACCACATAGTTACTGCTTTTAAGCTGTTTATTGCATCTCATCTATTAAGTGATGGCATACAACCTTTGGCAAAAGATATGCGTGGGTACACCAGTTTTGAAACCACATAGACAATTAACAAAATCGTATCAAATGATACGATTTTGCAAGATGAACTAATATAAAATACACTCTGTCACCAACCGAAAAAAGAGTTCGAATAGACGACAGAAACGCTGGGAGTCTGTGCTTATGCGGGGGTTCTAGCGTTTAATTTTGTCTTTGGTTCTATTCTGGTTCTAAAATTAGGTGAAGTTTTGTATTTTGATGTTTCGTAACATAAAGGCGCTCGGAAATACGGAAAAAAGGTATTATTTTGTAGTGCTGGTTTTTTCTGATAAACTAAAAAAAGAAAATCTTAAAATTAATAAAAACAAATTGTCAAGAGAGATTACTATGAAATTACAAGATAGAGATTATAATATTATATTGAATGAAGAAGAGAAAAGAGCATATGAAGCAGAATTGGCATATGAAGCCATTAAAGGACCCAAGAATAATCGTGGGTTTCCAAGATTTTCTCATCCCAATAAAGAAATAAGGGAATTTATCTGGCATAAAAGGTCCTTATTCCCTAATAATTTCTTACACTTAATTGAATATAAAGAGGAGTATGATTTTGAAGAAGAAGCTGAAAAATTTAAAGATGTAATATATAATTCCAAAAATGAATTAGAAATTCAACAATATATAAAACAAAATAAGAAATGGTTTATTCCGGGCTCCGTCTTTGTAGATTATAATTTCGGGCACCATGACGCTTATTTGTTTCCGGAGCAAAAATTAGGGAATGAATATGCAGTTGATTATATGTTAATAGGGAAAAATTCTGATGGATATAGTATTGTGTTAGTTGAGTTTGAAAAGGCAAATACAGAGTATCTTTTACAAACAAGAAATACAGAAAGTGATAGTGTAAGAAAAGGCCTGACACAGATACAAGACTGGAAGAGATGGATGGATAAAAATAGGGATTACTTTTTGAGAAATATAGGTCTTTTGGATTATGGCGTAGATATTCCCGTATATCGAATATATTACTATCTTGTTGTTAGCCGAAGGGATTTTATGACGCCGGTTGCTTTGGAAGTACGGAGCCAGAGCATATACGAAATGAAAAATACGAAAATTGTGACTTTTGACAGACTGTCTGATAATATACGAAAATTAGAAAAGAATCATAGCTGGTAGTTGTGAAAGTGTCTAGAAGGGTTGGGTAACATGACAGAAATAAAAAAATG
Source organism: Lachnospiraceae bacterium (assembly GCA_014804655.1). Classification (GTDB taxonomy): domain Bacteria; phylum Bacillota; class Clostridia; order Lachnospirales; family Lachnospiraceae; genus UBA3282. The sequence continues at coordinate 194,478 of JAAUZK010000033.1, read as the reverse complement.
GGGATTTGGTGCAGCACCATATAAATTAGAAACGCTTAATAAAAATAGAAGCGCGTTAAAATATGTATTAAGTTATATTGATAAGCAGTCAATTAGTGGCATAGATATTTGTAATGAAATTAGTATTGTGAAAGGGCTTTTTAATCGAATTATACGTCAGGATCAATGGGATTGGTTCATGACATATATGTATTTTGACTATCCGAGTTACCAAGAATGCTCAAATATAGTGAGATTGTTGTCTGGTTTAAGGACTGCAATCAAGAATGATAATATAGAAGAAGTTGAAAAAGTTTTATGGCATATTCAAAAGACAAATTTTATCTTATACACAAATAGGTTTCTTGAATTTAATGTGAATTTGGATGATACAGATGAATATATTTATATTTTGTCTAGAAGAGAAGAAAAAGATTTGCTTAAAATAGGGATGACAACAAGGAACGTTTTGAAAAGATGCCAAGAGATAAATGCCGCAACAGGAGTTGTATTTCCTTACTCGCCGCGGAAAGTATTTAGGGTAAAGGATAGCAAGGAGGCTGAAAAAATTGTGCATCATGCATTAAAGGAATACCGTATTAGAGCGGATAGAGAGTTTTTTAAGTGCAATTATTCAGAAGCATGTAAAGTGATTGAGGGATGTTTGAAAGAAAAGGATTTGTTATATTATAAATATTCAGGATGTGATGAATACATTTACAAATGAATGTGAGAGGCATATTATGCAGGAAGATAGAGGTTATGACTTTGCAATCGCAAAAATTCCAAGAACAGACAAAAGTGGTAACGATATTACAGGAGATAAACTGGGTGGGGTGGACGACATCGAGGAGATGGAACAATATCTGCAATGGCATATGATTTTAAACTCCTGGATGAAGAATGTATTAATGTGCATAAAAAAGAAAATATTCCAGAACTTTCAACTAAAGATATGTTAAAGGCAGCTTTGATTGAAAATCTCTTTATACCACTAATAGAGCGTTTTTTTGATGAATTGGAATATCGTGCGGAAATACTTCTTGTGGATAAAGTTTTACCTGCAGCTAAAAGTAAGGGGAAGGATCTGATTGCGAATACAAAACCTGTTATTGCTGGAATTAAAGATGGCATAATGGGAAAAGAGACAAGGACAGAACAAATACTTGGAGAGCATGAACGAAGGAATACGGAATTAGTAAGCTCTGATGTGTTGGTGGAAAGAAAAAATGAAAATAGTGCAGAATTTGTTACACCAGAGGAAAAAGCGCGTATCGTAAATAATATGAGATGTTATGCAATTTTGCTTGCTAATGAGATTCAAAGATACTCTAAACTATGTGTTATTAAAGGCGTAAAATCAGATGCATATATTGAAGAAAGGAAAGAATTTGAAAAGTTAATGACGAAAGATACAATGGATGGTATTCGATTGTTGTTAGAGAATAAGGAGCAATTTTGTCTGGATGAGGTGGCTATTAATATTTTATCTGAATTTCACTCTGGATATGTTGTTTGGGAGGATAAATGTTTACCTATACCGAATTTTCGAATAATAGATAGATAATAGCAATATTTGTTTAAATCCTAAGAGAGTATTTAGCATCAGTTTAATAATTGGTGTTCTCTTTAATTATCTGCCATTATCTATATTATTTGTATTTTACAAAAAAATGGGAATTCTGTATCTAGCAGGAAGTGGGGAGAGAGGCGTGTACGTTTGATAAGCATTCATAATCTCAATTGCAAAGTGTAATATTCAAATGGAAGTATTTTGACAGTTGGTAGGAAAGTCAAAACGGAGTTCAGATTATAAATATTAGGCAATTAAAGATGTTAAGAATTTACTTTCAATTCTGTAAATCAAAGCAAAGGGGAATAATTCGCTCATTTTGATGAGCGAATTATGAGCGGAAAATAAGAAAGATTTGCATCTTGGTCAAGGTAACCAAGTTAATGACCAAGATATAAAGATGAGATTTTAGAGAAGATATAAATTGCGGCAAGTAGCATCTGCCGGCTTGGCTATTGATTCAAATAGATAAGTATCTAGGGAGATATTGAAATTGTTTCTTAAGTTGAGGAACAATTTATTAAATTTTTACATTACATAGAAGAAACTGTCTTTTTAGTATATAATATTCTAAAGAGAAGAGTTTTTCCTTATCATGAAGGTATAGACATAAAGTTGATGAAGTGTTCTATACGGGGAATGGAGAATCCTTGTCAATGGGTTTTATGAAGGGTATTATCATGAATGAGTAGGAGACAGTCATGGAAGAGCATGTAATTTTAAGTGAACGATTAGAAGATCAACTTAAAGCAGTCGAGTGGGCGAAAGCGGAGCAGAAAAGACTTCTGAAAGAAAAAGGTGAGCGCATATCAAAGGAATTTATGGAGAAGATGACTCCATTTATTTTGAACCAACAAAAAGGATAGAATTTTCTGTTTCCAGAGAATTGCATCTGTAAGTCGCAAATTAATTTGAAAAGATGTGTATAAACTTTAAAGCCATACGATTATGCTTCGAGGATATAAAATATTAAGGAACTGAATAATGGGATTAATAGGTTCTTTTTTTAGAAGAAAACAAAATGTAAAAGCGCATATAGATAAAGAGGTATCCGGCAAATGTTTGCAGCTTTTGAAGTGGAAACAATATCTTGATGAGATTGAAGAGTTTAATCACTTTATTTCACGTAAAGAAGTCGAATCTCAGATTGCACAATATTCTGAGACAATGGATTTTTTCGTTACACTGGATGAAAACGATGTTTTAGTGGATTACTGTTCAAAACATGGATTCGATGCGGATAATGCACAAAAACTGTGTCACCAGTACCAACATATTGTTGAGATTATTGATGAGTTGAATAACAGATACATAGCTTCAAAGCTGATTGAAGAAAAAGATTATTTGGATAATATTTTAAAAGAAGTAGATACAGCTATTAGCCTTGATGAAGACCAAAGAAAAGTAGTCCTTTCGGATGAGGACTATAGTCTTGTAATTGCTGGGGCCGGGGCCGGTAAGACCACTACAGTTGCTGCAAAAGTAAAATATTTGGTAGAAAAGCAAGACATAAATCCGGAACAGATTCTTATCATTTCTTTTACAAACAAAGCGGTAAATGAGCTTAGGGATAAGATCAATAAATGGCTTAAGATTTCTTGCCCGATTGCAACTTTTCATTCCACCGGAAATGCTATTCTGCATAAAAACAGTCCAGAGCAATTGAATATAGTTGATGGAAGTAAGCTTTACTATTGTGTTCAAAATTATTTTAGAGATAAGGTGCTGAGAGAGCCTAGTGTGGTCAATAGTTTAATACTCTTTTTTGCCTCTTATTTTGATGTTCCGTACGAAGGTGACGACATCAATATTTTTTTCAATCATATGGCAAATGCAAACTATGCGACGATGCGCAGTGAATTAGATGATTTTAAGAAAGAGATAATTGATCGAAACAGTAAAAAGAAGATTACTATTCAAAATGAGATTGTGCGTTCTATACAAGAAGTAGAAATAGCTAATTATCTGTATATCAATAATATTGATTACACTTATGAGCCTGTTTATAAATATAACATTCCAACGGCTCAGAAACCATATACGCCTGATTTTATGATAAAGCAGGGGGAGCATATTGCTTATATCGAGCATTTTGGGATTACAGAAAGCGGAGAAAATTTCATATATGATAAGGATGAGTTGGAAGCATATAAGAAAGCAATTAATGATAAAATCAAATTGCATAGACAGCATAATACCGATTTGATTCATACATTTTCATCATACAATGATGGAGCGAGCATTTCATCTCATCTCGAAAAAACTCTTATTGAATATGTTTTTGAAATAAATAGACGATCCGATGAAGAAATTGTAAAGAAGTTAATTGCTTCGGAAGAGAATAAATATATTAACCGGTTGGTATTTCTGGTCATCAACTTTATCAGGAACTTCAAAGTTAATGGTTATGATGAGAGNGATTTTGANAGATTGTCTCTGACCANAAGNAATGTCAGGACAAAATTATTTCTTGATATTGCTCATGCGTGTTTTTTAGAATACAAGAGGTTTCTGGTTGAAAATCATGCCGTGGATTTTGAAGACATGATTAATGAGTCGGCCAGAGTTCTTGATGAAGTAAAGGACATGAAGCAAAAATTAGANTTCAAATATCTTATTGTCGATGAATATCAGGANATCTCCAGACAGAGATTTGATCTGGTAAAAGCATTTTCTGAAGTGACGGATGCTAAAATTATGGCAGTAGGAGATGATTGGCAGTCGATNTNTGCGTTTAGCGGATCTGATNTTACTTTATTTACGCNCTTTGAAGAAACCATGGGATACGCAAAGCTCATGAAAATTGTAAAAACNTATAGAAACTCNCAGGAAATAATTGATATTGCAGGTAATTTTATTCAAAAAAATACAGCTCAAATTAAAAAGTCACTTGTTTCNCCAAAGCATATTGAAGAACCGGTAATTATTTATACTTATNACAGTACNGCAAAAGACCCAAAGTCAGATCGGAGAAGCGGTGCGAATTACGCCATGGCATATGCTGTTCAGACCGCGCTTGAGCAGATTANAATGTATAACAGNCANGAAGGNAAGCAGTGTGAAAAGACCAATATTCTATTATTNGGGAGATTTAACTTTGACGGTGACAGATTGACNAGAACNGGTCTTTTTGAATATATTAATCGGGGNTCNAAAGTTAAGTCGGTTAAATATCCGGAATTGGATATAACATTTATGACTGCNCATGCNTCAAAGGGATTGGGNTATGATAATGTTATTGTTGTAAACGGGCGGAATGAAACATACGGATTTCCGTCCAAAATAGAAGATGATCCTGTGCTGTCTCTTGTTGTNAAAGAAGACAAGAGTATTCAGTATGCGGAAGAAAGAAGACTGTTCTATGTTGCAATGACCAGAACAAAGAACAGAGTGTACTTTATTGCTCCGGAAAAGAACCCATCTGAATTTTTACTTGAAATNAAGAAAGAGTATAAAAATGTNTTTTTNCGTGGTCAGTGGACAGAAGACGAACCGGNGGCAATGTATAAGCGTACATGCCCCATTTGTGGNTTTCCATTGCAACTTAAATATAAGCCGTCATATGGNTTGAAACTGTATATTTGTACAAATGAACCGGAGATATGCGATTTCATGACGAATAACCTGCGGGGGAAAAAGCTTTCTNTTTTGAAATGTCCTGATTGTCNGGATGGTTATCTGGTGGTTAAGCCTCCTAAGAATGGGGCGCAATGTTTTCTTGGCTGCAGNAATTACAATAAGAATGGTCAAGGGTGTAATAAGACACTTTCNATGCGGGATTATTACAAAATGATGAGATATGATTTGTCTGACATAGACCAACCTGTTTCGGCAAATANTATACAAAGTGAGCAAATTCATGCATCAATGGTTCAGAAAGNTGAAAGGCAGACAGNAAATAAAGGTNTCAATGAATTTGCGNANAATAAGCAGNCTGAGAAAGAGAATTGGGAAAAAGATATTATTGAAAGAACAAAACTTCAGGAANTTGNTGAATCNCAATANCCTATTTACAATGATCACAGTATTNTTGAAATTGCAGAAACAGTATTGATCTGTCTGGTTAATATCAGTGCAAAAAAATANTATANTGATACAATATTAGTTCGAACTTTATATGGTTCTTCNGACCAAAGAGTACTACAGGGCAATTTAAANTTAGTACCGGAATATGGAAAACTTTCATATCTGGANCGCAAATCNATACATANAGTTGTAAATTGGCTGATANATAAACATTACATTCTTGAGACAAANGGTACACACTCGGTATTGCATATTACGAATGAAGGGCTTCATTANAAANACCATATGACNCCGNGAAATATGAAAAGTCTTGTAGATNTGTTAAGNGGGATGNCNNAAGATGTAAAGAAGCAACAGAAAGNCAACGCCGGNGCNAAGTGGAGTAAGGAAGAGGATGANAGACTTGATCAGGAGTTTTCTTCCGGTATGTCAATTTCGGAAATTGCAAAGAAGCATGAAAGAAGTTATGGNGCGATAANGGCGAGGCTTATAAAACATGGATTGATTGAATTTGAGTAAAAAAAGAGCGTTTTTTCGGCGNAGGAGAGTAGGTTTATCNGGAATACCATGCNCTCTATAAATATTTTTTCAGGAAAATGCNTGNGTACNATTTGGGTACGCCAGCTTTNGGAACGCTNNAATCCTTAAATATAGCTAANGAAAGGAACTCACTATTATGCCAATCACATTAACCTGCATGCTTCCNCACCCGCCGCTCATAGTTCCGGCTGTCGGCAGAGGCGAGGAGCGGAACATTCAAAAGACAATTGACGCATATCATGAAGCTGCGCGCAGAATCGCAGCGTGCCGNCCGGAGACAATCGTTCTCATNTCGCCTCATCAGGTCATGTATGCCGATTATTTTCATATTTCGCCGGGAGAANGNGCTTANGGNGATTTTGGACAGTTCCGCGCACCCGGAGAACAAATGAAGGTCTCTTACGATACCGCTTTTGTAGAGAAACTGTGTGCANNGGCAGAGGAAAAAGATTTGCCGGCNGGCACTNTGGGNCAACNTGACAGGAAGTTAGANCANGGNACTATGGTTCCCTTATATTTTGTAAATCAATATTGGACGGATTATCAGCTTGTCAGAGTCGGGTTATCGGGGCTGCCNCTCATCAGGCATTATGAGTTAGGACAGTGNATTCAGGAAACGGCGAATGCGCTGAACCGAAAAGTTGTTATTATTGCCAGCGGAGATTTATCACACAGACTGAAAGAAGACGGNCCNTATGGATATCGGGAAGAAGGNCCTGCATATGACGCCCGTATTATGGATGTAATGGGCANGGGTGATTTTGGACGGCTCNTGGAGTTCTCNGAGGATTTCTGTGAAAANGCAGGAGAGTGNGGACACCGCTCNTTTACGATTATGGCGGGNGCNTTAGATAAAATGAAAGTGACAGCCGAAAAACTTTCCTACGAGGGACCNTTTGGAGTAGGGTATGGAATCTGCACATATAACGTATGCGAAGACGCCTATGTACAGCTTGCCCGNAAGACAATAGAAGCCTATGTCCGGACAGGGAAAAAGATAAAAGTGCCTGACGGGCTTCCGCAGGAAATGTATGANCGTCAGGCNGGAGCGTTTGTGTCAATCAAGGAAAACGGAAANCTTCGCGGCTGTATNGGNACGATTCANGCTGTGCAGGAATCCATAGCGGAAGAAATCATTAATAATGCNATCAGCGCTTCTTCCAGAGATCCNAGATTTTTCCCGATAGAGGNCTGGGAACTGGACAAACTGACNATCACTGTGGATGTACTGGGGGAGACGGAACGGATAGATTCTCCGAATCAGTTGGACGTGCAGCGCTACGGTGTGATCGTGACAAAGGGATATAAACGAGGCCTACTGCTTCCGAACTTGGAGGGTGTAGATACGGTAGAAGAACAGATTGCGATAGCAAAGGACAAGGCGGGAATCAGTGCGCAAGAAGAAGTTGAACTGGAAAGGTTTGAAGTTGTCCGTCATTATTAGCATGAGAAAGGCATGGGTATTAGTATGAAAATTGTCTGTCAGACATGTATGCACCACTGCGCCTTATCTCCCGGTCAAATGGGAATCTGCAGGGCAAGAAAAAATGCGAACGGTAAAATCGTATGTACAAATTATGGGCGGATAACATCCCTTGCGCTTGATCCGATTGAGAAAAAGCCATTGCATATGGTTTATCCGGGAAGTTTGATTTTATCCGTTGGAAGCTTTGGCTGTAATTTGCGTTGTCCTTTTTGCCAGAACCATGAGATTTCCATGGCAGACAGTGAGGGTATCCAGACAATAGAAATGACTCCGCAAATGCTGGCAAATAAGGCGTTGGCATATAAAAGCGCCGGAAACATCGGAGTGGCATATACCTATAATGAACCGCTGATTGGCTGGGAATATGTGCGTGATACTGCCGTCTTAGTGAAAGAAGCCGGAATGAAAAATGTGCTGGTGACAAATGGTACGGCGGAACATTCAATATTAGAAGAACTTTTGCCTTACATCGATGCGATGAATATTGATTTAAAAGGTTTTCGGCAAAAATACTATGACAAGCTTGGCGGTAATCTGGAAACCGTGAAAGAATTCATTATTCGTGCGGCCGCAGACTGCCATGTGGAGCTTACTACATTGATCGTACCCGGGGANAANGACNAANTTTCCGAAATGGAAGAGGAAGCGGCATGGATTGCTTCTGTGGAAGANGCTNCNGGNNANANGATTCCNCTTCATGTGACNCGCTTTTTNCCNCGCTATCATATGCTTGATAAGGAGGCGACAGATATAGCGCAAATACATCGCCTGNCTGATACNGCGAAAAAATATCTGAACTATGTGTTTGTTGGAAACTGTTNACTTTATGAAGCTTCTAACTCAGGTGATTATTGTGAATCNGTGGTATTGGGTACAATTTGGNTACACCAGTTTTAAAACCACATAANTGAGCAACAAAACCGTATCNAAATGATACGATTTTGCAAGAGAGACCACTATAAAGTATGTCCTGTNAGGAAAAGGAAAAAGAGTTCGAGTGATGAGAACACATAAAGGAGNTCTGCAAAGAGCGCAACAGACTTTATGAAAAACAGAACGATTAANAAGGGCAGAAANGGAAGATTGAAAACTCGTTANAACGATAAGAAAAGTGNGGTGTGGCGGTTGCTATGCCCTATACTTTGTAGAAAATGAAAAGTGAAAGTGCTATAATCAGACATATTGTTATAGAGTATCAAACGNTTTGATNGGAGNAATATAGATGTCAAAGCAAAAATTNATTATTATAGCAGGCTCTCCCTGTGTCGGGAAAACNACAGTGACACAGAAGCTTTTTACTACTTATGAAAACAGTGCTTTTTTNGATGGTGATTGGGCATGGTGTGTCAACCCGTTTTCGGTTGATGATCCGAGATTGCGAAATGGTGACAAAACAATGTCATTTGCNTTGTCTACATATTTAAATTCNAGTTTTGATTATGTCTTTTTTTCGTCGGTGGTTGTGGTGGATAAAACAATTCGTGAGGCAATATTAAAAGATATAACTGCAAAAGATTATTCTGTTATTGGTATTACCCTCACCTGTTCAGAGGAAACTTTGCGTGAACGTCATAAAAAACGTGGAGATNCAAATGAATGTTCTTTTTTCTGGTTGCATTTAAAACCATATNAAGGNGATTATGTTATTAATACAGATAATAAAAGTGTTCAGCAAATAGTTGATGAAATGAAAGCTATTATAGATAATGAGGGAAATGAATAGTGGAATTTAAAACAAATGATTTAATACTGCGAACTGTGACTGAAAACGACATTAAGGAGATAGCAAGAATGTGGGAATACCCACATGAAACAACGATAGANAAGGCATACGAAGCATTAAAGTACATGGAAGATACCCATAGTAAGAATCGACAGAAATCAATTTGCCATTTATGTTTAGGTGTTTTTCATAAGGAAGNACCAAATGTGATAATAGGCTGGTGCGGGCTGGACGGCGAAGCTGAAATAGGAAAAACGGTTCTTTTTTATATGATTGATGAAAAATACCGTAATCGAGGTTATGCTACACAATGTGCTATGGAATTGATAAATTATGCGTTTNAGGAGATGGAATATGACATAATTTATGGAGGATGTGCAAAAAGCAATGTACAATCATATANGGTAATGCAAAAGGCAGGAATGGTTCAAAATTTCTTTTATGAAAATGGNGACTATATTTTTTCGATTCATAGAGAAGCATTTTTGAATTCTAAAAGCTAAAATTAGAGGAAACACAATGATTGAATTAAAACACATTGTAAAAGAATACAACAAAAAAGTTGTTTTGGATGATATTAATTTAACTATAGGGCAANGGCAATCTGTTGCATTTATAGGACACAATGGATGTGGAAAAAGCACGTTACTAAAAGTAATTGCAGGACTGGTAAGACCTACTGAGGGAACAGTTTGCCTTGAGAAAGGAAAATTGATNCACTATGTGCCTGAACATTTCCCTCAAATGAGTCTTACTGCAATGCGGTATTTGCTTTACATGGGTAAGATGGAAAATCTGGAAAGTGTGATATTAAGAACGCATATACACAAGTTGGCNGAAGAGTTTTTTGTATCAAATATGTTNGATATTCCCATGAAATATCTGTCAAAGGGAAGTCTGCAAAAAATCGGAGTGATACAAGCACTGTTAAAAGAACCGGATATTNTGTTGNTGGATGAGCCGTTGTCCGGACAAGATGTGATGTCCCANCAAGTATTTATTCAAAAGATTCAGGAACTGCAAAAGCATAATGTGACAATTTTAATGTCCTGTCATGAGCCTTATCTTGTAGATGCTATCGCAGATGAAGTGTATCAATTTGTCGATGGAAAAATTGTTTTAGCCAACCACAAATTACTGAGTAANGTTCAAAGATATATGATGTTGTTTGTAAGAACAGAAAAGGCGGATATACCGGAAAAATGGAAAGGCTGCCTGCAATTTACAGANCAGGGGTGTATATTAAGAGTTGAAGAGAGTGAGTGTGATCGCGCCATCGTTGAGATGCTGGAGGCTGGATGGAATTTGAGAGGTATGCGTAATGAAAATGATAAATGAATTTGTGAAGTATCAATATAAGCAGTATGTGCTATCTGCGAAATGGGTAATACCTTTCATTGTACTATTGGCGGTATTTAGAGTTATGTATAGTATATTGCCTATTGACGTTGTCAGCAATTTTTCGATTATGAGTCTTGTGTTGTTTCTGATTATGGTTGGGATTGGAATGACTTGCCAAGGAATAGAACCCGAGGTGTCAGAACAGCTTATCATTTTGCGTATGCAAAGTGAGAGAAAATATTATATCGGACAGGTGTTATTTGGGGGAACTCTTAGTGGCATAGTTACCGTGATCTGTCTCTGTTATCCGGTAATAGTTCATTATTGGTGCGGTAAAATGTTGTTTACACGAAATATACATGTATCAGATATCATAGGGGGTCTTTTGCTGATGTTTGCATGTTCCTTTTTAGGATGTATGTTGGGAGCAATATTTTCTCCAAGAATTGTACGGGAAAGTAAAATTAGATTTATGTTGCCGATTGCTTGTGCGTTGATTTCTGTAGTAAGAATTGGAATTGTGACAGATGTTCCGATATCAAAATATGTACTGTGGATTGTGCCACCAGTAGCTGATGTGGTGGGATGGTTTATGAAAGAAGAATATTTTCAGATGGGAAAGATAATAGCAGCATTTTTCATATTAATGGTTTATGGAATTGCATTAGCAGTCATAAAAGTAGAGTGGTCAAAAATAAGGAAATTTTAGAAGTAGGTTATGTCCAGATAATGTTATATTATATCTATCTATAAAATGGGCTTTTGGCGAGTAACATTTCAAAACTTAAACAAAACAGGTATGGTTTCAGATAAGACAACAAAAAGGTCTTGCCTATCTAATGAAAATTAGTAAGTAAGGCCTTTTTCTTTTACCTTTTATGCAAGCCATACGTTTTCAAACGTTATTTTTCAATATGGATGGTAAACGTTAACATCATTGATATTGGCGGCAAGGAAATTGAAGTGCTGCATTCTCCCGGGCATTTGTGTTTTGGGGAAAAAGCAAGGGATATTTATTTACAGGTGATTTGGTTTATAAAGATATTTTGTTTGCTTATTATCCGCCTACTGACCCAGAGGCATACCTTGATTCTTTGAAAAGAGTTGCGACATTGCCTGTGAAGTAAATATTTTCGGCACATCATTCACTGGGTATAAGGCCGGAAATCTTAATTCGTATGCGGGAGGCGTTTAGAAATCTTAAGGTTGACGGAAAACTTCATCATGGCAGTGAAACATTTAACTATGGGGATTGGAGAGTATGGTTATAAGAAGTAGGCTATGGCAAAGATAATGTACCTTTTAATGTTGGGTGGTAGATGGTGCTGGCACCATGCAAGTTAAATCAAATAAGGGAAATGATAATATTATATTTATAGTTAAATGCGGATTAACTATTTTTGTAGAAATATGGACATTTATGTGGTAATATATACGAGCAAAGATAAAAACACAACGCAGGGCAAACTTTCAGAACTGGTATGTATTCCAGTCGCACCATTCTGGTGTAAGTAGCCCTTCCTTCTTAGGGTTGTTCGTTCTTTGTTCATTACAATCATTTTAAGGAGGAATTGTCATGGACAAAGTATCGGGAAAGCTGACAGTATTTTTTGAAGAACCCTTTGGGGTGGAGTGTTTGAACGTGTAGCGCATGGAAGGTTATCTGTGTGTAAGGTTACGTTTGGCGCAGAACCAAAAGACTATGAGGTTTATGATTTTGTTCTGAAAAATTATTATTGGTTACGATTTAGTCCAGCTGTGGCAATTAATGTAAAAGAAGCTGGTCGCAATCCTAAACGGGTACAGCGTGAAGTGCGGAAACAAGTACAGAGTACAGGGATAGGTGCAAAATCGCAACAAGCTTTGTAATTGCAACAGGAGCAGATGAAAACTGAACGCAAGATTGTGGGCCAGGAACAGTGGGAAACAGAGAAACAGCGGCAGTTTGAACTGAGACAGTAGAAAAGGAAAGAGAAGCATAGGGGCAGATAGTTACAGTTTTTTTAATAGTGTCAAGAAAAGGATTTTTTAATATAAGAATAGGAAATACGTATGGATTATATATGATTAGGAGGAAAGTATGTCAAAGACAAATGATAATATTTCGTATACAGAAATTGGGCAAAGTGGTATGAATAAAGCTGCTGAAAATATAGCCGAAAAGCTATAGACAGGCTTCCTGCTTTGAGGATACAGAACTGCACAAGAAATATAATTTTCTGTCATATTTGATTGCTCACATCAGAATTAATCATGGCGGCGGAGGTTACAATCTTGACGGTAAGATTAAAGCATCCGGATTTTTACAAAAAAGGGGAGAGAAACACAAGAAAAGTAGTATAACCGCAGATCCTGTGATGAAACTGCCTACGGCATATGATATTGTGCTGACACCTGCAAAGGAGGAACGCCTTTCGCAGATTATTCGAGAGATAAACAGCAGGACAGGCAAACAATATGATAATGATGTGGCAATTAATGTAGCGTTACAGATTTGGGATATTATGATTTATGTTTATTGGGATGTTGGAGAGGGGATTGTTGAACAAGAGTAAAAAGGGATATCTAAAGCAAAATAGGGAGCATATAGTGAATGAAACATTATTTGAAATCAAAGAGGTGAAAGATTATTCGGTTCTTTATACAGCGATATTAGAAGATGTTTAGGGGAAAGAGATAGGTGAGTTTATGGATAAAATTCTGCAAATTGATAAGCAAATTTTAAATATTGACAAGGTTATATGCAGACATATAAGTAATTTGAGCAATTCAACAAGAGGAGAAATCTCTCAGGATATATTGGCACAGTTAAGACATTTTGTTGAACATATTATGTTGAAAATATATGCCAATGGTAGCGATATTGAAGACACACAAGATAATGTTAAACGGGCTGTAAAATATGCTAAAAGCGAAGAGTCCTTGAGACACTTATCTCGATTTCATCATTTTTTGCAGGTGTCTGTATCACATCGGACTTTGGAGGAAGAGAACTCGGAGCGGCTAATGCTGAAATATTACGAATATCTTCTTAGAATTAAAATATTATTACATGATAAATATTCTCTTGATGTTTTAGTTAATTTGGAAGAATTTCCGATTGCGGCGGATGAGAGTTTGAATGAGTATTATTTTAAAATAGCTCAAAAGGTTAATGGATATAAAATGGCACCAAGGAACGGTTTTAAATATGATCGCTTTTACATTCAAAATGTAAAGCCGTTTTTTTACAATAATAAAATATATTATGAAGTGGCATTTATTTCAGCGAATGATAAAGCAAGTAAAACAGATAGGATAATTGCGTTTACAGAATTAGAAATAACAGATTTTTATGCTGTAAAATTGGCTATAGAAGATGATTATATAGAAATATTTGATAAGTATATGCCCATTAGAATTATTTTAGATTGGGAAGTAAGCATTCGCCCATGTGAATTTCAAAATTTTAGCAAGTTAATAAATAATCAGTCTAAAGCTATTGGAAAAGCGGAGGAACGTAATCTTGCTAAATATTTGACAGAAACAGGAAGAAGTTTGGCGGAGATAGTTGTTTATTCAGATGAAATGTATAATAATGTACGTAATCAGATTGTGCCAAATACAGAAGCATATCATTTTTTTGATTTGTTAGATTATTGTAGAGAACTAATTAAGAATCAAGAAGCAGGTTGCAATGTTTTAAGATATTTGCTTCATCATTTGAATAATCGTGTTATTAAAGAGCAATATCACGAGAGTTATAAGAAGGATTATTATACTGGAAAATGGGAATATTTGGGCGGAAATAATTGGATGTCAAATTTATATTTAGCAAATGAATGCCTTCCGTTTGATACAATGCCATTTTGTTCTGCCTTGAAGAAACATGTTCCAAGTTTATCGGATTTATTAATAGCATTAGATGCAACCGGGCGTGAACATGAATTTATGGCAAGAGTTATAAAGAATAATACAGAACAAAAGGGAATGCTGTATACTCAGTTGGAACTGGTGGGAGAAAAGTATAAACTTGATAATTTTGAGGATGTAGAGACATTAAAAAATGTATATAATAAAAAACTACCGAATACTAAGAAACAACAAGCACGTAGATTGATTATAGATAGAGGATATATATTTATTGAAGCATATAGAAATGATACCGTATATATAATTAAAACTATTAATGGTTTGACTCAAAGTGGTGTGGATAATTATTCAAATACTGCAACACATTGGATTGAAAATAATGATTATAATATATCAGAAGAAAAGAAAAAAGCACTGGTAACAATGTTTGATAAATCTCATGTGTCAGTAATATATGGAGCGGCAGGAACAGGAAAAACTACATTCATTAATTATATTTCTAGCTTTTTAAAAGAATATTCGAAATTGTATTTGGCATATACAAATCCAGCTGTTAATAATCTGAAGAGAAAGGTTGCGGCAACATCGGATTGTGAATTTTTGACTATTTCAAAGTTTAATAATAAATACAATGACGATATAAAGAGGGAATATGATATTATATTCATGGATGAGTGCAGTACGATTAGCAATAAGGAAATGAAAGAATTTTTAGAACTGGCTAAGTTTAAATTACTTGTTTTAGTTGGGGATACTTATCAGATAGAGTCAATAGAATTTGGGAATTGGTTTGATGCAATACGTGGTTTCCTTCCAGCAACTGCAATATGTGAGTTAGTAAAGCCATATAGAAGTAATAGTATGCAGTTGCAGGCACTATGGGATAATGTTCGTAAAATGGAGGATGATATTTTAGACCGACTACAAGCAGGAGGGTATTCGGCTAATCTAGATCCTTCTATTTTAAGTCCTGCATCAGAAAACGAGATTATTTTGTGTTTAAATTATGGTGGATTATATGGAATAAACAATATAAATCATTTTATGCAAGAAAACAACAATAGGAAAGAAATACGGAGAGGAATACAGAGGTATAAAGTTGGAGATCCAATTTTATTTAACGATTCAGCCGATTCATTTTTTACAAAAGGCATGGATCAAATTCCTATTATTCATAACAATATGAAGGGAAAGATTGTTGATTTTAGGCTTTTGGAAGCTGGTAAAGTAACGGAACGAATTCAATTTGATATAGAAATTGAAAGACCATTGATGAACTTAGATAATGAAAATGTAGATTTTCAAGTTGTAGGTGTATCAGAGAGGGGAAACTCTATAATCAGATTTGAGGTTTATAAAAATAAAAGCACAGATGAGGATGATGATAATGTGTCAAAAAATGTAGTGCCATTTCAAATAGCATATGCGGTATCAATTCATAAAGCACAGGGTTTAGAGTATGATTCTGTTAAGATCATAATAACAGATGATATTGATGAGCTAATAACGCATAGTATTTTTTACACTGCTATAACAAGAGCAAGGAAAAAACTGAAAATCTATTGGACGCAATCTGTTGAAAAGAAAGTTTTAGATAGAATAGAACCGAAAAATAATCACATGGATATAGCGATATTGAAGCAAGAAATAATGAAAAAGTGATACATAAATGTGTGTAATGAATTCTAGGAGATTGCACTTGACAAAAGTAAAAAATATGCTATTCTGTATCGATACAATTTTGAAATTGTGTGGGTGGCATGGGCGAGAAGGAGGATTCTTATGTACCATTTTATTCAGGACAAGGATTTTCAGAAACGCCTAAAAAGTGCTTGTTCCGATATCGTTAATCAATTAGTTCAAAGTATTAACAAAGGTTCTGTTATGACAGTGAGAGCTTACCTTGTTGGAAGTGGAGCTAAAAATCTTGTAACACAAAATGCAAATAATCCGGTAGATTTAGACTATAACATTTGCATCATAGATACGGAGTCTATTAACATTAATAATGGTCGTGAGATAAAAGAGTATATCCGAAAAGAATTTAACAGCGTTCTCAAAACGAATGGTTGGGGTGACTGCCAAGATTCAACTTCTGCGCTTACTACAGAAAAAAGAGTTTTTAAGCAGGGCAACAAAACGGCATTTAGCATTGACCTTGCAATTACGTTTAAAAATATTTTTGGATGGCATAGGTTGATTCACGAAAAAACAGGTTGGGCTATTTATGACAGATATTATTGGAATCAAATTCCGGACTCAAGACAATTGGAAGAAAAGGTATATGCCATAAAACTAAATCATTTATGGGATGAAGTGAGGGGTACATATCTTGAAAAAAAGAACTTGTATTTACAAAGAAACGATAATACACATCCCTCTTTTATAATATATATTGAATCTGTAAACCAAGTTTATTATAAATATTTTAAATTTGCTTAGAAAGCTGTGCTGGCATACAGCCTTAAGCTAAAGATATATTTGGGTACAATTTGAATACACCAGCTTTGAAACCACATAGACAATCAATATAAAACAGAAATAGTAGTTTCTCATGCTGGGGCATGTCGCAGTTATGTCCTAAGTCAATGAAGTTGTGTCTGAGCTGTTACACTAGGTGGCATGTGTGCTTTTACGTAAAAATATTAACAGTTTTTGCGCGGCAGGCATGTATAATAATTCTGAACGGAAACAACTATTAAAGAAACTAGAAAACAGGAACGAAAAATACAGATATTGATAAAGGGAGATATCATAAGGTATTTTAATTGAGGTTAATAATGACACATAATTTGATCCTTACCAAAGACAATTTATCTGCTCTATCCATAGACCCTTCAAAAACCATTTTCTGGGTTGGAGCAGGAGTGGGAGCTGAAGCTCCATGCAATCTTCCATTAGGAAATGAACTTACAGATGCGTTCTTGAAATCTATGCTTGGGAAGGAACAGGCTGAGAAGTTTATCCTTCACTGGAATAACCATATTCCTCAAATACGGGAGAGTGTAAAGGGGAATGACTGGAACGTGCCGACACATACAACCGCGTATACTCTTGATGATGTAAAATTCGGTAATGCCTGGGAAAGACCACGGTTGGAATTTATCATTGGTGAGATAAACAAACTGGATCAGGAATTCCAAAACATTAACTTTCAGAAACTTGAAAACAGGCGGAGGTATAAACGACAATTTACTATCGAGGCCCTTAGTCATTTCGTAGAGGCTGAGCCTAATTTATTGCATTATTGGCTTGCCGATTTCGCAAGAGCAGGGGCAACTATCATCACGTCCAATTTTGATACCTGCATTGAGAAAGCATTAGGTGCAGATTCTGATTCCAAACCTACATCCCTTGATGGTGTGAGGGGGATAGAGACTACTTCAGGTTTCATTTATCATTTTCACGGAGTGGCTTCCGATGAGAACATACAAAGCAATTTGGGAGCAACTGTCAATAATGTTTCCAAAAGGTTGCCGGAGACGTTTACAAAGAAGTTGGAAAAATGCTTTCGGGACGAATATAATATTGTATTTATCGGCTACAGCGGATTAGACTTCTTTGACGTTCAGCCATTTTTCGAGGGATTAGCCAGTGACTCTTACAGGGGAAAAGCGATATATCTTCATTTCTGCAATGACGATAAGGGATGTGAGGAGGCTGTAAAAGGGTCAAAGCGTTATCAATATTTGCTTAAACCTTTCGCGGAAAAGGTGATTGCCTATGGGAAATCCACGGTTTTTTTTGACGGTCTTGGTGGGAGCAGTGGTGTTAAATGTACAAAAGAAGCTGCTGCTATCTCAACCTCTCGCGGAACGGTGTTTGAAAAAACGGAAGAACAATTGCAAAACATTACATCCAGCATGAGTGAAGATGATAGAAATGTATTTTATTTTCTGAATATGTTTCGCATTTCCTCCCAACTGAATATCAATCCTTCAAATTTTTATCTAGATTGGGGCGATAGAATAAGCAATATCTACAATGACTGGAAAAATGACACGGAGGATGCAGGAATTCTTTGCAAGATGTTTAATGTACGTGGACAGATCAATGATTGTATTGTTGATGATATTCGATTTAATAATTGGGAAAGTATAAACTCTGCATATCTCAATGTGGTAACAGACATCAGACCCCTGATACGGCAGTGGAATGGCGCCCATATAACCATTTTAACGGATCATATGAGCTGGAAACAGGCAGGAGTTTCTAGAGACATACTCGATTCCTATGTGGAAGAGACATGTAAGATTCTTCAACGCGGGGCGTTTACGTCTCTTACGCCGGAGGAAGAGGATATAGAGCGAGATACCGTACATTATCTGTGTGGGTGGCAGATGAAAAAAATGTATGTATTGTGGGCGATACCTTTTGTCAGGTATACAACATATCCAAAATTAAGGTATTTACTGAAGTGTATTGACAGGTTGTTGGAATTTCCCTTCGCCAGCTTTATGTATAGGACATATTATCTTAGCCTTTGCAGACAAAGAGGTGCAATTCAGGCGATGCTTGGACAGAAATGTGCAGATCATAATGGCTATTATGGTGACATTCAGCATGAATGGGATATCTGTATGGAAACACCAAACTTATATGACGCTAGATTAACGATTCGTGCAAGAATGTTGCAGTATTGGATTATGGTATGCAAGTTAAAAGTTCGAAGTATAAGAAAGTACAATGCACTTAAGGCGATATACCGCGAGCTTGACTCGATGAGGGCAGATAGATCTGATTAATGTCTGCTCAATCAAGTGAACCTTTTCTTTTTTTGAAAAGTTTATGCTTTTAATTCAATCTGATCAATTTAAAATCCGGATGCTTTTTATTATACAGAACAGTCACAGTGAGGCGCCTTTTCGATATGCGTTTTCTGATGGAAGTTATTGAAATTTAGACTTCTATTATTGAACAGGTGGTTAAGACGGTAGATTTAGTCTATACGAAATATCTGAAGGCATTGATTTTTTATGATGGTATTCAGAGAGTCGAACAGTTTATGTTTCATCAAGATGCCTTTCGTGAAATATTGTTAATCTCAATCGTGCATAAGGACTACAGTAGTTGCAACCCTATCCAGATCAGCGTGTACGAAGACAAAATATATATATCTGGAATGACGGTGAGATGCCATTAGGACTAGATTCAACAGATAAGCTGTTTATGAAGCATTCCTCTAAGCCGTATAATCCCGAACTGGCGGGTGTTTTCTTTAAAAGCGGAATGATTGAGGCGTGGGAAGAGGACTTGATAAAATCAGAGAGGCTTGCGCAAAATATGATGCGCCGTTGCCGGAATATAATATAAGTGCATCTGGGATTATGGTTCTTTGTAAGGCGTGTGATAAGTATTTGGAATTGCTTTCTAGTCATGATATGAATGGACTAATCAGGAGTGGAGAAATGATGTGAATAAGAAAACAGAAGAATCAAGAATTGCGTACAATAAAATAGCATCTGAATATGATATGTCAAGAGAAGGACAATATACAAGATTTCATATTATGGAACTTTCTAATACAATAGATTTGAGTGCAGGTAATGTCGTTCTTGATGTTGCATGTGGAAACGGAACTCTATTAAGGGAATTATCGAAAAAAGCAGAAATTCAAGCAAATGGAATAGATATATCAGAGAATATGATTTATTCTGCAAAGATGCGATACCCTAATATGAATTTTGAGGTAAAGCCATGCTATCCGCTTGAATGGAGTGCTGAAAGTATTGATATTATAACTGTATGTTGTGCGTTTCATCATTTTGATAATCCGCAAGGTTTTGTAAGTGAATGTAAAAGAGTTTTAAAGAAAAACGGTACAGTGTATATGGCTGACCCTAATTTTGGAGTAGTAGTCAGGTTTATTGCAAATAAATTTTGGTTCCCCTTTTCAAAAAGTGGAGATGTAAAAATATACAGTAAAAAAGAGTTAGAGGAAATCTTTTACAATTGTGGATTTAAGACAGTGCATATTTATAAAAAAGGAAAAGGAGTGTTTCTTAAAGCTAAAAATTAACATAAAATTCNGTCTGNATGNAAGGCAGAATNTTTTCCCTTAGTAATGNTTTGAGAGGGTGTCCCNAAACTATGATTNNATNNAATCATAGTTTNGGNANACCCTCTCNTACTCGATTGCTCTTNCTTANCATNATATCATTACGAAACTCGCTGCTTAATATATTTTTATGTGTTTTTGTGTTATGATTAATGTAAAATATTATGGNACNAACTGCTGTATGATTGGACTATTNAGGATGANGCAGGGGAATGTGCCGGAATGGACAAAATTTGATNTGTAAGGATGTAAAAACGAAAGGAGTATAAAAAATGAGAGANGTAACAGAGCAGCAGATTTTAGCATTGGCACCCAATGCNGCGGCAGCCTCGAATGGCAAAAAAATATCCCAAAAAGGCGGATTTGTCAAGCTTGAACGGTCGGAGGATGACACGCTATACATAGGAGAGTGTACAGGAAGCGGCAAAAGCAATTACATTANATCAGCAGATTACATAGACGAAGCCAATCCGGTGTTTCGCTGTTCCTGCCCCAGCAGACAGTTNCCGTGTAANCATAGTTTGGGANTGATGTATGAAATGTTTGCGAAAAAGGAGTTTGGCATCTGNGAGATNCCGGAAGATATCCNAAAAAAGCGCGAGAAAAAGCAGGCGAGGGATAACAAAGCAAACGAGGCTGCAAAACNGGAAAGCGAGATGACCGAAGAGGAAAGAGCGAAGGCGGAAAAGAAAAAGGCATCCGCAGCAAAGTCAGCAAAAAATGCAAAAGTAAAGAAATTAAAATCACAGNTGGAAGGGTTGGANTTAGTAGAAAAGGTNGTCAATGAACTGATGTCGGCAGGATTGGGGACAATTGGCGGGGCNTCGCTCAAAACCTACCAGCAGCTTGCAAAACAAATGGGAGATTATTACCTTCCGGGACCGCAGAGACTCTGTAANCAGCTTTTAATAGAGATAACCGCATTCCAGANGGACAATGACGAGTNTCACTATGATGCGGCAATCAGTGTCCTTGAAAAGCTGTGGACATTAATCAAGAAATCACGTCAGTACATCAATGNAAAGCTTGAAANTGAAGATGTAACGTTGGATGATACCGTGTTGTACGAGGAACTTGGCGGTATTTGGAAACTGTCAGAACTTGAAGAGCTGGGAAAGTGTAAAAAGAATGCAAGCCTAATGCANCTGTCATTTTGGGTGACATATGATGAGGCAAGAAAAGAGTATATAGACACAGGCTGCTGGACCGATCTGGACAATGGGGAAATCTTCATGAATTATAACTACCGTCCGCTCAAATCATTAAAATATGTCAAGCAGGANGACAGCNTCTTTGGCGTGGCAAAAGTGCCAAGCGCAGTGTTTTATCCAGGCGATGGAAATGTGAGAGTCAGATGGGACNGNGCNCAGATACGCGAATATGAAAAAGAAGACTATGAGGCAGTTTTTCAATATGCCATAACTTCTGTCAAACAGGAAGCAAAGTCTGTCAAGAATTTCCTCAAAAATGCAATGACTCAGCCCATGATGATAAAACTGATTGCATTTAACAAGATTGGAANATCAGATGAAGGTTTCGTGCTGGCAGACAAGAATAACGATACNATCCTTTTGGGAAATATGNCGGATATGGAGGAGACGACAGTGCGCCTTTCCATGCTGCCGGACGGTTCGCTGTTGGAGAATCAGGTGCTTTTAGGAGCCTTTTATTATGATAAAAATAGCCGNAGACTTTTAGTGCAGCCNCTCAGCATTATCACGCATGATGCAGTGGTACGTTTGTTGTATTGATGGGGGATAAAGNAAATATGAATACNGAATTAATTTATGAATTACANGATCGNCTTCGTGCGGCATGCATTGCAGGAACGAACCTTTTATCGGAGGATTTCAGGCTGAGACGTGCTTTTGAAGCATTTAAGCCGTTGGAGACAGCTTCGCCTGTTTTTGCAAAGGTTGGAGAACTGACAGAAAAGCTTTTATCGCCGGACTGTCAAAGTAAACAGGGTGCGCTGCTCGACNCAATCACACTGGTAGACGCTGTCATCTGTACACTNGGGACAGTGGATGTAAAGGGAGAGGTTGAAACAGCCGGAATCATCAATGCAGAAGAAAGTGCAGGCAGTTTCATTATCAATGCACCTTACTCCACATTGAAGGAGTTGCTGGAAGCGCTGACAACATCAGGCGGAGGACATTATGGATATGTGTGTGATACACATGAGAATAACCCTGAACTTTTCCGGGATTACCGTGTAAAATATGCATTGGTACAGGCATTGGGAGCTTCGTATGCAGAGCTTGCAGACAAGGTGGAACAATGGCTGAAGGAAGACAATGATAAGACAATTTTGCCGCTTTTATACAAGGATTTTGACCCGAAGGGAAAGAAAGAAATGGTTCGCCGCGTAAAAGTAATCAGTGCACTTGCCGGTGCTGAGGCAAATGACTTTTATGTCAAGATGCTTGAGGAGGCGCAGAAGGATGTGCGGCTTGAATTGATTGATGCACTTCGCCACGAGCCGAACAATATGTCACTGCTCCTTGATATGTCAAAAACGGAAAAAGGAAAAAACAAGGATAAAGTTTTTGAAGTGCTCGCAGAGATAAAGAATGTGGAGGTACATGAATATTTTAAGGAGTTGGCAAAGAAAAAGCCGGAAATAGTCTTGAAATATCTGAAAAATACAACTGTGGATTGGTCATCGGAGTTGGTGGCAGACATTTGTAACATGGTGACTGAAAAAATTGACCTGATTGACAGTGCCTCAGACGAAGAAAAAATAAAAATATCGGACACTTTGCAAAGTATTGTCAGAACAATTTTTGGAAAGGGAGGGGCAGATATCTGTGCATGCTATCGCAGGCTGCTTGCGAAAAAAGAAAAAATAAACCAATTGTTGAAAAAAACGTGGAAGAAACCACAGTATGATCATGAATATGATGTCTTTAAACGTGGTGTGCTGAATCCAAACAGATATACATATGACGCAAAGGAGTTGGATATAGAAACGACTTTGGGGAAAGTTCTTCATCACTCACTG
The DNA here is from genome assembly GCA_014804655.1 of Lachnospiraceae bacterium. Classification (GTDB taxonomy): domain Bacteria; phylum Bacillota; class Clostridia; order Lachnospirales; family Lachnospiraceae; genus UBA3282. Next base: position 170,896 of record JAAUZK010000033.1, on the reverse strand, counting down.
ATCGCAAATCCTGATATGGATTTGCAGGCGCTTGCTGTGGAACTGTATCAGAATAAAAATGCGAAGGAAACAAATATAAAATTCCTTCCGGCTGTCATAACTGTAAAATTTTCAAATGATGAGGACTGTACCAAATGGCTTGAGGAACAAGTCACAGCAAAAATATTGCTCGTGTCAAAGTTTTCGCAGGAACGCATGAAAGCAGTGATTGAGGCTGCCGCCTATGTCAGATGGGACGTAAGAGCGTGTGGTTATGAATTCTGGGGAACCAATGCAGATATTTATTATCCGGATCGCAGGGTTGTAAGAAGACCAATAAAGCTTTCATATGCGGCAAAAATCATGGAATGGCTGAAAAAACATGCATCAGAGAGAGTTGATGATATTCTGGTACAATGGGTAGTATTAGATGATAAAGATATGTGCCGGGAGATGGGATTGTAAGGAGAAGTGATAAAATGAGTGAAGAAATATTAAGATTACCTGCTGAAAAATTGTTTCAAAAAGAAATTGATGCGTTAATTGCGGCTGAAAAAAATCCGGTTCCCACAGGATGGAGGATGTCGCCACAGTCCGTAAAGACATATATCTGTGGCGGAAAGGTTGGAAAGACAGAGATAACGCCCAAGTACATAGGCCATGAGCGTCTTGTGGAAATCGCGATATCAACGCTTGTGACCGACAGGGCATTATTGCTTATCGGCGAGCCGGGAACGGCAAAAAGCTGGCTTTCCGAGCATCTGACAGCAGCTATTAATGGTGACTCCACAAAAGTGATACAGGGAACGGCGGGAACGACAGAAGAACAGATTAAATATTCGTGGAACTATGCGATGTTGATTGCACAGGGACCGTCACATGAGGCAATGCTTAAAAGCCCTGTATTTAACGCGATGGAGACGGGAACTATTGCACGTGTCGAAGAGATTTCGCGCTGTGCTTCGGAGGTACAGGATGCATTGATTTCCATTTTGTCAGAAAAAAGAATCTCTGTTCCGGAGCTTGCAGTTGAAGTTGCCGCGAAAAAGGGATTTTCGGTGATTGCGACTGCAAATACAAGGGACAAGGGCGTCAATGAGATGTCCGCCGCGCTGAAACGGCGATTTAATATTGTGGTGCTTCCGGCACCGGATGATTTGGATTCCGAGATGGAGATTGTCAGGACAAGGGTGACACAATTGTCAGAAAATCTTGACCTCAATGCGAAGCAGCCTGCCGATGATGTTGTCGAAAAAGTATGTACGATTTTCCGCGAGCTTCGCTGTGGGGAGACGCTCGACCGCACACAGAAGGTAAAGGGGACTTCCGGTGTCCTTTCTACTGCGGAGGCAATATCGCTTTTGTGCAACAGTATGGCGCTGGCCGGGAGTTTTGGAAACGGTACGGTTGCAAACGAGGATTTAGCGGCTGCCTTACAGGGCGCTGTCATCAAGGATGAGGACAAAGATGCGGTTGCATGGAAGGAGTATCTGGAAAATGTCATGAAAAAGCGAGGCTCCGAATGGCTTGGACTGTATAAGGCATGCAAAGAACTTGTGTGAAAAAAACATTAAGAAACACTAAGGCAGCAAAAAACGCAGCCTAAGAGTTTCTAAATGTTTGGAAAAATGCCTGAAAAGCGAGCATTTTTCATCTTGCTTTGAGATTCCGCAGAGCGGAATTATGGGGGTAGTTTGATGAATCAGCCAAATTTTTTTGGAATAAGGCACTTATCGCCTGCCGGAGCATATTATCTGCGAAACTTTCTTGATGAAAAGAAGCCTGTACTTGTACTGGTTGAGGGACCAAGCGATTTTAATGATATGCTTTCCGATATGGTGCGTGAGGAGACAAAGCCTCCGATTGCGGTGCTTGCATATACAAAAGAGGCGCCTGTGCGGACCATACTGTATCCTTTTGCAGAGTATTCACCGGAATATCAGGCAATTCAGTGGTGCTATGAGAAACATGTGGAATGTCGTTTTATTGACATGCCTTCGACGGCGTTTTTAGCGGATCGGGATTGTGACATGCCGGATACAGACGGGGAAGAAGATAGAGTCAGTGTCTATGAACAGCTTGATAAAAAAAGTGGTGAGGACGGGCATGATACATTTTGGGAGCGTGTCATGGAACAGGCAGGCAGCATGGAGGCCTATCATCTGGGCGCAAACAGCTTTGGCGCCAATGTCAGAAGTCTTACGGAGGGAACGGAAAATGACTGGCCGGAGACAGTGCTCCGCGAGGCATATATGCGCCAGCAGATAAAAAATGCCGTGGGTTCCGGTGTCGAGCCGGATAACATTGTTGTGGTGACAGGTTCTTACCATGTGGAGGGATTGAAAAGCTGGCAGGAGCATGATGAGGACTTGTCCCGGATGCCAAGGGTGGAAGCGAATCATACACTGATGCCATACTCATATTATCGACTTTCCACAAGAGCGGGGTACGGTGCCGGCAACAAGGCACCTGCTTATTATGCACTTTTGTGGGAAGGCTTAAACAGGGGAGAGCCGATGTATGCCGCGTACAGTTATCTCATTAAGCTTGCGGCATACCAGCGTGATAAGGGAAATCCTGTTTCGTCGGCATCTGTGATAGAAGCAGTCCGGCTTGCGGGGGCATTGGCACAGCTCAGAGGCGGAACCGTTGCAGCGCTGAGGGATTTGCGGGACGCGGCTCTGACCTGTATCGGCGAGGGAAGTGTGTCAAACATTATACTGGCAACAGCGGATACAGAGATTGGAACAGCAATCGGGGCACTTCCTGACGGGGTGAGCCGCACAAGTATTCAGGAGGATTTTTATAGAAATCTGAATGATTTAAAGCTTGAAAAATACCGCGATATCACGGCGCAAGATTTACAGCTTGACCTGCGCGAGAACAGGCGTGTAAAATCGGAAAAATCAGCGTTTCTGGATTTGTACCGTTCGTTTTTTATGCACAGACTGAGGGTGTTAGGGGTAAGCTTTGCCCAGTATCAGGCAGTAAATCAGGATAATGCGACATGGTCAGAGCACTGGATTGTGCGCTGGACACCAGAGGCGGAGATAGAGCTTGTGGAGTCGGCTCTTAAGGGAGATACCGTTGACGGAGCAGCTTCCTTTGCCATGAAAGAACGAGTGGAGAATGCAGCAATGATGGGGGATATTGCGCTTGTCATAGAGGATGCATGCTGCTGTGGTATGGAAAAAGCCGTCGGCTATGCGACTGCAGCGCTGCAAAAGATGGCCGTGGATGCAGCTTCTGTTGAGGATTTGGCAAAGACGGCACAAAGGCTTTCCGTCGTGGTACAGTATGGAAATATCAGGCGGATTGATGCTAAGCCGTTAGAGCCAATATTGCAGCAGCTTTTTTACAGGGCATGTCTGATTCTTGAGGGAGCCTGTGTGTGCGATGACGCTGCAAGCAAGGTAATCATCACAGCGATAGAGCAGTTAAACAGCGCAGAGCTGGCACATGACTTCCTAAATCATGAGGAGTGGATAAAAACACTGGAAAATATCGCAAGAAGGGATGACCTGAACACAAAATTATCAGGCTTTGCGGCGGCAATCCTTTTAGAGCGCGGCAATCTGAGTACACAACAGTTACGCACAGAAGTGTCAAGACGTCTTTCCAAAGGTGTTCCGGCAGATTTGGGCGCCGGGTGGTTTGAGGGCCTTGCCATGAAGAACAGGTATGCTCTAATTGCAAGACTGTCACTATGGGAGAGTCTGAATGAGTACCTTATGACGCTGGATGATGAGGAATTCAAGAGAGCGCTTGTCTTTCTGCGACGTGCATTTGCAGACTTTACGGCTGTGGAAAAGGACGAGATTGCAGAAAATCTTGGAGAGATACTCGGATTGAATGGACAGGAAGTCAGTGAAGTGGTAAATGCTGTACTTGACGAGAGTTCGCAGCAGATGATTGAGGGTCTTGAGGATTTTGATTTTGATATGTGATATATTATTTATTCTATAGGAAATTGCTCAGTGTTTTTCGAGTTCGCGAAGCGAATCTCGCAATTGAGCGAAGCTCAATTTTTTACAAGGATGGGGATTTGTATGGATATAAAAGAACAAATCAGCAGATGGCGTCTGATTTTAGGACAGGAGAGTGAGAATCGTTTTTCGGGAATGACAGATTTGTCACTGACGCAGGAACAGGATTTGATGGATCAGGCACTGGCTTCCATATATAACCGGACGGAACTTGGCGGATTTGGAAATGGAAACCAAGGTGCGTCAGGCGCCGGTAAGGGGCCGTCTAATCCTCAGATTACCCGTTGGCTTGGTGATGTGAGAACCCTTTTTGATAAGGAGCTTGTGACTGTTATTCAAAATGATGCAGTGACGCGCTGTGGTTTAAAACAGTTATTGTTTGAGCCGGAACTTTTGGAAAATATGGAGCCGGATATTGGTCTTGCATCCACGATACTGATGCTGAAAGACCAGATTCCAAAGCGATCCAAGGAAAGTGTCCGCGAGTTTATCAAAAAGATTGTGGAAGAAATCAATAAGCTTTTGGAACAGGATATTCGACGTGCTGTAACTGCTGCGGTCAATAAGAGAAATCATTCACCAATTCCGTCAGCGTCGGCAATGGATTACAAAATGACGATAAGCCGCAATTTAAAGCATTACAATTTAGAACTAGGGACAATTGTGCCGGAACATTTCTATTTTTTTGATCGGACGAGCACAACAGCGGCAAACAAGTGGAATATTATTCTTGATATTGACCAAAGCGGTTCAATGGGGGAATCCGTCATCTATTCGTCGATTATCAGTTGTATACTTGCAAGTATGTCAAGCATCAAGACGAGGATTGTGGCATTTGATACCAATATCGTAGACCTGACAGAAAAGAGCGATGACCCGGTAGACCTGCTGTTTGGTTTTCAGTTAGGCGGAGGTACGGATATCAATAAATCGATTGCCTACTGTGAGCAATTTATAGAGAATCCGGCAAAGACATTGTTTTTCCTGATATCAGATTTGGAGGAGGGCGGAAACAGAGCAGGGATGTTAAGGCGTATTGCGGATATGAAGGAGTCCGGTGTGACGGTAATCAGTCTGCTTGCGATTGCGGACGGTGGGAAACCCTACTATGATGCGCAGATGGCACAAAAGCTTGCAGGGCTTGGCATTCCATGCTTTGCGTGCAATCCGCAGCTTTTGCCGACGCTGCTTGAGAAAGCGTTAAAAGGTCAGGATTTGTCCAAGTTTGAGAAGATGAAATAATAATTACGAGGCTGTTTCATAAGCCTGAATTGAAGGGTTAACTTCCATATAAAAGACTAAATTCTAGTTTAAGAAAGAAGAGTAGAATTTAAAATTCCAATTCAGACAGCATAGTTGAAGAAATATATTCAAAAGTGATAAGCGGATAGAAAATTTAAGGTTGTCGATTAGAGTGGCAGGTGTTTTATGAAGTTATATATTAAGGAATTAAGAGAAGAAAAAGGATTAACCCAAAAGGAGCTTGCAGAATTGATGCACGTTTCCTTTCAAACTATTAGCAAATGGGAAAACGGTGTTAATTTTCCGGATATAACGCATATCCCAAGATTAGCGGATATTTTTGGTGTTAGTGCAGACATTATTTTAGGGTTAGTGCCTTTAAATAAGGATGATCATTCCATTAAATATGATGAAATTGATTACTGGAATGAAAATCGAGATGTAATTAAAATATGGAAAAATCTGTATTGGAATGATGATTATTTTAAATTCTTAGTAAAGGATGTATGGAAGTTCTCGAAACCGATCGATATTTTAGATTTTGGATGTGGATACGGTTATTTGGGAATGAAATTTATGCCTTTATTACCAGAAGGTAGTAGTTATACGGGCATTGAATTAGACAAAGGGCAAATTGAGGAAGCGAATAACCACTTTTCCAAAACTTCTTTTTCATATCATTTTATCAATGAAGACATATATAAATATCAACAGGATAAGCAGTTTGATTTAGTAGTCGCTTTGTTTGTGCTATCCTATATGCCGCATCCAGAGCAGATTGTTGCTAAAATGAAGGATGCACTAAAGCCAGGAGGTATGATTTTATTAATAGATGCTAACATGGAAGTTGAACAAGCAGGGTATTATTCCGGACTGGAGAAACAGGAGAATGGATTAACAAGACCAGATTTTATTCCATTGTGGGAGTATGAGATGACCCATCACGAGCGCGATTATCGAATGGGAACCAAAATTCCTTTTTTATTAAAACAAGAAGGATTTCAGGATATTCAAGCAAGAATCAGTGATCAGGTAGTGATATATGAACCGGCTGATTCAAATAAGAGCAACTTAAATGATATGTTTAGATATGCATATTCACATGAGGATTCCTATCGAGGCGGCGTAAACTATTTTCTGAATCATGGTCACAGTCTGCAACGTGCAAATGATGTGATAGAGTATTACAATCGTACAAGCGAATACTTTGACACAGAGGATGCGATTGCTGTGAAAACATCAGGAATATATTTTGTATATGCAGCTTTGTAATGAAATGAGGATTTATGTATGCAGTGGAAAGATATACAACAATTGCAAGCGCAGATTATCAGTGCAGAATGTGATTCTTCACCGGAAGAAGTAGATTATGATGCAAATAGATTAGATTACTTAAATAAATACATTCAAAGCATGATAGATCAGGGAATGATCAAGTCGGGTAGCTATTGCCTTTGGAGACATGGTAAGATATTTGCAGACGTTGCGATTGGAAACCTGGCATACCCATGGATGGGAAATACAGTCTTTCGCCCTGACACTTTATTTGAGATTCAGTCGGTTGGAAAAGTAATTACGGCAATAGCGATTCTAAAGCTGATGGAAGATGGAATTTGCTATTTAGGTCAACCGGTAAAAGAGTGGATATCAGAGTTTGATGTAGAAGATTTCAGAGATATCACAATTATGCATTTACTTACACATACGTCTGGTATATGTGCTTTAGATGGATGTTTTCCGGAAGATGAACGCTTTTGGTGGAAAAATATGGATGAAAATGATTCCGAGCGTACATGGATCTCTGCTGTTGTGAAGACGGGACTTCATGCAAAGCCAGGAGAGAAATGGATCTATTCCATTGTTGCATATTTCATTCTTGGTGAGATTATTAAAAGAGCAACCGGAATGGAAGCCGAAGAGTATATGAAAGAAAATATATTCATACCATGTGAAATGTATGACACTCATTGGAGAAAATATGCTACTATAGACCAAATTAAACGTTATAATATTGCAAATGAAACGGACATTGCAATGGTTGAAAAATGTAAGGTGCATGGTGATATGGCGATGGCAGCACCAACCTATCAATGCTGGAGAGGGATTCCTGACACTGCAGGTGGTGAAATGTCTACATGCCGGGAAATGGTTCATTTGGGTGAAATGCTTTTAAGGGATGGATATTATAAGGGGAAGAGAGTTATAGGCAAAAAAGCATTGTCTTTGCTATGGACTGATTTATTGAATGCGAATGTGTTAGATGTGACACATGGAAGAAATAAAAAACTGCGGTATGGTGCAGGTGTACCAATATATTCCTCTAAATTGGATATGGAACAGCTTCTTTCAGAAGGAACAATATTTCATGAAGGAGCAGGAACAAGCGTATTCTTAGTAGATCGGGAAGAAGATTTTGCTGCAATGTTTCAAACCAGTTTTTGTAAAGAGTTTGATTGGGATTATAGAGCGGTAAAAGGAACTGCATCTATTATCTGGTCCGGGGTAAAATAGCTAATAACGAATGAGGAGCAGCCAATATGAAGTTGGCTGCTTTTTTCGCGTGTAGAGCGAATTATTCTCGTGAATGCAGTTATTGGAAAGAAGAGTATGTAAGTTTACAATTTTTTCATAGCGAATTTGTGTCTGCGGTCCAAGGTTCGCAGGTTGAGAGAAAGGCATGAGAATCAAAATGAAAATAGTAAAAGAGAAAAAGTACCACTTAATAAATAATATATTTTATGTATACAAGGGAGTTGCCAAGCATAAACCATATTTGATAGGTTTACTACTGTTATCTATTTTGTGTACAGCCGGAAGTAAGTTTATATGGCTGTTTCTTGGCAAATATATGATTGAATATATCAGCAGAGGAATGGCAATTAATGAGCTTATAAAAATAGTAATAACACTTACGTTCTCTAATATAATATGCATGATTGGTCAAAACGCAGTGAATTTTGGGAAAGAGCCTGCAGCATTTTATGTACGTCCAATGTTTATGTTAAAACGCAACATTAAACATATTGGTATGTTTTATGAAAATCTGGAAATTCGTGAGGTATTAGATGCAGTAGAAAAATCAAGGGATTCAACAAGAAATACAGATGTTGGTATAGAAGGCATTATAAGATATACGTTAGATTTTTGTTCGAGTATATTTACATGCATAGTTGCTGTTGTGATTTTATGTAAAATTAGTGTTTACATGGTATTGGTGGTAATTGGATTTGGGATATTAGCATATTTCTCTATTGATAAAGCGGCAAAACGAGAAAAGTTTTTGACAAATGACAGCGTAGCTTTTGAAAAACGGAAACTCGATTATTTCAAAAAGATAAGTAATGATTTTGCCTACGGAAAAGATATAAGACTGCATCAGGTTGCAGATAAATTAACTTATACACAGAAAAAACTGCAGCTTGGTTTACATGAGAATGTGTGTAAAGCCAGAATGCAATGGCTGAAAAGCGGGATATTTACAAATGTCCTGGATCTACTTAGAGAAGGAATCATGTATCTTGGATTAGTCTATTTTATTCTCAATAAGAGTCTGGGGATAGGAGACTTTATGTTATATGTCGGGTGTGTTCATAATCTGGCTGAGACATTTCAGAATTTAATGAGGACATTTACGAAACTAAGAAAATGTAGTGCAGAGGTAAATGATTATCGGTCATTGAACGAATTTTGCGACGAACAACAAGAACACGGTAATGGTCTGGAAGCAAATTGCGAGTATGTTTTTTGTTTTGACCATGTGTCATTTCAATATCCGGGTACAGACATTTATGCATTGAAAGATTTAAGTCTTACTATTTCCTGGAAAGAAAAACTGGCGATAGTTGGGCTAAATGGAGCCGGAAAGACAACCTTTGTTAAACTATTACTGAAATTATATAAGCCATCCAGTGGGAAAATATATCTAAATGGAATAGACATACAGACGATAAATACAAAAATGTATTATGAATTGTTTGCGCCTGTATTTCAGGATATGGAGTGCTTTGCTTTTTCACTTGCTGAAAATGTATCTATGAGGACAGAGGAAAAAACAGATAAATCATTTGCGGAAGATTGTTTGAGACGTTCCGGATTGGGAGAAAAATTAGATACTTGGCCAAAGAAAATAGATACACCTATGCTAAAAATACTTTATGATGATGGAATCATTTTATCGGGTGGAGAAATACAGAAAATGGCATTGGCAAGAGCCCTTTATAAGAATGCTTCGGTAGTAATTTTTGATGAGCCCACTGCTGCTTTAGATGCTATGGCAGAGAGTAAAATGTATGAGCAGTTTGATACATTAGTTGGTGGCAAAAGCGCGGTCTATATTTCACATCGTCTTGCAAGTACCAGATTTTGTGATCACATTGCGATGTTTGAAAATGGACATATGGTGGAATATGGAACGCATGATGAACTTATGAAAGAAAAAGGGAAATATGCCCAAATGTATGAAATGCAGTCACAATATTATAAGGAGGGGCGTACAGATGAAGACGTTGTTTGCTAGTATACGCAAGAGTTACCAGACATGCTGTTATTTTTATAAGTTGGCTACAAAAGAAAAAAGAGTGTATCCTATTATTATAATATTTAATATATTAATATCGTCATTTGCCCCATTTATCAATATTCTTGTACCTAAATATGTAATTGATGAGTTAATGGGAGAACAGAACAAAAGAATTATTTTGGTGTATGTGCTTACAATTGTGGTGTGTAATTTTCTTGCTGCAATCATAATTCGTATCTTGCAGGAAATACGGGAAATGCAAGAAGATATGCTATCAAGAAATTTGGAATTATTGATGGCGGAAAAGGCCATGAAAATGAAATTTGAATACACAGAAACAGAAATTGCACTTTCTGCAAGGCAGAAGGCTGAGACCGGAATGTCATGGTATTCTGGTGGAATAAAGGGGATGTCCCACTGTGTAGTAAAAATAGGGACAAGTTTTTGTGTGATTTTTGGGGTGATATATATTGTTGTTAAGGTATCACCGCTGCTTCTCTTGTTGTCAGTTTTAGCAGTATCTGTTAACTCGTTCTGTACTTCAAAAATAAATCAGGCATCGCAAGAAGTATTTGAAAAAACGCCGGCAATTAATAAATTTTATTCATATATCTACACAAGGATTACAAGCAGAGAATATGCCAAAGAATTACGTTTATACAATGGTAGTGATTTAATAGAGAAAAAGTCAATAGAAAATGCTGATGAACTGAATAAAATGGATAATGAATGCGCAAGAAAGCAATTTACGTGGGGAATTCCGGGAAGTATAATATCGGCATTAAGTTATGGAGTTTCATATTGTTATTTGGGAATTATGGCTCTTAAGGGAACAATTAGTGTTTCGGAGTTTGTAATGTGTATAACTGCAATTGAGACATTCACAAATGACTGTCTTTTGGCCATTATAACTAATACTCAGCAGCTAATAATGAAGAGTAATTTTATGAATGCATTTATTGAATATATGAACTTGGAGGATGAGTCATACATAGGGACAAAGAAACTGGATATAGCGGATTTTGATGGGATATCTTTTGAACATGTATCTTTTCGTTATCCCGGTTCAGACCAATATATTTTAAAGGATATAAATATAAAAATAAAGAGAGGGGAACGGATTTCGATTGTAGGGTTAAATGGGGCCGGAAAATCGACATTGGTAAAACTTATTTGTAGATTATATGAAGTGACAGAAGGTGCCATTAAGATATGCGGTAAAAATATAAATGAGTATTCATATGAAGAATACATAAAAGCATTGTCTGTTGTTTTCCAGGATTTCAAGTTGTTTGGATATAGTTTAGACGAAAATATACGATTAGGAAAAAGTGATTCAAAAGGTGAGAGCTTAGACACCATATATGAGATCAGCGGCATTGCTGATTGGGTGAATGAGTTAAGGAAAAAGGGAGAGACACTGGTGTGTAAAGACTTTGATGAAAATGGTATTGAACTGTCAGGCGGTCAGGCTCAGAAAGTTGCTATAGCAAGAGCTGTATATCGAGACGCGCCAGTTGTCATTTTGGACGAACCTACTGCAGCATTGGATCCGGTTGCGGAATATGAGATTTATAACAAGTTTAACGATTTAATCCGAAATAAAACTGCTATATATATATCGCATCGACTTTCTTCTTGCAAATTTTGTGATAAAATCATTGTTATCAGTGACAAAACAATTAAAGAAATTGGAACCCACGAGGAATTGCTGAAAATGCAGGGAATATACGCGGAAATGTTTAGGGCACAAGCACAGTGGTATGTAGAAGGATGGTGTCAGTCGGCTTGTTGAAGATTTAGTGCAGAAAGAATTTGTTGAAAGGAAGCCATCAGCAGGAGATAGACGTTTTGTTACGCTAAATTTATTACCTAAAGGACAAGAGCGCTTAGATTTGTTTAAAAGTACATGCCCTAAAATGATACAATGTGCAACAGAAAAACAGCAAGCCGAGTTCGAATAGACGATAGAAACACTGGAAACTTGTGGTTATGCGGGTTTCCCGGCGTTTAAGTTTGCCAGTGGTTCTATTCTGATTCTAAAATCGGAGGATTCCTTAATATTTTCATCTTTACATGGAAAATATATTTTATAATATGGATACGGAATCCTCATTTAGAACCAGAAGACATAAGCATAATATGAAGATAAAAAAGGCTAATCATGTAATAACAAGGATCCGTGCAAAATACACAATCAGAGATATAATAACCACAGAAACATGAAAGCAGGTATGAAAAATGTGTGGACGCTATTATGTGGATGATGATACAGCCAGAGAAATAGAAAAGCTGATAAGACAGGTGGATGAAAAGATGCGCAAAGCTGAAAACGTTCATTTGCAAGCGGGAGATATCCACCCGTCAGAGGTTGCTCCGGTGATTGCAGCCGATCACAATGACTTATGCTGCAGATGGCAGAGGTGGGGGTTCCCCGGCTTTAGTGGCAAGCAGCTCATCTTTAACGCCAGAAGCGAATCCGCTCTGGAGAAAAAGATGTTCAAGGAAAGTGCGGAGCATCGGAGGGTGGTTGTTCCCGCTGCTTGGTTCTACGAATGGAACAGGAATAAAGAAAAAAATATCTTTTATAGAGAAGGACAACCTATACTTTACATGGCTGGACTCTATAACCGTTATCAGGATGAAGACAGGTTTGTGATCCTGACAACGGCAGCCAACGAGTCCATGAAGCCTGTCCATGATAGGATGCCTTTGCTGCTGGAACAGGATGAGATAGAACAATGGCTGTTTGAGAACAATCTGACAGAAGCTCTCTTGCAGAAAACGCCTGCCTTGTTGGAGCGGAGATCCGACTTTGAACAAATGAACCTGTTTCCTGTGGAAAATTCCAAATAATTCCCTCTTTACAAATCGAACACATGTTTGTTATAATGAAATTCCAACCAACGGAAGTGAGCGTGTGTGAAAAATATCATATTTCATATCGACGTTAATTCGGCCTTCCTATCGTGGGAGGCTGTTTATCGTATCGCCCATAAAGGCGGCATTCAGACAGAAGAAACCATATGAGCGGCGGTATATCCGGAGAGAAACGGACGGTAGATTATGACAGGATAAGGTTAGAATGAGAGAGGATGGGGTTACATGGCATTTGGGATAGGTACGAATACACAGAAGGCAGATGCCGGTTTCATTAAAGGAAAGCAGAGGGAGATAGCTTGTCAATGTTGGTTTACCAGCAAGGGCAAGGTGACACCGCTCATGCTGAAAATCGAGGATGAGGACGGTGAGATACGTACAGTCCGCCAGATTCAGGTACTCTCACAGGAGGAAAAGAAGTATGCCGGAGTGCGGTCAATGGAGTTTGACTGCATCATAACGATCTTAGAACAGCAGATTGATGTACAGCTGATCTATTACAAGGAAGAGAACCGGTGGGTGTTAGTCTATCGGTAACGCGAATATGTTAAAGGGAATGGAACGCTGGAAACTGGTATTTATGAGTGGTTTCCGGCGTTTGCTTTTGTCGGTGGTTCTATTTTTTGTGACTCATCTTAGAGAAGAGTGCATCCTGCATAGTGTATGTGGAGAAATGGATGCAGAATAATTATTTTGACAATATACCTTGACAGGCGAGGTATATTATTATAGTATAGTATATCATTAGGGTAGATACTATGAAATGTAATATATTAAAGCATGAGGGAAAGGGGGAATGAGCATGTCGATCACATCAGATATTCTCAGGGGCCATACGGAAGCAATCATACTTTCACATCTTTTGGAACAGGACAGCTATGGTTATCAGATTAACAAAGACATTATGAAGAAAACCAACAATGCTTATGAATTAAAGGAAGCAACTCTCTACTCGGCTTTTCGGCGGCTGGAACAGGCAGGCAGTATCAAAACCTACTGGGGAGATGAGACGGTCGGAGCAAGACGCCGCTACTATGCAATAACGGACGATGGCAGAAAGGCATATCAGGGCTATAAGCAGGAGTGGCAGGAAGCCAAGCAAATTATAGACCAATTGTTAAAATAAAACGAGAGCAGCAGTCCGGTCGGAACGTTGTGATTGCAGCAAAGTCAGTGAGAAAGCATAGTGATTAAGTTTATAAGGAGAAGAAGACAATGAAAGAAAAAATTACATTGCATTTTAATAATTTATTTGCAGATGCGCCCAAGACAAGAAAGGCGCTTGACTTGAAAGAGGAGATGATTCAGAATGCCATGGATAAATATGATGATATGGTGGCAGACGGATATTCCGAGGAGGACGCATATCATAATGTGGTAGAGTCCATCGGTGATGTGACAGAACTTTTCCCGGAGGTGGAGGAGCGGAATCTGCTTACTCTGTCTGAAAAGGACAGAAAGAAAAAGGCGATGTTTACAGCCACTGCGGTAGGATTGTATATTTTTGCGGGAGCAGTATTCTTTTTCTTTGGATTGATCAGTGAGATAACAAGGAGTTCCAGGTATGATTTGGCAGCGCTTGGTTTTGTGCTTGCTCTGCTGATATGCATTGTACCGACAGTCATGCTTGTGTATGCGGCAAACATGTATCCCGCTTACACGAAAAGGGAGAGAGATGACATGGTGGAGCTGTATAAGGAGGCAAAGTACAGTAGCAATAAAGAAAAGGCAGTCAGGAAATCGATTAATTCCATCATATGGACAATGACATTGGTCCTGTATTTTATCATCAGCTTTACCACTTATAAGTGGTATATCACCTGGATTATTTTCCTGATTGCAGCTTGTGTGCAGGCAATTGTGAAACTTATTTTTGAGTTGAAAAGGCAAGATAATTATTTCGAGTGAAAGGGATGACGGAATATGAGAAGAATAAAGATTGCGCTGCTTGTGACGCTGTGCGTTTTGACTGTTCTTTTATGCGGGATATTTGCATATGGTATGACGGGACACAATATATACAGGGCTTTTCGATATGATCATGAGAGAGACTATGTCGGCATGCATTTGGTACTTGAACAGGAAGTGTCGATTGACGGGATTGACAGTATTTCCGTTTCCTATAGTATGAACAGCAATGATGTTTATCTGTACGAGGGTCAAGGAGACATGCTGACCGTAAAAGAGTATAACGAAGTCGGGCTGAATGAGAATCAGTTGTCTACAGTGTCAGTAAATGGCAGCAAGCTTGAAATAAAGGGAAAAAGGAGAAGCAGCAGAAGATTTGGGGTAGGATTTTTCCATTTTGGATATGGAGGCGGTTATACCGAAATCTGGCTGCCGGCTTCCTACAAAGGAGAGCTTGCGCTTTCAACGTCCAGCGGAGACATTATGTCCGAAATGGATTTGGTACTGGAAAAGGACTTGAAGGCAGCATCTACAAGTGGTGAGATTACCATGCCGGATGTAACGGCGAGCAATGTATCATTGACAAGCACCAGCGGAAATGTCAGGATTGAAAATATTGAGACAAGCAGGAATGAAACTGTCGGAGATATTAATATAACGACAACCAGTGGAGATATCACAGTAAAACAGCTTGTCGGGGAGACAAACATAGGAAGTACCAGCGGTTATGTGAATGCGGAAACAATCACAGGAAATGTACAGATAGAAACCACCAGCGGAGATATCACGGTACAGCATATTGACGGAAATGCTGCCTTTAGCTCTACGAGCGGGAATGCGAAGATAATGGAAGGAGGCGGTGATCGCTCTGCATCGACAAGCTCCGGTGACGTTACGATCGATGGAGCGGACGGATCATGGCAGGTTCATACGACAAGTGGTGAAGTCCGGGTAAAAGGGCGAAATGATAACGGGTCAATTGATACAACCAGTGGTGATGTCAGCTTGGAAATTGAAGAGCTAAACGGAACATTGGACATCAATACCAGCAGCGGAACTGTAAATATGGTGCTTATGCAGGATAGCGCATTTGAGTTCAGAGCAGATACCACAAGCGGGGACATTGACACGTTCTTTGATGATGACCTGAAATTCTCCAAGCGGGGGAACAGCGCACAGGGAACCCATGGGCAGAATTCGCAGGGGAACAGCATACGGATTGAAACAACCAGCGGAGACGTAAGAATAAAGGGTTACTAGTATAATCCGCCTTCTGGATAAGAAAAAGGCAGCAGGCATAAAGGCATACATGATCTTTGAATTTTTGCATGAAAGATCTGATATATGTAGGATGATGTGCGGAGTGGGAAACTGCTCCGCATTTTTTGAAGCATGTGGATAGAATTCAAAATTTAAGAAAGATAAAGGGAATATCGCAGGAACAACTGGCGGTTGACTCTAAACCATACATTAGGTTTATATTACTTTCATGAAGCGCTTCATAAGTAATTGTAAACAGATTTTTGAAAGAGGTACAGGCATGAAAATAGGTGAATTTGCAAAAATGACGGGAATGCCCATATCAGTGCTCAGGCATTATGATAAAGAGGGGCTGTTATGTCCGGACTATGTTGACCATTTTTCCGGTTACCGTTATTATTCGGCTGACCAGATAGGGCAGGTGCATAAAATTGAGCTTTTAAAGAGCGGCGGTCTTTCTCTGAAAGAAATAAGGGATATTCTGAAAAATGCCGACGATAATGAGTTCATAAAGGGCATTCTGGAACATCGGGAGTCGGAATACAAAGACATGCTTGCTGCCATTGCGGAGGTGAAGCGTATGATGTTTGAGAAAGAAGAGAAAAATGCGAAGGCTGAACAGGAAAAACTGTCAGTAGTTGAAAAAAATGAATTGGGTGAAATGATTATAAAAGGAATATCCCTGCCCTCCCCGTTGAATCAAGAAGCCTTTCTGGCTGCATGCTGCAGTTTGGACGAGGAAATCCAGAAAAGGAATTTTCAGCGAATCTCAGGATTCCTGACCTATGGAAGTATGGATAAAAATGATATTCAGGTAGCTGCCAAGGTGGTGAAACTTAGAGATGAAATGGGGGAACTGCATGAAGATATAAACCTTGTTTTTGAGGATGATGAGCAGGTCATTGGCAAATGGAAGGTTGTGGGCGAATATGCCGTAAAGGAAGATTTTTATTCTGAGGCAGGCGAGCGGAGAGAATCTGATATGGGAAATAAGGACAGGGAAATCTATTTTCTGCCGGGCGGAGAAGATTACTGGATTTATAGCTGGACAAAAGGATATCTGAAATTGGCCGGCGGTGACCAGTCCTGTTTATGCAGATATCAGATTGAGGACTATCAAGGCAGTCGTTATATGTTTGTGGAGAATAAATCCTATGAATATCTTCGCGGCGGAATGCCCACCGTGCTGGTGCTGGAACAGGTAGATAATAAAAGGTATACCCGCCGTG
This sequence comes from Lachnospiraceae bacterium, assembly GCA_014804655.1. Classification (GTDB taxonomy): domain Bacteria; phylum Bacillota; class Clostridia; order Lachnospirales; family Lachnospiraceae; genus UBA3282. The sequence goes on along the minus strand of JAAUZK010000033.1, from coordinate 153,893 downwards.
GGATAGCCCGTCAGGAGAACACGGATATGCCTTTTGTGAATGACGAGCGCGTTCTGGGAGATTGGAAGGCCTTTGACTTTATCCGAAACAAAGAGGAGTTTGCTCCGGATGTAAATCATCTCCCTCAGGAAAGACTATTTTTTAAGCATATGCATTTTGGAGAAGAGGGATTTTTAAGCAGTGTTTATATGGATGAGACCACATCGGGTAAAGAGCTTCAGAGCTGGACGAAGGGTTATGTGCTCAAGCATCATAATGATACCGCCTGTGCATATGAAATTGTGACAGTTGATGACACAGACTATATGATTATAGAGTGGAAGAGCGGCGATTACCGCTGGGGTGGCTATGATACGGACTATTATGTATTTATAAGAGACAATGTATGAGTTACAGAGATAGCGGTATAAAGTGGTATAAATGTTCTACTTGATTATACTGAATCACAGACAAAGCCAATGTCAATGGGATATTTATGTCGGCGTAGCCTTTGCCATTGATATTGGACGCTGTCTGTGATAACCTCAAAATTCCAACAAAGATCCGGCAGATAGAATCCCGGAAATGCTGATAAAGAGCACTTCCGGGATGGTTTATTGTGTTTGGATCTAAAATGGCTCTAATTGTTCTCAGGAGTGCTATTCTCCGAGTAGTAACGGAACGCTTTCACAATATAATCCGAAGCTCCTCTCTCATATTTGCTATCAGTTACGCGTTTTATATAATCGTTTGAATAGGTGTCGATAAGAACATTTATATAAGGCTTACCGAAGGATACTCTGGTGCTGTTTTTCTGTATAAACTGCAATAGTTCATGTACAACGGATTGTATTCTGGGGGAAGAAACATCTTCTGACAAATCGGAGGTTAATTTACCATATAGTATATCAGACTGTTTGCCGATTTCTTTTACTTCTTCTGATAACTGTGTTTCCATGATTTCGGAAAAGTGCTCCAGATTATATTTCATGGCTTCTGTATATTTTTCAACACTTCCAAATAGTTTAATAGCAAGTTTGGCTAGTTCAGCTTCATCATTGTATAAGCGATAGCCGGACTGCGTTAATTCACTTGGTTTTAACAGTCCGATTTCATCATAGTATTGCAGAGTGCGTATGCTGATACCTGTTAATTCTGCTACTTGGCTTATAGTTCTCATGCTTACCAGCTCCTTTGATTAGTGGAGAAGTGAGATAGAAATTGCCGGCTCATATCTATTCTGCTTCCGTAAGAATAGAATACAGTATCACGTTACGTTGGAGTCAATACTTTTTACTCAAAATTTTGGTGTATTGTATATGTTAAAGAAACGAATTGAGAAAAGTGCTTTTTGGATGTATATTAAATTTGACAAGTGTATTTGACTGATGATTTTGAAATTGTAGTTTGGGTTTAAAAAGAGAGATAATGAATAATAAGGAAAGCTGGAACGGACAAAATGAAGGAATATAGCAAAATATTAATTGAAGAGTATTGTATGAATCATACTTCTGCAAAGAGCAAACGATTACAGAGGCTTGATAATATATTTTTCATAAACGGAACTGCATATGCTGGGAAATCTACGATGGTGAAGCGACTCGCCGAAAAGTATAACGGTATTGTTTGTGAAGAAAATTATCATGAATCATTATTATCCGGATTAGATAGAAACAAGTTTCCATATTTGACTTACACAAGAGATTTACAGGATTGGCACGATTTCATCAGACGAACACCGGATGAATATGAAGCCTGGGTAAGAGGTGTAGCAAAGGAATGTGAAACTTTGGAACTTCATATTCTGAATAAACTGAGCTCTGAAGGAAAAATGGTATTTGTGGACACCAATATTTCCATAGAAACGTTGAAAGAAATATCAGATAATGATCATGTGCTAATCATGTTAGCCGATCCTGATATATCGGTGAATCGCTTTTTGATAGACCGGACAAAGAAAAGCAGTTTCTATATCGGTTACTCATGGATGAAGAGAATCCTAAACTGGCAATGGAAAATTTCAGACAGTGTTTAAAAAGGGTCAACTCTCGCGCAGCATATGACTCTTTTCTCTATTCTGGCTTTCGCGTTATTGTTAGAGATGAGAGTAGAAGTATTGAAGACACATTCGCTTTGGTTGAGAGGGAACTTGGCTTGAAAAAATAATTCTCAGCTTATTGTGTAGATACATCCCGTCTGCTCTTTGATGCTTTAGGGATAAATATATATTAGGCAGCGTAGTATTTAAGTGATTGATTACAAAAAGCAGAACTATAAAGTTCCGTTTGACGGGTACGTTTTTCGTTGATATGATGATATCGGAGGTAATATCTATGTCAGAAAATGTTTCAAAGTCGAAAGAGTATATGAAAGAGATTTTTAGTTATGTGACGCTGGTGGTTGGTGCGATGATCGCAGCGTTTTCCATTGAAGAGTTTCTGGTTCCATGTACGATCCTGGATGGAGGGATCGTGGGAATCTCGATTATGATCAATAATCTTAGCAGGATTCCTCTGGGAGTATTGACTATGGCACTCAACATACCGTTCCTGATCGTCGGTATGCGGAAACTGGGAAAAAAATTTATTGTCAAATCTGCGATTGCCATGGCGATATTTTCGAGTTTTCTGGAGATATTTGCGCCGCTTACGGATATGACGCAGGAATATCTTCTGGCTGTCTGTTTCGGAGGAGTGTTTCTGGGAATAGGCGTGGGGCTTGTCATTCGCTCCGGCGGCTGTCTCGATGGAACGGAGACGGTGGCAATCTTTTTGAACCGACGGTTTAATCTTCCGGTGGGACAGACGGTTCTTTTCATCAATATTATGATCTATACGACCGCAGGTTTTCTGTTTGGATTTGACAGGGCCATGTACAGCCTGCTGACGTATTTTATTACGTCGAAAGTGATTGATTTTGTAGAGACAGGCGTGGAACAGGCAAAAGCCGCCATGATAATCACGAATGAAGGGCGCAGGATCGCGGATGAGATCTATAAGAAAATGGGACGCACCGTGACGATCTTGGAGGGCGAGGGCCTGATCAGCGGCAAAAAGGCGGTTCTCTACTGCGTACTGAACCGGCTTGAAATATATCAACTGAAGCATCTGATCAAAGAGGCAGATGCGCAGGCTTTTATCACGATTAGTGATGTGTCAGAGATTATCGGAAATCATATTAAAAAGAGGGCGGAGGAAGATAAGTCATAAAGCGACTGCACTGTTCAATATAATTTGCAATCCGGCAGGGAGATTTTTATGGGAATTATTATATGTGGTTTAAATGGCGCAGGAAAGAGTACGCTTGGAAAAGTGCTTGCGGAGAAATTGCATTTTTATTTTATAGATATTGAAGACCTGTATTTTCCAAAAACAGACCCTGATTACATATATGCTTCTCCACGTACTCGTGAAGATGTTGAAAAGCTTTTGTTACACGAGATGAAAACACATGAAAACTTTGTTCTTGCTTCTGTTAAAGGAGATTATGGAGAAGATATTTATTCTTTTTTCCAGTATGCTATATTGCTGGATGTTCCAAAGGATACTCGGCTGCAACGAGTTAAAAAGCGCTCTTTTCAGAAGTTCGGTAACAGAATGTTATCAGGCGGAGATTTGTATGAGCAGGAAGAAAAATTCTTTCATTTGGTTGAATCCAGATCGGAGAACATTGTGGAAGAATGGGTAAGGTCATTGAAATGTCCGGTTATACGGATTGATGGAACCAAGTCTATTGAGGAAAATGTAAATCTTATTATAGAATATATACAGTAGAATGTATACAGAGTGAGTATTAATTTGCTAAGGAAATGGAAAATGATTTGTAAGATAAGAAAATGGGAATTGTCAGATGCAGCAGATTTAGCGGTAGCTCTTTCTAATAGAAAAATACAAGATAATCTTCGGGATGGGTTACCTTATCCTTATACAGAGCAGGACGGAATTGAGTTTATTTCTGCTATGCTTTCCGCAGATGAAAATGAAACATTTGCGTTTGCTGTTACGGCAGATAACATTAAGCAAATTTGTGAGTATGTTTTTGAAAAGAGCGATATTATCCGCATTTATGCAGAGCCATTTGCGTATAACGCCGCATCTTGCAGAGTGCTTGAAAAAGCAGGAATATGACTTCACGTTTATTGTGTGGTGGTAGAAATGGAAATTACAAATCAAATTTATGATTATCTTCACGATTGTGGTGCAGCGCTTGTCGGGTTTGCAGACATGAGTGTGGATAAAAGTCTAATTTATCCAAGAGCAGTTTCGGTTGCCATTCCTGTGCCGGCTGATATAGTGCGGTCTTTGAAAATAGCACCAAACAAAGCCTATTACGACGCATATAATGAGATGAACGACAGACTAAACAGAATTGTAACAAACGGAGCGGAGTATTTGATAAATAAAGGATACAATGCCGTTGCAATGACAACTGATGTAGTGAAAATCGATCGTGATGAATGGATTTCAAACTTTCCGCATAAGACTGTAGCAACAAGGGCAGGACTTGGGTGGATTGGGAAGAACTGTCTTCTGATAACTCAACAATATGGTGGTGCAGTGCGGTTATCATCGATTTTGACAGATGCACCGCTTCAGACTGCGGAGGCAATCACGAGATCAGGATGTGGCAGTTGTACTCTTTGTGTTAAATGCTGTCCGGCAGAGGCACTTTCCGGAACCTTATGGGAAGCAGGAATGGCACGAAGCAAGCTGTTTGACGAACAGAAATGCTATCAAAAACAGCTGCAGATTATGACAGAACAAACCGGTATAAAAGAGGATTTGTGTGGCAAATGTTTTGCTGTTTGCGCATTCACACAGAAATATATTAGTGAGTAGCGCCATATTATAAGGATAATCAAGAAGACAATAGTGGATTTGTCTTGGTTCTATTTCTCGATATTTTGAAGCGGCAAATTCAAAGCGAAAAAATTCAAAGCTCAAAGCTGCTTGACAAATGTTTTCTATAGTGTTATACTTCCAACCAATTCAAAACAAAAAGGCTTTGACGAGGAATAGTAGGTATTAGGGATTTCACAGAGAGAAGATGGTTGGTGCGAATCTTCAATGAACTAATATTGAAGCAGCCTCTGAGCTGTGAACCGAACAGATATATCTTAGTAGGCTTCAACGGAGTTCCCCCGTTAACGCAGGAAGCAATATCGGAGAAATCCCGTATTGACAGAGTGCAGAGAAATCTGAAATTAGGTGGTAACACGGACATGAAAGTTCGCCCTAAGTTGATATTATATCAGCTTAGGGTTTTTTGTTTTGGAGAAATGTCAGAAAGGAGAATGAAACATGACAGCAAATGAATTAAGAACAATGTATGTAAACTTTTTTAAAGAAAGGGGGCATAAGGAAATTGCGTCCGCATCACTTCTCCCGGAGAATGATCCGACGGTTTTGTTTACCACTGCAGGAATGCATCCATTGGTACCTTATTTGCTGGGTGAGAAACATCCCAGTGGAAAAAGGCTTACAGACGTTCAGAAGTGTGTACGAACAGAAGATATAGATGAAGTAGGAGACGATACACATTGCACCTTTTTTGAAATGTTGGGAAATTGGTCGTTAGGAGACTATTTTAAACAGGAATCCATTTCTATGAGTTTTGATTTTCTGACCAATTATCTTCATATTCCGTTGGAAAGACTGGCGGTGACGGTATTTGAAGGCGATGAATTGGTGCCGGCCGATGTGGAGGCGGAAGAAATTTGGAAGAGCTATGGACTTAAAAGTGACCAGATTTTCCGATATGGAAGAGACAATAACTGGTGGGGACCGGCCGGACAGACAGGTCCTTGCGGACCGGACACTGAAATCTTCTACGATATGGACAAACCTAAATGTGGTCCGAATTGCGGACCGTCATGTAAATGCGGAAAATATGTTGAGATTTGGAATAATGTTTTCATGCAGTTCAATAAAGAGGCTGACGGTACTTTTACAGAGTTGAAGCAGAAAAATGTGGATACGGGAATGGGCTTGGAGCGTGTCTTGACTATTTTTAATGGGAAAACAAATGTGTACGATACAGAGTTGTTTATCCCGATTATGCAAACGCTTGAAGAAATTCTTGAAAAAGAAGGAAAAGCTATCCCTGAGCGAGATAAAAGAATTATTTGTGAACATACCAGAGCAATTACTTTTATTCTTGGTGACCCGATGAAGATTAGCCCGTCTAATACAGAGCAGGGATATATTTTGAGAAGGCTGATTCGGAGAATTATCCGATTGTTCAGGAAAGCTGACATTAATGTAAATTACTTGTGTGAGCTATCAGGAGTGATTATTGAACAATACGGGCTTGTTTATCCGGAACTTGGAGAAAATCGGGAGTTTATTCTGGAACAGTTACAAAAGGAATATAATTTGTTTTCCAAGACCTTGGACGAGGGGCTGAAGAAGGCAAACAGATACCTTGATAGCATGGAGCAGGGCGGAATTCTTAGTGGTGAACTGGCATTCAAGTTGTATGATACTTTCGGTTTTCCCATTGAATTCACATCAGAACTGGCTTTGGAAAGAGGATATCAGGTGGATATGGATGGATTCCGGCAGAAATTTGAGGAGCACCAGAACAAATCCAGACAGGGAGCGGCAGGTAAGTTTGCAGGAGGTTTGGCAGACAGTAATGAGCAGACAGCAAGGCTTCACACGGCAACACATTTGTTAAACGGAGCATTAAGAAAGGTTCTTGGAGATGAAGTGTTCCAGCGGGGTAGTAACATTACTTCTGAACGCTTAAGATTTGATTTTTCTTTCGGACGAAAAGTCACAAAGGAGGAATTGGAAAAAGTAGAAGCGATCGTAAATGAAGCTATCCGGAAAAAGATTGATGTCATTCTGGAAGAGATGACTCCTAAGAAAGCATATGAAGAAGGAGCTATCGGTGTTTTTTCGGGGAAGTACGGTGAAATAGTAAAAGTGTACACAATCCCCGGATACTCTAAAGAAATTTGTGGTGGTCCTCATGCTAAAAATACCGGAGAACTTGTTTCTTTTAAAATTAAAAAGGAAGAGGCATCCTCTGCCGGTGTCAGACGAATTAAGGCTGTTATTAATGAGCATTAGTTTTTGGGAGGGCGTGTTCGAACGGGTATCAGAGGGAAAGCTATCTGTATGTAAGATCACGTTTGGTGCTGAACCGAAAGATTATGAGATATACGATTTCGTTCGGCTGTGGCAGCTGATGTGAAAGAAGTCGGTCGCAATCCTAAAAGGATACAGCGGGAAGCGAAGAAAGAGCATAGATAGGCGGCAAGTGCCGATTCCTTTTATTCTATTGGCACATAACCAGCCTTTTCTATGGTCTTCCACGATGGGATATTATCTTCCCGAATCATTCTTGAAATAGCCCGCCACATCACTACCCGCCGAAGTATTATATATCACAAACCTTATAACAGAAATATGTTCCCGGAGTAATATTATCATCGTCATAATATAGTAAACCCAGTTTACTAAACCTAAATGTCTGATGATAATCACTCTTTATCAATTCATCATAAGCCCTTTGATATGATTCATAGTCTGCACCGCCAATAGCAAACGTCATATGAAAAACATAGTCATTGTCATGGTCTGCCGGGCACGGTCCAAACATTTTATATAATTCTTCGTTTAACCTTTTCTGTGCACCTACAAGCTGCGGGGTTTCTTTTGCTCGCAAGCTCATGCATCCGGATTCGATTCCGCCTAACACATTGGATGGAAATACATCTATATCCACAAATTCAATATCAAAGGAACATAGTTCCTTGGCGAATCCATCAAAAAATGCTTCCATTTTCTCTAAACCGGGAATCGCAAATGGCTGTTTTAAGGAAACATGCTGTGGCAGTCTTGCCATTTCAAACCCCATCTTTCCATACCTATGTGCTTCCAACATCATTTTTCTGCCATAATTCTCTGCATCGTTATCTGCAATTAAAACTATTGTTGCTTTCATTTTATATCCATGCTCCTTTCTCTTTTCAGCTTTCACTATTTGGCAACAACATAAGAAAAGCACCCATAAGACCATAATCCTATAGTCTTAAGGGTGCGCTCAGCACGGTTCCACCTTAACTTTTCACTTCAGATTCTATCAAATCCTATCCTTTAACGCAGGCATACGGTAACACTTACTCATTTCGGCATTACAGCTCTGGAATGGTTTTCGTCTAATTTCCGCATAAATAGCTTCCACCAAGTGCTATTCTCTCTGGATGTTTCCAACTAAACTACTCTTTTCCGTCATCGCTTTTCTTATGTTATTGATGGCACTTTATCACAACTTCGTTATGTTGTCAATGCTCATTTTTTAAACTTTTCGTTCCGAAATGCTGCTTTTATTTTGAAAAAGTAGAAAAATCATTACTTAAGGCTAGCCGTCGCGTTATCGACTTGGTACAATAATCTTATAACGGCAAAAAGTACGCACAAAAAGCTGACAACATCGTTGTCAGAATATGATTTAAATAAAAAGTGAGGAGGAGATTAAAGTGGAAGATTTGATAAAAGTATTAGAGTATGAGGGCATCGGATATCAGCCCATTTTGACATGCAGAGATTGGAGAGTCGCTATTTTAAATTATCATGAGGAACTTTTGCCGGAAAACATTAATAATTTTCAGCAGCATTCCTTAACGGATGAAGCATTTGTCCTGCTTAGGGGGCATTGCATATTATTTGTGGCGGAAGATGAGTCACTTCAGAATATTCATGCCATAGAGATGGAGCCATATAAAACCTATGATGTGAAGAGAGGAACTTATCATACCCATACGCTTACAGAAGATGCCATGGTTTTAATAGTAGAAGCAGATGATACATGCGACGACAATTCCCCGATCGTGCGTCCGAGCGCGGATGTTACCCGCAGATTAATAGAGATGACAAAAGAAATAGAAAGTAAACGGAATGAGTAATAAATATATGACTAATACACATATTCATGCGATATACCGCGGAGGGAAATCATTATGAAGAAAGTAAAGATAACTGTGTTGAAAACAACTTTAGACAAAGAACTTGCAGAAGAGTACGGTGCCAAAGGACTTACCGCCTGTCCTATGTTAAAAGCCGGGCAGATATTTTATGCAGATTATGCAAAACCTGACGGATTGTGCGATGAAGCATGGAAAGCTATCTATCAGTATGTCTTTGCTTTAGCTCACGGAGCAGATCAAGATGTTTTTTATTATGGAGATTGGATCAGGAAACCGGGAGTTGCAATTTGTAGCTGCAACGACGGACTAAGACCTGTTATTTTCAAACTGGAAGCAACGGATGAGGTGTCGGAAATAGATTATGTGCCTGTTTCATAATCTCGTTGGCACCTTGCGCAGAAAGGTGAATTATAGATATGAAAGAAAAAAAGGGAAGTTTGAAAATAGGGACTGCTGCGTTATTGTGTGTCGGTGTTATTTTTTTTGCAGGGTGTGTCTCGAGGGACGATATTTCAACGAGCGGTGAAATAGCGAGAGAAGAACAGGAAGAGCAGTTGCCTGAGGATGATAAGGAAGAGTCATTAGAAACGGCGGAAGCTCCGGTATTGGAGGAGGGCGTTTTGGATAGCACGGATGCAGAAAATGAGGAGAATTCTGACGAGGAAAACGCAGAGAAAGCGCAGGCGCTGTATAAGGCGCAGATCAGACATTACTACAGTGGTGTGTTGTCTCTGGTCATTACAACAAAGCAGCTTCCTGATAAGATAACGGAAAACTGGAATCATGATGAATCTGACAGCGAAGTCGCGATTCATGATTTTGCTTTGGCAGATATAGATCAGGATGGCAGGGAGGAACTGCTTATCCGGTGTACAATCTCACCTATGAACAATATGTCTGAGATGGTATACGATTACAATCCAATCAGTGGGAAACTGAAACTGGAACTTGCTTGGTCTCCGCCGCCCATCTATTACAATAACGGTATCAGCAAGTGTGAATTACACTACAATCATGAGGCTGGTGAACTCCGTCCTTTTATGATCTATTGTTATCAATCGGTATGCGATTCCTATATGGCGGTTGCTTCCGTGGTTGATTGGAACAAAGCGCTCGTAGATAAGTGGTGGACTGATGGCCGGCCTTTCCCCGACGAGTTGGATACAGACGGTGACGGTATTTTGTACAATATTTATATAATAGGTGAGGGAGAGGAGTCCTATGAATATGAGGATTACAAGTACAATCTGACTGATTTCGACGAAGTGTTTGGCAGGTATACGGAGGGCGCGAAAGAGCTTTCCATAGAGTACCAGCCCATGGAATATGAGTCCTTTGCGGATTTCACACCGGCATATTTAAAACTTCTTGCAGACGAGGCAGGGAAGGAGCGGACAGATACTGCTTCCGATCTGGGATTAATGATTTTGAATGAGGATCATTTTCTGGATGCAGCGAAGACCCTTCTTTCTGAAAAGTATAATGTGGAGCTTGAACGACCGGAACCAAATGTCGAGGAGCGGATGGTTGGGTTGAAGGATGGCAGAGAGGTGTTTTCTTTTGATGCGTTAAACGCGGGACATATCAGTTACAAGGGTGAGCAGGTAGATGATGTGACCATCTTCGGCATCTATCCCGGGATCAGGGTAGGTGGTGCATGGAGAAGTTTAAGGGCCTACGGCTTTTATGCTACTTACTATGGAGAGGTGAAAAACCGTCTCATTACCGGGGAAGGTTTCGGAAATGTGAGTATCGAGTTTTCTGTGGAGGATAACGTGGTGACGGAGATCACGGTGGGGCCGTACTGCGCTTTTGCGGGTTAAGTAATAGTTTCTTCTATGAACCGCGTACACACCTGTCGGGAGTGCCCGTTGCATTTTGTCATGGACTTATTCATCACTTTTCTTGGGATAGATATTTGTTGACATCGTTTTGTTCAATAACTTTTTTCCCCAGCAAGGTAATTGCCTGTTTCGGGCATTTGCTGATACAACGGTAGCACATGGTACATCTGCTTCCGGCAACAGCAGTATTACCCACTAATTCAATATTTTTCATAGGGCATAGTTTTTCGCATAAGCCACATCCGACACATTTTTCACGACTGATTTTCAGCTTGTTTGTATAGCTCTTTGTTTTGTTGTAAAAATACAACCTTTGTCCAAACAATCCGGCTGCGTGATATAGAATTCCCAAGCCTTCTTGCGACGGCTTACCACTTTTGATTTGTATAACGGCCTTGTGGATTTTTAATTCTGCATTTCTAACTAATGCAACATTTTTTTCAGGGCTCCTTTTTAAAGCCTCTCATCACTTATGCTGTCCGGCATTTTCAGGTGTAAACCGCCGATGATTGTCGCGCCGTATTTTTTTAATAGTCGTGCGAGAATTCCGGCGCCATCACCGCTAAATAGCCCCATTGTTGCAATGATAAAGATCTTTTTTCCTTTCCAGAGCTGACTATTTGTGACAATATAATCATGGAGAATCTTTGGGATATTGCTAAACTGAACAGGGTAGCATATTACTATTTCATCATGATTTATAATATGGGTGATTGCTTCGGTCTGCTCTATGGAATACGCAAGGCTGTTATCGCCGTATTCTTCCAAGAATTTTTCTATGCAATATTTTGAATTGCCTGTACCACTGAAATATATTCCTATCATTGTAATCCTCATTTCTGCACATGTTTTTTGCACATAACGAGTTTTGCGCCAAGTGTGCACAGATACAAATAGCGGCATCAGCCGCCAAGTGTTCCTCCGGGATATTCAATGTGTGAACCGAGACACTGGCGATACGTTGCCGTACTCCTCCCAGAACTGATGCCAAGGACATTATAAAACAGAATGGGATTGCACGCAAGGGAAAGAAGACCATGCTATTATGCAAATTGTTGTATATAATATGACGTTATGTTATAGTATGAAAGTAAACGGGACTATTAACATACGAACTGATAAGGAGACAAGTATGGGGAAAAATGATGGTAAAGTAGTTATTTTTTTATACAATTTGTTTATGTTACTTCTATGTACGTTGATGATATGTTTGATAGGAGTATGGGCTTTAGAAGGTAATGTTTACAGCAGGCATATCAGAGCCTTGACGATTTCCGTTTATATTATCTTTTTCCCGGAAGTTATCTTTGGGCTGAAATGGGGTTTGAATAGTACATTTGGTGGTCGCATATTTACCATACTATGCACTATGGCAGACGGCTTAATCCTGCATAGATTATTTAACTATTTATATGTAACGAGATCAACTGCGCCTATAACAAATATCATAATGCACATATTGATGGCGCTTGGAATTATCTGGACTATCGTGATTGAATTCAACGAGAATCTTCGGGATCATATACTGTTTTTTCCACAAGCACAATGGTTAATTCCCAATGGAGAGGACGATACGGAAAACAGATATTGGCATGGGATTTTGGTAGTATTGGCGGTGGCAGCATTTGTGTTTGTGGTATATGCCAGATTCATAATGTAAGTTACTGTCAGGAATGGACAGTTTTCTACTTTGAATTTATTATCATATTACACCGGCTCCACAGTTCGTCTTTATATGCAAATGCATTTCTGTCAATATTCCGTTTGACAAATCCGACTTTTTCGTAACATTTTTTGGCGGAAATATTTTCATCAAAAACATTCAGTTGAACCGCTTCTGCGCCGGTTATTTGAAAAGCATATTGCAATGCCAGATTCAGCATTTCTTTTCCGTAGCCCATTCCACGTTTTGACTTGTCAACAATTATAAATTTAAGAAATCCGATATTGTCGTCAATATTGACGGAATAACAGAAGAATCCGACGACCTGTCCGTTGTCTTCAGTTGCTACATATGCGCTGTCTGTCCAGTCTGTTGACATTGTTTCTAAAAAAGCATGGAAGGATTCCGGAGTGATAGGATATGGGAATCGGTTTGCGCTCCAAAAGGCGTGTGTTTTTTCATTGTCAATCCATTGTGGCAGATATTCGTAATCTTTGCTTGCTATGTAGGGGCGGATTCTCATGAGTAATATCCTTTCTTTTCGTCATAAACTATACACCATAATGTATTCTTCCTCATTTTCCCTCACAATTTCAAAACCAATCTTTCGGTACATTCTTGCCGCATAATTGGCTTTTTGAACGGAAAGAGAAACTTGCTTATATCCATGGTCTTTTAGTAAGGCAAGCATTTCTTTCATCATAGCGGTGCCGATTCCGAATCCCCGATATTCTTTATAAAGGGAAATTGCCAGAGAGGGAGTTTCGTTGTCTATATGCCCGTAATCATTCATAATGCGCACCCAGACAGCCCCGGCGATTTTACCGTCCGCCTCTGCGATTAACCCCAGATCATCTTTTGATTCCCCGAAATACGCAACATAAACCTGCAAATCGGGAGAGTTAATAATCGTTTTTGGAGGAGGCTCCACACCGTCCGGAATGAAAATTGCCTCATATAGAAAATCATCCAACAGAGGATATTCCTGTTGGCGTATTTTGCGTATCTTATAGTCCATAGTAAACCTTTCGTAATCCATTAAACGGGGCGTCAGTCATGACGCCCTTTCTCGATAATTCCGAATCCAAGCGGATAAGGTCCTGTGTGCACACCGATGGTGGCGCCGATCTGATAGACGGGTATTTCGTCGATCTCATATCCTTTTTCGTGCAATGTGGCAAGTGCCTGATCACGGAAGGCAATGCCCTCTTCTATGTCATAGCCGTATCCCACTGCCAAGCTGTAACAGTCGCTTCCCAGACGGCTTTCCCGCAGGTATTCCAGAAGAAGGTTCATGACTTTCTTGGTGGTACGCTTGCGTCCTCTGTCAAGGCCGGATGGGAAGATTTCTCCCTGCTTTAACGTGATGATAGGGCGTATATCCAGAGCGCCGCCGGCAAGCGCTGCTACTCTTCCGATTCTTCCGCCGTGCCTTAAGTATTCCATGTTTCCCACTGTAAAGAAAATTCGCCCGGTGCTCTTGATCTCTTCCAACCGTGTGACCGCATCCTGATAGCTTACGCCGTGATCCCGCAATTCTACGGCCTCCAATACATACAGACCTTGCAGGACCGTGTCAACGGTGGAATCGATAACGGTGATCTGTGCATGGGGATACTTCTCCATCACAAGAGTTCTGGCGTTGAGTGCAGACTGCATGGAACCGCTGAATTTTGTGGTGATACAGATACAGATTACGGGAGTGCCTGCCTCTGCATATGAGCGGAATACTTCCTCGTAATCTTGAATAGAGGGCATGGATGATTTGGGGTAAACACCCTTTCGGTCCACCATCTGCTGATAGAAATCGCGGATGCCGATCTCTATGTTTTCCTTGAAATAGTGCTCGTCATCGAAAGATACATAGAAAGGCACTACCGTGATATTTTTTTCTTGTACCAGCTCCGTGGGCAGATCGCAGGAGCCGTCGCTGATAATGTGAAATGTTTCTTGCATGTTGTAAAACCTTCTTCGTTTAGTCGTGTCATCTTAGTGAAACAAGACTTCTTGTATTGATATATAGAATACTACGTTTGCGTAGTGAATGCAATCCTTTTTAAACATAAATGTTACAACGAAGAGGTATATTAACTGCTTTTAGTAGTTTTTAATACTATATGCACATGCAAGAGTATTCAGTTTATTCTGGAAAAAAGAGTACAAATATAGTAACATAAGGAATATGAATGGAGGGAAACGTGATGCAGGAAATTAAGTGCCCTAATTGCGGTGAGGTTTTTGTTGTTGATGAGTCCGGATATGCGCAGATTGTGCAGCAGGTCAGGGACCAGGAATTCGAGAGAGAGCTGGAGCAGCGCAGGAAGGATTTCGCGGAGGCGAAAGAAAGCGAATTGAAGCTTGCACGGATGGAGCAGAAAGAAGAGTACGAGAGAGTGCTTTCCGCTAAGAACACGGAGCTTCTTAAGTGTGAGCAGGAGATTGAAAAGTTAAAGGCGCAGATTTCCGGAAAAGAGACGGAGAAGAAGCTGGCGGTGAGTGAAGCTGTCAACGAGAAGGACAAGGAAATTTCCGAGAAGATTGCACAGATTACGGAATTGAAAAGCCGGTTGTCCAATAAGGACTCCGAAAGTGAATTAAAGCAGCAGTCCCTGCAGAAAGAATATGAGACACAGCTTCGATTGAAGGATGAGCAGATCGAATATTATAAAGATTTTAAGGCACGCCAATCTACGAAGATGATCGGCGAGAGTCTGGAACAGCACTGCCTGACGCAGTTTAATTCCCTGCGGATGACTGCATTTCCGAACGCTTATTTTGAAAAAGACAACGATGCGCGAAACGGAAGTAAGGGTGACTTTATTTTCAGGGAAGCGGCAGAAGGTGTCGAATTTATTTCTATCATGTTTGAGATGAAAAATGAGATGGATGAAACCGCCACCAAACACAAGAATGAAGATTTCCTGAAAGAACTTGATAAAGACAGGCGGGAGAAAAAGTGCGAGTATGCCGTGCTGGTTTCGCTGCTTGAGATCGATAATGAACTCTACAACAACGGCATCGTAGATGTTTCTTATAAATATGAAAAAATGTATGTGGTACGTCCGCAATTTTTCATACCTATTATTACCTTGCTGCGAAACGCAGCGCTGAATTCCCTGCAGTATCGTCAGGAACTTGAAGTGGCGAAACATCAGCAGGTTGATATTCTTCATTTTGAGGAGAATATGAATGCATTTAAGGAGGGATTTGCGCGTAATTACAGACTTGCCAGCGATAAATTCAAGACAGCGATCGATGAGATCGATAAGACGATTACGCATTTGCAGAAAACAAAGGAGGCGCTTCTTTCCTCCGAAAATAATCTTCGTCTGGCGAATAATAAGGCGGAGGATCTGAGCATTAAGAAGCTGACTAAGAACGCGCCGTCGGTCAAGGCGATGTTTGACGATTTGGAGAGAGTAGATGACGGTGAGTGAGCGCCGTGGCAGACCATCGATATGAGTAGATGGGATATCATACAGTCTGGCATGAGAAGTATCCGGTGGAAAACAGTATGATTTTGAGTTATGAAGTGATGAGAAAAACGGTAATGTAAACTGCCAGATGACATTATTTGCTGAAACGGCGCCTTTAGCGTGGTGTTTTTTCCTGAATTGTTATGTAATAATGAATTCGTAACATGAGGGTGGTAACTTCATCAATGTATGAGCTTAGGAGAAAGACTGTATGAGTTTAGGAAGAAACATTCAGTATTTGAGAAAAGAGAAGAAGATTACACAAGAACAGTTAGCAGAGATTATGTCTGTTTCCCGCCAGACAATATCCAGATGGGAAGCAGATGAGATTATTCCGGAATTAAGTAAGCTGATCGCCTTAAGTGATCTGTTTTCCTGCAGGTTGGATGCCTTAGTCAAAGACGATATGGGAGTCTGTGATAAGAATTATTCGGAAATCACAGTAAAAAAAGTAAAAGCTTTTAAGATGGCAAGATATGTAATGCTTACGCCGAATCCGGAAGATGATGTTAATGCTTACATGGATAACTGGGCGCAGCGATCGGGGCTGCTTAAGTTTCAACCGGATGCAATGAGGATTGGATGGGATTTTCCGTTTCTTATATCGGAACTGCAGAACAGGTTTGGGCTTCGTGGATATGTGGCGGCCTATATTTTACCGGAGGGATTTGAAACCGGCTGTCCGGGCGTAGAATATGCTGATCAGAAAGAAGCTGAGTATGCGGTAATTACAGTATATGATCCTTTTGAAGTGGGTTCGGGCCGTATTCCGAATGCTTATAAAAAAATATTGGAATTTTTGGGGGCAAATGGATTTTGCGAGAAACCGAAGGAAGGTATATTGTCCTGCTTTGAACATGTGTATGAAAAGGAAGGGATCACTTGCATGGACGTATATATTCATGTGGACAGTGTTTCAAAAACCGATAGTTTTACAAATTTTTCGTAAGACCGACAGTTGACAACAAAATCGGAGAGGGGAACGGAAATGGAACTGGTTATGCAGCCGACTTTTGAAACATGCGGTCAGGCATGTATTGCAATGATTACTGGAAAAGATATCGAGGAAGTAATTAAGGATATGAAAACAAGCGGCCCCACCAGCATAGGGCAGCTGATTGAAATATTGGACTTTTACGGAGTAAAACATGCTGAAAAGAACACCCGTATTTCCAAAAAGAACCCTGTACCATATGAATATTCCATTTTAACGGTGCATACAAATGAGGGATACACACATTGGACATTGCTGTTTGATCATAAATATTATGACCCTGAGTTCGGGATCATTGACGGCGAGTATACATATGGGAAAATAACGTCATTTTTGGGAATTTATCAATAGACAACTTCATATTTGTTCGATGATTTTTATTTGACTGCCTAATTCCAATTGTGCACCTCCCTGCCCGCAGAGCTTCTAAGCCCCTTTTGATCTGTTTTTATGATATCAGATGTGTGAGAAGTTGTATGTCAAGTGTGTTTTACATTGCAGGAAAACGGTATATTTGGAAATCATTATATATGACTTTTTTGCACATATTAAAAAAATAAATTATAATGAGAATTTAATAATAAATTATCAAGCTCCGTTGTTGCTTTTTTTTCTGATTTCTGCATATAATAAAAATAGCATAAAAAGTGGGATGTTTATTATGGCAATTGCAGCAGATCTTTTGCAAAGTCTTGTTCCTATTTCACAATTCAATAAAGGTCAGGCAGCGAAGATATTTGATAGACTTCATTCTGAAAGGGAATTAATTGTTTTAAAGAACAATCAACCTTCCGCAATAATTTTGTCACCAGAAGAATATACAAGATTAACGGAAATTGAGGAAGATTACTTTCTCCTGTTAGAGGCAAATAAGCGCATGGAAGATAATGGAAATAATAAAACAATTTCAATGGATTCTGTAATGAGTAATTTAGGAGTCAGCGAAGAAGAACTTTTGGATACGGAGGATGTAGATATCGAATGAATAGATATAAGGAAGCAGCAAAAAGACGAGACAAGCATGATTTATAATAGAATATGTAATGAAGCCGTTATTAGGAAATTTCTTAGTAGCGGCTTTTTAATGAATGAAAAAATACTTGACCCCTACGCAACGTAATAGTTTATGGTATAGTTACACGGGAGGAGGGAATGCCAATGATGACAGTAAATGAAGTCAGCAAATTGACAGGAGTGAGTATACGCGCTCTGCAATATTATGACAAAATCGGACTCTTAAAACCGTTCGGACATACGGAGTCCGGTTACCGGCTGTATGACGATACAGCCTTGGAAAAGCTGCAGCAGATTTTGCTGTTTCGTGAGTTGGAATTTCCGCTGAAAGAGATCAAAGAAATAGTTTCAAGACCGGATTTTGACAAAAATAAGGCGTTGGAGCAGCAGATCGCGCTGCTTACCATGAAAAAGGAGCATCTGGAAGATTTGATCGGATTTGCCCGTGAAATACAAGCAAAAGGAGTGACGAAAATGGATTTTTCAGTATTTGATACGCATAAGATCGATGAATATGCAAAGCAGGCAAAGGAACAATGGGGCAATACGGCCGCCTATCGGGAATATGAACAGAAAGCGGCGGGCAAAAGTAAAGAAGAGACTCAGGTTGTTATGGAGAAGTTTATGCAGATATTTGCAGACTTCGGAAAACTGAAAGATAAGGCACCGGAATCATCGACGGTTCAAAGTCATGTGAAGAAATTGCAGGAGTATATCACGGAGCATTTCTATCAATGTTCCGACGATATTCTTTTTAGTCTTGGGCAGATGTATGCCGATGGCGGAGAGTTTACTGACAATATTGACCGCGTCGGCGGTGTCGGAACAGCAGAATTCACAGCCGAGGCAATTCGGATTCACTGTGGAAAATAAGTCGGGCAAATAAACCTACGCGCGTATTTGGCGGTACAAAGTAGGAACTTGGGGATAGCAATGTGTGCTATCCCTTTGCTGATCTTGTGGAGAAAATATTAAGTGCTTTTTTGTGTGATAAATGATAATATGGTATACAGTATAAATAAGTTTGTGGACCACGGGGAAAGGCGCGTTATTTCCATAAACGGCTTAGATTTGGAGGAAATGATGGATAATCAATTGATAAGTTTACAGTTGGAAAAACCGCAACAGGTGATCAAGGCGCAGGAAGCCCAGAAAGGTATGAACTGGTTTCTGGAGATTCTGGTCTTTCTGGCGGTGTTTATTGTCAGTTCCATCGGGCAGATTTTCTGCATGCTGCCGGGGGAAGTGATTCTTTTGGCGATGAACGAGGATTATCGTGTAGCGGTGGCAGCAAATGATCTTGAGGCAGCAACTTTAGCCGCGGAGCAGATCGGTGGTTCCGACCTGTATATGGTCTTTTCTTTGTTTGCGACGATTGGCATGACGCTTGTCACCATATTATTCTGCAAGCTTATTCAGAAGAGAAAAATAGATACGCTTGGGTTTACAAAAGGAGAAGCCGGACGGGAGTACTTGATCGGATTAGGAGTCGGATTTGTGCTGTTCTCCTCGGCGATATTGATCTGTGTGTTGACCGGAGCGCTGAAGATTGAGGGATTTTCAGAGACTTTCGGTGTGGGAATGTTCATACTGTTTGTGCTGGGCTATATGCTGCAGGGTATGAGTGAGGAGGTGCTTTGCCGTGGGTATCTCATGGTGTCTATCGGCAGACGGTATTCCATGTGGGTGGCAGTGTTTTCCAATGCGGTGATTTTCGCCGCGCTGCACCTGTTGAATAATGGCATCAGCATTCTTGCTTTTATTAATCTGGTGTTGTTCGGTGTGTTTGCGTCGCTCTATTTCCTGAAAAGGGGTAGTATCTGGGGAATTGCGGCGTTGCACAGTATTTGGAATCTGGTGCAGGGGAATTTCTGGGGACTTCGCGTGAGCGGTATGATTACGGAATGCTCTGTTCTACGCAGTACCATGGTTGATGGCAAAGAGCTCTTCAATGGCGGTGCGTTTGGACCGGAGGGAGGTCTGGGTGTGAGCGTGGTGCTTATAGTCGGAATCTGTGTTTTATTGAGAAAGAAAAGGAATGAGGCGGTATAGTTATTGCGTTCTTTGGAGATATTTCAAATATTGTATATAACGGACCAGATCTTTGCGGGAACTGCCTTTTAATGTCTGGATATCATACATAATATCATGCATAGTGACATTCGCCAGATAGTGATTCTTGAGGTTGGTATTGCCCAGGTAGGAGCTGTCTGTGCCAAGAAGATAATCGGTACTGACTTTATAATATTTCGCCAGAGCAACAACGACCCAGATCGGTATCTCACGGCGTCCGTTCTCGTAGTTAGAATAGGTTTGCTGTGAGATGCCGAGATGGGCGGCAACTGTTTTCTGTTTCAAATCATGATCATCTCGTAAGTCACGTATCAGTTCACGCAGTTCTTTCATGTATCGGCACCTCTTGTAGGAATGAAAATGTTGTTTGAATTATTATTGCACAACAAGAAGTTGTATAATTGAAAGTACACGAAAAGTAATAAAACGGGATAAATAACAACAATTTATTGTGCGTGATTTTACAAAAGGTTAAAAATTTTTATTATATGCCGTTACATGGCGCAAATGGTATGGAAGAAGTTTCGAAAGAGCTTACGGATAGGCAAGGGATATTCGGATGAAGAGGCAGAATTGGACGA
Source organism: Lachnospiraceae bacterium (assembly GCA_014804655.1). Classification (GTDB taxonomy): domain Bacteria; phylum Bacillota; class Clostridia; order Lachnospirales; family Lachnospiraceae; genus UBA3282. The sequence continues at coordinate 133,334 of JAAUZK010000033.1, read as the reverse complement.
AAGAGAAGTGAGATATTAGAAATGGTGAGCAACAGTTAATTAAATTTCCATTTCATTAACACCTGCTCAATGGTAGACACAATCTTAATCTGCTATATTGAAACCAACCGATAAAACGGAACATCCAAAGGAGGTACTCTATATGCAGATCGGACAAGTAATCAGACAATATCGTAAGAAAAAGGATATGACACAGGAGGAGATGGCGAACCGCCTCGGCGTGACAGCTCCGGCGGTCAATAAATGGGAGAACGGCAATTCCATGCCGGACATTACACTTCTTGCGCCGATTGCCAGATTGTTGGATATTTCATTAGATACGCTGTTGTCCTTCCGCGAGGAACTGACGCAGGAAGAAATACAGGACATTATTCAAACGGTGTATTCGATGTTAAGGGAGAAGCCCTTCGCGGAAGCATTTGAATGGGCGAAGGAAAAGATCGAGCAGTACCCGAACTGCGAACCGTTGTATCTGGAAGCGGCAGTCCTGCTCAATGCGGAACGAATGAAACAGGCGGATACAGATGAACGGTACGAGACCACGATCAATCAATGGTATACTATGGCACTTGGAAGTGAACAGGAACAGATTCGTACCATGGCGGCGGATAGGCTTTTCCACTTTTATCTGGATAAAAAGCAGTATGATAAAGCGGAAGAGTATCTGACGTATTTCTCCGAACAAAACCCCGAGAGGAAGCGGAAGCAGGCAGTCATATACAGTCGGACAGACAGAAGGGAAGAGGCATATAAGGCCTATGAGGAATTGTTGTTGTCCATGTATCAGACGACGATCCTGCTGTTTAGAAGCATCGGGATGCTGGCGCAGCAGGATCAGAATATGGATAAGGTGCGGATGATCGTTGAGAAAGCGAGTGCCCTTGAGGAAATTTTTGATATGGGAGAGTACCATAAGGTTTTGTGGAGACATGAGCTTGCGATTATGGAGCAGGATACGGAGACCGCGATTACTACCATGCAGCAAATGCTCACAAACCTTGATGATATCAACCATTTTATGAAGTCATCGCTGTTTGAACATATGACTTTCCCAGCGAACAGTGAGGGGTTACGGGCGCAGTTAAAAGAGGATATAGTAAAGGCTTTCCGGGATGAAGAGACATATGGTTTCCTGAAAGGGGACAGCAGATGGGAGGGACTGAAGAGTTGACCATGCTAAATCACCCAATTTCGCCTGTCTACGACGGCGAATCCAAAGTTTTAATACTGGGCAGTTTCCCTTCTGTGAAATCGCGGGAACAGCAGTTTTTCTACGGGCATAAGCAGAACCGCTTCTGGCGTGTTATGGCACAGGTGCTTGGCTGTGCGGTGCCGGAAGATATCCCGCAGAAGCGTGCAATGCTGCTTGCGAACCATATCGCGGTTTGGGATGTGATTGCAAGCTGTGAGATCACAGGTTCGTCGGATGCGAGTATCCGGAACGTGGTGCCGAATGACTTATCGCAGATCATGACTGCAGCGGATATCAGAGCGATCTATACGAACGGCAGTAAGGCACATCAGTTGTATCAGAAATATATTTTCCCGATAAACGGACGGGAAGCGCAGCTTTTGCCCTCCACCAGCCCGGCGAATGCAGGATATTCGTTGGAGAGATTAGTGGAGGCTTGGAGAGTGGTTGGGGAGGAATTGATGTAGCGGTAAGAAGTCGCTCATTCGTGATAAAAGGAGAAACAGCAAATGCTATGCGATGATATCAGATACTTAACAGACAGAGCCCTGTGGGAAACGGAAAATCTCATGAAATGTATTCCCGATGAACTCTGGGATAAGCGTTATGACGGAATTCCCATGTGGAAATTTCTGTACCACACGCTATACTCCATGGACAGATGGTATATCAATCCCTGTGACGGAGCGTATCAGAATCCTTCTTTTCATACCGATACGTTAGCCAATCTGAATGTCATACCGGATGAGGAATACATAAGCAGAGAGCAGATGGAGGAGTATTTCTATCAAATTCGCGGGAAGATACAGAATTATATCGCGGTATTGCATGACAGCGAACTTTCAGAGAACCCTGAAAACTGCGATATGAGCAGATTTTGTTTGATTCTGGGGCAGTTCAGGCATTGGCATCGCCATATGGGCGTAATCTACGGATTTATTATAGAGTACGCGGGCAAATGGCCCTATGTGCTCAATATGCTGGGGGAATATCCCGATGAGCCGATGCCGAATTTTTATTGAGAAAGGCGGCATATAGATAAGCAGTGTATATGAAAAGCCATATATACTATGGCACAGATTTGATTTACGGGAAAGGAATCATGAAGATGAACATTGTTATTATCCATGGTCAGAGCCATCAGGGGTCTACATATCACATTGCAACAATGCTTGCAAAAAAATTGAGGGGAAAAGTTACCGAATTCTTTCTGCCGAGAGATTTCGGTTCTTTTTGNGTCGGATGTACTACCTGTTTTGNAAAGTCAGAAACNTTGTGTCCNCACTATGAAAAGCTTNCTCCNATNACGAAGGCTTTAGATGACGCAGATGTCATAATTCTGGCAAGCCCCGTGTATGTATATCATGCAACGGGCGCAATGAAAGCATTCTTAGATCACTANGGCTATCGGTGGATGGTGCATCGNNCGGAGGAAAAGATGTTTCGCAAGCAGGCAGTATGTATCTCCACGGCTGCGGGTGCAGGCATGAAAAGCACAAACAAAGATATGGCGGACAGNATGTTTTTCTGGGGAGTCGGCAAGACATATAAGTATGGAGTGGCCGTGCGGGAAACGGCGTGGAATCGCGTANANNATAAGNTNANAANCCGCGTGGAGAGAAAGACCNCCGCGCTGGCACGCAGGANCATGAAAAATCACGGCCGGNTAAAACCGTCTGTAAAAACNANNGTATTCTTTTCTNTTATGCGNATGCTGCAGAAAGCAGGATGGAATGAAGCGGATCGAAAGTATTGGGAAGAAAAGGGCTGGACAGGGANGANNCGGCCNTGGCNCACGTAGCAATCCTCANTTCCCAACNNCCTTACCTTTCTTNAGGCTGTGCACACTTCGNTTATANGCAAACAAATCTTTCCAGATCGTCGGATGGAAGAGCAGCAANAGCGGGAACAGTTCCAGTCTTCCGGCCAGCATGTCAAACATAAGGACATACTTGGANACNTGTGAGAAGAANCCNAAGTTCTCCATCGGCCCNACCATTGCAAGNCCGGGNCCGATGTTGTTGATGGTGGCGGCTACTGCCGTGAAAGTCGTTACCAGATCCGTACCGTCGAATGAAATCAGAAATACGGACAGNACGAACAGAATCGTGAAAGTAATGAGATATACATTGATCGTGCGTANNATCTCATGTTCCACGGGCTTATCGTCCATCTTGATCTTTTTAATACTCTTAGGATGGATATAGGAAGTGAATTCCTTCTTTACTGTCTTAAAAAGTATNACGAAGCGGGATACNTTGATGCCGCCGCCGGTACTGCCCGCACAGGCGCCCACAAACATGAGCAGGACGAGAACGANTTTAGAAGTAGCCGCCCACGTGTCGAAATTGGTGGTAGAGAATCCGGTGGTGGTGATAATNGAGGCAACCTGAAAAGCCGACTGTGTCAGNGCCTCGAACGCACCTGCGCAGGTACCCAGAATATTGAGGAAAATAATCGCAACGCTGACCGCAATGATCAACAGATAGTAGCGGATTTCTTCCATCTTTAAGGCTCTCTTGANCTTACCGAATATAATCAGATAATAGGCATTGAAATTAATGCCGAACAGAATCATGAAAATNGTAACNACCCACTGTAAGTAGNGNGANNAGCTTGCCATNCTGTCACTTTTNATNCCGAAACCACCGGTNCCGGCNGTGCCGAAGCTGNTACATACTGCATCAAATAAAGGCATTCTGCCGATGAGAAGCAGGATCGCTTCNATNACGGTCATNCCGAGGTAGATCAGNTAGAGGATTCGTGCCGTATATTTTACCTTAGGCACCAGTTTGCCGACGGAGGGNCCGGGGCTCTCCGCNCGCATNAGGTTAATNTTGGAACCTCCGCTTANGGGAACGATAGCCAGCAGGAAAACCAGAACNCCCATGCCGCCGATCCAGTGCGTGAANCTGCGCCAGAANAAAGAACAGTGNGAGAGTGCCTCCACATCGCTTAAGATGCTGGCACCGGTGGTAGTAAAGCCGGAGATCGTCTCGAATAAAGCGTCCGTAAAGGAAGGNATNTCACCNGNAAGNCAGAAAGGGAGACAACCGAAGAAACTGAGGAGTATCCANCTGAGAGAGGTGGCAATACAGCCCTCCTTCAGATAAAAGACCGNGTTTGNCGGCTTGTGNCGCGTCATCAGCATTCCNAGCAGCAGACAGAGNGCCGCTACGGGCANATACCANAAACCTTCTTTNTCGGAATAAATCAGTGCGATNAANCAGGGAAGCANCAGTAANGCAGCTTCCGTTTTTAAAACATATCCTAAAATAAATCGAATAATTGAACTGTTCATTTNTACATATCCTCTATCTCAGTATATCTTGTATCGTGTTGAATCCCGTGTGCGTGGTGACGATCATAACCGTGTCACCGACCTCGATCGAATCCTGACCGCTGGGGATGATAATGGANCCGTTTCGATAGATAAANGAGATCAACAGCCCNTGNTTAAGAGAAAGNTTGGCCAAAGGNGTATTNGTGACNTTGGATTCCTTCTCCACNCGGAATTCAATCGCTTCNACACGCGAATCNAACATGTGATAGAGCGTTTCNATATTGCTGTTCATNGAATCTTTCTTAGCNCGCACATAGGCAATAATCGTCTCGGAGGTAATGAATTTCGGATAAATGACACTGCCTAAGTCCAGACTGTCTACTACGTCATCAAAAGTNATCCGGTTGATTTTCGTGATTACTTTGGCCTGNGAGACCATCTTGGCNTGAAGTGTCAGCATGATGTTTTCTTCATCNATACCGGTCAGAGGAACGAAAGATTCCGCATACTCGATGCCCTCTTCCTTGAGGAGTTCNTCGTTCGTGCCGTCTCCNTTGATGATGATCGCCTTAGGCAGCAGGATGCTNAACTCTTCACAGCGNTTCGGATTNCTCTCGATAATCTTCACGGAGATTCCCATATGTAGAAGCTGGGAAGCCAGATAGTATGCNGACTTNCCCCCGCCNATGATCATCGTGTTCTTAACNGCATGTGTCTTGAAACCTATTTTTTNCAAGAANANNTTNGCATTNGCTCTGGAGGCGACNAAGGAAAGCANATCCCCNTTCTGTATGCGNAAATTACCTGANGGNATNTGAATNTCACGATCGCGCTCCACGGCGCAGATNAGAATATTNTCGGCGATGTTTTTGCCCAGNGCNCGGCCAAGNTCGACGATGGTCATGCCGTCTAACTGGTTGTTGTCGGGNACCTTGAACTTGACCATTTCNNCCTGNCCGTGCGCGAAGGTGCTCACTTCCAGNGCGGTGGGAAGAAACAGNATACGTGCGGCCTCCGCCGCNGCTTCCAATTCCGGATTTATGATCATGGCNAGACCTAATTTNTCACGNAGATAGTTGGCTTCTTTGCTNTAGTCCGGNGTGCGGACTCTGGCNATNGCNGAACANTTACCGACACGNTTGGCAACCGTGCAGCANAGCAGNTTCAGNTCNTCTGAATCGGTGACTGCNATGATCANATCGCTNTTCTCGATGCCGGCTTCGATCTGNACGCTGAAGCTGGCGCCGTTGCCGACGATGCCCATGACNTCATACAGATTTGTCAGCTCNTGAATTTTCTGCGGATTGCTGTCGATCAGGGTAATATCGTGCCCCTCTTTGATCAGNTGNGCNANNANNGTCTTACCGACCTTGCCGCAGCCCACNATGATAATTTTTAATCCTTGTTCAACGGTATTTTTTTTCCCAAACATNATATCTCCATTCCGAAACGCGCNTGTTNNNTNTGTGCGGCGTTTCCGGTACGTCTGTCGTAAAANGGCANATGAAACCATTATGCAACTATAATATAGCACTATATGAAGAAAAAAGCATTATGTTTTTAAATTTGTACATTTGATGGNTGTAANATTTGNATATTTTGNTTTGACAGACGNCAGGTACTTATCTTGTANNGTAAAACATTGAAAAANCANAAATATATTGCTATAATCATAAAGAAATTTTGTAACTGTGCATCTTCGTAACTGTGAAGAACAGGGTTCTGAACAGTTACGANATTTTGTTACATACGCAAAGAGAATTTACGATATGTGATTTNCGCNATTAAGGAGAAAATATTATGGGAAAAAGAACAAANNTGTTGCANTCGGTCTTGTACGCGGTTATTTTGCTGATATTTGTGATTGTTTTATTCTACTGGTATACGGAGCAGAANCGGGCACGNATTACGGAACAGAACAGGAACTATGCCGAAGATGCNGTGCACCAGACAGCATATCAGNTCGAAGAGGAATTCAGGGGCGGATTGAATCTGATTAATTCGTATGCATATTTCATAAGCAAAGGTCTGTCAAGCCCNACGATTGATGTTGNNNCGNTGAAAGAGATAGAGANGAACTCCGCNTTCGATNCAATCCGGTTTACGGATATGGANGGAANAGCGCACTCTTCCGATGGAAGGACNGCCGATGNGACAGACCGNGACTANTATNAACTCGGCATAAACGGGGAGAGCGGCATCTCNNTCATATTCGATCCTCGTTTTGAGGACGGCGGNACGAGAATCAGTTTNTTCGCGCCGGTACNGTTTGNGGGAGAGATTATCGGCGTGGTCCGGGGNTCCTATACTGCNGAGGNGTATCTGAAGGATCTGCTCTANGCCACGTACTTCGGNGAGACTGCTGATATATTTCTGTGTATGCCGGATGGCAGAGTGATNGCCAGCACCGACGGAGAGAGTCATGAGGGAAATATATTGGATAGTNTGACAGAGNCAGGTANCATTGACNGTGAAACGGCTGNGTCTGCNCAAGNCGTATTTCAAAATGGCGGNCACGGTTCATTCGTATGTCATGAAGGCAGCAAAACNGATAATCTCTGTGTCACTTATCTTCTTGACGANCGATANGTCCTGATACAGACATTTCCGCAGAATATTACGCAGAGTATGGTAGAAAAGGCNAATCTTGCNGGGATTCGTCTGGANGTAATTCTGCTTATTCTGTGCGCGGTCTATGTTGTTTTAATGATTCTGCGGGCGGGNATGGAGAAGAAAAAGCTGGAGAGTGAAAACCAGCGNGTCAANTATGTGCTGAAAGGGTTGAATACACTTTTCCTTTCGAGGTATTTTGTGGTGGATCTGGAGACGNATACATATTTTTATACCGCGGGNGTGAGTCCGNTAGACAATCGACTGGCTNNGGANGGAGATTACGCTNCGATNGTGGAGACCCACAGCAGGGATATTATCGGAGANGAGGGGAAGGAAGAGTTNAGGCAGGCTTTCGGAATTNATTCCATTATAGAAAGTCTNGCGGATAAGGAAACNTTCACTTATGAGTGTCATGTTATGCGTAANGGTGAAGAACAATGGGAGCACCTNATCGCTGTTTGTCTGGANCGCAGAGACGGCANGGTATCNAAGATTCTCTATGTNCGCCAGAATGTTACGGAGATGAAGNTAAGAGANCTTCGCAGACAGGAAGAAGTCTCCGCNATGAACCGTAAGGANAGNCAGTACAGGCTTGCGGTCACATCGAACTCCTTCTGCACTTTTGAGTTTAACCTGACTAAGGANCTGATNGAGCAGGATATCGTCCGCGTGACGGATGAGGGACAGATTTCGCTGCTGGAACAGGCAGGACTCAGCGCTCCTTGTAAAGCTTCCGACTTCTTTGACAGATGGGAACAGTTTATTCTTCCGGAATCATTGGAGGATTATGCNGGAACAGCNAATGTAGAATATTTGAAAAAGAGCTATGAACAGGGCGAAGGAGAGGTCGATATTGATTTCTGGTGNAAGATGGGAGACGAAGAGGGTCAGGTGTGCGTGCGCCAGTCATTCTTCATAGCNCAGGATGATATCACCGGAGANCTGATTGTNATGGTNGTNTCAAGNGATATCACGGAACAGGTCATCAGGCAGCGNGAGCAGACGCAGGCNTTGCAGGATGCCTTGATGCAGGCGCAGCATGCGAATCAGGCNAAGACNACATTCCTGTCCAATATGAGCCACGATATCAGGACGCCTATGAATGCGATCATNGGNTTTGCAACGATTGCGGCCAGCAGGATCGACAACAAGGAGCAGGTCAGCGACTGTCTGCAGAANGTTNTGTCCTCCAGCAATCATTTGCTCAGTCTGATTAATGATATTCTGGACATGAGCCGTATTGAAAGCGGAAAGATGCAGATCCANGACCAAGAGTGTAATATTTCGGANCTCATGCATAATCTGGTGAATATCATACAGCCGCAGGTNAAGGCGAAACAGCTGGATATGTTTATTGATACNTTTGAAGTTACCAACGAAGATNTAATCGCAGATCCCTTGAAGCTGAATCAGATATTTATCAATCTGATGAGCAACGCGATCAAATATACGCCTGCNGGCGGCACNGTNTCNTTCCGCATTATGCAGAATACGACATTCAAGCATGGCTANGGCGATTATGTTTTTATTATNAAGGATAACGGAATNGGTATGTCGCGGGAATTTGTGGAGCACATCTTCGAGCCGTTTGAGAGAGAGAGCACGACGACNCGCAGCGGCATTCAGGGNACCGGACTCGGNATGGCNATNACCAAGAATATTATTGAGATGATGAACGGTACGATNACGGTGGAAAGTGAGGTNGGCAAGGGAAGCACCTTTACCGTAAATCTGACGCTGAAGNTGCAGGATGTGGAGAAGAATGCGGAGCAGATNAAGGAACTNGAGGGATTGCGCACNCTTGTTGTTGACGATGATTTTAATGTCTGTGACAGCGTGAGCAANATGTTAAAGACGATCGGTATGCGGCCGGAATGGACGACNTCCGGGCGTGAGGCNGTACACCGGGCAAAGATCGCACGNGATGAGGGAGANTCTTTCCACACNTACATNATTGACTGGCAGATGCCGGAAATGAGCGGAATCGAGACGGCCAGGAAGATCCGCAGCGTTGTGGGNGATGAGATGCCGATTATCGTTCTGACGGCGTATGANTGGACGGATATTGAGGAGGACGCCAAGGAAGCCGGNATTACCGCTTTTTGTGCAAAACCTCTCTTTATGTCGGATCTNAAGAGTGCACTGCTTGCGGCAAATCATTNCAGTGACAAGGAAGAAAAACAGGAGGCGGTATGGACACAGNCCGATTTCAGCGGAAAACGTGTACTTGTCGTGGAAGATATTGAAATGAACCGTGAGATTGCGGAAGTGATCCTGACGGAAAGCGGCTTTATCGTGGAGACTGCTCCGGACGGAACAGACGCTGTTGAGATGGTGCAGAAATCCGAAGAGAATTATTACGATGTGGTCCTGATGGATGTGCAGATGCCGATCATGAACGGGTATGAGGCGACGCGCGCGATCAGATCACTGGAGAGAGNGGATGTAAAGACNCTTCCGATTATTGCGATGACAGCCAATGCGCTGGAGGAAGATAAAGAAACGGCATTAAAGAGCGGCATGAATGCNCATATTGCGAAACCGCTTGACATAGAGCATTTTATAGAAGTGCTTCACAACTATCTGCATTAAATACTGAGTCAGACATTTCCGGGAAATATCCGCCGTCTGTGCGGGATTTCCCGGAAATTAAGAATCTTTTATCTGAAATATCTCTTACACTTCAAGAAAATACAAACCCCCGAATTATTAAGGAAATGCATGTTACAAACAGAGTACAGGCGGTTGTAAATCGCAGGATGTGCAGTGCAGATTGCAGCTTGTGCGGGAAGTCCTTGCTCTTTTTTGGAAAAAAGGTAGAATCGAATCAGCAACAGCGATGCAGGATATAGGAATAAAAGCGATAAAGTAAAAAAGAGGTGATGAGATGCGCGTAAGCTATAACAGAGATTCTTCTTTGCGGGAAGATCGGGTTGATATACATTATCGGGAAGAGACGGAACGGATTGAGGTTATCCGTAATTTCTTTTCTTCACTGAAGAGCATTACGGGGAAAAAGGAAGAGGAAGTGTGCGTGCTGCAGCCGGGCAGTATCTATTATCTGGAGTCGGTTGACCGTAAGCTTTTTGCTTATCAGGCAGGTGATGTATACCAGTTGGATTACAGTATGAAACATTTTTTGGACTGCTTTAGCGGTAATGGATTTGTGCAGATCAGTAAGAACACGATTGTGAACTTGTACAGGGTGAAGCGTGTGAATACAGACCTGAACATGCGGTTGAAGCTGGTGATGGATAATGATGAGGTGATTGTCTTAAACAGGACATATAAGAAGAATTTTCTTGACGCTTTGTATCATATACAGGAGGTGTGCCATGAAAAAGATTGCTAAACAAAATTTTTTCTCTACGGTGTGTGTTATCTACACGCTGCTTGTATTAGGGAAGCTTGCAGTTGAATATGTTGTGCGGGGAATATGGGGGAATTATCAGGGAAATCTGTTGACAATGTTTGTGCTGGCAGCACTGGCGCATTTCGTGCTGTCGGAGTATTACCGGTTCCAGAAATACCCGCTGCTTCTGGTGATCATCGTACAGTATCTGGTGCTGATCGGAGGCGTGATGCTTTTTACATGGATATCGGGATTCTTTGCGCCGCTGCATGAGAATGGGTATCGGGACATGTTCCTGTCTTTCAGCATTCCCTATGCCATAGGCGTAGTAATCTATTATGTGGCGTTGTTTCATGAGGTGAAGAAAGTCAACAGTGCGCTCAGGCGGATAAGGGAGGAGTAAAAGCATGGCGGAAAAAGGGAAAAGGAAAATAACGGGAATGGATTATCTGGGACTTGGATTGTATGCGTTCGGCGGTCTGGGCATGGAAGGGCTTTATGCATATTTGTTGGAACCTGCGCTGTACGGTGTGCCGATGCAGGAGTGGACATCAGGGCAGACTATTATACACTGGATTCTGACCTGTATCACGTGGGGAATCTTTGCAGTTGTTCTGATCAGGACATCGGGGACAAAATATCAGTTCCCTTTGACAAGAAAAGGAGATAAGTTAAGCCTTATAAGAGTCGGTGTATGTGTGCTGTTTATCGCTGCAGCATTCGGAGTCGATTATATGATCTGGGACGGCTTTAAAGTATATCTGGAATATGCGGGAAAAGGACTTTTGCTTTTCACTTTCCAGTACATATATTATGCCTTCGAGACGATGTTGTTTCTGTTGATTATAGTATTCGGACAGAAGGCGTGCGAAGTGTGGTTCCATAAGGAGAACTTTCCTTTCGGCGGAATCATCTGCGGAGTGACATGGGGACTTGCGCACCTGTTTACGAAAGATATTCTGACAGGCATAATAGGAGTCTTTCTCGGTGTGGCGCTGGGCAGTGTGTACCTTGTGGTAAACAGAGATCTGCGGAAGGCGTATGTGGTAATGTTTCTCATGTTTGTGTTGTGAGGTTGGGAGACGGTGTGAAGCGGAAGAAAATGGGAATCCGCTACGAAGAGAACTGACGGTTGCGCAACCTATAGGAGCGGATTTGACACCCGAAATGTGTCGCGCAACCGGAGTTGCAACTCTATGATAATAGAAAAACGGATGGAAAAAGGAGGCTATTATCATGGAGAAGAAACTGTTTACAAGAGATTTTACATTGGTGGTAATCGGACAGATTATCTCTCTATTCGGCAATGCGGCGATTCGGTTTGCATTGCCGCTTTATTTACTGAATCAGACGGGCTCTTCCGCGTTGTACGGGACGGTGATGGCGATATCATTTATTCCGGCGGTTCTGCTATCGCCTGTGGGCGGGCTGATTGCCGACAGGGTCAATAAACGGAATATTATGGTGATACTGGATTTTTCCACGGCCGGGCTGATCTTGCTGTTTATGCTGTTAATGGATCATGTCAGTCTGGTGCTTTTGCTTACGATCGTATTAATGCTCTTATACGGAATTGCGGGAGCCTACCAGCCTGCCGTACAGGCAAGTATTCCGGTACTGGTGGCGCAGGATGAGGTTATGCGTGCCAATGCGGTGATTAATGTGATCAGTTCCTTCGCGTCGTTGCTCGGGCCGGTGTTGGGCGGTATTCTGTACAGTGCATACGGACTCATTCCGGTGTTGGAAATCAGTGTGGCCAGTTTCGTGGTGTCGGCCGTGATGGAGATTTTTATTCGGATTCCTTATCGGAAACAGGAGCCGGCAGGAAGTATCATAGGGACGGCGCTACAAGATTTGAAGGAAAGCGTTTATTTCATTTGCAGACAAAAGCCGATCATCGGGCAGGGACTTCTCATAGTCTGCAGCATTAATCTGTTCTTATCCGCTATGATTATAGTCGGGCTTCCTTATCTGATTACCGAAGTACTTCCGTTTACGGCAGAGCAGGCGAATCGGTTGTACGGTTATGCGCAGGGGGCACTGGCAGCAGGCGGTATCGTGGGCGGCATCGGCGTCGGCGCTCTGGCGGACAAATTGAAGATCAGTAAAGCCGGTAATCTGTTGATTGCGGGGGCAGTCTGTGTATTTCCCATCGGTTTCGCACTTTTACGGTCGGATTCGGGCATGGCGGTTTATATGACGATTACAGTGTGCTGTTTTGCGATCATGGCGGTCTCCACTGTATTTACGGTGCAGATGATGGCCTTTATGCAGACGGAGACACCGCAGAATCTGGTCGGCAAAGTAATTGCCGTGGCGATGACAGGCGCGATGTGCGCACAGCCCTTCGGCAATGCGATGTACGGGTTCTTATTTGAACTGTGTGATGGGTGCGAGTCGGCAGTGGTGTTGTTTGCGGGTATCGTGTCGCTGATCATTGCGGCTGGGGCGCGGAAGGTGTTTGGGAGGATTAATATGAGCTGAAAAATAGTATGGAACTACGGTGTGGTATTTCCTGTATTGTGTTATAATGGGAAGAGCGAGGTGAGAATATGTTGGAATGGTTATTAAATTTGGACGGCAACATACTATTATTTATTCAGGAGTTTATCAGAGTTCCGATATTGACTCCGTTTGTAAAGTTTATCACAACACTCGGAAACGGAGGCGGAATATGGATATTCCTGACGCTTATTATGCTGATTATTCCTAAGACGAGGAAAGTCGGCTGTATGATGGCGGCGGCGCTGATCGGTACATTGCTAGTGAATAATATACTGCTGAAAAATCTTGTCGCCAGAACCAGACCCTACGAGGTGATAGCAGGCCTGACTTATCTGGTGCCGAAACCGGGAGAATATTCGTTCCCGTCGGGACATGCGGGCAGTTCTTTTGCGGTGGCATGTGTTATGTTCCGGGAGCTTCCTAAGAAATACGGGATTCCGGCGCTTGTTCTGGCTATTTTGATCGCACTGTCCCGGCTGTATGTGGGAGTACACTATCCCAGCGATGTGCTGTTTGGCATGATCAGCGGTATTGCGATCAGTTACGCGGCTGTGGCGGTCGTGGAACGGATCGGTAAGTTGAAGAAAGGTGATGATAATGAATAAAATGAAATTTGCGATTTTGGCACCGGGCGGTATCGCTAACAGCATGGCTGAGGCGGTAAGTCAGCTTGAGGAAATCGAATGTTATGCGGTTGCTTCCAGAAATTATGGCAGAGCGAAAAGCTTTGCAGATAAATGGGGATTTGAGAAAGCCTACGGTTCTTATGAGGAGATGGTGCAGGACCCGCAGGTAGAGTTAATATATGTGGCATCGCCGCATTCCCACCATTATCCTTATGCGAAGCTGTGTCTGGAACAAGGGAAACATGTGCTGTTGGAAAAAGCTTTTACCGTGAATGCGAAGCAGGCGGAAGAACTGATCACACTGGCGAGAGGTAAAGGGCTTCTTCTGGCGGAGGCATTCTGGCCCAGATATATGCCCAGCAGGAAGATGATCGACGATCTGATCGCACAGGGGGTTATCGGTGAGGTGCATTCTGTCATGGCGGATTTCGGTGCTCCGCTGACCCATGTCGAGCGGCTGAGTAATCCGGAATTGGCAGGCGGCGCACTTTTAGATCTGGGCGTCTATCCGATCAATCTTGCTTTGCAGATTTGCAAGAGTCCGGTGAAAGCTATTCAGTCGAGCGCTGTCATGTCACCGCAGGGCGTAGACTGGATGAACGGGATCACACTGACTTTTGAGGACGGGAAGATGGCGGTCTTGCACGGCAATATGCTGGCGTATATGGGAAACCGTGGGATTATCAACGGTGACAAAGGTTATATTGAATTTAATGCGATCAATAACTGTCAGGAAATTCGCGTTTATAATGAACAAAAAGAAATGACCGCCCGCTATCAGGTGCCGGAGCAGATCAACGGTTACGAGTATGAGGCGCTTGCCTGTGTACGTGCGATCAGAGCCGGGCAGGTTGAGTGTGAGGAAATGCCGCATAGCGAGACGCTTCGGTTGATGAAGATTCTGGACGCGGTCAGGGAGCAGTGGGGATTTACGCTCCCGTGTGAATGATGGGAGAATACATATGACCAAGAGTATGACAGAGGGGAAACCGCTTCCGCTGATCTTACAGTTTGCGGTGCCTCTGTTGATCGGAAATCTGTTACAGCAGACTTACAATATCATAGATGCCGCGATTGTAGGGCGTATCTTAGGTGCGGATGCATTGGCGGGAGTGGGCGCTTCCAGCAGTGTGCAGTTTCTTGTGTTGGGATTCTGTATCGGGGTCTGTTGCGGATTCGGCATTCCGGTGGCGCGCAGTTTCGGCGCACAGGATTATGACAAGATGCGGAGCGATATTTTTCACGGGATGGTGTTGGCCGGAATCTTTGCGGTAGTGTTGACGGTATCCTGTGTATTGTTGTGCCCGCAGATACTGCATCTGCTCTCTACGCCGGAGGACATCTATACGAATGCTTACCGGTATCTGGTGATCATCTTTATGGGGATTCCTTTTAACTTACTGTATAATTTGCTGGCAGGCATATTCCGGTCGGTGGGAGACAGCAGAACACCGTTTATGTTTCTTGCCTTTTCTACGGTGCTGAATATCGTTTTGGATCTGTTCTGTATTCTTGTCCTTCACTTGGGATGTGCGGGCGCGGCTCTGGCAACGATCATGTCACAGGCAGTAAGCGGTATACTTTGTTATATTTATATGAGAAAAAAGATTCCCATCCTGCGATTAAAACGACAGGAGTGTCATATTGATGGAGATACGATCAAAATGATGCTGGCGATGGGAATTCCCATGGGACTGCAATATTCCATTACCGCCATCGGGAGTATGGTCATGCAGTCCGCCAATAACGGTTTGGGCAGTATATATGTGTCAGGCTTTACGGCCGGTATGAGGATCAAACAGTTCGTGATGTGTCCTTTTGATGCGCTGGCGACGGGCGTTTCCGTCTTTTGCAGTCAGAATCTCGGCGCTGGCAAGATGAGACGTATCAAATCGGGAATCAAACAGGGAACTGCGATCGGTGTGTTATATGGAACGGTGGCGGGTCTGGTGATTATCTTTTTCGGAAGGACACTGTCGATGTTGTTCATATCGGGAGAGGATGCAGCGATACTGGATGCTTCCGCCAAATATCTGCGGTGCATGGGATATTTCTTCTGGAGTCTCGGTATTTTGAATGTCTGTCGTATGTGTACGCAGGGACTCGGTTTTTCCGGGCGCGTGATCTTCTCAGGACTGGCGGAGATGGTGGCAAGGATCGTAGTCAGCCTGTGTTTCGTGCCGGTGTTCGGCTTCACGGCGATCTGTTTTGCGGATCAGTCGGCATGGCTTTCGGCGTGTGTCTATATCGTGCCGACATGTCTGCACTGTCTTAGAATATGCGAGAAAAAACTGCAGGGAGCTTCATAAATATGACATACTGCTGTCGGGTTTTCAGGCGTATGATTCAAAACAGATAGAACACAAGGAGAACCGACAGAATGCATTTTGTAGACGCTAAGGGTATATTATCATCTCATAACGGTATGAATCTGTATCGCGGGTGTACGCACGGTTGTATTTACTGCGACGGCAGGAGCGAATGTTATCAGATGAAACATGACTTTGAAGATATCGAAGTCAAACAGAACGCGCCGGAACTGCTGGAGAAGGCACTGCGGTCTAAACGCAAAAAATGTATGATCGGCACAGGCGCTATGTGCGATCCTTATATGCACTGTGAAGAGCAGCTGAAGCTTACGCGAAGGTGTCTGGAATTGATCGATGAGTACGGTTTCGGAGTCGCGGTGCAGACAAAGTCTGACAGGATTCTGAGGGATCTGGATATTTTAAAAAGTATTAACCGCAAGGCAAAATGTGTGGTACAGATGACGCTCACGACTTACGATGAAGACCTGTGCCGTATCGTAGAGCCGAAAGTGTGTACGACGAAACGGCGCTATGAGGTGCTGCAGATCATGAAAGAGAACGGTATCCCTACGGTGGTGTGGTTGTCGCCGATTCTGCCCTATATTAATGATACGAGGGAGAATATAGAAGGGATTCTGGAATATTGCAGGAAGGCCGGCGTGTATGGAATCATCTGTTTCGGGATGGGACTTACGCTCAGACAGGGGGACCGGGAATATTACTATGCGGCGCTGGATAAGCATTTCCCGGGACTGCGCGAGAAATATCACCGCAAGTTCGGCTATGCCTATGAGATTCCCAGTGACCGGCAAGGAGAGCTGATGAGATACTTTTACGGTTTTTGCAAAGAGAATCATATCGTAAGTGACATGGAGCGGGTTTTTGCTTATCTGCGGGAATTCCCGGAGAATAAGGGGTATGAGCAGTTGTCGTTGTGGGAGATATAAGATCACATATATAGTTCATTCGGGTGCCTTCCACTGCCCCAAGCTGTATCTGGGGCAGGGAATGAGTCACGTTTACTTCTTTTTGACTGGAATCCATATCTCTGTATAATAATTCTCATCATTTGTCCCGTTGGGATATTTGTTTGGTGCGTCATACATTTCGACACAATATCCTGCTGCAAATTCATAATCCTGCAATGCCGGAAGCCATTCGGAGAATATTTTCGTATTTACATCTTGTAAAGAGTGCGGAAGAGCGCCCTTGCACGGGAAAACTGCCCACGTAAAGGCAGGGATTGTCCTTACTGTAAGCCCGTCCGGAATATCCACGGACGGATTATAAACATCGGCGATCAGATATTCAAACTTTTCATTTCCCATTTGTGGGTCGATGTTGATGCCGAACATTCCGCAGATATATTCGCCATTCCCCGAGGAATAATGCTCCTGCCAGAACAAAGGTATTTCCTGTTTTGGATTTTCATAGGTAAATTCCCTTGAGGCGCATAAAACAGTAAAGGCTTCTTTCTTGACAATTCTGTAATCCATAATGTAACCACCTTTCAATGAGATTGTTAGTTTCAGCGGCGCAAATGTTTTGATCATTGTTTTATTCTTGCGCACTGTCAGAGGCGTATATCCATGAAAGCGGGAAAAGGCTTTGGTAAAACTGTCGGGAGAGTCATAACCATATTTCATGGCAAGTTCTATAACCGAAATATCGCTGGTGATCAGTTCCTCCCCGGCAAGCGCCATTCTGCGGTTTCTTACATATTCCATAATGGAATACCCGCACAATATGCTAAAACCTTTGTGAAAATAGAAGGGGGAAATATTCACATGCTCTGCCACGTCATATAGTGTGATGTCCTCTGTGATATGGCTTTCAATATAGTTGACTGCTTCACTGATCGCTTCTGCCCATTCCATGATGATCAACCTCCTGCTGTGGTTACAGTATACGCTTAATCATTTACATCGTCCCGACATTGCTTGGTTTCTTTTGTCTTTTGTCGGCACATAAGTCATTTTACCATATCTTTGGGGATGTTTGGCATGATATTGCTAAAATTCCATGTAACTTAGGAAAAGTAAGAATATATGTACAATTTCGTTAAAATGTGTTAAAGTAATGAAACGATAACAAGGATGATGAGCCACAGGAAATGGTCTAAGAACCGTGCGGAGGCGATAGCGATGAGTATCCATAAAGTAAACAGTCAAACGGTCAAAGAGCTCATGGAGTCATTAGGGGCAGATTTATGCGGTATTGCCAGTATGGACAGATTTCGTGATGCGCCGAAGGGATTTCATCCGCTGGACGTTATGCCATCCTGCAAGTCGGTGATATCGTTCGGGTGCAGATTTCCGGTCGGAACACTGCGCTGTAACAGTTCGATTCCGTATACGAGAGTACGCAACTCCATCACGCCGAAGATGGATGCCATAGCGCTGGATTTCTGTATCGAGATGGAGCGGAGAGGAGTTATATGTGTGCCGATTCCGACCAATGAGAGCGTGTGGGATGGCAATACGGGAAGATGGCGCTCTATTGTTTCGCAGAAGCACGCGGCACAGGCAGCGGGGCTTGGAACGATTGGGCGGCATTCACTGCTGATCACACCGGAGTTCGGGAGTATGGTCTGGCTGGGAGCGGTTCTGTGTGAGCAGGAATTGGTGCCTGACGAGTTAAAAGAAAATATCTGCAATGCGTGCAATCTGTGCGTGGAGGTATGCCCGGTCGGTGCATTGGATGAGTGTGAGCTTAAGCAGCAGGTGTGCTGGGATCATGCCTTCGGAGATGACGAAAATTTGCAGACATGGACGATTTCCTGTCATAAATGCAGGGATATTTGTCCGTTTAATTTGGGGAGTGCCGTTGGACGTTGTTAAAGGCTTATTTTATATCCAATTCCGGCGGTACATCAATTTCATCGGACACATACTTACCGTTTTTCTTACGCTGCCGCACACACTCTGTCAGCAGATACTCGATCTGCCCGTTGACGGAGCGGAAGTCATCTTCCGCCCACGCCGCGATTGCATCATAGAGTTTTGCAGATAATCGAAGGGGCACTTGTTTTTTACCTGAATCGCCCATAAAATCCTCCGTTCTAATAAAGGCTTCCGGAATTGACTACTGGCTGTGCATCATGGTTGCCGCACAGAACTACCAGCAGATTAGATACCATAGCTGCTTTACGTTCCTCGTCAAGTTCCACGGTATGCTTTTCATTCAACCGTTCTAATGCCATCTCGACCATACCTACCGCGCCGTCCACGATCATTTTTCTTGCATCAATGATAGCAGATGCCTGCTGTCTCTGCAACATGACTGCGGCGATCTCGGGTGCGTATGCCAGGTAGGTGATTCTCGCTTCCACAATTTCGATGCCTGCTTCTTCTACTCTGGTCTGGATCTCCGCCCTGATCTTGCCGGCCACGATTTCGCTGGAGCCGCGAAGACTGCCTTCGTCGGCCATGCCGTCTCCGGTCGTATCCACGTTAGGGGCTACGTCGTAGGGATAGGTGCGCACAATATTGCGAAGCGCGCTGTCGCATTGCAAGGACAGAAATTCCTTGTAGTTATCTACGTTGAAAACCGCTTTGGCAGTATCTACGATTCGCCATGTCACTGCGATACCGATCTCCACCGGATTACCCAGACAATCGTTGATCTTCTGACGGCTGTTATTCAAAGTCATGATCTTTAAAGAAAGCTTCTTGGTAGGAGCTTCCTGAGCAGTGCTGACATCGGCAGCTCCACCAACGCCTTTGACATCACCGCTCTGGCTTAACTTAGTGTGGGAAGCCGGATTGACGCCTGTACAGAAGGGATTGACAAAGTAGAAGCCGTCGCCTTTGAGCGTTCCCACATATTTGCCGAATAAAGTCAGAACCAACGCTTCCTGGGGCTTTAAAACTTTCAGACCGCAGAAGAGAATCCAGCCAAAGAATGCGTAAAGCATACCTATAACAAAAACGGTGGTTGTGAGCGTGGTATCTGTCTCGTTATCAAAATGGATGATACCGATGATAATCCCTGCAATAGCCAGTGCGTATAACAGGAGAGTGACGAATAGTACAGGCAGTCCGTTCTTTTTGCCCTGAATGAGTTTTTCTTCTAAGTTAGTTTCTTGCATAATCTCCTCCGTTCCGAAGCGGCGATGCAGCACGTGTGCTTTGGATTTTGACAGCGCATATTCAGTCGCTTCTGGTGAATGTTCTTTTTGATATCATTATGATATCATATTGATTGGAAATGTCAAGAAGAAGTTTTGGGCGGTTTACTCTATAAAACCTTGCACCAGCCACATTTTGCAGTTATGATGGAAAAAGATAAGAATGACGGCATGAAAATGTCAGAAGGGCGAGCACCGGACTGTTTTTAAATAAAAAGAAAAGAGGCAGCTACAAATGTCAGTTACAATCTTCACCATGACCCACAAGAAATTTCCGGATCCTCGGGACCTGATCTACGTGCCGCTGCATGTCGGGCGCGCACAGGGAGCGGACTACGGTTATGCCGGGGACGATACGGGAGATAACATATCTGCGAAGAATTGCTATTACGGAGAACTGACCGGAGTATACTGGGTGTGGAAGAATGTGCGAACCACGGACTATGTGGGTATTTGCCATTACCGCCGGTATTTTTGTACGGAAGAGGGCAGGATTTTCAATGAAAACGACTATCTGTCGATTCTGCAAGACTATGACATTATAACTTCCAAGAAACTGAAACTGAATTATTCTTATTTCGACGGCTATGCAAGTGATTACAATATTTTTGATCTGGTCACAACAGGCGAAGTGATCCGGCAGATGTATCCGGAGTATTATAATACCTTCGAGCGGCTGGTGCATGGAAACGGCACTTATTTCGGCAATATGATGGTTAGCTCTAAAGAACTGTATGATGAGTATGCCGCGTGGCTTTTTTCTATTTTTCATGAGGTGGAAAAGAAGATCGATCCCAGCGGTTATGACGATTATCATAAGCGGGTTTTTGGGTTTATATCGGAATTCCTTCTCCTTGTCTGGACGGAAGTGAAGGGGCTTAAGGTATATGAGTGCAAAGTGGGTATGACGACCGAGAAATACGAGACGGGCCAGATGAAGGAAAAGCTGGCGGAGTATTTTATGCAAGGGGATCTGGACGGGGCGAAAGAATATTTTCTGAGTGTGCTTGAGAAGCGTCCGGATGTGTTGATGGAGGCTTCGGATATCACAGGCGAGTTGAAGCTGTCCATGCAGGTGATCGCCGTCTGCGAATTGGAGCGGCAGGAGTACGGGGAGAGTGTGATCGATCGAATCTGCCGTGCCCACGAGGAGAGCGGTGCTGATGGGAGCAAACAGGAATGCGGCCGGACAGACTCCGGTAGGAGAAGTGTATTTGATGAACTGATGCATTATTTCAGTGGTTTGAATGACGTGGTGAATTCCTGTAAGGTGGGACAGGCGGACGGGGAAGAACGGCGCTTCCTGCGTGAACATCAGGTAAGCGACATTGCCATAGAAGCATCCGCCAGACTTTTTATTTCAGAGGAAAAGGAACTCGAAGAAGTCATAAATAATATCGAAAAGTATAAAACGGAGATCAGTTAAAATATAAAAGAGAAACTTTATTCGGTACGAGGTTAAACAGAGTTTTCGTTGCCGATAAGTTTCTCTTTTTCAAATTACTATTGCACGTCGGATATAAGAGGTGACACATCAACGGTAGGGGCACCGGCATCGCCGCTGACTTTGCCGAGGTAGATGAGAGAGCCATCTTCCGTATAGCGATAGAAGTGGCTGTAATAAACGTAATCATCGCCTTCTGCCTCGCCGGCTACAAGCATGAGCTCGATATAATTGTCATCAGGAATCAAGTCGTAGAGAAAGACTTCCGCCCATGCGGCAATAAGGTTTGCGAGTTGTTCCTGTATTTCCGGATCACCGTCTTCTGCAAGATCCAAGTCATTAATGAACAGATGAGGCGTGTAATCATATGTTCCGTCGGCATTTTGGTCTTCCGGATAAAAAATAACAGAGTCGTCCTCACCGTCCCCGTTTAAGTCGGCGGTGTAGGTTTCATGCGGCTGCATTTTCATCACAAATCTGTCCGAATAAGTATAGGACTCTTTAAATCCCATATCCGCCAGATCGTTGTAGGGAATAACGAACTCAATAATTCCTGCGGCATAAGGTCCGAGGGCGTAAGGATCACTTATAAAGATCAGACCCGAGGTGGACAGATACCATGCGTTGTCGGCGTACAGCACGGACTCTAGCGTGCCGTTTGTAATGTCGTCGGCCGAAAACATCCGCTCGGTGTAGGATTCGGTTCCTGCCAATTTCTGATTATAGGATAATGTGTCTTCACGAAAAGCGGCAGGATCATCGCTCAGATCCGAGAAGGAGATCAGGTCGCCGGTCTTGGCGCTGTAGTTGGCTCCCAGCATCGTGTAATTGCCGTGAGCACCGCCGCTGAAGGAGTCATAGGTCAGTGTAAAAGAGATCACGTTACTGTCCGCTCTGACGGTCTTATACGTCAGCCCCGCACTGTAGCCGATCAGGGGGTAATCATTATCCTCTTCCTCGAAGTATTGCAACATTTCTTCTGCCATGTCTTCCACTTCTTTATTTGCATTAAAAGAATCGATCCGGGAGCGGATGTCGGCATTGATCTTATCGGCAGCATCCGTATTTCCTTCCATGGTGACGACGGGATAGATAGCGCTCTTGTAGAAATATACCGTACCATCTTCCGTGGATTTATTGTTTTCTTCCGTCTGCATTAGAATGTCTATGTTGGATTTTCCAATATTGACAGAAGTGTCATTTACGGTTGCGCTATCTGCCTCACCATTGCTTTCATTTGCATTTTCATCGGTTTGACCGAGGCTGCTGTCTGCTGTCTCATCCGGCTGCTGCGCTCCGTTTTCAGTTTCATTTGTTCCGGAATCAGATCCGTTAGCGCAGGCTGTACAACAGATTACCGCATACAGCAGCAGGGTACAGACTGCAATTTTCCCAGTTCCGTTTTTAGGTGGAAATGGGTGGTTATCAATAGTGTCACGTCTATTTGTTATACAGGTTTTCATGATTATGATAGTCCTCCTTGTTGAAAGCTTAAAGCGTATCGAGCAAAGCTAAAAGTGAATTCCCGAAGGAATTTACAAAGTTAATTCCGGAGGAATTTACTTTTTTTATTATATAGATGTTTACATTAAATTATTAATATGGTATGCATTAGTATGGCACGGTGATTTGGAAATGGCAAGATGTGAATGAGAAATGATGCAAAAATGATACAAAAATGATTTGAAAATGCATATTTTCGTTAAAATATGCAGATTATTCATTAATTTTGTTATATTTATGCTTTTCAACCCACATTCTTTGTGATATAATGCGGGTTGAATTAAGCGAAAGGATGAAGACAGATGACAGGGATTCAAGAGTGGTTTACCAATTTCTGTGACTTATTTTATAAATGTTTTATCAAAGAAGACCGTTATAAACTGTTGGTAAGCGGTGTCGGCGTTACGATCAAGGTTTCGCTTCTGGCAGTCGTTATCGGCACTATGATCGGTATTCTGATTGCGATGTGTAATCTGTCCAAGAGGAAACTTCCGAAAGTGATCGGCGGAATATATACGGACGTGATAAGGGGTACGCCTTCCGTTACCCAGTTGATGATCATTTATTTTGTTGTTTTTGCTCAGGTCAATCTCAATAAATGGATTATCGCAGCAATCGCTTTTGGCATCAATTCCGGCGCCTATGTGTCGGAAATCATCAGGGGCGGTATTCTCTCGGTGGATCATGGACAGACCGAGGCGGGAAGATCACTTGGACTCAATGCCTTTCAGACAATGACAAGGATCGTCATTCCGCAGGCGGTAAAGAATATCTTTCCGGCGTTATGTAATGAGTTTATTGTTCTCATCAAGGAGACGGCGATCGTCGGCTATGTTGGTTTGATGGATATCCAGAAGGCGGGCGATTTTATCAAGAGCGCCACATATAAACCATTTATGCCTCTGGTCGGAACTGCAGTGATCTACTATGTGCTGATCAAGATATTGACACTGTTACTTCGCCAAGTTGAGAAACAGTTGAGAAAATCTGATGTCAGGTAGGAGGGAGAGCGTTCTATGATCAAAGTAAAAAACTTACATAAAAAATTCGGCGACCTGATGGTTTTGGACGGAATAGACGAACATATTTCACAGGGGGAGGTCGTTGTTGTAATCGGACCGTCCGGTTCAGGTAAGAGCACATTCTTAAGATGCTTAAATCTGCTGGAGAAGGCAACCGACGGTGAAATCTATGTGGACGATCAGCAGATCAACGCGCCGAAAGTGAACGTGAATCATGTCAGACAGAAGATGGGGATGGTGTTTCAACAGTTTAATCTTTTTCCCCATCTGACTATTATGGACAATATTACATTGGCGCCGGTACTTCTTAAGAAAATGACAAAAGCGGAGGCGGTCAAGAGAGGACAGGAGCTGTTAGAGCGGGTCAATCTGGCGGAGAAAGCGGATGCTTATCCGGCGCAATTGTCCGGCGGGCAGAAACAGCGTGTTGCGATCGCGAGGGCGCTGGCCATGAATCCGGAGATCATGCTTTTCGACGAACCGACTTCAGCGCTGGACCCGGAGATGGTGGGTGAGGTGTTGGATGTTATGAAGGATCTTGCCAAGTCCGGCATGACCATGGTGATCGTTACCCACGAGATGGGTTTTGCCAGAGAGGTGGCATCCAGAGTGCTTTTTATTGATCAGGGCAAAGTGATGGAGAGCGGCACGCCGGAGCAAGTATTCAATGATCCGAAGAATGAGAGAACGAAATTATTCTTAAGTAAAGTGCTGTAGCAGAGGTATCATGTCGTCCGTCTGCCATGATAAGCTCTTCAATAGAACGCTGTTTATGAAGAAGAGTGTGTCGTGCGCTTGGCGGATCGGCTTAAGATATAGGGAACTGCCTGATCATATCTGGTGGGCAGTTACCGGGATACATTTTAATATTAGGAGGAGATTATTATGAAAAAGACAACAAAAGTAGCAGCGCTCATGCTGGCTGTAGCTATGATGATGACAGCCTGCGGCGGCAATGCAGAACAGGCGGAGGACACAGGTGCAGCAGCCGATGCGGCAACTGCGGACGCAGCGAACACAGACAATGAAGCTAATGAGGCTGATGAAACTGATGCTGTTGATGCAGGTGAAGAGCAGTCTGCGTCAGTTACGAGGACAGAGGGCGTTATCACATTCGGCACCAATGCTGAGTTTCCGCCTTTTGAGTTCGTTGCAAGCAATGGCGTGATCGATCAATATGACGGTATCGACATGGCAATCGCAAAGCAGATCGCTGAAGAGAACGGTATGACAGCGGCAGTCGAGAATATGGAGTTTGACTCCCTGCTTATCGCATTGCAGAATGGTCAGATTGATGCGGCGATCGCAGGTATGACAGTGACGGAAGAAAGACTGGAATCAGTTGATTTCTCCACACCGTACTATACGGCGACACAGGTTATGATCGTGAAAGAAGATTCCGACATCGCGGCAGCAGCCGACATGGCGGATAAGAAGATCTGTGTTATACAGGGATACACCGGCGAAATATGCGTTCAGGATCTGGGTTATCCTTACGAGGCATTCAAAAAAGGTACAGAAGCTGTTCTGGAGCTGGTAAACGGCAAGTGTGATGTAGTCGTTATCGATTCCGCAACCGCGCAGAAGTATGTCAGTGACAATGAAGGTCTTAAGATCGTGGAGGATTCCGCGGCATTTGAGGCTGAGGAATATGCGATCGCAGTCCGGAAGGGCAATACAGAGCTTCTGGATATGATCAATAAGGCAGTCGAAGCGAAACTTGCTGACGGCACGATCTCTGATCTGGGTGTGAAGTATACTGAGGAAACTACGGCGGAATAGGATTTATATAAAATAAGCCGGATATCGTATATAGAATGAATTTTTGTGTACGTAATAATTCTTTTATATACGAAATGATTTTAAAGAAATATAGGGAATATATTATAAGATGTTACAGGGGACGCTTCGATTGGAAACGTCCCCTATGTTTTACAAATGAGCTTGCTTGTTTTTATGGCATAATATGGCTTCTGTTTCTGCATGTTTGTGGTTTACACTTTCCAACGTGCAACGTTGCAAAATACTGTATCAACCCACTTTTGCCTTTTCGATAGTCTTGCTGCGTCCGCCCTCCACCTCAAAAGGCGCACAGTAGTCTGCCATTTGCTCCATCATGAAATTAATTCTCCTGTTAAATAGGTTCAAATAAATAATTAAAATATATAGCTGTTTTGTGCTACTAAACTTGCATTTATCGCAATCCGGTTATTTATAATTCTTTTAATTCCAGAGAACACTTGTTTCAATGCGAGAATAAATATGTTATACTTTATAAAATTCAGAATTACAGAAGTCGAAGCAATGTTTACAACTGAAAGGCAATTAAAAAAACAATAAAGATAGAAGTCGGATATTAAGAAATAATCAAGAATACTTATTGATAAAGACATGAAAAAGAAGGAATTGCAAGTTTTAGACGTGGATAAGTTAAGCATCAGTTACAAAAATTTCTTATGAAAAATGTTAGTTCGGACATATTTGATTAAAATATGTGCAGGGCTTGAATGCGATAATGGTAATATTATGAGGTGCTTCCAAAAGAGGAAGGATCTTTAAGATAGATTTAAAATGAAAAGGGGAAGGGAATGGCGAAAGATAATACAAAGTTTTTTGAAGAAAAAAATAGTTGGTCTTTAATTAAAGATAAATTGCTTGGATATTATTTAGTGCCTTATTTTCAAAAAGTATTAATGACTGGAAAACCAATTTTCTATGTTGATTGTTTTGCTGGAAAAGGTAGATTTGAAGATGGTAATTTAGGGTCACCCTTAATTGCTTTGCAGATAAGGGAGGATTGTTTGAAACGAACAAAGCGTAAGGATAAGGTAGGGGCAATTAAAACTTGCTTTATAGATCTGAACTATGCAGGCGAATTGAAAGAAAATATCTCATCTGTTAATCCAGTGTACGATAAGCCAATTGTGATTTCGGGGAGATACGAGGAAGAAATTGAACAATGCTTACAGGATAAGCATGACAATAATGTGTTTCTGTATATTGATCCGTATGGAATCAAAGCATTAGATTCCAATTTGTTTGATAAATTCCAAACATATGGATTTTATACTTTTGAGATGCTCATTAATTTCAATTCATTTGGATTTTTTAGAGATGCATGTAGAGTAATGAATGTTGATTATAAAAACGATAATGCATTAAGTGATTTAGATGATTTGGTAGAATATGAACCAACGGTTGTAAGTACATCAAAACAATCGGAGGATTTATTGACACGTATTGCGGGAGGAGATTATTGGAAGCATATTGTATTAGACTATAGAAATAAAAAGATAAATGGTTATCAGGCGGAAAAACGTTTATCTGTTGAGTACAAGCAATGGTTAAAGCAACGATATAAATATGTTTTAGATATGCCCATTAGATTAAAAGAAGGGCAGCGACCTAAATATAGAATGATTCATGTATGTGATCACGAAGATGGATGCTTTTTAATGGCGCAAAACATGCAGAAGCAAAAAAAAGAACTTTTTTTTACTATTCAACAAAACAGACAGCTTTCACTTTTTGATATGATTTCGGATTACACATCTTCTGTTGAAGGAGAGTTGTTGACAAAAAAGGAAATAAGACAAAAAGTTGAAGAAAGCCTAAAACAAATTCCACATGATATTGGAATTACAAAATTTCTTGCAATATTTATTAATGAGAATGGATTGATTTGTGAATTCAAAATGATATATGATATATTAAGTGAGCTTACTTCAGAAGGAATGATAGATATTATCAGAATACCAGAGAAGACGGATAAAGGACATCTTTCAACATTTTGGGAAGAAAAAAAGGGACAGTCGGTGATAATACGGGGGCATAGACCATGAAGGAAGTAAAAGGATATATAAAACGTAAATCTATGCTTTATGTGACAGGAGTTGAATATGGCGATTACACAATGAATCATGTCTTGGGATGCGCTCACGGATGTAACTATCCTTGCTATGCTTTTATGTTGAAAAAACGATTCGGTCAGATAAAATCATATGATGAGTGGATTGAACCGTATCTTGTTTCCAATACATTAGAGTTACTAGATGCTGAAATTCCAAAATTAAAGAATAAGATTCAGTCTGTTCAGCTGTGTTTTACAACAGATCCGTTTATGTATGGGTATGATGAAATAATTCAAATGTCATTGGAGGCTATTAAAAAACTGAACAGTGCAGGAATTAAGTGTATTGTACTTACAAAAGGAATTTTACCAGTCGAACTGGCGGAGTTATCATTGGAGAATGAATATGGTATTACCCTTATTTCGTTAAATGAAAGATATCGTGAATGCATGGAACCAGGGGCGGCATCTTATCAGGATAGGATAGCAGCAATGCGTAAGCTCCATGATAAAGGTTGTAAAACTTGGGTTAGTATGGAACCATATCCTACCCCGAATTTGATTGAACAGGATTTATGTGAAGTATTAGAAGCAATTTCGTTTACGGACAAGATAATCTTTGGACGTATGAATTACAATAAAGAGGTTACAGCATATCAGAGGCATAAAGAGTATTATAATAAGAAAGCAGATGAAGTAATAAAATTTTGTATTGAAAAAGGGATACAGTATTATATAAAGGAAAAAACAATAACAGAAGCAATATAGGAGCAAAAGATGTTCGATTACGGAAATGCAAATGAAAGTCAAAGAGAAGCTATCTCTGCTGCGAGCGGCCCAGTCCTTATAACAGCCGGACCGGGTACGGGAAAAACTTATACTTTGGTTCAGCGTACACTTTTTTTAATTCAGGAATGTGGTATTGCTCCAGAAAGTATCTTTATTGCAACTTTCACTGAAAAGGCAGCAAAGGAACTTGTTACTCGAATTACAAATGAATTAGCAAGTCGAAATATTGTTGCAAATATCAATGAAATGTACATCGGTACGTTTCATTCACTATGCTTACGGATTTTAAAGGAACATTTAGAGTATACCAGACTAAAACGGAACTATTGCCTGTTAGATGCTTTTGATCAGAAATATACAGTATTCCAAAATATTAGTAAATTTCGCAATATTGAAGGGAGTGATTTGGTTCTTTCAAATGGTGGAGCATGGAAACAATCGGAGAATATTTGTAATTATGTGAATAATCTATCAGAAGAGATGATAAGCCCGGAAACGTTGCAGAAAGATAGTAATGTTGTAATTGCTGCATTGGGTAAGGTGTTGGAGGTATATCATGAAATATTATCTGATAATAACCTTATGGACTTTTCATCTATACAAACAGAAGCATACAGACTCCTTACGGAACATATGGAAATTCTTGAAGAAATGCAAAAGAAACTTACTCATATTATGGTAGATGAATATCAAGATACAAACTATATTCAGGAACAGCTTGTATTTCTTCTGGCGGGAGAAAGAAGGAATATTTGTGTGGTGGGGGATGACGATCAGGGACTTTATCGTTTTCGTGGTGCCACAATACGAAATATTTTGGAGTTCCCGAGGAAGTTTGCGGATGGAGAATGTAGAATTATAAAATTGATTGTTAATTATCGGTCAAATAGTGATATTGTAGATTTTTATAATAAATGGATGATGACAACGGATGGTGCGAAATTTAGATTTAGATGGGACAAGTTTCGCTATGATAAGCGGATTGAACCTCATGAGAAAACCATGTTAAACAGCACTGCTGTTGTCAAGATTGCGGGAATAGATGATGAGGATGAGTGGCACGAGAAAATTCTGGGTTTTATTATAGAATTAAAGGAATCGGGGAAACTGAAAGATTATAACCAGATTGCTTTCCTTTTTAATTCTGTGAAGCATAAGCGTGTGACTGCGCTTGCCAATTTTTTGGAAGAAAACCATATCAATGTTTATTCGCCGCGTTCTGATATGTTTTTTGAGCGTGATGAGATACGACTGACGCTTGGATGTCTTATGTTGATGTTTCCAAGGTATGTACAAGGATTGGAAAACGGGGAATATATTTTTTTGAAGCCGGAACATATCACTTATTATCGGAATTGTATTATTATGGCGAATGAATATGTTACTAAACCGGATAACAAAGAGCTTTTAAAATGGCTGCGCAATCGTGGGAAGATACATGTGGGTCTGCGGGAGAATACCGACTATGCCTATTCAGGGCTATTATATCAAATGTTTGAATTTGAACCATTTGTTAAGATTTTAGATACAGAGTTGGATGTTGGTGTTGTAGATGTGCGTCCCTCACGGAATTTAGCTAAATTGACACAGATTATAAATAAATTTGAGTATCTGCATCGTGTAGATGTCCTGAGTGGAACGTATATTGACATAAACACAGAGCGTTTATTTAATTTGTATTTGCGGTTGATTTATGACGGTGGTATTTCAGAATACGAGGATGATGCGGAGTATGCGCCGAGTGGCTGTGTTTCCTTCCTTACAATCCATCAGTCAAAAGGAATGGAATTTCCGATTGTTTTTGTTGATTCTTTAGGGAATGTACCGCGTAAGCAGACCAATGAGCTTATGATGATGATCGAAGAAAAGTATTTTAAACGTCCTGCCTTTGAACCCTATGAAAAGACAAAATTCTTTGATTTTTGGAGATTATACTATACTGCTTTTTCAAGAGCACAGGATTTATTGGTTCTTACTTGTAATGAAGATAATCGTACACCTAGTAATTACTTCAAGGAAATTTATCAAGAATTACAGAGTGTAGGAAATCCTGCATTTGATGTATCAGAATTTAATTTCAAAGAAATAAAGGATGTCAATATTAAGCAGACATTCTCTTTTACATCGCATATTACAGTTTATGAAACTTGTGCATTACAGTATAAATTTTATAAAGAATTGGAGTTTGCGCCCGTTAGAGAGAACGCTATGCTGTTTGGTACTTTGGTACATGAAACAATAGAGGATATACATAGGGCGGCATTGCGTAAAGAGGAACAGACAATAACAGAAGAAAATGTCACACATTGGTTTGAGGCGAATTATATTTCATTAAGCAAAACGGAGCACACTTATCTGGCTGAACCACAAAAGATGGCAGCATTAAAGCAAGTCTTACGGTATATAGAACGACAAAAGGGAGACTGGAGCGCTATTCAGCAGGCAGAAGTAGATGTCAGTCTGGTAAAGCCTGATTATATTATTGAGGGTAAGATTGATTTAATTAAGGGTGAGAATGATACGGTAGAGATCGTAGATTTTAAATCTGAAAAAAAGCCAGATATAATTAAAATGTCGCAGAGGCTTGAACAGTATCGCAGACAGCTCCATATCTACGCACACCTTATTGAAGAACGTACAGGACAGAAGGTAAGCAAGATGCATCTCTACTACACGGGAGAGGAAAATGGAGTGCCAACCATTACTTTTCCCTATACAAAATCAGCTATTGAAGGCACGATGGCAGTATTTGATGATACGGTACATAAAATTATGAAGAAAGATTTTCGGCACTGTGCTAATGATGCAAATGTTTGTAGAAACTGCGATTTTCGATTTTACTGTAGGAATAAATAATGAAGTTATAATGGATAGAAACAAGGTCGCAGCTATTAAATCTCAGTTTGACGAGATGTTGGAGAAAGAATGATGAATAAAGCAAAAAATATTACACAAAAAACTTTGAACGTTGCATCCCCGATAGCATCTGCACTATCGCTAATTAATCCGGCCTTTTTAACAATACCGGTTATTGCAAGTGTCAGTAATGAATTATGTGCATATTTTGATTCGAGAAGTGTCGAGAAGCGCCTGGTGGAATTTCAAAATAAGTTGGAAGAACAGTCAGTGACAATTGAAAGGCTTATAAGTAAAGTCAATTCGCTTGATGAGCATTCACAGTATGTTTTCCGTAATAATATTAAGCATTTATGTTTAGCTGCATTGCCAGAAGCAACGGAACCATTAATTAACTGTCTGATTTCATATCTTATGGAAGATAAGCAAGATATGGATGAGGAAATATGCGAAATAATACAATCATGCAATGCAAACGACATTCAATTGTTACAGCTAATAAAGCTATATATCAATGAAGGCTCTAGAACATGTTATAGCGAAATGCTAGGGAAATTAGAAAACGATTATAATGAAAACCAAACAGTGCAAGTAAGAAAAGAAAATGAGAAAATTGTACAGCAAGAAAATAATGGAGATGTTATGCGTAAAGTATATACACCCCAAAGTTGGTATGACAGAAATGTTATTTATGGAGAGAATACTATTTTTTGGAAAGATTTTACAGATTTTTTTCAATTAAAAAACGCGAATGACATGGGTTTGCTTTTGAATGAACCTGGAGAGGATGAGGAAGGTTCAGAAGTATGTGTTTGGGCGTATATGATTCGTTCGTTGCTTAAATTTCAGAGTAACGGAGTTGTTCAGTTGGAATTTGTTACATCACTTGGAACAATATCTCAAAATAATATTGATCGCTTTCATATTACGCTTTTCGGACAAAATATATTGAAGTACATAAGTGTAAGCGAATAGAGCTAAAGTGCCTATTTTGGGTGTTTTATATGAAAAGGATTTATGCTGTTTTATAAGGTATTGAAAAAAATAATATATTTTGTACAGTAGTATAAAATACATAAATGAAAGTGAGAGCGTTTTAAAATAGTACGATTTTAAGATGTAAAGTAAAATATAACTTGTAGGGGAGTCAAGAAAGAACAAATGAAACCGGAGGAATAACCAAATGGATGAACAGCTTACTTTTGAATTTGAACCTCGCCCAACGATAAAGGGATTTCCAGAGCTTAGATGGACGGGGAAAAGACCGTATCGCTCTACACAATACTATCCTGCACAATTGCGGGAATCCTATGGCGAAGAACAGAATGGATGGATAAACAAGATATTCTGGGGAGATAATTTGCAGGTTATGAGTCATCTTCTGAAAGAATATCGTGGGAAAGTTGACCTTATCTATATTGATCCGCCGTTTGACAGTAAGGCGGATTATAAAAAGAAAATTGAAGTAAGAGGTATTGGAAAGGCAGAATCGGATAGTTCATCATTTGAAGAAAAGCAATATGGAGATATATGGACGAATGATGAGTATCTGCAGTTTATGTATGAAAGATTTATATTAATGCGCGAACTATTGTCTGAGTTTGGTACTATTATCGTTCATCTGGATTATCATAAATGTCATCATATTCGTTTAATTATGGATGAAGTATTTGGTATAGACAATTTTAGGAACGAAATGATTTGGACGTATAACGGTGGTGCAACTCCACCCAAAGATTATCCTCGTAAGCATGATAATCTGCTTCGGTATGTAAAAAATAAAGACTGGACATTTAATATTGAATATCGTCCTTATAATGAACAAACTGCGGAGAGAATGAAACATATTCATAAAGGAGTCATGGTTGATCTAGACCGAGGAACGCCAATGACTGATTGGTGGACAGATATTAAAGTACCTACTGGTCCAATGAATCAAGAAAAGAACGGATATCCGACACAAAAGCCGGAAAAACTATTAGAGAGAATTATTAAAGCTTGTTCTAATCCTGGAGACATTGTATTTGATTGTTTTATGGGTAGTGGTACAACCCAAGCTGTTGCAATGAAGCTTGGAAGACGCTTTATTGGCGCAGACATTAATCTTGGAGCCATTCAAACAACTACAAGGCGTTTACTTTCCGTTGCAGAAGAACTTGCACCAAAGAAAAAAGTAACCTATGATTTTGTACAGTTGCAACTTTCAATGGTTTCACAAGACACTCCATATTATGTTACAAATAATGGGAAAGAAGTTGCAAAAAAAATTGATAATAAATTTGAAGCCAAAGATAGTTCAGAAAAAATTGATGTTACCACAACCGAGAGTGTAAAATATACAGGTTTTGAAGTTTATAATGTAAACAATTACGACTTTTTTCGTAATCCGGTAGAAGCACGAGAACTTTTAATTGAAGCCTTGGAAATTCAACCATTTCCGCAAAGCGATGTGTGGGATGGAGAATTGGACGGCAGAATGGTTAAGATTATGCCTGTAAACCGTATCGCAACGAAAGCTGACTTAGAAGAACTAAAAGCTAATTTGCCTTACAAAACCTATGAGAAGCGCAAGGAGGAGATGCCGAATCAACCCGTTGAAAAAATAACCATTGTCTGTATGGGACATGAACCTGATTTGAAAGCATCTCTAGAGAAAGATTTATTTGATTATAAGTTAGACATTGAAATTATGGATATTCTCCGCGATAAAGCAGACTTACAGTTAAAAAGAGAAGCGGAGGCGGAAGTTGTTCGTGAGGGTAATAAATTAGTGGTTCGTGCTTTCTATCCTATGAATCTAATGCAGAAACTGTCTCTGCAAAAGGAATATGTAGAAGACTGGCGTCAACTTGTTGACTCTATTATGATTGACTGGAATTATGATGGAGTAGTTATGCAGCCAACTGTAACAGATGTGCCGGGAAAGAAGGAGATGGTAAAGGGAGTTTATGATATTCCATCAAATGCAGGAAATATTAAAGTGAAAATTACAGATTTGCTTTCGGAATCCTTGGAAGTGGAGGTGCGTTAGATGGCAAAAGAATATAATGAGCAGTTCTCATTTTATCAACAGCTATGGCATTATTACTCCCAAAACCGAGGAAAGATTCGTTCACGATATAATGATTTGACAAGAAAGTTTCTTGCTTATAATGACAGAGAAGAAAATCCTTCCGCTTTTTTGCGTACTCCACAGTTTGAGGCTTTGGAGATGTATGTGTTTGTCAAAGAATTTATGGATAATGCGCAAGTATATGATATGTTTGATTCATGGCGAAAGCGTAGTGATAAATTCTCGGATGCCTCTTATTATTCGGTGAGCAAGAATGGACAGATAAGTCTTTTTGATGCTCCTACAGAAGAGGTTATGGACATCGTATTTAAGCAGATGAAGAAATATCGTGAGAATTATCCAAATTATATCTATGCGCTTACAATGGGATTAGGTAAAACAATTCTCATGGCTACCTGTATTTTTTATGAGTTTCTCTTGGCGAATAAATACCCAAGAGATAAGCGGTTTTGTCATAATGCACTGGTTTTTGCTCCAGATAAAACGGTTTTACAGTCCTTGCGTGAGATTATAACATTTGACAAGACTAAAGTGGTACCGCCGGAGTATGCCCGCGTGTTGGATGCAAATATTAAGTTCCACTTTTTGGAGGAGACTGGAACGATTTTACATACGATAGATGATTCTGACTTTAATATCATTATATCGAATACGCAAAAAATTATTGTAAAGAAAAAACGTAAAAAAGAAACACCGGGGCAGATTTTATTTAATGGACAAGGCTCCTTATTATCGGCAGTTTACAGCAATGATGGAGAGGAAGATGAGGCTTGGGATGAAAGTTCGCTTATGGACAATCAGCGATTTAAGAAGTTGTGTCGCTTGCCACAGCTGGGAGTCTATGTTGATGAAGCCCATCACCTGTTTGGAGCAGATTTAGAGAAACAGATTCGTTCCAGTGGGGCAAACAAGACTTCGCTTCGTGACACAATAAATCTCTTGGCAGCTAATACATCCATTGTTGCCTGTTATAATTATACGGGGACTCCATATGTTAAGAATCAGCTTCTACCAGAAGTTGTATATGCCTATGGACTAAGAGAATCTATCTGGAATGGCTTCTTAAAGGATGCGGATCCGATTGGGTTCGGGAATGTCAAGAATACAGAATTCTTAAAAGCAGTTGTAACCACGTTTTGGAAACGATACAACGGAAAGACTTTTGAGGGTTTGAAACCGAAAATTGCCATCTATGCTGCTAATGTATCAGAGGCGGTAAATGAAGTAAAACCCGCATTAGAGGAAATACTTTCCTCATTGGATATTCCGCTATCCAGTGTTTTGATAAATGTAGGAGATACAAAGTATACAAAAAACGAAGATATCCGAGACTTTAATAATCTTGATGTTGTCGGAACAACGGGAAATGATAAGCAGTTTATCATTCTTGTGGAAAAAGGTAAGGAAGGATGGAATTGCCGTTCCTTATTTGGTGTTGCCCTTTACCGGAGTCCGCAGTCGAAGATATTTGTTTTACAGGCCACGATGAGGTGTTTAAGAGCAATTACGGATGAAAGGCTTCAAGCGACAGTATTTCTTTCTAAGGAGAATTATGATACTTTAGATGATGAATTACATAAGAATTTTAATATGCAGATTAAGGATTTAAATAATCCTTCTGCTTCTGCAAAGAAGTCTTATCAGGTAAGGGTAGTGCCTCCGCCGAGGAGTATTACCTTAAAGCGTATATGGCATGAATATACTCTAATGGAGAAAGAATATTCAGAACCGATAGATTTTGGCTTGAATGAGGTCGATTTTTCTAAATATGCCAGTATTATGTATGAACGTGATAGTATTGCCCGTGATACAACTGTGAAAGAAAAAAATATTGATTATTTAAAAGAAAATATGCGTTATAGCGAATTTTCTCTGGCGGGAGAAATTTCACGCTATTTGAATATATCTTGTATTCTTTCCGCAAGAATCTTACGAGAGGCAGTGGAGGGGATAGATAGGATATTAGAGGCGGTAAATAAATACAATGAGGTTGTATATGATATTCTGATTCCTCAAATCTTCCATACGCTGTATGATGTCAGGTCGGAGCAAAAAACTGAGGATAGGAAATTGGTTTTATTACGCGAGCCGAAAGATACAGGGTATTATGAGTTCTCAGCAAAAGAGGAATTAGTTATCAATAACCAATATCCTGGTTTTACGCCAGAGCAAATTGGAAAGAGTTTTCACGCAGATACTTATTGTTTCGATTCTCTACCAGAGAAAGAGTGTTTTATGCAGTATATTACAAGTCCTAAGGTTCAGGAGATTTATTTTACAGGAATGTTTACCTCAAATCAGGGTGACCTTTCCGTACATTATTATGATCCGGAATCCGGACGTGTGCGCCAGTATTATCCAGACTTTTTTGTAAAAATGGCAGATGGCTCTTATCAGTTAATAGAAGTAAAAGGTGACAATAAGATAGATGACATAGTAGTTAGGGCAAAGGCTATAGCTGCTAAAGAGATGGCGGTTGCCAGTGGCGTGGAGTATAAGATGTATGCCGGGAGTACCGTGATGAAAACGCATATTTTAGAGTCAGACGATTGTACCGTTGATGAAAAACATTGATTTGCATGGCTAAATGGTGAGCACTATTATTATATAGAAAAATGGGATTTGTTTGTAGCAGTGAGTCAATGTAAGGAGGGCTTTGGTTATGGAGATAGGGTGGACGGATAAAGATGTTTTTGACTTTGTTAATCAGATGGGGGAAAGTTTTCAATATATCATCGCTATATGTTTTTTGATTGGTGATGAAGAAAAGGCAACCTTGGAAATGTGGGAAGATTTTAAAAAAGAAATTAAATATCATAGTCATTTTTTTCCCAAAAGTAAAATTTTGGATGTTATCCAAGGATTGTCAAATTGTGCAGTTTATGAATTGGAAAAAGGCACAAGACTGTATCGTGCCAGAAAAGCAGACAATGACACGGTATTTACGATAAATGAACTTAAAGTTTTGCTTGAAGAATTAAATAATCAATTTCCAGGAATGCATTTATCTATGCAGGATTTTAGTAGTTATGCTAAAGTTAATGCACTGATATTAAGTTTATTAAAAGATAAGCAGAAATATAATGAAGTGCAGAAGAAATTAGAACAAATTTGGAAAAAAAATAAAAAATTTTGGGGATATAATAAAAAAGAATCGGATGCGCCCCCATTTGATAAAACACCAGCAGGACGTGCGAATTTTAAAAATATTAGATTTTTGTATGCGGCGGATGGAATAGATACAGCAATTTTAGAAGTTGGAGCTAAGACGCAACAATCTGTAAGTATTGCTGAGATCAAAATTCGTCGGAAAATAAGATTATTTGATTTTTGCTATGATATAGGGAAATTTTCTAATGAGCATTATTCGGATTCCATAAGTTTGCGAACATTGTCAAAAGAGTTTTCACAGCCTAATTTTGGTGATGAAACAGAATATTTTCCCACTCAATATTTATGTGAGTTTATTAGAGATCTGGGATTTGATGGAATACGCTTTGGTAGCTCTTTAAATCCAAAGGGAAAAAATATTGTTATTTTTAATACTGTAGGCGATGATAAAGCATATCGTATTGTGAATTCTAAAGTGTATGTGGTCAAAGCTATAGACATAGATTATGAGCAGATTTTACCGTATAAATTACAGCAGGATGACAATGTTTTGTGAAATATGTTATGAAAATTTGTTAAGTGTGAAGCTGTAAAAGTATTTGACTGTGAAAATATAAGAATTTGTCAACATTGTTTTTTAGATAGTGAAGTTAACGTAAGTTAATAAATTTTCCTTGACATAAAAAAAACTGCTTCATATAATAATAGTAACAAGACAGATACGTCTGTCTGGGTGTGCTGACACCTTAAAAATCTGACATATATGCCGTATTTGGTAGGACGGACAGTTGGGGAGCAACAGAAAAACTCCACAAGTAAGCCGCATATGGTAGGGCGGACAGTTGGCAGACAACAGAAAAATCAGCATATTATAAAAAGAAAAGGTTGTCCAGGAGGACAGCCTTTTTGTGACTATATGAGGTTTGAATGAAAAATTACAGTAAAGAGCAAGCATTAAAAATAATGACAAGTGTGTCAGAAGATTTTGATAAAAAAATAAAAGATAAGCATTTTTTAATTGTATATCAAGAAAATGTAAATATTCGAACTGTACAGGTAGGATTTCGTGATTTTAACTATCTTCATATGACAGGTGTAAAAAGTGCTTTATCCGCGCCACGTTTTTACGAGAAGTGTATTAACAAGAAATTAAAAACAACAGAATTTGAATTGGATTTAAAGGGAAATGCCAATAGAAAGCTTATAGTGCTTCCATATCTTCCGGATTTACTATATAACAACTGTATGGTTGGAGACTTTATCAATAGTGGAATTTTCATTAAGGCAGATTATTTTGTTGGAAATACGAAAGCAGTATTAAGTGTAGGATTTCGTACGGGAAAAAGCATAGACTTTCCTGTAACACTATACAATGAAGATATACGAAAATTGACACAGCCGACCTGCAAGGTGTTGGCAATTTTTCGAAAAGAATATAATGAGAAATATTATATGAAATGTACATATTTATCTAAAGAGCAGAATATGAATAAATTATTGCTTTTTGAAGATGTGAAAAAGTTAATAAAGATAGGTGACAATATTGATGTATTAGATAGGGATAATGAGAAATTATAAAAAAATTAAATACACGAGGCAATAAGTAAGTTACAGATATCTCTTTATTACATTACCATCTCTTAAAGGATGGATGCACAGAAAATCAGAATCACACATGGATGTAAAGATCTGCATATATCTTGCTTAAAGTATATGCAGATCTTTCTGATGGTAGTGTAGAAAATTTTACACTTTTCAACGTGCCAAGGTTGCAAAATATTGCATCAATCCCGCCTTTGCCTCCTCAATCGTCTTGCTGCGTCCGCCCTCGACCTAAATGGGCGCGCAGGAAGTCTGCCATTTGCTCCATCGTGCAATCCTACGTGAAAGCGCAATCCTTGTAACAGTAACAATAATACATAATAAGTATTTTCTATAAACTCTACGATTCGTAGGTGTGATTCTTCCGCTGGCTATCATATAATATCTTCATGGAAATTTGTAAAAAGGTGGTGCCGACATGGATCAGGTTAAAATAGGCAGATTTATTGCCAAAATGAGAAGACAGCAGAAGCTGACCCAGCGCGAATTTGCTGATGCTCTGGGCATTAGTGATAAAACTGTCAGCAAGTGGGAATGCGGCAATGGTATGCCAGAATTGTCCTTCATGCAGCCGATCTGCAGAATTCTTAACATCAGTCTTAATGAGTTGTTTTCGGGTGAAAAACTGAGCGACGCTGACTATAAGAAGAAGGCAGAGGAAAATATGATGGAACTCGTAAAAGAAGCGGAAAAAATGAAAAAGAACATTGTTGGCGGCAAGGTTTTAGGCTGTGTGAATAATGTCGAAATGTCTGCAGATGAAGCGCATAAGACAAATACAGAATTTTGGAGTACTATAGGCAGCGAATTCTTAGGCGCAACTGCTTTGCCCAGTTGGGGAAATTTTTTCCCGTCAGAGGACAAGCTGAAATTACTCGGAGATTTGTCTGGGGCAAAAGTGCTTGAAATCGGCTGCGGTAATGGTCGCTCTTTAAAGTATGCCGCTGATTCAGGGGCCGCTGAATTGTGGGGACTGGATATATCCGCAGATCAAATTGAACGTACAAAGAATTTTCTTAAATCACAGGAAGTCAACGCAGAACTTGTCTGTTCACCTATGGAAGAAGAATGCGGATTACCAACCGAATATTTTGATCTGGTTTATTCTGTATACGGAATCGGCTGGTCGACGGATTTGGATAAAACCTTCAGGCATATTTATTCATATTTGAAAAAGGGCGGAGCATTTGTCTTCGGCTGGTCGCATCCGATTCATAAGTGCGTGTCAATTGATAACAGCAGCCTGATTTTCAGCAATTCCTATTTTAATGAAGAGTGGTATCGCGCCGGGATGGGCGGTAAAGAGATCATGCTGTCTAACCGTATGATGAGTACATATATTAATGCATTGGCGGATAACGGCTTTGTTATCGAAAAACTGGTTGAAGAAATCGACAGGGAAAAAGCAATGGCGGCGGATGATGATTTCGGCAAAAAAGCATTGATGCTGCCCACGGTTTTCGTTATTAAGGCGAGGAAAATGTGAGTTGTGGATTGTATGCAAAATGAGTTTTTAAGTAACTACTATCTGCAATAGGAAATGTTACTGAATATATTCATCAACATAACTTCTAAGCAGTTCCTGTAATTCTCTGTCCATAAATTCATAATCATCACTGATGTAAAGGCAGACCAATTGCTTATCGGCAATTATGTCAGAATATTTTGCCTGGATTCTTCGCATATGCTTTTTCTCCATACAGAAAATGATATCCGCCCATCCGAGAAGCCCAGGAGTAACTTTGATTCTTGCGTTCTGCTCTGTACCCGCTGAACGCGCATGATGCCCGTTTTGACCATCGAAGATCCTCTCGGCGGTCAGACTACGCCTTTTATTTTGACTGCATAAGAAAAGTAGATTCATATTATCACCATAAAGAGTATATTACAATTTAGTGTTCTTTGACAAATGTTTTCCAGGGTAAATGTAAACAATTTTAGTTAGCAAAAGTTAATATTAAAGACAAAGCCCATCAGATTTTTATGTGAATATTTAGTTAAAGCATTGACATATGCTGTAAAAGAATGTAATATGCAACTAATAATTAGTTGCAAAAGAGGTGAGCGCTATAAATAATGAGTAAATATGAAAAAGCAAAAGAACGCATATTACAAAAGCCTGCCGACTATACTTACACAGAAGCAAAATATTTGCTTGGCAAGATTGGATTTGAAGAGCGGAATAAAGGAAAAACATCAGGGTCGAGAGTTTGCTTTTTCAGGGAAGAAGATAAGGCTGTGATTTTGTTACACAAGCCTCATCCGGGAGATGAAATGAACAGAGGTGCAGTAAGTGATTTGGTTGATTACTTAAAGGATATAGGTGAATTATGATTAAAAAAAATATTTTAGAATACAAAGGATACCATACAACAATTGAGTTTGATGCTGAAACATATACATTGCGTGGAAAAATAGAAGGGATAAATGATTTTGTCAATTTTGAGAGCAATGATCCCAAAGCAATTGAAGAAGAGTTTCATACGGCTGTTGATGATTATTTGGAGTTTTGTAAGGAAGTAGGAAAGGAACCTGATAAAGAATACAAGGGAACTTTTAATGTTAGAATAGATCCGGACCTGCATAAAAAATTAGCTGTTTTGGCATCAAAAAATGGAGAATCCTTAAATGCAACAGTGGAAAGGGCAATCCAAACATATGTCGGAGAAACAGTGGTAACGAATACGGAGTTGCAACAAACAATTCGCGTTTTATCATTTGCTTTAGCAACTCAAAGGATTTATAATAAAGAATATCCGGAACAGATCATGCCGGAATCAAAAATTATTCCCTTTAGTGGACATGCTTCTTCAAATATTAAAATGTCATATCAAGAAACGAGGTCATAATAAATGATAAAAAATTTATCTGAGTATTTTTTGCAGGAACAAGAATTTTATTTGCACAAAATAACTTATGATCGAATAGATAGCATCATATCAGAACAAGAGTTTTTTATAAATTGTACAGATAATATAACTGCAGAGATCAACGAAAACAACGAAATTAGGATAATTGTTACCAGAAGCTTAACTTTTGATCCGGAGAAAATGTTTCGATTATCGGTAGCATTTGGAGCAGATTTGCGATTTGATCCGCAAAAAATAAATGAGTATAATTGGCGTGAAATGGATCTGGCTGAGGAATTTAGAGAAAATGGAGATTTTGTAACTGGTAATTTGATGAGTCGAATTACTCTTTTGATTGCACAGATAACATCTTCATTTGGGCAACCACCTCTGGTATTGGCTCCAAGCGTAACTAAGATTAAGGAAGAGACATAAGCAGAAATTCGAGAATCACACAGGGATGAAAATATCAGCATATATCTTGCCTAAAAATATATGCTGATATTTCTTATGTCAGAGCAGAGTAATTTAAGCCTTCCACCGCCCCAATGTAGCAAAATACTGCATCAGCCCCGCTTTTGCTTCCTCGATCGTCTTACTGCGTCCGCCCTCGACCTCAAAGGGTGCGCAGAAGTCCGCCATTTCCTCCATCGTGCAGTCCTGCACGAAAGCACCGTCCTTATAGCAGTAGCAACAATACATCTCGTTTTTGCTTCCGTCCTGATTGGTTCCGTACTGATCCTCCTGCATCGGCATACCGCAGCTCTGGCAGATTTTCAATTCTGTTTTCGTGTCCATTCTATTGTCCTCCTGTGAGTTGATTTCCGCGAGCCTTGGTATGTGCTGTATAGTAGTAATTTGCAATTCAACGGGCTGCGGTGTATTATGAAAACATGATAGCAGATTAAATGTGACATCAGCGTGTCATATAATTGAGCAAATATTTATTTTATAGGATTCGGGTGTAAAAAGGTGCTTTTTATAAACAAAGAAAGCAAATTGCGCAATCTGCCTTTACAGCCTTTCACAGCATCTTTTGACACTCGAATCTTAAGATGTTGGGGTCGAATAAAACCATATTCGATCTGCATTTTATATAAGCACCTTGAAAATTTCACACAATTTATCATTTTATGTTTTACCGACATTTATTTGAGGCTGGTCGGATATATTTCCCCAGTTTTCAAACTATCCCTGTGCCATCAGCAATGGATTTTGGGCATAATGCCCCCTGCCGCTTCTGAATGTGAACAGCTTTCTCACATTTAAGGCTGCAACTTTACATCCAAAGTACAGGCGGGTCTTTATCAGTCCCCTGACGGCCATCCGGTCTGTTCCATATATCCGGCGGAGCATGGACGGTATTGTCTCTGCTCCATTCCGTATACGGGCCAGCATACGGAATTCGTCGCTCCCCATCAGCCGTCTGGTCTTTGCCCGGAATGTCCCTTTTGCTGATATTGTCACGGAACATACATTTTTATGCACTTTGGCACGGCATTGTTCTTTATGAGGGCAGTTCAGGCACTGTTCCCTGGAAAACGAAGCATAAATATGGCCATTTCCGTTTGTTGAACAGCTGCTGCTCCCTGGCCTGTAGCCGGCAGGACATTCCAGTATGCGGTTCCCGGCTTCATTCAGTTTAAAATCCGCATAGATGTCAGGAACTTCAATGCCCGGGATATCGGTTGTGACAAGGGTTACATTCTTCCTCCGGGCAAGCAGGCTGTTCTCTTCCCCGAAATAAGCCCCATCCGTAACAAGGGTAGATTTCTCCGCGAAGCTTCCGTTCCTTTCAAGGCTGTCTTTGAGAAACCGGCTGTCCGGATAATTATTCTGTTCCAGCTGATAATCCGTGATAACTGAACCGTTTGCCCCTACGGATTCGTCTATGTTAGCCGCATATCCCTGATATGTTTTCCCTGCCTTTTCACGGAAAGTGGCATCCGGGTCAGATGGGTTCTGCAGTACAGACGAATCCATTCCGCCTTCCCCTTT
The DNA here is from genome assembly GCA_014804655.1 of Lachnospiraceae bacterium. Taxonomy (GTDB): domain Bacteria; phylum Bacillota; class Clostridia; order Lachnospirales; family Lachnospiraceae; genus UBA3282. The sequence continues at coordinate 89,228 of JAAUZK010000033.1, read as the reverse complement.
TGTTTTCAGCCTGCGGACGGCATCTTCTACAACCGTCTGCTCTGACAGGCATCTTATCAGGAGCTGGTATTCCGTGGCATCATCGAATTCACGGCCGCACAGGCCAAGCAGCATGTCCGCATCATCCAAAATCATCCTTATGCAGTCATCTGTTTTGCTGCTGTTACTATAATAAAATGTCCGGTTGAAGTCATTGGGGTCATAGTAATGTTCCAGACCGGTAAGCAGGGATTCAAAACCGTTTTTATGCAGGTATTTTACAAACTTTGAAACACAGGTATATAACAGTTCCGCACGGCTGAGTTTTTTAATGTTTGCTTCAATCATTAAAGAATCCATCCGGCGTATTCTGGGGCTGATTTCCATTATTTCTGCAATCTGCCTGCCCAGACCGGTGATGCAGTCATGGAGCAGGTCCACTCCATAAACCGTTTCGTACTCATAACAGCGGTTCCGGAAGCGGCTGAGAGACTTGTCGCTGAGGGGCTGCTCCTCAAAACTGGTCGTATGGAGTGCGTACTGGAAGCGGATGTCAAGCATTAGGCTCTCAACGATTTCATCATCTGAAATCTGGAACATTTCTTTTATGATCATTGCGCCGATGCAGATATTTACCGGTGTATTGCCGCGTGACTGCGTTCTTTCTGAGTAAAGAACCCTGAAAGGCTCTTCATCGATTGCCGGAAAAATATCATCGGCGAATACCTTGGCCCATGAATTTTCCAGAGCTTTTTGTTCTCTTGAGGTAAGTCCGCTGAAGCTGTCTGTCAAAGAATACTGCTGTACATCGTTTATTTTAAATGCCATTGTAGCCACCCGCCCTTCTGTTGTTTATTGTAACAGGGAAGACGGCAGAATGATAGACTATGTGAAATTTTCAAGGTGCTATGTGGAGCTATTCGACCCCAACATCATGTAAGATATGACTGTCAATAGATAGCACTGCCAGAACTTATCAGCATGATAGCCCCCGGTTCGTTTCCTCAGTGAAAGAAAAAACATTAGAAACGCAACGGTTGGCAAAAACTGCTTAAAAATAATGGCAATAATCAACATAGTACTAACCGATATTACGCGTTCTGCCATAATAACCAAAGCATATTCATAAAATTCTCTGCTGCCTTCTTCTATCATCTTCTTTGCTTCCATCTGATTTACTATATTCAATACTATCTCTTCAACCATTAATATACGACCCTCCTTTGTATTAAGTTTAGAGGAAACCGCAAACATAACAATATACTTTGCAGAAAATGGTATCTTTAGAGCAGAAAATGACAAAAAAGGCATCCTATTGTCATCCGACATATAAGATATTCTATTATCAACTAGGAATAATAATCGAAAAATAGAACTCATGATCATCATCTTTTATAACATATGAGCCATCATACTTCTCAATAACTTCTATGATATTTCTAATTCCTACTCCGTGTTCCTCTGTCCTCACTGATTTCGTAGACTTTATTTCTCCATTCTCATAAAGAATTGGAGTATCAAACGTATTTCTAATCCCTATCTTTATCATCCCATTCTCATTAACAAACTTCAGTTTTAATACTCTTCTAGTAACGTCACATTTTTTACACGCCTCAATCGCATTATTCAGCAGATTGGATAATATAGTAACTATATCTTCATCTTTGATCCTCAGTCCGGACAAATCATTTATCCGTAGTACAAAGACTATCCCGTTTTCCTGTGCCTCCTGATACTTAGTATTCAAGATCGCATTAACTATTATGTTATTAGTATCAATAGCATCTAACTCTTTATCCAACTTGCTATAAATTCCCCTTACATATTCCTCTAATTTTGTAAATTGGCTTTTTTTCACTAAAGTCTCAATACATGAAATCTGGTTTTTATACTCATGTGTTTTCTTTTTCTGTTTGTCAAAATTCTCTGAAATAGAACGATACATTGCCGCTTGATTTTTAACTTGAAGTCGGAAAATCCTATCTTCATACATCTGTGTTTCTCTATCTACAATATCATTAATAAAATAGAACACCACTATATTCATGCCAATCATTCCAAAGGAGCTTATGAGCAACAGCATGACCTGTTCAGGTGTTTCCACATTTCTGAAAACCGAAATCATTGCTGCTATGATAATTATTGTAAATATTGGAAAAATAAGAAGTTTGAGCCAGTCTATATCAACAAGAATATCCGTATGTTTTTCCCTTAACTGTCTCCCTATAATAAGAACACATAAAAAGGCAATCGCTTTTCCAAGTAGGATAACCAAAACAGTCTTTAAGCTATACTTACTCCCTGCTGTTTCACTGACAAGACATAACTCTATACTTATAAAATAAGTCAAATAATCTATAGATAATATCATTGCCTGATATAATAATGCCAATACAAATGATTTCTTGATGCTTATTTTTATATGCCAGTACATAAGCATGGCAAATATTGAAGCCATCACGACCTGCTTTACTATAAATAAGTCTGATAACACTTTTGCAGCTATAAACACACAACATTCCAAACTTATCAGCTGAATGATGTTAATCCATCCCTTATAACGTAATTTACCAAATATTTTAAAAAAAATATCGCAGCAAAGCACTTCAAAAAGTATTATCAGTATTTCTGCCAACAAATCAGACATCTAAACTTCTCCCTGATATGATATAAACTGTTCCTTAACATATGTATATCTCGCCTTTGGTATGACCAGCTCAACCCCATTTGTCAATATCACCTTATATCTTACAACATTCTTAATATACTTTATATTCACAAGATAACTTTGATGTATTCTTATAAAATCATTTAATGCCAGTTTATCTTCTAATTCATTCAAAGTTTCATACATGGTATAGGTTTTCATATCATCCTCCATAACATGAAACTCAAGCTTATGCAGATTACTTTCAATATACAACAATCTTTCCAGTGATATTTCTCTTTTACCTTCTTTGAAATCAAACACCCTTTTTTCAACTGAATAATTTAGTTTATCCATAAGGGCATCCACACATTCATTTACCGTACTTTCAAAGTTCGTGCTGCTTTTTAGCAAATATCGAACAGCCTCTAACCGATACCCTTCCAAAGAATAATTCACATACGCAGTTACAAATACAATAAATACTTCCCTGCTAACTTCTCTAATCTTTTCTGCCGCCTTGATGCCATCAATATTCTCCATATTTATGTCTAAAAATACAGCAGTATATTTTGTCACTTCGATTCCTAAATCAACCAATGCTTCACCAGAAGTGTATATATCTATTTCATAAACAAGACCCTTCTCCATCATATAATCAGAAATCAGCTTCTTTAATTCTTCTGCAAACAAACTTTCATCATCACATATGGCAATTCTGAACATTTGTTCAAGTTCCCCTTTCTAGGAATTATAGTGTAGTCCATTCTCGATATTCCACACTCTACCTACTTTGTATTTCGACATATCCTGTATAAACTTTATTCTATTTATGTTATATATATTATAATTTAATTACCCATCAGTGTGACTACATTTCGAAGTCCTATTGTTATTTTATTTCTATTTCTTGCTTTAGTCAAATGAATTGTATAATTCGACTATTTTAGCTATGCAGACTTATTATATTTTACTGGAAAAAGGAATAGTGTTTGACTCCCGGCAGGAAAATACATTTTTGAAATTCTACCAGAAAAGAAAGAAAGGCTTTCCTCTTCCAATTCATTTGCGATGGCAATGAAAGAATTGCTATCAATCAGATAAAAATGCTAATTATGATAGTAAAATGGCAGGTCACACCGATCTGTCGTTTTTTTATTTCAGCAATTCATCATACGTTGTTTCCAATACATTTTTAATCGCCCTGATCTGTGATGCCTGTATGTGCTGTATTCCCCTTCAGTATGTGCAAAACAAAAAAGCAGGGCACAGTCACAAAAGCCATGCTCTGCTTTTTATTTAGTTATTATTCCACCACTATAAATTCTAGTTCTGCAAATTCTTCATCTATCATATTCCGCAGTTTCCCGATTATCCCGTTGAAGAGTTTCTCCATATCCAGACCATCAAGTTACGGCATAACTCTTTCCATATTTTGATCTATACTAACTCACAAAATATTCATTCCTTGAAAAAATTGAAACGCCCGCAGAGGATTCCTAACTTTATATGGCTGTTTTCGGAAACCGGAAACGACATTGAGATTTCCCCGAAAACAGCATTTGCTTATTCTGGCTGTGCAGCCATTTTCTTTTCATAAATACATTCCACAATATTTGGAAGCATATCAAACCGGCTATCCATAACATCCTTTTCTTCAAAGGTAATATTGAAAGCTTTTTGCAACTCAAAAAAAATCTCCAGTAAATCTCTCGGCAATAGCCCTATCTCCAAATCAAACAAACTTTTTTCCGTCAACAGATTTGAATAATTTGCCAAGTCAACCTTCACCGCGTTATTTATAACTTCTATTACTTTATTTGCTATCTCTTCCTTACTCATTTTTTTTACCCCTCCTAAAATTGCCCGTATTTGCCATACATAAGCAGCTTATTCTCTATCTCCTTAAAGAGTTTATCACCCTGTAAACTTGAATTACTAAATACCTTGTACAGACTGCTTGTGTTCTTCTTTTCTTTTGTATAAGCGAATTCGAGTTCTGCAGTGATTATACTGTTTGAAATCGGAGTAAAGGAGGAGATAAAAAAGGCATCAATATCTACGCCAAACTTATATTTGCTCATTTTATTTATATTGTCATAAAATTCATCTGTATATTCTCCATTCGGTAAAGAAAGAATTGTAAAATCCGGACATATTGCATTGAAAATCTCATAGGCATATACACCATATCCAAAGTGATGTTTGGCTGTTAATGGTAATATTCCTCCGGGAACTCCGATAATTATGACATCCGGATTCTCTTCTTCCTCAATTTTCTTAATCATATTATTTATAGTATGTATTTTCCGGACTTCCGTATTATCACATGAAAAAATGTATGGAGCAATAGAGCAAAATCCAAATAAACCGCTGGTAATTTTACTGCCGATCTGACTTACAGAATATTTATGCTGCTTAAAATATTTTCTCAAATATAGCTGAAGTTCAAACTTCTGCGTCATAGGTGATATGCCGCAAACCATCACAACCGGGGTGCTGATTTTTTTCTTCGCGGGTTGGATTTTTCTCCAATCTAATTCCATCGGGAAATTGGATTCAACTACTGTGAAACTATTTTTGTATTGCTCACAGATTCTCCTTGCAATTTCACAGCGCTCGGTAGATGGCTCTGCTGCATACAAAACATTTATATTCGCCTCGCAAGCCCGCACTATTACCTCTTCAATGTCCTCTACTTCAACTTTCTCTATTGTATCTAAAATACAGATCTCGTTAGCCTGTTTTGCTACCTCTTCTTCTATTTCCTCAAGAATGGCTATTTCTGTTTCCGGTTTTTCAAGAAAATAATCTGCCTGTTTACCAGCAAGTCCGTATCCTTTAGGAGCAAGCAAAAAAAGCGGCTTCGATATCTCAACTAACTCTTTATATTTTACTATTGGGTAATGCTCCAAATCATATGGATATAAAATAATGCCCTTTCTCTCCATCTTAAAGCCCCTTTCTCTCGTATTCCTCAAATCTGCAGCCATGTTTTCTTAACACAATGTAATTTTTCATCATATCTTCGACAGCAATCTTTGTATCCTGGCAATTGCTCAGTCGCATTTTGCGGCTTAGTTTCCCGTTCTCCTCTGCTTTAGATATACATTGGTTACACAATTTGCTGCACCAGCAGTTCCTACACTCATTTTCTGTAATCAGCGCAACATTTAATAGCTTTTTGGCTTTTTCTACATTAAACCCGTTCTCAATATCTCCTATTACAAAATCATCGGCTGACTCATTCACTCTTTCGCAAGGATAAAACAAACCGTCTACATCCACAAAAAATCGTTGTATACCAGGCAGACATTGTCCACTTGGTGTAGTGCAAGTGTTATGCAATATCGTCCTTTCTAACATATTACGTTTCATTGCGGAGATCTCGAAGCTGTACAACTTGGGTGCGTACGCGGAAAAAATGTCTGTACACTGAAATAAATACAATTTGAATAATTCATAGTATGTATCAACATAAAACTGTGGAGGTGCCGAAAGTGTCTGATCCTTTTTGTTTGAAGAATCAACATAGTTTCCACCCACATCCATCTCTTTTACAAGATCATAGTGTAGAAAAAATTCATTCGAGCAAGAAGTATCCTGATTCATATCAATGACAGCATTGAATGATATATCTTTTAATGCCTGTGGATCATCCTCTTTAATTTTTTTCAGATTATTCATAATAACTTGGAAAGTTCCCTTGTTGCTTCCTGCAAATATCCGATTTTTGTTATGTATGGATTGAGGCCCGTCCAAACTGATTGTTAAATGAAATTTATGTTCACGCAAATATCTTGCCTTTTCTACTGACAAGAGCGTTGCATTTGTCGTCATTAAAAATTGAAGGCTTTTCCCCTTAAATAATTCTTCTGCATAATCTACTACTTTTTGTATCAGGTCAAACTCTAACAAGGGTTCTCCACCGTAAAACCCAATCGATATTATATGGCATTGACTTGAATGCTGATAGAGAAAATCAACAGCTTTTATTGCAGTTTCTAACTGCATTCTCTTGTTATTATGTGTTCTGTTCACGTAACTTCCTGAATAAATACAATATGCACACCTCAAGTTGCAGTTCTGCGTTACCTGAAGTGTTATAGAACTTAAATTGGATTTATAATAATCACCCAGCATCTCCGTCTCTGGATGGCAAAAACTACAGTTCGTAACATTTTTGCTTAGCAGCCCCCCTGATATCAAGTAATCAATCTCTTCTTTTTCGTGATCACTTAAATTTTCAGATTCTTTCCTAACATCAACGTCTTTTTTTCCTGTAATATTCTTCAAAAACATATATATTTCTGAAGGGACTTCCATAATCGCATTTGTATTTACATCATAAAAATAATATTGATTGTATAATGAAAACAGATGTATGTTTGGGATATAATCCATCATGTTATTTCCTCCTTAATGCAGGCTCCACTATTCATAGTGGCGCCCGCATCCATAATTACAGTATGCTGATTCCTGCAGCCTGTCGGAATATCTTATTGGTGTTTACCGTTCGAGTTGTCTGATATCCCGTTTCGCTTAAAGTGGAACCGGAGCAATTGTTGCATGTGATACACACATTACTGCAATTGCAGTTTCCGCATGCATACGCCACAAAAGTGCCCTGCTCCATTTGGTTCTTTTTCCCTAATTTCTTCATTCGGACGCCCTCCCTTCTTTTATATTTTAAATATCCTATGTAAATAGCATATTTAACAGATTATGATTTCAAAATATTGGCTTCATATCGTTCAATGAATCTGCCCGCATTTTGTTCTTTTGACAAAACGCTTTTTTTCAACATCTCTTCCTTCATTTCCTCTTCTTCCAGCTGATCTTTCAGATACTCTTTCTCTGCCAATCGTTCTTCAAACTGTTCTCTTATGAGCTTTCTCTTTTCATAATGATCCTGCGGTGAAGGCTTTTTCTTCTGGCTATTTTTCTCAGATATTTTATCCTCAACGCTGCTATCTGATGATGGTTTACTGTTCGTAATATATGTATTAGGACTGCCGCAACAATTCCCGTTTTCGTCAAAAATCAATTCGTCATTCACAACTCTTGCTCCCTGTGCACTCCAAAATGCAGTCTCCATCTGCTTGCTGACCGGTATATGTGCCAGATTTTTTTCCAACAGTTCAGCCTTTTCAGGATCTCTTATACATTTTTCCAAATATGCTGGTGATATCGTCACCTTATAATTAGGAGCTGTCAAACAAGGGTACTTATCCTTCAAGTATGCCTGATATGCGGATACACTGGCGTATTTCCCCTCTGATTTTTTCGGGGTATTCTTATTATCTACTCTCTCCATCACATTGCTGTTCCCAAACTGGTAATTATTTAATCCTACCTGCATCATACTTTCTCCTCTCACTTCACAAAAATTATCTCCCAAAATCTATTGCATGGAACGCTTTGGAAACTTTACATCCGTTGACGTAAATGTATCATCCGCTGAAACGTGGATGTGTCCGTTGCTGTCTATGGCATACTCATTGCCATAAATGGAAAACGTGTCCCCCTCTTTATAGCCGATCTCTATCCAATTCATGTTATTCCACCGTGTAATGTTCTTACTCACATTTATTACGCTTCCGGATTCCTGCAGAATATAGGTATGTCTCCCGGCGCCTGCATCTATGGAAAAGAAACCCGGCGTAATTCCGACTTTCTCACAGGTCGATAAAACTTCCTTCCTGCTGTATAGTTCTCCCCACAGACTCCTTCCCTGTGCCAATGCAGATAAAATGTCACCTGCTTTTCCCATTTCCGCCTCATAAATTCTACTGTTATCTTCTGCTAATAATTTCTCTGACTGTGCATACCCGATCATTCCGTTATTAACTGTCCATGTGTACCTGCCGCCATTCGACGCTGTCCACCCATAATAGCTTTTATTATTTAGAACCAGAGAATTGTTTACAGCTTGGATTCCCGCCAAAGAACCCGCGTTCATTTTGGGCACGGCATAATTTGGTATGACCTGCCTACTCCCGTTATAATCAAACGACAAGATACCATAATCTTTAAACTCAGGATTATACCCACAGTAAACATTCTCACCAAAATTGATTGCATCCAGAATCGCCCTACTGTCATTATAATGATTGAAATAATAGGATAGCTCTCCTTTAGATACATTTGCACTTTTGTCAACCAAAGCCACTATGCTTTCTCTTGAAAACTTCCTTGCTTCACTGGAAATACTCAGGCTGTCCCTATTTTTGCCCTTACCTGTTCCCGACAAAAGTTGGAGCACCGCCTGCTGCCTTGCTATTTTGTTTGTTTTTTTAGAATGTAACAATGACTGACGAACTCCATTTGCGCCCGTAAAAGCTGTTTCTATCATCTTATCCTCCCATCTTTGTCCTAGGGTTCTCTAAAAATTATACTTTGATTTATAAAAATACCATTAATCCTTAGTGTACCTATATTAAAATACTTTTCCCAGTACACTAAGGATCATTTGCATATGGATATGCTTTACGGTATATCAGGTGCAACATATCTAAGTGTCATGGTTGGCGTAAATGAATGACTGGATGTACTTGTGGATTCCATTTTTGCCTCCCATCTCTGTTGCATTTTTGATTTGTCTGTAACCGCTAAATTATATGAAAAGGTTGTTTTTGTTGCCGTCCACCCCAACGTATTCTCATTTCTAAAATACCTTTTTGAACTCACAGATGATGTACACCCACCAATAGTTATTTCATACGCTATTGAATCCTTGGGTACATCTGGCATTATTCTTAAATCTATGAAATCCTCCCATGTACCTCTAGCCGGTAACGTAGTTCTACCAAAATCATGTACATAAGTCCCCAATGTATATTGTGGATTTCCGATAGTAAAATAATATGTTGCAGATATACTTGTTGTGGCATGATATACCCTTAAATAGTATGTTCCGTCTTCCGAAATAGGAACTTCGTAAACATTTGTATCCCCATACTTTTGAAACTCATAAGTATCCAACGGTACAGTAAGATTCGAAGAATCGTATACATCCACATATATTGTGCCTGCTCCGGGATTCAAATCAAGATAAACCGGATTACTTGTATACAAGCCGACCATATACCAATCTTCATCATCATTGGATAATGTCCCTGTCACATAACGATATACGGATGTCTGATTGGAAACATACTGCGCCGGTGTCTGCGCATTTCTTGCAATAAGCTGTGCTTCCTCATAAGAATTATTGGGTTCTACGTCCTTATAGGCTGTTGCAGCATAGGCTGTCTGCCCGCTAAGACAGAGGCCTATACATAATGCTCCTGCAAGAGCCAAAGATGCCCCAACACATTTCTTAATCCATTTTGCAAATTTTGTTCTCATGTTTATTACCTCCTTAGATACTTTTTTTCTTACTTAGTTTTATCGTATAGATATTTAATTTAACAAGGTGCCCTACAGAATGTGTCCAATATTTGCAGAAAATGACCAAAAATCCCCTGAACCAAGGCCTTATCTTAAATCTTTTCTGATAAAAATTTTTATAATCAGCTTCGCATATTCCTCTATTCAACACCTGCAGATACCGCATAAAAAATTTGCTATCCCCTTTTCCAATAAACAAAATTATGTGATACTAATTATACCAACGGCAAAAAAGAGATTATTGATTGATAATAAAAATATATTTACAATTCCGTTCAAAACATGTTATAGTAGTAAAAAGCATATTTTCTATCATGAACAAATCAGTTATTTCTTTTATATTCTAAGTTTCAGAAAATCCATGCTTTGAACTCAATTTACATTCACACAAAGCAGGAGGATCCGGAGTGCAACTACAAAGACACCGTATTTAGGATGCTTTTTGGAGAAAAGAAAAACCTACTAAGCCTGTACAATGCACTGAATAGCACTGCTTACACGGACATAACTGATCTTGAAATCACCACGCTGGAAAATGCAGTCTACATGAATTATAAGAATGACATTTCTTTTGTGTTTGATTTCGAACTGNTGCTCTATGAACATCAGTCCACTTTGAACCCAAACATGCCGTTACGGGATCTGCTCTATGTGACCAAAGTAATACAGAACCGGATAAAGGGCGAAAATTTGTACAGTAAGTCGCTCGTTAAAATCCCGGCACCNAGATTCAATGTATTTTATAATGGAACGGATTTACAGCCCGAGCAGCAGATATTACACCTGTCAGACGCTTTTGAAAAGGGGCAGGACCATCCGTCGTTGGAACTGACTGTGATTGTCTATAACATCAATTTGGGGCATAATCCAGAGCTTTTAAATGCGTGCCGCCTGTTAAAAGAATACGCACAGTACGTTGTGCAGGTCAGAACCTACGCAAAAGAAATGGCTTTTTCGGAAGCCGTCGAACGGGCGGTGAATTATTGTATCAGAAACGGAATACTTTCAGACTTTTTATCAAGGAATCGCGCGGAGGTGATTGCGGTGAGTATCTTTGAGTATGATGAAGAGAAGCATATGAAGAGCGAGCGGGAAGAAGNACTTAAAATCGGTCTTGACAATCTTTCCCTGCTGCTCAAATCTCTTATGGAAGCCGGAAAAACCGAAGAATTGCAGCGTGTTCTTTCCGACAAGGAGTACCGGGAACAGTTGTATTGGGAGTATTNCCCGAAAAATGAATAAAATACATAGTTAATCTTATACCACATAAAGGCAGGCGGGTCTTTTATCTGTTAAAGCCCGCCCTCATTTATTCTGAAATCATTTCAAGCAATTCAAGAATATCATATACGCTTGCAAAAAGGGGGATTTCGGCATGATTCGAACCCGAAACGCCTTGAATNGACCGTCGCGAAATGAGAGCATATGTAAATACATAAAATAATGAATTGCTGGCAAATATTGAAAGCNCTGCTTCTTCCATCTTATGATACAATGTAACTGACATTAGTTAACATAAAATATTATTTGTGGAGGTACTTATGAGCAGCAGAGTCATTAATATCATAATAGGCATATTATTTTGGATATCAGGTCTTATCACGTTACTGGAAGGTATCTTCCATACGAGAGCATCCAACTTATGCATCGGGATTGGTTTCGTCATAGTTGGTCTTTTATATTTTATGAGAAAAGAAAATAACAAACATGGAATTACGAAATAAACCATATAGGCTACTTAATCACCCTCCGATCCCGATACTGCGCATACATCATCATAATCCCGGATACGGCTCCCAGAAAGATAAAGGACTGGATAAACGGCATAAAGTTATATGTGCCACCCTGCCAAAAATCTGCAAAATCATTGCTGATATATGTCATTGGCAGCGTTAACGCTATTTTCTGTAATACTTTCGGGAGTTGTTCCGTGGATATTCCCATCATACCCGTCAACATCATCAGAACAAAATAAACAAACATGGTAATGCCAAAAGTAATGCCAAACTTTCGAAAAATATTAGCAATTGAATGCGCAATCACTAAAAGTATTACCCCAATCAGGTATAAGGATATCATCAGGCAGATTACCGAAGAAAATACCGGCTTCGGAATGTCCATCGTAAACATCTGAAAAATAGCATAGATTACAAAGGCTATTGTCATGAAAATCAAATGCGCAATGATCTTCGCAGTCAGCAGACTTCTTTCATGAAAACCGAAAAGATGCATTCTTAAGGGCACCTCGTTCTCCACTTCCTGAGAATACAGCGCACCGTATCCGATAAACATAATGGACATTGGGATGACTAACATCATACTAAGCATAATGGAGACCATGGCATTCTGCCGCACTGCCGCCGGCACCTGACTACCTATTGTTCTTGAAAAGATCATAGTCATCATATTCGGGAATACAATTCCGAAGAAATGAGGCATAAGGTTGCCATTAATATTCCGCAGTTCATATAAAACCATATTTATATTGCATTTTTTCTTATTCATGATCATTATCCTTTCTTAGTAAATGTACTCAAGTTATTGACTATAAAACATTCTTTTTCGCTTTTATTTTCCGCCCGATTTCTGTTCATGCAGGTTGTAAACCGGAATTTATATTCCTAGCATTCGCATAAAACTGCCCTCTGGCATTGATGGACATAATCTCGATATCCGAATTGCTTCTCTTAAAATTCACATTATTATCTACCAAAAGTGACAGCAATCTTTTTTCCTCTTCCTTGTCACGACAGGATAAGGCAATCAGATGATTGGGAGATTGTAAAGTGCGGAATCCATCTGTCAATTTTTTGTTCGTATGATTATTTTCCAGAATAAAAATCGCATCTCCACAGTATGCCTTAAACAATTCCTCAGTTTTTCCATAAGCAACTACTTTTCCTTGATCTAACAAAAGAATCTTATCCGCTAATTGCTCCAATTCCTCATAGTAGTGAGACACAATGATTAATGAGTCATCTTTATCCTGATACCACTCTACCAATTTTTCCATCAACTTCTGTCTTGTCTCAAAATCCAACCCCGATGTAACTTCATCATAAAAAGTCAGCTCCGCTTTCTGCATCATAATCATTATGATGGTAAATTTTTGTTTCTGTCCTCCCGAAAGAGCTTTATATCTTTTTGACAAACATTGCTCAAACTCAAAAAACTCGATCAGCCCCTGCAGTTCTTTATTATCTTTGATCTTCGTATTCAGGATCGTTTCCATAATACACTTCACCGGCATAGTCGTCACATACGCGTTACTCTGCATATGCGCTGCCATCTGTTCCGGCTTTAGCTGTGTTACGATCCTTCCCTCATAATTTGTCAGACCGAGAATCGACTTGACGAGGGTGGTTTTCCCCGCACCGTTAGAGCCGATCACTCCGATGCGCTCCCCTTTCTCGAAACAGATCGGACTGTTAATCTGCAATGCGGTCTGCTTCCCGTATTTTACCTGTAATTGTTTGATTGTAAGTAACATATTGTGCTCCTCTTTTTTCTCTCTTTTTATTATCACTTCACCGCTGTTTTCAGGCTGCAATGTTTCTTCTCTGTTACTGTCTTATAAGTATCCGCTTTCTATGGCTTCTTCACTGCAACACACTTACTTCTGCTTTTGGATTGCCTGTTTACTGTGCCGTAACTTTTCTAAAATACAGTTCTGTCCGCACACCGTTTTCTATATTTTCAATCTTCAACTTATACCCTGCCAGCTTACTGTAATACGCCGCTACATACAGACCCAGCCCTCTCCCTTTCCTGCTGCCGTCACTGCTGACAAAAGGCTCGAAAACATTCGGAAGCAGCTCTTCATCTATTGTCACTCCATAATTTGTCATACATAATTTCGTATCATTAATTTCAATCACGATCTTCTGCTGTTCCGGTGTATACTGCACTGCATTGGAGAGCAGATTGTCCGCAATCTTTTTCAACATTTCCCTGTCTGTTTGGACAATGCCTTTTCCATCTATTATCACCTGCAGTTTCTTATCTTCCGCCTGCACGGCATAAGCCCTTACAAGCTCCTGCGCCAGCACCTCGACTGCCACATCCTCCTGCTGCATATCCTTCGCATGATAATTCAGGTACAAAATATCCTCCATGATCTTCCTCATGGACAGAAGCTGCTGCTTAACCTCCGGCAGATATGTTTTGGTATCCTTATACTTTCCGACTTCATTTAGCATCCCTTCCACCAGAAGGAGCGCCGCGGCAATGGGTGTCTTAAGCTGATGGGATGATGCCCGCAGGAATACCTCCCGCCTCTCGTTTTCTTCTTCCAGCATATGATTTTTACAAGCCAGATCCTCATAACTGTCACGAAGTCTTGTATACAGTTCCTGCAGATTTCGTTCCAAAGTACCGATCTCATCTTTTCTGTCTGATACGAACACAAATTCATCCGTCTCAAAATGCCCTGCTATCCCCGCACTCTCCGCATGATTGGCGAGCCGGATAATAGGATTAACGATCCTGCCGGCAAAGAACCCCGAAGAAACCAACACTACCAAAAAGATCACTGCAACGATCATCGGCAGACTCCCCATAACAATCGGCCTGATCTCCTCCATCTGCGGAGTCATAGTGGGCAGAACCGTGATAATAAGAGCATCCTGCGTTCGTCCCATGGCAACATACGTCGTATAACTGTAACTGCCATCCGAAACTCCCCCCTCATACACGATGATATCGCCGGACACGGTATGCAGCTTAGAATATTCCCCCTTATAAACCTGTTCGCCACCTTTTGGCTCCATCTTGATCTCAATGGGGAAATTTTCGGAGATCAGGTTATGTCCCGCAAATATTTCTTTGAATTTATCCTGCCACAGAACTACANACTGCGTAAAATATTCTCCGTCCAGGTTACCGGAATCGCTCGCATTTTCCCNTGAACCTTCCGCACCACTGTGATCTTTCAAGCCACTCATGGCTTGCAGCCAATCCGAACTTTCCGCTCCGCTCATTCCGCTTCTGATTTGGTTTAGGAAATCCAGCAGCTCTTCATTCCGAACCATGACCGTGGCCTTAAAAAACTTCCCCGCTAAATAAACCTCATCTCCTGTATTCGGAATTTCCAACGTGTACACCGATGACGGGTTTTTGACCGTCAGATTATCGTAGGATCTCTCCTCCATGTAACCCTTCTGAATCTCCACAGCGAATTCCAGATTACTGTTCAATACATAATCCACATACAACGACGGCAACATCAACACAAAATACCCTATGACAAAGACAATCATAATCAATGCAAGTACAACACTGTATAAAAATGTCTTTTTCCTGAGCCCCATGATTTCCTCCATTCCATGCCACCCTGATACTTTTCCGCATATATCTGCGAAGCGGCTGACTATTCCGTCTGCTGTTCCCGAAACTGATATCCCACTCCGATCACCGTCCTGATACAATCCTCCGGCAATTTCTTGCGCAGGTTCTTGACATGCGCATCGATAATTCTGTCGTTGCCCACATAATCCTCGTTAAAAATCCGAAGGATCAACTGTTCTCTCGTAAAAACCCGCTTCGGCTCTCTCATGAGAATCTGCAGCAGTAGAAATTCACTCAGCGTAAGCTCCAGAGACTTCCCGTCATAATATGCCTGATATGAATCATCATGAATCACCAGCCCTTTCTCCTGCTGCGGTTCAATCCTCTTCACACGGCGTAAGATCGTCTCCATCCTTTTTAATAAAATAATGGGAGAAACCGGCTTGATCACGTAATCATCCGCATAGAAATTAAATGCCTGCACCTGCGTCTTCTCGTCATCTAACGCCGTGAGCATGATTGTCGCCATATCAGGGTGCTGCTCTTTAATGTACTGCAGAACTTCCAATCCACTCACCTTCGGCACCATAATATCCAGCACCGCCATATCAAACTGCCGTGTCCGGAGCAGTTTAAGCGCTTCTTCGCCGTCCCCGACACAGGTAACGCTGTAGTTCTGCATTTTCATATACTCGGTCAAAACCTCCCGTATGGTCGGCTCATCTTCCAAAAATAAAATATTCATGTTTCTGATCCCGCTCCTATCCGGTTTCTGTCTTGTTTCAGTTTTCTGTAAGATTCCATTAAGAGTACGCACTGATCGCGGACTCCCTGCGCGCATCATGTATCTTACTTTGCCTATTGTAACATAGCGGTATGAATTTCGTATGAAGATGATGTGTTTTTATATAAACGGAACCTATCTGCACAGGAATTCCCGGTTTACAAAACAAAAAATCCATATTTATTGTTACAGATTTTAATACAAATCAAAACAACTGTAACAATAAATACGGATTTTATGATGCCGAAAGAAAATCTTCTAAAAAGTAATATCACAAGAATGACCGGTTTTCACCGCAAGCATATACTTTCTCCTATCACAATTCCTTCAGGAAATACAACACCAAGTCATCATCGTTGCAACACGCCCCATACGGCTCACATACCTTATCACAATACCATGCACCACTGCCATCAGGAATATAGCCGCGTTTTACATACATTCGCTGGGCGCTGCCGTAACCGCTGTGCAGCCCTACTCCTAAATACACCTTGTCATGGTACTCTCCTGCAATCTGCTCCGCAACATCCATTAACTTACTGCCTATCCCATGTCGCCTATACTTTTCTAAAACACCGAAGTCCACAATTTCCGGATATCCCATATTAGCATAAGCTCCCCATGTGGAATCAGGATAAACATTAATATATCCCGCAACTTTACCCTGATACTCCGCCACTAGCACAACCGCCTTCTTTTCCTGCCGATCACGCAGCCGCATCTCGTATTTATCTGTGGTGGCATCCCACCCTTGTGCAATCTCCTCCTGCGTGATAATCGGTACGTCTTCCTCTCTCATGTCACGAATTGTTATCATGTCGTCCCTATAATATATTTTGCTCTGTTGTTCTGTCATCCTGCTTCCTCCTTCGATAACTTTTTCTACTATTTTTAAATCAGATTACACGGGATAAAAAAATTACTTTTATCAATCGGAATAACTTCCTCGCACATGCACACAATCCCACCATCCCCGCGTACTGCTTCCACACGGTCCAGCACCTCAAATTTTTTTATTTCCCGTCTGTCCGGATTCGCAGATTTTTTAATCTCCAGCGGATGAATCACTCCGTTTTCTTCCACAAAAATATCTATCTCCTTTGCATTGGAATCCCGATAGTATGTTAAACATGCTTTAGAAGNCGCNTAAGTATAATTCTTTAATAATTCAATNACCACATAATTTTCAAAATAATGTCCGCTTGCCGCTCCATTCATCANNGTATCTCTGGTCAGCCACATAGATAAATAAGCGCANAANCCGGTATCACAGAAATACAGTTTCGGGGTTTTTGTAAGNCGCTTCAANTCATTATTTGCATANGGCTGTAAAAGATAAATAATGCCTAATCCCTGCAAAAGACGCAGCCATTCNTTTGCNGTNGGCTGAGAGATTTCCGCAGCNTCTGCCAAAGTCTTGTAATTAACCTGTTGTGCAGTCAGGGCAGCACANGCATTTAAGAATTTGCGGAACCGAATCGAATCAGTAATNCCTCNCTCCTCAGACACATCCCGCATAAGATATGTTTCAATATAAGAATTAAAGTACTCCTGNCGTTGTTCCGCATCCGCCCGCAATGCATCCGGCATCCCNCCCCGCCAGATATGTTCAAACACATCTTCAATATCATTTTTTTTCACAAGCGNTTGTCTCGCCAGCAGACAATCTAAAGAAAAATCCAATTCATTCGGAAAAATNAATCCTTCGGTTTCATTCTTTGATAAGCTGTACAGCTCTAANATTCCAATCCTGCCNGCCAGTGTTTCGCGNATATTTTTCATCATATGATACTGTTGTGAGCCGGTCAGCCAGAATAGTCCCCNCTCATCACTCTCATCACACATAATCTTAATCTGCTCAAACAACTCCGGCGCTTTCTGTATCTCATCAATAATAATCGGCGGTTTATATGTTTGAAAGAACAATACNGGATCTGATTTCGCAAGCGCTCTCACCATAGTGTGGTCCATGGAAACATAGGTGCGATTCTGCTCNGCCGCCANATGTTTCANCAATGTAGTCTTTCCCACCTGTCTTGCGCCAGTTACGAGTACTGCTTTAAAAAAAGAATTCATATGCAAAAATTTGCGTTCCAATGTACGTTCTATATACTGCATCGATTTTCCCTTTTCATAAATTTAGGATAAAATAAAGTGTANTTTATTTTATCCTAAATTATTCTTGAATGTCAATATACGAATATATTAACCCTCTGTTACACGGAAAAGATTTTTCCAACATACTCATATTCAAAGTCTTCCCATGCTTCATTTTCCTATTCCCCAATCATCTCCCTATACTCCTGCGATCCCACATTGCTCCATGTTCATAGTGACAACCTTGTATAAGAATGCTATATAACTTCCATTAAGAACGCTATTACATTCTTGTGAATAATCCCATCCCTCGAAAAATCAAACTTATCCATAGAGATAACATATTTCGGATAATTATCGGCAACCGCTTTAAAAGCGCCGAATTCTCTGTCAATTACGGACTGCTCTGCCAAATAATATGCTACCTGATAATATTCTCTCTTATCACCTTTCACTGCGACGAAATCCACTTCACCATTTGGTATCTTTCCGACATACACCTCATAATCACGATCCCTAAGTTCATTGTATACAATATTTTCAAGCATCGCTCCCATTTCTAACTTGTAACCACTGTTATGAATACGTCCTAATCCCAAATCCATCAGAAAATATTTATCCAATGTTGTAAGCAATTGTTTTCCGCGAATATCATAACGCTGCGCTTTGCTTACAATCAATGAGGTCTGTATGTGGTCGAGATAATTATATAATGTCTGCGCACTGATTGTACGATCTACACTCTTAAAGTAATTTGAGATTCCTTTTGCCGAAAATGTTTGGGAAGGGTTCAGCATAAGATACTCCATAATGCGGTTGATCAAATCAACCTCCTTCGCCCCCGTTCTCTGGACGATATCACGCAGGACAATAGAATTATACAGATCGTGCAAAAAAGTCCTCGTCTCACTTTCGCTTTTCATGGAAAACCGCTGCGGCATACCTCCCCAATTCATATATTCTATCAGATCTTCATCTGAAGGTCCTTCAATTCGCTTGATTTCACAATATTCAACAAAAGAAAACGGCGTTACCCGAAAACTTACATATCTTCCCGATAAGAGCGTTGCCAGCTCCCCCGATAAAAGTTTCCCGTTAGAACCGGTGATAAAGATACTTACGTCCCATGTGGCTCTGAATGAATTAATGACTCTCTCAAATTCATTTACCATTTGAATTTCATCAAAAAACATATAATATTTTTTTTCATTTTTTCTTTGATCGCAGATATATTTATATAGTTGTTCTGCCCCAGTAATAAATGAATATTGAAAATCCTCGAAATTTATATAAATAATCTGCGACGCCTCAACACCATTTTCTATAAGTTCGTCCATAATCTGCTGCAAAATAACCGACTTGCCGGAACGTCGCAGACCAATCAGAACCTTTATTAATTCACTGTCATAAAACGGACGTATTTTTTTTAAAATTTTTTCTCGAATAATCATATGAATCCCTCATAAGAGTATTTTTTGACTTATTTAATTTATTATATGTATTTATAATAGAATAATTTATTAAAAAAGTAAAGTTATTTTGATACATCAAAATAACTTTACTTGACAATAACTTTTCCTGTTATTATTTTATACAATTTACAACCAGTCTTCTCAAAAACGGTCAACGGGAGTATCATGAGTATTAACCGCAGCGGTTAATATAAAGGAGTATTATGAACGATAAATTTTTTTCATTGCCAAAAGCAAAGCAGGAAGCAATCATCAACGCCGGATTTCGTGTATTTTCAGAAAATTGCTACAAGAAAAGTCCAATGAGCGAGATTGCGGCTGCCGCAGGAATCAGCAAATCCCTGCTCTTTCATTATTTTTATAACAAAAGAGAACTGTACTTTTTCCTCTGGGATCAATGTATGAAGGCAACCACAGAAGCCCTCGAAAAGAATCTTTCTTTTGTCCCGAATGATCTCTTTGAAATGATGTACAAGGGACTAAAAATAAAAGCGGACGTTATGCGCCGCTATCCCGATCTGGGAGCTTTCGTTGTCAAATCATACTATGAAAAAGATCCCGACGTATGTGAAGACCTTCAAAAATTAATTGCAAAATATACCGATTTTAAGGCAAGTCCTGTCTTAGCAGCGCTGGACCCCGAACAATTTATTCCGGGGCTCGATCTGCAGATGATGTACCGGACTATGTACTGGGCCTCGGAAGGTTATCTGTGGGAAAAAGTCCAGCAGGGTGGCGTAAACGCCGATGAAATGGAAGCGGACTTTATTAAAATCATTGACTTCTGGAAGACAGTCTACACCAAACAATAAATTGACATGCAGAAAAGGGGAGCTTTATGAACGCAATCCAAATTTCAAACTTAACCAAATATTACGGAAAATCCAGAGGGATCATTGACCTGAGCCTGACGGTGCAGGAAGGGGAATTCTTCGGCTACATCGGACCTAACGGTGCAGGTAAATCCACAACGATCCGCACGCTGCTGGGATTGATCTCCCCCGATTCCGGCTCCGCACAGATTCTCGGCATGGACATCCGTAATGATCGGAAGGCTGTCTTATCCAAGGTCGGCTATCTCCCCTCAGAGGCAATATTTTATTCGGGCGCAAAAGTCAAAGATATCCTGAAGCTGTCCGCCGACCTGCGGAAAAAAGATTGTTCACGGGAGGCTGCCGTCCTATGTGACCGTCTGCAGCTTAACCTGTCCCGCAGAGTATCGGAATTATCCTTCGGAAACCGCAAGAAAGTGGCAATCGTCTGTGCGCTCCAGCACACACCGGATCTCTTAATCTTAGACGAGCCTACCAGCGGTCTTGATCCCCTAATGCAGCACGAATTCTTTGCCATTCTGGAAGAAAGAAACCGACAGGGCACAGCTATATTTCTCTCGAGCCATATCCTGTCTGAGATTCAGCACAACTGCACAAGAGCTGCCATTATCCGTGAAGGGCGCATCATTGCCTGCGACAGCGTGGAAGCCTTATCCAAGACCAATGCCAAACGGATTACAGTTCAGGGAAATGTATCGGTTCATCCATCCGAATTCATCCGCAACCTTGAGGAGTCAAAAGGTACTACAAGCTTTCTTTACAGCGGTGATATCAAACAACTGCTGAAGACACTCAGCGAAGGAGAAATAACTGATCTTTCCATATCGGAACCGGATCTGGAAGAAATCTTTATGCACTACTATGAATCTTCTCAAGATAAGAAAGGAACCGTGAAGTTATGACACTGATAAAACATGAATTAAATCAAGGGTGGAAATCCCTGTTGATCTGGACGATCTCCATCGGATTTTTTGTCGCTATATGTGTATTTATGTATCCGGAGATGGAGAGCGAAATGGAAGGCGTAAACGACATGTTTTCTTCCATGGGCTCATTTACCGCCGCCTTTGGCATGGATCGGCTGAACTTCGGCACACTGATCGGCTTCTACGCCGTGGAATGTGGTAATATCTTAGGTCTGGGCGGAGCCTTCTTCGCCGCGCTGCTGGGAATCGGCGCACTTGCTAAAGAAGAAAAAGAAAGGACGGCGGAATATCTGCTGACCCATCCGGTGAGCAGGATGCGCATTATCACTGGGAAACTGGCATCTGTTGTGCTGCAGATACTGATCATGAGTATCGCTGTATTTATACTTGCAATCATATCCATAGCTGCGATCGGTGAAGATATTCCTTGGAATGAAATCGGCTTGCTGCATTTGTCTTATTTCTTAGTGCAGATTGAGTTGGCATGTATCTGCTTCGGAATTTCCGCTTTTATGAGACATGGCGGTCTTGGGATCGGACTTGGAATCGCCACAGTCATGTATTTTCTGAATATTGTCGCTAACATTTCGGAGAATGCGGAGTTTTTAAAATATATCACTCCCTTCGGATATGCCGAGGGAGCCGATCTTATTGCTGATATGAGCCTGGATGCCGGAAAAGTCATATTCGGAATGGCATTTGCCATAATCGGAATTATCTTTGCATATGTGAAATACAGTCGTAAAGACATTTACTGATATCTCTATAGATTTCCCAAAATAAAAAGACCTAAGTCCAATGGATTTAAGTCTTTTTTACATATCCTGAAATATACTACCCGAATTGCAGAAAACTCTTAAGTATATGGTCTTCATGCCGCAGAATAATCGCCGAAGTCGCCGGCAGAGTAACCGTAACTTTACCGGATACGACCGGATACTCCTTCTCCTCCGTCGAATACCCCTCTGCGGTAGTCAGCATAAGCTGCTTCATCGTGCACTCTCTCGGAACACCCAAATACCATACCGTCAATTCCTTCGTAATTTCATAATCATTGTTATTGATCAGGATCACCGACTGTCCCTGCCTCGTGAATCTGCCGTAGCCGATCACGTTGTAATCTCCCTCGATATATTTCAGAGATCCTGTCAGAAACTCCTTGTGCTCCTTATGAATCTTGATGATCTCTTTGTGGAACTCTATCATTTCATGATCTTCATGTCCCCAAGGATAAGTACGTCTGTTATCGGGATCCGTGAACCCGCATACGCCTGCCTCGTCACCGTAATACACTGTGGGCGCTCCGGGCCAGGTCATCTGGATCACCACCGCTTCCCGCATGACCGCTTTATTAACCCCGGCGTTCGCTGCCTCCGGGCCCAGCGTATTCGTTCTGCCGACCCTACGATTCGTTCTGGTCAGGAACCGGGAATGATCATGATTGGATAATTCATTCATGGCTACCTGCAAGGACGGCGTCGTGAAGCTGGCGCTGTGATGCTGCATTGCGCCCCAGAAACTGTCCGCGTTACCTCTTAAGTCTTCTCTATAGTCATCGCTGTGCTTCTGCATGCCCGTCAGGAACCATGTCACCGGCTCCATAAAAGCATCATAGTTCATGACCGTATCCCACTCGTCTCCCTGCAGCCAATCTAACGGACTGCCGTAATGCTCCGCCAGAATAATGGCATCGGGATTCACCATTTTGACTGTTTTGCGGAATTCCTTCCAGAAGTAATGGTTGAATTCCGGAGAATGCCCCAGATCAGCCGCCACATCCAGTCTCCACCCATCCACGTTATACGGCGGAGAAAGCCATTTTCTCGCAATATATAACACATAATCTACCAGATGCTTGGAATTCTCATAATTAAGCTTCGGAAGTGTATCATGCCCCCACCAGCCGTCATAAGAACCGTTATACGGCCATCTGTGGTTGTCATGAAATTGGAAATAATCATGATATTCGCTATCCTGCGTGATATAGGCGCCTTTTTCGTATCCCTCCGCATGTTCGTAGATCCGCTCTCTGTCCATCCATTTATTAAAAGACCCACAGTGATTGAACACCCCGTCCAGAATAACCTTCATGCCTCTTCTGTGCGCTTCTTTCACTACTTCCGCAAAAAGAGCATTACTTGCTTCCAAATTATCCTTGTTGGATATTCGATCTATATATCTGGTGGCAAAACGGTTCTCATGCTGATCGTGAGCAAGCAGCTCACCTTCGTCATGAACGATCCTGCCGAAATGAGGATCAATATAGTCATAATCCTGAATATCATACTTATGATTAGAGGGAGAGACAAACAACGGATTAAAATATATGACATCCACACCGAGATCCTGCAGATAATCCATCTTATCCAACACTCCCTGCAGATCACCGCCATAGAACTCCCTGACACCCATTGTTGCGGGATATTTATTCCAATCTTCTACTCTGACCGTCTTATCGCCGATATATTGATATTCATTGGTCAGCACATCATTTGTGGGGTCTCCGTTATAGAAACGATCCACATAGATCTGATAAAATACCGCACCCTTAGCCCAATCCGGTGTCTTAAACCCGGGAATCAACCGGAAATGATAGTACTCGTTAATGTCTTTGCAGACACCTCTCGTATCATAATAGCAAACAATCTTCCCTGCATGCACTTCAAAATAGTACACCAGTTTCTCATTTTCTAATTGGATGGAATGAGAGTAATAATCGAACTCATTATCCGACTCCGTCTTAAGCATCAAATGTTTCTCGCCCTTGCTTACGATAAATACACGATCAATATTATTCTTAGCGGACCGGAAATGTATATTGACCTCTCCATATGCACTCGGTTCCGGCGGACACACATAATCCTCCGTCATATCCGAAAACAAAGCTTTCCTGTTAAATACCGGACGCATGGTGGAAATATACTGCTGATTCTTCTCCGCTTTTTGAAATAGACTGATATCCATAATCGCCGCGCCTTCCTGTAAAAACACTATATACAATTTATTTTATACTATATATTGTGGATATTCAAGGATTTTAAATGACTTACAACAATCGGACGGGTTTGATTTCGAATTCTACTTCACAAACTCAAAATATGCCGGAAAATTTCTTATATGTAAAAAAGACAGTTTCAAAAACTGCCTTTTTTAGAGAAGGTATTTCTTTCTTATGGGGTATAGCAAAAAACTATATAATGTATTGGGGGTTACAAGTAGTATAATAGCATAGCACCTATCCGTCCACAATACTAAGGATTCACAAATATTACAATTTTTAATATTCGTTTTTGTGCAATTCTTACAAATCCAACTGTTCCGTCACGTTTAAACCATCCAAATTCGGCTCCTTAGTACCGAAAAGCGCCTCAAACTCAGCACGATTGATCTTCTCTTTTTCCAGAAGAAGCTCCGCACAGCTGTGCAGCACATCGATGTGCTCCGAGATTATATCCTTTGCCTTACGGTAGCAGTCATCAATGATTGCCTTCACTTCTTTATCAATCTCTCCGGAAACGGCTTCACTGTATTTCTTAGCATGTGCCAGATCTCTTCCGATAAACACTTCATCATCATCGTCACCGTAATTGATCACACCGATATTCTCTGACATACCGTAACAGGTGACCATCCTGCGGGCAACCTTCGTTGCATGTTTGATATCCTGGGATGCGCCGGCCGTAATGTCATCAAATATAATCTCCTCAGCGATACGCCCACCCATAGATACCATAATGTCTTCCAGCATTTTTCCTTTGGTCTGGAACATATCATCCCGCTCGGGAAGCGGCATCGTATAGCCCGCCGCGCCAGCACCTGTAGGAATAATAGACACCATATAAACCGGTCCTACCTGCGGTAATACATGGAACAGAATCGCATGTCCCGCCTCATGATACGCCGTGATCTTCTTCTCTTTATCGGAAATAACACGGCTCTTCTTCTCCGTACCGATACCCACCTTGACGAATGCTTTCTTAATATCTCCCTGCTTCACAAAAGCCCGCTGATCCATAGCCGCATTGATCGCTGCCTCATTCAGAAGATTCTCCAGATCCGCCCCCGTAAATCCGGCGGTAGTCTGTGCAATCTGCTGCAGGTTCACATCATCCCCCAGCGGTTTGTTCTTGGAATGCAGCTTCAGAATATCCTCTCTGCCTCTCACATCGGGCCGCGATACCGCGATCTTACGATCAAATCGTCCGGGTCTTAGAATTGCGGGGTCCAATATATCCACACGGTTAGTCGCTGCCATCACGATAATACCCTCGTTGACACCGAAACCGTCCATCTCTACAAGCAGCTGGTTCAGTGTCTGTTCACGCTCATCATGTCCGCCGCCCATACCTGTGCCACGACGTCTCGCCACGGCATCGATCTCATCGATAAAGATGATACAGGGAGAATGTCTCTTCGCTTCCGCAAACATGTCCCGCACACGGGACGCACCCACACCGACGAACATTTCCACGAAATCAGATCCGGATATGCTGAAAAACGGAACATTCGCTTCTCCCGCGATCGCCTTGGCAAGCAGCGTTTTACCCGTACCGGGAGCGCCTTCCAGGAGGATACCCTTGGGAATTCTGGCTCCCACCTTCGTAAATTTACCCGGCTCTTTTAAAAATTCCACGATCTCCTGCAGCTCTTCTTTTTCTTCCTGAAGTCCGGCCACACCGTCCAGCTTGATCGTATTCTCTCCGCCTAATGTCAGCTTCGCACGGCTTCTGCCGAAATTCATCATCTTGCCGTTGCTGCCGCCGCCGCTGTTCTGTGCATTCATCATCACAAAGAAGAAGACACAGACGATCACCACGATCAGAATCGGAAATACACTGTTTAAAAACCAGCTCTCCTCCGGAACTCCCTCTACCATGGGATCCAGTCCGTAACTTCTGACCAACTGCTCTGCTTCCGTCACATCCGTGACATTCAGTATACGCTCCTGACCGCTCTTAAGTGTAATCTCCAGCGATCCCGTAGGTGTATCTTTATTAGGACAGATAGTGACGACCGCAACTTCGTTACTCTCCATCTGCTTTATAAATTCACCCATTGTATAGTTGCTGCTCGGCACTCTCGCCGTTCCGAGCCAGACAGTAAACAGTAACAGACCGATTATGATGACAAAATATAAATAGAAACTCTTGTTATTCCTGCTCAAAGTATAACCTCTCTCATTATCGTATTAATCAAATTTCACAATGCCGACATAGGGCAGATTCCGGTATTTCTGGTCGTAGTCCAGACCGTAACCCACTACAAATTCATCAGGTATCTCAAAACCGGTATAGTCCACTTTGACATCCACCACTCTCCGCGACGGCTTATCAAGCAATGTACACAGCTTCACGTCTTCCGGACCTCTGTCCTTCAACATTTCCAACAGATAACTCAGCGTCCTTCCGGAATCCACGATATCTTCTATTACCAGCACATGTTTGTCTGTAAGCGGTTCATCCAGATCCTTAACGATTCGAACCACGCCGCTGGACTTTGTATCTTTGCCATAACTGGATACAGACATAAAGTCAAGCGATACCGGCACGGTGATGCGCTTGGCAAGTTCACACATAAAGAAACTTCCACCCTTAAGTACGCAGACTAAATGTACCTGCTTACCAGCATAATCTTTGGAAATCTGATCCCCGATCTCCCGAATTCTTTTGTTCACTTCTTCCTCACTCAATAGTACTTCGATTCGTTCCGCCATGAAATCCTCCTCTTATCTGTACCTGTAAAATACGCTTCGTACTTTCATCCACTTTATAGCCTTGGCTGATTCGATATCCGGGTACCCACAGGACATGCGCCCCGTCAGCCAGTACATACATGCTGTCGCGTTGTCTCTTGGGGATTTTTTCATTGATCATGTACTGCTTAACAGATTTCGTGTGTAGCGCGGTATCAATGGTAAGATAATCTCCCTGTCGTCTCGTACGCAACAGCACAGACGTAGTTATTTTATCATAATCAAACCATTTCGTATATCTGTTTTCGGGAATATTTTGTTGTTTTTTGCAAAATCCGGCATCATTTTCCAGTAAAATAAAAGTATATGTCCCCTCACCGGGCACGAAAATCTCTGTCGGCGGTTCGATTGTATACTCCTTCGGCAGCACGGTATTATCGTCTCCCGTTATTACAGTTTCGATATTTTCTCCCGACCTCCTGTACAGAAACAGTCTGTCATATTCTTTATATGCCCTGATTCCATAAGGAAGGGACAATTCTTTACTGCCGTTTTGTGCCGCCAGATTCACAAGATCTGCGATATGCTGTCCGGTAATATCTTTCCGGTACGGTGTGAGTCTCTCCATACATCTGAGAAATACTCTCTTATACATGACGGGGTCCTCTGTCAGAAGCGCCGTTCCCTGTATACGCAGGCTCACAGGCATATCGGTCGGGTCCGCTTCCGCAGGCTGTTTCTTCTCCGTCTCAGGACACTTCGACATAATTTCTTCTACATATGCCTCATAGAGCTTCTCAGTATGTTTCGATAGATAACTTTCTGTTTCCGACAGAATATCCGCAAGTTCTCCCATATGCGTCACCGCCCCGGAACAAATCTCCTGTTCTGCATAAGGCAGGATGTGATGCCGTATCCTGTTACGGGTATACGCATCCTCTTCATTGGTGCTGTCTCTGCAGTAATCCAGCCCATGCTCGGCAAGATACTGCTCTATCTGTGCCCGCTCCAGACATAGCAACGGACGGATTATCGACTCCCTGACAGGCTGGATAGAACTAAGCCCTTTGATCCCGCTTCCCCTAAACAAATGAAACAGCATCGTCTCCGCCCGGTCATCAGCGTTATGTGCGACGGCAATTCTACACCTCTGCATCCCCTGCTGCGTCCCGGCAAGCACTTCCTCAAAAGCTTCATAACGTATCTGCCTGCCCGCTTCTTCCGCCGATATTCTATGCGTCGCGGCATAACCGTTCATATCTGCACAATGCAGATAGAAGGGTACATTAAGCGTTTCGCATAACCGTCGTACATACGCCGCATCCTGTGCCGACTCTGCTCGAACACCATGGTCTACATGCACTGCGAGAAGCCTATAAGGTATCTGTCCCAATAACCGCCACAGGATATGCAGCAGACAGACGGAATCCGCACCGCCCGACACGCCGGCTGCCACCAGATCACCCGCCTTGATCATCTGATGTCTGTCTATGAAATTGACCACCCTATTATACGTAATATCCGTCATTGTACTTCCACGCTCATCAGACAGCTTTCTTGCCATGATGATTCCCTTATCTTCCATGTTATAACCATATGTTCAACCAATACCCGCTTTTAACATTCACTGTAACTGTTCAGAACCCTGTTCTTCACAGCTACGAAGATGCACAGAAATTATGCATTCTGCATAATTTCGCGCAAGTCTGTCTCGAGTTTTCTGTGACTTCCGCTTACGCTTCACTCACAAAAAACGTCTCGCGAAAACACCTTCTGAACAATTACCATTCTCTATCATATTCGGCTCCGTTACAAATTACAATCATCTGTCTGATCCCAGACCCCGATCACCAGCACCGTGATATCATCCCTGATTCGGCCCTTACTCTGTTTCAGACAATACGTCAGTATTTGATTCGCAATCTCATTGGGATTGGAAAACTCCATCTTGCCGATGATCTCCGGCAGCACTTCCTCCCCGATTCCCTGGGAAAGCGCGTCCATTACGCCATCAGACAACATGATCACATAGTCGCCGTTTTGCAGCGTCCGGTACAGTATCTCCGGTTCCAACTGCCCGAAAACTCCTAACGGAAAATTCTGTGTCGAAAGCCTGTCCACCAGCCGCCCGCGCTTAATATACGTACATGCAGCCCCGACTTTAATAAACTCACACTCTCCTGTATACAGATTCATATCGCACAGGTCAAGGGTAGACATGTTTTCTTCCTGCCCTGCTGCCGCCAGCGCTCCATTGATCATCTGTATCGCAGCTTCCTTACGAAATCCCGCTTCCAACAACCGCTCCATCAGTTCAATCACCCGCTCTGATCCGCTGCATGCCTTCTCGCCGGAACCCATACCGTCCGACAGGATCGTCACCATTCTGCCGTCCTCCGCCTCATAGAAAGAGTAATTGTCTCCCGATATATGCTCCGTTTCCTTAACCGCTTTCGCCACTCCCGTCAGTAGGTGATAAGCCGGCTCTTCTAGGAAATAATATGTGCTCCACTCAGGGGTCAGATATAACGGCGCATTTTTCGCTGCGCGAAGCCTAGTATTCATTGCAACCGATATAAAATCCGCTACATCCTCTACCGATATATGTTCTTTCTCCCCCATCCGTATATATTTCTCGGATGCAGTCTTCATGGTCAGGCTGAGCTCGGTATGACCGTCCTCATGTTCCAATTCAAAGAAATTCTTAAGCTGTATCCCGGATTCCCGAAGCAGCTTAGCCATTTGCCGATATTTTCTCTCGCTCATCGGACGATATAGACAGGTTTCCTTCGCCACTTCCGCCATAATGTGTGCCATTTCTTTGAGATGCTCCGCCAGAAGCCCTTGGTTTTCCTGCAGCTTGCGCTGCCAAAGATAATCCCGCCTGTCCTCAGCCTGTCCGCCATCCGCGGCTTTATCGTTCTCTTCTTCTTCCTCAAACAAATCTGCCAGATCCCGGAACGATTCCGCATAATTCAGGAGTCTCTGCCTGCCGTATTCCGGTATAATCGTTATCCTGTTATCATCCCTGACTTCCGCCTGTTTTCTCATGACATGCCTCCCTCATTCTCTGCACTTTACGCCCATATTTGTAACATTTCCGCATTCCCGTTTTATACAGAACGGTTACCAATATTCAATATATGAGAGGGTTGTCCGGATTATTACCACAAAAAAACAGATTCCGGAACTTTATCCGAAACCTGCCTATTTTTCATCTTTAAATATGATTTCGCCTTCATACACAAGACCTAACTTCTCTTTCGCGATTTCCTCCACGTATTTCTTAGTCTGTGTATACTTCTCATATTCCGCGAGCTCTTCCGCTCTTGCCTCTTCCGCTTCGATCTCCTGCATCAAGGCCTCTTCCCTTGCCATATAGGTAGCACGTTTCTCTCGAAGTTCAACACTTTTTACTGCGACCACAATCAGCATCATTAAGACAACTGTGGTAACCAAAAGCATGCCCGTCTTATTCTGGCGCTTCCTACGATATGCTGCTTTTCTTGCCATGTTGCTAATGATACCCCTCTTCCGCCGCCCCGTTAATGTTTACATAAAATTATTCTAAGGGTTTTTATGAAAACCGTCAACCGTTTTTTAATTAATTCTTTTACTTTTTTCAATTTCCTCGACACGAATCGAACAAACCTTCGAAGCGCGGAAAATAGGCATTTTAGAGGTTTTAGCACAATTTGTATGACACGAATTATGAACCACATTATCTTGTGTATTAGCGTTGACATAATGTATACAAACCGGTCTTTGACAACTATTTTATAAAAAAGCATTCCAAGTGCGGCTCCCAACACGGCAAACCATCTCAGAACACCGTTATTCTCCCTATACAGCATATAAAACACACCGATCCCACATGCAAACCAGTACATAAGATCTTCTACGGATATTAATATACTGCCATGTCTGAACAGCTTCCTGCAGATCAGCACCCAGTCATAGGCGAATGTAATGATCAGACCCATAAGAATGGAATGTAGAAAAAAAGTAACTTCCTGCACAATGCCCTGACTCATACCCTGCGATTCCCCCAAGAGTTACTTAGTTACTTAAATAGTCTGGCGATGAACGATTCACCCTTCGTGCCGTAACCGGCATTTTCCGAATAGGTAAAACTATCAATCCGTCCGTCTACATCTACCTCTCCTTTGTCAAGCGACAGCCTGCTCACATGCAGCTGTGTACCTCTGATCATTAACATACCCTGCTCCGTCTCTAACAGGATCTCATTGACATCAAAAGATAATACATCATTCACACCGCTTATGGTACATGTCCTTCTGTCGGTGAGCATAAGCTTATGGGGTCTTTTATTCACATGATTCAGATCTTCCATACATTATCCTCCGGGAACTGCGGGACACGGTGTGCCGCACAGTTATGCTACTTGTTAAATGTATGCCCGATCCGGATAAAATATGCCTGACTTCTTATGTCAAATATCGGAACAGCTCTTTTGCCTCTTCCTTGCGTACGGTTTCCTGCACATCCAGAACCTCCACCTTCACTTCCTTATTACCGAAGCCGATCGTAATCGTATCTCCCACCTTGACATTCGTCGAAGCCTTGGCTGGCTTATCATTGACAAGCACTCTGCCTGCGTCACATGCCTCGTTTGCCACCGTGCGTCGCTTGATTAGGCGGGAAACCTTTAAATATTTGTCCAGTCTCATAATTTTCCTCCTGTATCTATTCTTTGTATCGGTAAAACTATTTATAATAGTCAAAAAGCCCATATGCAAATGCATACAGGCTTTTATCGTTCTTCATCACAAATATCTTATGCGTTAAGCATGTCCTTCAATGCCTTGCCGGCTTTGAACTTAGGTGCCTTGGAAGCAGCGATCTTCATAACAGCGCCGCTCTGAGGGTTTCTGCCTTCTCTTGCAGCTCTCTTGGAAACTTCAAAAGTACCGAAACCAACTAACTGTACCTTGCCGTCTTTCTTCAGCTCATCTGCAACAACGTCTGTAAATGCCTTTAATGCCTTCTCTGCATCTTTCTTGGATAAACCTGCCTGATCAGCCATAGCAGCAACTAATTCTGTCTTGTTCATCTTGAACTCCTCCTCTTAAATGAGTTTTCATATTGTTATTAGATGTTTCTCTTTTGAAACGCCTACATACATTTATATACGCTTTTCCCCTCGTTGTCAAGCAAAAAAAGGCTTTTTTACGGCGTTTTTCGGTATTTTCATAAGTTGCTATATATGAAAATATGTTATGTAAATTGTTTCTGTCGTTTTTTGTCACTTTACATCCGATTCTTCAATTCCGGCTTCTCATACTGCTCGATCAAATCTTCTATTCTGTCGGTCAAAATCTGTTCCTGTGAAATCTTAGTGATCCTCGCAATGTCGGACAATCTAAGCAACATGTCTGCCACGATCAGTTCCAGCTCCTTGCCGTAAGTCTCCGGCTTGCATGCCGAAAGTGCTTCCACCGACTGTTTCAACGCTTCTACATCCTGCTCATATGTACTGCCGCTCTCATAGTACTTATCTATCTTCTTCAGAACCTTAGCCGCTCTCGTGAGCGCAGGCAGCTCCTGCGGAATCTCGCGAAGCGGGGATGAGATCCAGCTTTTATCCTTCTTCTCTTCCTTCTTAATCTCTTCCCAATTGGTAAGCGCTTCCTCCGGTGTATCCGCATTGTTTGTCCCAAATACATGCGGATGTCTCCGCACCATCTTACGGCTGACCGCATCGATCACATCATCCATCGTAAAGAGTCCCTCTTCCGACGCGATCTGTGCATGCATGACAACCTGCAGAAGCACATCCCCCAATTCTTCACACATGTTTTCGGGATTACCCGTCTGATCGTAGATCCGGATAGATGCCAGCAACTCGGCCGCTTCTTCCATCATACACGGTTTCAGGCTCTCATGCGTCTGCACCCTGTCCCAGGGACAACCGTTCTCTCCTCGCAGAGTTCTGATAATCTCCAATAAATCTTCATAGGTATATTTCTTAGTCATCCTGTTCCTCTGAGCCTGCCCCATCTGATGCTCCCGGCTTTTTATCTGATCCGGATTCATCCGGTGTTTCAGGTTCCTTCGTCTCTTCCTCGTCCGTTATCACTTCGTCAATAGGATCAGGGACCTTAATGGAATTATTTCCGCTCACAGTTCCTACAATATCCAGATCCGGCTCTTTATCCTCTCTTGTAGAATTTTCGGACTTAGAATTATTCTTATTGTTGCTGACAGAACTGTCTTCCTTTTCCAGATCCGAGAAGGAATAAGTAATATCTTCTCCATCATTATACAAATATATGGTATAACTCTTCGTTTTATATCCACTCTTACGAAGTGTAACGGTATGACTGCCCGTCACTTTCTTGAAGCTGACCGGTGAGATACCCCTGTAATTGCCGTCCACATATACCTCTACATTCTTCGGTGCGTCAATATACACTTTATTTCCGCTGGTAGAATTCAGGGCATCGTCAGAAGAATTATCGTCCTTTTCGGATTCCTTATCCTCTATACTGTTCTGACTGATCGAAGAGTTATCGTCTTCTTTCTGTTTCTTTTCTTCCAATTTAAAAGAAATCTTAGCATATTCCGAACCGACCTGAATATATTTCCTCAGCGAATCGTACCCTTCCGCTTCTAAATATATTTGGTGAATTCCATAAGTAAGCTCTACCGGATTGTTGATGTCCACTGTCCGGTTATCTATCTTAACCGTAGCAGTATCCGGTGTGACAGACAATACAATCCTTCCGGTCTTATCCTGCGGAACTTCCAGATCGCCTACATCCAGTACAACTTCCTTATCTCTCTCCACAATAATATCCTTGGTACAGCTTGCACCATTATTAGACAGAAATACCTGATAACTTCCTTCCGGCACTACTAACAGCATATCCTCGGTAATCTCTCTGATTACGGTATTACCTACCTCAATCCATCCGCCGATCAACGCCTGATCATTCTTCAGACGCAGATATCCGTGTCCTTTCTCTACATTGATACTGTAGATTTTATGATCAATTCCGCGAATCGAAAGCAGATCCTGCGTCACAATATCCATGACTTCCGTACGTTTACCGTCAGAAAGTACCACCACATCCTCCGGCAAAGAATAAGTATTGGAGCCTATGCTTGCCGTTTTGTTGATACCGC
The DNA here is from genome assembly GCA_014804655.1 of Lachnospiraceae bacterium. GTDB lineage: Bacteria > Bacillota > Clostridia > Lachnospirales > Lachnospiraceae > UBA3282. Next base: position 54,971 of record JAAUZK010000033.1, on the reverse strand, counting down.
CCAGATTATAGTTTTCCACATTATCATATACCCATGCTTTCGGAGATAACTGAATGCTGGCAAGCTGTCTTTTTCCTTTCAGAAAATTGACATCTACCACATCCCCCGCCCTAACCTGAGAGATCGTCATCGGACCGTTGTATTTATCCTTCACATAGGTTGTGCCGTCATAATACAACGTATACTGCCTTCCCGCATCCATGTTCATGAGCGTGACACTGTTGTTTTGCTGATCAACGGACATGACTACCGCCGTATCCGCCGAATCATAGCTGCCCACCGTACTGACTGTAAAGCCGGTATCAACCACTTTACCTGCCTTATCCTTAGCCATGCCTATACTACTCGCCTGTGAAGTACAGCCGGTAATCAGCAATGCCAATACAACAATGACTGTTGCTGCCTGTGAAATTCTTCCGTGCATCCTACAACCTTATCCTTTCCATTCCGCTGCCGCCTCTTTAAGACGGTGCGGCATTTTGCTCACAGTTTGAATATACTCTCCAGGAAAAGCTGTTTCTCCCTCTCCTGCGCGAAGAGCTTCTCTATCTTTTCCATGTTTCTCATAGGAATCCATGCTTTGCCGCTGTTATAATAGAAATTTACGATCTTCCAGAACTTTTCGGGATACGCCAGCCGATAGTATAACTGTTTATAATCCCTGTTCGTCAGATTCCTCTCTCTATTATAACTCTCTAACAGCATATCACCAAGTGTCTGCGACCAGTTATTTTTTTCCAAGATCTTACGCAGGAACAGATTCAGATCCCGTACCGGATAATCCCGCACACATTTCTCGAAATTAAGCAGCACAATTCCTTCCTGCGTCTGCATAATATTATGATACTGATAGTCGCCGTGACACACAATAGGAAATTCGTAAGAATCTTCCTCATAGGCATAATAACGCAATTCATCGGTAATTTGCAAGGCATTATTCATGAAATAATCATAATGCTTCATTAAATAAATCTCAAAATCCGTTTTTTGGCTTTTTTCACGCAGAAATTTCCGGACTTTCTTTAATTCCCGATTATGTTTCTCATACTCTTGTTCAATTCGGAATACCGGCTGCTCTCTCAACTCATCATGAGCCGAAAGATCTGAGATGTTATGCAGCCTTGCAAGTGTGGAAACCGCCTGCTGGCATTCTTCTGTGTCCCGATGATTGCATTCCCGTCCCTCATAGTAGGTCTTAACTATATACGGCACCCTGTCCTGATCGAAGACGATCATTTCATCTTCTCTCGTGCGCAGGATAGATTCTGCCCTTATGATACCGCTTTCATTAATATGTTTTAATAGCAAATCCTGGAATAACACTTTATCAGCAGGCCCACAATATTCTTTTAAGATAAGCAATCCATGATCCGAATCGCACAGAATAGCGCCCCGTCCCTTCCAGGTACGATTCACCTCTATTTCATAATGATCTAATAAACTGACTGCTCTGTCATTCACACGAATACCCCCCGCTTTGTCGTCTATCCTATCTTATGAGAAGCAGTGGGAAAGTATGAAAATTTATCTTTTTTCTTTACAAATTCGTAGTAATTCCTCCCGCGTATTACGTGCCGGTTCCTCCAGCACAATATCCAGAAGATCGTTTAATATCACACCGATCTGCCTTCCTGCGGGTATCCCGAGCGCAATCAGATCACTACCTGTGACCGCTAAGTCTTTCAGGTTCAGACATTCTTTCCTCCGGCAGATTCCTTCGTAGATTTCCTTCTTATATGTAAGCTTCTGCAGTTTCTCTTCCCGCAGATAATCACTCTGCGCAAGGACATCCGCATATTGTACAGCAAACAGCATGGTAAAGATTTCTTCTCCCATCCGGTTCACCGCCCGTCTGACTCCGCTTGGTGTAAGCCCGACCTCCTGATCATGATAAAGCACGATCTTCGATACCTTATCGATCGTATCGTTATCGAATTTAAGGCGGCGCAGAATCTGCCTTGTCATTTTCTCACCCAACTCGGCATGTCCCTTGTTATGGGTAATTCCCTCATCATCGATGGAAAGCGTCTGCGGTTTAGCGATATCGTGAAAAAGCATACCAAGCCGCAATACCTTATCCGGTGCAGTCTCCTGCATGGAATGTAATATATGTTCTCCGACGTTATAGCAGTGATGTGGATTATTCTGGTTCGTCTCCATACAGATGTCAAATTCCGGCAGAATCTGCTGCGTGATCCCTGTCTCGTAAGCGGTACGAAGATAATCCGGATGCGGTGATGTCACCAATTTGACCAGTTCCACCTGTATCCGCTCCGCGCTGATCTTTTTTAAATTCGGAGCAAGCCTACGAATCGCCTGTTTTGTCTTCTCCTCAATCTCATATCCCAGCTGTGCTGAGAAACGAACCGCCCGTAACATACGCAGCGCATCTTCCGTGAAGCGCTCCTTCGCATTGCCCACGCATCGAATAATACCCTGCTCTATATCCGCCAAACCTCCGAAAATATCCACCAAGCCTGTCCGCTCATTGTACGCCATAGCATTGACGGTAAAGTCCCGCCTCTTCAAGTCTTCCTCCAGACTGGCAGTAAACGTGACCTCCTTCGGATGCCTGTTATCCTCATAGATCCCGTCAATACGGTAGGTGGTCACCTCGAAACCTTCCTTATCCAGCATAACTGTCACCGTTCCGTGTTTAATACCGGTATCAATCGTTCTGGCAAAAAGACTCTTCGTCTCCTCCGGTTTCGCCGAAGTGGTAATGTCCCAGTCATTGGGCTCTCTGCCGAGTATAGAGTCCCGGACGCAGCCGCCGACAGCGTATGCCTCATAGCCTGCTGCCTCCAATATTTCTATAATCTTATGTACTTTGTCAGGCATTTGTATGTGCATCTTCATCCCCTATTCTTGCTCAGCCTGCAAATTTGTAAGCCGAGACGCTAACAGCGTCGGCACAAATTTGCGATTGAAAAATCTCTGATTTTTCAATCTGCTTAAGGACACAAGCTGCACGAAGGCATTAGATCCGAATTGCCCTGTGCAGCTTCACCCCTCAACCGATGCTTGGTCCTTTAAAAATATCGTTCACATCCTCCAGGTGGACATCCGTCTTCTCCTCATCTTCCGCTAGCGTATTCACCAGTTTCTCCATCTCTTCTCTTGACATAACGTCACGGCTTCTGTCAATAAAAGCTTCTTTCTCCGCTTCCGTCATATCTACAAACCGGTCCATTGCAGCCTGATTTGCCGTGATTGCCATTCCCAGACTCAGCGGTATATTATTATAATCCATTTCTGTTTCCCATCCTTCCTGTACATACTCATATTGTTGTTTCCTTTAAAGTATGCACCGGATCATGGGAAAATATACCTTTTATTATGCCAAAGCGGCAATCCCTTTTAATCGGATATCTTCACAGGATGCGCCGACCAGAATCTCATAGTCTCCGGCATCCGCAATAAATTCATGCAAGTGTTCGTCGAAATACGCAAAGTCTTCCTGTCGCAGCGTCAGACTTACTTTTCTGGATTTACCCGGTGCCAGCTCGACTTTCGTATACGCCTTCAGCTCTTTATCCGGTCTGTCCACTTTCGGTGCAATCGGTGCAATATAAACCTGCACGATCTCTGATCCGATTCTCTTGCCCGTATTCTTGACCGTAAAGTTAATCTTCACATCCTTGCCTTTTTCCGCTTTCAGCGTCAACCCGCTGTAAGCAAACTCCGTATAGGAAAGCCCGTGTCCGAAACAGAATGCCGGCGTAATACGCTCTCTGTCAAAATAGCGATATCCGAGATACAGTCCTTCCTCCAGTGTGATTTTGCCCCACACTCCGAACTGCCCGTTCTTCGCAGTGACACAATCCTCATATTTTTTCGGAAATGTCTCTGCCAGCTTACCGGACGGATTGACATCTCCGAAGATTATTTCGGCAAAAGCATTGCCCGTCTCCATTCCTGCATAATAGCTCCACAGAATTGCCGATGCCTTATTCCGCCACGGCATCTCTACCGGCGAGCCGCCGATAAAGGTAACGATCATGTCCTTACGCACATCAAGCAGTGCCTCAATCAGTGCATCCTGCTCATAGGGCAATTTCATATCACTTCGGTCAAAGCCTTCACTGTCGATATCATGGTTCAGGCCGCCCACAAAGATAACGGCATCTGCATCCTTAGCTGCTTCGATTGCCTGCGCGAAGAGCACTTTATTCTTTTCATGCACTTCCGCCTTATCTTTCTCCAACTGTGCCAGACGCTCTTCCTCGCCCTTGTGGTGCATCTCGTTCATATGCTCTTCATTCCGGACTGCTTTACCGATATCCGTATCTTTCAAATCATCCAGACTGTCTGCCTGCCAATTATGGTCAAAAGTCTTCTGCTTAACCGGAACATGGTATCCCTTATAATATTCCACCTGTGTATTGCCGCCCAGATACATCTTTAAGCCCATCAGCGGACAAGTTTCATAGAGTGCCTTGATCTCCGCACTTCCGCCACCATCCGAATGGATTTTTGCCGCATTCTGTCCGATCACCACAAGCTTCTTTATCTTCGAGGCATTAAGCGGCAGCGTCTGTTTCTCATTCTTTAACAGAATCATGGATTCTTCCGCCGTACGCAGAATCATCTCTCTGTGCTCCGGCGTATTATAAGAACCTGCCTTACGGTCATTTTTCTCTTTGCCGATCATCTTAAGCCGGTACATCATTCGCAGAATGTTACGCACCTTGGCATTGACGGTCTCCTCGGAGATCTCTCCTTTCATAATCGCTTCCTTCAAGGGATTGGCCAGCTTGTACTCATCGAAATCCGGGAACACCGACATCTCCATATCCATAGAGCATTCCGCCGCCTCTTTTGTCCTATGTACAGCACCCCAGTCGCTGATCACTGTGCCGTCGAAGCCCCACTCACCGCGTAACACCAGATCCAACAAATTCTTGTTCTCACAACAATAATCTCCGTTAATCTTATTGTAGGCGCCCATGACAGAATAGGCCTTTCCCGCCTGCACCGCCGCCTTAAACGCCGGAAAATAAATCTCGTATAATGTCCTGTCATCAATTTCCTCGTCTACCATGAGACGGTCCGTTTCCTGTACATTCGCAGCAAAATGCTTTACACACGCCGCAACGTCATTCTCCTGTACCCCTTTAATAAAAGGCACCGCCAGAGTAGCTGTCAGCTTCGGATCTTCACTCATATACTCAAAATTTCTACCGCACAGCGGACTGCGCTTGATGTTGATGCCCGGTGCCAGAATCACATCCTTACCGCGTCCTCTCGCCTCTGCACCGAGAACATGTCCCATCTCATAAGCCCGATACGGATTCCATGTAGAAGCAAGCGCACTGTTACTGGGCAGATAGGATACGTTATCGTCATGATTCCCCGCCGGAATCCATCTGTCTCTCATAAATTCCGCTCTGACTCCCATAGGTCCGTCAGAAGTGACCACCCCGGGAATTCCCAGTCTCTCTACCTCGCCGGTTCTGAAGATTCCGGTTCCGTGGATCATGGAAATCTTTTCATCCAATGTCAATTTTCCGATCAGTTTTTCAATCTCTTTTTCGATCTTCTTGTTATTTTTCTTCGCATCCGTCTTCATGATCATATCCCTTTCCGAATAATTATATCTTGAATAGTTACAGTATATCGGGAAACGGAGACGGATACAATCAATTTTTGAAATAATTTCTTATAAGAAACATTGACAACTACCCTTAAAATGTTGTATGATCTTAATTGTTCATAGAATCGAAGCGTGGCTCAGCTTGGTAGAGCGCTGCGTTCGGGACGCAGAGGTCGTGGGTTCGAATCCCGTCGCTTCGACGATTTAACGGAGACAGATTAATGTCTCCGTTTTTGTTGGAGGATATTATGGAATCATATGAAGTATTAAGAGATCTGGCAATTATTCTGTTATTTGCCAAATTTTTCGGTGTTCTTGCAAGAAAATGTAAAGCACCGCAAGTTGTCGGGCAGATCATCGCCGGACTTATTGTCGGTCCGTGCGTGTTAGGGTGGATTAATCAGACTGCATTTATTACACAGATCGCCGAGATCGGTGTCATTATTCTGATGTTTGAGGTAGGACTGGAATCGGACTTGAAAGAATTGATCAAGACAGGACCCATCGCATTTATGATCGCATGCGCAGGCGTTTTCGTACCCCTTATTCTGGGTTCTTTGTTATATATGGGATTCTATGGCGCAGCGCCTTGGGGAAGTGAGAATTTCTATAAAGCCGTTTTCATCGGCACGATCATGACGGCAACCAGCGTCAGTATCACGGTCGCCGCGCTTCAGGAACTGGGTAAGATCAAGACCAAAGTGGGAACCACTATCGTCAGTGCGGCAATCATTGACGATGTAATCGGTATTATTGTCTTAACTTTCGTCATCGGTTTCAAGAATCCTGATTCTAATCCGGGTATGGTCGTTGTAAAGACTGTCGCTTTTTTTGCAGTTGCGATAGTGGGCGGATTTATCGTATATAAAATATTTGCCACACTGGATAAGCGATATCCTCATACGAGACGTATCCCTATCGTCAGCCTTGCATTTTGTTTTGCTCTGTCCTATATTGCGGAAAAGTACTTCGGCATCGCAGACATTACCGGTGCTTACATAGCAGGTGTTGTCCTGTGCAGCTTAAGTGACAACGAATATATCGAACGTAAAGTTGATGTCAGTTCCTATATGTTCTTCGGTCCGATCTTTTTTACAAGCATCGGCCTGAAAACTTCCTTCGATGCCATGAACGGCAAGCTGTTCGCTTTCTGTATCTGTTTCGTTATCGTGGCATTGGGTGCGAAAATTATCGGCTGCGGACTTGTCGGCAGATTATTTAAATTCAACTTTTCGGATTCCGTCAAGATCGGTGTGGGAATGATGACCCGCGGCGAAGTCGCACTGATCGTTGCGCAGAAGGGTCTCGCTGCAGGACTTCTGACGGCGGATTACTTCACGGCAGTTATTCTCTTAATCATCGTATCGTCAATCACAACGCCGGTTATATTAAAAATGCTGTATACCAGAGATGATAAAAAGTCAGGCGCTACGGCCTGACTTTTTTAAAACCTCTACAGTACTTTCTTCATCTCATTTTCCAGCTCTTCCTTCGATACGGCACCCACTATGGTGGCCGCTGCCTCGCCCTTCACGAAGATTTTCATGGTCGGAATAGACATAACACGGTACATTCTTGCCAGTCCGTCCTCCTCGTCAATATTGCATTTACCTACTTTAATTCTGCCGTCATACTCATTGGCTAACTGATCCACAATAGGCGCCATCATCTTACACGGTCCGCACCAGTCCGCATAAAAATCTACCAGTACCGGTGTATCGGCCTGCAGTACCTCTTTGTCAAAATTCGCAGTTGTAAACTTGTATTCCATCTTTATCCTCTTTTCTGCGTACAATATTGTCTTTAGGAAGTTTTACGCTTGGTACGCTCAGGCATAAGTCCTTTTTACCTTGAAATAACATATTTATAGATCGGATTCCCCATGGAAGAAAACCTTTCTTCATATTCTGTCATCACATTACCCTGCATCATCTCTTCATCATGGTGCAGGTCTTCCGTTATCTGATCCAAATGCCAGCCTGCAGGTTCCAGTTCTTCCAATGCAAAGCGGAACAGGTCATGGTTGTCCGTCTTAAATTCGATTACACCGTCTCTTACCAGTATCTCATGATACCGCCGCAAAAATTCACGGGACGGCAGTCTTCTCTTCGCATGTCTGTCCTTCGGCCACGGATCGGAGAAATTCAGGTAGATTCTGTCCACCTCCTCACGCCCGAACACGTTTGTGATTTCCTCTGCATCCATACGTATAAAATAAATGTTTGATAATGGTTCCGCTTCCATCTTCTGTACACCGCGAAGCAGAACGCTGGAATATTTCTCGATTCCCACATAATTAATCGTCGGGTTCATCCTTGCCAGATCCATGATAAATCTTCCTTTTCCCATACCGATCTCTATACGGATAGGATGATCATTACCAAAGATTTCATTCCATTTTCCCTTGTAATTTTGCGGCTCATGAATCACGTAATCGCTGGCGGCAATCATTTCCCTGCAGCCGGTTATGTTTCGTAGTCTCATTGTATGACTGATCCTTTCGGTGAGTGGTATCTAACTTCATGTTTTATTGTACCACGCTTTTTCTCCTACGGATAGATTGAACGGAAAGAGATTTTGTAATTTTTGTGAAATTACTACAGTTTTATTTTAAAATAGTGTATGATGATAAATGGACAAAATATTATGTAGAAATGTAACTATTCAGTATAGGTCGAAGCATTTACTGCTGAGACCGTAAGAATATGATTCAGCGAGCAAAATCCCATTGTCGAAGACAATTTAGGATGGATTTTGCATCGTAACTGTGAAGGTACTGAACAGTTATGTAGAAATTTCCTATAGCATAAAATACGATTTATTAACATAAACTTCCTTATTATAGAAAGGTCTAACAAAGATGTTGTTTTTTCATAAAAAAATGGTTTGTGCCCTGCTTGCATGCTCCGTTTTTGTAGGGGGATTCTTAAGTAATCCTATCACTGCCCAGGCTACACTGGAAGAGCTGGAAGCGGATGCCGACGCACGTAAATTACTTTCCATCCAATCAAATGATATCGATAACTGGCCGGTGGGTCCTGCAATCAGCGCAGAATCCGCAATTCTAATGGATGCTAACACCGGCGTTATTTTGTACGCCAAAGATATTCACAAGAAGTCCTATCCTGCCAGTACCACAAAACTGTTAACCTGTCTGATGGCTATGGAACAGGGCAATTTGGACGATATGGTTCCTTTTTCTCATGAAGCTGTCTTTAGTGTGCCCGGCGATGGCTCTAAAATGGGAATGGATGAAGGAGAATCTATTACTTTAGAAGAATGTCTTTACGGTATTATGGTAGCCTCTGCCAATGAGGTAGCAAATGCCGTCGGAGAATATATTTCTGGATCTATTGACCAATTTGTCTCTGATATGAATGAATATGCCGAACAGTTAGGCTGCACAGACAGCCACTTTATGAACACTAACGGGCTGCATGATGCGAACCACTATACTTCTGCCTATGATCTTGCTTTGATCTCCAGCCGCTTTTTTCAAAATGAAATGCTCTGTAAGATCGGTAATACTGCCCGCTACCATTTCGAGCCAACCGCTACACAGCCGGATGACTTCTATACAAATAATAAGCATAGGCTGATCAATGGTGAAATCCCTTATGAAGATATATTAGGCGGCAAGACCGGTTACACCGATGATGCCAGACAGACTCTTGTTACCTGTGCGGAACGAAACGGTATGAAGCTTGTCTGTGTCGTATTTAAGGAAGAATCTCCCCGTCAGTTCACCGATACGGTAGAATTGTTTGACTACGGTTTTAATAATTTTCAAGTTATGAACATTTCCGATAATGAAGACAAGTACCAGATCGAAGCGTCCGGATTTCTCCAAACCGGTAACGATATTTTCGGCAGCTCCAAACCGATTTTGTCTATAGATAATGACAGCTATGTCATAATTCCTAACACGATTTCTTTCAGTGATCTTGATTCCGATATCGACTATAGTGTATCAAGTGAAAACCGTATTGCTCAGATCAGGTATTCCTATCACGATTCTTATGTAGGCTGTGCATACCTTAATGTGGCATCAGACAGTACTTCTTCCTATGATTTCGACACACATATCGAAACCACTGATGTAAGTGTGGAGAAAACAGAACCGGATCCCCCTCAGACTACAACTATCTTCGTGAATGTGAAAAAAGTACTGATTGGCATTCTTATATTCGCCAGTGTGACGATACTGTTGTTTATTCTTCGTGCACTTATCATGAACGGTCAAAATGCCAGACGCAGACGGAATAAGATCAAACGTAAACAGACCCGCAAAGAACGGGTCCGGTCTAGTTTTGATGATTTTGATTTTTAGACATTCTTTTATCTTTTCTCTGCTGCCTTGCCTTAGTTTGTTTATCACGGATATTATCAATCTCCGCTTCTGTGATGAATTTTTGTGTCTTCACGACATATACAGTACCGTTTTCCGCCTTGCGGATACGGATTTTTGACTTCATATAACCATGTCTGTCACAATAGGACACACAATAATAATGTTTTCCGTTGGGCGAAAACCAGCGAATCTTCCTGCGCAGTGATCTGTGACACAGATAACATTTTGTTTCGGTCACTGTTCTATCTTCTAGCGCTTGTGCTTTATCCGGAAATGCTCTGGAAATATATTTGGCATATGTATCAAAAATCACGTGTATTTCTGACTCTTTGTTCTTCGGAAGATGGAAAACATCAAAAGAATAATTCTCCAGAACTTTTCCATCCATTAGTGCCAGCACCTTTGCAGTATAATAAGCATCGCTGAAGGCGCGGTGAAACGGAATATCTTTCTCGATGTTCAGATAATCAATGGCATATTCCAATGATCTTCTTGATTTCCTGTCTTCATAGGCAATGCTGAATAATTTCTGCACATCAAGAAATCTGATCGGTCCGTCCGAAAGCGGCTCCATTCCATAATACCGAATATTTCTCTGAAGCTCAGTTAAGTCTAACGGACCCCACGTACAAAAAATATAATCTTCACCACACCACTCACGAAACTGTTCCATGACTTCCTTAAAGGACCGACCCTGCTCAAGCTGCTCCATCTGCAGATGTATCAACTTTCTGGTAATTCGATGCATCTCGTGATATACCTGCGGTTTTATGAGTTCGCTAAACTCGCTGATCATCCTGCGTTCATCATTCAGTTTAATGGCACCGATCTCTATGATCTCAAAGGGAAGTATTTTTGATACTTCCTCTTCACCCGTACTGCTCTGGTTCCATTCCAGATCCATTATGACGTAATTCATATATAATCTCCGTTTATGTAACATAAAAAGCCGTAATCTTTAAATTATCATACGGCTTTTCATAACGTCCCTGACTGGATTCGAACCAGCGGCCTTTCGCTTAGGAGGCGAACGCTCTATCCTACTGAGCTACAGAGACAATTTATCTATAAGAGACGGCGCAGCAGCCTGTCAGACTGCGACGCCCGTGCAGGAATGAAACACTGCTACATTGCCGGATAATTGATATACCCTTGCAGCCAGATGATTCCTTTGAATCTTCTTCCTACCTGCGGTTCTCCATACAGATCTTTTTTGTTGATGCACACATCAAACTGCAGATCATTACAGCTTAAATGCATCACATATATTTCTTCTTTCGTGATCTTATTGACCCGCAGAGAAATATCCAGAATTTCTCCCATAATCGAATATTGATCACACTCTACCCCGTAGGGCATAAAGTAAGTATCTACCAGACTGAACACATCTTCCGTCAGTATCTTTTTAGAGATAGCAGTGTAAGTATCCATGTCTTCCAATGTCAGACTCTCAATCGCATCTTCATCGCCTCTTCTGGCGGCATCGATCAACTGATTTCTGTTTCTGGAAGCCTTCTGTACCTTCTGTTTCTGCATATCGTTCTTACTGATCGGCAATATAATATTTCCCCTAAGTGATAATCCGGACAACGTCAGCGTCGTTCCTCTGATCGGCAGTATATTCTCATATTGTGCTTTCACATAAGGAACCATATTCTGCAGATAAAATATCAGGCTTACACCTACTTTAATATCATCACATACGCCTGCATAAGATTCCTTATCCGCATGACGTTCCACGGACACATCCTCACAGGAACTGATTCCCGTTCCCCTTAAATAGGGATAGAAATAATCGTAAGTAAACTTATCACTTTCATCGAACTCGCCACAGACGGCGATTCCCATATCCTTGGCAAAATCTTCACAAAATTCTGCAAGTATGGTTTCTTCACCGTTGGATGTATAGGAGCGGTGCGAAGCATTTAAGATAATATCTGTGATCAGCTTCTGCTGCTCCTGTCTGTCAGTCAATCCGCTAAAACCGATAGCTCGCATAAATTTATGCAAAAATTCCACCTCCTTTTCAAAAATATTACGTGTGGCTTATCGAATCTCTTCAATGCCGCCCATATACGGACGAAGCACCTCCGGAATACGGACAGAACCGTCAGCCTGTAAATTATTTTCTAAGAATGCGATGAGCATTCTGGGTGGTGCAACTACTGTATTATTTAATGTATGCGCAAAGTACTTGCCATCTTTACCGTTTACGCGGATACGCAGTCTTCTCGCCTGGGCATCCCCTAAGTTAGAACAGCTTCCGACTTCGAAATACTTCTGCTGTCTGGGCGACCATGCTTCCACGTCATAGGACTTAACCTTCAGATCCGCCAGATCTCCGGAACAGCACTCAATGGTTCTTACCGGAATATCCATGCTACGGAATAAGTCTACCGTATTTTGCCATAGTTTGTCAAACCATATCTTAGATTCTTCCGGCTTACATACAACGATCATCTCCTGCTTCTCGAATTGATGAATACGATATACGCCGCGTTCCTCAATACCGTGTGCACCTTTCTCTTTACGGAAACATGGAGAATAGCTGGTTAATGTATGAGGAAGTTCTTCTTCCGGAATGATCGTATCGATAAACTTACCGATCATGGAATGTTCGGAAGTTCCGATCAGATAAAGATCCTCTCCCTCGATCTTATACATCATGGCATCCATCTCGGCAAAACTCATCACACCATCCACAACTGCACTTCTGATCATAAATGGCGGTACGCAGTAAGTAAACCCTCTGCCGATCATAAAATCTCTCGCGTAAGCAATTACTGCGGAATGCAGTCTTGCAATATCACCCATCAGATAATAAAATCCGTTACCTGCCACACGACCGGCAGCATCCATATCTATTCCATGAAATCTCTCCATGATCTCTGTGTGATAAGGAATCTCAAAATCCGGAACCACTGGATCTCCGTATTTGCATATCTCCACATTTTCCGAATCATCCTTACCGATCGGTACGGAAGGATCGATGATATTAGGGATGGTCATCATATCTTTTTTAATTTTCTCACGAAGCTCATCCTCTTTTGCTTCCAGCTCAGTAAGCCTTGCAGCATTCGCGGCAACCTCCGCTTTCTTCGCTTCCGCTTCCTCTTTCTTGCCCTGACCCATCAGTGCACCGATCTCCTTAGAGATCTTATTCCTGTTAGCTCGGATCTCATCTGCTTCCTGCTGCGCCTTCCGAACTTCGGCATCCAGCTCAATCACTTCATCTACCAGGGGAAGCTTGGAATCCTGGAATTTCTTCCGAATATTTTCCTTTACCACATCCGGATTCTCTCTTAAAAATTTAATGTCTATCATAATGTCCCTCATTTCTGCGCATGTTTTCTGCGCATAACTTTAATCTAATACTTCCTCAATATATACGTTGTTACTCTCTGAAAGGTCCATAACCCTGTCTACATTCTTACCATCTTTATCCTTGATGATTCGAATAACCGGTCTGTCCGGAAATTCTTTATTCTGGTACAACACAGCTCCAGTCTCACCTTCATTTGTCCTGACTCTGGAACCGGCCGGATATACGGCGGTAAACTCTAAAAAGATATCGACAATTTTACCGTCGAATTTTATATTTTTATTTTCTTTCAAATACTCTACCGCTTCGTGAACCTTAACGCTCTTACAGCCGATTCCGCAGATCATTTCGTCAAATGCATCACAGACCTGCACAATACGGCATTCCACTGAAATATCTGTTGACTTAAGCGGATATCCCGATCCGTCAATACGCTCATGGTGATATAATATCATATTTTTGCTCTCATTGGAAATCCAATTTTCACCTCGTAGTGCCGAATAACCATATATCGGATGCTTCTTATATTCCGCGTACTCTATTTCCGATAATTCTTCAAGATCTCTGTCTGCATAATCAATCGTCATATATCGGAGTCCAAGATCATGAAGTAAACAACTGACACCAATGTCATGTACTGTTCGTTGCGGAAGCTTCATTCGCAGCGCCACGACAGTCGCAAGGCTGCATATACTGATCGAATGGTCATATATGTCGGAGCTTCTTTCTTTCAGGTCATAGATCTGTTCCACAACCTTATCTTCTTCAAGAATATTTGTGATGATGCGATCTGCCATCTGACAAATTTCTTCCAAATTATCATTATGGCGATAAGTGTGTTTTTCCAAAATATCTCTTACTTTAAATTTAAAGGCCTCTTCGACTTCTTCTCTAAGGATTACAACCATCTTAGTATCCGGCTGCTCCTTTTCCCTGATATACACTTCCTTAATCTCAAGTTCTTTGAGCTTCTCAATATACTCCTGTTTCAACTGCATTCCTACGGAAAGGAGTACCTGATATTCCGGTGTGAAAACATCCTTCGCCAGTATTTCTATTCCCGTCAAATCATCAACCTTACATCGTTTCATGGTTTCTTATTCTATTGCCCCCTAATCCTCTAATGCAATATTCATTGCAATATCCAGAGCCTTCTTCTCTTCATCACCTAAAGAAATTTCGCACAGACCGTTCTTAATCTCTTTCGTATACGAATAACAACCCTCCGCACTGTGCACAGAATTCAAAATAAATCCATTATCATTCTCATCCAGAAGCGCCAGTGAAAAGCTGAGCTGTCCACCCATCTGGTTGAAGGCATCATATTTGACAATACCGACTTTCTGAAAAGCACTCTCCAGTTTTCGATATAGTGCCAGAATATCCTTACGATTCTTTTCCGTCGCTGCTTTAATGAATTTATTATCTTCAAAAATACCCTCTATATCCTGCTCTAGACTTTTAGCAGTTTTACCTGACATAAATTTCTTATATCTCTTAGACAGCTTACCGATCCTGATCGTCTGAACAATCGTAACAATTAACAATATAAGGATTAAAGCAAACGCAGCAATAAACAAATATGTCAGATCTAAATTTCCTACGCCTATCTCTTCCAGTAAATTATAATTCATCGGTTTCGTACCTTTCTATATACATTTATCGCTTGTGCTCAACTTCTAACTATTCATGACAAACCTTCGTTCACGATCTGTCAAAACTATCTGGAAAGCAACTCCGTAATTCTATCCAGATCATCGTGATTGTAGAATTCTATCTCTATCTTTCCTGTTCCGTTTCCTTTAGAAGAAATCTCTACTTTAGTTCCAAGTGTCTGCTTCAATTTTTCGGCTAGATCCTGATAAATAATTTCCAGACTCTTATCTTCCGAAACTTCTTTCTTAGGTTTTTCCGGCTTGTTCAAATTCTTAACAAGCTTCTCCACATCACGCACACTCAGCTTTTCATCAAATATCTTCTGCGCGATCGTGTACTGCTGTTCCGGATCTTCAATCGTAATCAATGCTCTCGCATGACCGGTGGAAAGCATATCATCTATAATCATCTGCTTCACTTCATCACATAATTTCAGAAGTCTCATGGAATTCGTAACAGCGGTTCTGCTCTTAGACACCCTCTCCGCGACTTCATCCTGTTTCAGATTAAATTCCGTCAGAAGTCTCTTATATGCCTGCGCCTCTTCAATAGGATTTAAATCTTCTCTCTGGATATTCTCAATCAGAGAAATCTCCACGATCTCCTGCTCAGTATAATCACGAATAATAACCGGAACTTCTTTTAATCCCGCCAGCTTGGCTGCGCGCCAGCGACGTTCGCCGGCTATGATCTCGTAATATGTCTTTCTGTCTTGAACCAAGATAGGTTGTAAGAGTCCGAACTGTTTGATAGAATCTGCTAATTCCTGCAATGCATCTTCATCAAAATTTTTTCTGGGCTGTTCCCTGTTAGGCTCAACCTGTGTGATTTTAACAATTGTCTCAGGACCCTTATCGTTTGCCTGATCTGTCGATGTTTTTGACGGAGCTGTATTTACATTACCTGAAGGAATGATCGCGTCCAATCCTTTACCTAAACCTCTTTTTGCAGCCATATCTTATACACCCTTTCTGTTTATCACTTCATCCGCAAGTAACATATATGCCTCTGCACCTGCGGACTTCGGATCGTATGTACTGATCGGCATTCCGTAGCTGGGTGCTTCCGCTAATCTAATATTTCTGGGTATTACAGTATTATATACATTCTGTTTAAAATGGTTTTTAACATTTTCTACTACCTGCATGGAAAGATTCGTTCTGGAATCATACATTGTAAATACAACACCTTCCATATCCAGATCAGGGTTCAATCTCTCTTTCACCAAATTAACGGTATGGATCAATTGGCTTAAACCTTCCAATGCATAATACTCACATTGAATCGGAACAAGCACTGAATCAGCCGTAGTCATAGAATTGATTGTAAGCAGATTCAGTGACGGTGGACAATCTATAATAATAAAATCATACTTGTCCTTAATCCAGTCTACTTCATTCTTTAATATGTATTCTTTCTTATCAACTCCGATCAACTCAATCTCAGCCGCTGCCAGATTAACGTTAGACGGAATAACTGACACATTCGGAATGACATCACATAAAATACATTCATTGATGGAACATTCTCCTAAGATCAGTTCATAAATAGTATTTTCCAAATCATTCTTCTCAACACCGAATCCGCTGGTCGTATTGCCCTGTGGGTCTGTGTCAATTACTAATACTTTTTTTCCTTTCTCCGCCAGTGATGCGGATAAGTTAATAGAAGTGGTTGTTTTCCCGACTCCTCCTTTTTGATTTGCAATCGCAATCGTTCTTCCCATACTTGTTTTTCCTCTGCCTTTCGTTTTGTATTTCGACAAAACGTTTCTCTCCGAAATCATTTCTATTTTTCTGTCCGTTTACGATTATATCACTAATTGAAAGGATAATCTATAGGAATTTGTTCCACGTGGAAATTTGAAAAGATTTAAATATATTACGTTACTGTTTGTGGATGATAGAGTATGGCTAATTCGGACGCGTCGGACAATATGCAGTTATCCTAAGGACGCGCTTTCGCTCGATTCCAAACGCAACGGTACTAAGCTCGTGAGTTGCAGAGCAACTCATAACCTCGCTAAGTGCCGGCGTTTTCCAACGGTCCTTATGACAACTGCATATTATCCGATGCTGGATATCGTATATGTCAGATTTAATTGTATATCCGCATTCATTAGTTACTTTCGCTTCAAAAGATTGTTCTTATAACAACAAATGATAATATCAACGCAATCAGATTTTATCAAAAGAGGAAATTCGGTATGGCACATTTATTTCGTAATGCTATGAATATCTCAAGAAAATAAAACAATACACCCATGAATTTATTTTAAAAATAAGATAAATTTTAAATGTTTCACGCTCAAAATATATCATAAAAAAATGTTTCACGGAATTGGTTCACAATATCTTGGGTTAATTTGTTTCACGTGAAACATTATCTTGTGTCCATAATCCAAATATAGGTAAATATTTTTAAATGTTTCACGTGAAACATGTCCTATGTACGTTACACATCATAATCAATGTCAGTTAGTTAAGAACTTTGAAAATCGAATAAACAGTCTGAATATGTGAGTGAAGTGTCATTCGGGAATGAACCTTGAAACAAACGGCGGGTATAATGCCGTTTGCTGCGCAGTATTTTTGTTTTATTGTATGACAAATAAGCAGGTATTAAAAACACCTGCCATGTGGTACAATGATTCTGTCAGTCAAAAGCGGTATGTAAAACTGACTGGTACTTGGAATCTTTGCTGGCGGGCAAAGTTCCTGAAAGGTCTGACAGGAAGCGTGTGCTTTCTGATCAGACCTTCCACATCAGGCGGCTCTTCTCCGGAATGCAGCCGCAGAAAATGGCGGCAGGTCTTGAAAGCAATCGAAAAATCAACCTGATGGATATGCTTCCGTTTCTGCTTCTCAAATGTGACCTGCCCTGTTATGTAAGAGCAGAAATTAAAAAGTATGAGTCTCGCCCATATCTCATGGGTTATCATCCGCCTGCTTTTGGAGTGGAAATTCACGGCAGCTATTGCGTGTTTGAGTGTGCAGAATGAAGTTTCAATGCCCCACCTGAGGCGGTATATTTCCTTGATTTCTTCCACATGGAATTCGTTTTCGGGAAGGTTTGTTATGATGTTTTCATATGTACCGTTCCCGATGGGAAAACGGAGGACACGCAGGGATATTTCGTATTCCCCATATCCTTCCGCCGGGAAATAGTCAAAAGCCACCTCCTGACAGATGTACCGGTACTGGTCTGCCGATTCAGGATGCAGGTATTTCTTTTTTGAATGGCTTTTTGTAAGATGCCTTGTTACCCTGATGTCAAAAGCCTCCTCTTCCGGAAGGTCGCCGCCAAGAAGCCGCTTCATTTTTGCATCAGTTGCCCGGATAACAAAAAAGGCGCCGTTCTCAATGGCATGTGCAAAAACATTGTAGGCATGGAAACCCCTGTCGGCAATGAATACAGGGATTGTCCCGCTGCAAGGAGTGTGTCTGTCGATCAGTTCGTATAATGCAGCGAACTCATTTCTTTTCCGCATGGGCTGGATGACTGCGTGGTATAAACCTTATTCAGCAGATCATACAAAGGAACGAGGTACATCTGGTTATAGCCTTTTTCAGAGCGCCCGCTCGGGTTATAATAGCTTTCGGTGTCCATTGGGTTTCTTGTAAAGGTAAAGCCTGACCCGTCACATGCGAGGAGCTGGTACCTGCCTTTTAGCAGGGCTTTCGGTTTGAAGCAGTTGTTGAAGCTGTAAAAAAGTATCTGAAAAACATCATCGGAAAGCTTGTCACGCTGCTGGTAAAATGCAGAAAGCGACGGCGTTTCGGCATCGAAGTGAAAATATTTGAGCAGTTCATGGTTGACGGAGCCGCTTTCCATGGAAATCTGGAAATGCAGGAGCGTATCGAAAGGGATTTTCCTGTCACGGGTAAAATCAATTCCGGGGCGCCTGCAGAAGTCCTCACGGTGCTGGTTCATCTTTTCAATTTCAGACAGCAGGATTTGTTTGATCTTTTCAGGGTTAGTCATAGTGTGCCTCCTTTGGTCAAAAGCAATAGTATCTTCTGACCAAAGGGCCGCCCTCGTAACCTTTACAATCAATCAGTAACGAGGGCGGCCGCACATTTTGAAGTTTATGTCAATATATTTTTTGAAATTAGTGAGAAAATTAGGTTACACCTCTATGACGAATCAAGGTCTTGTTCTTAACTAACTGACATTGCATCATAATACAAACTAATATTTATATCAAAATCGAAAAATCTATAAATACTGTAAGACATCAAGTGGACTTTCAACATTTATAAAATTTTTATTTCGTCCGGTTGGCTGTAAAGTTCCTTGTTTTAAATACCAAACAGCTTGAATCGCTTTCATTCCTAATTTCTGAGCAGCTTCTAATTCACAACTTCCACCATCCCCAACATATATACACTCTTCCGCTTCTACAGAAAGAGCCCTCATACATCTGTAAAAAATTTCTTCATCGGGCTTACAAATACCTTGTTCGGAAGATAGAAATACAGCATCAAAATATGGAAATAATAAACTTTCACGGATTACAATTTCTTCTTCGGAAAAAGTATTGCTGATCAGTCCAATCAATATTTTCTTATTCTTTAATTCTGTAAGCATTGGAATAATCTCAGAATGTAGATGTCTAAAAGCTTCTTTCTTCGAATCGATCCGCTTTTGCTTGACATGCTCAATAAGATTTTCAGAATAGCAACGATAATTTCCAAGAATATTTTCCATAACATCTTCAAATTTCATCTTGCCAACAGAACGATCATATTCTGTTGGCTGCCACATTGAAAGAAATTCTTCTACAGGAATCCCTACATCTTTTGCAATCTCGCTGCCAAAATATATGGGACTTTCATATAAAGTAATTAATGTCTCAAACATATCGAAGATCACAGCACGCATAAATGTTCTGCTAAAAAAGCTTAATAATATTATTTTTAATTGCAAAGACTGCTGCCTGTGTACGATCTGAAACATCTATCTTCTTAAAGATATTAGAAATATGATTTTTAACTGTTCTCTCACTAATATTTAAATTAGTCGCAATCTCTTTATTAAACATTCCATTGGCGACCTGAATCAATACCTCTAATTCTCTTCCTGTTAAGGAATCAATCTTATCTTTATCAATATCTCTATTTGCAAGCCGATTGTTTAATGCCGGAATCAAACTTGCCTGGATATAATTTTCACCGGCCATCACTGCACTGATTGCCCTCTTTAATTCTGCCGACTCAGAATCCTTCAATATATATCCATCAGCTCCGATATCAACTGCCCTTAATAAATATTCCAATTCATTGTGGACAGTTAATATCAAGACTTTGATTTCATATTTCTTTTTCTTTATTTCCTCCAGTACTTCCAGTCCGTTTTTTTCAGGCATATTAATATCAAGGAGTAAAACATCAGGAAGCACGTCCTGTAATTTATCAAGACATTCTTCACCATTGGATGCTTCGGAAATTATCTCCATACTTCCGTCGAATTCCAATAACTGTTTTAAACCTTCTCTGATTAAATTGTGATCATCAGTAATCATAATTTTTGTCTTCATAATTATCCTCACTTTTTACATAATATAAATAGATATTTATATACTAAATCCTATACTATTATTACCCTATACAGTCATCTGCATTTAGCAATTTCATATCAACTATTTACTTTCGGAATTTCTATTTCTATAGAAGTACCGTCCTGTGTATCAATATTAATCTTGCCACCCAGAAAATATACTCTTTCTTTTATTACAGATAATCCAAAATGTTTTTCTTTTTTTGCAGCCTCACTTAGATCAAATCCTGTTCCGTTATCCTGAACAATAATTTTATATAACGAATCAAACTCCTTTAATCTCACAATGATCTCGTTTCCGCCGGAATGTTTTAATGAGTTTTGAACACATTCCTGAATAATACGATAAATGGAAAGATAAAGAACTTGTGTAGCAGGAACAGAGTGTGACATATTAATATCATCTATATCCTCTACAATATGAAACTGCTTTTCCTGATTTAAAAGATGAAGCATTTTTTCTATCGCTTCTTTTATCCCAAGATCATCAAGAGACATTGGACGCAAATCAAATATACTGTTCCGGATTTCTTCAATAACTTTACGAATTCCTTTTCCAACTGTAGCAAGCTCCAGCTTAGCCTTCACAGGATCGTCATCAATATAAAGAGAACTCAATTCTACCTTATGAACAAGATGAGTCAAATTCTGTAACGAAGTATCATGCAAATCTCTTGCGATTCTTTGACGCTCCTTCTCTTGGACATCTAAAATAGAAAGTTGTTTCACGTGAAGCATAAATGATTTTTCAGCCAGAACTTTTTCTAATTGCTCAATCCTGTTATTTTCCAAATGTATCTGTTTTTCTATCTCATCGCATTCTGTAACAAGTTTTTCACGCTTCTGTTTGTTTTGTTCTATAACATCCGCGTAGACATTCTCGACCTTTCTTGCTAAAAATACTTTAAGGTCACTTTCTTCTTTATTTAAAAGACCATTCAAATAGGTATCTATCGAATCGATTTCAATTTTCTTTTCATTCAGTTCAGACAAGTGTGATGTCTGTTCCATTTTCAAATCATCATATATTTCTTGAATGATTTCATAATCTTTATAATTCATATATTTTCTCCGCATAACATAAAATATTGTTATCGCTTTGATCGCGCCATATTTTTTTGTGATATTTTAATCATATACTAAATTGAGAAATTAGAAAAGATTTTTATCATTATACATTTGTTGGATTTGAACTATAAGAAAATTTAAAGTATAATAAACATATATTAAACAAACGTCAGAATTCACATATTATTGATAGGAGTTTCGAACAATCAATCTGATAAATACAGGTGAATCAATTCAGATGCCTATTCAACAGTGTATGGGAAGATTGAAATCATACAATTAACATCACAGTCAACTGTTTACGTTGGAGGATAATTCATGAATAAAAAACTAACCACGGCACTATTATTATCAACCTTCTCTGTCACAACAATTCATGTCATTAATCGGGTCCATACTTCCTTATGCACTGTTAAAAACTTATTGGCAAATTCTGAAAATCATTATTACGAATGGCGTTTCGGAAAAATCAGATATCAGAAAAAAGGCAGCGGAGCTCCTCTGCTTCTGATTCATGATCTCACAGTAGGAAGTTCTAATTATGAATACCACAGACTGATCAATAATCTCACCGAGGAACATGAAATATATTCCATAGACTTGCTGGGATACGGTCTGTCTGACAAACCTGCCATAACATATACCAACAATCTGTACGAACAGTTAATCAACGATTTTATTAAAAATGTGATCAAAAGAAAAACCTCCGTTGTTGTAACCGGCGAGTCTGTTCCGTTCGTTATGATGGCATGCCATAACAATCCGGATATCGTAAATAAATTAATCTGCATTAATCCGCAGAATCTTTATCTGCAGAATCAGATTCCATCCAAACAGACGAAACTGATGAAACTGTTTTTGGAAAGTCCGATCCTCGGTACATTTACATATCATGTACTTACCAATAGACACGGTATGGAGAAAATATTCAGAACAGAGTATTTCTGTCATTCAGATGAAATCAAAGAAAAATATATTTACAACTATCTGGAAGCAGCATATACCGGTAATTACTATTCCAAGTATGCCTTCGCAAGTTATGTCGGAAAATATATGAACATGAATATTCTTCATGAACTGAAGGAAATTAATAACAGTATCTTAATGATCGGCGGCGAAAAAGAAAAGGATATTAAAACTACCATTGAAAACTATAAATATTATAATGCGGCAATCGAAGATGTATATATTCCAGACACGAAACATCTTCCACAGCTAGAAGCTCCTGATGAGGTATTGGAACAGATTAAAATATTTTTACTTTTGTAATACATAATTTATATACTACATACTTAATATATTTTTACCATTTAAATTATACTTACTCTCATGATGAACTTTGTAATATATCTAATCATTACTTTTTACATACAAACAAAAAGCCTGAATAGATAAAAAATTTTCAAAGATTCTATCTGTTCAGGCGTTATTATTGATAAATATCTAAAAAAAATTGTCATTTACTTTTATAACATTACAATTATTTGTCAACGGATCTCTTCTGTCATAACAGAAAATCATAAAGGAAGGCTTCACAAAAATATTCTCAAATACTTCGACGTGCAATGCCTTCGTCAATTCTCTATAATTACATCCGGACAATTCCGGAAACATCAAATGGGCCTGCGACTCTTTATGTAATATATCATGAATATCGTTCTTCCACCTATCCAAAGAAGGAGTAAAAGAAGGACGATTTTTCATGTGCTCACGCAAGTATAAATCATATGTAAGATATTCTTGTAAAATTGAAATTCTTTTCTCTACGGAATCATTCTCATATTCATATTTTTCAGAAAAAACATTTTCTTTCGAAAAACAATTTCTCAGCTGTATATTCTGACTAATCAAAGCAGTTCCGAACTCCATCAGAATTTCATATTTTCTGGTTCGTGATGACTGAATACCAAACAGATCATGTTCTTCATACCATGCTGCAAGAACATCATATAAATCATATGGCGTATTAAAATAAGAACATAAATATAGCAGCGTATTTCTAAACTGTCCGCTGTTATAATAGATTTCCAATACTTCCTCAATCCGCTTCAAATGACAAACATCCCCATAAGAAAGCCATTTCGTTGAGAGAACTTCATAAGGCGGAAGTGATGTGTACACAAGTTCATACTCCGCAGCATGAAGCTCCATGGCAGAACCTTTTAACACCTTAAGAAATCCTAATTGTAACTGTTCCGGAGAAAGTGCATATACATCATTAAATGATTTCTTAAAAATCTTCAAATCTTCATAAGGCAGTCCGGCAATCAGATCCAGATGTACGTGGATATTATTCAAAGAAGAAATTCTTCGAACAACATCGACAACTTTATCAAAATCCATCTTACGGTTAATTTCAGAAATCGTCTGAGGGTTAGTAGACTGTACACCAATCTCAAATTGGACCGCGCCGGGACGCAGTTTTGCAAGTAATGTAAAATAGTCTTCATCCAGAAGATCGGCCGCAATCTCAAAATGAAAATTAGTAATGCCATTATCATGTTCCAATATATATTGCAGGATCGGAAGCGCATGATCTTTCTTACAATTAAAAGTACGATCCACAAACTTTACTTGTACAATATTTTGTTGTAAAAAGAAATCAACATCACGACACACATATTCCACAGAACGAAAGTCCATCATCTTATCAATAGAAGAAAGACAATAGCTACAGGAAAAAGGACATCCCCGACTGCTTTCATAATAAACAATGCGATGTTCAAAATCCTCTATATTCTGATACCAAAAGGGAATCTCATCTAATAAAATCCGAGAAGAATTATTTCCGTCAAGAACAGCAGGAAGAGTTTCCGGAACACCATTGACATAGGCAGACACAAGACGATTAAAAGTACCTTCTCCATAACCGGACATGACTCCTCTGAGTTTCCACTCCTTAATCACATCAGACGCATCGTAAGAAACCTCCGGGCCACCTGCCCAGATTTCTACATTCGGCATGATTTTATGCAAATCGGAAATGATCTCACCAACCATATTCCGATTCCAGATATAACATGAAAAAGCGACCACATCAGGACGCTTCTTATAAATTTCACTCAAAATATAAGAAGTCTGCTGATTGATCGTAAATTCCATCACATCTACAAGAGACTCATATTCACCCGCACAGGATTTTAAAGAGAAAACGGCAGGATTGGAATGTATGTATTTCGCATTAATGGCTACAAGTAAAATATTCATTATTGTGACCATACCTCCTTCTTATCCTCTCACATTTCACCACATCCCGCGGAGAATGCATGCTCTTTGCATTCTCCCAGACATGACTTAGTTTTACTTAGGCGGCGTTTTTTGTCGCCTTAGTATAACTGCATGTCTTGTTAAAGGTTTCTTACTTGCCATTCCCGCTTTTCTAGGATACTTCAATGGCGTATCAGTGCACTTTGTTACTACAAAAAGATTGCGGTATAATTCTGAATTAGGAAGCATAAAAGAAACCTGATCCTCAACTTTTCCGCCCAGTATCTCTATCGCATATTCTGCATCTTTTATCTCGTCAATAATCTTTTCCGATTTATAAGAGATAAATTTACCGCCAATCTTCACATAAGGAAGACAGTATTCCGAGAGTGTAGAGAGATTCGCCACGGCTCTGGACACGCACAGATCATACTTTTCTCTCAACAGATCCGGTTTTGCATAATCTTCCGCCCTGCCATGAATCGTCTCTATCTCATCAAGTCCTAATACAGCTATCACTTCATTCAGAAAATCAACTCTTTTATTCAAAGAATCCATAAGAGTAACTTTGATATTCGGAAAGACTATTTTTAACGGTATTCCGGGAAAACCCGCACCTGTTCCGATATCGATCAGAGAAATGTCCGTAGAAATATCATTTTGTTCACCGCTCAAGTCACAAGCTTTCACCAGTGATAAGCTGTCTATAAAATGTTTCTTAAGAACTTCATCAAATTCCGTGATTGCAGTCAGATTCATAACCTGATTCCATTCTACTAACAATTCATAATATTGCATAAACTGACGTAACTGA
Source organism: Lachnospiraceae bacterium (assembly GCA_014804655.1). Taxonomy (GTDB): domain Bacteria; phylum Bacillota; class Clostridia; order Lachnospirales; family Lachnospiraceae; genus UBA3282. The sequence continues at coordinate 29,398 of JAAUZK010000033.1, read as the reverse complement.
TTTTCAGTCAATAAAATATTCAGTTCATCTAAATCTTTCTGAAAAGAATTTAATTTATAATTATCTAATTCTATATTTTTTGTCATTTCAAAATTTTAAACCATGCCTTTCTTTCGATCTGCAACATTTGCTCCAACACTGTATCCAAATCAATTAATTAAAAATATCTTTAAATGAAATAAGCTAGAGCGTACAATATTAAAGATTTATTTTTTCCTCTGCTCCAAATACACCAACAGCACAGAAATATCCGCAGGAGATACTCCGGAAATTCTGGAAGCCTGTCCCACTGACACAGGTTTATAGGCATTCAGCTTCTGTCTCGCTTCCAGTCGCAGCGAGCTGATTGCATTATAATCCAGATCAGCCGGAATACGTCTCTTCTCCATTTTCTTATACTGTTCCACCTGACGCTGTTGCCTTATAATATAACCTTCATATTTTATTTCAATTTCTACCTGCTCTATTACATCCGCAGGAAGATCAGGACGTTTCGAATCGAGCTCAGATAACATTTCATAAGACAACTCCGGACGGCACATAAGCTCCGCCAGACTGGCAGCTGTCTTAAGAGTCGAACTCTCATGAGCAATCAAAAATTCCTGATTTTCTTTTGCTGCTCCGATCATCGTATTCTTTAATCTTTCAATCTCCCGGTCAATCAGTTTCTGCTTATAAAGCGTTTTTTCATAAACCTCTTTTGAGACAAGTCCGACTTCATACCCGATCTTACGGAGCCTTAAGTCAGCATTATCCTGTCGGAGCAAAAGACGGTATTCTGCCCTGGAAGTCATCATACGATAAGGCTCGAAATTTTCTTTCGTTACCAGATCATCAATCAATACACCTATGTACGCCTGAGAACGATCCAGAACAATCATCTCTTTATTCAGAATTTCCATTGCCGCATTAATACCCGCAATCAAACCTTGCGCCGCCGCTTCTTCATATCCGCTGCTGCCGTTAAACTGTCCGCCGCTGAACAATCCTTTAATATCCTTAAATTCCAGAGTAGGATATAATTGTCTCGGATTAATACAGTCATATTCAATCGCATAAGCATTTCTCACAATTTTACAATTTTCCAATCCGGGCACAGTACGATACATGGCAAGCTGTACATCCTCAGGAAGAGAAGAAGACATACCTCCCACATACATTTCATGCGTATGATTTCCTTCCGGCTCGATAAAAACCTGATGCCTCTCTTTGTCCGCAAATTTTACTACTTTATCTTCTATGGAAGGACAATACCGCGGGCCAGTTCCTTCTATAATACCCGCATAAATCGGAGAACGATCCAGATTCGCCCGTATAATATCATGAGTTTTCTCATTCGTATAAGTCAGCCAGCAGGAAACCTGATCAATCTGCACATCTTCAGGATTTGTAGAGAAAGAAAAAGGAATTACCCTCTCATCACCAAACTGTTCTTCCATCTTGCTGTAATCGATTGTACGTCCATCCATTCTGGCAGGTGTACCGGTTTTAAATCTCCTCATCTCTACACCGAGAGCGATAAGGGAATCTGTCAGATGATTAGCAGGCTGTAATCCGTTAGGTCCCGTATAAGTAATCGCTTCACCACAAAGACATCTCGCTTTCAAATAAGTACCCGTACACAAAATCACTGCCTTACATTCATAAACTGCACCTGTATAAGTTTTGACACCTGTAATTTTCTTCGTTGCAATAGTGTTTCCCGATTCAGAAGCGTTCTCATATTCTTCTGTTATCAGTTCGCATACCTCTGCCTGTTTAATCGTCAAGTAATCCTGATTTTCCAGTACTTTACGCATCTCTCTTGAATATTCCGCTTTATCAGCCTGCGCTCTCAGAGAATGTACCGCGGGACCCTTTGATCTGTTCAACATCTTAGACTGTATGAAAGTCTTATCAATATTCTTACCCATCTCGCCGCCCAAAGCATCGATCTCGCGTACCAGATGTCCCTTAGAAGTACCTCCAACATTAGGATTACACGGCATTAATGCAATACTGTCCACACTGACCGTAAACATAATCGTTTCCAGTCCGAGTCTTGCACAGGCAAGCGCCGCCTCACATCCTGCATGACCGGCACCTACTACACAGACATCATATTTTTCTCTGATTTCAGTCATATTTTATTCCTCATTTATTTTTATTTTCCCATACAAAACTTACTGAATATTTCATTTACCAGATCATCTCCGACTTCTTCCCCAATGATCGTACCAAGAAACGCATAAGCATTCATCAGATCAATCGTATAGAAATCTTCCGGCATATGATCTTCTATACTTTTTAGAACCTGAGCCAGACTATCATAAGCATTCTGCAATGCCTCTTTATGACGCGCATTTGTAATATATACTTCATCATTATAAATAATCTCACCCTGAAAAAACATTTCTTTCACGGTTCTTAAAAAAAGTGATACACCGTCCCGTTCCTTCATAGATGTCCTGATTATTCTGTTTTCATATATATTCTGACATTCCACGTTAGTTTCAAAAATATGATTTTTATTCTGTTCCTTCATTTTTCTAATAAAAGAACGTATATCTCTCTCCGTTACAACAGTAAATAAATCCGATTTATTTAACAGAATAATTGTATTTTTACCCTCAATCATATGAAAAATTGCTTCGTCATTTTCGTCAAGCGGTACAGAAGAATCAATAACATAAAGAACCAGATCGGCTTCTTCCACCGCATTTCTGGCACGATCTACACCTATCTTTTCCACAATATCTTCCGTAGAACGAATACCTGCCGTATCCAAAATACGGAACAAAATACCGTCAATTGAAATAGTTTCTTCCAAAATATCTCTAGTTGTACCGGCAATATCCGTAACAATTGCTCTCTCTTCTCCTACGAGCATATTAAGAAGAGACGATTTACCAGCATTCGGTTTACCAACAATCACAGTCTGGATTCCTTCTGACAATATTCTGCCATTTTCCGCAGAATCAATCAGCGTACCAATACGTTCACCTATCTTCTTAACAATTTTATAAAGTGCATCGCCATAACCTACAGATTCCAGATCAAAATGTTCCGGATCATCAAGTGCAGCTTCAATAAACGCAATCTCATGAAGAATATCAGCTCTGATTTCCTGAATCATATCAGATACAGAACCCTTTAACTGTTTCACTGAAGATTGCAGAGCAAATTCACTCTTCGCATGAATAATATCCATTACAGCTTCCGCCTTAGACAGATCAATCCTTCCGTTTAAGAAAGCTCGTTTCGTAAATTCACCCGGCTCCGCAATTCTTGCACCCGCTTTTACCACAATATCAAGAATCTTCCTCATCATAAAAACGCCGCCATGGCAATTAATCTCCACCGTATCTTCCATCGTATAACTTCTCGGCGCTTTCATGATTGAAACCATAACCTCATCTATAACAGTTCCATTCTCTTCTACAATAAATCCATAATGTATCGTATGGGATTTATATGTTGTCAGAATTTGTTTCATTTTCACATTTCGATATATTTTATCTACAATTGAAATAGAATCTTCTCCACTGACACGAATAATTCCGATTCCCGAATCAGACATAGCTGTTGCAATCGCCGCTATTGTATCTGTCTTCATATAAGATCTAAGCCTCCCATTTTTTACTGAAAACAGCAGGAACATTACATTCCTGCTGTTTTTCATAAAAAGATTGATTAATTATGCTTCTCATATTTTCTCAAAACAACAACAACATGCCTGAAAGGCTCATCTCCTTCACTATGCGTTGTCACATACTTATCATTCTGAAGCGCAGAGTGAATAATTCTTCTTTCATAAGGATTCATCGGCTCTAAAGACACAGGTCTCTTTGTTCTCTTTACTTTATAAGAGATATTCTTAGCCAGATTCTCAAGAGTCTCTTTTCTTCTCTGACGGTAATTTTCTGTATCAACTTTAACTCTGATATAATTCTCTACATTTTTATTTACAACCAGTGATACAAGATACTGTAAAGAATCAAGTGTCTGACCTCTTTTTCCGATCAGAACTCCCATTTCGTCACCGCTCAAATCCACTTCCATGGAACTTTCAGCTTCATTATATTTTACATCAACAACAACTGTCAGATCCATTGCACGGAACACTTCATTCAAGAAATCTCTTGCCGTATCTTCTACAGAAGACTTTACTCTTGCTTTAATAACAGCAGGTTTAGAACCGATTCCCAGAAATCCCGAAGAACCTTCTTCTATTACTTCATATTCTAATTTATCACTTGTCACAGTTAATTTCTGACATGCTTCCGTAATTGCATCATTAACTGTTTTTGCAGATACTTCAATAAATTCCATAACAATTTAACCTCCATTCTTATACATCATACAATCACAATAAAATTTTATTTATTATTTTTTTCATTATACTGCTTTACCATATTTGCCTTAGACATCATACTGCCGGGTTTTGCATTCTTATTATAATACTCCGTAGATTTTCTCACCGCTTCATCCTTTTCTTCCTGTGTCATCGTAGGAATATTGGATTGTTTCTTAGAAGTACTCACATTCTTCGTATTCATATTGGCATATGCTGCCATCTGCTCTGCCCTGACACCGGCTTTCGCCATTTTTTTCTTAGCTTTCTCTTCATTGTTCTTAATAACTTCATCCAGATCCATCTTATCAATATGTTTATTGATAACAACCTGCTGAACACTTCTTACAACAGCACCAGCTATCCAGTAAAGTCCTAAACCTGCAGGAAGTGTATAACAGAATACAGCAGACATAATCGGCATCATCATATTCATCGTTTTCATAGACTGCATCATCGCATTCTGCTGATCGCTGGCATTTTTGTTATCCTGCTGTGTATTCTGCTGCGGCATAAGCTTTACATTAATCCACTGTGTTACCGCAGACAAAACAGGAATAGACAAGGCTGCAATTACCATAAGAAAAGACTTATCTGCTAATGCTGCCTTCATAGTAAAAGAAGGAGAATTTGCAATATTTAAACCTAAGAAATTATTATATCGGTTTAAAAGACTAAGTGTGTGATCCACATCCGTCGTCAAATTAGGAAATGTTTCTTTAATAATAACCCACTCAGCAGAAGTAGCCTTATTTAATACATCGATAAATGTATTCTGTACATAGGAAGTTACACCGCCGATAAAAGATTCATTCGAAAAATTCTTATTATACATGCCGGCTTGCGAAAAAGACTGAATTAATTCCGTACTTCCCTTCTGAGCAATCAAATTATCAACCAAAGGGAAGAAAGCTTCCTTAATTTTACCGACATAAGCAGGCATATTGTAGATAACACGATACAATGCCCATAAGATAGGCAGCTGAATTATCAACTGAACGCAACTTCCCGACGGAGACACGCCGTATTTCGCATAGACTGCTTTTGTCTCCATATTCATAGCCATCATGGATTCGTTATCATTCTTACCCTTATATTTTGCCTGAATTGCCTGAAGTTCAGGATTCATTTTGGCAGATAACTTAGAGAATTTCTGCTGCTTGATCGTAAGAGGCAGAAGAAGCAGATACATTACGATTGTGAACAGTATAATAGCAAGTCCAATATTAGGAAGACCAATTTTGTCTAAAACAAAAAAGATACCTTCCATAATATAGCCCAGCAATGAAGCAATAGGACCGATAATCCTACCGGGGTCCTTAGTTAATAAAATACCTGTCACTATCGGATTACCTCCTTAATTTTCTTTTCTCTGTTCCGTCAGGGAACAGGATCATAACCACCTTTTGAAAAAGGATTACATCTGCATATCCTCCAAAGAGCCATAAGTCCGCCCTTCAAAGCGCCGTATTTCTCCACCGCTTCCAAACCATACTCTGAACAAGTCGGAATATACGGACATTTCGTACTCTTCATAGGAGAGATATATTTTCTATAGAATTTAATAAGATAAATAAATAATTTTTTCATATCAATTTCTAACAATTTGCTAACGCAAATTATCTTCATCATAAAAATATATTTTAATCATATGATGAAGTTTTGAAAGATGTAATAACGCGCTCTCGATCTCGGCATATCCGACCGAAGCCGCACTTTTTCTTGCAACGACTACTATATCTAAACCACTATTAAATATATTTTCATGTAGCCGGTAACTCTCTCTCACCAGCCGGGCGAATCTGTGTCTTACAACACTATTACCTACCTTCTTACTGGCGGATATTCCCAGTCTGTTCCTATCAGTGTTGTTTTCCAATACATACATTACCAAATACTTGTTGGCATAACTCTTGCCTTTTCTGTAAACATTCTGGAAATCCTGATTCTTTTTCAAGGATTCTGAAAATACCATTTTTCTCACTCCTTATTTTAAATGAGAGAAAAAAAGGTCACATAACTGTGACCTATGCTGATAATTTCTTTCTTCCTTTTGCACGTCTTGCTGCTAAAACTTTTCTTCCGCCCGGAGTACTCATTCTCTTCCTGAATCCATGAACCTTGGATCTCTGTCTCTTCTTAGGCTGATAAGTCATTTTCATACCGATGCACCTCCTTCTCGTAACCTTAATATTTATATAAGGCAGACATATTTTAAACATTAATTGGAAAAACAACATGTTGATTATATATAATTAATGAAGAAACGTCAAGTAAATCCTGTATTTTTTATTCTTAAAAAAATATAAAAAAGCGAACAAGTTCGCTTGCGAGATTTGCCTGCGGCAAACTCGAAACAAATCAAGATATTTCCTATACAATAAAAGTTTTCTTGCGGAAAATTCGTTATAAACCTAAAAAAAAATTTATATAATAATTACGTTTTTTATAGATCTATATATTGTTATTTGACAGCTAAATTATATACTATATATTGTATAATCTATTTTTTCTTAATTTTATATCCACTTTACATAAATCTATCCACAATATGTGCATAACTTGTGTATAATTTGTTTTTATATTGTTTATAATTATTATTTTATACATAAAAATGCACTGTTAATCATGTTAATATCAATTTTATAAGTTATACACATTCCTCTGAATAACCTGATAAAATATGTAAACTTGTTGATAATTATGATCACAACCATGTGTACAACTTACCATTTGAATTTTTAGACTGTTTATATTATTATATATTGTAGGGTAATTTCGATGTTATCCTTTTTAACGATATATTTACTTATATGCACTGCTCTTTGAAGAAGATATTAATCATAACAGTAACAAATATATGAGGTTTTAAAGTATGGATTCTATTAAAGAAAACTGGGACTTAATCAAAGAAACTCTGAGAAGAGAGTACGAGCTTTCTGATATTTCTTATTCTACATGGATAATTCCTCTTAATTTCTATGAAGTAAGGGATAATGTTGTTATAATTATAATTCCTTCAGATCAGGCTCATGCCCTTAGCTATATTTCTTCCAAATATAAGAGCTTTTTTCAAGTTACAATATCTGAAATGATGAATCATACCTATGATATTGCCTTCATTTTAGAGAAGGATATACTGAATGATACTTCCGAAAATAAAATTATATCCAATTCCGGCTATAACATCAATTATGAGAATGCGAATTTAAATCCGAAATACAAATTCGACACTTTTGTGGTTGGAAACAACAATAAATTTGCCCATTCCGCTTCTCTTGCAGTAGCAGAATCTCCGGGAACAGTATACAATCCTCTCTATCTCTACGGAGGAGCCGGTCTTGGCAAGACCCACTTGATGCATTCCATCGGACGATTCATCCTGGAACAAAATCCAAATATGAAAGTCCTGTATGTTACTTCCGAAGTTTTTACAAACGAAGTAATTGATTGCATCCGAAGCGGTGACGCTGCTAAGATGAATAAATTCAGGGAAAAATACAGAACCGTAGATGTCCTTCTGATTGATGACATACAATTTATTATCGGAAAAGAAAGTACACAGGAAGAATTCTTCCATACATTTAACACCCTTCATTCTGCAGGAAAACAGATCATATTATCCTCCGACAAACCACCGAAGGATATGGAAACTCTGGAAGAAAGATTTCGTTCCAGATTTGAATGGGGATTAATTTCAGACATTCAGCCTCCGGATTATGAGACAAGAATGGCAATCCTTAAGAAGAATGCAGAAATTTATAATAAGAAAAACATAGACGATGAAGTATTCCAGTACATTGCAAACAATATCAAATCAAATATAAGAGAACTTGAAGGAGCTTTTAATAAAATTATTGCTTTCTCCAAATTAAATAAAGTAGAAATTAATTTAGCTTATGCAGAAGAAGCTCTTAAAGATGTTATATATCCTGATCATCCGAAAGAAGTAACTCCTTCCCTTATTATAGAAGTAGTTGCGGAACATTTCGGTGTGAATCCGGATGACATTACTTCCAAGAAAAGAAATTCCGAATTTGTACTTCCAAGACAGATTTCTATGTATCTCTGCAGAGTTCTTACCGATACTTCTCTTTCCAATATCGGTAAATATCTTGGAAAGAAGGATCACACGACTGTTATGCACGGCATTCAGAAGATAGCAAGTGAAATAGAGACAAATGAAGATCTCAAAAATAAAGTAGATATCATAAAGAAAAAAATAAATCCTTCTTAATTTTTATTTTTACACATGTTTTCTGTGTATAACAAGTTTATATCAGAAAATAAACCTGTTACGGTAATATAATGATAAAAATACAAAAGCATTTTATATCCACATACTATTTCAGGTTACAAAAAGTTTTTAACAACTTAAGCGTTTTCTTTTTCACTGATAAATAGTATAATAGATAAGGTTATGCACATATTAACATCCATTATTATTAATATTACTAAATAAATTATATATTAATAGCTTTAAGGCAACCCGCAAAATTTTCAATATGTAAGAAAGGAAGTTATACACAAATGAAAATTGTATGTACGAAATCAAGTCTCTTGAGCGGTGTGCAGATTGTTTCTAAAGCCGTTCCCAGTAAAACAACAATGTCTATCTTAGAATGTATTCTTGTTGATACGAGAAACGGCGAGATTAAACTGACTGCTAATGATATGGAATTAGGGATAGAAACGATCATTGACGGTGAGATTATAGAAAAAGGAATGATTGCACTGGATGCTAAAATTTTCTTAGAGATCGTAAGAAAACTTCCTGACAGCGATATAATGATCGAAACAAATGATTCTTATAAAACAACAATCACATGCGAGAAAGCTAAATTTAATATTATAGGTAAATCAGGAGAAGATTTTTCATTCCTTCCGGAAATAGAAAGAAATGACAGTATCGTCCTCTCACAGTTTACTTTGAAAGAAGTTATCAGACAGACAATCTTTTCCATTGCGGACAATGATAATAATAAATTGATGACAGGTGAATTGTTTGAGATCAGCGATGATAGCCTGAAGGTTGTATCTCTGGACGGTCATCGTATTTCTATCAGAAAAATTGCTCTTAAGAATTCCTATAATGATAAAAAAGTAGTTGTTCCGGGAAAGACTTTAAATGAAATCAGCAAGATTCTTTCGGGAGACATGGATAAAGATGTAAATCTTTATTTTACGGACAAACATATTTTGGTGGAATTTGACAGAACGATTGTTGTTTCAAGACTGATTGAAGGAGAATATTTTAATATCAATCAGATGCTTTCCAGCGATTATGAAACGAAGGTTAAGATTAATAAGAAAGAATTATTAGATTGTATAGACAGAGCTACTCTTCTTGTTAAAGAGGGAGATAAGAAACCGATCATCATCGATATTAAAGACGGATCCATGGAACTTAAGATGAATTCTACTGTCGGAAGTATGGATGAAGAAATTGATATTGCAAAAGAAGGCAAGGACCTTATGATCGGATTTAATCCTAAATTTCTGATTGATTCTCTGCGTGTCATAGAGGATGAGGAAGTGGATCTTTATATGGTCAATCCGAAAGCTCCGTGCTTTATCAGAAACAGTGAAGAATCTTATATTTATGTTATTCTTCCGGTTAATTTTACAACTGTAAATTAGAAAGTTAAAAGGTATAAATATACAAAAAATGGAAACAATCAAAATAAAAGATGATCATATCAAACTCGGTCAGGCTTTGAAATTAGCGGGATTAGTAGATTCCGGCGTAGACGCTAAGTTAGAGATACAGGAAGGCTTCGTCAAAGTAAACGGTGAAGTTGAAGTGCAGCGCGGCAAGAAAATATATCCCGGTGATGTGATTGAATTTGATGGACAACAGGTTAAGGTAGAAAACTGATGATTATAAAATCATTGGAATTAGCAGATTTCAGAAATTACGATTTCTTACATATTGATTTTGACAAAGGTACGAATATTTTGTACGGAGATAATGCACAGGGTAAGACTAATATTCTGGAAGCGATCTATCTGTCTGCTATTACGAAATCTCATAAGGGAAGTAAAGACAGAGATATTGTTAATTTTGATAAAGAGGAAGCTCATATCAGGACTTATCTTGAAAAAGACGGAATTGATACGAGAATTGATATGCATCTGCGTAAAAATAAGTCCAAGGGAATAGCAATAGACGGGCAGAAAATTAAAAAAGCAGCGGAATTAATCGGTTTATTGAACGTAGTTTTCTTTTCTCCCGAAGATTTAAGTATTATTAAGAACGGTCCTGCGGAGAGAAGAAGATTCGTAGATATGGAGTTATGTCAGTTAGATCAATTCTATCTCTATAATCTCAATCATTACAATAAGATCGTGAATCAACGCAATAAACTTCTCAAAGACATGTATTTTAATCCATCTCTTAGAGATACCTTGAATATATGGGATTCTCAGCTTATTTCTTTCGGAAGTAAGATTATAGAGAGACGACAGGTATTTATAGAGCAGCTTAATGAAATTATATTGGAGATACATAGAAAATTATCCGGTGGTAAAGAAGATCTGGTGATAAAGTATGAACCTGATACTTCCATAGAAGATTATGAGAAGACTTTATCTTCTAATCAGGATAGAGATATCAAGTTAAAGCAGACAACGACGGGTCCTCATAGGGATGATTTTTGTTTCAGTACGGGAAATATAGATATTCGTAAGTTCGGATCTCAGGGACAACAGAGGACTGCGGCTCTTTCTCTTAAATTATCGGAGATAGAGCTGGTAAAGAAACTTACAAAAGATAACCCTGTACTTCTTTTAGATGATGTATTGTCAGAACTTGACAGCAACAGGCAGAATTATCTTCTCAGTACGATCGGTGATATACAGACGATCATTACCTGTACCGGTTTAGATGAATTTGTCAATAACCGGTTCGAAATCGACAAGGTTTTTCATATTGAAAATGGTATGATAACAGATAATGAATAATTGAACAACGGATATGATCGAAAGATTCAAAGAGATATGGTTTATGTGGAAAGGCATGGTGAAAAATGGCTAACGCTAACGAATACGGTGCAGATCAAATACAGATATTAGAGGGTCTTGAAGCAGTAAGAAAAAGACCTGGTATGTATATCGGAAGCACTTCAGTGAGAGGTCTTCATCATCTTGTATATGAAATTGTAGACAATTCAGTAGATGAAGCGCTTGCCGGTTTTTGTAATACGATTTATGTGACGATTAATCAGGATAATTCCATTACCGTAGAAGATAACGGAAGAGGTATTCCTGTCGGAATCAACCATAAAGCTGGTATTCCTGCGGTGGAAGTAGTATTTACGATTCTGCATGCCGGCGGTAAATTCGGCGGCGGCGGATATAAAGTATCCGGTGGATTACATGGTGTGGGAGCTTCTGTTGTCAATGCTCTTTCCGATTGGTTGGAAGTGGAAATTTTTGTGGACGGTAAAGTGTATAAACAGCGTTATGAAAGAGGACATGTATGTTATCCTCTTGAAGTTGTCGGAGAGTGTGATCCGGAGAAGACGGGTACCAGAGTTCATTTTAAGCCGGATTCTACGATTTTTGAAGAAACTGTATATGATTATGATACGCTAAAAACAAGACTCCGCGAGACTGCTTTTTTGACAAAAGGATTAAAGATTGTTCTGATCGACACAAGAGAAGAGAAAGAACAGAAGAAAGAGTTTCATTATGAAGGCGGTATCAAAGAATTTGTTACATACCTGAATAAGAGTAAAGAAGCGCTTTACAGTGATGTGATGTACTTTGAAGGTAAGAAAAACGGTGTATATGTGGAAGTAGCATTGCAGCATAATGATTCTTATAATGAGAGCGTTTATACTTTCGTAAACAACATTAATACGCCTGAGGGAGGAACCCATCTGGTAGGGTTCAGAAATGCCCTGACGAAAACATTCAATGATTATGCGCGTAATAATAAACTTTTAAAAGAGAGTGAAGCAAATCTTTCCGGTGAAGATATCAGGGAAGGACTCACTGCTATCATCAGCATTAAAATTGAAGATCCTCAGTTTGAGGGTCAGACAAAACAGAAACTCGGTAATTCTGAGGCAAGAGGTGCCGTTGACAGTGTAGTAAGTGAGCAGCTTACTTATTTCTTAGAACAGAATCCCGCGGTAGCTAAGACGATCTGTGAAAAATCTATCTTAGCACAGCGTGCAAGAGAGGCGGCCAGAAAAGCAAGAGATCTGACACGTCGTAAAACGGCTCTTGAGGGAAGTGCACTTCCCGGTAAACTGGCCGACTGTTCCGATAAAGATCCTAAGAATTGTGAGATTTATATCGTTGAGGGAGATTCCGCGGGCGGTTCTGCTAAGACTGCCAGAAGTCGTGCGACACAGGCAATACTGCCTCTGCGTGGTAAAATATTAAATGTAGAGAAAGCAAGACTTGATAAAATCTACGCAAATGCTGAAATCAAAGCTATGATTACGGCATTCGGTACGGGTATTCATGAAGATTTTGATATTAGTAAACTGCGTTACGATAAAATCATCATTATGACGGATGCCGATGTAGATGGTGCCCATATTGCTACGCTTATGCTTACTTTTATCTATCGTTTCATGCCGGAACTGATTAAACAGGGACATGTATATCTGGCAAAACCTCCTCTCTATAAGTTAGAGAAGAACAGACAGGTATGGTATGCTTACAGCGATGAAGAATTGGAAAAAATTCTTGCGGAAGTGGGTCGTGATCAGAATAACAAGATTCAGCGATATAAAGGTTTGGGAGAAATGGATGCCGATCAGTTGTGGGAGACCACAATGGACCCCGAAAAGCGTATTTTGCTCCGGGTAAACATCAATGAAGAAGAGGAATCGGAAGTTGATCTCACTTTTAATACATTGATGGGTGATAAAGTGGAACCTCGTCGGATTTTTATTGAAGAAAACGCGAAGTTTGTAAAGAATCTGGATATATAATTTAGAAAGGTACATGGTTACGGAATGGACGATCGAATTTTTGATAAGATTGAGGAAGTAGACCTTAAGAAAAAAATGGAAGACTCTTATATTGATTATGCCATGAGCGTTATTGCCGCTCGTGCGCTTCCTGATGTAAGAGACGGATTAAAACCTGTGCAGCGTCGAGTTCTGTATTCCATGATCGAGTTGAACAATGGTCCGGACAAGCCTCACAGAAAGAGTGCTCGTATTGTCGGTGATACGATGGGTAAATACCATCCTCACGGAGACAGTTCTATTTACGGTGCACTCGTTAATATGGCGCAGGAATGGTCTACGCGGTATCCTCTCGTAGACGGTCACGGTAACTTTGGTTCCGTAGACGGTGACGGGGCTGCTGCCATGCGTTATACGGAGGCAAGGCTCAGTAAGATTTCTATGGAACTGCTTGCGGATATCAATAAAGATACCGTAGATTTTGTTCCGAACTTCGATGATACGGAGAAAGAACCTGTCGTTCTTCCAAGCCGTTATCCTAATCTGCTGGTCAACGGCACTTCCGGTATTGCGGTAGGTATGGCTACCAATATTCCTCCTCATAATTTGAGGGAAGTGACCAATGCGGTAGTTAAAATTATAGATAACCGGGTCAATGAAGACAGACAGACAGATATGGAAGAACTGTTAAGTATTGTCAAGGCCCCTGATTTTCCTACCGGCGGTATTATTTTAGGAACAAGGGGAGCGGAGGAGGCTTATCGTACCGGAAGAGGTAAGGTAAGAGTGCGTGCCGTGACAGATATTGAGACAATGCCTAACGGTAAGACACGTATTATAGTAACGGAACTTCCTTACATGGTTAATAAGGCGAATCTGATTCTTAAGATTGCCGATTTGGTAAAACTGAAAAAGATTGACGGTATTACAGATCTTCGTGATGAGACGAACCGTGAAGGTATGCGGATCGTAATAGAGCTTCGCAAAGATGCCAATGCCAATGTAATTTTAAATCAGTTGTATAAACATACTCAGCTCCAGGATTCTTTCGGTGTTATCATGCTGGCGCTTGTCAACAATGAACCTAAGGTTATGAACCTTATGGACATGCTGACCCATTATCTGAAACATCAGGAAGAAGTCGTTACCAGAAGAACTAAATATGATCTGAATAAAGCGGAAGAAAGAGATCATATTTTACAGGGATTACTGATTGCGTTAGATCACATTGATGAAGTAATTCAGATCATCAGAAGCAGCCAGACGACTCAGATTGCAAAAGAAAGATTAATTGAGCGTTTTGAATTTTCCGATGCGCAGGCACAGGCAATCGTAGATATGCGTCTGCGTGCTCTGACAGGTTTGGAGAGAGAGAAGCTTGAGAATGAGCATAAAGAGTTAATGGCGAAAATTGCGGAATTAAAGGCAATTCTTGCGGACGAAAAATTATTATTAGGCGTTATTAAAGAAGAAATGCTTATTACCGCGGAGAAATATGGAGACGAAAGAAGAAGTCAGATCGGTTTTGATGTCTATGATATCAATATGGAAGATCTGATTCCGAGAGAAAATACGGTAATCGCTATGACCAGTCTCGGTTATGTGAAGCGTATGACTGTCGATAATTTTAAAGCGCAGAACCGCGGCGGTAAGGGAATCAAAGGTATGCAGACGATTGAGGAAGATTACATTGAAGATCTTCTTATGACGACGACCCATCATTATCTGATGTTCTTTACAAACCTTGGACGTGTTTATCGGCTGAAAGCGTATGAGATTCCGGAATCAAGCCGGACTTCGAGAGGTATTGCAATCGTCAATATTTTGCAACTTAATCCGGGAGAAAAGATATCGGCAATGATTCCGATCAAGGAATATGAAGAAAATAAAAATCTTTTCATGGTAACGAAGAATGGTATCGTGAAGAAAACTTCCGTCATGGAATTCTGTAACGTGAGGAAAAACGGACTTGCGGCAATCAATCTACGTGAAGATGATGAACTGATTGAAGTAAAGACGACTTCCCGGGATACGGAGATATTCCTGATTACTAAATTGGGTATGTGTATTCGTTTTAAAGAAACGGATGTGCGTCCTACCGGAAGATCCGCGATGGGTGTGATCGGTATGAATCTTTCAGACGGAGATGAAATTATCGGTATGCAGCTTGATCATCAGGGTGATTCTCTTCTGATTGTATCTGAAAACGGTATGGGAAAACGTACTTATTTAGATGAATTTACAGTACAGAAGCGTGGCGGTAAAGGTGTAAAATGTTATAAGATTACAGAAAAAACCGGAGATGTAGTCGGCGTTAAAGCAGTAAATGATGATCATGAAATCATGATGATTACTACCGAAGGCGTTATAATACAGCTTCGTATGGAAGACATTTCAACACTGGGAAGAATTACTTCCGGCGTCAAGATGATTAATCTGGATGAGAATGTGAAAGTTGCTAAGATTGCCAAGGTTCGTGAAAAATTAAGCGACGGCAATCAGGAATTTGAGAATATTGAGGATGCCATGGAAGATATTCCGGAGAATGAGAAGTATAATATACCGGAAGATCCGGATGAAGAAGTGACGCTTCCGAAAGAAGACAACGATTCTGAATAATTTATAAGTTTTTATTAAAATCTCCGGAAGAATTAATTAGTCTTTCCGGAGATTTATTAGTGATAAAATAGAGATATATTGTCTGAATAAGCCTGAGATTAAAAAGGTACAGAAATGGAGAAAATAATGAAACTGGCTGTTCTTGGAGATATTCACAGTAATCATATAGCATTGGAGGCATGTATAAGACATGCACTGGATCAAAATGTGGACGAATTTCTGTTTATTGGGGATTATATCAGTGATTGTCCCTATCCGCAGCGGACAATGAAAGTCATTTATGAAATGAAACAAAGATATCTCTGCTATTTTATCAGTGGAAACAGAGAAGATTATATGCTGAACCATAGAAATCATCCTGAAGAAAGATGGACTTATTCTACTGCAAGCGGTAATCTGCTTTATACTTATGAGAATCTGACTGACAGGGATTTGAATTTCTATGAGAGCATGGATATTCAGGGAATCTATACAAAAAGTGGATATGCACCTTTCCGGTATTGTCACGGTTCTCTGACATCCTCTAATGAGTTGTTAATACCTTCTAATGAAAATTTAGAAAATATTATGTCGAATCTTGATGTAGACCTGTTAGTCGGCGGACATACTCATATACAGGAAGTCAGGAAATTCGGTACAAAGACGCTGATTCATCCCGGATCGGTAGGGATTCCATGGTATCATAACGGTAAGACGCAATATATGATACTGCATGGAACAAACCAGGGATGGGAGGAAGAATTTTTTCAATTAGAATACGATGTGAAAGCTGTAATTGAAGAATTTAAAACTTCCGGAATCATGGAAAAAGCATTCTATTGGTCAAAATTAAATATTCATGCAATATCTACCGGAGATGATTATACAACTCCTTGTTTAAAACTTGCCATGAAAATGTGCGAAGAATCGGAAGGAAGCGTAGCATGGCCAGATATTCCTGAAAAATATTGGGAAATGGCGTATCATCAATTTGTGAAATAATTGAAAACTCCCAGTGTATTTCGGGTTGGGCAAAAATCCATTATATAAACAGGCGATGGTATGTTACCAGCGCCTGTTTTTGTAATAGGAAGATCAATTGTTTTTATTATTAATGATAATTGCAGCGATGGCACAGCAGATACCGCCCACGGCAAATATCAGAACATAAGGTACTCCAAACCCATTTTCTATTGTAAATCCCATGATGAGATATATAACGGTGGATATTAACATGATACATGCACATATTGAACCCTTTAATTTATTTTTCTTATAAACATCTGAATTTGTGTCATGTTCTTTGTTATATTCATCGATGTTATACTTACCTTTCTGGATTCCTGCGTATACAAGTATGGTCACGCCGATGGTGATACAAAGCATGAATACGGATGACAATAAAGATTCCAGATATTCATAGTAATCTATTTGCGGATAAGCCGCTTCTGCTCCCATGATGATAATGATTCCAATGAGGATTATAGATACGCCTGCAGCGATCATAATTGAATATTTTTTGTTAAAAGCATCAATNTCNTTTTGTGTATAGAAATTTTCAAGNANGGGATGTTTCTTTTCAAAATCNGAATGTTGCATTCCCATTACAATAAANGTTGCTACACTGATNGTTAAGAATATAAANAATATGATACCGGTAAATTCTTCTTTAATTTCCANTCCTGTTCCGTTAAACTGATTNCATCCATAGAGAAAAAACATNAGNGATATGCCAANAAGAATCCCNCCGACAGCNANAGCNATGACTTTACTNAACTGNTTCATATGGNTNTCNTATTCTNTTTTNTCTTCNACATGAATATCCTTAATGTATCCTTGTACGAGATCATCCATACTGCAATGGAACATCTGGCATAATTGNATCAGCTTATCCATTTCGGGNTATGTGGTATCNGATTCCCATTTTGATACNGACTGTCTTGNTACATCCAGTTTTTCCGCTAATTGNTCNTGTGTTATATTNTCTCTTTTNCGTAAGAATTGTAAGTTTTCTCCTAAACTCATATTANNTGTCCTTTCTTTCTTTGAGTTATGTNCTGTTGATTATATTTGTTAATGACTGTCAGTAACTATTATGTATTTTAGNAAAACATAGATGTTAATTCTATCAATTTTGTGTTGCTTTTAATTTTTTTGATGTAAATTATAGGTTGCAATGGCTTAAATACGGGCTTTTCTATCATATCATGAAATNAAACTCATATCANTATTTNTATAACATNCTATATGNAATATNATTGAAAGCAAAATCAGATTCTTTGATAATTTNAAAAATAAATGTTAGAATAATATTTAATGAANATGANAACTTNAAAGGATTATATATAATCATGAAAAAACAGNTAGAAGGACAATTAAGTTTATTTGATTACATATCTGAAGATGAAAAAAAGAATTCCGGNTATGAAAAACNGANTNATTCNGGAAAAAANAAAAAAACGACAGAAAGTAATAATTTGATCTCTTTCTATCAGGAATGTACTCTCTGNTGGTGCAGCACNTGCAGACANAATGAGAAGGGACAGGCCGTTCCCCGTGATTTTGCAGGGGAGAAAAAGCCNTGTCCTTCCTGTGATTTCTGTATCAAACAGAAAAAAGNCGANATCTGCGAAATTGGTTCTTATGAGAATGGCTGTAAATTACGGGCAGAAGAAGAGGGAATTGTTCTTGGATGACANGATGTCAANCAACGATTTCGATTATATAAAAATCCTAACTACGTGATTTTTTCAAAATCTTCTACNCCGTGTTTACACCAGGGACACACAAANTCCGGAGGAAGNTCTTCNCCTTCATANACATATCCGCANACNACGCANCGCCATCCTTTTGCAGATGAAGNCGTTGGCTGTGGTTTTACAAATTCGTGATAGAAAGAATAAGTCATTGCTTTTTCTCCGGAAAGAATATCACAATCTGATACGAGAGCAAGGAAAAGCATNTGGNTTCCNAGNTCANAACTGTTTATTACTTTACAGTCNAAATATGCCGTAGTATGTTCAGTAAGATACGGAAGTTCCTGTTTAGTCATGGAAAAAGGAAAGTTTACAAATTTGTCNGTATTTCTTCCGCTTTGNAATCCAAAGTGTTGAAACAGGGAAAAAGGCNCTGTTTCNGATAATACGGAAANTGACAGGATTCCGGATTTTTGAATTAAGTCNCAGGTTAAGTTNTCTTTNTTGACGGCAACGACAATCTGCTTTGGATTATCGGTAACNTGTGTGACCGTGTTGATGATACANCCATTCATCTTTTTATCATNTTTTGTNGAGACTACNTACAAACCGTAAGATAATTGAAANAATNCTTTAGGATTCATGNGAAGCTCCTTTCTGTATGNAGATATTATTTTTTCAGACAGATATCAGATTATAATAAGCNGCTTTCACANGAATGACCGNTGNCTGAAAGAAATATCCTATAATGGTTATGAATGATAGATAGTATGTGTAGAATATCAATAAATATGTATCAGATTAAGAAAGGCAAGGCGTTTATATGAAATTTGCNNACGCAGAAGAAAAAAGAATTTATATGACAGAAGAGCCGGTGAAAAAACTGGTCTGCACGCTTGCGGTACCGACGATCTTAAGTATGCTGGTGACTTCTTTNTATAATATGGCNGACACTTTCTTCGTGGGTAAGCTGGATACNCAGTCNACGGCAGCAGTCGGNGTAGCTTTTTCACTGATGGCNATCATTCAGGCAATCGGATTNCTGTTCGGTCATGGNTCCGGTAATTATATTTCCAGACAATTAGGAGCAGGTAATATAGAAGAGGCAGAGAAAATGTCNGCGGTCGGNTTCTTTNCGTCATTTTTTGCGGGTATTGTGATCATGCTGGGATGNATATTCTTCATCACGCCGTTGTCNTATGCCCTCGGTTCTACGCCTACGATTCTGCCNTATACGGTGATATATCTGAGGATTATTCTTTTCGGTGCACCGGCAATGACGGCATCATTAGTGCTCAATAACCAGATGCGTTTTCAGGGAAGTGCATTCTATGCGATGATCGGAATCGTATCAGGGGCAGTGATCAATATTGTATTAGACCCNATTTTAATATTNGCNTGTGATATGGGAATCGCGGGTGCGGCACTTGCAACAACGATCAGTCAGTATCTGAGTTTTATCTTTCTTCTTATTATGGTTACGAGAGGCGGTAATATCCGGATTCGTTTCTGTAACTTTAAACCCAGTCTGCATTTCTATCAGGAGATTATACGGGGAGGGATTCCGGCATTGTTCAGACAGGGACTTGCCAGTGTTGCCACGATCTGTTTGAATCATGCTGCGAGTGTGTACGGAGATGCGGCGATTGCAGGTATGTCTATCGTATCCCGTATTATGATGTTTGCGAATTCTGCATTGATCGGGTTCGGTCAGGGATTTCAGCCGGTATGCGGATTTAATTACGGAGCGGGAAAATATAAGAGAGTATTGGAAGCCTATTGGTTCTGTGTGAAATTTGCTTTTATAGTACTTCTGGGATTAGCGGTGATTGTCTATGCCATAGCGCCGCAGCTTGTAACGGTATTTCGACGTGATGATCCGGGGGTCATTGCAGTCGGTACTGCGGCGCTTCGATATTCAGTTGTTTCATTCCCCTTAAGTGCCTGGATTATCATGTGTAATATGATGTTACAGTCCATTGGCAAGGGCGTAAAAGCATCTATTGTATCTTCCGCAAGACAGGGAATCTTCTTCCTGCCGCTGATTGCGATTCTTCCGCATTTCTTTGGGATCACGGGTGTCGAGATCTGTCAGGCGGTATCGGATGTCTGCGCGCTGACAGTATCCATTCCTCTGGGGATGAGCGTAATCAAGGAGATGCAGGAAGCTTGATTACGCCTGTTACTGCAACTTATCAATATATTTTTCTGCAGTATACACAGAGAAATTAAAATTGCGTATATGCATATCGTTTGAGAGATCTTTTACTTTTCCATAATATTTGTAGAGCCATGAATATTCTTTCAGAATATCATCTTTCTCATAGTTTTCTGTCCGATTATCCGTGTTGTTCTCTAACTCATCGGAGTAAAAGCCAACAGGCATTGCAGCAAGATAAGGATTACTGTTTATATCAAGCAGGATCGGTGCGGCATCGGCGGATAATTTGCGTAAATATTTCTTACTGTCATTCACATCATAATCGTTCAGGTATTCTATATGTGCAGGGTTCAGATTATACTTGGCGATCCAGTAATCCGGATGTGAGAAGGATAAACCGATATAGAATACAGTTACGATGATCATGCTATAAATAAACAGTGGAAACTTATTCTTATAAATGAAAATTGTAACCCCTGCCATTAACAGGAATATAACGGCAAGCGACCATAAAACGAATATCCGCAGGAAGGTAAGGTTATACCGATTAATATACATAATCATTCGTAATGCACTGGATGCGATCATAATGAAAGTACAGCCGCTGATTACTGTCAGGATTATTTTCAGTGCGATATTTTCCCGAAAAAGATACAGGCATATCAGCACAATCATCAAATTCAGAATACAGACGGCAAGCAGCTGAAAGAATCCCTCTCTGGCATAGCTCGAGTAAGTATATCCTTCGGGAAGCTGCATGTTTCCGATAAACAGATACAGAATCTGTATTACACTGAACAGAAGATAAATAACAGAAAGCGCCGCCGTGACAATTATGGCGATAATCGGCTCTAAAAATCTGTGGTCTGCTGTTTCTTCTTTTACTTCTTTCATGCTGAGTGCGGCACAAAAGGCGTAGGAGGCAAAAAATACCACAAGAGTCATAAAGAAGGTTCCGAAGATCGTCTCAAGGTTTACGGCCTTCAGGATACGGGAAAAAATATCTGCAAAAACCGCGTCGGCGCTGGCCAGCAGGATTGTCACGAACAAGAGGGTGGGAATCATTATGACAATACCGATCAAAACAGGCAGAAAATAGCTTTTTTTGCCGTCTTTTCTCTTTTTTTGGGTATCAAAATAAGAAATCATGTCGCTTATGGGACGGGAAACACAAATAAAAGCAGTGCCGATTGTCTGTCCCAGAGCACAAAAATATTTCGGAAAATTCCAATCCTTATTCTGATAAAAGGTATGAAGCATCAGAATAAAAGCAAGAAGAAAAATACCGCATTTATTCATGGCCAAAATCTGTTCTGAATTAGTAAGGCAGTTGGAAATACCCAACAGTACGATGCTAATGATATAGAAAATGCTGTCTTTTTTGTACGGAACCCCTAACTTTTGCGTAGAGAAGAAGAAATAGCAAAGGGTTCCGATGACGAAAAAAGGGTAGGTAATACCGGAAGCATTCTTATATAAACAAAAGGTAAAAAAGATGGAGTAGAGCAGACTTCCGATGCCAAAGAAGGAAAAGTGTTCTTTCATTGTCTTCGTATAGACAGTATCTTCACGCTTCGGCACATAAGTTCCTGCATGAGAAGCATATGGATTCCTGCCGTTGTCATTTCCATGCGGTGCAGTACTGTTTGTGTCCGGTATATTGGGTTGATTAGTGTACGGTTGATTGATATATGGGTTATTTTGTTCCATGATAAACTCCTTTCTTGTGAGAGCGGATGCATTGCGTAATATGGTTCCTATGCATTGATATTGCTCCATTGTTTGCATCAGGGTATTGATTATCTAACTGTCTTGATCAATATCTTCCGCAGAGTCTTCGTCTTCTACATACTGTAGAAGATCACCGGGCTGACATTCCAGTGCCTTGCAGATCTCGTTTAACGTAGAGAGACGGATTGCTTTTGCTTTATTATTTTTTAAGATGGACAGATTCGCAAGGGTAATGTCAATTTCGCCTGCCAGCTCGGTCAGTCCTTTCTTGCGTTTTGCCATCATAACATCCAGATTTATGATGATTGCCATGGATAGCCTCCTTGTTATTTATTAGATTGTCAGGTCGTTCTCCAGTTTGTAGGTAACAGCTTTGTCAAAGACACCTGCCAGAACTTTGCTGAACAGCCCTGCGATCACAAATACTAGTATGATAATGAGCACCGCGGGAGTGAGGTAGATAAACAGCCGGCACGCAGTGATTACTGCGATAAAAAAGCTGTAGATACTCATTTTCTCAAGGCGGACAACATTTTCCCGGACAAAGCAGTCGTCACTTAACACGGTCAGAAACATCTTGCGTAACTGTTGGATAATGAGGATTGCAAAAACTCCCGATAACATGAAGATCACACAGAGAGAGTAATAATTTTCTTTAAAATAAATGTTATACCTTCCATAGAACCTGAAACTTAAAGGAAGCGTTATAATCACAATGATTCCGGTAAAAAACATAAAATCCAGCAGATATTTTGTGAAAATGGTGAGTTTATCTTTCATATGAATAATCCTTTCTTTTTTCATTTCGTTATATATCAGACAGTGTATATGGAATCTTTGATTCCTAATATAACCATAATGTAGCACGCTTAAAAATGAAAGTCAATAAAATTTTATCGAATTTCAATAAATAATTATTTTAACGCAATAATGAAGGAGTCTGGTTATGAATTGCTTCATGTCACTTATATAAAATATAAAAAAGCTCTTGAAGTAGATTTTCCCACTCCAAGAGCTTTTTTACGCCTAACATCTCATTAGCAACTGTCTTATATGATTTATTCCTCTGCAATCCATATATTCTCGTATTCTTCATATCCGACAATTGTCCGGTCTGTAATAAATGTCGTCCCATAAAAGGGAGCAAAGGTAACGGAACTCACATTTTCAAATTTAGAGTAATCGCAGATCACGTAGCATTGTCTGCACTGTTCCATAGCAGATTGCTTTATCATGGCTTCATTAGCATCCGGTGTCGTACATCCGCATTTCCTGGTTACACCATTCGTACCAAAAAATCCCTTTGTAAAATGATATTCCCGAATTGTCTTCATTGCCTGATTACCGATAATCGCTTCCGTAGAAGCTTTAAGTTCGCCACCCACAAGCAGAACCTTCATTCCCTTAGATACCAGTCGCTGGGCATGGGCAACTGCATTGGTTACAAAGGTAACCTCTTTTTGCTCCACATAATCCAACATATATGCTGTTGTTGTACCGGCATCCAAATAGACAAAGTCACCTGGTTCAATCAATGAAGCGGCATATTTTGCAATTTTCTGCTTTTCCATGCAGTTCAAATCAACTTTTTGGGCAACCGTGTACTCATGCGCTGTAACAACAACATCCGCATCTGCCATAACAGCACCGCCAAACACTTTAATAAGCTTCCCCTGTCTGTCAAGTGTTGTAATATCCCGGCGTACCGTAGATTCTGACGTATTCAGTATATCCTTTATTTCCGCTACTGTGATACTACCTCTTTCACTCAAAAGTTTTAAGATTTGCTCCTGCCTTTGCCTTGTTAACATCTATTTTCCCGCCTTGTATTCTTCCACATTTGTCTCCAGTATAATCTTACGTATTGGAAGAATGCTTCCCGGTGATACCGAAAGTTCATCCACTCCCATAGCAAGAAATTCTCTGGTCAATGTCTGATCTGCACCCAGTTCACCACAGATGCCGGTCCAGATTCCTGCCTTATGTGCATTCTCCACAACCATTGCTATCATGCGCAGGATTGCCGGATGATGTGAATCATAGAATGCATCCAGTTTTGTATTCTGACGGTCAATCGCCAGTGTATACTGGGTCAGATCATTGGTTCCAATGCTAAAGAAATCTACTTCCTTTGCAAGTTCATCGCTGACCATTACCGCCGCCGGTGTTTCAATCATAATTCCCTGTTCCGGATCGCCGTACGGGGTTCCCTGTTCAGTTAGTTCTTTCTTTACGGCATCAACCACTTCCTGAATTTGCTTTACCTCTTTAACACTGGTAATCATAGGATACATAATTGCTATCTTGCCGAATGCACTTGCACGAAACAATGCGCGAAGCTGTGTCTTAAATATCTCCGGTCTGGTCAGGCAAATACGAATCGCACGATATCCAAGCGCCGGATTTTCTTCATGCTCCATCTCAAAATAATCGCACTGTTTATCAGCACCGATATCCAGTGTCCGGATGATCACCCTCTTTCCGGCCATCGTTTCTGCTACCTGCTTGTAAATCTGGAACTGTTCTTCTTCCGTCGGATAATGATCCTTCTCCAGATAAATGAATTCACTTCTGAAAAGACCGATTCCACCGGCGTCATTTTGTATTACGGTTCCCAGATCCTTAATATTACCAATATTTGCATAAAGCATAATCTTTTTGCCGTCAAGTGTAATATTCTCTTTTCCTTTAAGGGTTTGGAGAAGCGATTTTTTCTCTGCTTCCTCCTGCTGCCTCTTCGTCATCCGATCCAGAGTTTCTTCATCCGGATCTACATAAATCTTCCCACTGGTGCCATCTACAATTCCAAGTTTCCCGTCAACTGTGTCATCCAGAGGTAAAGGGGTTCCAACCAGTGCGGGGATTGCCATTGTCCTTGCCAGAATTGCCGTGTGTGAATTCAGGGAACCGTGTACCGTGACAAAAGACAATACCATATCCTTGTTAAGCTGTACCGTTTCCGAAGGAGCAAGGTCGTCTGCCACGATAATGGACGGCTCTGTCATCATGGCAGAAGCACTGTCGTTTCCACTTAAGATTGAAAGAACACGCTCGGAAATATCTTTCACATCCGCAGCTCTTTCTTTCATGTAATCATCATCCATGGATGCAAACATCTGCGCAAAATTATCGCAGGTGGATGCAACCGCATACTCTGCATTAACTCCCTGGGTACGCACCATATTCGCTATGGAGTCATTATAATCATCGTCCTCCAACATCATCTGATGTACTTCAAAGATAGCAGCATTGGCCTCCCCAACCTCATGGAGCGCCTTATCATACAATCCCTGAAGCTGCTCTAACGCCTTAGCTTTTGCAGCTTCATAACGGGCCAATTCAGCATCTGTATCCGTAACTTTTATACGCTTTACCTGTTGTTCACCTTTTTTGTAAACGCTGATCTTGCCGATAGCAACTCCTTGAAATACACTTTTGCCGTCATATACCTTCATAAGCTTCCTCCGTTTTACAAATTTTCCTGCATAAACTTGCTAATTGTATCGTAAGCCGCTTCCTCATCCTCCCCCTCAAAGGTAAGCGTTACTTCGTCTCCCTGCTTGGCTCCGAGACCCATGACTCCGAAAATAGCCTTGCAGCTCATTGCTTTTCCGTCCTTTGCAATCTTAATGTCGCTTGCAAATTCTTTTACAGCTTTTACAAGCAATCCTGCGGGACGTGCATGAATTCCTTCCGGATCTGTGATTGTGTACTTAAATTCTTTCATTTCTTTTTCCTCCATTTATTTTATTTTTTTCGGACGCGATGCCTCCGAACATAGCTTCAAATGTGATGTTATTCTACTTTTTTCTTTAAAACTCCAAGCAGCACGGTTGATACTGCTGTTCCTACTACAAGTGCTATCAGATACATCCATGCGTTTCCTACAACCGGAACTACAAAGATACCTCCGTGCGGCGCCATAAGTGTACATCCAAACAACATGGAGAGCGCTCCTGCCACTGCGGAACCAGCAATACAGGATGGCAATACTCTGGTCGGATCTGCTGCTGCATATGGTATTGCGCCTTCTGTAATAAATGCAAGACCCATAATGAAATTCATTGGTCCGGATTCTCTTTCTTCTTTTGTAAATTTGTTCTTAAATAACAGTGTTGCAAGGGCAATTGCGCATGGCGGTGTCATACCTCCAATCATGACTGCCGCCATAATATCATAATTGCCGGCAGCAATTGCAGCAGTACCAAATACGTATGCAGCTTTGTTGAATGGGCCGCCCATATCAATCGCCATCATACCACCGAGAATCAGCCCCAAAATAATTTTACTGGATCCTCCCATACTGGTCAGTCCGTTATTCAATGCTGTATTAATTCCTCCCATGACAGGTTCCACGATAAATGTCATAAGAAGGCCCATAGCCAGAATTCCAACAACCGGATAGATCAGAACAGGCGCAATCTTTTCGAGCGCTTCAGGAAGCTTATTGCAGATCTTCATCAGTCCTTTGATGATATATCCTGCGGCAAAACCTGCAACCAAAGCCCCAAGAAATCCTGACGTGCCGTTAGCTGCCATCATACCACCCACAAAGCCGACTGCTAATGCCGGTCTGTCGCTTATTGCCATACCAATGTAGCACGCCAGTATCGGAAGCATAACTCCCATTGCTACGCCGCCAATTTTGTTAAATAATGCTGCGACTGCCGTGATGGAACCGAAATTTGCCCTTTCTACTTCTGTAAGTGCATTCATATCCACGCACAATCCGTCAATTAAGAACGAAATCGCTATCAGGATACCTCCGCCTACGACAAAAGGTAGCATATGTGAAACACCATTCATGAGCTGCGTATAAATCTGGTGTCCAATACTGCCTCCGGCTTTCGCGGAAGTAGTGCTTGCAGAAGTACTGTTACCTTTATATATAGGGGCATTGCCGGAGATTGCCAGCTCAATCAACTCATCCGCTTTGTTGATGCCATCCGATACCTGTCGCTCAATTACCTTTTTCCCGTCAAATCGATCCATCGGAACTTGTGCATCCGCTGCCACAATAATACAGTCGGCTTCAGCAATTTCCTTATCTGTAAGCATATTCTTTGCTCCGCCGGAGCCTCTTGTTTCTACCTTAATAAAACATCCTTTTGCTTTTGCCGCCTTCTCTATTCCTTCAGCAGCCATGTATGTGTGGGCAATTCCTGTAGGACAGGAGGTTACGGCAAGAATCTTCACCTGCCCAGCTTTTGCTTCCCCCATATCCGCAAGTCGCTCATCCACGCTCTTTTTTTCATCATCTGCTTTATCTATTATACCAAGAAACTCTTCTGCCGACGTGGCATTTCTTAAATTGGAAGTAAATTCTTCATCCATAAGCATCATGGACAATTTGCTTAAGACATCCAGATGCACATTGTCTTTAGTATTCGGCGCTGCAATCAAAAACATCAGGGTGACCGGTTCCCCGTCCAGAGAATCAAAGTCTACTCCATCCCTAATTACCATTGCGGCAAGCCCCGGCTTATTCACCGCGTCGCATTTTCCGTGAGGAATTGCAATCCCCTCTCCAATACCTGTGGTACTCTCTTCCTCTCTGGCATACACCTGCTTACGATATGCTTCTTCATCATTAATCCGCCCGCTTTTTGTCATGAGCCCTACGATCTGGTCAAGAGCTTCCTTTTTATTCTTTGGCGCTCCGTCAAGTGCAATACTTCTTACGTCAAGTAAATCCGTAATCCTCATCTTTTTACCTCCTCATTTTCTTTCACTTGTTTATACACAGCTTCGATTTCCTGCTTCGTTGCAAGATTTTCCGAAAATGCACTGGCACTTCCTGCTGCCACGCCCATATGAAAAGCATATTTATAATCCTGCTTTTGCATGTAACCTGCCATAAATCCTGCTACCATAGAGTCCCCTGCACCTACCCCGTTTATCAGCGTTCCTTTTGGTGCCGGAGCATCATAAACCGTTCCGTCTGCCGCAATCAGTACGGCTCCCTCTCCGGCCATGGATACCAAAACATTCTGTGCTCCCATCTCTTGGAGTTTTTTTCCATAGGGAAGAACTGACTCTCTTGTCTTTAATTCTACTCCGAAAATCTCTCCCAGTTCATGATTGTTGGGTTTAATCAAAAACGGATGATATGGCAGCACCTTCACCAACAAATCCTTAGTCGCATCAACCACAATCTGAACTCCTCTGCCATCGAGTCTCTCCATAATCCTCTGATATGCATCATTCGGCATGGATGCCGGAATACTTCCGGATAAGAAAAGGGTATCTCCCTCTCCCAGAGCATTAAGTTTATCCATCAGCAGTTCTACTTTTTCTTCACTGATGACCGGTCCCTGTCCGTTGATCTCAGTCCCGTCAATTGTTTTCAGCTTCAGATTAATTCGCGTAAAACCTTCTTCAATTCGGATAAATCCATTTTGTACTCCCATTTCTTCCAGGCGTCTTATTACTTCCTCACCCGTAAATCCGGCAATAAACCCCAACGCTGTACTCTCAATTCCAAGATTCATAAGTACGGTTGATACGTTAATTCCCTTTCCACCCGGAAGCAAAAGCTCTGAGCTCGTGCGGTTCGTAAGCCCAAGTTTGAAGTCATCCACAGATACGATGTAATCCAGGGATGGATTAAAGGTTACTGTATAAATCATTGTCTCACCTCCTAATTTTTAAAATTTTATTCTCTTGCACTATTTTCTAAATATAGAATATCATCAAATTCATTCAAAATCAATCAAATTAATTCACAAAATAGATGAATGATTTTGGTTGGATTTGCACAAAACAACCATTTGTTGAATTTAACGCCATATTTCTCTATTCCGGTTATTGTGTATGAATGATATACGGAATTGTAACTATTCAGAACCCCCTATGCGAATATAATGTCTGGGTTGCCGTTTAGGGCTTCCCGGATCGCTGTGAAAGCATTGATTCCATGCTTATGGGCAGTTCCGATATAACTCATGAT
>JAAUZK010000032.1 GCA_014804655.1 Lachnospiraceae bacterium | reverse complement strand
TGACAGAGCATGACGGTACCCAGCACGGAACGATTCCGGCACACTGTTATCCTCATCTCTGCCTTCCATATTTAGTTTTTCTTCCGTGAATTTCCGGCGAGATGCCGATACAGATTTCCTTCCGTCAGGCAGCCACCATGACTGCCTCGGTAAAGAAATAAGAGATTCACTTTGAATTGATAGATTTACTATAACAGAGACCGTAGCAATTCGCAAGATTTTTCGTAACTGTTCATAACCCCTGTTCTTCACAGTTACGATTTTTCTTTATAAACACCTTTGTCCACCGACATAAAATCATGCACGATACACGATCCTGCCGCTGCAGATCGTATAACTTATCACTCCCGGCAGATTCTCCCCGACGAACGGGGAATTTGCCGCCTTCGATACAAAACTTTTCACCGTCCACATCTTATTGGGATCAAACACCACAAGATCCGCAGGACCACCCTCCGCCAGATAACCCGCAGCGAGATGATACAGTTTTGCAGGAGCATGACTCATCTTCTCTATCAGCTCCGCCATAGACAAATAGCCCTTATTCACCAGCTCCCGCATTCCCAGTGAAAAAGAAGTTTCCAGCCCGATCATGCCGCTGGGCGCTTCCGTCAGGGGCCTTGCTTTTTCCTCCGCACTATGGGGTGCATGATCCGTAGCGATCATATCGATAGTGCCGTCCCTTAGTCCCTCTATGATCGCCAGCCGGTCAGCCTCCTCCCTAAGCGGTGGGTTCACCTTGGCCAACGCGCCCTGCCCGATCACGGCATCCTGCGTTAATGTAAAATGGTGCGGCGTCGCTTCTGCATAGATACGCCGGTTCTTTTTCTTCGCCTGCCGTACCAGTTCAACCGCTTCTTTTGTGCTGATATGTTGAATGGACAGGTCGGCTTCCTGCTCTACGGCGATGCGTAAGTCCCGTTCCACCATAGAAATCTCAGCTTCTCTTGGAGACCCGCCTATTCCGTAATGCTCCGCAGCACTACCCTCATTGATACCGTTATTCGTAATTAGCGACGGATTTTCCTCGTGAAGGCTGACAGGCTTACCACATTTTGCCGCCTGTCGCAGCGCTGCCCGCAGCACCCCCTCATCCGTAATCGGTATGCCATCGTCAGTAAATCCCGCGGCACCCAGCTTACTCAGAGTCTCCATATCCGTCAGTTCTTTTCCCTGAAGTCCTTTGGTTACATTGGCACAAGTGTGAATGTGAATATCCGTTTCCTTGCCTTTATTCAGCACATAGGCAAGCGTCTCCGGATTATCCACTGCCGGACGCGTATTCGCCATCAGCACCACCGATGTAAATCCACCCCGCGCCGCGGCCCGTGCGCCTGTATGAATATCCTCTTTATGGGTAAAACCGGGATCTCTGAAATGTACATGAACATCCACAAATCCCGGCGCAACGTACTGACCGGATAAATCAATATTTACGATATCCTCTGCCGCAGTCCACGCATTGCAATCACCGCTGTCATTAGCGAATAATTCTGTCTCTAAAGCCCCCTGTGGCGCTATGCGGACAATTTTATCCTCTTTTATCAGAATATCCCGATATCCCTTTGTCCCCGATGCCGGGTCAATCATATAACCGTTCTTTAAATAGATCATAATCTCTTCCAATCTAATGCCGTTTCGCGTTATGTCTGCTTCGCAGCCGCTTGTTTTTCTTTTGCGGCTATTATATCATAGTTTCCTAATCAAACACTACGGGTTTATCAATAAATTCTATCTTGATCACTATGTAGGGATAACTTTCTACCGGATTGCCTTTTTCCTCGGGCGCAGGGCCGATCAGGTTCGTGTCCACATAAATCGCATTGGCCGTCTCATACAGATCATTCACCGCAATACTATAACCTCCGGTCGTCTGCGTGCCGTATCCTACACAAATATAAAGGCATCCTTTATCTTCAAAAGTAACCTTAAAAGCATCCGACTTTTTCTGCTCAATCATGTTAAACAATTCTTCGGGCAGATTATCTTCCGGTATCACCGTACACTCCAGATCTTTGATTTTCTCCATTGTATCCTGCTTCTTTCCGCACGCAAACACTCCCATGCACATAAGGCAGACCAGGCAGACACTAAGCAGTCTCTTCTGATATTCATACAGTCTGTTCATACATTCCTACTCCGATAATAAACTCTTATTAACTAATTTATTATAAGAAACGTGTGTGTATTCCTATTGATTAATGGAGAGACTGCCTATATAATAATAAAAGTAAATCTCTTCGAGATTAACTTTGCGAGATTCGCTTCGCGAACTCGAAATATACTTTAAATTTTTCTTCGGAATTAATTTTGCGAGATTCGCTTCGCGAACTCGAAATATGCTTTAAACTTTTCTTCGGAATTAATTTTGCGAGATTCGCTTCGCGAACTCGAAATATGCTTTAAACTTTTCCAAAAACAGGATGGTTATATTAGTATGATACGTTTAATCTTAGTTGCACTTTTTGTCGTTATATTTCTGATTGTCAGTCTGCCGATCCAGCTCGTGGAATTTATCATCGGCAAATATAATCCCGGATTGAAAGACCGCAGTTCACTGGCGATCGTCAACTGGGCTTTCCGTGTTGTGCTGTGGCTCTCCGGTACTTCCGTAACCGTACTCGGCGAGGAGAATGTCCCGAAAGACGAAGCAGTACTGTACGTCGGCAATCACAGAAGCTACTTTGACATTATCATGACCTATGTCCGTGTGCCCAGACCTACCGGATATATGGCTAAGGTCGAGATGCTACGCTATCCGTCCCTGAGTACATGGATGAAGTATCTACACTGTATCTTTTTGGACCGCTCCGACATCAAGGCAGGATTGAAGTCTATTCTGGATGCCATCGAAAAAGTCAAATCCGGTATTTCTATCTGTATCTTCCCGGAGGGAACCCGCAACAAAACAGATGAGATGTTCTTGGAATTTCACGACGGCAGCTTAAAAATTGCCGAGAAATCCGGCTGCCCGATCGTACCTATCAGCATCAACAATGCCGGTGCGATCTTCGAGGATCACATCCCCAAGATCAAGAAAGCGCATGTGGTCATCGAGTACGGACAACCGATCTATACAAGAGATTTGAGCAAGGAAGATAAACGCCATCTCAGCGCTATGGTACAGAAAGTGATTAAGGCAAATTACCTGAAGAATGAAGAGCTTGTGTAAACTACGACTGGGGCTCTTCCCCCGGCCGCAGTTCATACATAATGGAACTCATCATCATAACCAGTTCTGCGTTTAACTCTACCTGATTCATGATGCCGTACTTCTCGTCAATCTCCTTGTAATTGCGGGTGCCCGCACTGTCCAGATAACTGATCGACTGCAAATTACGTCCCAGCATATAGTGCAGATGATTCTGCAACACCGTGGCATACTCATGGTTCGTGATGATATGATCCACCACCACGAGCCGTGTGATATCCTTTAACAGTTCCGCACTGCCGCTGGACTTCTCATCCATAATCACCAGAAATTTAGAATTTTTCGCGGCATAAGAAATTCTCTCACCTTCTAACATCAATACCTTAATCATATCCTTGCACAGATTCGTATCCACCCTCTGCTTCGTGGACAGATAAGTTACACACCCCCAGAAAATGAAATCATTCTTCATATCCTCCACAGGATTCTCCAGCAGATAATTCTTAATTACATTATGATATCCGGAATTGCCAGTGGCACGATAAAGTTCCGTTGCCGCATAGAAATATTCTTCCGGCGACACATCCGCCGGATACTTCCCGGCATAGCGGTAGGCTCTGTCCGCCGCTTTCAGACAGCGGTTGGCAAATTCCCAATCATAATTCTGATACAGATAACTGAATTTCGACATAGCAGCCGCGAATTGGATCGTCGCGTCCATGGTAATTCCTTCAATGTACAGCAGATAGCCCAGCGCCGCATTATCTACATTGCTGACTGCGGAATATACCGCACCGCTCTTGGAATCCTGCATTTTCAGAAGCCAGTCGATCTCATATTTGACCTCATCCAACACGTCCGGTATCCCATTACCGCTCTCCGGAATTCCCACATCATCACCGAACACTTCCGGATACAGCTCATATGCCAGCAACAGATGATTGACAGTACGGCAGCCTGTACTCACATCGCGGTTCGCCGCCCCGTCCACATGCCAGCCGCCCGACACATCCAGCTTGATCGAAGCCTCATCCTTCATCTGCGCCTCTCTGGCATGGCATGCATTGTGCGCCGCATCGCCCGCCATTTCCAGGGACAGTGTCAATCCACAGCGATTAAAATAATATTGTTTCAACGCCACATTATATAGCTCCGCATAAGGATTATCCGCTATTTCAAAGTTGTACGACTGCCCTACGACTGCCGCCTCTATGTAATATGTACCGGCCGTCTGCAGCGACGTAAAATCACCATAACTGACATATACACCTGTCTTCTCGTCATATCCCCGCCGTTCGATCTGCCCCGTGTATACACTCTGCCCGCTGGCCGCATCCGTAACCGTAAAAGAATCGGGAAGCAATTCTCCCTGAAAAACCGCGATCTTATTGCTATACC
This sequence comes from Lachnospiraceae bacterium, assembly GCA_014804655.1. Taxonomy (GTDB): domain Bacteria; phylum Bacillota; class Clostridia; order Lachnospirales; family Lachnospiraceae; genus UBA3282. The sequence continues at coordinate 221,530 of JAAUZK010000032.1, read as the reverse complement.
GGTCATATCCCACCTGATCCACCAGAATGTTCGGAAGACTCATTGGTACTTCATAATTAAATTCCGGCGTAAGTCCCAGCGTCGTGAACCCGCTGTCACCGTCACTGCTTGACCGCGTATCAAAAGAAAGCTCCGATGCGGAGGCACAGCCTGTCAGCAAAGCTACCAAGAGCAATATGCAGATTAATATTCTAAAATGTCTATTCTTCATGAAACGTCAGCTCTTTCGTTATCATATGCGCCCGATACAGCGTCTCCGAATTAACCGGAATCTATATTTGGAAGACGCTATACCATTTTAACACAAAAGTCCGCATTCTTCATCATAATATACAATTTTTCCTTCAATGATCGTACACAGGGTTTTCGTGAACACTTCCATGGGATTGCCGTCATAAATCACCACATCCCCGTCTTTGCCCGGTGCAAGGCTTCCTACCCGGTCATCCACGCCGCAGATTTTCGCTGCGTTGATGGTGATCGCACGCAGTCCTTCTTCCATCGCCATACCTTCCTTGACCGCCAGCCCAGCACAGATCGGCAAGAACTGTATCTTAGACACCGGATGATCCGTGGTGATCGCCGTCAGAATACCGTTCTTGCTGAGCTCCCCTGCCGTCTTAAAAGCCATATTGCTTACTTCGATCTTATTGCGGCTTGCCATATCCGGACCGACGATCGCCGGAAATCCCGCTGCACGAAGCTCCTCTATAATCAGATGCCCTTCACTGCAGTGATCTAAAGTCATCTTAAGCCCAAACTCCTCGGCAATGCGCACAGCCGTCAATATATCGTCCGCTCTGTGCACATGGGCTTTCAGGGGAATCTCGCCGTCTAATACCGGAAGCCAGCATTCATAATGAAAATCCGGTGTTGTATCCGGATTTTCATAGATGTGCCGCTGATATTCCCTCGCTTTCGTCAATTCTTCCCTGAGCATGGATGCGATCGCCATACGGGTGGCGGGGGAGGTATTCTGTCCCGAATAATTCACTTTCGGATTCTCCCCGAACGCCACTTTCATCGCCGCCGGAGCCTTGACGATCATCTGATCGATGCATCTGCCGTGCGTCTTTAAGAAGGCAAACTGTCCGCCTACGACATTAGCGCTCCCCGGCCCGATCATCGCCGATGTAATTCCTGCCTTCAATGCATCATGAAAAGCGTCATCCATCGGATTAATGGCATCGATGGCCCGCAGATAGGGAGTCACGGGGTTCACTGTCTCATTACAGTCATCCCCCTCCATCCCTTTCTTTTCCTCCGTTATCCCCATGTGACAGTGTGCCTCGATGATCCCCGGCAGAACCGTATTTCCCTTCGCGTCGAGTACCTGCACATGATCGTCATCCTTAAGCGCATGCACATTGCACTCATTCATATCCCCTATGGAGACGATTTTACCATGATCAATCTGTAGATAACCGTCCTCATAATCCTTATCTTCCATCGTTCTGATATTTCCGTGTATGATAACCAGCATCTTCATCCTCATTTCTACGCATATCGGCGATTACATTACTACTGCAGCTTACTCATAGGATTCACCGGTTCTCCGTCCTTCGTCAACTTAAAATACACATTGGAACCTTCCAGACTGTAATACTTGGTCGGATAAGCCACCGTGCCGATTCCGTCACCCACACTGACATAGCTTCCCTCAGATACGGTAATATTCTCCAACTGACCGTAAGTCAGCTCATAGCCGTTGCCCAGATCCATCACGATCATATTACCGATTGTCGGATCATAGCCCACAGAGGTCACACGTCCGTTAGCCGCCGCCGAGATACTTGTACCCTGAGGTGCCGCAATGACGATTGCCGGATTATACTTATACTGCTGCAGAGTCGGAAAATAAATTGTCTTGTCCATACTGTAATTGATCAGCACGTCACCCACGATGGGCCATACCAGCCCGTCTTCCTCATTGAAGTCAAGCGTGGGCTGCACCGTTGTGGAGATCGCTTCGGCCGTCTCTGTCTCCTCCGGATTCTTAGCGGTATCCACGGACTCATCAAACATGCCCGCCTCTTCCTCTTCATCAGTTTTCTTTTTATTCTTGTCAGAGCTTTCCGCTTTATCGGTCTTCTTCTTATCTGTCGCTTCACTTGCTTCTTCACTCTGTGCTCCGTCCTCTTCGGGCTTGGTATCTTCGGCTGCACTGCCGCTTCTTACGCTTCTGTCCGTATCTGTCCCGCCGGTCTTCTTCACTGACGAAAGCTTGTCCTCAGTATTCTCTACTTTCTGAGAATTTGCTTCCTGAAAGCTGGGATCATAATCCAGGTCGTCGGTTCCCACTTCCGCAAACAACGTATCCAGTTCTTCTCCGGACAGCATGTTCTCCGCGCCCGTATCGGCTCCCTTCTCAATCGCCCCGAAATCTACCACATAATTTTCCCTTTCGCTGTTATTACTCCTTTTCACAAAAACACCCGTTACCGTCAATGCCGTCAGTACAAGCACGGATGACGCCAACATAATGATTCTCTCTTTCCTAACACCATTTCTATTTCTTCTTGTTGCCATGAAATCATGCCTCCTATTTTCACTTTTGCTTGATAAGCAATCATAAAAGTTTACATGGTGTTAGTCTTACCCATTTTTGACAGGTTATTCAATTTTTGCTAATTCTGTTCCGACAAAAAAATCTTTGAGAATCTGATCGTAAGTCTCCCCGTTTATGGCCCTGCAATTAGCCCCGTACTGACTCATACCGAAACCGTGCCCCACTCCTTCTACCCGGAAAATCATCTGCGTCCCGATATTTTCCGCCTCAAAAGATGCCGACGCAAGCGAAAACAGATAGCGGAAAGCTTCTCCCTCGATCTGCCCTACCTCTTTATCCTCCGCATAAAACGACACGTTTGTCACATATCCGGCTCCGTCATAAGTAAGCCTCAGACCTTCCCACAGTTCCTGAGGAGAACACTCTTCTTCTATATGTTTCTGAATTTCATATAAATAATCCGACTGAGAAATCGCCACCTCACTGTAATAATCTGCTGCCGCCTTATCCTGTTCGCATACCACACTCGTCAGATAAGGACACCGCTCCGTATTCCATACCTCGCCGGCATCCCTTGTCTGCCCGTTGCTGATCTTGAAATAAGAGGCCTGTATCGCTTTCCCGTCATAACACAGGTATAACCCAGCCGTATCCTCCACGGCCTGACGAAATGGTCTAAGCGCCTCCAATGCCTGCGCATCCGCTTCATACCATTTCTCCAGACCGTCGCCCGCTACCTGCAGTACCGTAATTCCCTGCTCCTGTATGACTTGGATCACTTCCGTCCGCAGCAATACCGCCTGCGCTTTTAACGCCTCTGCCTCGTATGTCTTAGGCATGACTGCCGCTAACTGATAGACCAGATATTCCTCCATAGGAATCTCCCAGATTCCCCATGACATGACCGCCTGTATGATACGGCCGTCCGTACCTTCCCGCGCGTCTACCTGCTCCTTACCTTGGCGCAGCGCTTCCGTTTCCTCTCCCACATGTCCCCACAGGCAGGCACACACATATGGCAATAAAAAAACAAACAAAAGAAAGCATCCTGCATCTCTTTTGTTTGTTCCTTTTAAGACGATTCTGTTATCATTCATGAAACACCCCACATGTACTATTACTATGTGCGTGTTCCTTATTTTATGTCGCACGGATTCTCAAAGTTCTTCTCACGCTATTTTATCGTACCAAATCCAAATGCTGCACTGTGGACACCGTGCCGTTCTCATACAGGAAGATTCCCGTATTCCTGATCATGGCGTTATGTTGATTATTCTGCTCCGAGTTCAGAGCAAACTGCGTAGATACATTACCCAATCCGATGGCTCCCACGCCCAGATCGGACAGATGATACAACTTATCGTTGCCATCCTCATCCTTCGTCCAGATCAACAGCTTCTCCCAGATATCATCCGCCTCGTCGATCCATCCGTTGCCATCCGCATCATACTTTGCAAGATCCGCAAATCCATTGCCGGACTTCGTTCCGAAAAGCTCACCGCCGTCGTTAATCACGCCGTCATCATTCAAATCAAGCGCCAGAAATCCGCTGCCGGATGCAAGTGACGATATCTCTTCTTCCTCACCGTCCTGATCCAGATCAAAGAAAAACTTCTGATCTGATACCTGTGCAATGTTCGTATCCAGATTAATCACAAGCGGATCGCAGTAAGTCACCCTTCCGGTGCTGTAAGTCTCCTCATAGTACTCCTCGAACCTGCGGCTCATGGCAACCTCCAGATTAAAAGACAGTTCCCTGCCGTCCGCCGTCTTCACCATGCCTGTCGTGGAAAATGTGGTCTGCTCTTCCTCTCTGTGATAATACTGATTGGTGAGCGTGTTGACCTGATAAACCGGCTGCGCCGTACTTATATTGCTTCCGGGAGCCGCCGAGCTGTTCCAGCGGCTTGCATCGAATCTCTCTCCGCGAAACTTGAAAAAAAGCTCCATCAGAAACTGGATACAACTCTGCCTGATCGTAAGCATCGTATTTTCCGGTGTCTGTCTTTCCTTTACCTTCACGGCACTGGTCAGATTTTTAAAATGTGTTGTGATGTCTTCCAGATTTGCGGTGCTCTCTTCATTCTTCTCATTGTTCTCTGTCTTCTCACTCTCCGGTTGTTCTCCGGAATTGACCAAATTGCCGAACAGACTGCCCAGTCCGCTATATGCCTGATACTGGGCTGCGCTAAGCCGCATACTGGAACCTCTCACTGATTTGGTTGTCACAGAAGAGTATCTTCTGGCAGATTCCATTCCCACTACACTGGAATCAATTCTCACTTTTCCCTCCTTTTGTAAAGACCCGCTCCCTGCCTGTCTGTGCCACCGACTGCACCTTCCCTGATGCATGGCAATAGAAAGGACGGTATCTCTTAGGAAAATCCTTTTCCCTCAAAAATACCGTCCATGGTCTGTACATCATTCAGATTCAAGAAGCAATCGTCTGGCCAAGAGCAACCACCCCTCGTACTTTATATATCGGACGCATACTCTGAATAATTTAGCAGATATATCCACTGATTTTTATTAAATTCCTTTTGCCGTCCGTTACGCGTCTACCCTGTTATAGTTAATCAGGCAGCCTTTCAGGATAATCTGTCTCTCTTCATCCGTCAGTTCACCAAGCCGCAGCGTAAACTCCGTCAGCGTTCCTTCATCGACAGACACCTTATATGCCTTGATCACGTCCGCTTTATCTTCCACCGCCTGTCTGATATTCGGGAAGAACAAATAATCCAGATTCTTGAAAGGAAGCTCACCCTCTTCAATCAGGAACGGAAGCATACCCCAGTTGATCAGATTAGAGCGATAGCGTTTCGTTGCGTATTCATTAGCGATATTCGCCCAGCCGCCTAACACCTTCTGGCAGCTCGCCGCCTGCTCTCTGGCGGAACCGTCACCCGGCTTCACCGCGAAGATCGTAGAGCCGAATCCCGTATTCTCATGGGAAGCATCCGCATAAGTCTTCTTGATCACATTCATCACAGGTTTCACGTCCGGATGTGCCTGACAGGGATGTTCTCCCGCCATTCTTGCTTTCTCCGCACGCTGAATATCCTTGGCCCGTCCCACATACTCCGGATCTTTTCTGGACAAAGCAAACTCCGCCAGCCCAAGCGGATTGGAACGATAGGAAGATGTCTCTCCGGAAGGAATCAGCTCGTCCGTGGTCGTCACCGGATCATGAATCTCAGACACGACGCGCAGTACCAGATTGTCCGGCAGCGCTCCCATAGCCGGCCAGTCCTTGATGTTGGGGCCGAACTGAATCTCCACGCTCTCATCCGCCACGCCCTTGGAATCAAACACACGATTCTTGTAAATATTTGCGTCAAAATGATATTTATATTTTCCGATCTCACCGTCGAACTGCGTCGCCGGCGTAAGCATACCCTTGTTCGCCGCCGTCGCCGCGATGGAACGAGCATCCATAAGCGCCACGGAAGAAATCTGTCCGTTCTGCAACTTAGACCCCTCCCTGTTCGGGAAGTTTCTCGTAGAATGACGGATACTGAACGCATTGTTCGCCGGTGTATCTCCCGCACCGAAGCAGGGACCGCAGAATGCCGTCTTAAGCACCGCACCGGTCTCTAAAATCGCCGCGGCACAACCGTTCTTAATTAACTCCATGTACACCGGCATGGAAGCAGGATATACGCTTAACGTAAAGCCGTCCGCACCAATATAGGAACCGCGCAGGATATCCGCCGCAGCACAGATATTCTCGAATCCGCCGCCCGCACATCCTGCAATAATACCCTGATCCACCATAAATCTGCCGTCTACCACTTTATCCTGCAGAGAATAAGGCACTGCACCGTCCAGACTCACCTTTGCCCGCTCCTCCACATCGTGGAGCACGTCTTTCAGATTATCATTGACCTCATCAATAGTATAAGTGTTGCTGGGATGGAAGGGCATAGCGATCATCGGTCTGATCTTTGATAAATCCACCGTGATCATACCGTCATAGTATGCCACCTCACCCGGATTCAGCTCCTTATATTCCTCTACCCTGCCATGAATATCATAAAAGTCCTTAATCTGATCATCTGTCTGCCAGATGGAGGACAGACATGTCGTCTCCGTGGTCATAACATCGATGCCGATACGGAAATCAGCGCTTAAAGCTGCTACACCGGGACCTACGAATTCCATCACTTTATTCTTCACATAGCCATTGCCGAACACCGCACCGATAATAGCAAGCGCCACATCCTGAGGCCCCACGCCCTTCACGGGAGTACCAGTCAGATAGACACCCACAACGCCCGGCATGTTGATGTCATAAGTCTGGGACAATAACTGCTTCACCAATTCCGGACCGCCCTCGCCCATGGCCATCGTACCAAGTGCACCATAACGGGTGTGTGAATCGGAACCTAAGATCATCTTGCCGCCGCCTGCTAACATCTCTCTGGCGTACTGGTGAATAACCGCCTGATGAGGAGGCACATAGACACCGCCGTACTTCTTCGCACAGGTCAATCCAAACATGTGGTCATCCTCATTGATGGTACCGCCCACCGCACACAAAGAGTTATGGCAGTTGGTCAGCACATAAGGAATCGGAAATTTCTGAAGTCCCGAAGCCCGCGCCGTCTGGATGATTCCCACGAAAGTGATATCATGAGACGTCAGTTTATCGAATTTAATCTTTAATTTCTCCATATTGCCGGAGGTATTGTGTTCCTGAAGAATTCCGTAAGCCATCGTATTCTTCGCAGCTTCTTCCTTAGATACCTCCCTGCCTGTCCTGCTTTTAATCTGTGCCGCCGCCTCTGCGCCGTCCGGAACTATCTCGGTTCCGTGAAGCAGGTATGCGCCGCCTTCTGATAATTTAATCATACTTTGTCCTCCATTCCGAAGCGCTCTGTGAAACGCTTCGCCCGAAACTTATTATATAAGATATAGTTGAGGCGTGCAAGACGGTAGGGGTAATTCGAATAAAAAATACCCTTACAGTCAAAACATCATTAAAACTCAACTGCAATTGCCATAACATTATGTTATATTTTTACTTCCTCCTCCACAACATACCTCTCATAATACCCATAATCCTCCACCCTGCAATTCACCCGCAGCTGCACTCCGTCTTCCAGATACTCCGTCTCATACACCACCGCATGCTCATTGAGATAAGATACCGCCCTGCCGTCCGTGTAAGGAATACACAGGGTGCACTCTCTGTAACCGCCGGACAGCTTCTTCTCGATCAGGCGAATCAACTCTTCCATACCGATCCGGTTCTTCGCTGACAGATAGATGCTGTTCTCCGACATAATGGGAAGCTGCGACTTCAACTGCTCCGGCTCGATGCCCGCCAGCCCCGGTATGTCGTCCGGCATAACAAGATCGCTCTTATTGTATACATAGAGCATGGGAATGCCGTCCGCTCCGAGTTCCTTCAATGTCTGATTCGTAACCGCGATCTGCTCCCTGTAGTGCTGATCACTGTAATCTACCACCTGCAGAAGAATATCCGCTTCTCTCGCTTCCTCCAGCGTAGAGTGAAAAGCCTCCACCAGATGGTGCGGCAGCTTATGAATAAATCCGACCGTATCCGACAGCAGGAATGCATGATGGTTCCCGGGCTCGATCTTGCGCACTGTGGTATCCAGCGTGGCGAAAAGCATGTCCTTCTCCATCACCTTCTTCTCTTCCACTTCGATCTCGTCACTTCCGTATAAGTCCAGCATCGCGTTCATCAATGTGGATTTGCCGGCGTTGGTATATCCCACCAATGCAACTCTGGGCATACCCGATCCCGCACGGCGTTTGCGCTGTGTCATGCGCTCCCCGCTTACGTCCTTCAGCTCTCTGCGCAGCTCCGTCAGGCGGCGTTCCAACACACGCCTGTCCAGCTCCAATTTCTTCTCTCCGGCACCCTTATTGCTCAAGGCTCCGCTGCCGCCGCCCTGTCTGCTAAGTGCCGCATGAAGCCCTACCAGTCTGGGCAGCATGTACTGTAGTCTTGCCACCTCTACCTGCAATTTCGCCTCTCTCGACCTTGCCCTGCTCGCGAAGATATCAAGGATCAATGTACTTCTGTCCAGAACCGGTTTATCCAGACGCTCCTGCAGATTTCGTAGTTGCATCGGTGAAAGAGAATTGTCGAATATTATGACATCCGCGTCACATTCTAGTGTCAGTTCCTTCACTTCCTCCACCTTACCCGTACCGATATAAAATGCCTTGTGCACTTCCGGAAGGGTCTGTTCCGCCACGCCCACCACTTCCATATCGCAGGCCTGCGCCAGTGCTCCCAGTTCTTCTAAGGAGAGCAGATAATCCTCTCCGTCGTTTAAGTTTACTCCTACTAAAAATGCTTTTTCCATATATAAATTATTCCTTTCTTCTTCCTATTTTCCGGTAACATCGGAACAAGCAGAGCCACTGAATGTAAAGCGTGACCCCGTCCTCATGGGCGTGTGGCAGTCCTGCCAGTTTCAACGCCACCGCCACCTGCCTTTTGGTAAGCGGTCCGCCCTTACCGCATATACCGTATTTCATCGACCGCTCAATGAATTTCTGAAATTCATGGTACTCGTCTCTGCCAAGATCCGGCGTTACCTTCCTCGTAAAATGCACCAGAACAGAATCTACTCCCGGCATCGGATGAAAATCTTCTCTGCGGAAATAATACATGATTTTCATATCCCAACCGACCTTAAGTAACAGAGATTTCTTTGTCTCTTTCGGAATCCCCATAAACCGCTTCGCCGCCCCTTTCTCCATAACCAGCCAGATGTCCGTAGGCGGATTTGGCGCCTGCGTCAGTTTCTCGATAATCTGTGTCGTAATGAAATAAGGTATATTGGCGAAAACCTTGTAATCGCTCTTTGACGGCAGATCATATTTCAGAAAATCTCCGCATATCAGTTTTAAGTTAGAATACTGCGCAAGCCGTTTACCTGCTGTCTCATACAGTTTTCGGTCAATCTCCACCGAACAGACCGTACCGGCTTTCCGGCACAGAACCTCTGCCAAATGTCCCTTACCGGTTCCGATCTCAAGAACCGTATCATTTACACAAAAGTCTGCGAGTTTTATGATCCTGTGAATCAGTTTCCCATTCGTTATAAAATTCTGTGAATCCGATAAATTTTGATGCGAGATATTTGCTACATATAAAGTTTTTTCGGATGTATTTTTGACATTATTATATTTCCGCTGCCTCCTGCCTTGTTGCATAACGTGCCTCCTTCTTATTGTGTACTCCACAATCCGGTCAATACCGAATCTTTCCTTGAAGAAAGGACAATAAAAAAGCAGGCACAATTCCCGAAACAGAATTTTCCTGCTAAAACGATGCAATAAGGCAAACAGCTCAGATCTGACACTTATGTCATATCAGTCGGTTGGCGTATGACAATTTTTATTCGCACGCAAAAAAATCCCATCTACATGAGACTATATATCTGCTTTTCTACTGCCCCTGTCTGCGGGTGCGAGCACAACGAATAAAAATTCCCACGCTAAAGCCACCTTTCTGCTTATATTTCTTTATGAATATGCTAACTATAACACGAATGTTGGCGGATTGTCAATTTTGAATTTTACATAATCCGGAACAGGAGGCACCATATTTCTCACCGAAAAAAGACTGCCGCCCCAAAGGACGGCAGTTCTCATTATACTGTCAACTATTTCTTTATGGATTTCTTATCGGTCACAACCGGCTCTTTCGGAAGCACTACCTTATCCAGCTTCCAGATCTCATCCACATACTCCTGAATGGTTCTGTCGGAAGTGAACTTGCCGGAGCATGCCACATTTAAGATCGCGCTCTTCGCCCAGCCGCTCTCGTTCCTGTATGCCGCTTCCACCTTCTTCTGTGCCTCGGCATAAGCCTTGAAATCCTTCAGGATAAAGTAGGTATCCGCCTTAGCGGTACTCTGTGTGTTCAACAGAGAATTGTACAGCGGTCTGAACAGATCCGGATCGTTGGGTGCATAAGTACCGTTGATCAACTGCATCAAGACTTTACGCACGTCAGGATCATTGTTGAAGATCTCTGTGGGATGATAGCCGCCGTAGTTCTCATAACGGATAACTTCGTCGGAACTTAAGCCGAAGATAAATGCATTCTCCTCTCCGACCTCTTCCACGATCTCCACGTTAGCACCGTCCATGGTTCCGATGGTCAACGCACCGTTTAACATGAACTTCATGTTACCTGTGCCGGAAGCTTCCTTACTTGCTGTGGAAATCTGCTCGGATACATCAGCCGCCGCGAAGATGATCTCCGCATTGGATACTCTGTAGTTCTCAATAAAGACAACTTTGATCTTACCGTTAATCGCCGGATCGTTATTTACCACATCGGCTACGGAATTGATCAGCTTGATGGTCAGCTTCGCATTGCGGTAACCTGCTGCCGCTTTCGCTCCGAAGATAAAGGTTCTCGGATAGAATTCCATATCCGGATGCTCTTTCAACTCATTGTACAGATACATCACATGCAGGATATTCAGAAGCTGACGCTTATATTCATGCAGTCTCTTTACCTGTACATCGAAGATGGAGCGAGGGTCAACCTCCACACCGTTATGTTCAAAAATGTATTCCGCGAGACGAACCTTGTTCTGATGTTTAATATTCATGAACTCCTGCTGCGCCTTCTCATCGTCCGCATATATCTTCAATCTGCCGATCTGCGGCAGATCGGTGATCCAGTCATTACCCACATGTGCCGTAACCCAGTCAGCCAGAAGCGGATTCGCGTGTAACAGGAAACGCCTCTGGGTGATACCATTGGTCTTGTTGTTGAATTTCTCCGGCATCATCTCGTAGAAGTCTTTTAATTCCTGATTCTTCAAGATCTCCGTATGCAGTCTTGCCACACCGTTGACAGAGTAGCCTGCCGCGATAGCAAGGTGTGCCATCTTCACCTGTCCGTCGTAAATGATCGCCATCTTGCGCACTTTATCATGGTTGCCCGGATATTTCTGCTCGATCTGTGCCACAAATCTGCGATTGATCTCCTCCACGATCTGGTAAACACGGGGCAGCAATCTGGAGAAAAGCTCAATAGGCCATTTCTCAAGCGCCTCGGACATAATCGTATGATTGGTATATGCGCATGTCTTAGTCGTTACTTCCCACGCCTCATCCCATGTCAGATAGTGCTCATCCATAAGAATACGCATCAATTCCGCGATCGCAACCGTAGGATGGGTATCATTCAGCTGGAACGTAACTTTCTCATAGAACTTTCTGATATCTTTATGCTTCCTCATATATTTCGCTACAGCTTCCTGTACGGAGGCAGAGATGAAGAAGTACTGCTGTTTTAAGCGCAGCTCTTTGCCGGCATAATGGTTATCGTTAGGATATAACACCTCCACGATATTTCTCGCCAGATTCTCCTGTTCTACGGCTCTCTGGTAATCTCCTTTATCAAAAGAATCAAGCTGGAAGCACTCTACAGGCTCCGCATCCCAGATACGAAGCGTATTAACGATACCGTTACCGTAACCTACTACAGGCAGATCATAAGGAATGGCACGTACTACCTGATAGCCTTCCTGTCTGAAATTACTTCTGCCGTTCTCGTCCACATAGACGTTCACATATCCGCCGAATTTGACTTCTTTCGCGTACTCCGGTCTTCTCAGTTCAAAAGGATTACCGTCCTTAAGCCAGTTGTCCGGCACTTCTATCTGATAACCGTCCCGGATCTCCTGCTTAAACATACCGTACCGGTAACGGATACCGCAGCCGTAAGCCGCATATCCCAAAGTTGCCAGAGAGTCTAAGAAGCAGGCAGCAAGACGTCCTAAACCGCCGTTTCCGAGCGCTGCGTCGGGTTCCTGATCTTCCACCACGTTAATATCGATGCCCAGTTCCTCAAGTGCCTCTTCTACAGCCTTATATGCCTGCAGGTTGATAATATTATTGCCGAGGGCACGCCCCATCAGGAACTCCATGGATAAGTAGTATACCATCTTAGGGTCCTGCTTGTCGTATTCCTTCTGTGTCGTCAGCCACTGATCCACGACTGCATCCTTAATCGCATAGGATACCGCCTGGAAAATCTGCTGATCTGTTGCTTCCTCAAGTGTCTTTCTGTAAAGCGTCCTGATATTATACAGAACACTCCTCTTAAAAAGCTCTGTATCAAAGGTTGTTGTTACAGCTTTCTTTGCCATTTGTATGCCTCCTCGTTTGCTCTTGGATCTGAAAAACAATGTCTGTCTTAACTCCATTTTATTATTATATCTTGTATTTCTGTTTTTGACTATACGCAATATGCTTAAATTGTCAGAAATATTAGAGTAAAATATGGGGCTTCTACACTTTTTCTACACCGATAGTAACCTTCTCCCCATTGACATTCCACTCTTTGGCGACTGCCAATGCTTCCTCGGTCACGATCGCCTCCGCCAGCACTTTACCGGAAATCGCCTCTGCATTCTTCTGCACGATTCCGGCTACTTTATCATTGCCGCACACTGCCACCTTAATGTGATCCATTACCTCAAAACCTGCGTCCTTACGCATGGTCTGGATCTTACTGATCACCTCGTAGACAAAGCCTTCCTCGATCAGCTCTTCGGACAGGTTCGTGTCAAGCACAACGGTAACACTGTTGTCAGCCTCGGACACATAGCCGTCCTTCTGCGCTGTCTCAATAAGCAGGTCTTCCTCCGCCAGCGCGATCTCCACGCCGTCCACATCAAATTTCAGTGCGCCCTGCGCTTTCAGTTCATCCATTGCCTTGGTGCCGTCCACCTCGCTCAAATATGCTCTGATACCGTTAAGCTGTTTGCCGTATTTAGGTCCTACGGTCTTAAGCTGCGGTTTGAAGCTGTAGCTTGTGAAAGCAGACACATCATCGCTGAACTCGATTTTCTTCACATTCAGCTCATCCTTGATGATGTCCTGATAAAATTCACCGAGCGTATGCTCCGCCTTGACGAACATGGTACCGATGGGCTGACGGTTCTTGATATTTGCCGTATTACGCGCCGCACGTCCCATGACAACGATCTTAAGCACCTCTTCCATGTCATCCTCAAGCTGCTTGTCGATCATCTTTTCATCCGCAACCGGGAAGTCACACAGATGGATACTTTCCGGTGCACTCTCATCAACGCTCCGCACAAGGTTCAGATAAATCTCCTCTGTCATAAACGGAATCATCGGTGCAGCACATTTGCAGATCGTAACCAGCGCTGTATACAATGTCATGTAAGCATTGATCTTATCCTGCTCCATGCCCTTCGCCCAGAAACGCTCACGGCTTCTTCTCACATACCAGTTACTCATCTCGTCCACGAACTCGTCCAGGGCACGTGCCGCCTCCGGAATTCTGTAGTTGTCCAGATTGGTATCCACTTCATTGATGACTGTATTGAGTTTGGATAACAGCCACTTATCCATAACCGGAAGTTTATCATACTCTAAGCTGTACTTAGTTGCATCGAAGTTGTCGATATTCGCATACAGCACGAAAAACGCATAAGTATTCCACAACGTACCCAGGAACTTACGCTGTCCCTCCTGCACTGCCTTACCGTGGAAACGATTCGGAAGCCATGGAGCGGAATTGATATAGAAATACCAGCGGATCGCATCTGCGCCGTAAGTTTCAAGCGCCTCAAAAGGATCTACCGCATTGCCCTTAGATTTGCTCATCTTCTGTCCGTTCTCGTCCTGCACATGTCCCATAACGATGACATTTTCAAAAGGCGCACAGTTGAACAGCAGCGTAGATTCCGCCATCAGCGAATAGAACCATCCGCGAGTCTGATCTACAGCCTCGGAGATGAACTGCGCCGGGAACTGTTGCTCAAATAATTCTTTATTCTCAAAAGGATAATGGTGCTGTGCAAAAGGCATAGCACCGGAATCAAACCAGCAGTCGATCACCTCCGGCACACGCTTCATGGTCTTGCCGCAGTCCGGACAGGTAATTGTGATCTCATCAATATAAGGTCTGTGGAGTTCTACTGTCTGCGCCGCCGGATTGCCGGACATCCTCTCCAGTTCTTCACGGGATCCAATGGACTCCATGTGACCGCACTCTTCACATTCCCACACATTTAAGGGCGTACCCCAGTAACGGTTACGGGAAATACCCCAGTCCTGAATATTCTCAAGCCAGTTGCCGAAACGTCCCTCACCGATGGACTTCGGAATCCAGTTGACTGTCTTATTGTTGCGCACCAGATCGTCTCTTACCGCTGTCATCTTGATAAACCATGATTCGCGGGCATAATAAATCAGCGGTGTGTCACATCGCCAGCAGAACGGATAATCATGCTCAAACTTCGGCGCGTCAAACAGTTTGCCTTCTTTATCTAAATCTTTTAAGATCTCCGGATCGGCTTTCTTTACGAACAATCCAGCGTAAGGCGTCTCCTGTGTCATCTCACCCTTGCCGTCTACGAACTGTACAAAAGGCAGATCATACTTGCGTCCCACCTGTGCGTCGTCCTCACCGAAAGCAGGCGCGATATGAACGATACCTGTACCGTCCG
The DNA here is from genome assembly GCA_014804655.1 of Lachnospiraceae bacterium. Classification (GTDB taxonomy): domain Bacteria; phylum Bacillota; class Clostridia; order Lachnospirales; family Lachnospiraceae; genus UBA3282. The sequence goes on along the minus strand of JAAUZK010000032.1, from coordinate 206,530 downwards.
TCATCGTAACGTAGTTATCACATGTCACGAAATGCGCTTTCTTCTTTTGTTTCGCCGCCGACTCGCCTGCACAGGCAAAAAGAGGCTCGTACTCTTTATACTCCAAATCCGTTCCTACATAAGTCTCCAGAACTTCATAGGCAGGCTTGCCTTCTTCGGCTAATTTTCCTAATACATTGTCTAAAAGCGCCTGCGCCATATAGTAAGTGCAGCCGTCTGCCGCCTTTACTTTGACGTAAGTCTCATTCGGATTCACACAGAGTGCCACATTGGAAGGAAGCGTCCACGGCGTGGTCGTCCATGCGAGGAAGTAAGCATCCTCTCCTACCACCTTGAAGCGCACCACTGCGGAGCGCTCTTTTACTGCTTTATACCCCTGTGCTACCTCGTGGGAGGAGAGCGGGGTGCCGCAACGCGGGCAGTAGGGTACGATCTTAAAGCCCTTATACAATAAGCCTTTATCCCAGATCTGCTTCAGTGCCCACCATTCGGACTCAATGAAATCGTCATGGTACGTTACATACGGATCATCCATATCCGCCCAGAAACCGACCGTATCGGAGAAATCCTCCCACATGCCCTTGTACTTCCAGACAGATTCCTTACATTTGCTGATAAAAGGATCTAACCCGTACTCTTCGATCTGCTCCTTGCCGTCCAGCCCCAGAAGTCTCTCCACTTCCAGTTCTACCGGCAGTCCGTGGGTATCCCAGCCGGCCTTACGGGGAACCATACATCCCTTCATAGCGCGGTATCTAGGAATCATATCTTTGATAACACGGGTCAGCACGTGTCCGATATGGGGCTTGCCGTTTGCCGTCGGCGGCCCGTCATAGAACGTGTATGTCTCTCCCTCCTTGCGGGAATCCATACTCTTCCGGAAAATGTCATTGTCTTTCCAGAACCGGCAGACTTCCTTCTCCCTGTCTACGAAATTTAAACTTGTGTCAACTTTTTGATACATGGTGCGCTCCTTTCCTGTCCTATACGCGAATAAGCAACTCGAAATGCTCCGCATGATTCGCGAAAAAAAAGACCTCATCCCGTAAAAGGACGAGGTCAATGTGCTCGTGATACCACCTGTTACGACGTACTGCCATCCTTATAAAATGGCTATACGGATCCCGGTAACGGCGGGAGGCCGTCATTCCCTACTTGTTTCCGCTTAAGGAAGGTTCGGTCTGAAACTCGGAAGTGATCTTCCCTGATCCCCTACTCGCACCGGTCTTCCACCATCACCGGCTCGCTGTGCCTTTGAGAAATCAGATACTGTCTTCTTCAACGTCTGTGATTTTTTACTTATATTATTTTATATTACATCTTCCTTGCCGTTGTCAAGATGGTTCCTGTCTTTTTGTACAAACTTACGCAAACTGTGCATTATACAAATCTGCATAGAAGCCTTGCTGTTTCATCAGTTCCTCATGATTGCCCTGTTCAATGATATCGCCGTCCTTCATGACCAGAATCAGATCGGCATTACGGATCGTGCTCAGTCTGTGGGCTATGATGAAGCTGGTTCTGCCCGCCATCAGATTATCCATCGCCTTTTGTATTCTGTGTTCTGTTCTGGTATCCACGGAAGATGTCGCCTCATCCAGAATAAGCACCGGATTGTTCGCCAAAATAGCTCTCGCAATAGTAAGAAGCTGTCTTTGCCCGGCAGACACATTCGTGGCATCCTCGTTTAACTCAAAGTCATATCCACCCGCCAGCGTACGGATAAAATGATCTGCATGAGCCGACTTCGCCGCCTGAATCACTTCTTCATCCGTGGCATCCAGCCTTCCGTAACGGATATTTTCCATAATACTTCCTTTAAAGAGCCATGTATCCTGAAGAACCATGCCGAAGGCCGCCCGCAGTTCATTGCGGTTATATTCTTTCAGATCGTGGCCGTCCAGTCGGATCGCGCCGCTGTTCACATCGTAGAACCGCATGAGCAGTTTGACCATCGTCGTCTTGCCTGCTCCGGTGGGGCCTACGATTGCGATCTGCTGCCCTTGATTTACATGGGCATTGAAATCGTGAATAATGATCTGGTCTGCGTTATACCCGAACTGTACATGATTAAAGTCAACAACACCCTGCACATGCTCGACAGGCACAGCGTTCTCTGTTGTCTGATCCTCCTCCTCTTCCTCGAGAAGTTCAAACACCCGCTCAGCCGCCGCTACCATAGACTGCATCATATTGGTGACCTGTGCCAGCTGCTGGATCGGCTGTGTGAAATTTTTCACATATATGATAAATGCCTGAATATCGCCGATCTCAATCGTTCCTCTGATTGCGAGGAACGCGCCGGAAATTGCCACACCCACATATCCTAAGTTTCCGACGAACTGCATAACCGGCATCATCAGTCCACCCAGGAACTGTGACTTCCACGCCGATTCGAAAAGTACGGCATTGGTACGTTCAAACTCTTCAATGACATCTTTTTCCTTTCCGAATGCCTTAACTACCAGATGTCCCGAATAATTTTCTTCCACCTGACCGTTGATATGCCCCAGATATTCCTGCTGCTGCTTAAAGTATTTCTGGGATTTCTTCATTACAAAAGTGATAAAGACCAGACTTACCGGCAGAATCAGCAGCGTGATCAATGTCATAAGCGGGCTGATGGTCAACATCATAACCACAACACCGATCATGGTAGTCACGGATGTGATCAGCTGTGTCACACTCTGGTTAAAACCATTTCCGAAAGTATCTACATCATTTGTGATACGGGAAAGCACCTCACCGTTTGTCCTGCTCTCAAAATATTTCATCGGCATATGGTTGATCTTTTCCGTGAGTTCTTTACGAAGCTTATAACAAAGTCTCTGGGTTATGGTAGACATAGTCAGCCCCTGAACCAGATTGAAGGCACAGCTTACCCCATACAGGCACAAAACGCTGATCAAAATTTTCCCGATATAAGAAAAATCAATTCCTCCGGTTCCCGTAATCTTGCCCATCAGACCTTCCGACAGGGCTGTTGTCGCTTTTCCTAATATTTTCGGGCTTATTATATTAAATACCGCGCTCAAACTCGCACAGATCATCACTACAATGACCCCGATTTTATATCCGCCCAGATACTTTATAATCTTCCTAACGGTTCCTTTAAAATCCTTTGCTCTTACGGTCGGGTTTCTTCTTCCCCGTCCGCCCATCGGTCCTCCCATTGGTCCCGGCATTTAACATTCCCCCTTTCCCTGAATACTTGCAAGAAACTCCGCTTCCGAAAGCTGAGACTGTGCAATCAGCTTATACTCTTCACAACTTGCCACAAGCTCTTTATGAGTCCCTTTGCCGATCATTCTTCCTTCTTCCAATACAATGATCTGATCAGCATTTAAGATGGTGCTGACACGCTGCGCAACGATAATGACCGTAGCATCCTTCGTTTTCTCAGAAAGCGCTTTTCGCAGCGCGGTATCTGTCTTAAAGTCAAGTGCGGAGAAACTATCGTCAAAGATATAGATTTTCGGGTGTCTCGCTATCGCCCTTGCAATGGACAATCTCTGTTTCTGACCACCGGATACATTCGTGCCGCCCTGAGCTATGGCGCTCTCATATTTATCCGCCTTCTCCTCAATAAATTCCGTAGCCTGCGCTATGGATGCCGCCTCCACAATATCCTGTTCGGTGGCATTCGGCGCGCCGTAGGAAATATTGGAATTGATATCCCCCGAAAACAGGATCGCTTTCTGGGGAACATATCCGATCTGCCCTCTCAAAATATCCAGTGATAAATCTTTCACATTTATTCCGCCGATGGAAATGGAACCATCCGTCACATCAAAAAACCTCGGAATCAATTTCACCAAAGTAGATTTCCCGCAGCCCGTACTTCCGATAATCGCGGTCGTCTGCCCCGGTCTGGCAACAAAGTCAATATCCGTAAGAACATTATTGCCGCCATCCGGATATTTGAAGTTTACATGATCGAACCTGACGGTGGCATCCGCAGGGGCTTCCGTGACCGCACCATCTTTATCAACAATAGCCATCTCCGTATCAAGAACCTCCTGAATACGGTCCGCCGCAACACCGGCTCTCGGCAGCATGATCGATACCATTGTCAACATCAAAAATCCCATAACGATCAACATCGAATAAGTAATAAATGCCGTCATGGCTCCTACTTCTAATACACCTTCGTCAATTTTATGTGCGGCAGTCCAGACAATTAAAACCGAAGTGCCATTCATAATGAGCATGAGCGCCGGCATCATAAATGTCATGGCTCTATTGGTAAACAACATAACCTTTGTCAAATTGCTGTTTGCCTCATCAAAACGCTCTTCTTCCTTCTTCTCCCTGCTGAACGCACGTATAACAGGAATACCGGTGAGTATTTCTCTCGCTACAAGGTTGACTTTATCAACCAGTATCTGCATACTCTTAAACTTCGGCATTGCGACCACCATAAGAACCGCAATCACACATATAATCAATGCAACTGCCAGAATTATGATCCAGTTCATTCCCGAATTATAATGACGAATATTGATGATGCCTCCGATTGCCAGAATCGGTGCATACAGCACCATTCGCAGCAGCATTACCGTCACCATCTGAATCTGCTGCACGTCATTGGTACTTCTGGTAATCAGTGAGGCGGTCGAAAACTTATCCAGCTCCGCATTGGAAAAACCGATGACTTTCTGAAATACTCTGCCACGAAGATCACGTCCCACTCCCGCCGCAGTCCTTGATGCGAGAAATCCGACCAGAATGGCCGCCACGGCCATGATAGAAGCCATCCCCAACATTTTCCTGCCAGTCGTCCACAAATAATCTGTCTGCATTTTCTCCATGTCGATTCCGCAAAGTTCATACTGTTCTCTGGCAAACTGTTTCGCCATAGAGTTAATAATAGAATCTCCCATGACTTCCAACTGTTTTGCAAACATGCTCCGGATATCCTCAGCAGAAAAGTTCATGGCTGCCATGTCTACCCCTTCAAGTCCGGAATTCCTCTGTGACGTCATCATGTACACAATCGCAATTACTTGCGAAAACTGTTCATCCATACTGTTCCAAAATTCTTCATCCACGGATGACAACCTGTAATATCCATTTCCTTCATCATAAGTATAGACGTTGTTCTCCCAAACATCTTTTTCCTTATCGGTCAAAAAGAGCTCTATTTCCATAAAACCGCTTTTCGATAAGTAATCGGGAAGCGCATGTTCAATTCCCGAATTGGCAATCCCGACATCAATCAACTTTGATGTGTAATCAGGCAATGAGAGATCACAGTATGCCTGAACGATCAAGAGCACAAGTATCATCAAAACAAAATACCAATACTTCTTGAGATTTCTGAAAATATTTCTCATTCTCCTTGATTCTCCTTCCTTCTTGTTTCCATAAATTCTTTAGTGCGATTCATAATGCGGAAAAAATGCTCTGTGTCATCTTCACCCAGAAATTCAAAATAAGCGGTAAACTTATCCTGCACTTCCTGATGCCGCCGCTGATATTCCTTTTCCCCCGATTCTGTCATAATAACATTTATTTTTCTTCTGTCTCCGGCAATCGCTTCTCTTCTTATATAACCCTTTTCTTCTTCCATATTTAAAATTGCCGTTACCCTCGCAGTGCTGATTCCCACCTTATTAGCAAGTTCCTTTGCCTGCATTTTGCCGCCATGATCGTGGAGACTTTCCAGAAATTTTGCTTCGCCCCTTGAAAACCTGCTTAAACTGTCAAGGTTTCTGATCCCATGAATATTCGAAACGAACTCCATAAATTCCTCGGCACACTGCCTGTAATCCAATTGGTCCACCTTCTTTCATTAACGCTATTAGTTGTTAACAGTATTAACTTCTAACAGTGTTAACATATCCGGTATTCATTGTCAATGAAATATTTATGATTTAATATTGTTTTTATATTTTCTTACAACAACAATTACAATGCAATTTGTTCTGCAAACTCTGCTATCTTTTCGTTTATTGCCACAAAAAAACATCCAACACCATATAAACATAGTATTGGATGTTCCGTATTTCCATTCACGCCTTAATCGCTTCCCGTATATTTTGATTCCGTTTCTTATTTAACTTTTCATAATCCGCCGGATTCCGTCTTTCTCCTGCTTACAACGGACATTGGTATCTTGGTTTCCCTTTACTCCTATTACCGTATTCAATCGCTTCTTTGGGACACTTGCAGATACATGCCATACAATGAGTGCACTGATCGCCCCACACAGGTCTACCATCCTTTAAATCTATATTGTTTAAAGGACAGACCTGCTTACATTTGCCGCATCCGATACAAGCATCCGTAGCATAAAATTTCTTCGCGCTAATAATCATGGAATAGAATCCGGTATTTATCATTCCGCTGCTCAACCTAGCAAGCATTCCTACTTTCTTCATTGGTATCGTACCATTATGTTTAATGACGTCCACGATATTCTTTATGACATCATCAGCCTTCTTAATAATTTTAACAGCTTCTGCCTTTTCAGGAGCATTAAACATTGCGATATAATTCTCCGGCATAACTACTTGCGCACAACCCATATAGTTGAATGATTTCTGCCTGCATAATTCGGATATATACTTTGTCATATTTCCCGTACTGTCACCGCATGTCGCCCCAAAATATACACATTTATTCCCTTTGAATTTGGTCTGTTGTATAAAATCCTTCAATATTCTCGGCATCTGCCATGCATAAGTAGGATAAACGATCACATATGGTCTGCCTGAATAGATATCTGAATAGTCATGACTTTTTATTTTATCAAAAAGATTCATGACCTCATCCTCAATCTGTTCTCCTATCCTATTTGCTACATATTCACTATTTCCTGTCCCTGTGTAATATAATACCAACCTATCTGCCTCCCATCTAATATACATTTTTAAATCTATTCTATCACTTTATCTATGTACATGTGAATTGCTATTTTTTCTAATTTCTTCCACATCTTAAAAAACAGACTCAACCATCAGGTGAATTACCGTCCCGTTTTCGCCCCACGCGTTATTGCAAATCTTCTGCCCCTGCACTATGCTAAAGGTATCACAAACAGCAGCCGTGCAGGCACATCTGTGCGGCTCGTTACCCGCGGGAACAAATCAAGCGTAAATTCATTGTATACATAGAAAGGACACCGTAAAATGGATGATTTAAAAACCGGAACAGTAATCAGCAAAAGGCGCAAGGAACTGGGACTCACCCAGAATCAGCTTGCACAAACTCTCAATATATCTTTTCAGGCGGTATCCAAATGGGAAAACGGCACGGCATACCCTGACATCCAGACACTTCCGAAACTGGCCGCCGCACTGAATACAACCGTCGATGCGCTGCTTGGCTACACCAGCGTAGTAACGGATTATGACAGACGATACGATACGGAAGGCTATTATTGGGGACTCATGCCGAACCGTATCTGCTACGATATCATGAAAATTCTTCCGCCCATTAAACCCTACCGCGTGCTGGATATCGGCTGCGGTGAAGGCAAAGACGCAGTTTTCTTTGCCAAATGCGGCTACGACGTGACTGCGTTTGATATATCCGAACAAGGAATCGAGAAGGCCAAAAAGCTCGCAGAACACAACAAAGTCGATGTGCACTTTTTCAAGGCCGATCTATTTGTTTACCGCCCGGATACCGAGTATGACATCATTTTCAGCAGCGGAGTGTTGCATTTTCTTCCTGAAAGCGAACGGAAAGAATTATGTGACAGTTTAAAAGCGCATACCGTAGATTCCGGTATAAACGCGCTGAATGTATTTGTCAAAAAACCTTTTATTACACGTGCCCCTGACAGTACACGGGATGAGGACAAAAGACATCCGTGGTATTCCGGAGAATTATTCGAATATTATCACGACTGGATGTTCCATACCTGTAGGGAAGAAATCTTCGATTGCAACAGCGGCGGCATACCACATAAGCACTGTATGGATACGTTGATTGCGCAGAAGGTGAGAGGACTTGATTCTGATTGCCAAACATGAATATAATCTGTAACTCTCTGACAAGCAGGCAGCAGCGAATTATGATCCGCTGCTGCCTTCATCATGCCTGAATCACCCCGCCATGAAAATAGCACTCATAGATCCGCTCTTCCATATAGAAAATTTCCTCATATCCCTGATACCATGTGAATTCGCCTTCCGCCTTGCAATGATAGCGGTAATCCCCGTTGGTATAGATATCCGGTCCGCGGAAAGGCCGCTCCATCGGAACATGACTCAGGACTTCTTTCAGAAAATTTCCGCTGAAATGTTCCCCGATCACCCTGCCGACATAATTCATGCTCCAAACCGGTTCTCCATGATGCCAGACCGCTTCCTCTCCCGCAAATTTTTCTCCGCCGAGGTAAGTGTCGTAATATGAATATTCGTTTTCTTCATAGCAGAAATCATGGGACTGCGTTCTTGACGCCTTGACCTCGTGCGCTTTTCCGGCATAAGTATTTTTCTTTGCACGGATAAGAAACGGTACGATTTCACCGTAATCCAACTCCGCCTTCGCACTCAAAGTAAGATTACACTCATCATCTTCTTTAACCATTCGGTCAATTGTTATGCCATATAGCTCGCTTAGCATAATCAACCCGTTCAGCTCCGGAACAGCCTGCCCTGTCTCCCATTTGCTGACCGTCTGTCTTGCAATGCCAAGTTTATCTGCAAGTTCCTCCTGTGAGAGACCGTTTTGTTTTCTCAGTAATTGTAATTTTTCGTGTAATTGCATGTCGGTAATCCTGTTCCTTCCTTTCTTTTTATTGTGATATCCAATAAATAAAACATACATGAACATCAAGAGAAAAACCACCACTTATGGATGGCAAAAATGTCATGATAAGCTTACACAAAATATAATAATCTTGTTTTTGTGCAAAATATTAATTCTAATAATCTTGAATATGTACTATAACTCGATCATTAATGTTCTTATTTTAGGATGGGTATAAAATAAAGTGAAAATATATGATAAACTCTTAGAATACAAACGGAAATCAAGCGGCAGTACGGCATTGTCTCCGAAGAAATATATAAGAAACTTCTGTTCAACAAACTTTCCGTCAACAGCGGAATGCTCATAGATAATATCGCTTCCTCACATTTTCGCCGACTGTCTCATCTCCCGACTCACTTTCACAAAATATATCAAATTGATCACGATTCCAAATATCGTTGCACAGGGCGCTGCTAAGCCGATCATGGTCAGACTTGCGTCCGGCTGGATACTCATGAAATAGGACATGGGCAGACGCACGATAAAGGTCTGGGCAATGCCCTGCAACATCACGAATAATGTCTTGGAATGTCCATTGTAGTAACCGATAAAACTGAATAGGATTGCCGTAACTACTGCCTCCGGTGCAAAGCCTTTTAAATACTGTGCCGCACGGGCAATGACTGCCGCATCGCTTGAGAACACTGCGGCAAGCAAATCTCCTCGGGCAAATGATAAGGCCGCGATAAAAATACCGATGCTGCATCCCACAAGCATGCCTGTGACCATTGCCTTTCTGGCGCGTTTCTCCTGCCCCGCACCCACATTCTGGGCGACAAAAGAGGCCATGGACTGCATGAGCGCACCAGGTATCAGCATAATAAAACTCACGATCTTATTCGCCACGCCGTATCCCGAAGAAGCGTCCAGCCCCAGGCTATTAATAAAAGCACATAACGCCAGAAAAGAAAACTGCGTCAAAATTTCCTGAAATGCGATGGGCGTTCCCACCCGTATGAATTTTTTGATTTCGGGATTACAGCGGATATATTCCTTTTTCATACCAAAGGGCGGCTTCCGCTTTCTGATGATCATAATAGATAATATAACGCTGACCGCCTGCGCCATAACGGTCGCAAGGGCAGCACCTGCCACATTCCATTTGAATACCGCAATAAACAGCAGGTCTCCCACAATATTCACGACACACGCGATGCCCACAAAAATCAAGGGCATCTTGGAATCACCGATTCCTCTGGAGATACTGCTGATCACGTTATATGCAATGATAAAGAAAATTCCCCCGCCGCAGATGCGGACATACAACACCGTCAGATCCAAAGCTTCCTCCGGTGCCTGCATCAAGAGTGCAAGCGGTCTTGCAAGTACCAGCATAGCCACCGCAATGATACATGCCAATATCAGAAACAGCCAGATCGCACCGCCTACGACCTGTCCCACTTTCTCGGCCTTCTTTTCTCCCATATACTGTCCCATGACAACCGTAACTCCCATGGTGAGCCCGGTAATGGTGAAGGTAATCAGGTTCACGATATTGCTTCCGGTAGATACACCTGAAATGCCGGCGGTCGTTCCAAACCGCCCAACCACAAGGATGTCTACCGCTCCATACATCGCCTGCAGGATCAGTGCACCTAAAATCGGAATCATAAAACGTAACAGTTTGGAAATTATGCTTCCCTGTGTAAAATCATTCTTGTTATCTGCCATATTATCACCTTTCTCCAGTCGGGATAAGATTCCATAAGAAAATATTATTTTTGCCTTACCATGAGTGTATCATCCTTAAGAATACTTTCGTATTTCCGCAATTGTATATGCAGCACTTCAAGTGCCCTGGAATCCGGCTCACGTTCCAGTTGTTCTATAAGCTTTCGGTAATTTAACTTCAATCCGAAATTCAATTCCATAGCCTGTCGTTCAAGGCTGGCACAAAAAGGCTGACCAACCGCCTTTTCAATATTTGTCTCCGGGGAAACATTTTCATCATATCTGCCATTATCACTTAATAAAGAATTTCCGTTATCAAATACCGGTGCCGGTCTGTATTGTTCTTCTACACTGTTCGCAATAATTCCTATATTATTAAAGTGCCTGTCCACATTTACGATCAACATATCAAAAGTCAATAATTTTCCAAGATACTCCCTTATATTGATCCCTATTGTATTTTCTACAAATCCTACAACAAACTCAATTCTCTCTGACACGTTATCATATAGTCTGATTCTCTCCGATAACTGACCTCCATGGTAGATATCATACAGCCTTTGTAAGCTGATATAAGAATCACCATCTTTTAAAAAATTAGCAGAACGACACCCGTCCATACCGTTAATTTTAAAGCACTCATATTCCACATACTCATTAATATTAGAACAGTCGAGTACTTTAGACGCCAGATATTCTGCTCTGCCCTCGTAACCGACTCTGTTTTGCTTATACCAGTAACCCCTGTCATAATACTTTTTTTGTGTACCTATGCTGCTGCCGGACACCATGACCATAGCTTCCGGAGATAAGATATAATTTGTCATTTTCTCCATCTGACATTTTCCCATTCAAGTTCTTCGCCGTCAAATTTGATCCATAAATCATCTTCCCATGTAACTCCATGAGTAACTCGATTCCATTCCCATGGATTATTTTCTCTCAACTCCGCCTGATTCAGAATTTCCTGTAGATCCGCCCGACCATCTTCATAACACCGGCTTTTAAGGAATCGATATACGCGATTTATAGATAGATCGTCTCCGCCAAAAGGCTGGCTAAGTGAATCGGGAATTATCTTCTCAATTCTGACATTCATATGGTCATCAGAAATCCATACTTGTGCTACCGGTTCATTGCGGTGTATTACCGTAAAATTATACATAATTTGTCCCTACTCCACTGATATCTCTTATCAAGTCCATCATAATGGAAATTAAAAAATTTGTAAACTGCCTGTAATCAAAACCTTCAATGTGCCGATTAATTTGAAAAATAGCAGTATGTGGGTGCGTCAGGTGACAATCTTTCCATCCTCAATTCTCACAATCCGGTCGGCAAGCTGTGCGATCTCATTATTATGCGTGATCATAACGATAGTCTGATGAAACTCCGTTCCGGTGCGCTTCAAGAGCCCCAGCACATCCGCGCTGGTCTTGCTGTCCAGATTGCCGGTGGGTTCGTCCGCCAGAACGATGGCAGGTTTTGTAATAAGTGCACGGGCGATAGCTACGCGCTGCTGCTGCCCGCCGGATAAATTATTCGGCATATTATTCAGCTTATCTTCCAGCGCCAGCATGTGTACAATATCATCCAGAAATTTCTCATCAGCCTTATCCCCATCCAATTCCACTGGTAAAACAATATTCTCATACACATTTAAGATCGGCACCAGATTATAATTCTGAAAAACAAATCCGATATTACGCCGCCTGAAAATCGTCAGTTCCTCATCGCTTTTCTTTGCCAGTTCATCACCCCGTACAATCACATTTCCCGATGTAGGCGTATCCAGTCCGCCTATCATATGGAGCAGCGTGGACTTACCGCTCCCCGAAGTCCCCACTACCGCCACAAACTCCCCCTGCTCTACACTAAAGCTCACACCGTCCAGTGCTCGGGTAATATTTGGTTCCGCGCCGTAATATTTCTTCAAATCTACTGTCTGTAATATACTCATAATATTTATCATTCCTTTCACAATTTTCATTGGTGTTACTGTGAAACCTTTTCATTTAATACACTATAGCTTCTCTCAACCTGGGAAGAATGCCTGCTGCAAGCGGCATTCTTCTGGACATGGCATAGTTGCTCTTAGGCTGCGTTCTTTGCAGCCTTAGTGCAACTCCATGTCCTTTTATGTCCTAAGTCTCTCCACAATACTCTTCCGGTTCATCTGCCTATAAAACCCAAGCGGAACCAGAACCGCCACTGCCAGCATAAAAGGCAGACTAATCACTACAGGCAGCATCGTAAAATGATATCTGAACGCCCACATATTTCCCACCATTTCCTCACAGATAAACCAGACGACTCCTGTACCAAGCGTGGCAGTAACAAGAACAGCCAGCCCGATATATGCAATTCCTTCCCACGCAAGCATCTGTTTCATCTGCTTCTGTGCCATGCCCGCCGCGCCCAGCACAGCCGTCTCTTTCTGTCTTGCCAGTATGGAAGTGACTGTCACATTGATGAAATTAAGCAGCCCTATAAGCGCCAGAATCCCGCCAAGCGCGCTGCCGATCACGGTATACGCCGCCTTGCTTTCCCGAAATTCTTTCTCGTATGTCCGATAGGAGATATAGTCTAAATTTTTCTCCACGTTATTGTTGTAATCTTCTATCCAATTTTCCGCAGCTTCCCGATACTCGTCCGATACATTATAAACAGCAGTCATTGGCTGTGTGTCGCCGTATACTTCCCGATAACTCTTCATGGGGAGTATGACACTAAGTCCTAAATCAAGTAAAAAATGCGCACCTGCATCTCCTTCTATTCTTCCTACCGCCATAACCTGATAAGTATGGCCGTTACCGTGTTCATCCGTGAGATTGATTTCATCCCCGATCCGATATAACGGCGAATCAATCTCCGCTCCCGCGGCACCGTGATAATAGAAATCATCCACGATCACGCCCTCTCCTGACTCCCACAGCTCTTCATCCAGTTCACCTTTTGTAATGATTACAAGATCTGAAACATCACCGTCTATGCCGTATACAAGCGCACTTGTCTGGCGGTATTGTGTTAAAAGGTTCTCTACACCCTCCATTGAAAACGCCTTCGCCGTCCGGGAATCTCTTTCCCGTAAAACTCTCTCTATAACTTCATCGGGAACTTGCTGNTNAATCGTCNTCGCATACACATAAGCGCAATCTTCCAGCCCNGNTATGCTCNNTATCTNCTGTATCAGCTCNTCGCTGATTCCGTTCAGATTNTTCTCTCCTCCTGTCCANTTTAAAACCGAGTANTCNGACACACAGAAATCCGCCACTGCATACTCCTCGATATANNTCTCCAGATCAAACCCCGTCACTGCCGTNTAAGCAGTATTTAACAAAATCATACTGAGCGACAGCGATACGATCACCAGCACCGCTTTTCNTCNGCTTCGTCTCAAGTTACTCATTCCCANGGTNANNGGTGTTGTCCTGCGGCTCTTTCTNNTCTTTTTTCTGACANCANTGTCATCTCCGACATATCTGACCGCCTCGATNGCCGATATCCTGGCCGCATATCTACAAGGCTTCAAACTGCTGATATACACCGTCAATAATGAAAAAAGAACGGCTCCGACCAATACAAACGGGNTGNTTCTATACACTCCTGTAACATCAATATTAATATNCGTCANCNCATGGGGCAGNAGCANNAGNCCCACCAGATACCCTGCNGCCAGACCAAACGGCAGTCCCATAAAAGCAAGCCGNAAAGCCTGTTTCCTGACAATACCNTTAATCTGNCTGCCGCTCGCTCCGATGGTNCGNAACAGCCCGAANAACTGNACATCCTGTGCAACGGAGATNGCAAACATATTGTAGATAATAAGGTATCCCACCCACACAATGATTCCCAATAAAGCCGCNGCCGCCANNATAAANGTNATNTCNANNTCNCCCTCGGATATCCCTAANCCNCAGGACGGATTGGCNCTGATCGGAAGCTNCCAAATACCGGACTCCNTGCCTANCTCGTCAAGCATTTCATTCATCTGTCTCTCAACATTCCATTCNCTTGNAAAATAAATATCCGCACAGAANATCCCNCCATACTTCCCGCTNTCATNGACGCTTACATGCGCCGCCGGNGCAATNCTGTCNGCNAGAGNNTCACTCACCCATNCNATCTGGGCACCCGCCCGTTCATACCCTTCCCAGAAACCGCACAGCCNCANATCNTTTTCATANANNACATCATCGACAGNGATNGTCAGATGAATATTCTCCCCTAATTCACACGGAATCCCCATCGCCTCCAGCACNAGTGTNCTCGTNGCGATCTCGTCTTCCTCNTNCGGCATAGTGCCCGTAGACGGATAACACTGAAAACTTCTGGCGGAACCGTCCTGCGCGTACCGCACTTCCGTGCTCAGTTTCTGCAGNTCTTCATTCGCCGCCATTCCCACAACNTGGGTAAAGTACACTTCCTCCGGTATGTCGCAGGCCTTCAATATATCACATTGTTCTTGCGTCAGAAATTTAATTGAAGCATGTGCAATTCCATAGTACCTCTGCTCCACCTGCTTATTCTGGTCGAGAAATCCTCCTGCTACGGCAAATAATGTCGCAAATAATACTGTGGTCAATATGATTGCCAGAATAATAAAAATATTCTTTCCTTTATTCGCGCGGATGCGCTGCGCCGCCAGTTTCTTGACGGCGCTGTTCGTATCATTTTCAAATGGAAATGTCATAGACGTGTCCTCCGTCACATAGTATTTGCTACAACTACTCGTTTCACAAATGTGGGATTTCTTATATCATAAACCATCATAAACCAGAAAGGTTACAGAAATGTCCGAAGTACAGCAGAATTTGTTCGGCAAAACGGCAAGCATTTCTCCATCTCTGACCACTCTCATGCACCCGTCTGAATCCATTCAGGAATCAGCTCATAGTCCCCCTGACGAAATACAAACTGCACATTCACAGCGCGCATACACATATAAAAATACTTGCAAAATAAACATAGTAATAGTAATATAATGACAAACAAGTTGAAGAAGCGAGTAGATTATGACGAGTGTTACAGAGAATCGGGACAGGTGAGAGCCGATGCAGACAGTCATATTTGAAAATCCCTTCTGATTGGCAGTCCGAAAGCTCAGACAAGTAGAGGCTGACGTTTTTCCTACGTTACAGGGAACGCATATGATGGTATGCCGTAAATAGCTCTGGATAAACAGACTCTCATTCTATTTACGGATGAGAGTTTTTTATTTACTGATGTAAGCAATCCATCAATTCAGGAATGTAGCCGCTAAAACGGCAGAAAGAGAGAAAATATGAAAAGAATCAAAAACGCATCATCGGTAATGGATGAAATAATGTCTGAAAATGATAAGATACTTTTTAACTTGTTTTATTTAATAGCGGAGAAGGATTCATTTTGGGTAACCGATGGGAAATCTTATTTAATCGGTCAAACGAATGAGAATCTGCCAATGTGGATCTGGATTCATGATGCTGCCACAGCGGATGCCTATGTAGAAATCGAAGATATCATCACAGCGCGGTTAGAATTGAACCCAAAATTAAAGATTACTGCCGACGCAGAAAAAATTCAGAAAATACTACCAAAAATCGCTGAAAAGAAAAAGGCTAAATATAAAAGTCAGGTGCCCATGATTATTTATCGCTGTGATAAAGTTATAAATCCTAAGCACGCAAACGGTCATACGATATTTTCAAATGAAAATCATAAAAAAGTTTTGGAAAAATTCATTACCGGTATGGTTTGGGATTTGGAAAAACGCCCTATGATGGAAGGAGAAGCCGAGAACTTTGCAAGGGATGTTGTCGGTTCAGACAATCTTTATCTTTGGGAGNNCAATGAAACTGTGGTCTCCATGGCGATGATNGCACATCGAACTGAANAATTCGTAAGAATCAATACAGTGTATACAGATTCATCCCAGAGAGGAAAAGGATATGCCGGAATGTTGGTAGGTGAAGTAACTAAAAAGATTCTGGATGAAAATCGGATTCCGATGCTTTACACAGAGCAAGATAATATATGCTCTAACGCAACTTATCGAAGGATTGGTTATTATGCATGTGGAGAATTAACGCAGTTTTGTTTTGACCTATAAAGAAGCATTAGGTTCACCTTTCGCCTAATAATTACATTTGAAAGTAACAATCATCAGTACTGTTGTTACTTTGGTCAGTATCATGCAATCCTACAGGGAACATAAACATCAGAAAAGCAACCGCCGCTCAGCAAAGTAGTTGGTTGCTTTTCTTATAAGTAACTGTCAACTAAGGTNAACCGCTTGCTCTATGGGTAGCACCTTTTATCATTATTATAATAATCTTATACATTATATCAATACAACCTTATTCAAAAATTCGCTGTTCCGCTTTTANTTTCTTNCTTTTTNGAACAAGNCGNATCANACCNATCNTACANANNNCGNCNATNANNAGGTTNANNNTNCCNATGANATTNNCATAANNATNNNNGTANAAAAACAAAAACANGTTNTANCAGCCNATATATAAANTCANNCCGNCAAGCANGGCNATAAAACGAATGATCCGCGTTAAGTATTGGATTCGTGAACTATAATCTGAGNNTAACTGAAAACTTTCTTCCGATGTCTTTTTACGGAAATAAACCCAGCNGGAANATGTTCCGACATGCTCCGCNCCTGTTTCTTCAAGAAATTCAATATACTTTTCATTTTCCGCTCCGCTTAACCCNNTTCCTAAAAACTCNANACAAANCTTATATTCACCCGGAACGCAGTCCTCAAATTCATATCTGCAAAATCCCACAGANNNCANAGCAAGCCCTTTCGNCGCCATCNCATTCAACCACTTTTCCTCTTTATCAAANTCCCACATCCAAAACNATTTATGAACAACTTTTCTCATGCTTCTNCCTCCAAAATATGATTACCGTTTTCAATCAATTCCTTAAGCCGGACAATNTCGCAGCGCAGCATTTGTTTTCCCAGATCNGTTATCANATATTCCTTTTTTCTGCTCTCTTTTTNCTCANCNAGTGCAACNATCCATCCTTTTTCNAAAAGTGTATTGATTGCGCCATAGAGCGTTCCNGCCGCNAATTTGACNCGNCCGTTTGAAAGCTGTTCTACATTCTGCATGATACCGTATCCGTGCAGCGGTTTAACGAGTGACAGTAAAATATAATAAACAGCCTCCGTCAGCGCTTGATTNGACAATTNATCCACCTCCGTTTGTATCGTCATTCGTTATATCGTCTNCCGATATAGTTATTATAACGGCGACCGATATAGTTGTCAATGCCTTGTCTTCCTTTCCCTTTATCAAAAATAATAAAAACGTTTGCCGGATGCACAAAAAAGGGCTCTGCAACAACTTTTCCAATCATTGTTGCAGAACCCTACACATATTGGAGTTTCAATTATCCCACTTATACAAAACTATATGTTCCGGTACGATCATCAAGCAGTTACCGTATATTCAGGAACACTATAGCTCCTTCATTTTCCGCTGTAAAATCACACTCCGGTAAGCCTCAATACCATATCTACCACATGCTCGGCACAATAAACAAGTTCCGTGCGGTTAAGTGTAAATTCTTTATCTTTTCCCTGCAGCGCATTCATCGCTGTCTTATAATCGACAGGACTGCCCGGCATAAACACATCATTTCCCGCTTTGATTGTCGGCGCTGACTTTGCCCCACGGTATTTTCCTTTACCTGCCATAGCAGAAATCACCCAGTCTGTCATAATCAGACCGCCATAACCCCATTCGCCGCGGACTACAGTCCTTAGCAAATCGCTGCGTTCGGAGGTGTGGGTTCCGTTCAACAAATTATAAGAAGTCATAATCGCACAGGGCGAAGACTCTTCCACGCAGATTTGGAATCCCCGAAGATAGATTTCACGCAATGCCCGCTCACTGACCGCACTGTTGGAAACCAGACGGTTTGTCTCCTGATTATTGCAGCAAAAATGCTTGATAGTGGTTCCCCGCCCTGCATGCTGCTGTACTCCTTTTGTAATGGCAGCTCCTACTCTGCCACTGATTAACGGATCTTCAGAATAGTATTCAAAATTCCTGCCGCACAATGGACTGCGATGGATATTGAACGCCGGGGCCAGCCACAGATGAATGCCGAAATATTCCATCTCTTCACCCACTACAGCGCCGCATCCTTCACATAGCTCCATATTCCAGCTCTGGGCAAGTGCAGTTCCGATAGGAATCGCCGTACAGTATTGGGTAAGAATCTTTCCCTTGGGTTTCTTCTGCAACATCCCCATCAGGGACTTCTGCACCGGTCCAAAGAAATCCTCCATTCCGGCAGGCAGCGTGCTTCCAACGGAGTGTACCCCCTTCTCATCTTTCGTGTATTGCTTCGAAAGGCGCAGTCCTGCAGGACCGTCAGCCATTACTAACGACGGTATACCCGGTACGCGGGTGCTTGTCTCCCCTGCTGCTCCGGCTACGCTCTGCGACGCATTGCCGATGATGCTGGCAATCCCCGCTCCGTCTTTGAAGTTACCGATGCACAGATAAACCAACTGGTCATCCCTCAATCCTGCCACGATCTGTTTCGCCCTGTCAGAAGGCTGTTTCCGCTCCGGCCAGGACAGCGTTTTCAATGCGCGGGTATCCGCTTCCAGTATCGGCAGACCGGCAGGCAGTTCCTCGGTCTTTAATGTTTCCGGCTTCCAGTCGGTAAAGCCGGGATTTCCTCCCACGTTCGTTACCTGACGTACACTCACAGTTTCTTTCAGTTCAACCACTGCGGCGGGAACAGTGTTCCGACTGCTGTTGCCCACACGTACAATATACTTCCCTGCCTCCAGAACATAAGCCGCCGCTTCGGTATCATAACCGGCAAGGCTTTCCAGACGGAAGGAAACCGTCACCGTCTGCGTCTCGCCGGGTGCCAGTTCTTTGGTTTTCGCAAAGCCTGCCAGCGTCTGATAAGGCTGATCCAATTTGCCCCAAGGAACGGACACATAGACTTGTACGACCTCTTTGCCGGGCAATGAGCCTGTATTTGTCACCGGAACGGTAACTGTCAGGGAAGTTCCCGCCAGTGCGGTTTCTGCTTTGCCAAATGCAAAGTCCGTATAAGTCAGGCCAAACCCAAACGGATACAATACCTGAATATCCGCACTGTCAAAATAACGGTAACCAACATAGACGCCTTCCCGATAACAGGTATCATCCATCTCGCCAAAATCACCGACGGACGCATAACTTTCCCATGTGCTCCACGTTGTGGTCAGCTTGCCGGAAGGTGTGCTTTTCCCTAACAGCACATCAGCCAACGCCCGTCCGGTCACTGCTCCCAACTGCGAGAGAACCAGAATATTATCCACTTCCGCCACAGGGCTTAAATCAACCACGCCGCCTACATTCAATACGAGCATAAAATGTTTGTATTTCTTGTTTGCCTCCAGAATATCCCGGATTTCCGTTTTGCTGAGTTTGATGTCCCCGGCTTCCGGTTTACGGTCATTGCCCTCTCCGGAAACACGTGCCAGAACGTACAGCGCGGTGTCGCCTGAACCATCTAACGGCAGCGTATAGTCCGGCTCCGGCATCACAGCGCCCATACCCATCATGACAGCTATTTTATGCTGCTCTCTCGCCTGCCGCTTAATATCTTCCACGAACTGTTCATGTGCTTTCTTCCGGACAGCGTCATATCCGTCCAGCCACGCCTTGGAAGTAATTGTAAATCCTGCTTTCTCCAGACCCCGCTCCACGGTAATGTAAAATCGGGAATTTACATCGCCGGAACCGGTTCCGCCTTTGATGGTATTCCTTGCACCGCTGCCGTAAATGGCAATACTGCCCGGCTCCCGCAGTGGAAAATCCCCGTTTTTCTTAAGCAGTACCATACATTCCGGCGCATAGGCGCACATTTTTAAAAGATGCCGCTTCTCATAGTCGTACAATTTGTTACCCATAATCCTCCTCCTTCTACTGAATATTCTTTAAAGTCAAAAACACCTCTTCCCTCAAAGACAAAGTATTCGACACTCTAAAACCCGTTGCAGTTTTCATCCATCCGAACACCCGTACAAACCTGTGTACATATAAACCTTCCCGTTAACAACCTATCCGATTATCTCTAACCCATCCGGAAAAGCCCGTACCGCAAGCGCACTGGTATCGGTAAGCCGTATACTATCCTTTACAGGATATGCAACTTTCCCTAGCCTGTCGCCTTCTGCGCAATGGACAGCTAAGTTTGTGTCTATCAGACCCAGATTACCGGATAAATTATTACAAAAAATAAGACTTCCCGCGCTTACACCAATTACCAGACCATCCGCCTGAATATACTCCATCAGGGTCTTATTAAATCCGGTTGCATTCACTCTTTCAAGCAAATAACTTGTATCTCCGCCACACAAATATACCACATCATATTGCTGCAGTTCTTCTGTCTCCATTCCGATGTGTAAATCATGCACTTTAATATTCTTATCTTGAATACCGCATTTTAATAAATCATTCATACATTTCGGCAGCACCGCAATTGCTCCTGCATTTATTGCCGCCGTAGGAATAAATAATGCCTTAACCAAAGACATATCTTTGCCTGTCATGTCCACAAAATACTTTTGAATCTCTTCTGTTTCTAAACCCGCTGATGTCAATAATACTCTCATAACTTCTCCTATTCCGGTCAATTCATCTATTTGTTCACAATACCTCTTTTTTTGATAGTATCATACAAAATCCGAACGAACAATGTTTTTTAGCCAGTGGAATAACGTTTGCTCCAACACTGAAACACTATAAAAAGAAATATATACACTGCCAAGTAGATTTACAGTGATGGATATGCTAAGATAATGATGTTGAACAAACTACCATACGGAGGGACGAGTTTATGTTTTGGGATAAAGTATCCAGTGTTTATGATTTGTTTGAAACAGTATACAACGGTAAAGTGTATCAAGGGCTCGGCAAAAAAGTGGCTGAGATAATCGAGCAAAATGATATTGTGCTAGAGTGTGCCTGCGGCACAGGCGCGATCAGCAAGTATATTGCTCCCAGGTGCAGACAGTTAATCGCAACAGATTTTTCCAAAGGAATGCTAACACAGACTGCAAAAAAATGTCGGAAATACAGCAACATAAAATTAAGACGTGCAGATATGACTCATTTAAAATGCCGCGATAACAGATTCGATAAAGTGATCGCAGGAAATGTAATCCATTTGTTAGAAGAACCATATGCCGCGATAAAAGAATTGGAACGGGTATGCAAAGCGGGCGGTAAGATTATTATTCCGACATATATTAATGCGTCCACCGGAGTGAATAAAAAGGCCGTTCGTCTGCTCGAACTTGCCGGAGCAAATTTTAAACGGCAGTTTAATATTAATTCGTATAAAATGTTTTTTGAAAATGCGGGCTACACGAATGTTGACTATTTCATCGTTGACGGAAGAATGCCCTGCGCGGTAGCAGTTATTACAAAACTATAGGCACCATCACTACACATACTACAGGAGGGAAACACAATGAACTTTTTAGAAGAACGGATTCAAAAAGACGGTATCGTCAAAGAAGGAAATGTCCTGAAAGTTGATACTTTCCTGAACCACCAAATGGATATCAAGCTGTTTCGACAGATGGGCGAGGAATGGAAGCGGCGTTTTGAAGGTACATATATCAATAAAATACTGACCATAGAAGCCTCCGGAATCGGCATCGCATGTATCGCATCCGAGTACTTCGATGTGCCGGTTGTTTTTGCCAAGAAATCAAAGAGCATCAATATCGACGGAAGCATGTATACGGCGGAAGTGGAATCCTTTACCCACAAATGTAAAAATCAGGTGATCGTCTCCAAAAAAATCTTAGGTCCCGACGATCACGTTCTGATCATAGACGACTTTCTGGCAAACGGCTGCGCTTTGCAGGGAATGATTTCTATCGTGTCACAGGCCGGGGCAACTCTCGCCGGAATCGGCATTGCTATCGAGAAAGGATTTCAGTCAGGCGGACGGACGATCAGAAATCTTGGCTACCATCTGGAGTCTCTTGCCATCGTGGAGAGCATGGATGCCACTACAGGCAAAATTAATTTCAGAGAGCAGGGTAGGAACGCTTGACAGGCGGCTCCAAAGCTTGAAATAAGAATGCATAACAATTGATTGCAAAATACATAAGAGAGGCAGAATATACAAATGAATAAAGAAGCGAATGTTGATAATATTTACCGGCTGGACGGAAAAGTTCCTTTGGGCAAAGCGGTTCCGTTCGGACTGCAGCACATACTGGCTATGTTCGTGGCAAATATTGCACCCATCATTATTGTGGCGGGAGCCAGCGGACTGGACACTTCCCAAAGCGCCATGCTGATACAGAGCGCTATGGTCATCGCGGGAATCGGAACCCTCATACAACTGTTTCCCTTGTGGAAAATCGGTTCGGGACTGCCCATTGTTATGGGAATCAGCTTTACCTTTGTTTCGGTCTTCTGTTATATCGGACCGACCTACGGGTACAATGCCATCGTGGGCGCTATTTTAGTCGGCGGTATCATTGAAGGTATCCTCGGATTATTTGCTAAGTACTGGACCAAACTGATTACGCCTATCGTGGCGGCAAGCGTCGTCACAGCCATCGGATTTTCCCTGTTGTCGGTAGGCGCTTCTTCCTTCGGCGGGGGAAGCGGAAGCGAAGCCTTTGGTTCGGCATCCAACTGGATTCTCGGAACAATAACCCTCTTGTGCTGTCTTCTCTTTAATATTTTTGCAAAATCTTACTGGAAGCAGCTTTCCGTTCTCTTCGGACTTGCGGTCGGATACATTGTGGCGCTCTGTATGGGTATGGTAGATTTCTCCGCACTGCAATCGACTTCCGTTGTAGCGCTGCCATCCGTTCTTCCATTTAAACCGGAATTTAATATGAATGCCATTGTCTCTGTCGTCCTGATTTTCCTTGTGTCTGCCACGGAAACGATAGGCGATACTTCAGCGCTTGCCACTTCCGGTCTTGACAGAGAGGCTTCCCCTAAAGAGATTTCCGGCTCATTGACATGTGACGGTTTTATAAGCGCCCTGTCCTCCCTGTTCGGCTGTCTGCCGATTACATCTTTCAGCCAGAATGTAGGACTGGTCGCCATGACAAAAGTTGTAAACCGCTTCACAATCGCCACAGGCGCCGTGATTATGATCATTGCCGGTATTTTCCCTGCATTCGGCGCATTGTTAGCTACCCTGCCCGATGCGGTACTGGGCGGCTGTACCATTATGATGTTCGGAAGTATCGTCGTAAGCGGACTGCGTATGATCGGAAACTGCGGTTATTCCCAGCGGAATATAACAATAGTCGCTCTGTCTTTGAGTACCGGAATCGGCTTTACACAGGTACCCGAAATATTTGCAATTTTCCCTCAGGTTGTTCAGAATGTTTTCGCACAGAACTGTGTCGCCGTAGTATTTCTGGTGGCAATCATTTTGAATCTGGTGCTTCCTCAGAATATGGAGGCCGCTTGACGATGTATTTTCGATAACTATTAAGGAGTATCTGACATGAACCGACTTCTAATCGTCGATGGACACAATCTGCTGTTTCAAATGTTTTATGGTATGCCGGCGCGAATTGTAAACGATCAGGGTAAAGCAATTCAAGGCACCCTTGGTTTCGTAGGTGCCTTGTTAAAGATCATCCGAAAAGTTGAACCAACTCACATAACAGTATTATTTGACGGAGAGCATGAAAATGACCGTTCTTCTCTTAACCCCGATTACAAAGCAAACCGAATTGACTACAGTGAAACACCCAATGAGGAAAATCCTTTTTCACAACTTAATGATGTATACGCCGCTCTTGATTTTCTCGGCATAAAACATGCGGAAACTACCTTCTGTGAAGCTGATGACCTCATTGCCGGTTATGCCCTGACTTATGGGAAGGAATTAGAAATCATCATCTCTTCATTTGACAGCGACTTCTTCCAGCTTATAACCGATCAGGTATCCGTGCTCCGTTACCGCGGAAAGGATACGGTAATCTGCACACCTGAATACATAAAAGAAAAATATGGCATTACACCCACGCAGTATGCAGATTTTAAATCACTTACAGGCGACACCGCAGATAACATTAAAGGCGTTGATAAAGTCGGCTTAAAAACAGCGGCTTCTCTGCTCCATGAATTCGGTACTCTCGAAAATATCCTCGTCAATGCAGAGAATATAAGGAAGCCGTCTGTAAAAGAATCTATTATCAGAAATACTGAACGGTTAAAAACCAACTATAAAATTATTAAACTCGAAAACACAGCCTCCCTGCCTTTCTCCTTGGATGAACTTGTATATACCTACAGCGGCATTACCACAATTGATATCTTGAAGGGAATCGGATTAAAGTGACGCTGAGAGTTTTCCATTCCGCAACAGTCTGCCCTTCCACCTCACCTACACGGCAAAAACACTGAAAACGTTGATCCTTTCCCAACTTCTGACACGAGCTTGATATACCCGCCCTGCCTCGTAATGATCTCACGTGCCAGATACAGTCCAATACCGACGCCCGGCTCGTCATGTACCTCTTCCTCTCTGTAAAAGCGCCTGAAAACAGTTGCCTGACGGCTCTCGGCTATCCCTTTTCCGGTATCGGACACGTCGATCTTGACATATATCTCCCACTGTTCCACCGACACTGTGATCCTGCCGCCCTCGGGCGTATATTTCACGGCATTATCCAGGAGATTGAAAAGCGCCTCCGCCGTCCATTTCCTGTCATGGTACAGGCTCAGATGTTCCGGGCAATGTACCGCCACATCAATCTTCTTTTTCTCCGCACCGTAAACAGTGCCGCTCATCGCCTGTGCCAGCGTATCATAGATCAGCCCGTCAGTCTTTTCCAGACAGATTGCCCCGCTCTCCAGTCTGGAAGTCTTAATCAGTGCCTGAAAAAGAAAATCTAACTTGTCCGTCTCTGTACTGATTCCTTGTATAAACTCTTCCCGCTCATGCTCTGAAACCGGCTTCGTCAACAGCGTATCCGTCACCATCCGCAAGTTGCTGACCGGTGTTTTGATCTGATGAGATATGTCCGATACAAGCGTCTGTATCTTCTGCCGCTCATCGGCTGCCCGCTGCCTGTTCTCACGCAGGATCTCATAAAGCCGCATGAGCCGGTAATTGATTCGTGCAAAAAGCGTCTCGCTGTCGTCTCCCCACTTCAACTTCTCGTCTCCGTTTATCATACAGTCCAATAACCGGCAAAGATCTAACGTGAACAGTGACAGCCTCTTACTCATAAGCGCCATCAATATCCCGCTCCATACAAGAGCACAGACTGCAAACAAAATGCCGGATATCGGAATCAGCACATCTCTGGTTATCCGATATAAGCAGAAACAGACCGCTGCCATCGTAACGACCATGCCCGCTATTGTTAAGGCATAAATTGTCCTGACTGATATCGGTTTTCTCTCCGGCTCCGTATACCTTACGCTATTTTCTTTTAACGTCTCCTCTTTATACACATCCGCTCCCATACCCTACTCCATCCCGGCTTATACACTACATCTCCCGCTTCTCTGTACTACTATGATTTTATCCCCTTATATCTACGCACTTTTATCTCTGCTCTTCTCCCGTCCACTGATACCCCATGCCGTACACCGTCTTAATATAACGGTCTCCCTCCGCTTCAATCTTACTCCGTATGCGGCTGATCGTAGTCGTCAGCGTATGCTCGTCCACATAATTCTCCTCCACATCCCACAACTTTTCCAAAAGCTGCCCGCGGGTAAGCACGATCCCCGCATTCCGGCAAAACAGAGAAAGGGTTCGATATTCCATGGCAGATAACGCAAGCGCTTTTCCTCCGAGCGTCCCTGTCTGGCGGGCAAAATCGAGACACAGCCTGCCGTCATCGTAGATATCCCCAGAATGATTGTGCCGTTCCACCATCGCAAACATGGCACTTATCTTATGCTGCAGAGCCACAATGGAAAAAGGCTTCGTGATATAATCCACTGCACCGGCTTGATATCCCCGCACCTGATCCCGTTCCTGGTCGTTAGCCGTCAGAAAAATCACCAGCGTATCCGGATGTTCCGGTTTAATAAGTCCGCACAGATCATAGCCGTTCCCGTCGGGCAGATTGACATCCAACAGAACCAAATCAAACTGCCGTGTCCTGATTGCTTCTGCGGCAGTACGGGCATTCCACGCAGAAGTAATATCATAACCCTCCGAAGACAGGTTATAGGTAAGTGTTTTATTCAAAAGACGGTCGTCCTCCACAATCAGAATCTGTCTCATAATTGCTCCGTTTCTTTTCATAATTTTATTCACTATTCGGAAAAGTGTTCCAATGTATGGGCGGGATATGCTTTTGTCCAGTGGTATGGCTGTAACTCGCCTAATGTGATAAATTGCAGAGAACCATCATCTGTAGTAACTGCTACCTGCACATCCTCGCCCCAAAACCGTAAGCGTTCTTGGCATATTCCGCAGGGAGATAAAACTTTATAAGGAGCATTTTCATCATCTCTAACCAAACACATACAATGTGTAACCTTTTCGTTATATTTATGCGCCTCTAAAATTGCACCTGTTTCAATACATAAAATAGCCGAGGCGTTAGCTGTATCAATGCTGACACTTGTAAAATAATGTCCATTCGCTGTATGTACTATTCCTGCTCCACCCCATCCGGTAGGATAGCGCTTTTCTATCAACGCTACTGCTTGGTGATACATCTCTTTCTCAATGTCAAGGTTTCTCATAGCCGGTCTCCTCAAAAAATTTATTTTTCAATATGATTATAATTTACTTTCTGCGGGTACACAATTCTGAAAAGGGAATAATTTTATAACTTAGAAATACTGCTCTTCACTCTTAATCCCTGGCTCAGCAATACCGTTCCTTACTCTTAATCCCCACCGCAAAGATATTGAAAACATTTCTAAATTATAGTATATCAGAAAATCCTCCGTAAAATGTTACAATTTACTGCCGCAGTTGCATCATCCTCCCCGATTCTGTATAATGGCATTAATACACTGACGTAAAATAATACAATAATTTATGAAAGGCAGTACCCATGCATCGAAGCACATTTATTGCACTTTTGATTCCGCTGCTCATGCTAACTGCCGCCATGGCGTATCGCTATTATAGTAATGACAGTATAGGGCAGGCGCAGCAGGCAGACTCATTTTATTCATCGAGGGTTGAGATTATGATTCATGAAAACATTACAAAACTGAAAGAACTCGGAATTGACGCCACTTCCGTAGAAGAAAAGATTACCGAAAGCCTTACTTCTTTTCCCGCAGAAATATTGGAATCTATGGAGCCGGAGCAGATTAACGGAATGATTCTGACATACATTTCGGCACTGCTCTATGACGATGACACGGCTGTGCAGCCTTCCGAACCGAGACAGTTCTTTACTTTTGATGTGGAATGTATGGATCTTGAGCATATGTACACTAATTTCTTAAACAGCGTCTCCGAAATTGCCGGGGATGATCTTACGATAACAGATATTGAAGAGGATACCGGCAAAGTAGACTATGAATCCGGCACCGGCGTGCAGACAGTCACTTTCAACTGCAACGGCAAATCCTATCAATACGATGCCATCGTTTATAATGACTGGTTTGATGTGAAAATGCTGACTTTCATGAACAAAGTCATATCTGAGCAAAATACCGGCAAGAACCTGTATGTAACCAGCGACGGCTATCAGGAGTGTATCGTGTTCTACCAGACGGAATTCTGGGCGGCACGCTATAAGAAATTAATGGGGAACACGTTAGAACAGCCTTGAAGAAGTTATTTTTGCATAGCATTATCGGTAATTCGTTTATTATTTTTATAAAAATATATTGTTATCTACTTTATGATATGCTATGATTCTTCAAAGCATATCTATTTCTTATAATCTATGATTTGTTCACTTCATTCTATTAATCTGAAATCTATGCTTTTAATCCCATCAAATTAAAAGCAGGAGATTTCACAAATAAGACGCTCCTGCGAAGGAGGTCAAATGAATTATGAAAGTACAAATGTAACCGCTAACCGGAAATACAAAGATACTATGTTCCGTATGATTTTTAAAGATAAAAAGGAACTGCTCTCTTTGTATAATGCTGTGAACGGTTCTCACCACGAGAATGAAGAGGATTTACAGATTGTAACATTGGAAAATGCCATTTATATGAACATGAAAAATGATCTGGCATTTTTAATAGACTTTCATTTATATCTCTATGAACATCAGTCTACTTACAATCCAAATATTCCTCTACGGAATCTGCTCTATGTAGCAAGGGAATATCAAAAGCTGATAGATATGCGATCCCTATATTCTTCCTCCGTGATCAGGATCCCCGCTCCTAAATTCATTGTCTTCTACAACGGAGCCAAAAATCTACCGGAGACAATGTTCCTACAACTATCAGATTCCTACTATACCAATGAGCCTGATCCGCAGCTTGAGTTGAAGGTAACAATGATCAACATTAATTCAAATAACAACCAACAAATTCTGGACAAATGTCCAACGTTGAGAGAATATATGCTTTATGTAGAACATATACGCAGGTATCTTAGTTTACCGGATATGTCCTTGGAAACAGCTGTAGAATATGCTGTTTCTGAATGTATCAAAAATAATATATTAGCAGATTTTCTGCGACAAAATCGATCGGAGGCAATCAGTATGTGTATTTTTGAATTTGGTGAACGTGAACAACTACTAATGAAAAAAGAAGATATCAATTTCGGAGCAGAAATCGGTGTGAAATTAGTAGACACTTTACTGAAAAACGGAAGAAGCGAAGACATTCCAAAAGTCATTGAAGATTCCGAATATCGTGAAGAATTGATTCGCGAATTCAATCTGCTGCCTTTTTATTTATAGTCTTCTTCAATGACATAGTCAAAATCCCCTCCTGTCATCCTATCATGACAGAAGGGGATGCATTTTATTCTGCCCTATCCATTGCAATCTTGAAATCTTTCTGGTCTGTAAAGATCTCATTCGTATAAGGGTTCTTATTCTGTGCCTTCGCACGCTTTAAGATCACCGCAAACACTGCGATATTTACCACGATGGAGATAACCGAGATGATTCCCTGCGCCGTGGGATTCGCCGTAGTCGGCATCACATCACCCATAGCCACGGCAGCTCCGCCTGCTCCGTATACGGATGATACCGTAGTGAAACGGCTGGCATCCTGAAACAGCGGAAATACCTGTGCAAACATACACCACAACGTCAATGTATGGGCGCGATTCTGAATCCAGCCTCCTTTATTCCAGAGTGCGTTAGCAACCGTAGGTGCCAGCAGTAATGCGAATCCGCAGTACCATGCATGAGTCGGCAAATTCAGATAAGTATACTGGAAATTCCAGATATCATAGGCAATAATAAACTGCCATGTCATATCCGGCCAAAGCATATCTTTTTTATCCTTGGAAGAGTAGATACTCCACCAGCCTGTCATACAGAAAATGTTGATAAGTCCCGCAAGACCGTTTAGGATATTCCACCAACCGCCGTAAAGCCATACGCCCTCGGATGATTTCCACCAGCCGCCCATGATATCGCCGCCTCTGATTACGGACTCAAAATCGGATACAACGGCAATCAGGATATTGATTGCAACGATCACAAATGGGAACACCTTAAATGCATGGGATTTCCCTAACTTGCCCCAATGATACTTAATAATCATGAATCCGATACATCCTGCCAGTGCAGCATACAGTTTCGCATAGTGGAACCAGCTGTTCATATGCACGTAGGTCTGATTCGTCAACGCCCACTCTGCGCCTCTTGCCGCGCCCACATAAATAGAAATAAAATACACGGTAAGTACCGCCGGAATCGCAAAGAAGCAGATTCCTCCACCGATCTTCGTTCGGCGCGCGATCTCATTCATAATGATCAGTCCTGAGAAAACAAGCACCCATCCTAATAACTGCCAGCCAATCATACCGCCACTTAAATTAAACATTTAAATCCCTCTCTTTCTTCTCTTGTTAATACACTTCTATCTCTTTAATATTAAACTCATTCCCCTGCATAAGCCATGTATCCGGGCTATGGCAATAGGGACATATCTTCCCGTACTCCACGGTAGGATAAGTCTTTTCACAGGCTTCGCAGTAAGTAACGGCAGGAAGCATCTCCACAACAAGCTCCGCCTCCGAGAAAAGTTCCCTCTTCTTCGCCGCCCATTTCCAACAGCTCTGCAGATAGGATTCAATCACCGTAGATACCTCGCCCAGTTCCAAGGTCACTTTGGAAATGCCTTCCACCTCATTTTCCGCCGCAACCTTTTCCAGACTGTCCATAATATGGAATACCACTCCTAATTCATGCATCTTGTCACCTGCCTGCTCCACTTTCGGAGAATTATCCTCAACACAATGAAAATCTTTTTCGGTGAATCACCTTGCGCTCATATATTATTTTTTCGGTGCAAATTTCACCTTGATCGACTGCTTAACCATATTCGGAAGAATATACTTCAACTTATCCTCCGATGCCACCATCGTAGAACAGCCCGGATGTTCACGGTGCAGTGAAATCGCGTCAAATACACATTTGGTCGTGCACACACCACAGCCGATACATTTATTCGGGTCTACCACTGACGCGCCACAGCCTAAGCAACGGGAAGTCTCCGCCTTAACCTGCTCTTCCGTCAGCGTATGTGACAGGTCGCGGAACGAATGTGCCTGCGCTTCTTCCGCCTTCTCCGGTCTCTGTCTGTCGGTGTTGTCATAGCTGGCAATGAAGATATTATCTTTATCAAGTTCTATGAAATCTCTCCTGTTTCTTCCGATCGTCAGCGTACAATGCTCATGTACAAAGCGGTGCAGTGAGATCGCTCCCTCGCGTCCTGCCGCAATGGCATCTATCGCAAACTTCGGTCCCGTATAGACATCGCCGCCCACGAAAATATCCGGCTCCGCTGTCTGGTAAGTCAGTTTGTCAGCTATCGCTCCGCCATTCGGCCGCAGTTCAACCTTAGTGCCTTTCAGAAGATCACCCCACTCGATTCCCTGACCTACGCTGAAGATCACATTCGCACAGGAAACCGTCATGGTATCATTCTCGTCATACACAGGTGCAAACCGGTGATTCTCGTCATATACACGGGTACATTTCTTGAATACCACGCCCACAGCCTTACCGTCTTCCGTCAGGATCTCTTTCGGTCCCCAGCAGTTATTGATCGTAATGTTTTCCTCGGTAGCTTCCAGAATCTCCTCACGGCTGGCAGGCATCTCGTCACGGCTCTCCAGACAGAACATAGACACTTTACCCTGTCCGCAGCGGGTACTTACTCTCGCCGCATCGATAGCAACATTTCCACCGCCCACAACGATCACATCACCGCCTAAGTCAAACTTTTCTTTCTGTCCGGCTTCTCTCAAGAATTCCACTGCCGTATAAACGCCTTCTGCATCCTCCCCGGGAACATTCGGTTTTCTGCCGCCCTGACAGCCGATGGCAACATAGAAGCCTTTATAGCCCTGTTCTCTGAGCTGTGCAATAGTAACGTCTTTTCCGACCTCAACACCACACTTGATTTCAACGCCCATAGCCTTGATCACGTCGATCTCCGCCTCAATCAGGTCTTTCTCTAATTTATATGACGGAATACCATAGGTCAGCATACCGCCGGGTCTGTCGCTCTTCTCAAATATCGTAGGTTTATAGCCTTTATCTGCCAAGAAGTACGCGCAGGATAATCCCGCCGGACCAGCACCGATGATCGCAATCTTTTCATCAAAGCTGCCCTTTAATGACGGTACTGTCGGTTTTGGAATGTACCGTGTCTCGGCATTTAAATCTCTCTCCGCCACAAACCGTTTTACGGCATCGATAGCAACCGCCTCGTCCAATGTTGCACGGGTACAGGCATCCTCACAGCGTCTGTTACAGATACGTCCACAAATCGCCGGCAGCGGATTGTCTTTCTTGATCAGCGCCAAGGCTTCTTCATATTTTCCTTCTTTTGCAAGCTTCAAATAACCTTGTACAGCGATATGTGCGGGGCAAGCCGTCTTACAGGGTGCCGTTCCGGTGTCGTAACAGTTGATCCTGTTCACGTCCCTGTAATTGTGCGTCCACATATGTTCGCCCCACTTCTGCTCCTGCGGAAGCGGCATTTTCGGATATGTAACTTCACTGCCGTCCTTTTTGCACAGCTTCTGTCCGAGCTTCACGGCGCCCGCCGGACATGCTTCCACACATTTGCCACAGGCAACGCATTTATCCTTATCCACCTTAGCCACATATGCCGAACGTGACATATTCGGTGTATTAAAAAGCTGCGATGTACGAAGCGCATAGCACACGTTGACATTACAGTTACAGATGGCAAAAATCTTATTCGCTCCGTCGATGTTGGTGATCTGATGAACGAATCCGTTATCTTCCGCCTGCTTAAAGATATCAAGCGCTTCTTCCTTCGTAATATAGCGCCCGTCTTTCTGTGTCTCCACCACGTAATCCGCCATATCGCCGACTGCAACACACCATCCTTCGGGATCATCCCCACACCCCTCGTCATGTTTCAGCCGAGAACGGCGACAAGAACAAGGACTCGCCGCATACTTACCCTCATACTTCGATAACCAGTAAGAAATATGCTCCAGGTCAATCGACTCGCTTTCCATCTCGATTGCCTTTTCCACCGGAATGACATGCATACCGATACCGTTTCCGCCCTCGCCCACAAAAGGAGTAACCATTTCTAGGGGTAGTCTCGTCATATGCTCGAAGAACAAGGTAACCTCCGGATGCTCCTCAATCACCTTACTGTTCATATTGAAAAACTCTGCCGAACCGGGAACAAACATCGGAAGAATATACTGTTTCTCATGCTTCGGATTCTCCCAATTGTACTCTAAAATTCCCTTTACGGACATTTGCTGAAGCTTAGGTTCCAGCTCTTTCTCCGGAATGCCCGTAAGCTTCGCAATTTCAGGCAGCGTCTTGGGCTTTCTGACCCCAAGTTTTAACGCAATCTCTGCTTCTTCATCAGTCAGCAAGCCTGCCAATCCCCAATACTCCGGATCATCCTGAGTAATCTTCTTGATTCCCAGTTTCTGCGGTATCCTGTCCGTTATCATCTTCCCCAGCTTGACGATACTTTCACGGGTAGGTTCGCTGTGATCCGCCTTGTGCTCCGGATAAACATAGTCCGGATACAGTTCTTTGTCCAGTTTTCTCTCCATACCTTCCTCCCTTGTATTTTCTAAATTAGAATTGCCGCCCGTTCCGTCTAAGCAAATCCCTTTTCTTTAATCTATTGCCGTAACGGCTGTGCCATTCCAATAGTTTCACATAACATTACTGTTACTTGTATTTATTATGCTCATGCAAATGCTTTACCGCTATTATTTACGCCACTTCCCGACTTCTTCCGCCAGCCACTTGGCCCACTCCTCTATGCCTTCCCCTGTCTTGGCACAGATCGGAATGATCTTCGCCTGTGGATTCCGCATATGTATGTATTCCTTACATTTTTCCATATCAAAATCGAAATAAGGTAATACATCGATCTTATTGATCAGCACCACATCGCAGATTGAAAACATCAGCGGATATTTCAGCGGCTTATCCTCTCCCTCCGGCACAGACAAGATCATGGCATTCTTCGACGCGCCTGTGTCAAATTCCGCAGGGCACACCAGATTCCCCACATTCTCAAGAATAGCCAGCTCGATACCTTCCGTTTCAAGTCCATCCAGTCCCTGCCTAGTCATCTCCGCATCCAGATGGCACATACCGCCTGTGTGAAGCTGTATAACCTTCGCACCGGATTCCGATATCGTCCTTGCATCCACATCAGAATCGATGTCCGCTTCCATAACACCGATCTTCAACTTGTCCTTCAATGCCTCGATGGTCCGCATCAAAGTCGTGGTCTTGCCTGATCCCGGTGACGACATCAGATTTAACAGAAACACCCCTTTTTCTTTCAATTCCTGTCGAAGCTGTTCCGCCTGCTTGTCGTTATCGGCAAAAACGCTCTGTTTAATTTCCAGAATTCGCACTTCTTTCATGTAATACTCCATTCTTCTGCTTTTTGCATTCTCCCGGACATGACTTAGTAATTATACGGAGAATGCACGCTTTCTGCATTCTCCCAGACATGACGTAGTTATACTTAGGCGGCGTTCTGTGACGCCTTAGTATAACTTCATGCTTTATTATACTATAGAACGTGCAGGCGGTTCAATCAGTTTCTCACAGCTTTGATGTATACAAAATGTGGGAATTGTAGTAACACCATTCATCTGTGCTGTCGCTGTGCAGCAGGTGTGTGGAATGTTTGACCTGTCTTGTCACCTGTCTTGTCTTTCTTTCATAAATATCTTTTCTAATGCAACGGTTTGGTGTAGAATGTTTGTAATTAACAACCACACCTTCATGAAATCGGGATGAAGAATGAAAACCAACGGAGGAAACACAATGGACAGACAAAACCTGACCTTGCTCACCGATCTGTACGAATTGACAATGATGCAGGGATATTTCAGAAACAAAGATCAGAATGAAACCGTCATCTTCGATGCTTTCTACAGAAGCAATCCCTGCGACGGCGGCTTCGCCATAGCGGCGGGATTAGAGCAGGTGATCCAATATATCAAAGAACTGCATTTTGAGCCGGAGGATATCGAATATCTGGCACGCCTCGGCATTTTCGGCAAGGATTTCCTCGACTATCTGAAAGATTTCAAGTTCACCGGAGATATCTACGCCATTCCGGAAGGAACCGTGGTTTTTCCGCGGGAACCGCTTGTGAAGGTCATCGCTCCGATCATGCAGGCACAGCTTGTAGAAACCGCGATTCTGAATATTATCAACCACCAGAGTCTGATCGCAACGAAGGCTGCCAGAGTCTGCTATGCCGCCCACGGCGACGGTATCATGGAATTTGGTCTTCGCCGCGCCCAGGGACCGGATGCCGGCATTTACGGCGCGAGAGCTTCCATGATCGGCGGCTGTATCGGCACCTCCAACGTTCTGTGCGGACAACTTTTCGATGTACCCGTAAAGGGCACCCACGCCCACAGCTGGATCATGAGCTTCCCCGATGAATACACGGCTTTCAAAACCTACGCGGATATGTATCCTTCCGCATGTATTCTGCTGGTAGACACTTATGACACATTGAAATCCGGTGTGCCCAACGCGATCCGTGTCTTTACCGAAATGCGGCAGGCAGGCATTCCGCTCACATTCTACGGTATCCGCTTAGACAGCGGCGATCTGGCCTATCTTTCTAAGAAAGCCCGTAAAATGTTGGACGATGCAGGGTTCCCTGATGCGGTCATCTCTGCCTCCAATGATCTGGACGAATTCCTGATCCAGAGTTTAAAAGATCAGGGGGCGGCCATCACTTCATGGGGTGTGGGCACACACATGATCACTTCTAAAAACTGCCCTTCCTTCGGCGGCGTATATAAATTAGCTGCGGTGATGGGCAAAGACGGGAAATTTATTCCCAAGATCAAGCTTTCTGAAAATACGGAAAAGGTTACGAATCCGGGGAACAAAACAATTTACCGTATCTATGAAAAAGAAACCGGCAAGATCAAGGCAGACCTGATCTGTCTGGTAGACGAGCAGTTTGATGAGAATGCGCCGCTACTACTGTTTGACCCGAATGAACCGTGGAAGAAAACGAAGCTGACCGGCGGAAGCTATACCTTAAGGGAGCTCATGGTTCCCATTTTCCAAAGCGGGGAATGTTGCTACACTTCACCCAAGGTTATGGACATCCGTGCTTATTGCCAGGAAGAACAGAACACACTCTGGGAAGAGACCAGACGTCTCGTAAATCCGCATAAGGTATATGTTGACCTGTCCAGCAAGCTGTATGATATTAAGATTGCTCTGTTGGATCAGATGAATCAGATGTAATTTTTTTGCCGGACTGCGCATGTCCTCCCCTTGGATAGGGTCGCGGATCATCCGTCAGTCCGGCAAGATAATCCATGCTGGTATCTAACGCCAGCGCGATCCTCTTGCACTGTTCAAACGTATAGTAACGTTTTCCCTTTTCAATCTTTGAGTAATCACTCTGATCGATTCCCGTCAAAAGCTGCATTTTGATCTGCGTGTATCCTTTTTCTTTTCTTAACTTCCTTAGCCGGTCCATATATTTTCCTTTTTCATTCAGTCGTTTCATCTGTATATTCCCTAAACAAACACACTTTATTCTCCAAACGCTTCCATGCTTTTCGCCGGTGTACCGTCCGAATCATTTCGCAGCGTGTAATTAGATTATGGCAAACTGACCTATTGACATTAGGGGTAAATTGACCTATTTTAAAAAGGGTGATTTTGACCTATTTTTACAATTATTCCGAAACCGGACGGAGGAATTATACATATGAGAACATCCATAAAACATATGCTCATGGCCTTTGCAGTACCTACTGCAATCTTATTAGGAGTTTATGCGGTATGGGGACAGTATCCGTTTGGTGACGAAAGTCTTTTGATCTGGGACATGAATTGGCAGTATGCCGCTTTCTTTTCACATCTGCACGATATTCTGCATGGAAACGCATCCGCATTCTATACATTTTCCCGCGCATTCGGCGGCAATATGCTTAGTGTTTCCGCTTACTATCTCATGAGCCCGTTTAATTTGATTTTCTACTTTACAGATGCAGAACACATTTATACCGGAATTCTGATTGTCACATTGTTAAAAACCGGCTGTGCCGGGACGACTATGTATAGATTCCTATGTAGGAAGCGAGAAGATGTGGCGGCAATTATTTTTTCTACCGCTTATGCCCTTTCAGCATACATGATTGGCTATCTGTTTAATATTTTCTGGATCGATTCATTAATTCTGTTGCCATGTATCATCGGAGCCATTGAAAATCTGGTCGATAACGGGAAATTTCTTCTTTATACACTGCTGCTTTCCCTAGCCATTATTACAAACTTCTACATGGGTTATATGATATGCCTCTTTTCGGTTTTATACTTTCTGTACTATTTCTTTGCCATTCCCGGAAGAATGAAAATCTGCCGGACATTTCTCCTCTATTTCTTAAATTCTATTCTTGGCGGCATGCTTTCCATGTGGCTCATACTGCCTTTGACTTTTGCATTGCTACGTGGTAAAGGCTCATTTTCAATAACATCCCTCTTCGATTTTCACAGAATATTTCAAGGTGCAGGACTCATTGACTCCATGTTTTGTGCAACAACAGAACCAACGCCGATTACGAATGGAAATCCTCTGATTTATTGCGGAATATTACCATTGCTCATGACGGTTTGCTGGGTAATTCACGGTAAAGACTCCGCAAGATCAAAGATCCTGTATCTGCTTATGGCGGGTTTTATCCTTTTTTCCTTTAACCACTATAATTTGAACTGTGCATGGCACGCATTCAACTATCCGACAGGTTCCCCGCACCGCTTCGCTTTTCTGTACATTTTTCTACTGCTCTACGCTGCATACAAAGGCTATAAGACCATAACGGAACAAACCATATCTAAAATAACAATTCCTGCTACCGGTATATTTCTTATATGCTTATTACTGTGCAGGACACAATATTTTGCTGCAAACATCAGCATAACCGTTTTAATTCTTAATATGGGTCTTGTGGCTGTCTACACGTTCCTGATCGCACTGCCGAAGCACAGACGTCTTAACATATACTTTGCTGCCGGTCTTCTGTTTCTGGAACTTTTTATCAATGCAGAAAACCTTTATCGACAATGCAATCAATACGATTCTGCAAAAACATCGGAATATCAAGCCTATACTAAAGCAGTTCTCCCCCTAATCGAACAGAGTAAAAAGGATTCCCTCCCCCATAGAACCGTTATGTATAAACAAGCATTCCGAACTCCAAATGACTCTTTTATGTTTAATCTCTACGGATTAGACTCTTATACATCTGTAGAAGAAAGCCGAATCTCTAAAATAGCCAATAATTTTGGCTACGGCTATTCAGACAGTATCCTTTGGGGCATTCGTTATGATGAGGGCTCCTACAACTCCGCCGACGCTCTGCTCAGTATCAAATACCTGATTTCTAACGACTGTCCTAACGGTAGATATGTTGAAATTGATTGTGAAGACGAAATGAAACTTTATAGAAATGAAAATGCACTGCCCTTTGCCGTCCTGGCTGATCAGTCTGTTTTAGAACTGCAAAATACAGCCTTGCCGTCGTTTCAATATATCAACAGACTATATCACAGTCTGGATAGCCACCAAATTGAAGATATTATCCATACTCTGCACGGAAGCTGTGTAACTGCTTTTCATTGTACAGAGCAGCCTGACGGTTCTATCTATGCTACGGATTCTGCCGTGGATGCCTATGTCGAATATGAATATACGACAATCGAAGATTGTGCTGTCTATGTTTCATATAATGATTCCGGCATTACAAAAGCAGAGGCATTTATTGGCGAAGAAAAAACAGATCTCAGTGAACAGCTAAACAATGTTAAAATACTTGGTGATTTCGCAAAAAATACGAAAATCAAAATACGTTACTACATAAAAGAACATGAAACACTGCTTCCACATGAAATATATGTGTGCGGCGAATCTCAAGAATTTCTTGACGCATATACCACACACATAACAAAGCATGCGCCCGAAATTATAATGC
Organism: Lachnospiraceae bacterium; assembly: GCA_014804655.1. Lineage (GTDB taxonomy): Bacteria > Bacillota > Clostridia > Lachnospirales > Lachnospiraceae > UBA3282. The sequence continues at coordinate 167,452 of JAAUZK010000032.1, read as the reverse complement.
ATACCGACGCACACATAAGTATTTCCTGCAAAAATGAAACCAATGAAACGGCATATATACTATGCTCTATTCCATGGGAAAGAGGATGGCATGTGACGCAGGACGGAATAAAAGCAGAAACGCCTTTAAGTATACAAAATCTACTTGTAATACCGATCACCCCCGGGCACCACAATATTGAATTAAAGTACATCCCGCAAGGCTTTATCGTCGGACTGATCTTGTCAATATTCGGTGCTGTTATCCTTGCGGTGTTGTACATCAATACAGAAAAAACTTACTACGATTCGCCCCAACATCAATCTTTGTCATAAATCACATATTATTAGTAATAAAATTTAAAACCCTTTTCTATTTAATCTATTTGGTGTAAACTATCTATTATATGCAGTATGAATTTCCATGTGTTTAACGGTTCTGCCGGTATACAACATGGTACTACTGTGAAAACTTTCATAAAAAGGGGAGTGTTCTATGCTTCGTATCATTACAGACTCGGCAAGCGACTTGCCCAGAGATTATATAGAGCAGCATAATCTGCACGTGATTCCGACGCCGGTCGTGATCGACGATATCGATTATTTTGACGGCAAAACCATTTATACGGAAGAATTCTATCGTATTCTGGACGATATCAAACGGGATGTGAAAACCTATCATATCAATCCCGCCATGTTCGCGGATGCTTTTACACCCTATGCCGAGGCAAAGGATACCATCATCTATCTGTGTTTCTCCACAGGAATCGCGGGAACTTATAATGCCGCTAACATCGCTAAAAACAGCGTACTGGAAGATTATCCTGATTTCGACCTGACGATCATAGACTCGAAATGCGCTTCTGCGGGATTCGGTCTGGTAGTCAGCAAACTGGTCACCATGCTGGAAAAAGGAGCCTCCAAGGAAGAGATCATAGAAGCTGCGGATTATTTTATCTCGCATGTCCGGCACGTATTTACGGTACAGACACTCGCCTACCTGATCAAAGGCGGCAGACTCACCAAATTCAAAGGCACGCTGGCGGAAACGCTGGATATGAAGCCTGTCCTGATCGTAAACGAGGAAGGCGCTCTTGCAGTCATTAAAACCGTTCGCGGCCGCAAGAAATCGTTGCGCTATCTCATCGACTACGCCAAGGAACACATTTATCAGCCCGAAAATCAGACAATCGCACTCTGCCACGGAGAAGACATGGAATCTCTTAATTTTGTAAATTCCATGGTTCAGGAGACATTTCATCCTAAGGATACCGTCATCTCGGTCGTAGGCTGTGCCATCGGCGCACACACCGGGCGCGGAATCGTCGGCTTCTGTTTCTTCGACGCGGATGACGGTAAATTTACAAAATATTTTCAAGACTGAATATGTCTTCCGGTTGCGGAAGTATTGCAGCCTTGCATATACACCGCTTTAACACACAAAATGGGGATTTCACATGGACGAGCATCACACTTACACTTACTTAGAGACTAACGGGGAATTCAGGATGCGTGAACTTGACCGGGGCGATCTGGAACAGTTTAACGCCTTGTTGCAATATGCTTTTCAGGTTACCTCCTACGATCTGTTTCAAACCGGCTGGGAGCAGGATGAAATTAAATATGCCAAGCGTCCCATTCTGGAAGAAGCTTACGTAATCGGTTGGTTTTATCACGACAAACTTGCCTCTATGATCGTAGTCTACTCCATGCAGGTAAACGTTCACGACACGATCATGGATATGGGAGGCATAACCGGCGTCGCCACCTATCCTGAGTATACGGGACGCGGTCTGATCCACTCACTGATGCAGCACGCTTTGGATTACATACACGATCATGAGATGCTGATTTCTTTCCTCTATCCTTACTCTATTCCTTTCTATCGCAAGATGGGCTGGGAAATCGTATCCGATAAACTTTCTTTTACCGTCAAAGATACGCAGCTTCCGAAAGCCATCCCCGTAGACGGCATGGTGGAACGTGTCAGTCTGGATTCAGAAGATTATCACAATGTACATTCCTATTTCGCCCTGCAAAGACACGGCGCGCTGATTCGCGACGCACTGGCATGGGAAGAATACTGGCGCTGGGACAATGAGGATATTATTGCAGCGGTTTACTACAGCAAGGAACATAAACCGTTAGGATATGTGGTCTACTACATCGCAAATGAGATTTTTCACATTAAAGAAATGGTCTACTTAAACATCGAAGCCAATCATGGTCTCTGGAACTATATCAGCGCACATTTTTCCATGATCACACAAGTTCAGGGAGACAACTATTCCGGTGAGACGATGGCCTATCTGTTCGAGGATAGCGAGATTACCGAGACAATTTCCCCGTATATCATGGCACGCATTATAGATGTTAAGGAATTTCTTACGGAATACCCTTTTCAGATACAGCCGGAGGATTTCAAGCTGCATTTCCGAGTGCACGATGAGATGGCACCATGGAATGAAGGCGATTACATGGTCTCTTGGCACGATGGCAAAACCATCTGTGAACAGGTGGAAGATAACCAGTCAATCAACGTGGTGGAACTGTCGGTCAACACGCTGACTACCATGCTGATGGGATACAAGAGACCGTCTTATCTCTATGAACACGAAAAGATCCAGACCGAATACTACATGCTCACATGGCTGGAGCGTATTATACCTGTAGAGAAGGCATATTTTTCGGATTATTTCTAAAAAAACTTATAAGAACTGCCTCCGGATCGCTTCTCCCTCTTCGGTTTTCGTTTCGAGGCAGCCCGTATTCAGGATTCCCCTCCCTTTACGAATAGCTGCCCCTATGGATTCTCTGTACCTTTACAGGTTCTCATGCAAAAACTTATCAAGCGCTGCAGATGCGGCTTCTTCGTCATCACCCTCCGTCTGTACGGTAATCTCCATACCCTGTTTCACTCCGAGTCCCATCAAACCGAAAAGCTTTTTCGCATCAACTTTTTTCCCGTCTTTGATCACGGACACTGCACAACTGTACTCCTTCGCCAATTTTACCAGTTCTCCTGCCGGACGTGCATGTATACCTTCTGCATCTGTGATAACGTATGTAAATTCTTTCATCTTACAACTCTCTCCTTTTCTTGTTTTATTCTTATAGCTGTCTTATATTATCTATGCATGACTCTTGTTCCGCTTTAACTGCTCTTATACTGCTTTTGCTGCTCCTGACCGTTTACTCGGCCAGACTTGCAAGAACCTGTTCCACCTCATGTCTCGTAGCCAGAAATTCCGAAAATGCACTGGCGCTCCCTGCGGAAATCCCCATCCGAAATGCATGTTCATAATCGCCTTTTTCCGCCCATCCGGCCACGAAACCCGCCACCATGGAATCTCCGGCGCCTACCGCATTGACAAGCGTTCCTTTCGGTGCCGGAAGTGCATACACACCTCCTGTCTCATCTACCAGAACGGCACCCTGCCCGGACATGGATACCAACACGTTTCTTGCACCTTTTTCCTGAAGCTTCTTCGCGTAGGGAACAACGTCCTCTCTTGTTCTTAAAGATACGTCGAAGATCTCACCCAATTCATGATTGTTCGGTTTGACTAAAAACGGTCTGTACTGCATTGCATTTAAAAGCAGATCTTTCGTGGCATCTACCACAAACAATACGCCTTTACCCTGCAGCCGCTCCAGAATATCACTGTAGATGGAATCCGGGAGACTCTTAGGAATGCTGCCAGCCAGAATCAGTGTGTCGCCTTCTGTCAGCTGATCCAGTTTCTCATATAATCTAGTGACGGAAGCCTGATCGATATCGGGACCCATTCCGTTGATCTCCGTGCCGTCATAGTCCTTCAACTTAACATTAATACGCGAATACCCGTTGTCCACACGGATAAAATCAGCCCGCAATCCCATTGCCTGCACCTGCTTTTCAATCTGTTCGCCTGTAAAGCCGGCAGTAAATCCAAGCGCCGTATTTTCGATTCCCAGATTACTTAAAACAATGGATACATTAATTCCTTTACCGCCGGGAAACATCTGCTCTTTTGTGGTGCGGTTCGTCATGCCCATTTCAAAGCTGTTCATGGATACGATATAATCAAGAGACGGATTAAATGTCACTGTATAAATCATATTTACCTCCAATCCAAGACGAATCTTATGCTACTCCGAAATGTTTAAACAGCATATCTTCCGCCTCTTTTGACCAAAGTCCTTTATGCCTCTTACAGCACTCATCCAATTCCTTATAAAACGGATCGCTCTCACCTATTTTCCCAAAATCCTCAATTGCTGTCATAGGCATGTCGAACTGAATATAGGCTAACTTCTTACCGCCCGGAATGTCCGGCAGATTATTGGTCGTATCAACGATGGAATCAATGCCTCCGACATGAGTCACCATAACTGCCGAGTTGATAAGTCCCGCCGCCGATTTCGCAATTGCTTCTTTCATATCGTCCGTATTGCCGCCGGTAGAACCCATGATCTTCGTTCTCGCGTAATGGCAGTCATAGAGATTCATATTTGCGGAAAACTGTGTGTCGGTCGGTCCTGCAAAGAAATTCAGGCACCCATCCACCGCCAGAAGCCGGTTCCCCATCTCTGCAATACTCTTTACCGGCGCATATACAAACACATCGCTGTAGCCTACGCCCTCCGTGATCGCCCTAAGCTCCGCTACCGGATCTTCCATATTGGCCGTGTTGATATAATGCAGTTCGACTCCTTTCTCCTTCGCTTCTTCTTCCGGAATCACTTCTCTGGCTCTGGCAATCTTAGCGTCATTAATATCGGTGACAACGATACGTTTCGGTTTGTTTTCAAAAGTAAGTCCATAACTTACCGCGCCAAGTCCCATGGGACCACAGCCGCCGAGAATCAGAATGTTTCCGCCTGCTAAAGTTCCCATTTTGTGCTCATAAGAAAGGTGCTCCGTATGATAGTTGCTGTGATATCCGCCGATACAGCAGCTCATCGGCTCCCCGAGAGATGCCTCGAAATAGCTGTCCCCGTCATATTCCCAGATACATCCTTTCTCGATAACATCATTGGGGAAAATACAATAAGTGGATGCGCCGCCGAAAAATTCATAGGAATATCCCGGTGATTCCATTTGACCCGGAATCGCAGGCTGCTGCGCAAACTTTTTACCCTCATGGAACTGATCTTTCCACTTGGCTCCGACTTTCACAATATCTCCGGTAAATTCATGCCCGATGATGACCGGATGCTCCGCCACGTTTTCCGGTACTCGCTTGTGATCTTTACCCGCCTGCACCATTTTCCATGTAGACATACAAATACTGTCACTGACAACTTTTACTAAGATTTCGTCATCCTTAATCTCCGGAAGCTCAAACTCTTCCAGTCTGATATCATGTGCTCCATGTAGTCTGACTCCTTTTACTCTCATCCTTGTTTCCTCCGATCTTTTATAATGTTTTCTCTATTACCCCTTCTCAGGCATAGAATTCTTTAATTTAACTGTTCCATTACCCACTCTATATCCGCCGTAGTCTTTAAGGTTTCCAGCACGTCTTCATCTTCCAGCATGCCGCAGATCTTGCTGAGCAGATCCAGATGTTCATCGCCGATCCCTGCAATACCGAATACAAGCTGCGCTTTCTCGTCACCAAAATCAACACCCTCCGGATACTGCAGCAAAACAATACCTGTCTTCTTAACCGTTCCTTTCGCCTGCGAGGTGCCGTGGGGAATCGCCACACCCATACCCATATAAGTAGTTGTAAGTTTTTCACGCTCCTGCATTGCGGCGATATAGGTGGCATCCACATATCCCAATTTTGTCAGAAGTTCACCGGCCGCCTGAATTGCCTCTTCCTTGGAAACGGGAGACAAGTTCAATTTGATGCCGTCTTTTACCAAAATATTTTTCTTGTCAGTCTCAATCGAAGCTTCTTCTGCCGCTTCTGACAGCGCTTTTTCTGTATTCTTGACCGAATCCTGCGGTGCTTCCTCTGTCTTTGTCGAATTACTCTCCGCTGTCAACTGTTCAAACAGTGCATCTAATGCCGGATCTGCCAGGAAATTATTGATCGTCACCATCTGCGCATCGGGCACGGATTTCTTCGCACGCTCCACCAGCGTAATCTGTACCACCGCCACGTCACAGTCCGCCGGAATATTGTCTACGGAAGTATTGATGACAGTCAGATCCGGTCTCAACGCCTTGATTCTGTTCCTGAACTTCGTTGCGCCCATAGCCGACGATCCCATGCCTGCGTCACAGGCAAATACAACCTTTTTTACGCCTTCCGCTTTTTTCATCTTTGCCGGAGCAGCGCTTAATCCCTTAGCCTCGGCTTTGCGATTTGCAACCTCTTCCTGCGCTTCCTCGAGGCTCTTGCCTTTAGCCATACGGATGACCACAGAAGAAATCACGAAGGAAACCGCTGCCGCAATCAATACACCCATGGTCACTGCAAATATTTTATTCCTGGGCGCCATCATCAGATAAGCAATGATAGAACCGGGCGAAGCAGGGCCTACCAGACCACAGTCCGTTAAGTTATACCAGAAAATCGCAGCTATATTGCCGATGATCGGACCGATAATCACAAGAGGATTCATAAGTATGTACGGAAAATAGATTTCATGAATACCGCCCAGCAGATGAATAATTACTGCACCCGGTGCGGACTGCTTCGTCTTCTGATCTTCACAGAAAAACATATACGCCAGCAGTACGCCGAGCCCCGGACCGGGATTAGATTCCAACATATACATGATGGACTTGCCCGCTTCTGCTGCCTGTGCCGTGGCAATCGGAGTGAAAATGCCATGATTAATCGCATTATTCAGGAAAAGAACCTTCGCCGGTTCAATAAAGACCGCGATCAGCGGTAACAGGCTGTGCGCTACCAATACGTTGACTCCTGCCGTCAGAATGGCAAGAATCAGATTCATAAAAGGTCCGATCACAACATAACTCAACATCGCCAAAAGCATACCGAGAATGCCGGCCGAGAAATTATTGATGAGCATCTCAAAACCCGCAGGCATATGTCCGTCCATCGCCTGATCAAATTTCTTGATGCAGAATCCGCCAAGCGGTCCGATAATCATAGCCGCCATCAGCATAGTCGTATCGGGATCACTCATGATCGCACCCACAACCGCGATCGCGCCTACGATGCTTCCACGCTCCCCGCCGATCAGTTTTCCGCCTGTCGCCGCGATCAGTATAGGAATTAAATAAACCAGAATTGCTGAAAAGATTGTGGCAAACCCCTCATGCGGAATCCATCCGCTGCCGTTAAAAAATGCAGCAAGGAAACCAAATGCAATCAATGCGCCGATATTCGGCATGATCATTGCTGAGAGAAATTTACCGAAACGCTGTACCCCATTTTTCATAAATGTTCTCCTTTACATTACATTGGTCTGCCCTTGACTGAAACAAAACTTATATGATCTGGACGTTATACTTTCTACATTCCTCCAGGAAGTCCTCCGGAAGATTACCATCTGAAACAATAACATCCACATCCTCCAGACTACAGATCGCATAAGTATTCTTCACACCCACTTTAGAAGAATCCATCAGAACGATCTTCTGCTCGGCCTGATTCATGACGGTTCTTTTCAAGACCGCCTCCTCATCAACACCGCAGTTAAATCCCGTCTGCTCACAATAACTGGTAACACCCATGAATACTTGGTTGAAATTGATCCTCAATACATCCTGAATCGCATGAATCCCACATATACTCATGCTGTATCGGTTCATTGTTCCCCCTAAAATATGTATCGCGGGTTTCTCCAGCTTACAGAGTTCAACCGCACAAGTCAGCGAATTCGTATAGATCAGATTCGACTGATCCGGCATCATCGATGCAAGCATAGTCGTTGTACTTCCGGAATCGAGAAAAATCGTCGTGTCCTTCCGTACTAGCTGCAACGCTTTCTGCGTGATCAGCTGCTTCGCCTCAATATTCCGCACCGACCTTCGGCTCAACATATCATCGGTTCCAATCACAACATCTACCGACTTTGCACCACCGTGCACCCTGACAATTCGTTTTGCTTCATCAAGAGCTTTTAAATCTGTGCGCAGTGTCATCTCCGATATTTTGGGAATCTTACTTTTCAACTGTACAAAGCTAATACTTCCGCTCTGATTCACCAAATCAACAATCAGATTTCTGCGCTGCTCCATCGAGTCCATATCAAACACCTTCTAAGAAAACACGGTTACCTCTCACCGTATTTTCTTGCCCTTTCATCTCATAGTAACCGACCCCTTTCATTTTACCATATTTTTTTATCTTTACAACTTTTCTTTTGTTTCAAAAGCGTTTTAGCTTTTAAATTGTTGTTTCGAAAGTTTATATTATCATATTAACAGCAAAAACAGGGTGTGTCAACTTTTATTTCAATAATTTTATATATTTTCTGTTTTCAAACCAAAAGCTCAAGATTCTATACAACTCCTCCTTCCCGCAAACTTGCTTCACAGCGCGTTATACCGTATACTGAAATAGGAAAACGACCTTTCAAAGATACCGTACCGGATTCCATGCATAGGTCGAGCCAACGTGAGAGGAGTTTATTATGTACGAATGCCCAAACTGCGGAAGCAATCTGAAATTTGATATTGCCTCCCAGCAAATGTTATGCAGTTATTGCAGCACCACCGTAGACCCATACAGTATTCAGAGCGATCATGATGCCGAGGAGAGCCGGGAGTATGATGTGACAATCTTTACCTGTTCACAGTGCGGCGCCGAGCTTCTGAGTGAGGATACCACCGCCGCCACTTTCTGCAGCTTCTGCGGCTCTACGGCTATCCTGGACAGTAGGATCGGCAAAGGACACCGCCCTGTCCATATCATTCCTTTTTCCAAGACAAAAGAAGACTGCAAGGCTTCCTATGCTAAGATGATGCGCCGTGCCATCTTTGCACCGAAAGAGTTAAAAGATGAAGAAAATATCGAGAAATTCCGCGGAATCTATATGCCCTACTGGGTCTATTCTTTTGAGAAAAAGGGACAAATCACTTTTCGCGGCAGTGAAAGCCGTCAGAAAGGTGATTATCTGATTACTAAGCACTATGATATTGTCAGTGATGTGGATGCAGCCTATGAGGGGATTTCTTATGATGCGGCCGCTTCTTTTTCCGATGATCTGAGCGGAGCCATCTCACCATATGACATGAAGTCAGGCAAGCCCTTTACACCGTCATATTTAAGCGGATTCTATGCAGATGTCAGTGATGTGGACAGCAGCGTATATGAACAGGAGGCCGAAGAACTGGCGGTCGAGGACTGCTTTAGCAAACTGGCGAATGACAGCATCTGTTCCCGATACCATGTGAAGGATCAGAAAAATGCATATTCCCTGAGAAACGCACTGCGTCCGAAATGTACCGCCGCTGAGTCGGCTATGTTTCCGGTGTGGTTCCTCTCTTACCGAAAAGGTGACCGGGTAGCCTACGCCGTGGTCAACGGGCAAACCGGAAAGGCGGCAGCAGACCTGCCGGTAGATCGGAGAAAATATGTGATCGGTTCCCTGCTTCTGGCGATTCCGCTGTTTATAATACTGAATCTCCGTTTTACCATCAGACCTAACGTTGCACTGATCCTGTCAGCGCTTCTCGCGTTTGTGTGTGCTTTGATTTCTTTTTCGCAGATGTCGCGGATCAGAGAAAAGGAAACGAGAGAAAACGATAGAGGATATGTGTATTCCAAGCAGGAAAACAGCCGCCATGCAAACAAAACCGGTGTAGATGACAGTTGGGTGAACTATGCCGAAATCGGACAACGAAAGCCATCCAAGAAATCCGGCAGTTCAATAAAAATATTACAGATCATGATCGGTGCAATGATATTTACATTTGTCATGCCGTTTGTTATGGTATTTGTGGCTTTTAGAGGCGGTAATGCAGTTGCTTTGACTGCAGTTTTCATAATCTTTTTTGTCCTTGCGTACATAATCTCCACGGACAGATTACAACAATCTATACAGAAAGGTTCGTTTAAGGAATCGCTTCCGGTACTGGTAAAGCCCGGTGCGGCGATCCTGCTGTCCATTGTGATCATTATATGGAATCCCGTTTCAGATCTGTATTATTACGGTGGCGCGGTCATCTCTATGGGCGCGGTCATCTGGACACTGATGGACATCATCGGAAGATATAATATGCTGACCACACGTAGGTTACCGCAGTTCAACAGATGGGGAGGTGATGAGAATGCATGAGAATAATGGAATAAAATTCGGCTTGCGGATTGCGATCATCTCAGCAATTGTAATGGCAATCTTGTATACATGGGAAACAGCCAAAGAAAAACAGAATAATTATACGGACTACGTGCCGGTATATTACACAGAGACAGAGCAGGCAGACCCCGGCGACAGTGCGGTTTACGTCAATGCGGAGACATCTTACCGTGCAATAATCGAGGATGATGCACAACTTCTTAATGATGAAGAAGAACAGGAACTTGCCACATTAATGCAGGAGATCACCTCCTACGGAAACGTAGCATTTAAGACAATAGACTACAATGACCGCGGCACGGAATCCTATGCCCGGAAGTATTACAGAGAGCGGTTCGGCACAGCCAGCGGAACTCTTTTTCTCATCGACATGGACAACCGTAATATATGGATTCACAGTGATGGGGCTGTCTATAAGGTAATCACCGAATCCTATGCAGACACGATCACGGACAATGTTTACCGCTATGCATCCGACGGAGATTATTACGATTGTGCGGCGCACACATACGATCAAATTCTGACACTTCTTAAAGGTCAGAAGATCGCTCAGCCTATGAAGTATATCAGCAACGGTTTGCTTGCCGTCATCCTTGCACTGCTGTTGAACTATGGGCTGGTATGTTTCTTCGCAAGAATCAAAAAACCGGGGCGAAGAGAAATTCTGCGCAGCGGCAGAAATCACTTTAACTATGCACAGCCAAAGGCATTCTTTGTCCGCGAAAGCCGCACCTACAATCCTACAAGCAGCGGCAGTAGTGGGAGCAGCGGCGGCAGTAGCGGCGGTGGAGGAAGCAGCAGTAGTGGAAGCAGCGGCGGCGGTGGTGGGCATAGCTTTTAATGCTGTGCCCTGGTAAGCATCACGACCGCAGATAATCACCGCCAGCTTTTTAAGCCACTCCAATTTAGGTATCCTGCCTCTCGAACAGTTAAAATAAAAGCCCCTGTCCGGATATTGTCTGATAGAACGATAATCTCAGATTAGGATTACTGAGGTTGTAAAGATTTGCTTGACAAAAGAAAATAAAACAATATAATTGAAATGAACGGTTCGTTCTAATTGGGAGGGAATTATTTTGAATAATCCAAGATTACAAAAAATATATTTGGAAGCCGGACGCCTGTTTGATGAAAACGGTTATGCAAATACAAAAATGGCGGAGATAGCGAAAGCTTCCGGAATCGCGGTAGGCACCATGTATTCTGCGTTTACCGGAAAGGATGCTGTTCTCTCATTCGTAATTTACGCAACACTTGATAAGGATTATCTTTCAAGTGAAATAACATTACCTATTAAGCCGATAGAGGCTCCTAAACTTATTGGGGCGTTAAGAAAGGTACTGAACAATGCATCTGATTCCATCCTGAATATCACTGATGATAAAGGAAATGTTTGCAAAGATTTTTTTAAACTGATGGAAGAATTATTTGATTTTTTTGCTGATTATCTGCTTGCTCTGGACAATATTGAAAAAAACGCGGGGATATTGGAGGAACTCAGTGAAGAATATTTACCACAGAAATGGGCTTATTTTAAACAATTAGGCGATTATCTTAAGTTATATATGGAGGTTGGACAGATTCAGAAGCTTACTCATATATCATCCCACGTTCTTTTTTTGACGAATACATTGACGTGGTGGGCTTTGAACTCAAATCTCTCCTTTCCACAGGAACCTATTCCAAGGGATGTCGCTAAGGAAATTTGCATAGGAATCATTAAACGGGCTTATCAGCCTTGAAACCATATAGCAAGCTCTAAAAGTCGGGGTGCATAAAGCGCCTTTACTTTTACACTAATATTGAAATGAACGGTTCATTTTATTCCTGATATATCCGGATGAATCAGAAAGGACAATTTTCATGTACTTAATTAGATTTTTTAAAAACATTTACGGTAGAAAGATATATTTTCAAATTGTTTTTATGATGCTTTTTGCCTTTGGTACGGCAACCGCCCAATTTCTTGCAACACAGCATTTGGGAGATGTTATTGATGCAGTTGGAAAAGGATACGAAGAGACAGTATATCAGTTTCTGGTCATATCCGTCAGCACAGTGCTTTATATTCTCGGAACAGCTGCATTCACTTTTTTGAGCGGTAAAATTACGGCAGCATTTTCTCGTTGTGTACAGACTAAAATCGGAATGAAACTATGCTCTGCACAGTATTACGCAATGGAGCAGATGGATGACGGAGATTTGCTCGCTATGATTACTAAGGATATAGACAGCATAAAAAACTGGCTTGGACTGTCGATGAAATCTGGATTTCTTCCCGTATGTCTCGGACTTGTCCCTGTCTGCTTGTTTCGATGGTGCAATTGGAAATTTGCCCTGCTTGCTTTGTGTCTGATACCGCTGAATGCAGTTCCCAGTGTATTCTTTGCCCGAAAACTTTCTCCGTTTCACGATAACGAAAAGAAAGCATTTGCAAGAGTGCTTTCTCATTTTACCGAATCCCTTCAATTTGTAATGTTAATAAAAGCATTTCAACTCGAACAACTATTTCAGAAAAAACACAAAGAGGAATTGGACAAATATAGGAAAACACGTAAAAAGCGCATGTTTTTTGAGAAATTGACGGAGGAATACAACCGATGTTACGGACATATCAGTAGAATCCTGCTCTTACTTTTGAGTGCATATTTCATTTATAGGGGAGAAATGACAATAGGCAGATTGACAAGCGTTATCCTGTGTTCAGAGTTCGTTGGAGAGGGGCTCAAAATCGTTGGCAGCATTCCCCTTTATCTGCCAGCCGCAAAAGTAGGCGTGATTCGTATCCAAAAACTTTTTGAACTGCCAAATGAGGCTGTGTCAGGAAACAGGATACAAACGTCAGTACAGACAGATAAATTGCCGGTTTATGAAGTGCGGAAACTGACTTTTTCATATGGAGATACCACTATATTGCATGATATCAATTTCTACGTTTATCAGGGAGAGAAAATTGCTGTTGTAGGTTTAAGCGGCTGCGGTAAAACAACCTTGTTCAAGTTGCTCAGCGGATTATATACGCCGAAAAAAAATTGTATTTATTTCAGAGGAATGGATCTTGCCACTCTTTCTCCTGAATATTTAAGAAATCATATTACGGTAACAACGCAGGAAGCATTTCTCTTTCAGGCAACATTTGAGAACAACATTAAAGTGGCGAAATCAGACGGAAGTAAAGCGGAAATAATTGCTGCCTGCAAAAACGCTCAGTTGGATTCTTTTATTCAGACTTTGGCTCATGGATATGATACGGAAATGAATACTACGATTCAGTCTATTTCAAATGGTCAGATGCAGCGTATCAATTTAGCGAGAGCCTTTTTCAGAAACACAAACATATTTTTGCTTGATGAACCTACTTCTGCATTAGATTCCGGTACAGCCGGTGCAATTTGGAATTATCTGTTCGCAGACTGCGCAGATAAAACATTGTTAGTTATTTTGCATGATTTGGAGGAAGTCTGTCGCTTTCATAAGGTTCTTGTTGTGGATAATGGAAATATAGCCGCATTCGGAACGCATACCGAATTGATACAAGGCTGTGAACTGTATCGGAAACTTTACGAAGAAAAGATGGCAAACAGAAGAAAGGTGGAATTGTAAAATGAAAGTTTTATTTTCCATGATGAAATATATTCGTAAAAATTGGAAACTATGGGTATGCGGAATTTTGTTCCCCGCATTTTTCAGTACGGCTACAAATATATACTTTGCCAGCATACTGCAAGATTATGTTGCGATAATAACGGAGCATCAGACATCATTTCAGAGGATTTCTAAAATGCTTATACTTACATTGCCTGTTTTGTTGCTGCTTTCGTGCATAGACGATATAGGTTTATATGTTTTTTCGCTGTTTCTCGCTTCTACAGAAAATGAATTGAGGTATGATTTTTATAATAGCTTAGTGCGTACACCTCTAAAAAACTTACAAAAGCTTAACCAAGGAGAATTCATCACACGATATAACACGGATGTTGAGCAGAGCGCCCAGATTGTTTCCTATGATATTTTTGGAGTGATTTATCCGCTGATTGTCGGAACAGGGTACATGGCCGCAGTTTTGCTGGCTGATTTTAGGATTGGATTCCTTATGCTCTTGTTGGGTGTAACTGTTATTATATTGAATTTTTTATTTGTACGCAGAATGAAACGTGCACAAGCGGAAATTCTACAGGCAAAAGAAACATATGTGTCTAATTGCAGCGATGCCATAAAGGGCAAAATGAGTATACGGCAATATTCCGCCCAAAAGGTTATGAGTAAAAAAATAAGTGATGCGGCAAATAAGCTTTATAGGAAAGAATGCAGGGCGGTACAGTTAGAAACAATGAAATTATTGACATCTGACGCAGTTGCCAATAGCTGTATTTATTTGTTGACACCCATAGCATGCATAATGGCGGCCTGTGGATATATTGGTGTCTCTGTTGTTTTATTTATTCACCAGTTATGTCGTTGTTTTATTATGTACACACAGAATTTTGCAACTTCTTTTGTTCATTACAGCGAGCATTCACTATCCTTTGAACGGATGAATTCGGTTATATCTTTTGAAAATGAGATTACAGAGAGTAGTGTTAATCGATACGGACACATTCCTGAGAATTTTGCTGTTACATTTCAGAATGTTAGTGCAGCATATGGAGATCATCAGGTTCTCAAAAATGTTTCATTCACCGCTCTTCCCGGAGAATGTATTGGCATCATTGGCGAGAGTGGTAGCGGAAAATCTACTTTAGTTAAGGCTCTGATGCAGATGATAGATTATCAAGGAAAAATATATATCGGTGGAGAAAACTGTAGGGATATTTCACTGAAGATGCTGCGGAAATATATTGCGTATTCGCCGGAACATAATGATGTATTCCCCACTACCGTATATGATAATATACAGTATGGAAATTTGAATGCGGCACAAGAAGAAATAACCTATGCAGCAGAAATGGCAGGAATTGCAACACATAGAGAAGTTTTTTTACAAAGGAATATTGGTGAGAATGGCAATCAATTATCGGGTGGGCAAAAGCAAAGGGTTTCTATTGCCCGCGCACTGCTTAAAAAGGCTCCAATATATATTTTTGACGAACCGACAGCCGCTTTAGACGCTGACTCGGAATCAAAAATATTGAACACTATTTCGATGTTAAAACAGGAGGGAAAATGTATACTGTTAATTACCCATAAAGCCTCTACATTGCGCATTGCGGATAGAGTCCTGCAAATTAAGGGTGGAACGGTTTCCCAAGTATAAATCCTTATGCGGTCATAACCAACCTTTTAATACTCTTTCCGCTCAAAAATGCTGACAGTCACCGGATAAGAGATGGCAAAAGCAAACAGGGAACACACAATCAAAATAACTGCTCCCAATACGACAGTAGTAGGACCCGGCTCCAGCAGCTCATTCAGTACCGTGACAATCGTACAATCAATACCGAACGCACAGAGTATCGCAATCATCCAGAACATTTCGCCTCTTTCCTCCCCGCCTGCATAGAACAGCGGAAAGAATATTGCTCCCATAAAAAGGTTCATGCTGATCCCCAGCGCAAACAATGTAAGAACGTCAATATCCTGATCAAACGGACATCCGTGGAAAAGCCACGACAATCCCAATTCGATTCCGACAAAAAATGTTCCTACAGGCAGCCATATCACCTGATTTAAAAATTGGCTTTTGACAATATCCGCCCGCCTTACCGGCAAGGTCAATTTATATTTGCCCCATTTCGTAGCAAACTCGTTCTTAGCAACAATGATTGCACTTAAGGAAAATCCGATACTACCTATCATCACATAACTGATCTGCACCGACTGACTGATCACAGCGACACCGAAAATTCCAAATAAAATCATAAACCCGGCAAAGACTTTCGCATTGGAGAGCGTTCCATATAAATTATTTCTCAAGAGCCCTTTCATACCTGTTCCCCCTTTACTAAAAGCATCATAATCTCATCGAGTGAAACATGGTCCACGACAACATCCTTGTATTTGCGCTGTGCTTCTTTCCCGTCAGAAACTAACACATCAATCTGAAAATCCCGCTTTCGATATGCAATCATATCACTGCGGTCCAAGGCAAGAAACTGACTTTCCTTACAGCGCATAACAGCATAATTATATACCAGATCATTTTTCGATACGGTCAAAATAAGACTTCCGTTATGGATGAAAGTAATATAATCCGCAACTTTTTCCAAATCACTTGTGATATGGGAAGACAACAGAATAGAGTGGTCTTCCTCCTGCACAAAATCAAGAAATACATCCAGCATTTCATCACGCATAATCGGATCTAAACCGCTGGTAGCTTCATCTAAGATCAATAATTGCGGATGATGGGAAAGCGCCGCGGCTATCGCCAATTTCATCGTCATACCACGGGAATAGTGTTTGATTCTCTGCTTCGGCGGCAATTGAAATTCATCTAAATATTTGCTAAACAGCTCATCATCCCAGTTCATATAAAATCCCTTCATGACCTTCGATAACTGCTCCGCGCTCCAATGCCCCGGAAAGTTATCCCCGTCATAGACTACACCAATTTTCTCTCTTATATCTGTATCGGCGTCCTGCATTTCCTTACCAAACAGTTTTACCGTTCCGCCATCCTTTGTGATCGTATTTAAAATACAGCCGATCGTCGTAGTCTTGCCCGCGCCGTTTTCCCCGACAAAACCCAGAATAGCTCCGTAAGGCAATGAAAACGATACATTATCCAATGTAAAATTTGACTTTGAAAAGGTCTTGGAAACTTGCTGTAACTCTAAAATATTCTCCACGCTATTCGTCCTCCAGATAAAATAGTGCCAACAATTCCGTCAGTTTTTCAAGGGAAATATTACTTATCCGCCCGATTTCCGCCGCCGCCTGCAAATGCTCTTCCGCAATGCGCTGCTGCTCTTCCTGATAAAATTCTTTGTTACGTGCCGATACGAAACTCCCTCTGCCGACAGTTGTTTCGATAAAACCGTCCCGCTGCAGATCCTCATAGGCTTTCTGGACAGTGATAACGCTTACATGAATAGATTTCGCCAATGCACGCATGGATGGAATCGAGTCGCCGGCTTGTAATTCTCCACTCATGATCATTGCCTTGATCTGTGATGTGATCTGCTCATAGATCGGCTTATTTGCGTTATTGCTGATAATAATTTCCATAACCCACCGCCTTTATTTTGGGGTATGTAAATGTACTTATTGTACAAGCACATTATAACACCATCTCTTATAAAATATCAACCATCAATTTTGCTATACGTTCTGTACAGTCCGCCTCGCGGGTTTC
The DNA here is from genome assembly GCA_014804655.1 of Lachnospiraceae bacterium. Classification (GTDB taxonomy): domain Bacteria; phylum Bacillota; class Clostridia; order Lachnospirales; family Lachnospiraceae; genus UBA3282. The sequence continues at coordinate 149,968 of JAAUZK010000032.1, read as the reverse complement.
TTTTTTTCTCCAATCATCGGAAAGTGGGAAATATACTTTATCATTGACCATTTTTCCCATATCCCATCTTCCATTTTCATTTCTATTATCGTTTAGCCAGTCTATAACAAAATTAAGTTTATGCCTTGCATGTACATATTTTGAAAGTAATTCAACGGCTGCCAGATAATAACTGGCATTTTTACTCTCAAAAACTTCCGGCAAAACAGCAAGTTTGCGATTATATATGTAATATATTCCGTAATCTCTACTTATGATATAATCTACCACCGCCTGTTCTGTCTTTTCGTCCAAACAATCCCGTACGAGTGAAACAGGATAAAAATTCACAAAATCAACAAGCCTGCCGCCGCCGGGTTTTAAACCCAGAATATCAGTATAAGCTGATACATACTCTTCATGATTAAATGTTCCACTTGTAAATGCACCGGAAATAACATCTGCCCACTGTTTTGCAATTTTATTCGCAACCGAATTGTCTGCTGTAAACCTTCTGATCCAAGTCGAAAGCATCAAGGAAGTAAAAATATCCCAATCATGAACTTTTTCCCTATAATCAGGAATACTTTTTTTCCCGATCAGACAATCATTCATATATGAAACCGCTTTCTGAATACATTCATCCTCAATTGTATATCCCAAGCGTTCAAGGCGTCTGAGCGCTTGTTCCGTTGTAATATTTTTAGTAGTAGGTTTAGCTAAAGAATGAAAAATCCCCCACTTCCCCTCACTGTCTTGCAGCGAAATAATTTGTTTTGCCCATTTTGCATCTTTATGCATGACAAGCCTCCCAATTTTGCTATTCTATTATCAGAATCAATTCTTATTTTGAAAACACCGGATCATACGACCCGGCATTCTTCCACACTCTCTTTAATTGCACTACATGTCCTGTCAATCAGTTCATCCGAATGGGCATCCGATACAAACATAGCCTCAAACTGTGACGGTGCCACATAGATACCCCGCTCCAGCATCCTGTTAAAATAATCCGCGAAGCCCTCCCTGTCGCATTGACACGCATCTTCGTAGTTCTCGACTTTTCTCTCTTTCTTTTCCTCCAGTTCTCTTCCTTCTTTTCCATCCCATCCGGGAATAAAAAAAGCCGAGAGCAAAGAGCCCACACGGTTTACAATCAGACCTTTCTCTTGAAAAGCCGCTTCCAGTTTCGCCGCCCGCCGATCGATCCGTTCATAGATTCCCGTATCTTCCATCAGAATCTTCAATGTTGTAATGCCCGCTGTCACCGCCACAGGATTACCCGACAATGTCCCTGCCTGATAGACCGCACCTAACGGCGCAACACAGAACATGATATCCCGCCTGCCACCATAAGCCGCTAAAGGCATACCGCCGCCCACGATCTTACCAAACGTATATAAATCCGCATGACCCCCCGTGTACTCTGACGCACCGCCCAGCGCCAATCGAAAGCCCGTAATAACCTCGTCAAAAATCAAAAGCGCTCCCTGCTCTTTTGTAATACGGCGCAGGAATTCGAGAAAGCCTTTTTTCGGTGGTACGACACCCATATTCGCAGCCACAGGCTCCACCACGATTGCCGCCACCTGACCGCTGTTTTCTTCCATCAGCTTTCTCACGGATTCCTCATCGTTATAGACTGCCGTCAGGGTACTCGCCGCATATCCTGCCGGTACTCCCGCGCTGTCCGGCACCGACTGCGTCATAAGACCGGAACCCGCCTTCACCAACAGTCCGTCAGAATGTCCGTGATAATTCCCGGCAAATTTGATAATCTTATCCCTGCCCGTAAAACCTCTTGCCACGCGCACCGCACTCATCACTGCCTCGGTTCCGGAGCTGACCAGCCGCACCATCTCTACATCCGGCACACAGGCACAAATCAGTTCTGCCAGTTCCACTTCTCCGGCCGTAGGCGCTCCGAAAGTCAAGCCCTTTGCGCAGACCTGCTGCACCGCCTCGATCACCTTGGGATGGGCATGTCCCAAAATCCCCGGTCCCCAGGAGCAGACATAATCCACATATTTGTTTCCGTCTTCATCTATAATCCACGGTCCCTGCGCCCGCTCTACGAAAAAAGGATGCCGCCCTACAGCCTTAAATGCACGAACCGGGGAATTCACTCCGCCGGGAATCAGTGCTTGTGCTTTTGTAAAAAGCTTTTCTGACTTCATTGTGTTCATGTTCTATATCCACCTCACCGCATCCAAAGCATGGTAAGTAATGATAATCTTTGCCCCTGCCCGCTTCATGGCTGTCAGATTTTCTATTACGATACGCTTCTCATCGATCCATCCGTTTGCAGCTGCTGCTTTTACCATGGCATACTCACCGCTCACATTATATACCGCCAGCGGCGCATCAAAAGTGAGCGCCGCTTCTTTTAACACGTCCAGATATGCAAGCGCCGGTTTCACCATCACAATATCCGCGCCTTCTTCTATATCCGCGTCGATCTCCCTAAGCGCTTCCTGCCCGTTGGCAAAGTCCATCTGGTAGCTCTTGCGGTCGCCAAATCCCGGCGCGGAATGGGCTGCATCCCGAAAAGGCCCGTAATAGGCGGACGCAAATTTCGCACTGTAAGCCATGATCGGCATCTGCGTAAATCCTGCCTGATCCAGCCCTTCCCTTATAGCTGCTACGCGGCCGTCCATCATATCAGAGGGTGCCGCCATATCCGCTCCGGCTTCGGCAAGGCTTACCGCCATCTTCACCAGATAAGGCAGCGTTTCATCGTTTAGAATTTCTTCTCCCTTCACCATGCCGCAATGCCCGTGGGAAGTATATTCACACAGGCAGATATCCACAACAATATATATATCCGGGTATTTTTCCTTAATAAATCGGACTGCCCGCTGGGTAATTCCTTCCTTGGCATAAGCCTGACTGCCTTGCGGATCTTTGTGAAGCGGAATCCCGAAAAGCATAATGCCGCCGATACCCGCCTCTTTTACCTGCTCAAGAATTTCTTCCAGTCGGTCAATGGAATACTGGAAAATACCCGGCATGGATTCTACAGGATTCTTGATGTTTTCCCCCTCTATCACGAATATTGGATAGATGAAATCTTTTGGATGCAGTCTTGTCTCCTGCATTATGGAGCGGATTCTATCATCCCTGCGTAATCTTCTGAATCGGTACATAGTCTTCTCCTTTTGTTGCTTATTCATATTCTTTACAGATAAGTTTCCCGCCACCGAATAACTCCAAAATATCTTTTATATCTGCATCTTCATCTTTAACATGGAAGCTTGTTTTTCTACTGAAGCAACCAGTCAATCAAGTATAATGATTTGATTCCTTCATAAGATTTTATATAATTCCTATCCATTGATAAAACTATTTTTTCATAATTATCAGGTATCATTCTAAGAGGGCGAAGTTCTCTCTCCCTCGTTTCCTCAGACTGCATACTTTCTGTTACCTGTATATACATTTTATCATCCGGTTTCTCAGCCACAAAGTCGATTTCCGCCTCTCCCACTTTGCCGATACACACACGATAATCCCGTCTAAGCAGTTCCAAAAAGACAATATTTTCCAGGATATGTCCTCTGTCACCATCACGATATCCAAGAAGCATATTGCGAAAACCCATATCTATAATGTAATTTTTCCCGAGGGTTTTTAACAATTGTTTCCCTTTTACATCATACCTGCCTACCGAATAAAATACAAAAGCACTGCGTAACATAGATATATATTTGTCTACAGTTTTTCCGGCTACGCTTTTACCTTTCGTCTTTTGAATATCTCCTTCACCAGCCAATACATTTCCTATACTATTGGGAGATGTAATACTGCCGATATTAGAACACAAAAACATTACTATCTTTTGCAACATATTTTGATCTGCCGAATCATTACGCTGTAATATATCACGCAGTACAACCGTAGAGTATATACCTTCTAATGCCTGATTACTCCGTGTCTCATTAAACCGATATTCTCTCAGTATTGGCATTCCGCCAAACTGCAAATACTTTTGAAATCTCTCCTCTGGCGTTGTAGCAGCATCAAACTCATAAAAATCCAAAAACTCCTTAAATGAAAGCGGTAATATCTTTATTTCAATATATCTTCCTGACAAAATCGTCGAAAACTCTGTCGAAAGAAGATAAGCATTTGAACCTGTTATATAGATATCCACATCGAAATCCAAACGAAAAGATTCTATCGCCTTTTCCCAATGTTCCACCATTTGCAGTTCGTCAAATATCAGATAGGTCCTTTCATCCTTTACGATACGTTCACTGACATAATCATAAAAGGTCAGGTAATCTACCAGACTTCTATATTTCAAGGATTCTAAATTCATATGGATAATATTATCCTCGGATACACCGTCATCAACTAAATACTGGTGAAACAAATCAAGAATGGATGACTTTCCACATCTTCGGATACCTGTTACTATTTTAACCAAGTCTACATCTCTATTTTGAATCATTTGTTCCAGATATAACTGTCGATTTATAAGGTTATTCATGCAGCGCCTCCTTGCCTGCTCTCTTGCTTCCATTATAACTGTAAGGCCATAATTGTCAATAGTTTCCGTCTTTCAAGTCGGAAACTATTTGCATTTTTATATTTTTCGACTTACAGTTCATAAAATCTAATTTTCTTGGCAAAAACCGGCAAGGTCAACACAGCCTCTAACCAATTAAATGCTTTCGTTAATACCTGAAGTATGTTTTATATTTTCACAAACTTTATATCAAGTTTCTGCCATGGCATTATATTCACATAGACATTCCACGATCGAATCCACGCCAGATTCCTGTGCCGTCAGAAAATGACTTTCCGTGTGCTTTTTTAATTCCTCACCGCACAGTTTTCCGATGCAGACATATCTGCTTTTCGTATTCACAAATCCCGCCTGCTCCATTCCTTCAAAATAAGCCCGCACACCCATGGCTGATCCAAAAACAATATAGTCCGGCTCTTTAGTGATTAATGAAATGCGTTTTTTCTTCTGGATTTCTAATTCATAGATCGGATAATCCACAAAGGAAATTCCTTTTTTCTTAAAGATAAGCGGTAATGAAGCGCTCACTTGTGCGGCTCTCAGAAAAACAGCCGGGCTTTTATCTTTATGACCATCCCGCTGTTCAGCCAGAATCTTTTCCGTCAATCCCTCTGCCAAATGTGCGCCATCGTAAATTTTCGGCATATAGTCTGCATATATCCCAATCTCCTCAAGAACTGCCGCCGTACCCGGTCCGATCACCGCAATCCGTTTCCCATAAAGAATGCGCAAGTCCCTTCGTTCCTGTTTCATTTTATCTAAAAATACCCTGACTCCGTTTGGACTTGTAAAAACAAGCCATCCGCAGTCTTCCAGATCCGGCAGCTTACTTTCACTTGGGTGAATCTCCATAAAACCCATATCCCATACATCGGCGCCTTTCTCTGTAAGCACCGCCGACAACTTTTGTACAAAATGCGGTGTCCCTGTTGCTCCGACTGTGATTCCAGCCAATGGATTTCTAATTATCCGGCTTAATTCCCTATCATCTTTTCTCTTTAATATCTGCTGCCGCTCCGAGCCGCCATCTTTCTCTGATAGCAATTCCAATTCCGCCACCGCTCCGATCACAATGACCGCCGGTGACTTGAAACCCTGCTCGGAAGACTCTTTATAAACTTGGGACAGTACTGTCCTTATACATCTCTGACGATCAGTAGTTCCCTCCATAATGACGGCACAGGGCGTGTCCGGGTCTTTGCCGGCTGTCATCAAGCCGTCTGCGATCTCCTGCAGATGGTGCATCCCCATCAGGATCACCAGCGTACCATCCAACCGTGCCAAAGTTTCAAAATCCATTTGCAGCCGATCCTGTCCGTCCTTCTCAGCCGCCGTCCCCGTCACCACCGTAACGCCTGCTGAAAGTCCTCTATGCGTAACCGGAATACCGACCGCAGCCGGAACCGCTATTGCGGAAGTGATTCCGGGTATCTCCTCGCAGCATATCCCTGCTTCCCGCAGCGCAAGAAACTCTTCACCGCCTCTACCGAACACGTAAGGGTCGCCGCCTTTTAAGCGCACCACAGTCTTCCCCTCCCCGGCTTTCTTAACCAGCAGGGCATTGATCTCAGGCTGCTTCATGGCATGACTGCCATACCGCTTGCCCACATATATTTTCTCACAATCCGGCCTCGCCCGCTCCAGCAGTTCTTCCGACACCAGACTGTCATAGATTACCACATCGCAGTCACGCAGAACTTCCAGCGCCTTCAGAGTCAAAAGCCCCGGATCTCCGCAACCACCGCCGGTCAGATATACTTTTCCTGTCTTCAACTCCCGCTCTTCTCCCTTACTCAAAGATACTGCTTTGCCTGCATTCTTATAAATACTGAGAATACTCATCCGAATATCATGGCTTCGCACCTGTTTACTTACAGACCATATTCACGATACAACTGCTCACGATATGCCGGATCAGACAAGGCGCGTGTCATTTCCTCCGTTTTACCAGACTCCGTAAGCTTCTGAATCAATTGTAGGGCTCTACTCTCGCCTTCAGCAAGACCTTCTTTATGGCCTTCCTCAAGGCCCTCGGCATGACCGATCTCGCGCCATTCCTTCCGCTCGCTCCGTATATGCTTCTCCTCATCGTACTCAAAGATACTCACTGCTATCGCCTCCGCCCGATTCTCGGATAAAAAATCCGCAAGTATTCCGTTTCTGATACAATGGTCCACCGCCTGCTCCACCGCTTCCGGGAAGACCATTTCTTTTGCATAAGTCCTGACCTGCTCCACATACTGGGCATATTCTTTTAGCAGGCTGCAGGTTTCCAACAGCTCCTGATTATGCCCTAAGTTGATGTTATAAACAATGACGGTCAGATCCAATGCCGGTTGGTCTTGTTTCTTCTCGAAGGCATCCGACAGCCGGAGCACCTGCTGTTCAGGTTGGAAATCTGTTCCGTTATAAAACACCACAAATTTGGGTGCAGGAATCCTGACAAGCTTGCTGCTGTACAGATTCTCATCTTTGATTCTGCCCTGCAATACCCGGCTCACATAGAACAGATCCCTTAACGGCATGTTGGGATTGTATGTGGACTGGTGCTCATAGAGCAGCAGTTCGAAGTCAAACACAAAAGAAATATCATTCTTATAATTCATATAGACTGCATTTTCCAGTGTGGTGATCTCCAGCTTACCAACATCCGTATAGGAGGTCCGGTTCAGCGCGTTATACAGGCCGAGCAGATTTTCCTTTTCCCTAAAAAGCATACGGAATACTGTGTCTTTAAAGTTACGTTGTACATTTGTCTGGTTCATTCTGTGTCCTCCTTGGTCATAGACAGAGCATTTTCAAACAAAAAAGTCTGCCTGTCACAGGAGAACCGCTTCAGATCCTCCTGCCTTAGTAAAAGTTAATTGGGAACAAAGCATGGATTTTCTGAAACTTAGAATATAATATAGAAATTACCGATCTGTTTTTGTAGAAAATATGCTTTTTATTACTATAGCATACATTTAACGGAATTGTAAATATGTTTTACCAAAATTATGAACCACTATCTTGTTCTTTCTCCTTCACCGGAATCCAAACCTCCGCATAGTATTCCGGGTCACTCGTACCCTCTTTATAATCAGCCGCATTACTGTAATACTCGATGTTATATCCCTCACTGAGCTCATATCGGCTTGCCGGAAGCCACTCGGAAAAGATTCTGCGATTGACCTCCTGAAGTGCAAGCGGCATCGGTCCCCTGCACGGAAAAACCGCCCACGTATGAGCCGGAATCTCATACTCTTCCAGCTTGCGCTCTGCGGCAAATTCTTCCTGCAAGTCATCTGCAATCATATACCGAAACTGATTACCGCTCATCTCAGCATCAAAGCAGATTCCGTACATTCCCATCACAAGCTTCCGGGCCGCACCAACATAAACCTCATCCCAATACTTAGGGATGTCCGTATTGGCCGATTCATAAGAAAATATTTGCGAAATGCCCATTACCTTAAATGCTGCTTTCTCTTCGATCCGGTACTCCATTACGCTGCCGCCTTCCAATGATAACTTTATATGTAATCGGGCAAAGGACTTAAGGGCTGCCCTGTTTTTGCGCACATCTGTCGGCGTGCTTCCATGAAAACGGGTAAATGCTTTGGTAAAACTGTCCGACGAATCATAACCATATTTTACTGCCAGATCTATTACCTTAACGTCTGATGACAGCAACTCGCTTCCTGCCAGAGATAACCGCCTCATTCGAATATACTCGCCTACGGTGTATCCACACAACATAGCAAAACCTTTTTGAAAATAAAATGCGGATAGATTAACTTGGAAAGCTATTCCGGCGATCGTCAAGTCCTCTGTGATGTTTTTCTCGATGTATTCAATTGCATCTTCTACGGCTTTGATCCAATCCATACGGCAGCCCTCCCTGAATTCTCTTCATCACATAGGGCATATTTCCCTACAAGGCCAAAAGGCACGCCCTTTCGTTCCGTTGCTTGCAAAGTCAATTATCCCGCCAAACCCAACAAGGTATTTACCCCTCGCTGTAATCGTCAGGGTCAGGAAAACTTTGACTCATTGCTCGCGGAAATCACTCCTCAAACTCTGCACCATGATCATATGCTCCCACAAGCGGACTGTTTAAAATTCTGAACTTCCTTTCCTGCCCCCAAAGCGCACAAAGTTTATCAAAATGTCTATCCGGTTCCAACATCCATTCCGCCAGTCGATCTAACTCTTGCAGCTCCTCCTCAGTCAGCCTGTCAAGTCTACCGTCCAGATAAGCGGGTATAAAACTGTATGTCAACTCATGATTCATAAGCGCATGAAAATCATAGATCAGATAGCGAACCAACGCAGGAAGAGAACAGGTTCCCAATCCGTCCGCATACAGATACTGCCTGCCGTCCGCCTCTCCTCTCCTCACAGCAAGATAAGCTTCTGCTACCCAATCAAAGCTGTCCGCAGGCATATCATATTGGGAAAGAGACATACCTCCCTCCTCATAAAATCCATCAGCGTCGAAAGTGACCCAGCGTCTCTCTTTTTCATTATAATATTGATTGATCCAATGATCCATGCTGACACCCTCTTTAAAATAAGGTGCAAATCCGGCACGGCTTCTCGCCGGAATCCCTTTGGCTTTTAAGATAGCGCTCATCAGCACCGACACATAGCGGCATGTTACCACAATTTTACGTTCTACTTTCCTATCTTTCGCAAAACCCCGTTCATCCATACGAAACAACTCTGCGGTAAGAGCCGGAGCCGTCAAAAGGACATCATCCTCGCATCGCATCCGATACCATGGATACCGGTTCATATCTCCATACAAAAGAGTTGCATTCGCATTGGTGTTTCCCTCTTTCAAGGTTACCCTGTGTATTACCTGACTACATACCAGTCTGCCCAGCACGGCAATATCGTCGGGCAGGGAGCGAAAGTACTCTTTATAGCATCCTGCATAAGTAAATATCCCCGTCTGTCTGTAGTGTTCTAAAATATACGCTTCCATATGTGCACCCTCCTAACCATTTATAATGTCAACTCAAGTATATGATTTTCAGATGCACTTTTCCCGACAATAAATGCTGTATTTTGTCCGTTTTCACTTAAGCCGCTTCTTTTCATAAAGATTCAATGCTCGCTACATTTTTCGCCGCCTCCCGCGCCATCGCCAATCCCGCACAAAGCTGCTCTGCTCTATTCTCTTCCATTTCGCCCGTATAGGAATCCACTTCACAAACAAGCTGCTCCCTGTTCCCAGCATACATCACATCCAGCTTCAGGCCATCCTTCTCCTGTCTACACCATGCAGCAGCAGCTTCACTACAATCTACCGATAACTGTGCCAGCACTTCCCTCTCCACCAGAAAGCAAAGTTCCGTCTCTGAATCCGTAATTATTCTGCACAACATAGCCGCGACAGAATCCTGCACAGCCTCCACTGCAATGATTCCCTGACACGCCGCCGGCAGAAACTGTTCGGGTGGAAGGGGATAAAACTCCAATCCTTCTTCTCGTTCCGAGTCAATCCCTAACCGGTCCAATCCCGCTTTTGCCAATATGATTCCATCATAGATGATTCCATCACTGCTGCCATCCTTCAGCTTTCTCAGACGGGTGTCCACATTACCGCGTATATTTTCAAAGACTACATTCTCCCACATCTGACTTGCCAGCTGCTGCCTCCGCCTGCTGCCACTCCCAATTACAAAGCTCCGGTCAGACACATTTGCAGCTTTCTGTTCACTCCCTGCCGGAAGAGGCATTCTCCCGCCCTCAGGAATCACAAGCACGTCCCTCACGTCCCCTCTCGGAAGTACAGCCGCAATGGTCAATCCCTCTGCCAGAGTCATGGGCAAGTCTTTCGCAGAATGTACTGCTATGTCAATCTGCCCGTTCAGCAAAGCCTGTTCTAATTCTGAGGCAAAAACTCCCTTGTCCCCGATTTCGGACAAAGGTCTATCCTGAACTTTATCACCTTTCGTATGTACAACTACAATTTCTGTGTCTATCGTGCCGCCTGTCTGCCGCAATGCCTCCTGCACCAGAAATGCCTGCTTTAGAGCCAGTTTACTGCCTCTTGTACCAATCCGGATTTTGTTCATAGATCTGCTCCCTGTTCATTAATGTATGAAAGAATTAAAATCCCCAGATCCAATGATCCAGGGATAGATTTCACTCAGCAACCGCAACCGAAAGTTTTAAACCCAACGGCTGCATAATTTTAAGAAGAGTATCAAGGTTTGGTACTGTTTTAAAGGATTCGATTCGTGCTACAGATGATTGCGGAATTCCACACATCACAGCAAGCTCTCTCTGACTTATACCAAGAGCATTGCGCTGTTCTATCAGGGCGCCAACAATAGCCGCAATACTTTCAACCTCTTCAATATCTTTTTTAGCTTCGGGGTCAATTGTTTTTACATGATCTTTATAATCATTCCATGTCCTCATGCTTCTGCCTCCTTCCGTGCGAGATAATCGTCACGTTCTGCTTTGGCACGATCAATCTCACGCTTAGGTGTTTTCTGTGATTTCTTGCGAAAATAATGTAAAAGAACAAATTTATTGTCTTTATAGTAAAAATAAAAAACCCTGTTGTTTCCGGGGCGAAGTTCCCAAATATCTTCATCGAGATGCTTGGTTATATTTTCCGGCAGCCTTGTTCCATTATCCTGTAAGAGCTGAATATAAAGGCTTATTTGCTTATATTGTATGCGGGCATCTTTATTATTCGCGGACTTTACACGAAGCTCTTCGAGAAAGCTCCATAATTCAGATTCACCGGCAGTATTCTCATAGAATTCAACTATGTACATTTAGTAATGTGCGTGCTTCCTTTCTTTTATTCCTAATGCAATGATAGCATAAATGCTATCAGAGAGTCAATAAAAATACACACGAAAATACCAGTCCTCGGCTCTTTTTAATTTACGAAAAATTTACTCACCAATTCCTCCAACGTCACCTCACCATCTTTTTCCATACAATACAGAAACATCCTCTCCAAAATATCTTTTCTCACCGATTCCGGCACATCCAGTTCCATCACTCGCGGGCGGATTTGACTGATTAAGTCAATCATTTCGCCAAGCCCAGACGGAAGAGTACGGGATATTTCTTTCCTCATCCAAGACGCCGCCACCGGACACTTGCCATCTGTTGAAATCCCGATGGTTAGAGCTCCCTCCTTCACCAGAGCCGGAAAAAAGAAAGAACATTTCTCCCTGTCATCCACTACATTTACCGGAATCTGTTTCGCCTTACAACAGTCCGATATACGACCATTCAACATTTCATCATCTGTCGCCGCGATCACGAAATCCGCTCCGGCTAAATCTTCCATCCTAAATTCCCGCTCCATAAAACACAAAGATGCCGCTGTATCCTTTTGCAACAGCTTCTCCTGTGTTCGTATACATTCTTCAATCTGAGGCGCGATCACAGTCAGATTGGGTTCAAACAAAAGCAACTTCTCAACCTTCCTCGCCGCAACCTTTCCTCCGCCTACGATCACGCCATTTTTCTCGGTTATATCCATAAAAAAAGGAAAATATCCCATCTGATCACCTTTTATTCATCTTCTTTTCGCTTCAAACCAATTATTATCGTAAACTGAATTTTATTTTCTAAAAAGCGGCAGCTTCAATTCGAAATCTTTTCCAAAAACTTCCAGCATCCTGCCTGCATTGAAAATGTGATTCCTAATATCTTCTGAAGTACCATTATGATACGTCAAATGTTCAAAAGCATATAGAGCAACATAAAACTTAAAAATCTTCCAGAACTCGTCCGGCGGCGTGTCAAAATATCCGTCAATCTGTCCGTTCGCAAAGCTTTCACTATATTCCAATGCCCACAGTAATCCTCCAAACTCATACCACGGATCGCCTGTATTGTTCCCCGAAAAGTCTATTATGCCAACATTACCCGTCTCATCCACGACACAATTATTCCAGTGAAAATCTCCATGCAAAATAACTTGTGGTCTGTCCGCCATTAATGCGATGTTGTTCAAAATATACTGTTCCGCATATTGGCTGCAAGAAAAATCGATGCTCATCCGATGATAATTCTCTAAAAACAGGTCTGCCTTTTTACTAATAATATCCTGCCAATCTATCTTTGAATCGCTTTGAGAAGATAAATGCAGCTTTTGCAGTTCCACACCAACCTTTCTTCCAAGCTGATAATAACTTTTTGTAACATCTTTCTTAATAATGTCCATTACCGGCGTTCCGCTAACCCACGATACAATGGAATAGAATGTGTCGATTGTCGTATCAAACATGATGGGTTTATGAGTATTTATACCCTTCCTGGCATAGTCTCTAAGTCGATCATACTCATTTCTCCTTTCAGGTGCCTTTGTCTTATCTCCCACTCGCAGCAGAAAGTATTTTCCATCTTTTTCAAGCTTGTACTTCTCATCTCCGGAACACCCCTCCACTATTTTTTCAATCACAGTATATGAATTAATATCTTTAACAAATTCTAAGTTCTCCATTTTCACCTTTCTTTTTTTAATGTTCAATTTCCAAAAAATCTGTATTGCTCATGAGATACTACGCAGTTCCGCAGACTCGTGCATAAACAGACAATTTCCTATAAAATAAAGAAAATGCGAAAAAATCATCGCATAAAATATTATAGCACAAAACATGCGGGATATGGTGAAGCGATTGAAACGCTTTGGTTTTTTTCCTTTTAGTGATAAAATTATAATTGAAAGCTCAAACAGTAAGGGGATAAAAGACTATGTACTCACAAAAGAGAAACAGCACTGCGCTGTCTGACGATCTGATCTATGAAATCCTTTCTGTAGTGGAGGAAATCCCTGAGGGGCGTGTTGCCACCTACGGGCAGATCGCCCGGCTGATCGGCAGAGAAAAAAATTCCCGTTTAGTAGGAAAAGTGTTGCGTATATCACATCTCTACGGCAACTATCCCTGTCACAGAGTCGTCAATCATGCAGGCAGACTCGCACCCGGCTGGCATGAGCAGGGTGCTCTGTTGAAAGAGGAGGGCATCATTTTGAAGGATGAAACTCATGTAGATTTGAAATATTATCAGTGGGACTGCTGAAAGCTTATATCTCCTACTGAAGAACTTAATCATTCAAAGGAGCAACCATGCTTTAAGCTGTTGCTCCCTGACTGCTTACAATTCGCTTAAGCGAATTCCGAGACTATCAAGCTTTCTTTACAGGAACCCATAACTCACAAAACAGACCACTTTCACCATTGTCAAAGTATATTTCATAGTCTGTATCGTCCGTCTGCGTGTAACCCGTTTGCGGAACAAATTCTTTGAAAAACTTGCTCCACGTTTCCCCTAAACAGTCGCCGTCGGAACCAAAGCACTTAAACACGGCATAGTCAGCAGGTTCCGTTTCCCATATGGAGTAACCGCTTTGGGTAAAATGCTCCAGTTTTGTAGTATCGGTATCTTCATCAATCATAATACCGATCCCGTAATTGAAATGGGTTTCGCTGTCTCTAAGGGGACTGCACAAGCCATACAAATCTCTTTTGCCCTCAGACCGAAGTAATTTCATAGGTTCAATGAGATTTTTTTCAGAACATTCCGTCCAAAAGTCAGGGATACTGTGATCATTGTCATCATTGCTGATTTCGTTCGGAAAAGCTCTTACCAGTGCAATAAATTGTTGTCTTTCCCGGTGCTCGATTCTGTAATCCATAATACTACCGCCTTCCAATATAATTTTTATTACAAGCGGATTAAACAAATGAAGTTTTGTGCCTTTTTGCTTTGCCTGCTTCGGAGTTGAGCCATGAAATCGTGAAAAAGCTTTACTAAAACTTTCCGGCGATTCATAGCCATACTTATATGCCGCGTCAATCACTGATATATCCGTTGTCTGTAACTCCTGAGCCGCTAATGTAAGCCGTCGTTTTCTGATATACTCATTCGCCGTCATTCCCACAATAAAACTGAATGTCCGATGAAAATTGTAGCTTGACATATGCACGCTTTTTGCAACCTCGGCATAATTTATGTTTTCACAAATATGTTCTTCCATATAACATATTGCCTGCTGTATAAGCTGTATCGACACTGCGCTTAACCCTCCTTGTATGCACTGATTATAACTAATCACACTTTGAAAGTCCTGTTCTCGTTTGCACTAATTTGTCTACACAGTTTAAACCATATAATTCTCAGCATCGTAAGTCAGGATTAAGTACTCAAATGAACATAAACACCAGCAAATCATAATACATATGTAAAATAATCGGCACAAATATGCTTCTGCTCTTTATAAATGTGGTGCTAAAAATAGCGCTTAATACCATTACCTCTATAAATTGCAAACTTGTAAAGTAGCCGATGAAATTCCCGCTGTAAATCCATATCGGAAAATGGATTGTAAGGAACATTGCGGCATTTATGATTATGTAAAACCATTTTCGATTTTCGCAAATTGTGACATTGAGCAGCCACCCCCGGAAAACCATTTCTTCTGTCAGACCTACAAATAGAACAATTATTATTTTGTCGATTCCAAAACTCTGACTATTTCCACTCCACCGTTTTTTAAGATTGCGCCTGCCAATATATAAACGGTAAAAAAAATATAAATCGGCAGGTATTTCAGCCAATTAACTTTGGTTGAAAACATTTCCTTTAAGGGGATGCAGACATCTGATTTGAAGTACTGAACAAGCAGAATTGCAGGAAATGTCCACACTAGATTTTTAATAATACCGGATTTTATCAATTGTGATATGCATTCATTTGCAAAAATATTACTAATAAAAGTCTTTATCCAAAACTCCCATACAGTCCATATGCTGTAAAATACGATAACATATATGATCAGCACGGGCAACTTCAACACATCATTCATTCTCTTCATTACAGTAAACCTCAGAAATACCGATTTATAAAAATCTATATTATCTTACGAGCATTGTTTTTTACCCTTAATCAGCGTAATCCGTTATCAATCTTCGTTAATTTACAAGCAAATAGTGTAATAGATTGGTTTATGTCTTAACCTAATTTTCCTGCTCCTCCAATATCTGCCGCAAAAAACGCCTCAACAACTGCCGGATCAAAATGTGTGCCGGATTCCTCCCTAATGATCGCACACGCCTTTTCAAGCGGCATAGCGCTTTTATAACAGCGTTTGGAAGTCAGCGCGTCAAAAACATCCGCCACCGCCATGATCCTCGCACAAAGCGGTATTTCTTCCCCACATACGCCGTAGGGATAGCCTTTGCCGTTCCACCATTCATGATGATACGCCGCCATCTCCAACGCCGTATTCAGATATCCCGATTCCCCAAGTTCTTCCTTTGCACGGATAAGCAGTTCCTCTCCAGCGGTGGTATGCGTTTTCATAATCTCAAACTCTTCTTCCGTCAGTTTCCCCGGTTTGTTTAAGACAGCGTCCGGTATATGTATTTTCCCGATGTCGTGCAGCGGCGCTGCCACTATCATGTCGCTCATATACCTGTCAGTCAGAATATCACTGTATATCCCCTGCTTTTTCAACTCTTTTGCTATACTCTCCACATATTCCGCCGTGCGCCTGATGTGTCCGCCCGTATTATCGTCTCTGTTCTCCACAACCTCCGCCATGAACTTAATCAAGCCGGACTGCATATTGGAAACCTGCTCATGGTAAAAGGAACGCTTATTGCCCTGCATGATCAGTACGATAATCGTAACTGACATTATAAATGCTGAAATGCTGCTGATACCGACAAACAACCCAAACTTTTGTCCGTACAATTTGTCCACCGCCCCCGCAGTTCCGTCAGCCTCCAAAATCTGCTTCGCCACTACGTTTGAAAAAAACAGCATTAGAATCCCGACCATCCACAACAGATACTTCTCTGATTTTCGTAATTTCCTGTGCTGCATATTCTCATAAAACCAGCGTCGCCAGTTCTGCCCTTTCACATAGAAAATGACCAGCAACGCAAATAATAGTCCGTAGGCTACAAACTGATAAACAAAAGCTTCCTGCGTAGACAAAGATAGCAGATACGGCGGCACAAACAAAAGCGGAAGCAAAAGCCCGTTGACAATGCCCAAAAACGGAATCAGCAAAACTAAACTCCGAAGTCTGTGTTTGTCCCTGCTAAGACAAACATTTAATTCTATCATAAATAGTGCCGCCAGCGATGCAACATCTTTCCCAAAAACTAAAAACACTATACCAATCAGCAAAAAACTGAACATGTAAAAATAGCGCTGCTTCTTCGGTTCCATATCCGGCTCTAAAAATACATATTTTTTTATTAGGAAACCGCCGACTGCGATTGTCGTCGTTTCCAGTATTTCCAGGATTACTGCTTCCATAGTCTATTCACCGTCCTTCTCACTCTTTCTTCTTATTCTAGCACAAATACCGGAAGCTCGTCGGACTGAATTCTCCAAACCGGTAATAACTTCCTTTGTCATTTGCGTTATACCAGCCGACAGATATTCCATTGTCATATGTTAAATATCCTTGGATTTCTTCTTTTTCCACCATACTTTGTGCCGCCTTACGCAAGGCACATTTCCAGCTTTCTGTTCCGCCGCCGTTTGCATTAGCCTGTTCTATGACTTCCGTATCAAAATAACACTTCTCCTAAATATTTGTCATGCGGAACGACTAAGCACTTTTCGATTGACTTCCAATAGCTGTCGTAAAGATTTTTTTGTGCCACGCCGTAGCTTTCTTTCGTATCAAATTCCCAATAAAGCATATACTTAACACTTTTTACAATACGAGTGATTTGAAGAGGCGGAAGTCCCTCCTTAATCTGATCCATGTCTATGTGATACCCTCTTTTGCTAAACCGAAGCAAAAGCAAACCCTCCTGTTTTTCCAGAAAGCTTTTGGCTTCAAGCATTAGCGCTTCGAATTCCTCCACTTTTTGCGGCTTGACTTGATAAATACATATTTCAGTAAACGGCATATTCACTTCCTCCTTAGTTTTATTTTGACCCCTAAACAAATTACAATTACAAATTGATCGTCTTAAAAGAAAATTTTCCTCTGCTCCACAGCCACATAGGTGTATGTATGTCAATCGGAACATAATCTGTTTCCTTAAGCAATTCTTTCCAGCGTGCAGTAACAATCTCTTGTACATTTGATAAAGAAGATTCTTCGTCTGTAATAACACCCAACCTTACACTTGCCTGTATCACATGAGTATCGGGAGCAACTGTAATATTCTCTCTATCCTTAAACGCTGCATCCGTGTATTGTTCCATAACATATAACCAATAGTTACTTATCTTGTTACCACCAAGATATGGAAATTTCTTTTTATTCTGTTGTATATATGATTGTATTTGACGCACTTCATAATTCATTCTTTTAAAAAATATACGAACATCTCCGTCAAATTCCTGCATAAATGTGGTGCATAGTGCTTTCCAGATTTCAGGTTGTTTATTCGGCTGTAAAGCAACCTTATACTTAACCAATATATCTCTTAATTTATTGTCCGGCATATCTATTACGCTTTTACAATCGTACACATCCGGTGACCCGTTATACATCTTATTTGCGCATTCCCATAATACATACGAATTTCTCTGATAATTAAGCGCCATGGGAAGCGTAAAGAATAAATAATTCTCCTTGGATGCGATATTTAATCCCGGATTTTCATGTTCCGGCATCTTCTCTCCGCCAAGAAGCCCATTATTATAGGCATTCAGGAGTTGTTCTATTTTCAATAAAATCTGTTGTTTATTATTCATAATATTCACTTTATTAAACTATATCATATCCTCTGATATTCTCGATGTATAATGTATACTCTATAAATCAAAGCTTGAATGTAATATAATTTCCTTTTTATGTTCTTTTGCGTACCTTATTTCTTCTCTTGTAGAATCGCCTATATACTCTTCAATATCTACAACATAAATTCCGTCAGAGATATCTATCTTTTTGTAATGTGCTTCTTTGAGTGCCTTCGCTTCAAGGGAGGTTAATTCTTCCTTTTCTACATTGTATACACATTGCAGAACATTATAGCCATGTTTTGTTTCCAATTTGAATGCTATTATTGGCATTTCCTTTTCATATTTTATGCTGCCGCATATTGTAATAGTTTTCATAATATTCACATCCCATACCTAATCTAAAAAAATATTATTAAAAAAAATACTTCTTCAATAGTTTTATATTATACAATATATTGGAAACTTTTGCTCACCAAATTTATAATAGGATATGATCACTTAATTAATAATTGCTTTTCCTCCGCAAATGATAGATGATACAACTTTCACCACTTCCTCTGCTTCCATTTGTTTAGCAACAATACAATATTCGATTCCGACTTGTTCAAATTGAGCTACATACACATCATAGTAGCCGGACGGCTCATGTGTTTCAGGATCATATGGACCATACGGCATGGAGCGCTGCCCAAATGTAATCGTTATTCCCTCAATATCAGAAGTTTTCGCTTCATTTCCCGGCAAAAGATAATCGCAGTCATTTATAATTCATATCTTTGAATCCGTAACCAAAAATCCATAACAGGCGGCGACATCTGCGGTAAACTTCGGACTGCCATCTTCATAATAGGCGTGGTAAAAACTAAGCATTACTGTATCTTCTACGACGGTACCGTCTGGCTCAGTATAAACTGTTGTGGTATCGTTTCGAGGAGAAACAAACAAACCATCAGAGATATACGCGGGTGTCAAATCTGTTCCATAATAATTTGCAATATCTTCTTTACTCCAAACAACTTCATCCTTTGTTTCCGGATTATATCGTGCATAATCCGCACTTGCAAAACCATCAATCTCGTTCATGATAATATCGCTCATGCTGATATGAATTTCAGAGGCAGTTTTCTGAATATCATCATTAGGAGCATCTGTGATGACATCGGTCGGGGTATCTGACACTGTAGCTCCCTGTTGGAACAAGATTTTTTTTATCATCGTTTCCCCTGCGTCCTGCGCATGAATGGACTTTGCCAACGTTCGCATATAGGAAATAGGATCGCCAGTCTGTAATTCGCCGCTCATAATCATGACCTTTATTTGTAAAGTAATCTGCTCTTATATAGATTTGCTCGTATTACTGCTAATTATAATTTCCATTCCATCCCTCTTTTGTTCCATAATATACTTGTTGTACATGAACAACATATATCAATTACTGTTAAAATCAGCCCTAAAATAAAAGGCAGCTACGGCTTTAATATCATTGCCGTAGCTGACAAGAAAATAGCGAGAAAATGGAGCAAGTTCTCTTTTCTTTCCATATAGCGCCATCTCATCTGTATTGCTTTCAGCTGAAATACAAATTTATTCTATCATATGGAAAAGATTCACAAGGGGTATAACCGGATATTATCCGGATAAAATATATGCTCTCGGCTCCGCCTTACAGTTTGAACCGACTCATCTCATCCTTCAGATTCGAAGCCATCTTATTCAAATTGTCTGCGTTTGCAGCAACAGTATTGATACCCCTGAGTTGTTCCTGCGCGGATGCGGAAACCTGCTGGGTACTTGCGGATGTGTTAACCGCGGCATCGGAAATGTTATGAATCACGTTGGTGATGGTTTCCTTGCAATGATTCATCTGGTCAGAAAGCTCACTTACCTTCTTTACCGCAACAATAGTATCATCAAGCTCTTTCTTGATATTGTTAAAGATAACCATGGTTTCTTCGGCCGCCTGAGTATTATTATCAACAATCTTAAGACTCTCTTCTATTTCGGAAACGGCATTCTTGGAAGTGTTCTGGATTGCATCGATATTCTCCGCTATCTTCTCGGTAGCCTTTGAAGTCTGTTCGGACAACTTTCTAATCTCTTCCGCAACTACCGCGAAACCACGTCCGCTTTCACCTGCTCTTGCAGATTCAATGGAAGCATTGAGCGCAAGGAGGTTGGTCTGATTTGCAATTTCCGTAATGGTATTTACGATGCTGGAAATATCAGCAGATGCACGGGCAACCTCTTGGATGATCCTGCTGACGTTCTCTGAAGAATCCTTATTCTTAACAGCCCAGTCTCCTAATTTCCGGACAACGTCCACACCTTCCTCGCTGAGACTATCCATATTTCCAGTCATTCTCTCAATATCCGTGGTGCTGCCAAGAACCCGGTCAATATTATCTGCCAGTTCGTTGGCCTGGTCAACTCCCCGCTCCGTATCGGCCGCTTGAGTCTCGGCAGTCTTTGCAACCATACCAATTGCATCGGAAATTTCATTGGTGGTCCTCACACTGTCCTCGGCAATACCCGACAGAACAGAAGCAGCTTCCGCCAGAGAATTGCTTGTATGGATGATATCTTCTATCACCTGCTTAAGATTTCGCCGCATATCCGTAATGACACGGGTCATGTTGCCGATTTCGTTATTCTTCATTCGGATGACCTCGCTGTTATCATCGCTAAAGTCAAGCTTAGCCGTCTTTCCCACAAGGACGTCAAGTGATCTGATATCCTTAACAACAGCGCCAATCAGTAAATACATGATAATTGCAATGGCAAAGAAGGAAACGATACCGATAATAGCCTGTGCCCAAAGTACCGTATTTACAACAGAAGAAACCCCGCTCTCAGGAATTGCAATATCCATCACGCCATACAGTTCATCGCCTTTGTAAATGGGCTGCATGATGTCATATGTCCATTCTTTCTGGGTCTCGGCATACCATTTGGTGAACTGCTGTACTCCTTTAGTTGCACTGGTAACAGTATACTCATCAGAATAAGTTTTATCCTGTTTATTCGGATCACTGTGTGCCACGGCTTGTACATTAGTATCTATCACAATGGCATATGTAATGTTATCCTGTCCGGCCTTTCCCCTGACAAAATCAATCAGATCGGGAATAGGGTCATCCTCGGAATTCAAGATGAACTCTGCCTCTCTTGCAATCTCGTAAGCCATTTCAGTTGCTTTGTCAATCATAACGCTCGTAATTTCATTTCGAACTATAACAGCAGTCAAAACAACATTTATCACTGTTGAAGCCAACAGGAATCCCAAAACAAATGATAATAAAATCGTTTTTATACTGCCCTTGCGCTTTTTCGTTTGTGCATTTTGCCCTTCTCCCATATAATCCCCTCCGTATTTTAATAAATTATCCTATATTGTAGATAATAATTCTTTTTCTGACAAAAGTCAATGTCCTCCAACATTTGAGTTTCCCCATTTCTTCAACTTACACGTTTGCTTTTGGATGAAATAGAACGCAGTTTTCATAGTACTTGCCTCAATATATTTTAATTTAATTTTCCAGTATCATAAGTCGGAAATTACCGTTCCGTCTGCTCTGTCATAATTCCCCAGCGAATACCAAACTTATCAACAAAAACTACCCGACAGGAACTGTATGGAGTAGCTTCCATTTGATATATTGTCCTGCTTCCCTCTTTCATAATCTCATATGCCCGCTGCACTTCTTCTTTCGTATCATACATAATGGTAAGAAAATTAGAATAGCACGTTTGAAACTCAATATCCACATGATCACTCATAATGATCCTTTGATTACCCAATACAAGTTCCGAATGATATATATAATCTCTTTCACTCTCTTTAAGAATCGGGTTATATTCAGGATCATCCGCCTCTCTATATGTAATCAGGCAACTGATCTTCCCGTTAAATGCCTTTTCGTACATATGAATCGCTTCGCGACAATTCCCTCCAAAATTTAATGTAGGTACAATGTTCATTTTGTTCCCTCCTTTTTCGTAATATCCTTTTTCCGCTCCACTCACTCCACACGCCCCAACACTCCCAAAACCGCCTCAAAGGAAGCGCTGTCCAGTTCATCCCGCAACAGATAAAGCAACTTTTCAGCAGGCCAGCTTTCATACCGTTCTTTCCATCCGGCATCCTCCTCGGTAAACCGGTGGAAAGCCAATACCTTGCAGATCATGTCGAGGTCTTCCTTAAGAATCTCATCTGCCTCCATAAGAGCCTGTTCTTTCCGTCTGTTGTTTTCTTCCGCCAATTGGTTAATATCATCCAGCGAGACAAGACAGCAGTTTTCTATCCCCGCAACATCCTCATCGATATCCGGCGGCATGGATATATCCAGAAACAACCTCTCTTTAGGCGTTTTTATGGCATTTATCACCTTTTCCGCCATCAATGTATAATGGGGACTGGATGTGGCGGAGATAACCGCATCCGCCTCCTCAAGATAATCATATCGATCCTGATAATCTACATTTTCCACCCGCGGATTACCGCTTTGGTATATCCCGTTATGAGATCTGACCGTTGCTATGACGCGAATGTTCTCCTGACTCAAAAGATTTTTTAAGATAATACCGCCCATCTGTCCGCTGCTTCCCATCAGAAGCACGGTCTTTTGCGCCAAGGGAAGACGGAATACTTCATTTGCCGCCAACGTTGCCACGGACACGGAAGTCTTAGAGATCATCGTCTCTGTCTTCACACGCTTGGCACATGCCAGCGCAGCCTGAAAAACACTGTTTAGCTCGTAGTCCGTATATCCGCGATCTTTAGAAAACATATAGGCTTCCCGCACTTGCCCCAAGATTTCATCCTCTCCGATCACCATAGATTCCATCCCACAGACCACCCGGAAAAGATGCTGCACAGCCGCTCTGCCCTGATACCGCCTGACCAGACTCCGAATCCACTGCACATCGCCGCCGGCAGCCCTTGCCATCACTTCTTCCAATCCTTTAAAGCAGTTTTCTTCTCCCTGCACATAGATTTCCGTACGATTACAAGTGGACAGGAGCACGCACTGTTCCACCCTGTCCAGATTCATGATGTCTCGCAAATAATTCTCTGTTTCCTCCTTAGGTACAAAACATCTCTGCCTGTCCGAAGATTTTGCTGTCTTGTGATTAATACTAATGCATTCCATACCTAACCCCATATATCCGAAATCTGCGTCTTTGTGCATTCACTGGCTACCAGACTCAAAATTCCAAAAATCATAACTCTCAGCATTCCATATTACAAAATTCTAATCACTTCCAAGTCATCAGGTACAAATATATTTCCGGTATAACTTTGCATAACTTCTTCAGTATATTTTTTTGCACGATTTTCCAGATCAGTGTCCTCCGTATGATATAAAAGTAAATTTTTAACGCCTAACCTCTCCGCTGTTTGTCCCGCATCATATGCCGTGCTATGTTTCTTTTCATACGGATGAAATAATTCCTTCTCGCTTCTTAAGCAAAACGCCTCTGATAATAACCAATCCGCATTCTTAACATAATCCTCGCTGGTCTCATGACATGGTTCGTCGCCCAAACACACCAAAGTCAATATTTTATCATAATTACTGATAACAGCTCTGAATCCCAACTGTGCTTTCTTGGTGGAATTTATATTGATTGCCTCAAACTCTATCCCGCATTCCGAAAATTTATCTTCTCCGTTTATCGGAATAAACTGTATCTGATCGCTCAATGTATCATTTAATAAAAAATCACAATTGCATTTCAGGTAGTTTAAATTTTCTGCAAATCCATATACATTAAAGAAACCATCGTATTCATTATGTTTTATTAATGTATTTATCTTCCGCAGCACCCAGATTCCTCCGAGAATATGGTCGGTATGTGCATGCGTAATGAATAACGCTCTTATCTTTGACCAGTCCAGACCTGCTTTTTCCACTTGAACTAAAATGCCGTTTCCACCGCCTGCATCCACCATAACAGAGCCATGATCGCTATCTATGACAAAACATGTATTATAGCATTTCGTTACCATTGCATGTCCTGTTCCCAACATCACTAATCTCACCATTGCTATATCCTCCAAATCGAACTTCAATCAATCGTTTTTCTATAAGATTCTTCTGTATTAATCCCCTCTTTAAAATAATTAGTAAAATAATCCAATTCTAATTTTTGCCCCGATTAGAATTTACCAGCGTGTCATATTCTTTTCAAACTTTGCAGTATATGCTTGTTTTAACTCGTCAGCAGATATTCCATAACACAACATAACATCATTATAAAACATAAGAACATCTGCCATTTCTTCAACAAGGTCTTCCCTTAATTTAACATCGGTGGACGCCTTTAAATCTCCATGCTTCTTAATTATATCAATCACTTCTCCAATTTCACTTATCATCCAGAGAAGTTTGTTTTTACCCGTTTCAGGAGAGATCTTTTCCCATTGGTCTTTATATTTATCCTGAAGCCTCCTTTGCATATCCAGCATTTCATTTATACTAAAGTCAGTCATAAATTCTCCCTTCAAATTCAAATTTCCCTTAAGTGACATTATAATCCTCCCACCCAGCATTTCCAAATAGTTTTTGATATTTCTCATAGAACAAGCTGCGTATGCACCGGATGAAAGAGGCACAGCGGGCCGCAAAGGGGCTGATAAAGTTTGCTTCCCGGTTGTTTGATTTGGTTTCGCTGTTGTGCTATACTCTCCATAAATATCAGAAAAGGAGCAACTATATGAAGCAAAACACTTTGATTGAAATTATAGAAGAACAGACGAACAGAGCCTTGTGGGAAGTAAGAAATGTCATAGACTGTGTTCCGGACGAATTGTGGGGCAAGGAATATTGCGGGATGCCGGGGTGGAAACATATATATCATATGCTGCATTCATTGGATTTATGGTACATCAACCCTCGGGATAAGAACTTTCAAGAACCAACCATACATGAGAAAGATCTGAATAATCTGGACGTTATTTCCAAAAAGGTTCTTTCAAGAAATGAGATAGAAAGTTACTTCAATGATATTGCACAGAAGCTGCAGAAATATATGTCAGATCTGACAGATGCACAGCTATTAGAGTGTCCTCCCGATTGCGAATATTGCAAATTTACCCTGATTTTAGCGCAGTTCAGGCATTTGCATAGCCATATGGGAATGATCATGGGATTCATCATTGATGACACAGGCTTGTGGCCAAAAGTTTTAGGTCTGGAAAATCCATTTCCCAGCGGGAACTATGAAAAATATTTTTAGGGAGGGATACCATGGATATCATAATTAAACCAATGGAGTCTGATTCTGAAATCAGGGGAAAAGCATATGTGCACTGGAAATCGTGGCAGGATGCCTATTCAGGGCTTATTGACCAAGCATATCTTGATAACCTTACAATAGAGAAATGTACGGATATGGCATTTCGCTGGCCGGATAATCTTCTTATTGCCAAAGAAAATGACAAGGTCATCGGCTTCGTCGGGTATGGCGTATGCGGGGATGAACCATTTACAGGTGAAATATTTTCTATATACATTCTAAAGGAATACTATGATAAAAAAATCGGTTATGCGCTCATGTGCGCCGCACTTGAGAAGTTGTCTGACTATAGAAAAAATTATGTTTGGGTCCTTGAAGGCAATCTCCGAGCGATAAAGTTCTATGAAAGATGCGGTTTTCAATTTGACGGAACCAAGAAACAAATTACACTCGGTACGACAAATACAGAAATTCGAATGGTCTTACATAAACACAGATGAGCTGCCGCTTAAGTCCCGTTTATCGGGGAAGTGAAAAATAAACGATATGCTTGTGACAGTAACTCATGTATATCCACAAAATTGAGAACTATCATTTCATATGACATCTTTCATTAAGGTTATTGATGATAGAATCGCAACAGTTGAGGAATATTGCGCTGACGATGGTATTGAATCTTGGTATGCATAATCTAAAGCCCTCTAACCGCTATAAGATCCGATCTTTCATAGCGGTTATGACATTGCAATTGCTTTTTGTATTTCCAGCACTTAATTGCTTCCTCTAAAGATTGACCTTGATTGTCCGCAAAAAAATCCCGAATATAAGTATTGTACTCAAACTGCTTATCAATTTTTCCTTTTCCTTTTTTCTTGTCCTCAAGAATTTGATAATAAGCAGCAATCGCTTCTTTATAAGTTTTTCCCGTATTATTTTTTAACCATTTTTGAAAAACCACATTGAAAGAAAAACCACTTCCGATATGTTCCCTAAAAAATGCTCTATGCTTTTCCGAGCAAACGAAGTCTGCTTCAATTTTTGTATCTTCACTAATGGCATCTATTGTTGTTACTTTTTTTCTTGCCTTTGGAGCAGACAATACCTCGCCGGTATCAAGAAAATAAGCGATCCTGTCAGCTATTTCTATTTTTCCGCCCGAAACAGGCAGACCTTTTTCTCTACAGAAGTTTACCAGTTCCTCCTTCAAATAATAGAAATCACGAAATGTCTTACTATCTAAACTCCTGTCTAAAGCAGGTCTTTCACTCATATATTCCTCTTTTCTACTACACATCAGATTCCGATTTTATGCTTGAAACCCTAACGATCACACATCTGATACTCCACGTCCTCATCAATTATTTTCAGCATGATATCCGCACATTTCGGATCAAACTGTGTTCCTCTTCCTTTTTCGATTTCTTCACGAACCACCTGCTGCGGAAGGGCATCCCGGTAACTTCGCTTGGACGTCATCGCATCATAAGCATCCGCGATTCCGATAATTCTTGCAAAAAACGGAATAGACTCTCCCTCTATTTTGTCCGGATAACCGGTTCCGTCATATTTTTCATGATGATACTTCGCGCCGATTGAAATATCCGGAAGTTCCGATATTGTTGTCAGAATCTCCGCGCCGATTTCCGGGTGTTTCTTTATTATCATGTATTCTTCATCTGTCAGCTTTCCGGCTTTATTGATAATTGCATTCGGTATGCCGATTTTACCAATATCATGCAGAAGTCCCATGCAATAAATTTCCTGCTGCTCCTGTTTGGACATTCCCATTCTTTTTGCGATCTCTCTTGAATAATCTGCCACCCTCTCCGAATGTCCGTTAGTATATGCATCTTTCGCATCAATTGTTTTTGCAAACGCAAGAATTACCTGCTCAGACAAGCGTTCCACTTTTTCCCTTCTCTCCTCCGCCTCTTTTGTCTGTTTCTTTACTTCTATCTGTAAATTCTTCCGGAGGTCATCAAGCTCGTCAAGTGTTTTTATCAGTAACTGGTAATCCGGAGTCTCCATGGAAAACAGAATGATCAGAATCGCAATCGAAGGTGTGAACACACTCAACAAGACATCCGGGAAAAACAGCATCTGCAAAATCGGTCCCAACAAACACATAATTATGTATGCACCGATAGATACTTTCTGCTTCACTTTGAAAAAACTTTGATTCTTAATCAATACCACTGTTGTAAACACTATATAATAAAATGGTACAATGTAAACCAACAGATACAGACTTCCGTGAACATATTCTCCCTGTTCATTAAAGCTGAAGATAAAGCCTGCAAACATATTCAAAACAAGAAGGGCTAAGAGCAATATATAACAGATTTTATTTATGCGTATACTTCTTATCCTGCTTACACTTTGTTTTACATAGCTTTCAACATACCGAAGGAAAAAATAACCAAGACTGAATGTCAATACAAAATAGACAGTATTGGCAAATATATTCAGTTTCGGCGGAATCACGCTCCCGTAACTTATAGTGATGGCTGTTACAATGTCCATGATCTCCGCCGCCAGAATACATTTAACAACAAATTTAAATTTTTTATTGACCTCCGACTGATTGGAATAATAGATGCTTAACGCTGCATATACCAGAAGCACATATATTACCCCGGCCAATTCAAAATCAATATTATAAATCAGGTTCATTGCATTTTCCTCTGTCGTCTTTTCTTCGTAAATTTCTGCTCAAAGCGATATCCCAAAAAGGAAGAAATCCAAAAGACACAACATAATTGCTCTTAGGCTACGTATCTTGCCGCCTAAGAGCAACTTTATGCCCTTAGCAGGTCGCCCCGCCTTTCATATGCATTTTCGCATTAAGAATTTCATCCTTAAACTTCAAAATCTCATCCGACATAAGCTGTTCCTGCACGTTCTCGAATCCGATCCGGTTTATCGTATCCGCAAAACGCTCGCCGGTCTTTCCCTGCTCTCGGAAAAGCAGAATCGCTTTTTCCAGAACGGAAAGCACTTCCTCTTCGCTAAGGAAAATCTTGTCCAGCTTCTGCCCATGGGCCACTCTCTTGCCCCAGCGTCCGCCGATATAAACACGGTATCCGTATGCGCTCTCTTCCGCCGCCTTAAACGGACATTTGCCCACGCAGCGTCCGCAATTGTTACACTGATCGGGATCGATCACCAGCTTACCGTCCACTACCTGAGACGCTCCTACCGGACACGCCTGAGAAACCTGACATTTTCCGCATCCGCGGCATTTCTCTAAATCAATCACAGGAACTCTCTGTCCCACGATACCGAAATCGTTCAGATCCGGTTTCACGCAGTTATTCGGACAGCCGCCCACCGCAATCTTAAATTTGTGAGGCAGTTTGACATCCGCATAGCCATGGAAGAACCTTTCATGTATCTTCTCAGATAACCCGTAAGAATCCAACAGACCGTACTGACAGGTCGTTCCCTTACATGCTACCACAGGACGTACTTTGGAGCCGGTTCCGCCCGTTTCCAGTCCTTCCTCTGCTAAAAATGCCCTCAAATCTTCTATCTTGTCAAAAGGCACACCCACGATTTCCAGTGTCAGCCGGGTAGTCATAACCACATCCCCGTTTCCGAATCTTTCTGCCGCTTCCGCTATCTTCTTGTGCTCCGCCGTAGTGATCTTACCGTTTCTGGTGATCACGCGGACATTGAAATTATCGGTTCCCTTATTATGCAGGCAGCCAAGCGCTTTCACGCGGGTGATCTCCTCCGCCGGAATCGTCACCACACCGGGCGTACTTGCAACCTTAACTACATTAAAGAAGGAGGCTCCTTCCAGCACCTTCGTGTTCGTATATCCATAGCGTTTCAGTCTGTTCTGCAGCAAATATCCTCTCTTGCCCTTCGCGCAGACAAGCAATAATTTCTCATCCTTGGCAAGTCCCGGAACTTCACCTTTTACTTTCAACAGATCCACATAGGTGGCACCCGGAATACTAGGGCCTGCGGGATTCACATCTATAATACGGTATCCTTCCGCCGCACCTGCCAGATATTCCGCAGGGGTAAAGCTGTCCATATCCCCATTAATCTTATTCAAAAGCATATGTACCGCCTGTACAAAAGGATGGATTGCAGTGGAGAACGGAGGTGCATAAGATAAGTCCAGACAAGTCATCTGCTCTAATGTTGCCCCGAATGTTACTGCCATCACACCAATGTCTGTCACCTTATCTACCGCACCGGGACCTAATACCTGCACACCCAATAATTTATGCGTATCTGAGTCTGCCACCAGCTTAATGGCAAACCACGCGCTGTCGGGATAATAATGCGCTTTATCGTCAGTCACTGCCAATACGCAGATTGGTTTATAGCCTGCTGCCTTCGCCTGTTCCTCCGACAGACCCGTTCTGCCGCCCGATAAGCCGGG
This sequence comes from Lachnospiraceae bacterium, assembly GCA_014804655.1. GTDB lineage: Bacteria > Bacillota > Clostridia > Lachnospirales > Lachnospiraceae > UBA3282. The sequence goes on along the minus strand of JAAUZK010000032.1, from coordinate 120,137 downwards.
AAGCTTCACTACACCGGTTCCGAGCACGCCCGGATAGGCCACATCTCTGCCGCCTAGCAAAAGTGCCAGTGTACGTCCTTCCATATTTGCGGAGGAACCCATAGGCGACCACTGTCTCTCGCCTGTGAGACGGTTCTTCACCATCGCACAGTCACCGGCTGCATAGACATCTGCCACATTGGTAGCCATCTTATCATCTACCAGAATCGTTCCCTTAAACATCTCAATGCCCGTATCCTGCAAAAATCCCGTATTAGGACGGATACCGATGGATAGGATTACTACATCGGCGGGAAGCAGTCCTTTATCTGTCTGCACACCTTCCGCCCTCTCGTCTCCTGTTACACCTTCCAATTTCGTAGAGGTAAGCACTTTGATACCCTTTTTCGCAAGATGGCGCACTGCATAATCCGCCATCTCCCCGTCGAAGCCCGGCATGATCTGTGGTGCCATGTCGATCAAAGTCACCGACAGACCTTTTTCCATCAGATTCTCAGCCACTTCCAGACCGATAAATCCGCCGCCCACTACCACGGCGCGCTTCACACCGTCTCTGGCGATATAATCCCTCGTCTCAATCGCATCATCCGGTGTACGCATCACGAAAACGCCCGGGAGATTCAAACCCGGAAGGAGCGGAATCACCGGAGAAGCTCCGACCGCCACAATACATGCATCGTACTCATAAACTTCTTCCGCTCCGGTGCGGATATTCTTCGCCGTAGCCTTCTTCGCTGCCGTGTCAAGCGCCACTACTTCTCGCTGCGGGTAGACCATCGCTCCGGTAAGTGCACTGTACTTTTCCGGCGTATTCACAATAAGCTGCTCTTTCTCCGGAATTGCTCCGCCCACATAATAAGGCAGTCCGCACCCTGCATAGGAAATATCCTTACCTTTGGTGACGATCATCACTTCCGCTTCAGGATTCACCCGCTTAAATTTAGCCGCCGCCTTCGTGCCGGCCGCCACACCGCCGATTACTAATAACCTCATACATTACCTCCTCTTTATTCTTATTTGTAACCCATACTTGAAATACTGAAATCTCTCACGAAGAATGTCTGCTTTTGGCATTCTCCGGCATGAAGCTTTAGATTTTTTAGGCAGTATTTTTCAAGTGCCTTAGAAAATCTCTTCCGTATGAAATTTAGAATTTCTTAGTCAGCGTTATTTGCTGGCTTAGAAATTCTTTTCATACTTTTATCATGCCATAAAATAAAGGGAAATGCAATTATCTTAGCCTGCATTTCCCCGCTATGACCACATAACTACTATGGTTTCAGCCACATATGACGTTAAAGTATTCTCTAAAATATCAATCAGACTCCTCCGCCAGCAACACCTCTGCCAAATACTTCGCCGCCGGCAAAATCACGCTCTCATCGACACAAAAGGCCGGATGGTGAATCGGGTGCCCTACGCCGGTGCCGATCTTCACATAACATCCCGGTATATCCCGGCACATCGTATCTTTATCTTCATAATACGCAAAATCATCGCCGCCCATGGAACTTTCTTCCGGCACGGTCTTCATGCCAAATTTCTCCGCAGTTGTTTCACAAATCCGCGCCATCTTGCCGTCATTGTATGTAGCCGGCGGTCCCTGAACCCACTCTGTCTCCGCTTCCGCACCGTACGCCGCAGCAGTCCGCCCCGCGATTTCCCGCACTCTTTTTTCATACAGAATACGATCTTCCCTGTCCATGGTACGCACTGTACCCTCCATCTCCGCATCCGCAGGAATCACGTTCCATGTTGTACCTGCCTGTATTCTGGTCACGCTGAGGAGCGCAGGATGAAATGCATTCACGTTACGACTGACAATAGACTGTAGACCCTGTACGATCGCCGAAGATGCCAGAATCGGATCAATACCGTCATCGGGATGTGCCCCATGGCATCCCACTCCCTTCACACGGATCACGAAGCGGTCTACCGCGGCCGTCACATATCCTTCCCTGATACCGATCACACCCACCGCATTGATAGGGTCGGCGTGAAATCCCCAGATGCACTCAACATCGTCCATCACATCGGTCTCCAAAATTTTCAGTGCACCATGAGATTCTTCTTCCGCAGGCTGGAATATAAATTTAACAGTTCCGCACAATTCTTCTTTTCTCTCCTGTAAAAGAATCGCCGCACCGATCCCTGCCGTAATGTGAAAATCATGCCCGCAGGCGTGCATCTTACCCGGTATCTCTGAGCGATATGGCACATCCGCCTCCTCTACGATCGGCAGTGCATCTATGTCACAGCGCAAGGCGATGGTCCAAGTGTCTGCTGGTTTTCCCTGCCCCCGCACCACAGCCACCAAACCTGTGTCAAGATCATAGGGCAATATCTCGATTCCCGCCTCTGTGAGCAGTTCCCGTATCTTTGCCGTAGTCTGTACCTCTTCATAGGGCAGTTCCGGATGTCTGTGAAACCACTCAAAGTTATCTATCAAATATTTCTCCAACTGTTTCTCATCTAACCGATTCATCTGTTCTCTCCCGACACACATTTCTACGCCTATCTCCCACTGTTGGGATCAAGCGCATCTCTTAATGCATCACCGATAAAATTGATTGCCATAACCACCACCACGATCAATAATCCCGGCGGAATCCACAGCCATGGCTGAGTCGTAAGCACCGTAAGCGACTGCGCGCCGTTAAGCATGTTACCAAGGCTTGCCGTGGGCGGCTGAACACCCTGTCCTAAGAAACTCAGCGCCGCTTCATCCAGAATCGACAACGCTAATACCGAAGTAGCATAAACCAGAATCGGCGCCACCGTATTCGGGAGAATCTCCGAAAACAGAATATGCCGAAGGGGCATTCCTGCCACGATATTTCCCTTGACAAAATTGGTCTCCCTCAGATTCAATACATTTCCTCTCACCAGCCTGGCGATTCCCGGCCAATCCACAAAGCCCAGTATCAATATGATATTCCATAATCCCGGTTTAAAAATAGCCGCCGCCACCAACACCAGTAATATATAGGGAAACGACATGACCATATCCGTAAACCGCATGATGATCATATCCGCTACACCGCCGAAATAACCCGCAATCAGACCGAGTATTACACCAATCACCGTCGATATGACTGTTGCCATCACACCGACCAATAAGGATATCCTCGTCGCATATAACAGCCTGCTTAAGACATCCCTTCCGATCTGATCTGTGCCAAGCCAGAAATCTTTTGACGGAGCTCCCGCAAAAGGTCCTGCAATATCATTCGGGTCATACGGCGCAATGACGGGTGCAAGCAACGCCGCCAAAACAATAACGCCTAAGACGACCAGACTGACAGTCGCAAGATGATGTCTTTTAAAACGTCTGAATACCGTCTGCAAATAACTTTCGCCGAATATGTCTTTTTTTTGCCCGGTATTCTCTGCATCATAACCTTCGATCACACTGACCGCCATCACAGATTTTTTACGAAATATTCTATGCATATTGTTTAATTTCATCTGCAAGCCCTCCTAATCCAATTGAATGGTAGGGTCTACCAATGCATAAAGAATATCCGTAACCAGATTCGCTACAAGCACTACGATTGCCGACAAAAGACACACTCCCATGATCACAGGATAGTCCCTGTTGCTGATGGCGCTCATCGTCATAAGCCCCAGCCCCGGCCACGAAAAAATCTGTTCTATGATCACCGCGCCGCCGAAAAGTACCGGAATCTCCATACCGATCACTGTGATGATGGGCACAAGCGCATTCCGCAGCGCATGTTTATTGATTACCCTGAAACGTCCGATTCCCTTCGCCCGCGCAGTCCGCAGATAATCCTGCTGTAAGATTTCCAGCATGGCGCTTCTGATATAGCGGATATTACTTCCGGCCATAGAAAATGCAAGCACAACCACAGGCATAACCATATGCTTCGCCACATCTGAGGCGCCGCCCTCTGTCCCCAATGTTGTCATACCGCTGGAGGGCAGCCAGCCGAGACGCACGGTAAAAATATAGATCAGCAATAACGAAAGGAAAAACCCCGGCACGCTGCTTCCCAGAAAGGAAGCCGTCACCACTGCATAATCCCCTTTCGAATACTGGTGAATCGCACTGTATATCCCCGCCGGAACAGCCATAATCAGGCTCACAATCAAGGATACGCCCATCAGAAGAAGTGTCGGGCCGATATGGCTGCCGATCATGGAGTTTACTGACTGATACGATTTCATGGAAAATCCGAGATTGCCGTGTAACAATTGCCCCAACCAGACAAAGTACTGCACGTAGACAGGCTGATCTAGTCCAAGCGCAATTTTCTTAGCTTCCACAGCCGCTTCCGACACTCGCGGTCCCTGCAGCATTTCAAGCGGACTTCCCGCCAGACACATAATGACATAATCAATAATTGTAATACCGATCAAAACAGGAATCGCGATCAAAATACGCTTCAATATATATTTACCCATGATCATCCTCCTTCCTGTCGGATATCACTATCGGACAAGCCGCCATATGGCCGCTATCGCCCTTCAATCCAGCAGCCTGCAATTCTGCTTCTGTCTGCGTTGATTTCCTCTTTGTTTGCATCGTATCATACAGCGTCGGAATTTCTTTCCTGCACTTTTCCTCCGCATATGGGCAGCGAGGATGGAATCTACAGCCTGACGGAGGATTCATACTGCTTCCGATCTCGCCCTGCAGCAACCTGCGTCCCCGCTCTTTTTCCTTAGGATCAGGTACGGGAACCGCCTCCAGCAATGCCTTCGTATATGGATGCACAGGATGGTTGAATATCTCCTTAGCTTCGCCGTATTCCACGATTTTACCCAGATACATGACCGCGATCCGGTCGCTGACATAGTTAACGGCGCCCAGCCCGTGTCCTACAAACAATAATGTCAATCCAAGTTCCTTTTGCAATTCCTTCAAGAGATTCAGAATCTGTGCCTGAATGGACACATCCAACGCACTGACCGGCTCGTCACAAACGATAAATTCCGGATTCAGTGACAGCGCCTTGGCGATACCGATTCTCTGCCGCTGTCCTCCCGAAAACTCATGCGGATACCTGCCCAGCACCGTCTTCGGCAGACCCACCATATCCAATATTTTCAGGATGTCCTTTTCTACGGTACTTTTCTCCGAAATGTGATGATACAGCATCGGCTGTGCCAATATCTCATAGATATGCTTTCTCGGATTCAGAGAAGAATACGGGTCCTGAAATACCATCTGCAATTTCGTTCGAATGCGCTGCATCTCTTTTTTATTTTTCTGAAGCTCCGCCAAGTCGCAGCCGTTGTAATAGATCTTTCCCTCCGTGGGCGCCTCCAATCCTACAAGTTGTCTTCCAATAGTGGATTTGCCACAGCCGGACTCGCCCACGAGTCCCAATGTCTGCCCTCGCATAACTGAGAAACTTACACCGTCCACCGCCTTGACATATCCGGTTGTATGTGTGATGATACCGCCCTTGACCGGATAATACTTCTTCATATTTTCAACCTGAATCAGAGGTATCTTCTTTTCATCCAACATGATTTCCTCCAAATGCTGATTCCCATATATCATATAAATTCCGGACTTCGCATCCTCTTACTCTGCCTGTCACGTTTCCTTCGCCACAATACATCTCGCCGTATGTCCCTCGCCAAACGAGTATGCTTCCTGAGGTTTACTACACTCTTCCCGGCGATAGGGGCAGCGGTCAGCAAATCGACACCCTGCAATATCATCATAACTCTCCGGTACTATGCCCGGAATCGCCTGAAGCTTCCTGTCTGCATCATCTCTGATCGTAGGTACTGTCCGGAGCAGTGCCTGCGTGTAAGGATGTTTCGGATTTGCAAAGATCTCATCCACAGATGCCTCCTCTATCACTTGACCGGCATACATCACAAGCACCCGGTCCGCCGTGTTGGCAACCAGCCCGATGTCATGAGTGATCAATATCATGGCCATCTCCCGCTCCTGCTGAAGCTCCTTCAGCAACTTCATGATCTGTGCCTGAATCGTCACATCCAATGCGGTGGTCGGCTCATCTGCAATCAACAGCCGCGGATTGCATGACAGCGCCATCGCAATCATGACCCTCTGCCGCATACCGCCCGACAATGTATGCGGATATTTCTTCATTGTCCTTGCTGCGTCCGGCATACCTACCTGCACCAGCAGTTCTTCCGCCCGCATTTTTGCTTCTTCTTTCGATAACTGCATATGGGTGCGGATGCTCTCCGTAATCTGGCTTCCCACGGTAAACACCGGATTCAGCGACGTGAGCGGGTCCTGAAAGATCATCGTCAGCTCGTTGCCTCTGATCTGATCCAGCTCCTTTTCCGTCATAGTAAGAAGATTCTTACCGTCAAAGAGGACAGAGCCGTCAGTGACAGCTCCGCCCCTCCTTAATAATCCCATGATAGACAGTGATGTGACACTTTTGCCGCAGCCGGATTCTCCGACAATGCAGACTACTTCCCCCTGATCCACATGAAAACTGATGTGATCAACACTGATATTTCTTCCATAATCTCCGCGAAAGATCGTTGTCAGATCTTCCACTTCCAGCAAATGTGCCATGGCACACCCTCCCTGCGCACCCGTTTTGTATCATAGGACGCGCTTTCCTATGACACAAATGACGATGTCATGTGACCATCAATTACTCTGTAACATCCCAGTTCTGAACATCATTAAGGAATCCGTATACACTGGGCTGCGCACCTACTACGCGGTTGTTCACGGCACCCTGAGCGCTGACCACATAAACTGAGAACATCGGTGCCTCCTCCTGCATCTTCTTATCCACGACAGCGTAAAATCCCTTAATCTCATCCACGCTGCCTGCCTTCTGGGTTCCTTCTAAAGCCGCTGCAACTTCGTCATCATAATATCCCGTCCAGCTTCCTTCACCGCCCAACAGCCATGCTACATCCGGATAAGGATCTACCGGTGCATAAGTGTACTGCACTGCCATAATATCATAATCCGTAGTGCCCGCTATTGTCATCAGTGTGGCCAGATCTACTGTCGTAATCTCTGCGTTGATTCCAACCGCTGCCCACTGTGCCGCAATAACCTGAACTCCGTTAACAAAGGTGTTATCACCGGAATTTACATAGAAGCGGAGCACCTGTGTGCTGTCCCATCCGGCCTCTTCCAGAAGCTCCTTCGCTCTTTCCGGATCGTATTCAATCGGTTCAATCGCAGAATCATAAAACGGACTTGCCGAAGACAGGAATCCGTCTACGACCTCTCCGTGTCCTTTTAAAAGCTGGTCCACGAGCTGCTGTCTGTCAATTGCATATATAAGCGCCTGCCGCACTCTCTCGTCAGAAATATTAGCGGTTTGAATAAATGCTGACTGATTCGTCACCGGAGAACCGTATATTACCGTTACATTCTTAAGCGCTTCTATACTCTCATAATCCTCCTGCGGAATCGCCGTCATGGTATGCTGTGTGATGTCGATCTCGCCGGACTGGAGTCCGGAATAGATCTGGCTTCCGTCCACGATCTTAAAGTTCAATTTGTCGATCTTCGGCGCACCTTTCCAGTAATCCGTATTCGCCGTATAGGAAATATAATGATCTGCGTCATAATCCGTCAGGAAGTAGGGTCCGCTGATCACATCCGGACGGTTGAACCAATCATTGGAAACTAATTCATTCTCTCCGAACTTCTCGATCACATGTTTCGGCAGGATATGAAGATATCTGCCATAGCTGTTCTGGAATGTGGTAAGCGCCATCGGATACTTAGCGCTGAACTGAATCGTCTTCTCATCCAGTACGGTAAGTCCTGCCATAGAGGTCGCACCCTCTTCCACAAAACCGGTCTCATCATCTGTTCCTTCAAAAGCGTATAACAGCAATGTGGAATTGGCCACGATCGGGCTGGCATAACGCAATACGGAATACTCCACATCATAAGCCGTGACCGGTGTACCATCGGACCACGTTGCTTTATCATCTATATGCACGACGAAGTGCATATTATCATCCGTAGTGATTGAATCTGCCAACATTCCCTGAAAGTTCAGATCCTTATCCAGTTCCATCAAAGGCAGAAACATCAGATCCATTGCATGTTTATTGATCTCTGTCTGATCGATCGCAAACGGATTCACCCCTCCGAGACTGTCTGTTACGCCGATATTGATGATTTTCTCTCCCTCTGCGGCCGTGACAGATCCCGCTGATTCGCCGTCTGACGCTGCACCATCCGCTACGATACCATCTGCCGCCGCAGTGTTTCCGTCATTACCGGAAGCGCCGCATGCCGTCATGATGCCAATCATGGCGATTGCCATCAGCAGACTTAGTAAGCTTCTCGTAATTCTTTTCATAATCTCTCCTCCATTCCGAAGTGTTTGCAGCATATATTGGCGTAGACCGTGTCAGCCGCAACTTTTCCTACTAAAAAACTAGGTTTTGTATGAAATTATACTTCCATAAAATACCATTGTCAATATTTTTTGTCAAATTCCCATTAAGCAATCGACTTAGTATAGCATAACCTTGACAAAAAAAGCAATGCGATGTATATTTTCTACAATTACGATAAATACAAAGGAAAATGTGCATGAAAAATTTACTTAATTACCAATCCAGCGAGTATGATTGCGGTCCGGTAGCTCTGACCAATGCCATCCGCTATTTATTCGAGCGTGAGGTCATCTATCCCGACATCATTAAATATATTATGCTGTACTGCCTTGATTCGTACAATGAAGAAGGCGAAGTCGGCAAGCGCGGCACTTCTGCTTCCGCCATGATGTTTTTAAGCAACTGGCTCAACCAGTTCGGTCAGATGAAAAATTTTCCGATCTCATGTGAATTTCTATCCGGCGAGAACGTCTGTCTGGCACAAAACAGTAAGATCGTCGGAGCATTGCAGCAGGGAGGCGTCGCAATTTTGAGGCTGTATCTGGATGTTCCTCACTATGTATTGCTTACGGGAATAGAAGGTGACAGTGTTTATCTTTTCGATCCATATTATGAAGAACTGGATGATCCCGAACTGGATCAGGAGTATTTCAGCGGGGGAATCACCTTTATCACCGATCAGCCCAAACGCGCCAATCGTCTGGTCTCCATGCAGCGTCTCAACCGTACGACGGAAGGTTTTTACGAGATGGGTGCGGTTGACTTGCGGGAAGCCGTGATCGTATTCAATCAGGAAACGCGACTGACACCGGAGTCCACGATCGATTACTTTATCTGATTACGGTCTTTGCTTAGTACACCCTTGTGTTTCATAAAATACTTTATGTCATTAGAATGCATTTTCCTATGAATTAAAAGGCGGGTCAGAATCTGTTCCGTCCCGCCTATTAGTTACTTTTCCGTTCTATTTGTAACGTTGTCGTGCCTTATCTCCGGCAACTACTGCTCCATCTGTCTTCCCAAGAATCCGGCCGCAGACTGAATCAATTTCTGCTCTACCTCTCCCATCTTGGACTTATGGTCTGTTTCCACAAGAAGCACTGAACCGATCACATCGCCCTCACAGATAATTGGGCTGATTGCCTCGTGATGAAACTCATCCTGATCATTGCTGACCTGAATAAAATTGCGGTCGCCCTTCGCCGCAACAAGGCTTTCTCTGTGATTGATTTTTTCCTCCAGTTCCCGGCTGATCGATTTACCCAGCATATTCTTCATGCCGCCTGCCACCGCGATAAACTGATCTCTGTCGGAAATCATCGCGATATGGCCCGATACCTGTGCCATGCTCTCAGCATACTGCTTTGCAAATGTTCCCATCTCACCGATCGGCGAATATTTCTTTAATATGATCTCGCCCTCCCTGTCGGTAAATATTTCCAACGGATCCGATTCCCGAATCCGCAATGTCCGACGGATTTCCTTCGGGATTACGATACGTCCGAGATCATCTATTCTTCTGACAATTCCTGTTGCTTTCATATCATATAACCTCCATCTGTAAATCGCGGCTGATTCACCGCGTAATAGTTTTAATCACTTTTATGTTTTTACTATTATTTGTAAAGCAGGAAATTATATGCATGCAAATTCGGAATTTAAATGGCTGATTTTTACTCTTATTTCTTAACTCCTTTTGCGCCTGACAGATTCGCATTTTGCAAAATATTACTGTCAAAAGAGGTTAGAGTACTCTTCTCTTCCCGCTCCCTCTTAAGCGCCAGTCCTACCATATCATCCAGAAGTTCCGCATACGGTTTATCAAGCGCTTCCCACAGATAGAAGGCCAGTGATCCCGGAATCGGATTGATCTCATTAACATATACCTGATCCGTGTCGCGGTCAATCATAAAATCAATTCTGGACACGCCGTTACAATTTAATACCTGAAATGTCTTGACTGCCATCTGACGGATTTCTTCCCGTTTCTGCGGTGTCAAATTCGCGGGGAGTTCTCTCTTAGCCGTGCGCATGCCTTCGGAACCGCTCTTGGAACCGGCTACATATTTATCTTCATAACTTAGGATCTCATCGCTGGATATCGGTTCTTCGCACTCGGAGGCTTCTGCCTGCTCATAGTCTCCCAAAACCGCACAGTTGATCTCCCGCAGATTCATAATCGCATGTTCAATCAAGACTCTGGGACTAAACGTAAAGGCATACTCCAGCGCTTCCCGTAAACCGTCTTTGTCTTTTGCCACCTTGATTCCCACACTGGACCCCAGATTAACCGGCTTGACAATAACCGGATAGCCGATCTTATCTTCCACTTTAACGTAAGCGGCTTCCTCGTCGCTCTCATACTCCTTCACATTCAGCGTAACACAATCCAATATCGGAATCCCGTTATCTTTCAGCACAGTTTTCATCACATATTTGTCCATAGTCACCGCGGAGGCTGCCACGTCACATCCCACAAACGGAATGTTATAGTGCCGTAGGAATCCCTGCAACGATCCATCTTCCACATTAGCGCCATGCACTACGGGAAACGCCACATCAATCTGCGCCGCCACGGAGCTGCCGAACTTCTTCACCGGATATTGAATCAACTCTACCTGTCCCTGCTCGCACATCAGAAATACTCTTGTGCTCTTCTGCAGCAACGCCGGAATATTCTTATAATTGGCAATATCCCCGATGGCTTCCCCAGTGTATAATTCATTATCCTTAGTGATATAGATCGGGATCGGTTCATATTTGTCTCTGTTAAAAGAATTATATGCCTGTAATCCGGAGATCACGGATACCTCATGCTCCACACTTTTACCACCAAAGAATACGCCTACTCGAATTTTCATCTTTACCTCCATGTCAAGGGCTCACACTACTTCTATGCATAATTGTCCGGCAGATCATTCTCAATCAGCACTACCTTCTGTTTCTCATCCGGAATCGCATTCACCATCTGAAAAGCTTCCTGCAAAGTATCCACTACGATCATCCTGTTCTGCGTAAATCCGGCTTCCAGCAGACCGTCCTGAATCGGCTTCGTCTGCTCTTTACCGATCAGCACCGCATAGTCACATTTATCCGCCGCATAAATACCCACTTCTCTATTCTCATCATACTGCTTCTCACCCAGCTCCACCATGCCCGGTGTCATTAGAATGCGCAGCTCCTTAAACATCGCCAGCGTGTCAAGCGCCGCCTCAAATCCGTTCTTATTAGAGTTATAGGCATCGTCCAGTATAATTCTGTTCCCCTGCTTCTTAAGCTGCAGCCGGTGCTCCACGCTTTCAAGCTGTTTCACCGGATATTTCAACTTCTCCATCGGAATGCCCAGCGTATGAGCCACCGCAATGGCACCTGCAATATTCTGTACATTATGATTTCCCACCAGCCGCGTGTGGAACTCATACTCATCTCCGTTCTCGTCTTTCATTTTGAAAGAAGATCCTCTCGGAGACACTTCTATATCGTAAGCCCGAAAGTTAATATCTTCTGCTATCGTACCATAGCTTACGACATTCTTATTGATCTTATGTGCGCGGATGTACTCGTTATCATAATTCAAGAAGACCTTCCCATCCGCCGGCACGGCATCAGCCAATTCAAATTTCGTGCCGATAATATTCTCAATCGTATGAAAGCTCTGTAAGTGCTGTGGTCCGATCGAAGTGATGATTCCGTAATCGGGATGCACCAGATCACAAATTTCTTTGATATCGCCCACTTCTCTTGCACCCATCTCACAGATGAAGATTTCGTGGAACGGTTTCATCTGCTCCCTGATCGTCCTGACAACGCCCAATGTCGTGTTATAGTTGCCCGGTGTATGCAGTACATTGTACCGACAGGACAGTAAGGTACTCAGAAAATATTTCACGCTGGTCTTACCATAGCTTCCGGTCACACCGATAATCTTCAAATCCGGCATCTCTTTCAGAATCCGAGCGGCATCGTTAATATAGTGCCGATCTATTCCCTGCTCTATCGGTCGATTAAGCAAATTAACTAGCAGAATCAGAAAGGGCTGCACAATAAACAAACCTGTCAGAATCCCCGCACAGACGCGCAGACGTAATGCTTCTGCCTCGGTCGCTGTCGCGGCAAGCTCTGTCAGAACAATACGGTATCCGCCTGTGGGAAGGAAAAGCGCTAACAGCATACCGATTAAATAGATGGCGGCCGTAGTTATAAGCATGCGCTTCACCCGCTTCGTATACACGAGCGGTTTCTTCGCCGCATGGGGCTTGTTGACTATTATAGTCATTATATTCATTACACATGCAGCGACCATGCACCCTCTGCTTCCGATCAACACCAGTGGCAAAGATATAATTCCATACAGACATTTACCCAGCAGTCTTCCCACATTGCTGTGTACCTGCATCCATTCCATATACTCCCGCGGTTTGTATGAGTTCTGCTGAAACATATGGACAATATAAAGTTCATACCATACGGTACCCACTATATATGTGATAAACCATATGACTGTTAATACAATATTCATAATATCGATTCCTATTTATTCTAAAAGTATGAACTGCTTTCTATGAAGAGAAAAACGCTGCCAACGCGGCATGTACCTTCGGTGCCTGCTCGGCAAAAGAAAAATGCCCCGCTCCTTCACATACCACCAGTCCCGCTTCCGGTATCAGCTCTTCCATTCTCTTGGCATCAGACAACGGTGTTGCTGTATCCTTATCTCCCCATATTAACAGGGTCGGGCACTTGACCAAATGCATAAGCGGCTCTAAGTCCTCATTTACCACTTTTACCAGCGTCGCACGCATGGTCGGCGTCGCACTGTTATAATCGGCTGAGCCCCGTTTGCGTCTCATATTGTCTACCGCATCGGGATACAGGAAATGTAATACTTTCGTACTCATGACCGCCCGCCCAATCTTGTAGCAACGCAAACTTAACTTCTGCCAGAAGCTCTTCCTTGGTAGAATCCCCGCACTATCGATCAACACGGCTCTCTCTATGGTAAACGGCAGATTCTCTATGGCATTCATCTTAAAGAATACCCTTCCGCCAAACGAGTGTACTACAACACTGAACCGCACAAGACCAAAAGATTCAATAAATTTCATCACGAAATCAACATAGTCGTCCACGCACCACGGTTCCGGCGGCTCAGATGTCTTGCCGAATCCCGGCATATCAAGCGCGATCACCCTGTGTCCCTGTGCCAGCACATTAATAATGCCGGCATACAAAGTAATATTCGCTCCCCAGCCATGCAGAAGCACAATTACTTCGCCTTCACCCTCTTCTATATAGTTCACTGTTATCGAATCAATCTTCTTAATCACTGTGTTCTCCACATACTCTATAAGTGCGGCTTGCGTCGAGCCGCAGCAACAATTACTATCATATACCTATGCCTGTGATTTAGCAATTATGTTTCTGCCCCTCACTGTGCAAAAAATGCTCACAAAGCCTTCATCATGCCCTCTACCAGCTCCGGATACATAAAACTGCATACCTGCCTCCGGAAGATACCGAAGTTTTCTCCATCGCCGGTAAATTCATTATTGTCCCACCAACAGCAGGTGATTCCTCTCTGTCTCGCCGCCGCCACATAATAGGCTGCAAAATCTGTTCTCGCCTGAATATTTCCGTGCTTATCTCTCGCCCCGAACTCATCAATCACCACACCAATACCATTCTGCACATATTTCTTGTACAAAGTATCCATCAGCTCATCAATCTCAGCAGTCGAAGCTTTATCATCAGCGCTCCACTGATCGATACTTTTGCCTTCTCCCGGCGCCCTCAGTGCAAAATCATAAGGCGTGTAAGCATGTACTTCCACCAGAATCTTGTTCTCATTCCCCGCAATGTCCTGCGGCAATTCAAAATATTGGTTGGTAGCTCCCTGTAAAGATGCCGCATAACCCGGTACCAGCAGGTAGCGTTCTCCATTATTGCCTCCGGATGCCCGCACCGTGTCTACGAAAACTTGGTTCAATTCATTGATACACTGTACTGCCTCCACACACTGCTGCTTATTCAGATCAAGCCACCACTCATCGCTCGTGCCAACCAGACGGGGTTCGTTCAGCGCCTCCATAATCAAATGCTCGTCATAATCCGCAAATCTCGCCGCCACCTGTGACCAGATTGCCACGACGTAAGCCTTAGACTGCTCCAAATGCTCTGTTGCCGGATACATATAGCTCGTAGAATTATCATGGTGAATATTAATAATCACATGCATATCATTATCAATCGCATAATCCACCACTTCCTGCACACGGTTCAGCCACGCCTCGCTGATCGTGTAATTGCCGTCGGATGTGACATGATTATGCCATGACACCGGAATGCGCATCGTCTGAAAACCGGCCGCTTTGATCTCGTCAACCATCTCTTTCGTCGTGACGATCCCGCACCAATCGGATTCATAAGCCATTTCATCCCCTTTATTCTGATCCGAGTGCGCATCAAAAGTATTGCCAAGATTCCAGCCGATCTTCATACTTCTCACAAACTTATTTGCTTCGGAATTAACACCTTCATTACTGCCTTCTTCTATATGCGTTATATCATTCCCTGCACTTTCATCTTCTTGGTTCGTGTCTGCCGCCACATCCTCATCCTGCTGTCCCGCAGCGGTCTCTACGTCTTCCGTCTGTTGTTCTGTGTCAGTATCTTTTTCTTCAACAGAAGCTTTCTGCTCACTCTCTACCGATTCATCTTCATGCGTGTCGACATTCTCCGCACCCTCTGTTGTGACGGTGGGAGCTGCATTCTGCTGATCCTGTCCGCCACAGCCTGCCAGCCCAATGAACATTGCGGCTGCTATCCCCAAAACAATGCCTTGTCTCTTCATGATTCATCCTCTTTTCCTATAGCAAATATTTCCTATACATTGTTTTATTTTACTGTATATAGGTTAGCCACCGCAATATCCGAAACAATATTTCTTCATTTTCCTGCTATTATGTTCGGTCATCATATGATAGTAATCCGAACCGCGACCTATTTTTCCACATAATCTGCATAATCTGTCTCACTGGCAAACAACATATACTCTCCGTTAACATATCCCATATAACCGCTTTCTACTGTGTATCCTTTCATAATATCTGTCTCCTTTACCTTTTCTCGAACCTCTGTTCTGGTATAAGGATACAAAAAATAGAGTCCGATAATCTGGACTCTATTGAATATTAAATTATTATCCTATAATTATAATTACTATTTAATTCCATTCCATCTTAGTTCTTCATCAAAAATAGATTTCCATTCTGCCTCGTAATTTGTGATATCCTCCCATGATTTTACATCAATTTGCCCAACATTATTATACCCTATAGCTTCTACTGAACCATCTGCTTTTAATCCTAATGTAAAACCATAACCGGCAGAGACAGCGACAATATCTTCTCCTTTATTTATATCATCTAGCGATTGTCCTGTTTGTGTTGTAACTATAGTTTTATCAGATTTCAAACCAACGATATGAGAATCTCCAGCGGAGATAGCAATTATATCTTTCCATTTATCAACTTCTTCAGCAATTTCTCCTGTTAATGTTGTAACTACAGTTCCATCTTGTTTTAGTGCAACAGTATATGGGGTAGTACCGATATCCCACGAGCTTCCACCACCAGCATCAATATCAACGATATCTGTCCATTCATCTTTATGTTCTTCAATATATTCTAATTGTCTTTTACTCCCAAGTCCTGTTATATGAATTTTCCCATTTGAATCTAATCCAACAGTATGTCTCCATCCGGTTGAAATAGCAACAATATCAGTCCAATCATCTATATTTACCTGTCCATCGCCGTTATGCCCTTGTGCGACTACAGTTCCATCTGCTCTCAAACCTATTATATATTGTTGTCCTGTAGAAATAGAGATAACATCATTCCAAGTTTTTGTTCCAACATAATATTCAGGTACTTTACCCGCCATAACAACAGTACCATCTTCTTTTAAGCCGACTACAAAATTGCCTTTAACAGAAATTGATATAATATCATTCCAACTATCGAGTTCAGATTTCCAAGAATAATAATCATCACCTGCTAAATATACTTTTCCATTTCTGATCATTCCAACCGAAGAACGAATTCCAGCAGAAATGGTAGTAGCCTGTTGCAATCTGGCTAATTCTAATCTACATTTTTGAAGCATTTCCTTACTATCTTTATAATTATCAAGTTCTGAAAAATTTTCTAATGCTGAAATATAATTTTCAGATTGATAATAATTATATGCTTCATTATATAAAAGTTTATTATTATTTTCTTGTATTAGAAGATCATTAGACTTATTTATAAATTTTTCACTATCCTCGAAATCTTCAATTAATGTAAACAGTTTGATAGCATTTTCATAATCTTCATTATAAAATAATTCTGTAGCTTTATTATATATATCATTATATTGTTTCAAAGTTTTAGCATTTTCAATATATTCGAGGCTATCTTTATAATCCCCTAACGAAGAAAACAATTCTTGTGCTTCTATATAGTTTTGAGATTCATATTTTTCTACAGCTAATTTATATTGACTTAATAATTTATCTCTTTGATATAGGGCACTCCATAGGAATAAAATGATAAATAGAACAACTATAATAATGACAAATATTTTCAATTTTTTATTAGAGATTTTCATGATTTTTAGTGACCTTCTTATTTCCTATTTTGTCTGCATTTATTTCAAAAAGAATACCTAAACATATTATTCCCAGAGCAATTATAATAAAAATAATATGTATTACGGTTATAACATTTATTGTCTTATGTTCTGTATTCACATTTTCAGACTCCAAATCGTTAGTTATAAGAGATTCACTTTCAATTATATTTTCTTCATCGATATCTATATTCGCAGATTCAAACTCATTAATTGAGATAACTTCATTGCTTTGGTTATTTGAATAATATAAAAATCCATAAAATACCAAACATATGAAACAACATAACACAGATAAACCAACATATATCTCTTTCATAAGTGGAGTGATTTTTCTTTCAATATTCATAGCAGATCCAAATATACTAATTGCAATTGCGAAAACCATCAAAATAAATTCTAAGAAATGCTTTTCTAATGATTGTATAATCGTAAATCCTAAAATGAGATCATATATGCAAGCTAACATATACGTGAAAATTGAAGGTAATGCCGTATAAAAGAACCATCTAAATGCACGAACTTTATTGCTATAATGTTCCTCCATATAGTATATTTCCCCTTTAATAAAAATATTGTAAAATTTTATAAATGTATTTATTTTTTTTAATACAAACGTATTTATTATATTACATTAAACTATAAAATACAATGATTATATTAAGGGGAAAAGTATATTTTTGTTTATTTTTGTAAAATTTACCCAATGAAATGCTTAATCTATAACAAAAGCCAGCCCACTAATCGGGACTGGCTTTATTCATGTGGTCACTGGATTACATAATTTTTACTCATTTTTCCATAAGACGATCTACGCCCTTCCCTAACCCAAGGCACTTAAATCATATTTTTATACTCCCGCCTGCCATCTACAATAGCATAAATCACCACTGTTTTATCTTCCTCGGATACCTTATAAAATATTAAATGCCGTTCAACTATAAGTACCAGATATCCCTGCCTACGGAGCGTTGCGTATCTGGGTTGGCTTCCTACATATGGAGTCGTTTGTAAAAGATTGACCGCACTCTCTACTTTGCCGAGATAGTTAAGTGCTATATCTACACTCCCGGAGTCTTGCGCAATGTACAAAATATCATTATGAAGCTGCTCATCAGCCTTGGCTGTTCGTATGACTTTATATTTCATTTCTCATCTCCAGAAGTTTACTTCGAATATCGTCAAAAGTTTCCTGTATCGGCGCTACTCTTCCATTCTTCACATCTTCTTCTGCCTCTGCAAGCGTACGAAGTAACTCCAGCTCTGACTTCATCTGGTAATAGTCCTGCAAACCTAATACCGCGGTGTCCCCCCTTCCATTCACAGTAAGAATAACCGGAACTCTTTCTTCCCTACACTGCCGGGATATCTCATTATAGTGATTACGAATGTCAGCGGATGGTCTGATAATTGCGTCCATATTGTATCCCTCCTTGGAATGACTACATAAATGTATGTTTAGAATATGTCATGCTCAATCATATTGTATACAAATTATATCATAATTATTCTATGCAAACAACATAGACTTTCCCTTTATGCCCCGACTACCATTCAACAATATTGCCATAACTTCTATACTGACATATCAAATAAGTGACCGATGGGCTATGACAGCAGCATCTGCCCCAAAAAACTGGACAAAACACAAACTGCCAAATACATGCTAATGAGGGATTCTCAAATTCTGTCAAGGTAATACCAGCTATGGAACACAAATTCATCGCATATTATCCTTATCAATTTTTATGGCATTAAGAACATGTCTACCAAATAGTGTTAAAAATAACAATTTCCCTACTGGTATTATCTTATATAAATCATACATTTTGTTCAACGACTGCGAACAAAATTTTACATAAATAGCATACACGCACAACTCCTACACCAATTAATAATTTCAACCATCTTTTCTACACAACAGATTCTGCCATTTCTTTTACTAATTCTAAGTATTTTTTGATTAGCCCGGTCTGCTTTTCAACAGTCTCGGGATCTAAGCATATCTTCTCTGCAAAATCTTGAATAAAGGCTTTTTCTTTCTCATCATATGTTCCATCTGCATATAACAAACCCAAAATTTCCATTAAAACAATCTTTCTGTTTTGCATCTCGGAGTTGCCGTATATTTCCACCACTTTTTCAAACGGCAACACATCTTCTGTATTAAAATGGGAGTGCCCCATCTCACGGCAGTATTCCTTAATCATACTCTTCTCTTCCTCTTCAACAACTCCATTCGCTTTTGCCGCATGCACACTCAAACTCAAAAAGGCTTCTTGCTCTTCATTATTTAGCTTGTCTAAAAACATAACTTTACCCTCCTTCTTATCATTAGGCTACATCATCATTAATTTCATTCGCCAGAATATTCTCTGCATTACAAATTACTTCATCTACTTCTTCTTTATTTACAGTATTCAACTCATCTTCCTTTTCTGCCTGTAATACTAATTTCACTTGGCACATCTTATATAGCAGCCCTACCAGAAGCACCAAATTCTCTGTCATTTTCTGCTCCTTCTTGGAAAAATCGTTCCAATCTGTTTTTTCCGAGAAACTGATTATAAAATCAAGTGTCTTTAGTCTCTGCCGATACTGCTCTTCTACCTTGGTCAGCGTCTCTTGAAATCCACTGGCGGCGGTCTCTAATTGTCGCAAATACCACGTGATATGATTTACTTGATCTTCCGTTTTACGGGCTTGGGAATATGCTGCATCAGCTTTGTCAGATAATTTTGATCCGGTCACATTAAAAATGATTCCTCCAACAAGTAGACCTACTCCCAAGGTTGCACCGCCCAGAACAGCACTACCAAGCGCCATACCACCACCGCCTGCAGTAAGTGCACCGCCACCTAGCGCCGCCAAAGTAGCATTAGTTGCAGCTACTCCACTCAACGATGAAATTGCGGCACCTGTCGACGCCGTTCCCAATGCCATGACCGCAGATGTTGTTGCTCCTGCCGCCGCAAATCCTCCGGCTGTACCCGCTACAGCGCCCGATACTCCGCCAAGCAGTACTCCTGCTCCTGTCGAAACTTTTTTTAACTCTTCCGCTTCATACTCTGGCAAATCGATGCCATCTTTGGAATATTTTTTAAATTCCGGTCTCCCTTGGATTTTCTCAATCAAGTCAGAAAATTGTTCAAAACTGGATAAAATACTCAGTTCCTGTTTTCCCAGCTTGTCCATAACCGCCGTAGCTTTGTGATTATAATCCTCGAATCTGGCAATTGCTTTCTCCTGTTTCTCTTGAGCCGATTTCATAGTATCATTCGCATCCTTCATTTTCATTCCACCTCGGACGCCTGACCCAATTCCCGCCGCACCTGCTGCTACCGCGAGACCTCCGATTATAAATGGCAATGGCATTTCATGTTCCTCCTTTTCCTTTTTTAACAAATTACATGCTTCAAAATTTAATTCCTGATATTCTTCACATGTATAATGTTCCTTAAAAAAAATTTCATAGCATTCATCTACTCTGCATAATAGTGGCCGGTTTTCATAGATACTACATTTATCCCCATCCAAATATTTACACACACCATCCCCACGATGCAATTCGGCATAAACATCCGACCGATCTAAATGACGGCAGCATTCTCCACACATATCACATGTAAACATTATTCAAACACCAGCTTATTGTCTCTGTTTGACATAAATTCATTGAAATCCCCTTTCCAAGGTAGCTCAATTTCAAATAGTACATACGCCTTTTCCAAAACAAAGGTCAACTCTTCTTCGCTTGTTGTAGCGCTGATCTTTATTGCTGTTTCCTTATATTTTCCGGTTTCTTTCCGAAAACTTTCAATATCAATCTTCGCATATTTTGCAGCAAGCCGCTCCATATATGTCGCAATTTCGGCATAATTATTTACCTCGTTAGGCATTGTATTAAGCATATCTATTATTTTTTTCATAAATGTACTTCTATCTAAAGCAATTAATAAAGTGCAAGAAAGGGTGCCACTCACCATTGTCGAACAGAATGTAGCGACAATTCCGCCAATAGGTGTTTTCCCAATCGGCGTATCACCTATTATTTCTCCAACAGCTGTTCCTAAAAGAACACTCGCACCCGTCGCTATAATAATCGTTGCCGTTTTAATCCTATCTCCAAGCATTAAATTATCAGGATTAAATAGTAGCACCTTACCTGCTTGAACAAGCGAAGCATAAACCTGCCGTATACATTTTACGATATTTTTTAGGGTCGTCGTAAATATATTGCATATCGTCGTTGTAAGACTTGTCAAAACACCTGCTGCAAGACCTTCTTCCAGTTTAACAAGCAGCTCTCTATACTTATTTTTTGCATTAGTAATTCCTTTTTTTACGCCATTCACAATAGAATCTGATACTTCCTCTAGTCGAAAACCAGTCGGTATCTGTTCCATTTCTTCTTTCACAGCAAACCATATTTCCAAAAAAACAAATCCTAACGCCTGACGCATTCCCATTTGCGTAGCTCTTTTTCCAGCCGCCATAGCCGTATCTTTTACAAACTTCTTGCTTGTATAATAAGCATAATTTATCTTCTGATCATATATTTTTTGCGATTTATTGTACTCACCCAGTAATTCCTGTTTTACACTATCCGGAAGCGGTTTCCCTTTTTCTCCTCCCCAATTCACTTTATCCGGATTTTCTTCACACCATCTAATATAATCAGGTATACTCTTATCCCGCATATTGTTATTCAAACATGCATTTGTAAATCGAAGATTATCCGGATTATTCGCCAAGTCTTTACCCGATAATTCTGCTAAAATTCTTCCACGGTCATCATGAATTTGTTTGGCAGAAATCACATGATCAAGTTGTGCCTGTTTTTCTCTGCTTTGTCCCTTGTTGACTGGCACAATTTTTTCACCAGTGTAAACATCATCAATGCTTTTCCCTTGCTCAAAAAATTCTTTTCTCGCCTCTGCTTTAACATGTCTAAAACTTTGATCGCCATGATATTCGGCTGTATTATATGCTCCACGGTTCATATAAGCAGCTTCATTTGACTTATTCTTATATAACAAGTTTGTATCTTCCTGCATTCTACGAACGTTATGAATCGTATCGACATCCCCGCCATACTGATCACCCACAATAAAGTCTAAACCAAATGAGGTCACCAAACTTTCTATGATTACGCGCTCATATTCTCTCCAAATACTCTTAAAAACATTTTCCTCTGGCTCCATAACTGGTCCAGATTTTATTGAGCCAATAAACGATTGTGCTTCCATAGCTGTATCTCCTGTTATTACTTTATCACCCTAACCTTCTCCCCTTGACTCCTCAACCACATATCAATCCCTTTCCCAAACACCTCTGCCTGCACCACATACTTTCCGACCTCCTCCGACAGAACCTTCGCCGTGGGCAGCCTGTCCAACACCGCCTCAATAGATTCCCCTATATACTCGAACTTCACCTTCTGCAACTTTCCACCATACATGAACTGTACCCGCTTACGAAATTCTCCCTCCTCAAACCGATCTGCATAAGGAATTTTAAAATGTTCACCAGTCACTTTAAGTTCTTCGATCCGATCAACTCGATAAATCGTTGGGAACGGATCGTCCGCGTTCTCAAAAGCCTTCTCCTTATCAATTCCTTCAATAAAGCCGACAAGATAAAAATAATACTCCGAGAACATAATCGCCAGCGGTTCCAGTTTCCGTTCCACGGTAGTCTTGTCTTTCATCTTCGTATAACGGATCTGTATCACTCTGCACTCCCTGATTGCCTGCCCAATCGTCATGATCTTGTCTAGGAATACCCTCTTATGCTGTGGTTCTATATAATGAAATCTTTCGTTTGCAATCAAATCGGAAATCAGTTTCTGATTTTTCTTCGGCACACAGTTCACGAGCAGTTTATCCAGAATGTTCATCATTTCTATTTTCGTAAAAGCTCTGCTGTCTAACAGAATCTTACAGACCGCAAGTATTTCATCATTCGTGAGTCTGACACTGCTACTCTTTTCGAGCCGATAGCCTTTATCATAATGATCGTAAACCAACTCGTTACGAAATCCTTCCTGTACAGACTGTTCTGCCAAAAAAGCCCGTATGCCTTCCAAATCACGCTGTATGCTTTTTACATTGACACCGAAACGTTCCGCCTCTTCCGCTTTCTTAACAATTTGTCCGTTCATTAGTTTTGTATAGATTGCCAGTACCCTGTTACTTTTGCCAAGTCCTTCTTCACTCATATTACCAAAGACCTCCGTCTGTCATATTGTAATATCATAATAGCAATCTATATGGACATTTTCTGTCCATCTAGCATTTTTCTACTTATTCTTTACACATGCAAAGTACACCTTTCCGGTCCATTATTCACATTATAATGAATCCTTCTCGACAAAACATACAACCCTCTGCTCTTCATTCTATACTTTTTCAACATTATTCTACTACATTTTACTATATAAGTATAGCGATTTGCAATACTATATATAGCATACTTTATCATTCTTTTTTATTGGGAATCATATAGTTTAAGAATATAAGGAGGCGACTATATGAAAGAAAGCACCCCTCATTCCATCGCACAGAACATTAAGAAATACCGTCTTTTGAATAATATGACACAGGAAGAACTGGCAAGGCAGCTCTATCTTGACACGCAATACTATGCACAATTAGAGCGTGGCGAGCGTAATTTTACTATCGAGAAAATTATCAATGTCTGCTATCTGTTCCATATCGGAATCGAAGATATTATCGAACTTCCTTCTTCACAGGACGCTGATACAAGCCACTTGCAGGAAGAGATTATTGCACAGCTAAAAGAACTCTCTTACCCTCAGCTCCTGCTGCTTCAGAAATTTATGTCGGAGATTATCACTTATTGTCGATGAGGTTTCCTTTTTGTGTTATGTTTTTTCTATTTCCTTCACATACCGTTCCTATATTTTAGTCCATTATAATAAATCCACTTAGACACCGAGTTGTCCAAGTGGATATTTTTTTTCGCAAAAACCCGCTTTCTTTTTTTCACAAAGCCTCTTACCTATAAGCCATCATTTCCCGAGTTTAACACTTTATAATTCGATAGGTTCCCAGAAGCTTTGATTACACCGGATTCCCGCTGATTTTGGTATCAAACTTAAGATAAAGGAAATATATCATTCTACGAGATTCAAATAGAAATCTTCATAAATCCCCACTTTGATCCGCTCAGAAAAAGAATACACCTCAGCCTGTCTGCCATGTTTCAGGTCATACACGGTGATCGTTTCACGCTGCGGGTCCACGATCCAGTATTCCCGGACGCCCGCGGTCTGATAAAGGGCAAGCTTCCGCACATAGTCCATTTGACCGCTCGCCGGCGACACGATCTCGATTATCCAGTCAGGCGCGCCATGGCAGCCTTTTTCATCTATTTTTCCTTTATCACAAATGACAGAGATATCCGGCTCCACAAAGTAGCGGTCATCATCCTTGATATACACCCCATAGGGAGCGGGATATACCTTACATTCTCCCCCATTTTTTCTGATATACCCTTCGATCTCAAAAAGAAGATGGACGAGAATCTCCTGATGTGTTGATGTGGGTGTTACCATCATAAACAATTCCCCGTCGATCAGCTCTGCGCGCTGGTCTTCCGGGAGGGATTCAATATCCGCGATTGTGTAAGATTTTCCGCCTTTCATTACCATAAAGTTTCCCTCTTCTCTGATGGCTGCATGTTCCATAGTGTTACCTCCTTTTCTCAAGCGGAGGTATTACATTATGGAATGTATCATTAAGTACCTCTGCCGCAATTGATTTGTAGTATTGAGTAAGCGGCAGAAGTTGCCTGAATGTGCGAGCGCACGTATCTTTGATTACTCAGATAAAAAATAGTATACATGGTGATAAAATAGATGCCAACATGTATTTATATAAAACGAAATAACGTTCATGCAGTGTAACAAGAAGTTAGCTCCAAGGAGCAGCCTTACAACCGGCTCTCTCTAATCTTGCCGACAATCCGCGCCAACTCCCCCACCACAATATCCATCTCTTCCTTCGTGTTCTCCGCGCCAAGCGTTAACCGAATCGCACTGCGCGCTTCCTCCGGTGACCGCCCGATCGCCAGCAGTACATGAGAAGGATCAATCGAGCCGGAAGTACATGCCGATCCGCTTGACGCACAGATCCCCTGCATATCTAACATGATCAGCACTGACTCTCCCTCTACTCCCGGAAAGCTGAAATTTACATTCCCCGGCAGTCGCTTTGTGCGGTGTCCATTGAGCACTGCAGCGGGGATCTTTTCTTCGATCTGAGAAATAAGGTAATCCCGCAATATCCTTTCACGTTCTGCATTCTTCTCTTCTTCTAAATTGCAGACACATTCTGCTTCTTCCACACTGCCATACACACGCCTCACAGCCGCTTCCAGGCCCACGATTCCCGGTATGTTCTCGGTGCCGGCGCGCCTGCCCCGTTCCTGCTGCCCACCGTGCATGAAAGAACGGATCTTCGCCCTTTTGCTGACATAGAGAAATCCCACACCTTTGGGGCCGTTGAACTTATGTCCGCTGGCGGAAAGCAGGTCGATATGACATGCCGCCACATCAATGGGCAACTGTCCGTAAGCCTGTACCGCATCGGTATGGAACAGAATACCGTGGGACGCAGCAATTTCTCCGATCTCCTTGACCGGCTGGAGCGTCCCGATCTCATTGTTAGCATACATCACCGAGATCAGAATGGTGTCGGGTCGAATCGCACGTTTCAGTTGTTCCACATCCACCAATCCGTCACCGTCCACATCCAGATACGTGACCTCGGCCCCTTGCTTTTCCAGATATTCACATGTATGCAGCACCGCATGGTGTTCGATCTTAGATGTGATAATATGTCTTCCCTTATCACGATAAGCCTCGTAGACAGCTTTAAGCGCCCAGTTGTCGGATTCCGTTCCGCCCGATGTAAAATAAATCTCATTCGCTTCCGCGCCAAGCGTCCCGGCAATCGTCTCCTTCGTCCGGATAACCGCCATCCTGCTCTCATTTCCCAGCTTATATATACTTCCCGCATTGCCGTAACATTCCGTGAAATACGGCAGCATCGCTTCCACAACTTCCGGTGCTGTTTTCGTTGTCGCCGCATGATCCAAGTAGATCATAGCACTCTCCATTCCGCCGCATTTCCGATAGCGGCACCATAAATTTTCTATAAAACAGACGAAATCGTCATCTACTCCAACAGCAACTCTGTCATATCGGAAAGTGCCGCCTCCGTCAGTGCCAGCAACAGTTCCTCGTCCTTCTCGACCACGCCGCATTTCCGATAACGCAGCCTGAACATCGGCGTTCCTTTCGGTTCAAAAGACATTCTGCCCTCATAGGCATTCAGCAAGTGTGGGATATTTTCCACTCTGATCGGAGCATCCGCCCGCAGCAGGAAACGGATGGAACCGTCCTTACCCTTTACCTCCGGCATGTACAGTTTATGCGCGTGAGAACGCATCAGCGCAATTCTAAGCAGATTCTCCGCCGACTTCGGAATCTCGCCGAAGCGGTCCAGCAATTCCTCCCGCATGTCATCGCATTCCTTCTCGTTCTCAATTCCCGCGATGCGCTTGTAGATATCCAGTTTCTGCACTTCATTTACGATATAAGAAGGCGGAATGTATGCGTCCACTTCCAGATCGATGCTTGTATTAAAGTCTTCTATCGTTGAAATACCTTTCAGGCTCTTAACCGCTTCATTTAGCATCTTGCAGTACAGATCATAGCCGACTGCCTGCATGTGCCCATGCTGCCTTGCACCCAGCAGATTACCCGCGCCGCGTATTTCCATATCCCGCATGGCAATCTTAAATCCGCTGCCCAGATCGGTAAACTCTTTGATTGCTTCCAATCGTTTCTCCGCCACTTCCCTGAGCATTTTGTCTCTTTTATACATGAGAAAAGCATAGGCTGTCCGGTTGGAACGCCCCACGCGCCCTCTGAGCTGATAGAGCTGCGACAGCCCCATCTGATCGGAATCATGAATGATCATCGTGTTTACATTGGAAATGTCCAGTCCGGTCTCAATGATCGTAGTGGATACCAGCACGTCGATTTCTCCGTCGATGAAATCATACATGATCCGCTCCAGCTCGCTCTCCTTCATCTGACCGTGTGCAAAAGCCACGGTTGCCTCAGGCACCAGCTTCTGAATCGCGGCGGAAATATCCGCAATGTTATTTACCCTGTTATAGACATAGTATACCTGTCCTTCTCTGGACAATTCCCTGACGATCGCTTCCCGCACCAATTCTTCATTGTATTCGCAGACAAAAGTCTGGATCGGCTGTCTGTCCCCGGGCGCCTCTTCCAGCACACTCATATCCCGAATGCCGATCAGGCTCATGTGCAACGTTCTGGGAATCGGTGTCGCCGTCAGCGTCAGCACATCCACGTTTTCCTTCATCTTCTTGATCTTCTCTTTATGCGCCACGCCGAAACGCTGTTCCTCATCGATGATCAGCAGTCCCAGATCCTTATATTGCACATCCGCAGACAGAACGCGGTGGGTGCCGATCACGATATCCACCATGCCTTTCTTCAGGTCCGCCACTGTCTTCTTTTGTTCCGCCGTTGTCCGAAAACGCGACAGCAGATCTATCCGTACCGGAAACTCCTTCATTCTCTGCACGAAAGTATTATAGTGCTGTTGTGCAAGAATGGTAGTGGGCACCAGATATACCACCTGTTTTCCCTCCTGCACGGCCTTGAACGCCGCCCTGATCGCGATTTCCGTCTTGCCGTATCCCACGTCGCCGCAGATCAGACGATCCATGATCTTGCTGCTCTCCATATCCTCTTTCGTGGCAGCGATGGCATTCACCTGATCTTCCGTCTCCTCAAAAGGAAACATCTCCTCAAATTCCCTCTGCCAGACAGTATCCGGCCCGTATTTAAAGCCCTGACTCTGCTGCCTGACCGCATACAGTTCTACCAGATCCTGCGCCACCTCATCCACCGCGGTGCGCACTTTTGACTTGGTCTTATTCCACTCCTGCGTACCCAGTTTATTGAGCTTAGGTTTGCTGCCTGACTCCGCAGAAGCATATTTCTGAATCACATCCAGACCTGTAGCAAGCACATAGAGAATACCGCCGTCCCGATAAGAAATCTTCATATAATCCTTGACGATCTTATCCACTTCCACTTTCTCTATACCCTGATAGATCCCCAGTCCGTGGCTCTCGTGCACCACGTAATCTCCCACTTTTAACTCATTGAAATCATTGATCTTCTGTCCCTGATAAAGCTTCTTCCTCTTTTTCTTCTTCTCCGCGCCGAAGATGTCACTCTCCGAGATCACGATAAATTTCAAAAGAGGATATTCGAATCCCTTGAGCACCCTGCCATAGTAGGTCATGACCTCACCCGGCTGCACCTCCCGCATAGGATCTTCCGTATAAAAGGCGCTGATCTCCTGCTCACGCAGATCTTCTGCAAGACGCTTCGCCCTCGTTCTGGAACCGGAAAGCAACAGGATACGATACCCCCTTTTCTTATAACCGGCCAGATCTTTCACCAACGCTTCAAAACTATTGTTGTAGGAAGATAAACTTCTCGTCTGAATATCAAATTTTCTGTCCGCCTTAAAAAGAGGATTCCTGCCATCCATCATGGAAAGCGTCACAACTCTGCCTTTCGTGATCCTCGCCGCCGTCTTCTCCGCGCCGTAGAGGATATCCATCTGTCCGGGTAAAATATAACCCTTCTCCAAACGATGCAGCATGCTTTCCCGAAATTCCAGTTCTACCGCCGACACGTGTTCCTTAACCCGTAGCGGTTCCTCTATGAAAACGCAGCTTGCGCCCTGTCTGCCGGAAATCTCCACATCGTCTGACAGGCAGTCAAGGAGAGTTGACAATTCCGAATAAAAGTACCGTATATAGCTCTCCAAATTCACCGTATTTCTGGACAATCCAAGTTCCAGCAGCTGCTCCACCAGTTCCTTTACCTGCGTCTCGATTCGATGCGCTTCCTCAGTCTTCATCTCTTTTCGTAGCTTAGCCGTATGTTTCTTACACTCTTCCTGAATCTTCTTAAGTCCATCCCGCAATTCATATTCCGACAGGATTAGTTCTGTTGCAGGATAGATCGTGACTGACTCAAGCTGCTCAATGGAACGCTGACTCAGAATATCAAAACTGCGTATGGACTCCACATCTTCTCCCCACAGCTCGATTCGGTAAGGATTTTCTTCTGTGAGATCAAAAATATCAACGATACCGCCGCGAATGCTGAACTGCCCCGGCGCTTCCACCTGATAATTCTTTTCATATCCCAGCTCCACGAGACGCGCCGCCAGCTCACTCTCATCTATGCTGCTTCGTTTATCCAAGTGTATTATATGCTTTTTCCATGCATCGATCGGCGGCTGTGGCGCCATCAGGGCATCGTAGGTGGTGATCACCGTAGTGGGTCTGCCCTCCATCAGTCGCCTCAGACATCTGATTCGTTCCATTGTCAGCTGATTACCGTGGATATCCGCCTGAAAAAAGATCAGGTCCTTGGCCGGATATAACATGACATTTCTGTCATAAAACTTATAATCTTCATATAACTCTTTCGCACGCAGATCACTGAAAGTCACGATCAATTTATAGCGAAATTCCTCGCCGATCCCATAGATCATATGCAGCTTCTGCGAGTCCACGCACCCGCTCAGTGCCACGGAAGCCCGCTCTTTTACAAGCATTTTCTTAATTTCTTCATATTCTCCCAATTCTTCCAAGGGAGCAAGCAAAGCCCTCACATCTTACCTCCATAATTTTTGTTTCCATATAATCTTTCCGTCACGATATCACTTAGATTACTTTACCACTTACCACGTTAATCCTTATAACATCTCTTTATGTGTCTATACATATCTTGCACTATAACTCCGAATCTTCTTTTCAAGTCCTTTTTTATGCCTGCTGTATCTTTTTATTATATATATTCATGGCCACATCCGCACCTTCCGCGATCATTACTTCAATGGCGGCCGCCGCGCGCTGAGCGCTCTCATCCATGATCTCCCGTTCTTCCTTGGGAAAATGTCCCAATACATAATCCACTAAATCATAGCCTTCCGGTTTCTGTCCCACACCCATCTTGATCCGTTGGAATTCATCATGTCCAAGATGCAAGATGATATTCTTCAGTCCGTTATGCCCGCCGGCGCTTCCCTTTTTCCGAATGCGTATCTGCCCTACGTCCAGACTGATATCGTCCGAGATCACAATCAGCTCGCTCTTTTCGTCTGCTTTATAAAAGTCTATGACTTCCCTGACGCTTTCACCACTCAAATTCATGTATGTCTGGGGCTTAACTAAGACTGCCTTCTGTCCGCCCACGACCCCTTTGCCGATAAGCGCCTTATGCTTGCGCTCCCTCACGGTAATGTTATTCTTATCGGCGATGACATCGATCACGTCAAAGCCGATATTATGTCTTGTGTTCTGATACTGCCTGTCCGGATTTCCCAGACCTACGATGATATACATAGTTACCTCGATTCTGATTCTGCATGCTGCCGCAGATACGGCAATAATACTGACCGTTTCTTATTCTATCAATATTTTTCCATTCCTACAAGAATTGTTTCATTAAACCAAGAAAAAGGACGCTTTCCGCGTCCTTTTTCTTCTTTCCACACTGCATTTGTTACTCATCATCAGATTCTAAAAGCGCCTTCTCATAGCTTTCCAGAATAATCTTCTGTATTCTGTCGCGGGTATCTGAGTTGATTGGATGTGCAATATCCCGATACTCACCATCATTAGCCTTCTTGCTTGGCATTGCAATGAAAAGACCTTTTTCACCTTCGATTACTTTAATGTCATGAACCACGAATTCATCGTCTATGGTAATCGAGACGATTGCCTTCATTTTGCTGTCTTGAGTCATTTTACGCACGCGGACATCAGTAATTCTCATGAAGCTCAGCCTCCTTATCATATGATACCGAACAGGAATCTGTCGGTTTTCACAAGCTTTTCCACATAAGTCATACTCATCAAGCCACGTAGCTTGTAATAAACATTTAGTTAATAACGCCCATGCCTCTTACACAATATTTCTATCGATTATAGCAACCGCCTTTCCATCATACCATTAAATTACATATCTGTCATTATGTTCTACCACAATTTCTATTCCGTCCTCACCTCTGTGGTAGGAATTCGCACGTATCGTACCCCTGCTTTCCACGATACAATTCTCAATATGCGTATTATCCCCAATATACACATCATTCAAAATGATGGAATTTTTAATATAGCAGTTATTACCGATATACGTCTTCTTAAAAATCACGGAATCCTCAACCTTGCCATTCACAATACATCCGCTGGAAATCAGACTGTTTCTGATACTCGCTCCTACGTTGTATTTTGCCGGCGGCAGATCATCTACCTTAGAATAAATATCCGGATATTGTCTGAAGAAATAATCCCTTATCTCCGGACGAAGGAAATCCATATTCGTCTTGTAGTAATCTTCCACCGTGGCAATATTGCTCCAGTAGTCCTTGATCTTATATCCGAAGATTCGTTTCATATTTTTATATCGGATCAAGATGTCCTTAACGAAGTCATATCTGTCTTCTTCCGCACACTTTTCGATCATTTCGATCAACTGTCTTCTTCTGACTACATAGACACCGCACGAAATCGTATTGGACTTGGCAACCACCGGTTTTTCTTCAAATTCCTCAATGCGGCACTCTTCATTCATCTTGATCGTACCGAATCTCTCGACATTGACATCGGGTGACATGTCTTTACATACTACCGTGATATCAGCTTTCTTATCAATGTGGTATTCCAGAATCTTATTATAATCCATTTTGTACACACAGTCACCGGAAGATATTACCACGTAAGGCTCATGGCTGTTCTTTAACCAGGACAGATTCTGTGCAATGGCATCTGCCGTACCACGGTACCATGCATTACTCTCCGCTGTTACCGCAGGCGTAAATACGAACAATCCGCCCTGCTTACGACCGAAATCCCACCATTTGGATGAACTCAAATGCTCATTCAGGCTTCCCGCATTATACTGCGTAAATACGGCAACCTTATTAATGTGGGAATTGGACATATTGCTCAGTGCAAAGTCAATGCTTCGATAACTGCCTGCAATCGGCATCGCACAAACCGCACGTTTCTGTGTCAGTTCCTTAATCCTATGATTATTACCACCCGCTAAGACAATTCCAATCGCTCTCACTATTTATCACCTGCCTTAATTAAAGTTTTTCCGCTCGGAAGATTTCCGTCTTTATAGTCCTCCGCGCTCGTCACGCCGAAAATAACCGAATTCTTTCCGACGGAAACACCCTGCGGGATAACGCTCTTCTCTCCCACAGCCACAATACCGTGATTATAAATGTGAGGATCGGTCTCATTCTCAGCCTCTTCGCCGACACCCAGCTTGACATTATCCTCAATCAGGACATTCTCTGCAATAATTGTCTTATATAATTCACAATTGCTGCAGACTTTCGTCTCATTCATGATGATGGAATCTCTAACAACAGTACCTGCTCCTATTGTAACACCACAGCCGATCACAGAATTATATACCTTGCCGTATATCTCAGACCCTTCTCCGATGATACTTCTCTCTACAACGCTGTCATTAGACAGATACTGAGGCGGCAGAATCTCACTTTTCGTATAGATCTTCCAATACTCCTCATAGAGATTGAATTCCGGAACAAGGTCGATCAGCTCCATGTTTGCTTCCCAGTAAGAATTCAATGTTCCTACATCTTTCCAGTAACCGTTAAACTCATAGGCATAAAGAGGTGCACCTTTCGCATGGCAGTACGGAATCAAATGTTTTCCGAAGTCTAATCCCGGCTGTTCCGCATTGGTAAGCAGTGCTTCCTTAAGCGTCTTCCAATTAAAGATATATATACCCATGGAAGCAAGATTACTTCTCGGATTCTCCGGTTTCTCTTCAAAATCTATGATCTTGCGGTCCTTGTCCGTAATCATGATACCGAAACGCTTCGCCTCTTCCATCGGAACAGGCATAACTGCAATCGTTACTTCGGCACCGTTCTGCTTGTGGAAATCAAGCATAACCTCATAATCCATCTTATAAATATGATCACCTGACAAGATCAGCACATATTCAGGATTAAAACTCTCCATGTAATCCATATTCTGATAGATCGCATTAGCAGTACCCGTATACCATTCACTGTTCGCGCTCTTCTCATAGGGCGGAAGCACCGTCACACCGCCGATATTTCTGTCGAGATCCCACGGAATACCGATACCGATATGAGTGTTCAGTCGAAGCGGCTGATACTGTGTCAACACGCCGACCGTATCAACACCTGAATTAATACAGTTACTGAGCGGAAAGTCGATAATCCTATATTTACTGCCAAAGGATACAGCAGGTTTTGCAACCTTTGACGTAAACACCCCTAATCTGCTTCCCTGACCGCCAGCAAGCAACATGGCAATCATTTCCTTCTTTACCATCCGTATCACCTCTTGTTTCCTAAATTTTTTTAATATATATATTAAAATTAAAAGCCTATTTTGTTTTGTTTGTTAATTATACCACAATTCAAAGGGAAAGTGAATATTATTTACAAATTTATTCAATCAATACTTTTCCGAGTGTGTTAATAATATACAATATTTCGCTTTGCATTTCAACATATTTGTCTATTTTCAACATACTTCTTTTATAAGACATAAATTCATTAATCCTATTGTATAAATTGTATCCAAAAAAGAGTCAATCCGTTTCTTTTCCAAATTCCTATTGGTTTTTTTATATGAAATGAGTATAATACTAGTAAAAATGAAATATAGGGAGATTTCCATGTATCAGATTAACTTTAAAGACCCAATTCATATATATTTTATCGGGATCGGTGGCATCAGCATGAGCGGACTCGCCGAGATCCTTCTTTCTGAAGGATTCCGTATATCCGGCTCCGACAGAACCCCGTCTCCGCTCACCCACCGGCTGGAAGAGCAGGGTGCCGCCATATATTATGGCCAGCGCGCGGAGAATCTTACACCGGATATCGATGTGGCAGTCTATACCAGCGCCATCAAACCGGATAATCCGGAGATGACCGCCGCAGACAGCCTGCAAATTCCGCTTCTTACCAGAGCGCAGCTTCTGGGGCAGATGATGCAAAATTATAAGATTCCCATCGCCGTAAGCGGCACTCACGGTAAGACCACCACCACCTCCATGATCTCCCAGATCCTTTTGGAAAACGATGATGATCCCACCCTGTCCATCGGCGGCATCTACAAACCGATCGGCGGCAATATCCGTGTCGGTTCCTCTGACCTATTTGTCACGGAAGCCTGTGAATATACTAACAGTTTCTTAAGTTTCTATCCCCGAATCAGCATTATACTTAATATAGAAGAAGACCATCTGGACTTCTTTAAGGACATTGACGATATCCGCAGATCTTTTCACAAATTTGCCCGCCTTCTGCCGGCCGACGGCACGCTGATTATAAGCGGAGATATTGCGCACTGCGAAGAACTCACGGCCGATCTTGCCTGCAGGGTTATCACCTACGGTTCAAGCACCGATTACGACTATTATCCGAAAGATATCACATATGACGCATCTGGTTGTCCTTCTTTTCATCTTATGCGCCGAAATGGCAAAGAAGAAGTATTTTCTTTAAAAGTTCCCGGAGAACACAACGTCTATAATGCCATAGCGGCTATCGCTCTTGCCGATCTGCTCGGAATATCCGACGAGGTGACCGCAAAGGCGCTGCTCCACTACGGCGGCACGGACAGACGCTTCGAATACAAGGGGAAGGTAAACGGCGTTACCATCATCGACGACTATGCCCACCACCCGACGGAGATCCGTGCAACCCTTCTTGCCGCTAAGAATTACCCCCACCACACTACATGGTGCGTGTTCCAGCCTCATACTTACACGAGGACCAAAGCATTTTTAAAAGACTTTGCCGCTGCCCTGTCACTGTCCGATGAGATCGTACTCGCCGACATCTATGCGGCCAGAGAGAAATATACTCTGGGGATCAGTTCCAAGACACTGCAGCAGGAAATCGAGAAGTCCGGCCATCGGTGTTATTATTTTCCTTCTTTTGAAGAGATTGAAAACTTTCTTCTGAAAAATTGCACAAAGGATGATTTGTTGATAACTATGGGGGCAGGTGATGTCGTAAAAATCGGCGAAAACCTACTGCGAAAATAATTATTCACAATATCCACAGAAAACAGTCGAAATATCCATCGCTTTTCTGTGGATATTTTTATGTATAACTTTCCTTGTTTTTATCGGTGCTTCCGTATGCTATCCACATTATCCACATTTGATGAACCCCTGTTCCCTGTTTTGATTATGGCAGTTTGCCTATTTCATTTTAAAAACCGCTATGCTATAATTCAGCATGTGCTATATAGGGGCACAATGAGTTCCCTTGCGGAACAGAGGTGGTGTTGAAATGAGTCATGTAACAATATATCAGGATAATTATGCCGATTCTACGGTTATTTCCAACCGTTTTATCGACGAATATATGGAAGATGCGAACGATGCACAGCTTAAGATCTATCTGTATCTGATTCGTATGATGAGCGCCAGACGTTCTACCAGTATATCCGATATTGCGGACATGTTTAATTATACTGAAAAAGATGTTATGCGTGCCCTGAGATACTGGGAGAAGAAGCGGCTTCTGACGTTGGAATATGACGACAATAAGGCCGTTACCGGTATCCATCTGATGGACTTCGCTCAGCCCGTTTCCGCTCCGGTCATTGCACCTGTTCCGTCAGTATCCGCCGCAGCGGCAGCTCCGCTTGCCTCCGTCGTGCCGATCTCTTCCAAGTTAAACACGGAAGAGTTCGAAGACGCTTACATAAAACCTAATTATACTCTGGATGAACTGAAAGCTTTTAAATCTGATGAGGCAACTTCCAGACTCCTCTTTGTCACAGAACAATATTTGAAGAAGACGCTCAGCCCGTCGGAAGTCCGCACGATCCTTTTTATCTCGGACAAGCTGGGATTCTCCGAAGATCTGATCGACTATCTGATCCAGTATTGTGTGGATCGCGACAAGAAGGATCTCAGATACATAGAGAAAGTGGCAATCAGCTGGGCACAGCAGGGCATAACGACTCCCAAACAGGCTTCCCGCTTAGCAGGCAAATACGACAAAATTGTGTATGATATCATGAAAGCGCTCGGTAAGAACGGTACGCCGACTCAAACGGAGGCTTCCTATATCACGCGCTGGATCAAGGAATACGGTTTCACGGCCGATGTCATCTATACCGCCTGCGAACGTACCGTACTCGCCACGGACAAGCATCGTTTGGAATATGCCGACAGCATATTGACCAGTTGGTATCAGGCCGGCGTGCATCACAAGAGCGATATACAGCCGCTGGACGATCACTATCGCAAAACGAAGCCGTCCAGAGCCGCTTCCTCTAATAAATTTAATCAATTTAAACAGAACAACTATGATTTCGACGTTTTAGAGCAGGAATTGTTAAGCAATTAAAAAATCGAGCTACGCTCGATATTTTCCTGCCAACCAAAAGGAGTACCATTGTGTCGCTGACGAATGCCCAATACGATATGATTCTTCATCAATATGAGATGAAACAGTTTAAAAGCCGCCGCGATGCGGAACAAAGACTGGCATATGTCTATGATCATATTCCCGCCTACCGCGAGCTGGAAGAGGCTGTGGCCAGCGTCTCCGTCTCACAGGGTAAAAAGCTGCTTAACGGCGATCCCGATGCCATGGAAGATCTTCGTGATTCCCTTGCGGAATTATCCGGGCGCAAAGCGCAGCTTCTGGAGGATGCCGGACTGGCTCCCGATTATCTGGAACCGGTCTATGAATGTCCGGACTGTAAAGATACCGGATATGCGGACGGGCAGAAATGCCACTGTTTTAAGCAGGCTATGATCACTCTTCTCTACGAGCAGTCCAATATCCGCGAGATGCTCCGGACGGAGAACTTTGATTCACTTTCTTATGAATACTACGGCGGCGAAGATCTGTCGCGTTTCAGGAACGCAGTGAACACCTGCCGCAATTTTATAAAAAATTTCAATTCTGACTACCATAATCTGTTTTTTTATGGTACAGTGGGTACGGGAAAATCATTTCTTTCCGGCTGTGTTGCTAAAGAGCTGATTGAGAGCGGACATTCCGTTATCTATTTCAGTGCGACCGGTCTTTTTGATTTACTATCGAAGAATTCCTTTGATTATAAGAATAGGGATGAACTGCGGGAAACTTATGCGGACTTATATCAATGCGATCTGCTTATCGTTGATGATTTAGGCACCGAGCTGACTAATCAGTTCGTAACTTCCCAGCTTTTTTCGCTTTTAAACGAACGGCATATGGGAAAAAAAACGACCGTGATCTCCACAAATCTGTCATTGGAGGAATTAAGGAACCGGTACTCCGACCGTATCTTTTCCCGGATAACCAGTCACTATGAAATCTGTAAACTGACCGGGCAGGATATCCGAATGTACAAGAAACGATTGATGAACAGAAAGTGAGGATTTTTCATGACCAGACGTGAGGAAAAAAGAAATCTGGAAACCATTCCCGTGGGCTCCCTCGGAATCATTCCATTGGAGGGCTGCAGACCTTTAGGCGAGATGGTTGACTACTATCTCGTAAAGTGGAGAACAGAGCGTGAGAGCGAACATAAAGACTCTCTTGCTTTCTCCGGTTACCAGAGAGATTCCTATATTCTCAAAGCCGATGTACCCCGATTCGGTTCGGGTGAAGCCAAAGGCGTAATCAAGCAGTCCGTGCGCGGCTCCGACCTCTATCTCTTGATAGATGTGGCCAACTACAGTCTGACCTACTCGCTCTGCGGTCATGAAAACCATATGTCACCCGACGACCATTATCAGGATCTGAAGCGTATCATTGCTGCCGTAGGTGGTAAGGCGCGACGTATCACGGTCATTATGCCCTTCCTTTACGAGAGCAGACAGCATAAGAGAACCGCCAGAGAATCTCTGGACTGTGCGCTTGCACTTCAGGAAATGGTAAATATGGGCGTGGATAACATCATTACTTTCGATGCCCACGATCCCCGCGTGCAGAACGCCATTCCGCTGCACGGCTTCGAAACCGTACAGCCCGCCTATCAGTTTGTCAAAGGTCTGTTGACCCATGTGAAAGATTTAACGATAGACAGCGATCATATGATGGTAATCAGCCCGGATGAGGGCGGTATGAGCCGGGCAATCTACATCGCCAATGTGCTTGGTCTGGATATGGGTATGTTCTATAAGAGAAGAGATTACACCCGGATCGTAGGCGGTAGAAATCCCATTGTGGCACACGAATTCTTAGGTTCCAGTGTGGAAAATAAGGATATGATCATTATAGATGACATGATCTCCTCCGGAGAGAGTGTTCTGGAAGTCGCATCTGCCTTAAAAGAACGCAAGGCGAACAGAATCTTCGTATTCTCCACCTTCGGTCTCTTCACAGCAGGATTGGATCGTTTCGATGCGGCATATGCCGATGGCACAATCTGCCGCGTTCTGACCACGAACCTGATCTACCAGCCGCCGGAACTACTTTCCAGAGAATGGTATATCGACTGCGATATGAGCAAGTATATCGCCTATATTATTGACACCCTGAACCACGACACCTCCATCAGCGACCTGTTGAATCCCGTGGAACGTATTCAGTCGATCGTGGCAAAATATAATGCAGGGGAATTGGAATAACATATAATATATTGGAATAATATGAAGAAGGCTCCCGCGGGAGCCTTCTGTTTGTATTAATTTTGTTATTTACGGTTTTTCCCTTTATGGTTAGTTCCACTTGTTGTTCTTATATGTCACGCCGCTCACACTGCCACCGAATCCCGACCATTCGACGGGTTTCTTGTCTCCGGTGCAGTTTTCTATTTTAACGTCTTTCACATGGGCGTTCAACTGCCCGAGAATCTGAATGGTTCCCTTGGCGTTTTTTTGAAACGTGCAACCGGATATTGTTACATTGCTGCAGGTTCTGCCGTTGTTCGGCTCAATGTCAATGCCGTATTGCGGATCTGTTCCGTTTGCGTAATTAAACTGGCTGTTTCTTACCGTAACATTAGACGCATCCGTAATGGAAAGATTGTTCCTTCTGTTATGGTGAAGATTACAATTTTCAATTATGACACCGTTGCTGGATTTATTCGGTCCATCATAGAAACCGATATAAATACCGTCTCCCCAGCATTTGGATACTTCCACATCGCTGATATAAACATTTGTGCAGCCGGATATCTTGATACCTTGGCCCCACTCGCCGCCTCCGCTGTGTGTATCACGGTCACCGATGATCTGCCCGCCGGAAATGGTAACATTTTGGCGGCCAAAGGCCCATATTACCTGATAATTGGCGCTGCTGTTTTTAATTGCTACAAGCTTTGCATTTGGCGACATGATCAGATTCTGATTATCTGTCAGAATGATGCCACCCATACCATCTTTCACAGTGTTGATGTGATAAGTGCCGTCGGGTATATATACAGTATCATAGGCGCCACCACTATGTTCAGCCTTTCGCAAAAGATCGTTGATGGCTGCGGTATCGTCCTTGCATCCCGGTTCCTGCTCATATGTGAGCACATTGCTGTTGTTTAGCTCGTCGTCACTGGCTCTTTTTACAATAAAATGGCATTGCTGGACAGATTGGCTGTTGACATATACTTTAATTGTAACCATACCGAATCGCTTCATGGTGACCAGCCCTTTGCCATCTACGGATGCCACCGACTCATTCGTGCTTTCGAATGTGAACCCATCATAATCGACCTCGCTATCACCAGATTGAATAAATGTCAGTTGGTAAGTGTCACCTGTTTTTGTCTGGATTATCTGGTCTTTCTCTTTGAGAGTCGGCACGCTTATCTTTACCGTACACGTTGCTTTTTTATTTCCGTCCTGTGCAATTGCCGTTATGGTCACTGTTCCGGTTTTTATTACAGTGATATCAGCCTTGACGGTAAGGACATTGTTTGTGTCAGTTTCTGTGCCGGTCTCGTCTGCGACTGTCTCAACTGCTTTAACAGTAGCAATAGTGCTGTTGGAGGTAGTCCAGATCACAGTCGGATTCGTTATCTCTTGCGATGCATCATTTGGTGTTATCGTAGCGGTAAGAGTTCTTTTTCCTTTTTCGGCAAGAGAGATATTAAGGCTAGTTTTGTCTAGCTTGATACTCTTTACACGGTTTGTCAGATACGCTTTCTTTAGGATCTTAAAAGAATAGGTCTTTGTCCCGCCGTAATCACCGATGCCTTGCAATGTCACTTTTGCAGTCCCTACTTTGATATTATTCTTATACTCTGTGATCTTATAGCAGGATTCGGCGTTTGGTAATTCGATTTTATTTTTCTTATCAGCCACGCTGGCATAAACATGAATAGCAGAAGAGGGTAACGCAATCTCCTTTCCGGTATATTCCTGATTGTCAATAACGATCTGTAATCTGCTGATATTGTTTTGGAAGATCCGATACCTGCCGATGAGAGAGGAATCGGAATCAGGATCAGCATAAAAGCCCATTCCCTTCACAGTGACAGTAACGATCGTGCCCGCGGGCGGCTGCTCATTTTCCGTGCCTGTGTAGCTATAGGTAACTTCCCTTTCATAATCTTTTCCTGCAGCCAGCGTTTTGCCATTTACATCTTTGACGGTAACTTTGGATTTCCATGCGTTTGGCTTCTCGCTGTATGGCTTATCCGCAACGGATATTGTCGCTTTACTGATATCGCCGGGCGTTACCTCGAGCTCCACGGAATGGCTGTATCCCTTATAATTCCCTTTGCCGCTAATCTCACAGCTCATGTTGTTCCCCGGAGCTGTGTTGTTTTTTAATTTTACCGTATAATCGGTCTTATTTTTCAAGATATTATTATCCTGATCTTTCAAGATAAATTCCGGCACCGCTCCGCCTTTTTGATAAGCCACAGAAAGCTTGCCGTTTTCATCTTTTACGTTCTTCCAAATAAGCTTAAAATTCTGCTGATCTCCATTCGGTGTAATCTCGTATTGCTTCTTAAGTGACCCTTTGTATCTTCCCTTTCCGGTAAAAGTGACCGTCACCTTTCCGGCTTTTTTGGCATTGCTGTACTTTATGGTATAATCCTGCCCTTCCCTGAGTGCTTCCTTCCCTGTTCCAAAGGTTAGCAGACCATCTTTTTCCTGAAAAATTCCGCCCTCCTCATTTATCGTTTTCTGGGAAAAGGTGATATTACCCTTCCACTTTTCTCCCAAAGCGGCATCTTTAATATTCCGGTCGCCTATCAATTTCAAATTCACTTTTTTGTAACCATAATACCCTGCATCTCTGCCGGCTTTGCTGGGATATACCATCACATAGGCGCCTGTTATATCTTCCGCATACACTTCATAATCATAAAGACCTGCTTCCAGAGCCGCCTTACTCACTTTAAGACTGCTAATTGTTACATCAGATTTGGGTAAAGGCGTTCCATGATACTCGTACTGTTTTTTATCTAGCGTCACCGTTGCAGTGCTAAAATTAAAGTTCTTATCTTCAACAACTACAAGCTGCATTTTGAAAAATCCTGTATAATTACCGATTCCTTTGACGATATAATTGTATATCTTGCCCAGCTCATAAGAAGCGCCCTTTGTATAATCTTTCGGCATGGGAACAAAATCTTCGTCGCCTTCCGGAGCACTAACATAATCACATACAAAATCTTTATTGGCTTTCAGCTTAGCCTTGCCAAACGTCAGCTCAGGATTAGGAATTTTCAGCGTTGTGCTGTAATTAACCGCCTGTACATAGCCCGATGATTGCCCCTCATCGGCACTGTCTTTATTTGTGTTGTATATATCAGTATCTTTTATATTTGCGGGTTTGATCGTATAATACAAAGTCACGCTGCCACTATACTGCCCCTTTAGGGTAACAGTAACGCTTGGCGCTTTAAGGGAATTCCATGCAGCCGCGTTGACATTATTCTTGTAGGTCAGTGTATAATCCGTCTTTTCCTGTAACGGAATATCCTTATAGTATATGCGGATATCCTGCGTAATCTTTTGTCCCGTATAGACAAAATCATCGCTTTCTTTCTCAAAACCTGCCACCCAGATGTCGCCGGAAAGGTCGATTACTTGATCAGTGTCAGGACGC
Source organism: Lachnospiraceae bacterium (assembly GCA_014804655.1). Lineage (GTDB taxonomy): Bacteria > Bacillota > Clostridia > Lachnospirales > Lachnospiraceae > UBA3282. The sequence continues at coordinate 77,922 of JAAUZK010000032.1, read as the reverse complement.
ACAACTTCCACCTTGACTACAGCCGTAATATCGCCGTACTCCGCAGTAATTTGCGCCTTACCCTCCGCACGTGCCGATATCACACCGTCCTGGTCTACTGCTGCCACTGTTTTGTCACTGCTTGACCACGAAGCTTGTACGAGAATATCCCCCGGTACAATCGTTGCAGTAACTTGTTTCGGAGCGTCTCCGGGAATCATCTTTATATCTGTTTCAGATAAAATCAGCCTAATTTCCTCTTCCCCTGAACCGGGTTGTATATCATTTCCTGAAATGGTAGAAATCATCTCTTCTGCCTGATCCGCTTCCGCATTCTCAGAATCAACCGTTTCTGATGTTTCATCCTCTTCAGGCTTCTCCAAATCAACTGCTTCTGATGTTTCATCCTCTTCAGGCTTCTCCAAATCAACTGTTTCCGATACTTTATCGATATCACTTTCTCCTTCCGCCAACACCTCATCCGGAGATTCGCCTTCATCTATCGCATCATCCTGCGCCTCATCCATATCAACGTTCTGGAGCACGAACGGTACTGTTGCCGCCGCATAAAAAGCTTCATCCTTATCTTCCCCCGTGCCCAGATAATAAGCCGCCCGAATATAGTAGTCGTAAACATCCTGCCCGTCAGCCTCTTCTGGAGCAAGCTCTATCATTTTATAGTAATCGCTCTCTTCGTCCTCGTTCTCTGTCATTATAAAATACGGCGAGTCAGACACAACCTCAAAGTTCGTCCAATCGTCTTCTTCATTCATAAGATTGGCGCTGCCCGCTGCCGTTCCTTTCTCTCCTCGGAGAATACTCCAAAGCAGCGTACCGTTTTCTTCCTGTTCAGGTATCATATTGATGTCGTAATTGGCAAATAATACCAGACAGTCCGCCACATCAAGAGAAATCGGTAAATCGTATACGAATTCGGAATCACTCGGATCAGGAAGTTTTTCACCTTTTTTGATCTGTCCGATATGTAAAGCCGGTAACTTCGTTTCCGTATCTGTCTCAAAATCTGTAACCTCATCCTGTATGGAATGCGGTGCCTCCTTGTCCTGGTCTTCATCAGATTTTTCGGATAAACCGTCCTCCTTTTCGCCTTCTTTTATTTCACTTTCCGAAAAAGGCTCGCCATCAGCTGACATCTCGCCGGAAACGGCATTATTTCCCGAAACCGTCTTTTCCACTGCTAAGGCATCCTCCGCTGCAAACGCAGGAATAACCCCGCAGTCACTAACCGCCATTGTTATCGTAAGCACAGCAGCGATCCATTTTTTCATATTTCGCATAATTTAACCTCTCCTTAGCGTTCTCACACATTTTATATCACTGGGGAATTACTCTCACAGCCAACGGAGAATGCATACTCCAAGAGAACAAGTCCTCCTACACTGGCCATATCCAGAGTATTACGCTCGGATTTTTCCTTCATAAACATAGTCTGCCACTCCTATTTTATTATATCAAAAAAAGCCGACATCCACCGACTTTTTTGACAGTCTGCGGGGGACTTCAGTCCCCCTTCTAAATCCAATCAATCTCTCTGTAAACCGGTTGTTATGATCGGCATCCTACTGCCTCTCTAGTTGAGTACATACTCAGAAATAATCATTCTTCCCGAAGTGCTGTCATCAGAATTAAGCGCCAGGGAATATTTCCCCTTCTTCCACACACACCTAGTCTCCGAAACCTCCGGCTCTGCTCCCAGATAATCTGAAATGGCTTCCTTTGTCACTTCCGTAAGAGGAATATCCAGAACCGTTGCCTGATCCGATCCCTTATGGAAAGCTGCTACTTCGATTTTGGAAACGCGACATTCCGGCAGTGATTTTGACTTCCACTCTTCACTGTTATAGATCGTGATACTCGCATAGGCAGTCCCTTCCTTCACCAAAATCAGATTATAATAGGAATTGGGATCTGCCTCCACTGCCGGATCTATGACCTCAGAATAATAGAAACCTCCCACGTCATTCATCCACTCTCCGTGATCTCTATCCGAAAGATCATACCCCGCCTGCAGAATCTCCTGCACGGTTGTCTCTCCCGGTATTACCGTGATATTCTCCACACGAATCGGATAAGGCTCTCCGGAAAATACATGGTTGTGGTCTAAAAAGTAGAAAACAATGAAAAGGACTGCAAAAAACACAAACGCCCCTATCTTCGAAAGCATTTTCTTTTTCTTCCCTTCCGGTGTCTGTTCCTCGGCTATCCGCACTTCTTCCTTGTCTATGATTTTCATAATGTCCTCCATACTTTCATCGCTATAGAATATTTTTCATTTATAATAATGTCATCTGTGAAATTTTCTGCTATCAAAAAAGAAAGTTTACAGCTGCGTCATATCCGACAGAGAATCCTCTCCCGAAAGCTCCCGAATCGCCCGGAGTACCTCATCACGCCACGCACGCTTTCCAAAAACATACGCTTCATTACTCTGCTGCGTCTGATTTCCTCTGTAATAGAAAGACATAGGATATGACTCGTCCGACACTCGCACTGTCATCCCACCGCCCCTGGCCCGGTAAGTATCTTCCCTCACATCCAGTTCGATGCGCTCCGTCTTCCAAAGCTGAACAATCTGAAAGGCACCCTTGTCACAGGAAAAGGTCAGATAATCTTTGGTAACACGAGCTATATTGACCCCCTCAGACCAGCTCTTCCAGCTAAGCTCCCGCACCTCTATATCCGGCTCCTCACCCAGCATTTGCTTTGCCATGTTCTCCCGTTCTGTCTGTGAAAGGTCCTCAAGCAGTTTTTTAATATTTTTTCCGTACCGCTTCACCGGATTGCTGAGGCTGATCCCAATCCACATCACCAGACCCATGACGATTCCTATCAAAAAACTTGCCGGCACACCCTTCCAGAAATCAGATGCCCCGCTTGACAGTCCGCTTACAAGAGAAATAAGCGACAACGCAAAAGGCAGAATCAAACAATAGACCCCCGTCCTCTGCATCTGCCGTTTTCTCTGTTTTTTGATCCACTCTTCCTCTCTCACAAACCATCTTTCATAACAAGTACCCATACCGTTACCTCCGCCTTTCCTCATCTGTCTTCATGACATCGCTTTTCTCTCTTCTGTATTTTTTATATTACAATAAAAAATACAGACTGTCAAAGAACCCCTGTTATGTAGCAGCACAGCAGAGGTTCTTTTGCATCAGTAAAGACCCTTTCGATAGTCTGTGACTGCAGGCGATAGCTTTCCCTTCCGTGCGGTGAATGCCGGATATCCTCTGCCTGCTCGATGTAAGCAGGCTTTTTGCATAAATTCAAGCCTCTCATTGCTTATATTGTCCCAACTATCATAATATCCACTGCCATCTCCAAAACCCATCTTTTTCCCTTTCCTTCTACGATATAATATATTTTTCCAACGAATTACTTTTTGTCCGATATGATTGCGTCATGTTTCCCCACGTCCATGATTATCATATCCCTTAACTGCTTCGGCGTATCTACAACTTTACTTTTATCTGGCTCTATCTGCCTTTATCTGGCCATCCAAAAATTGAGTAAAATCTTGAGTCTACGCTTGACTTTTCCCAATTTACTGATATACTTAGTATCTGGAAAATCCCATAAATTCAAGGTTTTCCCAAAATCTACACGTCAGTTCGAGACCTTCCTGACGTAAAACAAAACTAAAGGAGACAAATACATATGAAAAAACAATCTTACAGTGAGACGGTTCCCGTAAGAACCGCCCCACCCATGTCACTGACACTCTTGGTTCAGGCGGCCATGATCGCCGCAATCTACGTTGTGCTGACTTTTATCGCCAACGCTTTCGGACTTGCTAACTACGCCGTGCAGGTTCGATTCTCTGAAGCACTCACTATTCTGCCGTTTTTCACACCCGCCGCGATCCCCGGCCTGTTCATCGGCTGTCTGCTCAGCAATATCCTGACGGGCTGCGCACTGCCCGACATTATCTTCGGCAGTCTGGCAACTTTAATCGGTGCACTCGGCACTTACGCACTGCGCAAATGGAAATGGTGTGCCCCCATCTGCCCGATTATCGCCAATACGATCATCGTACCGCTCGTACTGATCTACGGATACGGAGTGATGATCGAAGGATTATCTGTGCTGCAGTGTTTCGGGTACTACTGTCTGACCGTAGGTGCGGGGGAAGTTATTTCATGCGGAGTCCTTGGCATGATCCTCCTGTTCTCCCTGCAGAGATACAAACATATTTTATTTAAAATATACTAACTCATACGATAATCCCCCGTCCACGAATTTTCATTCGGTGTACGGGGGATTATCAAGGTGTATTATGAGGTTTACTTACCAGCCTGTTAATACTGTTACGATTCACGCCATGCCGATTATTACGCTAATCCGAATATTATGGAATATGAATCGCATGATCAATACTATTTCTCTACCGCCTCTGTCTTAATAATAAACTTCACACTACCGTCTACATTCTCCGGCAGCTTCGTAAAGGTATTGTACTCTTTACCCGCGTCGGCTACTGCTTTCAGTCTGTCAATGACATCCTGCACATCATCTCCGAACAGCTCAGTCAGCTTGCTGATTCCTTCTTCATCAAATTCAAATATACCATCCAGCAGTTTAAGCGCTCCCTCATCCAGAGTTCCCATTCCTTCATCCAGCGTAAGCACTCCGTCCCACAGTGTATTTACGCCGTCTTTTAATGTACCCGCCCCATCATTTAACTTTCCGGTGCCGTCCACGAGCTGCACGGTACCGTCCTTCAGCTCCTGTGTACCGTCTTTTAATGTGCCTGCTCCGTCCTTTAAACTGGTGACACCTTTGGACAGTTCGTTCGCGCCGCTGTCTAATGTATCAATTCCTTTCTTTAACTCATTGGCGCCGCTTCCTAACGAATTGATTCCTTTCTGCAATTCGCTTGCACCGCTTCCTAACGTATCAATTCCCTTCTTTAATTCATTGGCGCCGCTGTCTACCGCCTTCGCTCCTGCAAAAGCGCTCTGCGTTCCGTCCGCCAAAGCCCCTGCGCCGGATACCAGTGCGGTCATGCCTGCAACACTCTGCTGTGAATTAAGGGAGGCGGATATTTCACTCAGCTTCTGGTCCATGACCGCCGCATAAGTAATTGCCGGTCCCCACTTCTGTGCCAGTGCCGCCTGCTGCGCCATGGCTTCATTCATCTGTGTTATCTCCTCTTCGATTGATGCAAGCTGTACAGAACATGTCTCCAGCTCCACCCTGCATGCCGCTTCTTCCTGAAGCGCCGCCTGATAAGCATCTACCTTTTGCTGCAAATTCTCTACATTGACAGACTGCACCTCAATGGTATCCGTGGTCACCACTTCTTTCTCCACTTCACCCGTTCCGGTGATTGTCTGTGTATCGGTCTGTGTCGTTTCGTCAACAACTTCCTGTGTTTCTCCTTCTTCCGATTCTTCCGTCGTGATCACCTTCGTCGTTGTATAGACGGGTGCCTCTACGGCAACATCACAGGCAACTGTCTCCGTATATCTGTCTGTTACGATTTCGACCTCCTGTGTCCCGATCTGACAAGCCGCTGCTAATTCCGCCTGTGCCGCTGCGCTTCTCTCCTGCGCTGCTGCCAGATTGGCGTTTGCAGTATTCATCTTCTCACCGATCTCCGCTTTCTGCTGTCCCAGACCTGCCAGAATACCCTGATAATAGGCATCTGATAATCCGTCCGCCTGACTTAATGCCTTAACGGATTGATTCAGCAGATACGAAACCTGCATTAGATCAGCCGGATTTGACGGATCTATCTGCCCCGCATCCGTTACCGGCACACCGATACCCGCTTTTAAAGTATTCATCTGGCCTGCCACTTGATTGATACCGCTTTGAAGCTGTACTGCCCCGTCATTCAGGCTCTGTATGCCGCCAACCAGCGCTCCCGTTCCGTCAGCCAGACTCTTACTGCCATCCTGTAACGCACCGGCACCGTCTGTCAGTTTCTTACCGCCCTCTTTCAGAGCGCCGGCTCCATCTGCCAGCTTCTTACTGCCATCCTGCAGCGCGCCGGTACCGTCTGTCAGTTTCTTGACACCATCCTGCAATGCGCCGGTACCATCGTATAATGCCGCCGCACCGTCATTTAATTTCCCTGCACCGTCATTCAAAACGCCGGATTTTTCATATAACTCCTGTGTACCGTCCTTAAGTTCCACGGTACCGTCCCTCAAATCCCCGGTACCGGACAAAAGCTCTGCCGTGCCATCCTTTAGCTGTCCGCTGCCGTCTTTTAACTCTGCCGCTCCGTCCTTAAGCTGATTGGTCGCATCCTGCAGTTCATCCATGGAATCATTTAAGTCGGAAAGATCTATGGAATCTGTCAGCTCGATGTCGGAAAGAATATCGCTCATGGCAACCGTCATGGTCATCCCCAATTCGAAATTCTCCGTGTCAGCCGTCACTTCAATGTAGTCCGGAATTTCTATATCATCCAGCTTATCACTTTCTTCGTTCTCCTGCAGTTTCTCTTTTAACCCATCCGCATCGATGCTTTCCTTAAGGCCCGGAAAAGCCACGCCGACTACCACACTGTTATTTCCCTCGGACAGCAGTCGTGCATTGGTCACCGCAATATTTGAGAAGGTATCCTGCGGTAAGATCATGCCGGAGATCATTGCAAAGGGAACCTTGATCTCCTGCTCTCCTCCACCGATCATGACCTTTCTCGTCTCCCTGTTATCATAATCCATACGGATCGTCACTCTGCCGCTCCGACCGGCCAGCTCCTCCGGCGAGATATCCTGACCGTCTAACTGATAAGAAATATTTACATTCACAGGAACCTCTTTATCGGTAGTGCCCCTGTAATAAATATCAGCTCCGTCGGTCTGCCAGATGATATCACCGTTTTCGTCTTTTTCGAAGGTTTCATATCCTTTAACATTCCGGATATCCGTCAGGTCCGTGCTGTCTTTCAGGCTCTGTCCGCCCTCGCTGTTCTTCAGCCAGTCGCTGACGATCACCTGATTGACACTGCCCTTCGCATCCGCCAGCACATAGACAGTCTCCTCCTTGCCTGCCTGACTGCTGTGGGAGGAATTAACCTGTGCATTCAGCACACCGTTTAATACCTCTTCCGCATTGTCATCATTGATTACTGACTCCTGCTCCGCCTGCGCCTCTCCGCAACCCGCAAGCCCTATCACCATAGCCATACTTAAAGTCAGGCACGCCGCCTTCTTCCTACTCTGCCGTCTGCCGGTCTTTTTAACGATTTTTTCATCTCTCATCTTTCTCATAACGCAACCGCCTCCTGCTCAATATTTTTCCGTTTGCTTTTCGCTCTGTTTCTAATAATAATCCTGTCAAATACCATAAACATGGAAGGTAATATCAGAATAACCGCCGCCATACTGATCAGTGCGCCCCGTGCCATTAATGTGCAGAGTGAACTGATCATATCAATATTGGAATACAGTCCCACACCGAAAGTCGCTGCAAAAAATGACAATGCGCTGACTATAATGGATTTTACGCTGCTCTGGCAGGCTATAGAAACCGCCTCTCTTTTCTCCACCCCCGAGAACCTCTCCTTCCTGTATCTGGTCGTCATCAGGATCGCATAGTCCACTGTCGCGCCCAGTTGTATCGTTCCGATAACCACCGAAGCGATAAAGGGTATCTGAGTTCCCGTGTAATAAGGAATTCCCATATTTACAAAAATCGCCATCTCTATTACCGCCACCAGAATAACCGGTAATGAGACTGATTTAAACACAAGCAGAATAATGATAAAGATCACTCCGATAGAGACAACGCTGACCGTGTTAAAATCTTTATCCGTAATCTCGATCAGATCTTTGGTACAAGGCGCCTCTCCAACCAGCATTCCCTGTTTGTCATATGCCTTACAGATCGCGCTAAGCTGTGTACACTGGTTATTTACCTCCTCGGAAGCTACCTTATATTGAGAGCCGACGAGCAAGAGCTGCCAGTTATCATTCATCAGCGAGCCTTTCAGTTCAGAAGGTATCAACTCATCCGGAATAGAATCTCCTTTGACTGCATTAAGCCCCAACACCCAGTTTACACCGTCAACCTCTTTCATCTCCCGCACCATATACTTTACGTCCTTGGTAGGAAGATCGGCACTCAACAGAAGCATATGGGTTGCATTCATGTCAAAAGCCTCATTCAATTTATCGTTTGCCACGATACTGGGCAAATCTTTCGGAAGCGTTTCATCCAGATTATAGTAGACCGTCGTGTTCCTATAACCGAATATAGCTGGAAACAGCGCCGCCACAAACAACAGAATAAATATCCGGTAATGCTTTGTGACAAAATCACCGACTCCTTTCAGATCCGGCAGTAATGCCCTGTGCTTTGTTCTGACCAACGCCTTATCAAAAACAAGGATCAGAGACGGTAACACCGTAACGCAGGTGATTACACCGAATACCACTCCCTTCGCCATTACAACGCCCAGATCCATTCCCAGTGTAAAGCTCATGAAACACAGTGCTATAAATCCCGCCACCGTAGTCATCGAGCTGCTTACTACCGCGGTGATCGTCTCACTGATCGCCCTTGCCATGGCCTCCTTCTTATCCGACGCTTCCGATGCATTCTCCTGATAGCTGTGCCACAGGAATATGGAGTAATCCATCGTAACGCCTAACTGCAGAACCGCACTCAGCGCCTTGGTGATATATGAAATCTCTCCCATAAAAATATTACTTCCGAGATTGTATACAATCGCCATTCCGATACTCAGAAGAAACAGGAACGGGATCAGGAAAGAATCCATAGTGACCGACAATACCACGCAGGAGAGCAAAACGGCAATCCCCACATAGATCGGGGCCTCTCTCTCCGAAAGATTCTTCGTATCAGTTACCACTGCCGACATTCCGCTTAAGAAGCATCTCTGATCCGCCACTTTACGTATGTTTGCAATCGCCTCCATGGTTCCGTCGGCAGATGTGGTCTCATCGAAGATAATCGCCATCATTGTCGCATCCCCGCTGTTAAAGGCCTCGTAAATCCCGTTCGGCATCATTTCCATCGGAACCGAGATATCCATGAGGGAATCATACCAGATGACTTTCTCCACATGTTCGATCTGTTCTATTCTCTGTCGCAGTTCTGTGACCTCCTTAGGTGCCATTCCTTCCACAACAAACATCGAAAAAGCACCTGTTCCGAACTCATCTACCAGAATATCCTGTCCGACCATCGTCTCGATATCCTTCGGTAAATAAGACAGAATGTCATAGTTGACTCTTGTCTTCACATATCCCAGAAAAAAAGGAATCAAAAGGATCAGACTTAAAACAAGGATTACACCTCTCAGTTGTACGATCTTACGCCCGAATTTTTCCACGTTACTCACTCCCTTTAATTATGACCAACAGTCATTTTTATATTATTATACACAAAAATGACCGTTGGTCAATATTTTTTTCGTAAAAATATAAATCATTGATTTTTGAACAGCGCTTATTCTATAATAGATACAAGCATACTCAGGGATATCCACCAAAAATCGAGAGAGAAATCATGGGAAAAATAGACTTAAACAAAAAGAAAAAAAGAGAAGCCCTTCTGAATACGGCTTTCGACTTGTTCACCACCCAGGGGCTTCACAAAACCACCATCAACAACATCGTAGAGACCGCGGGTGTGGCAAAGGGTACTTTTTACCTTTATTTTAAAGACAAATATGATATTCGTAATAAGCTGATCGCCCATAAGGCCAGATACATTTTTTCCATTGCAGATGAAGCTCTGTCCAAAACAGATCTGACTGAACTGGATGATCGGATTATTTTCCTTGCGGATAATATTATCGAACAATTTAATGCTGATAAATCTCTTCTTGTTTTCATATCCAAGAATTTGAGCTGGGGAATCTTCAAGAACGAACTGATCTATTCCGGAGACGGTTCCGACATAGATTTCTATAATATATATGCTATTCTTGAAAATTCACCCAAAACATTTAAAAATCCCGAAGTACTCCTGTTTATGATCGTGGAACTCGTCAGTTCTACCTGCTACAGCTCCATTTTGTACAATGAGCCGATCGGGATCGAGGAGCTGAAGCCGTATATCTTCGATGCGATCAGACAGATCATGAAGAGTCAGGAAGCCTGATCGCTATCCTGTTCTTCCTCCGCCCCCTTAGCCCGTGTTCTCCTGATATATCCCGTAATGGAATAATAGACCGGTATTGTTAAAAATACCGCCCAGGCCGGATGCCACACAGAATAGATAAGACCTGCGTACAGAAACACCAGCAATGCCAGTAACGGATAGGCAAACAGATCCGGATTATGCCAGTGCACCGCATGGATCAGTGTGCTGATAATCGGCACCATGAAGAAAATCAGCCAGCCCGGATGCCATAGATTAAAAAAGATGCCTATCAGAATATAAACTACGATCGCAATGATACCGAGCGGAAGCTCCGCCTCCTTCTCTCGTGCAAAAAGGTGATCTCTCGCCTCATCTCCGTTGACACGTATGCCGTTCTTATCGATATGTACTTCATTGTCGTTTTTCTTGTCATGCACGTGGATTCCGCGCCAGCTCACATGTACCTCTCCGTCCTTGTCCTTCACATGGATACCGTCAAATCCTACATGCACATCTTCTTCAACATCATCAGTCCCGCTGTGCTCATATTTCCCGCTTTCCTTCTCATCACCTTGATTCTCTGTATCCGGCCCGAATTCAGCGCCTGTCTGAAGCTCCGTCAGCATCTCTTTCTGTTCCGGATCATGCGGTTCTTCATTCTCTTCCTCCTCATGTATCTTCAGCAGCTCATCCAAAGAGACATGATATAACTTCGCCAACGCAATCAGGTTGTCCGTATCGGGAGAGGCTTCTGCCCTTTCCCATTTACTGACCGCCTGCCTGCTGATCCCCAGCTTCTCCGCCAGAGCCTCCTGTGACAGATTATTCTCCTTACGCAGCGCTACAAGTCTGCTTGCGATTTCAAGATTCATATGTTCCTCCGTTCTGATGCGCTGTCCTTGTAATACAATATGACGTGTTATCGTAACGCTCGATATTATATTTGGCGCATAGCGCTTCTTGGTAAATTTCTATGAGGCAATCATATAGAAAAAAGACTCCCTACGCTACAACTTCTGCTTTCCAAAGCAGGAAATATCGGTTGCTTACACCGAATTCGTCCGCAACCTTCGGTTTCCTTTGCCCTAAATACGCTGTTTTGCGAAAGCTTAAAGCTTTCCCCATTGTTCTCTACTCCCTGTATTTACTGTTCCTTCCGCACATAGGTAACAAACTGGTTTCCGTTTTCTTTCAGCCATTCCGTAGAATCATTCATGCCTTTCTTATATAATGTTCCCGTGACGGGATCCATCACCACAATATTTAACTCGTTAAATCCTACGACCAGCACGGCATTACCGTCATCTAACAATGCTAGCACCGGCAGGTCCAGATTCACATAATAGAGTACGGCATCCAGACTGCAGCCTGACAGATCGAGTACCGCGCAATCCTGCAGATCAGATTCCAGAATCGAGAACACAGAACTTCCCCGGTTTAGCAGTCTCTCTGTATTTCTTGATAGTCCCTCATACTTCAGGATTGTATCCAGACAAACCGCCAGTGAACTTCTTGTCTCCGACATCGCATCCTCGGTAATTGCCATGATCTGATTTCTGGTGCTTCTCGTCACCCTTCTCCATATATATTCCCCGTCGTCATCCACCACCGATCCCGCGAGACGATACGCCTGCTCCACCGCTCTTCCGGGATTTTCATAGATTCCCTCAACGCCGTTCTTGGCATATACATAATAGAGAAGTTCACGATTCTGTACTTCTGGCATCTCGATGGCACGGTTTCCCTCAAACAGCACTTCCTTCGGCGACAAATGCTGCAGGCCACGGCCGTCTATCTCATTCTTAACTTCAATCTGGCAAATCGTCTCATAATTCTCAGTGACCACGTATCCGATCGTATTGCTTCCGGTTTTAACCTGTTCCGTACTCATGATCTGATCATCTGTCGTGGGTACATAGCTTTCACTTTCCTCGTCCCACATCACTCTGGTAAGGGTGATCTGATTCTCCTCCACAGAACTTCCCACTACATATATATCATCTTTACGATAACTCTTGAGCACTTTGCCGTCATCTCCCTGAATCCGCACACAATACATGGGATAAGTCTCAATTCCGGCATTGCTTACTGCAATATCCCGTTGCCGCGCCAGACCATAAATCAGATCCTCTTCCATAAATCCGAGCACTGATATATACTCACCCTGTCCTGCACTGATGGCAGTCTGTTCCTGCGTATTCAAGTTCATAAGCATAAGCTCGTTGCTGGTGTGAGGATCCGTGCCCTCCTGCCATACAAGCATCTTATTAGACTCAGATACATGATAGCCATCCTCCCGCAGACAGGAGACAATCACCTCATATTCCTGTGATTTCAGATCCACCGCATATACACTCCCGGACAGGATAAAGTAATATATTCCCGACTTATTCACATAGGACAATTGTCCGATATCTGTTTTCAACAATTCATAAGATCTGTCGTATGGAATATAGACTAACTCCTCCACTGTGTTGGTCATACTGTTGTAATAATAGACAGCCACACCCACATTGCCCTCATGACGGCCTCTGTTCATATAACCGTATACCAGAAAGGTCACATTACCCGTCTCATCCACCGCTAAGATCTGTATGTCGTGCTGATTGTAAATATTTCTGGCATCGTCCATTCCCTCTGTATTTCCATAGAAGCTGAACAGTCTGATGAGCTTATTATCCGTTACATTATAGCTGTAGAGCTTGTCTGCCACTGTAAAAGCAAACACATTTCCGCCGTCGCTCTCGCTCATCTGTACTTCATCCCCGGTAATTCCGAGCACAATCTTGTTATTGATGTAGATATCAGCTTCCTCATCAAAAATCTGATCCATCTCCCGCTCATAATCCAGCAGATACATTCGGTCCGGAGTATAGCGGATACGATAAAACTCGCCGACCCGATAATACTTAGTCTCCCTGCCCTCCCTGATGGAAGCAAGATATTCCATGCTAAAAGAACCCGTCTGCTCTGTCAGCTCACGAATCATAATATCAGGTTCCGCTATTTTATGAATCGGCAATTCTCCCCATGTCACCTGATTGAAACTGCTGTGTATCGTCACTTTATGAAAAGTGCTGTTGTCGCCCTCCGAATTAGATTCCAGATATTTCGTCAGTTCCGCCGCCGCTTCTTTATCAAAAGTCCTCTCATGAAAATCCTTGATATAATCCAGTTTCTCCTGCACATGCAGAGAATCACCCAGCACGATCCTTGTATAATAACGTATCGGCTCATTCTCTGTCGGCGTAATCAGAAATACCAGCATATATTCCGTATTATTCTCGATCAAATCTTTCAGCGTAATATTGAAATCGATCCGTATGTCACTCTGCTCATATTCTTCTACCTCGGTACTCTCCACCAGCCGGTCACCGTTGAGGCTGCGTACTTCAAAAGCGATTCCGGCAATATCCCTTCCATAGGTATCCAGATGTACATCGATCTTCCGGTCGCTTCCCACCGGCTGCAGTGTCCCCCGCAGATAGGCGCTGTCCATACTCTCTGCATAACCGTGCAGGCTGTTGACGTCATATCCGTCCACAGACATAGATATGATCGGATAGGAGGCTTCCCCCATTTCAGTTGTCATATCGGTGTTACCCTGATTCATCACCATGCTGATCAGCATAAGCGCTGCCGCGAAGATGATTCCCAGCAAACTTCCCTTTATGATCGCTCTTTTCATATAAGTCCTCATTTCTGTAACCCGTTGAGACTACTTACCGTATATGCCCGTCTCAAATCAGCCTGTTTAAAGTCGGATCAACATGCAGAAGCCGCATCACCTCATCGGCCTCCTGTCTGACTCTCTGCTGTTTATTCCCATCACCACCGGATTTCCTGACTGCCCGTATCAACAGATTTTTCGGCGTATGTTCCATGTCAATAAATTCGAGAATGCTTGTCTCATAACCGGACGCTTCCAGCAGATTGGCACGCAGTGCATCCGTGACAAGCGCCGAAAGCCGCTCCTTGATTATACCGTACTTAAGGAGCGGAGACAATGCTTCATTATGAATCTGCCTGTTTATTTCATGCTGACAGCAAGGTACGGACAGAATCACCTTCGCGCCCCATTCGACAGCTTTCGCGAGAGCATAGTCGGTGGCGGTGTCACAGGCATGCAGTGTCACCACCATATCAACCGTACTCTCCTCTTCATATTCGGCAATATCACCCTTGATAAAATGCAGCTTATCATATCCGTATTTTTGGCTCAAGGCATTACAGTTTGTGATTACGTCTTCTTTCAGATCCAGCCCCGTAATCTCCACATCATAGCCCCTCAGCTCATGCAGATAATAGTATATGGCAAAAGTAAGATAAGATTTACCGCAGCCGAAATCTATGATATGCACGGTATTCTCTTTTGAGAGTGTTGGCAAAATATCTTCAATAAATTCCAAAAAACGGTTAATCTGCTTAAATTTATCATAGCGGGCATGGACAATCTTTCCTTCCCTTGTCTGTACACCCAGATCAATCAAAAACGGAACCGGAATGCCCTCCTGCAAAATATACTGTTTCTTCCTGTTATGCGCCAGCTTTACAGCCCTGCCCGCCGCTGCCTCTTTTTCCGTGCTCTCGATCTTCTTACTGATCGTCATCTTACCTTTCTTACTGACCAGAACGACCGCCCTACAGCCTTGATGCGACACTTCGCACTGCTTAAAATCTCTTTCCAGCACTACTTCTATGCGCCGGATCACCGCGGCCTGATCCAGATTTTCATGAAAAACCTGCTTGCCTTCATAAGTGGTCTGCTGAAAAATCAGTCTTCCCTTTACCATAACAGGCCTTATTTTAATTTTAAACGCTCCGTTTTTATCTCTCGGATTGCTGAGAATGATCTGATAAAGCCCTTCATCCACTGTTTCCCGCAAAAGTTTCTCAAGCTGTTCTTCCATCTTTTCTCCATTTCAAAGCATCTATGCCAACGCATCATGCTTTTATTTTAATCAGATTACCATAAAACCACAACTAAAATTTTAAAATCCCATTTCGATTGGAATGGCGTTTCCTGTAGATTTCATAGGAAAGAAGCACTTGGACAAATTCCGTGACTCTGTCCCAGTCCATATCTTTCTTCTCTCCCTCCTCAGGCCGCTCTTCCTGTGTCTTTCTGATCTTATCCACGATAATCTGCGTCAATCTGTATATCTGCCATCTATCCGGATATTCGTCGTAGATCATACTGCCCTCATAATCGATACGATCCAATGTCTCTGCTATAATCTTCTGATATTTCTTCGCTTCTATCGGATACATCTGCTGTAAATATTCCAAATCCCGCGTCACGCTGTCTTCCTGCTGATAATACAGCGGAAGCGGATATGCCATATAGAACGGCAATATTCTGGATTGATTCATGCTGCACCAACTCTATGTCTTTTTATTCTATCATATGCAGTTTCATGTGTAACGCGAATCGCGAAGTTTTCCGGACAAAATAATAGAGAGACGGATATTATATACACCCGCCCCTCGTTCATTTAATTACATGTGCTATTTATTGTCGCACGGTCTCTATTCTTGCCACTGCCCGCTTTAAGGCCAGCTCCGCTCTGTTCATATCCGTACCCGGATCGTGCTCTTTGAGCCTCTCCTCGGCACGTGACTTCGCATCCTCAGCACGACTTACATCAATCTCCGACGGCCATTCTATGATTTCGGCAAGAATTGTAACCTTATCCGGCAGAACTTCGGTAAATCCCGCATGCAGTGCGGCCTCCTTCACTTCCTCTCCCCGTGTAATCGTCAGAATTCCCGGAGCAACGATCATCGTCATCGGAATGTGATCTTTGTAAATACCGACTTCTCCCTCTACCGTATTAAATTCCACCATAGACACTTCATCCTCATAGAAAACTCTGTCCGGTGTAATAATTTTTAAGGTAAAATTTCTATTATCATCAGCCATATGTTACCTGTTCCTTCTACATACCTTGTATCTTCGAAATCCCGGAAGAATGCAATCTTTACGCATTCTTCCAGACATGACTTAGAAGTACTTAGGTCGTGTTCTTTACGACCTTAGTATTTCTTCATGTCTATTTAACACGCGCGAGTACGTCGTCTATGCTGCCTGCATTCAGGAAGTAACTCTCCGGAATATCATCGTGCTTACCTTCCAGAATCTCTTTAAAGCCGCGGATCGTCTCTGTGATCGGTACATACTTACCATTCAATCCGGTAAACTGCTCCGCCACATGGAAAGGCTGAGACAGGAATCTCTGTATTCTTCTCGCACGGGCAACCACCAGCTTATCCTCCTCGGAGAGCTCATCCATACCGAGGATCGCGATGATATCCTGCAGCTCCTTATACTTCTGCAGAATCTCCTGCACGCCTCTGGCTACTTCGTAATGCTCCTGTCCTACGATTCTCGGATCAAGAATTCTGGACGTGGACTCAAGCGGATCCACTGCCGGATAGATACCCAATTCCACGATAGAACGGGACAATGTCGTAGTCGCATCCAGATGTGCAAACGTTGTTGCCGGAGCCGGGTCTGTCAAATCATCCGCAGGCACATATACAGCCTGCACGGAAGTAATGGACCCGCTCTTGGTAGATGTGATACGCTCCTGCAAAGCACCCATCTCCGTCTGCAGGGTAGGCTGATAACCAACCGCAGAAGGCATACGGCCAAGCAACGCCGACACCTCGGAACCCGCCTGCGTGAAACGGAAGATATTGTCGATAAACAGCAGCACATCCTTACCGCCCTTATCACGGAAATATTCCGCCATCGTAAGTCCGGTCAGACCTACTCTCATTCTTGCTCCCGGCGGCTCATTCATCTGTCCGAATACCATGGTAGTCTTGTCAATAACGCCGGACTCCTCCATCTCATGGTACAGATCGTTACCCTCTCTGGTACGCTCGCCTACACCGGTAAATACGGAATAGCCGCTGTGCTCTGTCGCAATATTACGGATCAATTCCTGAATCAAAACTGTCTTACCTACGCCCGCACCGCCGAACAGACCAATCTTACCACCCTTCTGGTAGGGGCACAGCAGGTCAACGACCTTGATACCTGTCTCCAAAAGCTCCGTAGCCGTGGACTGCTCTTCAAATGCGGGAGCCGGTCTGTGAATCGGCTCATAACCTACATCAGTGGGAGCCGGTTTATTATCGATCGGCTCGCCCAGAACGTTAAAGATACGTCCCAGTGTATTCTCACCTACAGGAACCGTGATCGGCGCGCCGGTTGCAATCGCATCCATACCTCTCACAAGTCCGTCAGTAGAACCCATAGCGATACATCTAACGGTGTCATCACCCAGATGCTGTGATACTTCTACGACCAGCTCATCTCCACTCTTGAGCGGAATCTTGATCGCGTCATTAATCTCCGGCAAATTACCCGCCGAAAATTTGATATCCAACACAGCACCGATAATCTGAGTGATTTTTCCAAGATTTTCACTTGTTTTTACTTCTGCCATCTCTTTTTCCTTTCACTCATGTTATTTATTGCACAGTTCAGCTCACGCCATTCGCAAAACAGCGCGTTCCGCGCTTCCCGCTGCCTTGCAGCTTCTTTTGCTCATTAGCAGGCGTTCCCTCAGCCCATCATTTGTCTGCCAAATTCATGCAAGCATGATTTGTCAGGCAAATTCGGTCTGGCTGAACTGTAATTATGATATTGCATTTGCACCTGCAATAATTTCTGTTAATTCCTGCGTAATAGATCCCTGACGTGCTCTGTTGTACATCAGTGACAAGTGATCTATCATTTCCTCAGCATTGCTTGTCGCGGAATCCATAGCCTGCATTCTCGCACCGTTCTCACTGGCAACAGCTTCCACCAAACCACCATATATCAGGCTTGTAACATATTTCGGAATAATCATGTCAAGCGCCTCATCATCTTCGGGCTCGAAGTTCATCATTGCCTTACTGCCCGTCTCCTTGCCCGCTTCACCATTTTCCGGTGCCTCTACGGGAAGAAGCTTTAACAGAGTCGGCACATGCACCACGGTATTCTTAAATCCCGTGTAAGCAAGATAGATCTCATTGATCTCACCCGCGGCATAAGCGTCCAGCAGCTTTTTGCTGATACCCATGGCATCCACATAGGACGGTTCCTCGATGATATCCGAGTTTTCCTCCATGATATGATAGCCGTTGCGCTGCAATACATCCTTGCCTTTCTTGCCGATCGCATAAATCTCCAGATCTTCTTTCTTAAAATCGCCCTTGGTAATCAGCTTGGTAATATTAGAATTATAGCCGCCCGCAAGACCTCTGTTGGAAGTGATCACAATAACCGCCTTCTTCCCGGATTCTCCTGCTTTCAAGTAAGGGTGATTCAAGCTGCCGGTCTTCGCCAGCATGGAAGACACTGTCTCATACATACAGTTAAAATATGCTTTCGACTGTTCCGCACGTTGTTTCGCTCTCTGCAGTTTCACGGTAGAAACGAGTTTCATGGCTTTGGTAATCTGCTGAGTACTCTGTATACTGCCTTTACGCCTTTTAATGTCTCTCATTGAGGCCATAGCGTCACCTTCCTCTTTCCCTATTTCTACTATTTAAACTGCGCCTTGAACTCTTCAACGGCCTTGCGAAGTTTACCGTCTGTCTCCTCGGTAATCTCTTTATCCTGTGCGATCGCACCCGGAACATCCGGATATTTCGTATCCAGGAACTCAAAGAACTCCTTCTCAAATCTTGTGATGTCTTCTACCGGAACATCCAGCAGATATTTATTCGTCACCACAAATATGATAATTACCTGATACTGTACCGGCATGGGCTGGTACTGCGGCTGCTTTAGGACTTCCTTGATTCTTTCACCCTGTGCCAGCTTCTCCTTTGTATCGGCATCCAGCTCCGAACCGAACTGCGAGAATGCCGCCAGCTCACGATACTGTGCCAACTCCGTACGAATCGGCGCCGCAATCTTCTTCATTGCCTTGATCTGAGCGGCTCCTCCTACACGGGATACGGAAAGTCCCGCATTAACTGCCGGTCTGAAACCTGAATTAAACATCTCTGTCTCCAGATAGATCTGTCCGTCTGTGATAGAGATAACGTTAGTCGGAATGTATGCGGATACATCACCCGCCTGCGTCTCAATGATTGGAAGCGCCGTCAGAGAACCTCCGCCATACTCTTCGCTCATTCTTGCCGCACGCTCCAACAGTCTGGAATGCAGATAGAATACGTCACCGGGGTAAGCTTCACGTCCCGGCGGTCTCTTAAGCAGCAAAGAGAGTGTACGGTATGCAGCGGCATGCTTACTCAAGTCGTCATAGACTACCAGTACGTCCTCGCCGTTCTCCATCCATTCCTCACCGATCGCACATCCGGAATACGGAGCAATATACTGTAACGGTGCCAGCTCACTGGCTGTTGCGGCAACTACGGTCGTATATGCCATCGCACCGTACTCTGTCAATGTCTTAACAATAGAAGCAACCGTAGATGCTTTCTGTCCTATGGCAACATAGATACATTTAACACCCTGTCCCTTCTGGTTAATAATCGTATCGATCGCAATCGCCGTCTTACCGGTCTGTCTGTCACCGATGATCAACTCACGCTGACCTCTTCCGATCGGAACCATGGAGTCGATTGCCTTGATACCTGTCTGCAGCGGTGTATCAACAGATTTTCTTGTGATAACGCCGGATGCAACTCTCTCAATCTTACGATATTTATCAGTCTGAATCGGTCCCTTGCCGTCAATAGGCTGTCCAAGGGCATTTACGACACGGCCAAGCATACAGTCACCTACGGGAACCTCTACCACTCGTCCCGTAGTCTTTACGATATCGCCTTCGTTGATGTTGTTCTGGCTTCCAAGGAGAACGACACCCACGTTATCCTCCTCCAGATTAAGTACCATACCGTAAACCTCGCCGGGGAACTCCAGAAGTTCTCCCTGCATGGCATTCTCAAGTCCGTGCACACGAGCTATACCGTCAGCCACCTGAATAACCGTACCAACATCGGATACTTCCAAGTCTGAAGCATATCTCTTAATTTGATCCTTAATGACTGAACTAATTTCTTCTGGTCTTAAATTCATGGATCATACGCACCTTTCTTCTTAATTTGAATATCAGCTCATAGCTTTTCTGCCGAATCCGGCTAATCAGATATGAACTTTTAACAATTCTTTTTGCAGCTCATTTAACTTTGTCCTGATACTGCTGTCCACCACTCTGTCGCCGATACGGACAACCATACCGCCAATCAGGGCTTCGTCTACCTGAAAATGCATTTCCATCTTCGTATACTGAGTTGTTCCGAGCAGCTTCTGTTCTATTTTGCTGCACTGTTCTTCCTTGAGCGGAACAGCCGTCGTCACTGTTGCAACGCCGATTCCCTTATACCGCTTTACTTCCGCAATAAAATAGTCCAGAATCTCATCGATATCTCTGTAACGGTCTTTGGAAATGATGATTGTAAGAAATCCGAGCAGTTCATCGGACACCCTGCCTTCAAATACGTTCTTCGCAACCTGAATCTTCTCTTCGACAATAATCTTGGGATGATTCATCAGTCTGCCGAAAGACTCGTTGTCCGCAAGCACTTTTTGAAGCTGTAGGATTTCTTCTGACAATACATCTATTTTGCCTTCCTCTACCGCAAGCTCAAATAATGCATCTCCATATGTTTTTGAAATTAGCTTAGCCATGTGCCCTCACCTATTTCTTTCAACGTTTCTTCAATCAAACTGTCCTGAACGGTCGTGTCTATCTTAGCACTCACAACTTTACCCGCCATCAGGGATGCCAGAACCACCATTTCGCGCTTCACTTCATCGGCGGCTTTCTTCTTCTCCAGCTCTGCTTCCACGCCGGCTCTCTCGATGATCCTCGACGCTTCCTCTTTGGCTTCCGATACGATCTTGTTCTCATTGGCGAGCGCCTTTTTCCTTGCCTCGCTTAAGATTTCTTCGGCTTCCTTGTCGATCTCTTTCAGTTTGGCTTCGTACTGTTCTTTCAGTGCCCTCGCATTTTCCATATCGGCTGCAGCGCTGTCAAGCTCGTTTTTGATCCGATCCTGTCTGTTCTGCATCATATCCCTCACAGGATTGAAGAGAAAATGAGAAGCAACCAAAAACAATGTAAATACCGCAATGATCATCAAAACCGAATCCGCAATCAACTGCAGATCCAGATCAAAAAGTCTTGGTTCCATTTCTGCTGCGGCTGCCATTACCATCTGTGTAGCTAGTGTACTCAAGCTCTTATCCTCCTTTCTTCACAATTCTCATGCCCCGGAGAATGCACGTTCTTTGCATTCTCCAAGAGATGATTATAGTTGCACTTAGGCTGTGTTCTATACAGCCTTAGTGTAACTTCATCTCTATGGTACTAAAGGTTTTACGAATAAGAGCAACATTGCAATCAACAGACCATACAGACCTGTTGTCTCGGCAACGGCCTGGCCTAACAACATGGTAGAGGTAACGTCCGACTTCGCACCCGGATTTCTGCCGACTGCTGCTGCCGCGTGACCTGCCGCAATACCCTGACCGACACCGGGTCCGATACCTGCGATAACCGCAAGTCCTGCACCGATTGCCGAACATCCTAAGATAAAGTTTGTGTTAAATTCTCCCATTTTTATTTCCTCCTTTTAAAAAATTGAGCTACGCTCAATTACGAGATATTGCTTATGAGATGCTGCACATCTTAGCAAACTCGAAAAAGAGCGATTAATTCCTTTTTCTTTAATCCATACCGGTTACTCTGTCGTACAGGCATCTGTAATGTATGTCATGGTCAACATACAGAATACATAAGTCTGGATCGCTCCCGAGAACAGATCAAAATACACATGCAGCGCCGCCGGCCAGACAAGCGCGATCTTAGAGAGCAGTCCGTATACCAGCGCCGTCATAACCGTGCCGGATAAGACATTTGCAAACAGACGCAGTGACAATGAAACCGGAACTGCAATATCACCGATTACATTGATCGGTGCCCAGATCGGCCATGGATCACACAGTCCTGCGATGACGCCCTTCACTTTCTGATATTTGAATTTGTTAAAGTGAATCAGCGTGAATGTCATAAGTCCCATCGCGAATGTCACACCATAATCCGCTGTCGGCGGTCTTAAACCGAACAGACCCGAGATATTACTGAGCAGAATGAAGATAAAGATAGTTCCGATATAATTGCGGAATTTCGGGCTGAACTTACCCATAACGCCGCCGATCATATTATCCAACATCTCCACCACAAGTTCCGCAATGTTCTGGAAAGTACCCGGAACATCCGACGCATGCTTGACGGCACGGTTCGCAGCAATACAGAAACCGATGATCACAAGCATAACGATCAGCACACACACATGCGTAGTCGTAATCCATACAGTCTGTCCAAACAATTCATAGGAAAACACTCCATGAATCATAAAATCGATATCAGCGCCTGCGGATAACAGAACTCCCTGTCCCATACTTTCACCCCCTTATTTTATGACTTTATGTATTTTAAATTTTAAATACTTTCGCACTTATCTTACGCAGCCAAGGGTTCAGATAAGCCGATATCTTCATCCCCATATAGCCGCAAAACATAAAAATCGGATTGGCAAAGTCCGTATAAATCAGTATGAACATGACCACCACCAGTACCAAATACCGGATCAGATTGTTCGTCCCAATCGTCTTGGCCGCCTGTTTGGCCGCCTGATCCATCCCCCGGTTTAACGACCACCACATATGGACGGAACCTGCGATTGCGAGCACGACACCGATCCAGAGTCCCAGACTGTAAGACGCCCTCCTTGAAAAAAAAAGCAGAACTGCTTGAAATATCAAGCCATATAAGAAAATTCCCAGACACAGATCAAACAAAGTCGGATCGATTTTTTTCTTCATAATTCACTCTTCTTCCTTCTTGTCATCCTGTCTCTTCGTGCTGCGTCTGCGTGTCACTGCCGGCGTCTCGTATATCTTCTTGGCGAATCTGAATACATTCGTAAATCCTGCCATCGCACCGACAAAAAACAACACTACCGTCCAGAAAGAGGTTTCGAATTTCCAATCAAGGAACATTCCCGCAAAAGAACAAATAAAAATAGGAACCAGCATGTTAATACCGAACTGACTTATCATCATAAGTGCCTGATAGACATTTCTATTATATTTCACAGCCTTTCCCTTCTTTTATTTTGTCTATTAATGGAAATTACAGCCTCCGTGTAAAATTATACTCATTTTTACCACTTATGTCCAGACAAATTGTGAAAAATAGATAAAAAATCGAGCTACGCTCGATTACGAGATATTGCTCATGAGATGCTGCGCATCTCCGCAAACTCGTTCACGAACGGGGCGGCTTTCGGGATATGCTTCGCAAACTCGAAATATATAACACAGCTTCTTGACTTTTTAATCTTGTCAATGTAACGTAGTGTTTAAGAAAACTGATTCATCACAATCGCTGTTCACAGGAGGTACTATGGCAAATCCGACTCTATATCGCAAGAGATTGATTCCCGAAGAATGTATTCTGTTGAAAGATGACCGTGTCCTATACCGCGACGAACAGATCATCGTGACCGGCTGGAACTCCTTAAAGCCGCGCAAAGACCTGCACCACGGCTTCTCCTGTTATTATCTTAACGAAGGCATTAAAGTAAGCCGGTTTTATCGGGAAGATGAGACTCTTCTCTTCTGGTACTGTGATATCGTTGATTATGACTACACCAAAGAGACCGATACATACATCGTCACGGATCTTCTTGCGGATGTGATCGTCTATCCTGACGGCTTTGTGAAAGTGGTGGATCTGGATGAACTCGTCACCGCCAGAGAATCGGGCATCCTGTCCGAAGATATGCTGAGCAGATCCCTGCTTTGTTTAGACCGGCTGCTGAAGACCATCTATGCCGGTGATTTCCCCAAACTTCAAAAACCTACCGAAGATTATATAAGCATTTAATAACAGGTGATATACGGCATGGACAGCACAGACCGAAATCCATGCCGTCCTTATTTTATAGTATTTGTTAATAGAAAATATGTCCCCCGATCGTATACCGCGGATTGATACCGGCTACCGGTGTCCTGAAATAGACGCAGTTACCCACGTTGGTCGTACCGCGCATAACCTCATCTGCCGCCTGATAGCAGGAAGCAGTCGCTCTTCCGTCTGCCAAGGCTAACGCCAGACGTCCGCTGGCCACAGGAGAAAATTGCCCGGACTGATATATAACACCTGTTACTGTATTGGGGTATACCGAACTCAGCACTCTGTTCATCACAACAGATCCTACCGCCACCTGGCCGGCGTAGGATTCTCCTCCGGCTTCACAATAGATCAGATTCGCCAGCAGATATCTGTCACCTTCCGCGAAACTCACTTCTGAAATGTCCCGCCAGCTTGACTGTGCCGCCAGTTCCGCCATACGGATTTCTTCCGCCAGCTTCGCTTTTAAAGCCGTAAGATTCTCTTCCTCTTCTTTAATCTTCTGCTCATAGGCAAGCGCCTGTGCCTCCGCTTCCGAAATTTGACCGGAAGTTGCATGTAAAGAATTCGTCGTCTGGCTGACCAGCCCGGATACGCGGCTCTGTTCCGCCACAACCTGCACCTTATATTCTCCTAATTCCTCTTTATCTTTCTCTAACTGCGCCAGGTCAAGCTCCAGTTCTTCCTGTTTCGCTTCTATCGCCGCCTGCGCATCTTTATAATCCTGCAGTACCTTCTGCTGATAAGCTGACAACTGTTCAATATAATTATTCTTATTCAGAAAATCTGAAAAGCTGGTCGCTGAGAAAAACAATTCCATATAAAGGAAATCGCTCTTCTCATAGATAAACCGAATCTGCTGCTTCATCGTCTCGTACTGTGTGTCTTTAAGGACGATCGCCTCTTCCAGATCCTTATTAACTTCCTCGATCTTGCCGTTTAATGTAACGATCTGCGCTTCCTTGTCCGCAATCTTATCTTCTAAGTCGCTCAGATTATTACTCACCTGTGTAAGCTCGGTATTCAAGGTTGACAATGCACCCTGTAGGGAATCCTTCTGTTCATTCAGATTTTTCAGATTTTCTTCCGTCTCGTCCAGTTTGTCCTCTGCGTCCTTTTTCTCCTGCTCGGCTTTATTGATCTTCTGACGAGTCTCCTCCGTCGCCTGTACGGTGACAGTCGTAAGTCCGAGCATCAAGACCAGAACCATCCAGACCGCCGTTCTACGCGTGCCTCTCATAAACATCCTCCATAATGCGTTTAATCATAACACGTGATATTATTATTCAATCAGTCCCACTCTTCTGCAATGTTTTTCTTCCCCTGAAAACTCCGTATTCAGGAAAGTATCCACGATACTGAATGCCAGATTCGGTCCCACAATACCGCCACCCATAGCAAGCACATTCGCATCGTTATGCTGTCTGGTCATTTGCGCCGTCAAAGTATCCGCACACAATGCACAGCGGACTCCCTTGACCTTGTTCGCTGTAATGGAAATTCCGATACCCGTCGTGCAGATCACAATACCTTTCTCGCATTCTCCCTTAGCAACCGCCTCGGCGACTGCGCGTCCGTAAACCGGATAATCACAGGAAGACTTATCCGCGCACCCGTAATCTTTACAATCCACACCCTGCTCTTTCAGATGGGCGATAATCGCCTCTTTCAAATCATATCCGCCATGATCGCTTCCGATCGCTATCATATCCGTTTCTCCTCCATCTCCTGCTGCATTATACATGCACAACTTTATGCCCTGCCGCCTTCAATAGTCTGTTCATGATCGCCTGTCCGAGACCGACCGCCCCGAAAGACTCCGCATATATGATCTCCACATTCTCATCATCCATTTCCCGCAGAACGCGGTACAGTTCTTTGGCAATTTCCGCCTCATCGTTCCTGTTCCCTACGCTCCTGCAGACATCCGCCTGATATTGTGCAATACTCGTATCAGTTCCTATAACACCCGTTTTTTTATTATCTTTTTTCTTCTGCCCAATCTGCGTATTGATATATCCTACCACACAACCTTCCTCACCGTCCACGATCGTGAGTTCCCCTTTCGGGGCATAATGTCTGTACTTCATGCCCGGCGCCTTGGGTGCCTGTCCGGAATCGGCACACATCATCGTGCAGTCCTGTTCCACTTCGCCGAGCACCTGTGCAAGCTTCTGTTCGGTAATATATCCGGGACGTAAGATGGTCGGTTTCTCCGATGTCAGATCTATGATCGTGGATTCTAATCCGATCTCTACATCTCCGCCGTCTATGACCATCTCTATTTTGCCGTCCATATCTTCAATCACATATTTCGCCACCGTAGGGCTGGGTCTGCCGGAACGGTTCGCACTGGGTGCCGCCACATAGCCGCCCGCTGCCCGTATCAGCGCTCTCGCCACGGGATGTACAGGCATACGCACCGCTACCGTATCAAGTCCGCCCGTCGTCTCACGGGGAACCAGTTCTGACTTGTAGAAGATCATGGTAAGCGGTCCCGGCCAGAACCGCTCCGCCAGTTTCCACGCATTCTCCGGCACTTCCCGCACGATCGCATTAAGCTTCTCCATATCTGCGATATGCACGATCAGCGGATTATCGGAGGGTCTTCCTTTGGCGCTGTATATTTTCTCAGAAGACTGCGGATTCAGCGCATCCCCACCCAGACCGTACACCGTCTCCGTAGGAAAGGCTACCAGACCGCCTGATTTTATAATGCTGCCCGCCTCCCCGATGAGGGTCGTATCCATATGCTGTTCATTTATCCGAATCACTTTTGTATTCACATAAATACCTTTCTTTTATATCGGCAACCGCTTATTTTCCTTCCGCGGTAATGGTCTGCATGATCGCAAGGTGGATCGCCCATGCTACCTTTTCCTGATACAGCTCCGAGGAAAGCTTCTGCGCTTCCTCATAATTAGACAGGAATCCGCACTCTACAATTACGATAGGCGTGGAAGTCTTTTTTAACAAATAATAACTGTCGTTAGCTTTCGCCTGTCTGGCGTTATCCTTATCGAGCTCCAGCGCCATGACCTGCTGGATTCTCTCCGCCAGTTCCTTACTCTTGTCGCTACCGGCATAGTAGAATGCCTGTGCACCGTGCACGTATTCCTCATGATAACTGTTCTGGTGTATGCTGACCGTCAGCACCGGCTGTTTCTCCTCTATGATTCCCACACGGTTTTTCATGTCCTGTACTTTCTTATTAGAGGCATTCTCATCGTACAGACCCGCATCGGAATCTCTTGTCAATACTACATCTACATCCTGCATCTGCAGAAATTTCTGTAATTTTAACGCAATCTGCAGATTAATATCTTTTTCCAGACTGCCATCGACACTGACCTTACCCGGATCAGCTCCGCCGTGTCCCGCATCGACCACCACACAAGGCTTACTTTCCGACACTTTCACTTTCTCCGAGGTTACCGACTCAGACATCCTGCGTCCCCCGCGTACAATGAAGCAAACCGCCGCGAGCATCAGTATAAGCAGTACGATCCTGAACAGTCTTTCCCTATTTTCCGGTTTCTTTCCCTTCATATCTCATTCCTAACGTCACTCCCTTTATAAATGCATATGAAGAAATCTTCCGAAAAATGCTGTCTTAACACGGACCGTTACGGCTGATTCATATATTCTTCGATCACATCCCAGATAGAATCTACTTCAAAGCCGAGTTTCCATTCCGCTACGCCTCCGATGCCGTATTTATTCATGATGTTCAATTTCACACGAATCGAATCCTCGTCCTCCAGCCACACCTGATAATGGCTGTCACCCGACTGGTATTCTCCGTAATTCTGGCAGGTCGTCTCATCCCACGCGGTAGTGATATTGTGATCCTTAATATACTGCTGTGCCATCTCCATGCCTACCGCCTGACTGTCCACCGTCGTGCCCTTCGTCTCCCATATCCTTGTATAGAAAGGAATCGCATTGATTACCTTATTGGCAGGCACCTGTGCCACAGTATTGGAGATGCCGTTCTCCACAAAGTCAATAGAGGCCACCGATCCAGCCGTATCGCTTCCCTTGTAATGTTCATCGTAGCCCATGACAATTACATAGTCCGCCACAATCCCCTGCTCTTTCCTATTATAATGATCATTGTATCCCATCGGCACATAATTGTCGATGGACAGCACGATTCCGTGTTCCCTGCACGGAATCGACAATTCTCTGATAAACTCGACAAAAGGTTCCCCGGCATCCAGACTGATATTCTCGAAATCAATGTTGATCCCGTCCAGATCATATGCCACCGCCGTATCGATCAGGCCGCTGATCAAATGAGATCTGGTGCTCAGCCCCGCCAGAACCTCATAAGTGTCCACTCCTTCATTCGTGAAATTATCTATGAGTCCCCAGACTTCCAATCCCATATCATGTGCGCGCTCCACATAATCCGCCGAGGCCAGATTCGTAAAGTTACCGTCATTGTCATATAGAGCAAACCATGTGGGTGATATTACATTGATCCCCTTAGTACCCGCCATCATCTCCGCCAATGTGTCATTGCCCCCGATGCTCGCCACGGAATGCCATGCCAGATTGATCTTGTGATCACGGGTATTAGACGTGTAGGCCGGCTCCGTATAGTCAGTCACCGATGCGGGCGTCTCCGTCTCTTTCTCACTCAATCTCTTATTTTCCACATAACCGATGAAGGCATCCTCCGTCTTCACCTTCGTCCATGTCTCCATTTCCTCCAGAACGACCACTTTGTCACCCTCGGAGACATCCGTCAGAATATCGCTCTTGATCCCGCCCTGATAGCGCACCTGCGTATCGTCGGTTATCGTTGCCACCTGACGTTCATTCCACTCCGTATAGACCTGCATATGATTCGGCTCCGTATACAGTGCATAGGAGAAATTCGTATACTCTTTGACGAAA
Source organism: Lachnospiraceae bacterium (assembly GCA_014804655.1). Taxonomy (GTDB): domain Bacteria; phylum Bacillota; class Clostridia; order Lachnospirales; family Lachnospiraceae; genus UBA3282. Next base: position 48,997 of record JAAUZK010000032.1, on the reverse strand, counting down.
TCCACCGCCACATACAGCATGTCCCCCTCGTATCTGGCGATCACATAATCCCTGTTGCTCTCGTTGCCGTCCACCGCAACGGCCTGCGAACCGATCACCGACGTGACTATGGCATCCGGCAATGTATAAATCAGCACATTTTCCCTCGTGTCTTCAAAAAATCTGTCATTAAAATATTTATGCACCGTGGCAAAGTCAAAGTAACACACACCATCCCACAATCTGGCGTGTTCCTCGACCCGTTCATCCTGTAAAATAATCGGCACATCGTCGCTGCCCGTGATGCCGAAATACTCCGCCAGATCCGCACGCTCCTTGGAATACGAATATTTCTCTATTAATTTGGCTCCAAACCCTACCCCCGCAACCACGATAATAAGGACGATCGCGATTAGTACCGGAATTATTTTTTTCATAGATCCAGCTCCTTTCTGACCGTCCTCATTATAACAAACTATTTCCTTTCAGTCATTATAAATTTGACATTTTCCGGCATAATCATATTTTGCCAAAATCATTTCCAAAAGTTACATCCTGTATAATCCGGCCACGGCTGCCACCTGCTACAGTCTCATGAAGCGGGAGCTTCTTAGAGAAAAACCTCAGCGTTCTATAATATAATTCATTCACATATGCTTTTTCATACGCCCGCAGGTTTTCACCGTTTTCATCCTAAAATTTAGTCTGCCAAAAAGAGCATTGTGATATACTAACGGCATAAGATACTATTAGGATGTGAAATAGTTGCCAAGGCATCGCCGACATGCAAAAATAAAAAATAACTGTATAACCTACTCATTCCTTGTGAATTATAATTGTGAAATATAGAAAGAAATAAGATATGGTCTATGATCAGGCACATCGCCTATAAGACTCTCTCCGAACTGTACTGCCGATCGCAGCGGAGAGATAGATGTTATTTATGAAGTTGCACACGCTGCCTCCTTTCGTTGCCGACTATCGGAGACACCTTGTAGCTCGATTATAGCCATAATATGACAAAAAAGCAAGTAAATTCTAAAATTATTAAAATTTTTTAAACACTTTATGCACACTATTGACTAAAATTGGCGCAAAGTATAAGATGCAGGTATCAAAAGAAGAGTTTGTCTTTGCAGACTCGAAGTATGCCAAAGAATTTCATAATAAATATTCTGTATGAACAAAATATATGACTTAAAAGGATGTGACTATCATATGAAAATAGAAAAAGTTAACGAGCAGCAGATTCGCTGCACTCTTACAAGAGAAGATCTTGCCACCAGAGAACTGAAGATCAGTGAACTCGCCTACGGCACCGAGAAAGCAAAGACCCTGTTCCGCGATATGATGCGTCAGGCATCTTTCGAGTGCGGTTTCGAGGCCGAGGATATCCCGCTGATGATCGAGGCGATCCCGTTAAACTCCGAGTGTATCGTACTGATTATCACAAAGGTGGAGGATCCCGAAGAGCTGGACACACGTTTTTCCAAATTTGCCCCGTCAGTCCATGAGGACGATGATTATGACGAAGACGGCGAGGACTTAGTCGATGCCTTTTCCGACGGAGCCGATGAGGTACTTAATATGCTGCGTAAGATGAGCGGTGCCGATATCCCGGACGATTCCGCCAAGACAAAGCCTTCCTCCCCGGAGAGTTCTGCCGGACGCAGTGCTGCGAAGGAATCTGCCCCTGTGCAGTCTTCCAGCCGGCTTTTCTGTTTCCCGACACTGCACGATGTGACGAGGCTGGCCCATGTGGCGGCTGCCACCTACAACGGGAACAGCACATTATATAAAGATGAAATAGGCGGTGCCTATCTGCTGTTAATCAATTCCGATAATCAGAGCGCTTCCGATTTCAACCGCATCTGCAATCTGATCTCGGAATACGGCAAGCCGGAGAAAGCGGCGCTTTCCGCTAAGGCTTATCTGGAAGAACATTATGAGCCGTTGATTAAAGAGCATGCGATTGAGGCTTTGGCACAAATTTAGTATAAAAAAAGCAACCATTGCGGTTGCTTTTTTTATACTTATCAAAATCACCCTCTCCAAGCACATTTCAAGTATGCTCAAAAGATTTACTGCAATCAACTGCTTTAAGCATCTGTAACTAAATTCATATTAAATACAATAACTTTTTTCTCGCAAAATCGTTGCAATACACAAGTTTATATGCTACTGTATTCATGGGTGTTACTAAAACGGTAAGCGGTTCGCCTTTTACCAAACCCGATACTCAAAAAGCGCAGTATCGGGCTCTCGCGGCAGTCGCCAAATATCCGTGCAAGCACGTCTACTTGGCTCGTTGCTCGCGGAAATGACTACATTTGAGAACTTCCCGTATTTCGGAGGTGGTACATAATGGAAAATAGAGTGAAAGGCACAAGATATGATGTCGGAAACGATAGTGGATATCGTGGGTATTGCGGTAACAGTGGTCAGTATAATTGTCACCGGTATCAGTATCATACAGTCCACTAAAGCAAACAGAAAACATCAAAAAAGCAACCGCGACTCGACCAAAAGTTAGGTTGCTTTTTTGATTTATAACCTACAATGAGGCGAACCGTTACTAACGGTAACACCCTTTTTATGCTCTTATTCTAACGCAATACTGATTATAATTCAATACTTTTCTTGAAAATTCCTACACCGCCGCAATCTTGGTCATCAGATCATCCACTGCAATCCCGTGCACCATAGCCGCCTCTTCCAGCGTCTCTCCCTGTGCGGACGGACATCCGAGACAGTGCATGCCGATCTCCATGAGTACCGGTGCGATGTCAGGGTTCGTTCTTAACGCTTCGCCTATTGTTGTGTCCTTTGTAATATCTGCCATGATCATTTACCTCCGTTCATCCCGCGCAGGCGGAACAGTTTATTTTAGGGTTATCAACATGTATTATTTCACATGTCTTTATGTTTCATTAGTATAATAGGAAAAAAAGATTCCTGCAAGCCCCTCAATTTTCCCATTTTTTAAACAATATGTTTTTTACATACAATTTTCACAAATTTTTCATAAAAATCTGCCATTTGTATGAGAAAAAGTACAAAGCCCGACTTGACTCTTCCGCTTGCTATAACATATAATATGTGTACTGGATAAGCATTTTTCGGCATTTTATTAAAAATGTCAAAAATTTAACAAAATATTAATTGATAGGAGGCTATTTCAAAATGAGACCAGAATGGAAAGATTTTGTAGGCGGCAAATGGGACAAAGAAGTCAATGTTCGTGACTTCATCCAGAGAAACTATCATCCGTATGACGGTGATGAGTCCTTCTTGGCAGAGCCTACACAGAACACCAAAGACTTATGGGCACAGGTTCTTGATTTGCAGAAGCAGGAGCGTGAGGCAGGCGGCGTACTTGATATGGATACTAAGGTTGTATCTACGATCACATCTCACGGCCCGGGCTACTTAGACAAGAGCAAGGAGACAATCGTAGGTTTCCAGACAGATAAGCCCTTCAAGCGTTCTTTACAGCCTTACGGCGGTATCAGAATGGCAGAGAAAGCTTGTACCGATAACGGTTACGAAGTTGATCCTGAGATCAGCGAGTTCTTCTCCACACATAGGAAAACACACAATGCTGGCTGTTTCGATGCATATAATGCAGAGATGAGAGCTTGCCGTTCTTCTCATATTATCACAGGTCTTCCGGATGCTTACGGACGCGGACGTATCATCGGCGACTACAGACGTGTTGCTCTGTACGGTATCGACAGACTGATCGAGGATAAGCAGGCTCAGAAGGATTCTACTGGCCGCGTTATGACAGACGATGTGATCCGTCTTCGTGAAGAGATTTCCGAGCAGATGGTAGCTCTTAAGCTTATGAAAGAAATGGCTGCTTCCTATGGCTGCGATATTTCCAAACCTGCTTCTAACGTAAAGGAAGCTATCCAGTGGACATATTTCGGATATCTGTGCTCCGTTAAAGAACAGAACGGTGCTGCTATGTCTCTCGGACGTACTTCTACATTCCTTGATGTATATGCAGAGCGTGACCTTGCTAACGGTACATTTACCGAGAAAGAGATTCAGGAGTTCGTTGACCACTTCATTATGAAGTTAAGACTGATCAAATTTGCACGTACACCTGAGTATAACCAGATTTTCGCAGGCGATCCGGTATGGGTAACAGAGTCCCTCGGCGGTGTTGGTGTTGACGGTCGTCCGATGGTAACAAAGATGAGCTTCCGTTACCTGCACACATTGACCAACTTAGGACCTTCCCCGGAGCCGAACTTAACAGTTCTCTGGTCCACAAGACTTCCTGAAGCTTGGAAGAAATACTGTGCTAAGATGTCCATCCAGACTTCTTCCATTCAGTATGAGAATGATGATCTGATGAGAGTAACTCATGGTGATGACTACGGTATCGCATGCTGCGTATCCTCCATGGTTATCGGTAAGGAAATGCAGTTCTTCGGCGCACGTGCTAACGTTGCTAAATGTCTGTTATACGCATTAAACGGTGGTATCGATGAAGTTACCAAGAAACAGGTTGGACCTAAATATCGTCCTGTTACCGGTGATGTGCTGGATTACGATGATGTTATGGATAAGTTCATCGACATGTTAGAGTGGCAGGCAGACGTGTATGTAAATACACTGAACATCATCCACTACATGCATGACAAATACTGCTATGAGAGAGCAGAGATGGCTCTTCATGACAGAGATGTTAAGCGTTACTTCGCAACAGGTGTTGCAGGTCTCTCCATCGTAGCTGACTCCTTATCCGCTATCAAGTATGCTAAGGTTGAGCCGATCAGAGACGAAGACGGTATCATCGTTGACTTCAAGACAACAGGTGAGTTCCCGAAATATGGTAACGACGATGACCGCGTAGATGAGATTGCTCAGGAGATCGTTCACAAGTTCATGACAGCGATCAGAAGACATCACACCTACAGAAACGGTGTTCCTACAACCTCTATCCTTACAATTACGTCTAACGTAACTTATGGTAAGGCTACAGGTAATACACCAGACGGACGTAAGAAAGGTCAGCCTTTCGCTCCGGGTGCTAACCCGATGCACGGACGTGATACTCACGGTGCAGTAGCTTCCTTATCTTCCGTATCCAAGCTTCCGTTCAACGATGCACAGGATGGTATCTCCAATACCTTCACCATCATTCCGGGTGCTCTTGGTAAAGAAGATCAGGTATTCGCAGGCGATATCGAGTTAGATCTGAATAAATAGGATTGGGATGATTATATATGGATAATCAGCAGATGATTGAAGACTTTGTCAAGATGATGGATTCCGGTATGGCACAGGGTGTCGGACATGTGAATGTAGACGTTGACGACAAAGCTGACAATTCTAAAAATGTGCAGACAATGGGGTGCACGGATTGCTCCCGTACCCCGTTGGCCTGCAGTGTTCCGACTCTCCATGAGGGTTTAGACGACTACAAATAATAGGAGGACAAAACAATGGCAGCAGCAAATGCTCAGGTAGATAACTTAGTTTCTTTATTAGATGGTTATGCAACAAAGGGCGGCCATCACCTTAACGTAAACGTACTCAACAGAGATACTTTATTAGATGCTCAGAAGCATCCTGAGAACTATCCTCAGTTAACGATCCGCGTATCCGGTTATGCAGTAAACTTCATCAAACTGACACCGGAACAGCAGGCAGACGTTATCTCTCGTACATTCCACGAGTCAGTATAATTCTAGACGTCAAGTATACAGGAGTCTCGCAACAGCGAGGCTCCTTTTATGTTTTTTAAGATCCTACCATTTTGGATACTCTAACTGTTACACACCTCCTCGTTAGTCTTTACACCCCATAAACCCTTTGTTATAATATAATCATCGATAAAAAAGGCACATTAACAACTTTAGGAGTTAATCTTACTGAACTGGATAGAATAAAAGAGTAAATTACTTCGCAAAGTTAACAAAGCGAGCAAGTTCGCTTGCGAGAAATTGCTTATGAGATGCTATGCACCTCCGCAAACTCGTACATGAACGCAGAAATATCCTAATAATGCAAGAAAGAAGGTTAGATATATGCAGGGAAGAATCCACTCTTTAGAAAGTTTCGGTACGGTAGACGGGCCGGGAACACGTTTTGTAGTTTTTGTACAGGGCTGCCCAATGCGCTGCGCCTACTGTCACAATCCCGATACCTGGGCTATGACCGGCGGGACAATGATGGAGCCGGAAGAAATATTTGAGCAGTATAAACGAAATGAGGCTTTTTACAAGGGCGGCGGCATTACGGTTACGGGCGGTGAGCCGCTAATGCAGGTTGACTTCTTAATCGACCTGTTTTCGATTGCCAAGGCAAACAATGTACACACCTGCATAGACACATCGGGAATCGCTTATAAGAAAAACGCTAATCCGGAATGGCTTGCCAAGCTGGACCAGTTAATGACAATGACCGATCTTGTCATGCTCGATATTAAACACATTGATCCTGAAAAACATAAAGAACTGACTTCCCAGCCCAATGACGGCATTCTCGCTTTTGCAGAATATCTGGATAAAAAGCATGTAGATTTATGGATTCGGCATGTCATCGTGCCGGGCATTACGGATGATGATCAATATTTGTACCAGCTGGGCTATTTTATCGGCGGTTTATCCAATCTGAAAGCGCTGGATGCACTTCCCTATCACACTATGGGAAAACCGAAGTACGAAAAGCTTGGCATAGCGTACAAACTGGAAGGGGTAGAGCCCATGGACAAAAACAAACTGATCGAAAAAAAGGAAAAGATTCTGGACGGTATCCGCAAGCGCCGTGAGGAATTAAGTTTACAGGCATAATCGTTTCTTCTCATTTTCAAAAAAGCTATACTTTGCCACTTGTATATTGGTTTCTTTTATATTAAAATAGATACATGGCGAATTGATAAATTTATATCAATCACTTACAGTCTTATAATATTAAGGAGGATACGGTTATGGCATATGTAATTAGTGATGCTTGTGTAGCATGTGGCGCTTGTGAAGCTCAGTGTCCTGTTGGCGCAATCAGCATGGGCGACGGCAAATTCGAGATCGACGCAACAAAGTGTATCGACTGCGGTTCTTGCGCAGGCGCTTGCCCTACAGGTTCCATTTCTCAGGGTTAATCACACACTAAAGCGAAATACAGAGAAGAAACGTCCTACGACGGATCTTCCAAACATAAAGTTACTCTCAGGTACCATGTATGTGCCTCAGAGTAACTTTTTTCGTAACTGTCCAGAACCCGTTCTTCACAGTTACCTTTTTTCATATATGTTTTCTCTATGCTTTCTTTTTCCCTTTACCCAGTCTTTCCCTCGGCTTATGGCGGTCCCTAATCATTTCGTCAATCCTGCGGTAATGCTCTTCCTCCAGTTTCCAGCGTGCATCATCCCGCTCCTCCTGCATCCTGAACTGATAATCCAGTTCCTTCAATATACTGTCCTTTACATCGGTGCATAATTCCTTATTCGCCGATTTAACCGCTTCTGTAATCATATGCTGTAATAAGTACTGCAGCCTTGCCGCTTTCCGTTCTCTCTCCGTATCGTTATTCTCGTGTTGCTGTGATATCGTGCTGCCTTCCTTTCCCGGCAATACCACTGCATAACGGCGCTCCTGCTCCGTATTTTTTTCCTCCGCATTTTCTTTCACAGATTCTTTGACCATATTCATCAACTTCTCCTCTCGGATTTCCACCTTGCTTTGCCATGCCGCGCATTCAATACCATCTGTTATTTTTTCGTCGCTCTTTCCTGCAACTTCTTGCGATTCCGATACCGCCTGCCCTTTCTGCTCTCCTCCCGATACAGGCGGAATTTTGAACAGAATGGTACGAATCGCCTTGAGCTGCAATCCCTGCTCCTTGAGTAATTTGATATGCTGCAGTTGTTTGATGTCCTGTTCCGTATAATATCGGTGACCCATTTCATTGCGTTTAATAGGAAGCTTCAGCTCATCTTCCCAGTATCGCAGCACATGGCTCTCTACCTGCACCTTCTTAGCGGCCTCTGATATGTAGAAGATTGTTTTTTCTTCCATTCCGACTCCTCCTTTTTTTAGAATTGTACTTCACGCAGCTTAGAGATTCGCTTCGCGAACCCGAAACTCCGAAGTCATTTCCTATATAAAATAAAAAGAGACCTCCCATTCAGGATTGCCTCTTTTGTAAAAATTGCGCCTCGTTCAATTATTATCTATTTTTGCAGATTTGCAAACTTTGTGAAATCCGGTAACCATACCAGCTCTACGGTGCCGATCGGACCGTTTCTCTGTTTTGCGATGATAATCTCCGCGATTCCTTTCTTCTCCGTATCCTTATTATAGTAATCGTCTCTGTATATGAACATGACCACATCCGCATCCTGCTCAATCGCACCGGACTCACGCAGATCCGACAGCATCGGTCTGTGATCGGGTCTTTGCTCCACCGCACGGCTAAGCTGGGACAGCGCAATCACCGGCACATGCAGCTCTCTCGCCAGCGCCTTAAGGGAACGGGAGATATCAGATATCTCCTGTTGTCTGGAATCCGTAGATCTTCCGCTTCCGGACATCAACTGCAAATAGTCTATGATAATCATTTCCAGATTGTGTTCTAACTTATACTTGCGGCACTTGGAACGCATTTCTGAAATGCTGATACCGGGCGTATCGTCGATAATCAAATGCGACTTACCGATCACGCCGGCGCTCTCGATCAGCTTCTCCCACTCTGCATCAGACAGATTACCCGTCCTAAGGTGCTGGGAGTCAACCTTAGACTCCATGGAAAAGAGTCTGTTGACCAACTGTTCCTTAGACATCTCCAAGCTGAAGATCGCCACCGTCTTATCCTGCTTAAAAGCCACATATTGGGCCACATTTAACACGAACGCTGTTTTTCCCATGGAAGGTCTTGCCGCCACCAGAATGAGGTCAGAAGGCTGCATACCGGCCGTTCTGTAATCCAGATCCAGGAATCCCGTCGCAACCCCGGTTACATTGCCCTTATTATGGGATGCCTTCTCTATATGATCCATGGCATTCATAACAATCTGTCTGATCGGAACAAACTCACCCGTATTCCTGCGCTGCACGAGGTCAAAGACTCTTTTCTCCGTATCCGCAAGGATGTCTTCCAGACTGTCCTTACCAACATAACAGGTGTTAGCAATTTCCTCATTCAGCCGGATCAGTTTCCTAAGCGTGGCCTTCTCCGCCACAATATTAGCGTAATACTTTACATTCGCCGAAGTGGGCACCGCCGTGATTAAATCGCGGATAAATTCCAAGCTGCTCACTTCCGGCGGCACATCTTTCTCTTTCAGTCGATCCTGCAGTGTTACCAGATCTACCGGCTTACCCTCATCATTAAGCTCCACCATCGTGTCAAAGAGCACACCGTACTGTTTGTTATAGAAATCCTCTCCAAGCACAATCTCCGAGGCAACCACGATCGCCTCTCTGTCCATGATCATGGAACCGATGACAGACTGCTCCGCCTCTATGCTGTGGGGTAATATTCTTTTCAGGAGCGCTTCCTCCAATGTCTGCCACCTGCCTTAACTTCGTACTTTCTTCCAGTGTTACTTGGAGCCTTCTTCCACTACCTTCACACGCAGCTTGCCGGTCACCTTGGGGTGAAGCTTCACGCTTACCTCATAGGCACCTAATGCCTTGATTGCTTCCGGAAGCTGGATCTTCTTCTTATCCAGTTCCAAGGCACACTGTTCCTTCGCCGCCGCCGCGATCTCCTTGGAAGATACGGAACCGAAAGCCCGTCCGCCCTCACCGGATTTCATGGTAAGCACCACTTCCTTCGTCTCCAGCACCTTAGCCAGCTCCTGCGCCGCTTCAAGCTGCTCCTGTGCCACTTTATCCGCATTTGCCTTCTGTAATTTCAGATTATTCATATTGACGGAATTCGCTTCCACACCCAATTTCTTAGGCAGAACAAAGTTCCTTGCATATCCGTCGCTCACATTTACGATCTCGCCCTTCTTACCAAGCGATTTTACATCTTCCAATAAAATAACCTTCATGTCAATTCCCCGCTTTCTGTGCGCCCATACGCTTCCGCGAAGCATACTCACACTTCTTATGCCTCTAACTCGCCTTCCGCGATCATCGCATCCAGCGTTCTCTTAATGGTTACGATGCCTTCTTCTATCGTGCCGTTCTCCATCTGTGCGCCCGCCACATTCATGTGACCGCCGCCGCCCATCCGTTCCATGATCACCTGCACGTTCACTTCGTCAATAGAACGCGCACTGATATAGATAATGCCGTTATACGGCGTCAGAATAAAGCTTGCTTTAATTCCTTTGATATTTAGCAGTTCATTGGCTGCCTGTGCGCCCACCACGGTAGGACTCCCCACATCCTCGGCCGTACATACCGATATCGCATAAGATTTTCTGTAGATCTCCGCCTGACTGACAGCATCCGCTTTGGCCTTATACTCTGCCGCATCGTCACGAAACAGTTTCCGAACACGGGTCACATCCGCACCGTTCCTGCGCAGGAATGCTGCCGCCTCAAAAGTTCTGACACCGGTCTTCGTCATAAAATTATTCGTGTCTATCATAATACCGGAATACATGCAATCCGCTTCCTCCGGCCTAAGCTTCAGATTATCGCCGATATACTGCAGGATCTCCGACACCATCTCACATGCGGAAGAGGCGTAGGCTTCAATATAGGAAAGCGTTGCATTCTCGATAATCTCCGATCCCTGTCTGTGATGATCCAATACTACCACGGATTTACAACGTTTCAACAACTCGGGGCATTCCGTGATACTGGGCTTATTGACATCCACCACCACCAGTACCGCATTGCTGCCGACCATCTCAAGCGCCCGCGCGTTATTGATAATCATATCCTCTTCATAACCACTGTTATTTAAAAATGTATCCACCATTGGCTGAATGGCAGCGCCCACGTCATTTAAAACGATATGCGCCTTCTTATTCAATACCTCGGCAACTCTGTAGATACCTACGGCTGCACCAAAGCTGTCCGCATCGCCCATGCGGTGTCCCATAACAAAGATCTCATCCTTAACTGCGATGATTTCCTTAAGCGCATGTGCCTTGACTCTTGCCTTGACACGGGTGCTCTTCTCCACCTGCTGGCTCTTGCCGCCATAGTATGCCACATTCTCAGGCATCTTGACCACGGCCTGATCGCCGCCGCGTCCCAGTGCGATATCGACCGCATTGCGCGCAAACTCATAGTTCTGTGTATAGCTTAACCCGTCCAGCCCCATGCCGATACTGATCGTAACCGCCATCTCATTACCGATATTGACCGTCTTGACCTCTTCCAGCAGATCAAACCGGCTCTCCTGCAGCTGAATTGCCGCTTCCTTACGCATGATAACGAAATATTTATCTTTCTCCAGCTTCCTGCATATACCGTCCATAGCCGCTATATATTTGTTGACCTTACGATCTATCAATGCTATCAGCAGAGAACGCCTGACTTCCTCCACACTTTCCAATGCTTCGTCATAATTATCCAGATAAATAAGCATTACGGCTAATGATTGGTTATCGACCTCTTTCAAAGCGATTTTAAGTGCCGTCTCGTCAAACAAGTACAGTGCAATCAGATAGCCTTCATAACCCTTAGCCTCTATAATATCACTGTTCTCGGCCATCTCCTTAAGAGAGATCTTCTTCATCTTAGCGATATAATTGCCGGAATCATACTCCACGTCAAACTCTACTTCGTCCTCTTCATTCACGCCGGGCAGCTTGTCCTTCGTGATAGAAGGAAACAGTGACGTGACAGACTTACGGTATCCCTTATCCTGATGTACCATCTTCTCGAATGCGATATTCGTCCAGATAATCTTGCCGCCGTCGTCTAACAATGCATGGGGAAGTTCCAGATCTCGCAGAAGCCTTCTCTGAATCTGTCCGTACTGCGTTGCAAAGCTGACCAGCTCGTTCATAATAATCGGCTTATTATAGAACATCATGGACAGAATAATGGCGATATAGAATATAATAAATCCGCTGAGTATCAGCCCTGCTCTGTAATCGATCATATAGATCAGGGCATCCACAGCGATCAGTAAGAATCCAAGATATAAAGAAGACTGTAAGTACGACTTTAATCTTCCCTTTAATTTTACACTGTTTTTCATCATATCTTCTTCTCTTTATTTATTCCGAAGCATATCAATCATCTTCACAAAGAATCTGCATTTTCTTCCGATATACGCTTGCACACCATCATAAGTATAGCATTTTTTATAAATTCATGCTACTCCAATATATAGAGCTTTTTCACTAAAAAATGACAGGATATGGTATTTCCTATTACAGAATAAAAAAGCTGTTGCCTTGGCAACAGCTTTCTCATTAACATTAATTAGTCCTGTACATAGGGCATAAGCGCTACGTGTCTTGCACGCTTGATCGCTACTGTCAGCGCACGCTGATGCTTCGCACAGTTTCCCGTGATTCTTCTGGGAAGGATCTTACCCCTCTCAGATACGTATCTTTTCAGTTTATTGGTATCCTTGTAATCGATTACATTATCTTTACCGCAGAAAACACATACCTTTTTTCTTCTGCGCATTCCGCCCTTTTTCTTAGGGAAATCCGGCTTGTCTGTTTTATTAAATGCCATGGTCTTTGCCTCCTTCTAAATTCAAACAATTAGTTGAACGGCAGTTCCTCATCGATTCCGTCAGGAATATTCATAAATCCGTCGCCGGCTGCTGCCGGTGCAGGTCTGTTTGCAGGAGCATATCCCCCGTCTCCGTTTCCGGCGCTGTTCTTGCTCTCGGCAAATTCCTGTTCCTCTACCACGATATCTGTTGTATACACTTTGACGCCATCCTTGTTGGTATAGCTGCCCGTCTGGATACGTCCCGTAATCGCAATCTTCGTTCCCTTGTGAAAATATTTTTCCGCAAACTCGCCTGCCCTGCCGAATGCAACACAATTGATAAAATCCGCGGTCTGCTCATCGTTATTACGATTAAATCTGCGGTCTACAGCCAGTGTATATCTAGCAACTGCCATAGCGTTGTCTCCCTGAGAATATCTTACCTCAGGATCTCTTGTCAAACGCCCCATAAGTATTACTTTGTTCATAAATACCTCTTTCTATTTCTCGTCTTGTCTTACGCACAGGTATCTGATGACATTATCCATAATACGGATACGGCTCTCGATCTCGGCCGGAACATTGCTCTCTGCTTCGAACTGGATAAAATAGTAGAAGGCTTCTTTCATTTTCTGTACTTCATAAGCCAGTCTCTTCTTACCCCAGTCATCCACGTTTGTAATCTGTCCGCCGAATCTTTCTACCAGAGCCTTAGCTTTCTCTAAAGTAGCGGCTCTTTCGTCATCTTCGATCTTTGCACTAACAACAACGGCTAACTCGTATTTGTTCATGCTTCTTTCCTCCTTTTGGTCTCTGGCCCCTTCTTACAAAGGAGCAAGGATGATTGACTTTACAGTCATATTAGTATATCACGGGTATTTATGATACCATAGAAACCCGCGAACCGCAAGTGTTTTTTATACAGAATTAGAAGCGCTCTTCACGTTCTTCACATTTTTCTCTGCCTGTCTGCGCGGAATCATAATCTGATGCCCACATCCCATACACTTCAATCGGAAATCCGCCCCAACACGCAGCACCTCCCACTCCTTAGAACCACAAGGATGCTGCTTCTTAAGCTGTAATATATCGCCTACCTTAATATCCATTACCAATACCCTTTCACATAGCATTCACTAAGGCTTGCCAACAACCAGCTCAGGGAGAAGTATATTCCGTAGAAGCCCCTTAAAAAGCGTCAGTGCTTAACGAGGTTATGAGTTGCAAGGCAACTCACGAGTTTAGCATCTGCTACGCTTTTTACGGAGCGGGAGCGCGGCGCCGAAGGAATATACTTCTGCCTGAGCGTCCCTGCCCATATTAATCAAAATCCTAATCTAACTGCGAAAAAATCTCCCCGATACTCCCCTGCACGATCAGATCCGCAATGGAATCTCTCGGCGTAGGCGTCTTATTAACTAACACCAGTTTACTGCCGTTATAATAATCCAAGAGTCCCGCCGCCGGATAGACCGCCAGTGAAGTACCTCCCACGATCAACACATCCGCCTCGCTGATATATCGCACTGCGTCATTAAGCGTCTTCTGGTCCAGCCCTTCCTCATACAACACCACATCCGGTTTAATGCTGCCGCCGCATGTACACGCCGGTACGCCCTCGGAATTTGCAATATACTCCACATCATAGAATGTACCGCACTTCTCGCAGTAGTTGCGCAGAACAGAGCCGTGCAGTTCCAGCACTACCTTACTGCCTGCCGCCTGATGCAGACCGTCAATATTCTGGGTGATCACTGCCCTAAGTTTTCCTTCCTGCTCCCACTGTGCCAGCTTTAAATGTGCCGCATTGGGCTTCGCGTCAAGGCATAACATTTTAGCACGGTAGAAACGATAGAACTCATCCGTCTTCTGCCGATAAAATGTATGACTTAAGATCGTCTCCGGCGGATAATCATACTGCTGATGATATAGTCCGTCCACACTTCTAAAATCCGGAATGCCGCTCTCGGTAGACACCCCGGCACCTCCGAAAAATACGATATTGTTGCTTTCATTTACCCATTTACGAAGCTGTTCCAACTGTTCCATACTCCACCTCCATATCTGACCTTGCTGTATGTCAGGTATTCCGTATTGTGTCACACCCGTTATGTTACATCCGTTATGCTACGTTTGTTATTTTACATCGCAAATTGTCTTTCTATCCGTTTTCATGACAATACAAATCCATCATCTGATCGGATTTGCATCCATACCGTTATTCACCCTGTTATTTATGCTGCCCCAGCTCCAATCTGTTCACCGCAGAGAAGATAGCTCTTACAGAAGCTCTCGTAATATTAGAGCTTACGCCCACACCGTAGGTCACTCTGCCGCTCTCCACATCCAGCAGATGGATATACGCCGCCGCCTGAGAATTCGATCCGCTCTGCAGCGCATGCTCCTCGTAATCCAGAATCTTAATATCGATATCCAGCTCTTCCTGCAGGCCCCGTTTCGCCGCATCAATCGGTCCGTTACCCACAGCCTCAAATGTCTTCTCCACGCCGTTATCCGTGTAGACTACAGTCACCTTAGTATCAAACTCTGACTTCGTCTCTCCGCTTAAGTCATCCACACGCAGTCTGCGGAAATGGATAGGCTCTTTCTGATTCAGATACTGCTCTCTGAAATTGTCCATGATCTGATCCGGTGATACTTCACCCTGTTTCTCAGATATCCCCTGAATTACATTTGCAAACTCCTTATGCATGCCCTTAGGCAGCTTGAAGCCGAAGTATGTGTCCATAATAAAAGCTACGCCGCCCTTACCGGACTGAGAATTGATCCGCACGATCGGCTCATACTCTCTTCCAATATCCGAGGGATCTATGGGCAGATACGGCACCTGCCAGATTTCACTGCCGCGCTCTTTCAAGGCATGAACGCCCTTGTTAATGGCATCCTGATGGGAACCTGAGAATGCGGTAAATACCAGTTTACCCGCATAAGGATGCCTCGGATGAATCGGTATCTTACAGCACCTTTCATAGATCTCAATACTCTCATTCACATGCTCGATCGCCAGCTTAGGATCGATGCCCTGTGAGAACATATTATATGCAATATTCATAATATCCACGTTACCGGTACGCTCACCGTTACCGAACAGTGTGCCTTCCACGCGATCTGCTCCCGCCAGAAGCGCCAGCTCCGCACTCGCCACTCCGGTTCCTCTGTCATTGTGCGGGTGCACGCTCAAGATGATACTCTCCCGATTCTTGAAGTGGGTGTTCATCCACTCAATTTGGTCGGCGTACACGTTCGGAGTGTTCATCTCCACCGTAGAGGGCAGATTGATGATCATCGGATTTTCCTTCGTGGGTCCCCACTCTTCCTGTACCGCGGTACAGATGTCCAATGCAAAATCGAGTTCCGTTCCTGTGAAGCTCTCCGGAGAATACTCCAGAATAATCTTGCCCGGGAAATTTTCCGCATGCCGCTTCACCATCTTCGTGCCTTCCACGGCAATATTAATGATCTGCTCTCTGTCCATATGGAACACCACATCACGCTGCAATGTGGAAGTGGAATTATAGATATGGACGATCGCCTGCTTACATCCCTGAATGGATTCAAAAGTCCGCGCCACCAATTCCTCACGGCACTGTGTCAGTACCTGAACCACCACATCATCCGGAATCAATTTACGGTCAATCAACTGCCGCAGAAAGTCGTATTCAATCTGACTCGCCGCCGGGAATCCGATTTCAATCTCCTTGAATCCCAGTTTGATCAGATAGTTAAAAAATTCGATCTTCTCCGATACAATCATGGGATCGATCAACGCCTGATTGCCGTCACGAAGATCCACACTGCACCATATGGGCGCCTTTTCGATCTCCTTATTCGGCCATTTTCTCTCCGGATAATCCACCACCGGATTCTTACGATAACGCTTGTAATTTAACATTTAGGTCTCCTCCACTTCATCAATAATAAAAGAAAGCCCGTTGAACACAACGGGCTAAACAGATGACATTATTCACCGAGTCCACTCTCGATCGCACTGATCAGTGTTTTCAGCGCCTCTTCCTCATCCTCGCCATCACACACAAACTCGATCTCATCGCCGCACTTGACACACGCACCCAGCACACTCAATACACTCTTGGCATTCGCTGTATTTTCCCGAAATGTAAAAGTTATCAATGATTTAAATTGCATTGCTTCCTTACATAGGATGCCTGCCGGTCTTAGATGCAGCCCTGTCGGGTTTTTGATGACTACCTTTTGGCTTACCATACCCTTATCCTCCAAATATCAATTCTGGTCAGTGCTTGAACCCCCTTAATGTTACAATTCACACGCACGCCTGTCTTTGTCTTGTAACTCTCAACCACAACCTAACTTTAACTATATCATTTTTTCACATGTACCACAAGTATTATAACATAATATTCTGTATAAGTTCCGCCAGCTTTTTGGCCTCTTCATCGATCATTTTCTGATCTTTTCCTTCGATCATGACCCTGACGAGCGGCTCCGTTCCGGAAGGTCTGATCAGCACGCGGCCCTCACCTGCAAATTTCTTATCCAAGACAGCGATCGCTTCGGCAATTTCCGGATAATCCATGTACTTCTCTTTCTTATGTGTCGGCACCTTGGCATTCACCAATGCCTGCGGCATAACTTCCATAATCGTCTTAAGTTCAGACAGCGGCTTTCCCGTCTCCACGATTACCTGTAACAGATGAAGCGCACTAAGGAGTCCGTCTCCGGTAGTATTTTCATCTAAGAAAATGACATGTCCGGACTGTTCTCCGCCTAAGCTCGCGCCGATTTCACGCATCCGCTCCAGAACATATCTGTCTCCTACCTTAGTCTGCTCGATATGGATCCCGTTACGCTCTCCCATCAGGAAAAATCCTAGATTGCTCATGACGGTAGCCACGATCGTATCTTTATTCAGCCGGCCGTTCTGTTTCATATAGTTGCCAACCAGTGCCATAATCTGATCGCCGTCTACGATATTGCCCAGCTCATCCACCGCCAGCAGTCTGTCCGCATCCCCGTCGAAAGCAAGCCCTACGTTCGCCTTCTCGTAGACAACTCTCGCCTGCAGTTCGCCCATATGCGTGGAACCGCAGTTGGCATTAATATTTGTGCCATCGGGATTATTGTGGATCGCTACCACTTCCGCTCCCAGCTCCTTCATCGTCTCCACGGATGTATAGTAAGAAGCGCCTTCCGCACAGTCCAATACGATCTTCATTCCACGCAGATCCACGTTGACCGCCTTCATCGCATGGTTGATATATTCTTCCCTTGCATCGGTACGGTATTTGATCTTGCCCACACCCGCGCCCGTCGGGAATTTCACGCCCTGCATACCGTTCTTAATCAAAGCTTCAATTTCATCCTCCAGAGAGTCCGGCAGTTTATATCCATTGCCGTCGAAAAACTTGATTCCGTTAAACTCCACCGAATTATGAGATGCTGAAATCACGACTCCCGCATCCACCTTATATTTTCTTGTGAGATACGCAACCGCCGGTGTAGGTACAATTCCCACATAGACCGCATTCGCTCCCACAGAACAGGCACCCGCCATAAGTGCATTCGCCAGCATATCTCCTGAAATTCTGGTATCACACCCCACCATGATTGTGGGTTTATGCTCATTTTCCTTAGTAAGAACATAGGCTCCCGCCTGACCCAGCTGCATTGCAAGCTGTGGTGTCAATTCCTCGTTCGCAACGCCTCTGACTCCGTCTGTACCGAATAACCTGCTCATGATAATACCCGTTCCTTTCTCTGTATCCTTGTCACCGTATCTATTCTTCCTCCGTGACGTGTACCTGCACTTCCGTTTCCTCCCACACAACTGCAGAATCCTCCGGCAAGCTTACGATCAGCGGCATCTGATGATACCCCGGCTCCGGCTCTTCCAATTCCTGTTCAGCAAGCCACGCCGTCATATCAACGGTTACTTCTAATGTATTCACATTGATCTCTTGCAGTTCGGCAGAAAGCCCGATCAGCGTGATTGTACATATTCCGTCAGGGTCTGTTATCTCTGTCTTCAATCCCGCCGGAACACCCGTGATTCGGATATCTCTCACCGGAATCGTAAATATCCGCCGCATCTCCTGTCCCACTGATACTGTGACATTAATCATGCCGGTGAAGTCTTCCTCTGCGATGATCGTACCTTCCGGCAGATATTCTTTCAGATCAACCAGTGTCGTCACATCTTCTCTGGTGCCTGTCACATCTATCACGCCTTCCGGAATCTCGATGGCCGTAATATTCTGTATGATCCTGGACTTGCCCGCTATCATCACATTATTTCTGGTACTTGTGTTCTCTCCTGTAAGCCGGTATCCGTCCGCCGGCACGCCGGAAATCTGATAGCTGATCGGCACAGTCTTCGTCTCTAATATGTCTACGGTGACCCGCACTTTCGAAATACTCTTTTCAAGACTTGCGGAGCGGATCTCGGTTCCCGCCTCGTCATACAGCCGAATATCGAAATCTGCACTGATCATACTTGTAAAGCCGGAGACATTCACTTCCGCCTGTGCCTTTACGATCCGGGAAACCATAGATTCCGGTCCGGAGATCCGGATCAGATTCTGTTCCGTACTCACATCACCCAGCATATATCCTTCACCGACTTCACCCGTCACACTGGCCCGGATCGGGAAAGATCTGGTCTGTTTATTCTCAATATTTAACTTGACACTGTCTATGCTTGCCTTGACGCTTTCCACTTTATCATTATATTTACTGGTGGAAATTTTAATCGGGACAGTGTCTAAGCTGGTCAAATCATTAATATCCGCTGTCGCTACTACATCGCTCTTGCTCAGGGAAGGTATGACGGAGCGCGGCACATATACTGTTACAGAATTAATCACATCCGTATCTTCCAACACTTCGTATATCTGTCCTCTTTCCGTGATCAATTCCGTATTACGAATCGTAACCGGCACATCCGAAAAAGTTGTGTGCTCGATCGGATCGTTAATATTCGTAACAATCACCCATAGCAGCGCCGCAAATAAGAAAGACACCAGTTTCAGTCCCCAGTTCTGGGTAAGCTTATTCTTCATTTTTGGCCCTGCCTTTCCACAACTTCCGTTTCTTCTCTTCTACGGATTTGTTCTGAATCTCCGACAGTCTCACCTTAAGCCTTTCAGCGTCCATCCCTCTCTCCAGTTGTCCGTTATATGCAACGCTGATTTTGCCGTTTTCCTCGGAAACGATCACGGTCAGCGAATCGGTCACCTCAGATATACCGACGCCCGCTCTGTGCCTCGTTCCCAGCTCTTTACTGAGTGACATATTATCGGACAGCGGCAGATAACATGTCGCCGAGACGATGCGGTTGCCCCTCACGATAACCGCACCATCGTGCAGCGGTGTATTATGCTCAAATATATTAATCAGCAATTGACTGGAGACAATACCGTCCACATCAATGCCCGTTCTCTCATACTCACTAAGAGGCTGTTCTTTCTCTATAACGATAAGCGCTCCTGTCTTCACCTTACTCATTTCCACGGAAGCCTTCACAATCTCATTGATCGTCCGGTCGGAAAAGCGTCCGCCCTCCGACTTGTCGGAATCAAAAGGAAGCATCGCCGAGAAGAAATTCTTCTGCCCCAGCTCTTCCATCGCCTTACGCAGCTCCGGCTGCAACATGACCACGATGGCGATCGCCGCGACATTAAATATGTTCGTCACGATCCACAGGATCGTATTCATTCTGAAAAATGCAGCAATCAGAATAAAGACCGCTATCATGATAACGCCCTTTAAGAGCGCCCACGCTCTCGTATTCTTGATCCACAGCAGAATGTGATATACCAGAAAAGCCAAAATAAAAATTTCTACAATATCAGTCCAGTAAATCGTGGGCATATGCAGATTAGAAAGATATGTCGAAATAAATCTATTCAGTTGTTCCATATATCCCACCACCTTTCTGATCTTTTAGCTCTATAACCCAAAGTTAATTTACGAAGTAAACTTACTTTTTTTACCTGTCATGTGCACTTCTGGTTCTCTGCACCGTGTTCGATTTCTGGCTGTTAATCTGTTTTACTTTTTTCTCCGCTCTGGATACCACGACCTTAGGTACCGCTTTGACATAATAATAGTATTCATCGTCCTCAAACTGTACCTTTTCTGTTCTGCTGTAGTCCACGTTGAAAACAAAGAACTGCAGCACCACCGTCAAAAGAAATGCCACGATATTGCCTACAATCACACCGAACAGCGACACCTTTGTGTCAAACATCAGATCCCCCACCAAAAGAATCATAATGTTCACCACCACACCCGCCGCCATTGCAATCGTCCACGCATAGTCAATGCTCAGTCTCCGGATCAGATATACCAGCAGCACCGTGAATGCAAACGCTATGATGGTAACCGCCATCTCTTTGTTATTCAGAATTCCGTCTACAACAAACTTGAATCTGGCAACCGAAAAGTTTATCGATGATGTCTCATCCCCTGTCATAGCAGCTATGACAGATACATTCTGTACCACGTAGTGAACCATGTAGTACGCGATCACCCCGCAGCCAACCGAAACCATGGAGGCCGGTGTCCCGATCAGCCCCATCGCAAGCGGCACCACATACGGAATCTTTAACAGAAAGCAGATCGGCATAATCAACACCACCAGCGTATCTTTCGGTGAAAATCTCAAATACAGCAGGAACATAAGGAAGAATCCCACGCCCACCACTAACACGCATTCCAGACTGAAAGAATATAAATGGAGCAGAACAAACAGCGCGGACATGACCACGATAAAATTCATGGGCATAAAAGAACACATAAGCGCTACAATCAGAACCACTGTCATTCTGTCTATCGTATCCATATAGCCAATGCGGGAGTTTATGAGAAGCAGAGAGATCAGTGCCGTCATAAACTTCAAAAGCGGTGTGATATATACCTCGTATCTGCTGTATAGAGTCATTAGTATCTGTTTTGCAACAAGTAAGGTAGTCATTATTAATCCTTTCGCTTTCCGTACACTTTCGTAGCTCTTACTGCCTATACATATCCGCCAGCCTGCGCAGATTCATGTAGTACACCTTCAGGCTCCTGACTGCCCTGCTGTAGCGTATCGTATAAACAACATAAGCGATCACGGCATATCCCCCGATCGTCCACAGATACATCTCAAGGATATGTTTCGCAAATTCCAGCAGATCCATCTTATAGATGTCTGCCATAAATATTTCAAAGTCATAAAAAATGTACATGCCAAAGACCACTACAAATGCGATGGTCGCACTTATAATGGACTTTAACACCTGCCATCCTATATAATCGCTCCGAAAATAACTTCCTATGGCAACATTTTTCTTGCCTTCGTTCGCCTCATAGGATGCCATTTTCGTCATCAGGATTATTCTCTTTTCATTTAACATACAGATCTCCTAACCCAGAAAGCGCATCTTCGGATTGTCTTTCACATCTTTCTTAGGCGCCGGCTTAGGCGGCTCCGGCTTGCGTATGCTCTCATGCAGTTGGTTCGCCATACTGTTCTTACACTTTTCGCAGAACCGGCCGCTGTAAATCGGCGCATTACAATTCTCGCAGTGAAGCGTGATACCCGATCCCTCTGCAAGCTGCAGTCTCTCATCCTTAAGCCACATCTGAATCTGATTCTGAGACACGTCACACGCCTCAGACACTTCAGGAATTGTCGCTTGAACATGATCTCTGATATAGTCTTTTACTTCCTGAAATTTCGCTTCCAGCGCCTCCCGACATGCCATGCAGATCGGCGGTCCCGACACATAATTAAATAACTTTCCACATTTCCTGCAGTTTCTTGCGTTCATGCTGTTGTCCTCCTGTAATATAATTTGGTCATAAACCATTACCGATTGCAAGAGTCACGAAATAAATGCGCTTTACTCCTGCCCTGCGCAGCTCATAACTCATTGCATCTATGGTACTGCCTGTCGTATAGATATCATCGATAATAACAATCGTACTTAATTTTACATCATTATGACAGATTTTGAAAGCCCTTTTCAAATTATTTTGTCTGTTATAAACAGATAATTCTTTCATGGGCACCGTTTTACGCACTCTTTTAATCAGATTTGTCTCTACCGGGATACCCAGCCGCCTTCCCAACTCCTTAGCAAGCACTTCCGCCTGATTATATCCTCTCACCCGCCGCTTAGATGTATGAATCGGTACCGGAACCAGCGCGTCCGGTCTGCAGTGTCTGATCCAATTCCCCAGCGACTGTTCCATACAGACAGCATAATATGCCGCATATTCCTGTCTCCCTTTATATTTGAACCGATAAATCGAGTCCGATATGCTGCGGTACGAGCAGAGCGCGCGACCTCTGTCGAACAGGTGCCTGTGCCGCATACAATCATGGCAATACTCCGTTTCCTCTTCTTCGAGTTTCTTACCGCATTTCATGCAGTACGGTTCTTTAACATATTCAAATGCTTCCTTACACGTCTCGCAGACGAGACTTCCGAATGGGCTGACTGCCCGGTCACAGACGGGACATCTGCGCGGATAGATCAGATCCGTCATTATCCCAAGAAATGTATTATTCATATAATTGTTCCTTTGTATGTTCTTACTCTACTGCCTTTTACGACAGTGGGATCAGTTCTCTGATCCGCTCCGCCAGCCCGGTATAGCGGCGGTTCTGATAATTGTTTTCCACCATTTCCCGCAGCGTCTTTCTGCTTCCCAGAATGGTCACACATCTTTTTGCTCTGGTCACACCCGTATAGAGCAGATTCCTGTTAAAAAGCATCCTCGGTCCCGACAGAAGCGGCATAATCACCGCCGGATATTCGCTTCCCTGAGACTTGTGGATCGTCACCGCATAAGCAAGCTCGATCTCATCCAACTGCCCGTAGGCATAAGTGACCCGTCTGTGCTCATCGAATTCCACCACTATCTCCTGCGCATACTCATTGATCTGCCGGATCGTTCCGATATCGCCGTTAAAGATTCCGCTCCCCCGGTCAATGGGAATCCCGTATTTGCTTACCACTTCCCATTCCAGCTGATAGTTGTTCTTAATCTGCATGACCTTATCCTGCTCCCGAAACAGGATATCTCCCGCCGCATATTCCTTCTTGTCATCGGTGGGCGGATTGAGATATCTCTGCAGGATACCGTTGAGAGTCTCCACTCCCAGTGCGCCTTTACGCATCGGTGTCAAAACCTGGATATCGTACGGCTCAGCTCCGACATAGGGTGGAAGTTTCTCTGTAATCAACTGTATCATATGCTTGTAGATAACATTTATGTCATTTCTTTCCAAAAAAAAGAAATCACGGCTCTTATTATCCAGCGCAAGCTCCTCGCCGGCATGAATGCGGTGGGCATTCCACACAATATCGCTCTCGCCCTTCTGCCGGAAAATTTTTTCCAAGATAACTGTAGGAATCCGCCCGCTGCTCATGATATCCTGAAGCACCTGCCCCGCTCCCACCGAAGGAAGCTGATTGACATCCCCTACCATGATCAGTCTGGTTCCTACCGTAACCGCCTTAAGAAGCGACTGAAAGAGAAAAATGTCTACCATAGACATCTCGTCCACAATAATCACATCTGCTTCCAAAGGATTCTCCTCATTGCGCTCAAAGCGTGCCGCTTTCGCTTCTTCGGACACCACACCGTTAAGTTCCAGCATCCGGTGTATTGTACGGGATTCATAGCCTGTCGCCTCCGTCATACGCTTTGCAGCTCTTCCGGTAGGCGCCGCGAGATAGATATCCATGCCCTCGGCCATAAAGTAACGTATCATCACATTGATCGTGGTAGTCTTACCCGTTCCGGGACCTCCCGACAGGATAAACAGACCGTTCTTTACACTTTCCAGCACAGCCTGCTTCTGTAGCACATCCAGCCCGATGCCGAGTTCCTCCTCGATCCTGTCGATCTTCGTTCTGATCGCATTCTCTTCCGAGGGCAGGATCTCATTTTCTATAGAAATATTCAAGTCGTGCAGCATCTTGGCACAGTTTAATTCCGCATAATAATAGGTCGATCCGTAGACCTTACATTCTTCTTCGCCATCTGCGGGTCTCTTCACGACAAGTTTCTTGTCCATCGCCAAATTGCCGATCTGCGGTTCCATAACCGCCCCGTCCAGCCCCAGAAGTTCTCCTGCCTTGCGCAGCAGAACACTCTGCGGCAGATAACAATGTCCCTCTCCACCTGCCAGCATAAGCGAATAGAGCAGTCCGCTCCTGATCCGATAATCCGAGTCCGTGTGAATACCGATCTTCGCCGCAATCTCGTCCGCAATTCGAAAACCAATACCGTGAATATCTTCCGCGAGCCGATAAGGATTTTCCTTTAAGATACCGTACAACTGCGCACCGTAGGACTCGTAGATACGAATCGCCAATGTGTTGGATATTCCGTATTTCTGCAGAAACGTCATCGCCTCTCTTGCATCTCGTTTCTCATACACCGTGACGGCGATCTCCCGCGCCTTACGCTCACTGATTCCCTTGACTTCAGCCAGCCGTTCAGGCTCTTCTTCAATAATGCGATAGGTGTCCGCTCCGAACCGCTTCACGATCCTTGCCGCCAGAGCCTCTCCCACGCCCTTGACAGCACCGGAGCCCAGATATCTCTCTATGCTCACCACATCCTCCGGCGGAACAATCTCATACCGTTCTATCTTAAACTGTTCGCCGTAAATCGGATGGGTTGTGCTGCTTCCCTCCGCTTCAATCGTCTCTCCCTGATCCATTGTCTTAAAAAAACCGACGCACGTAACCTCTTCCCCGTCAGCGATCAGATTTAATACCGTATAGCCGTTATCCGGATTGCGATATATGATATGTTCTATAAATCCTTTGATTTTCTCCATATGTCCACGATACTTTCTTTCATCGAACCGTATTGTGTTTCCGTAGATATGCTTTATGATATACAGACTTTACTGCTTGGACCGCATCCTGCATCTACTGCATGATATCGGAGACAACAACAGGCTGCCTTGAATAAGCAGCCTGCCCTCATTCATATTTTCTATATGCCGTAATTGCGCTTCGCCTGTTCGTACAGCATATGCGCTAAGGAATTAGACTTTTCGCCAGCTGTCTGCTCGGCAATCTGTTGAATGGCCTGATCCTTAAAGCAGTCTACCATGTTAGCGCCATAGCCCTCTTCCTCATCGTCATCGCTGAAGAACTTGGTGGTCTTCTCCATCTCTTTATAGACCTGCTCCCAGAGATAAGCCTCAAACTGTTTACAGGCATCCAGGAGCGCATCGTCGTCTTCGCCCTGGGCCTTCGCAGTATTCTCCAGATGACTCTGCAGATTCTCCGCCGCTATTCTGTTTGTATCCGTCATATAATCCGTATAATTTCCTAATCCTGTTAAATCCATGTTATCCATCCTTCCTTACTATCAGCGTTTCAGATTATTCGCTGTCTCCATCATGGAATCGGAGGTTGTGATCGCCTTGGAGTTCATCTCATATGCACGCTGTGTGATGATCATGTTTACCATCTCATTAGCCACCTGTACATTAGAGCCTTCCAGATATCCCTGTACAATACGGCTCTTCGCTACGTTAGGATTCGTGTCTTCATTGATTGCAGCACCGCTGGCCTCCGTCACTGCAAACAACGTATCACCAACTCTGTTAAGTCCGCCCGGATTGCTGAACTGGAACGTGCCGATCGTTCTGCCGATGGGCTGCGGATTATTCTGCTCATCGGGATAGCAGATCTGTCCGTCCTCTGTCATAGAAAGTTTACTTGCAATATAGGTTCTCGGCAGCTCAATTGCACGTCCCGTAGAATCCAATACCGGAAGACCGTCTGCATTCGTCAGCATCATGCCCTGATTCGCACCTAATGCCCATGTAAAATCACCGTTTCTGGTATAATAGGTAACGCCGTCTTCCCCGCGCAAC
The DNA here is from genome assembly GCA_014804655.1 of Lachnospiraceae bacterium. GTDB lineage: Bacteria > Bacillota > Clostridia > Lachnospirales > Lachnospiraceae > UBA3282. The sequence goes on along the minus strand of JAAUZK010000032.1, from coordinate 22,522 downwards.
GCGAAGAATCCATGACCCTCAATCGCAAAAGCAGTATCACTGTCCGAATCCAGCAGGCTGCCCTGTGTGAACAGAGAGTTGATGGACGATGTGCGGACACCCAGTCCGATCTGGGAAGATGTCGGCTTCGGATCTCCGTTCGCGGTTGTAGTCACCGCCTGCAGATTCTGATACAGGAGTGATTTAAACTGTGCTACCTGTGCCTTATAACCTACCGAGTTTACGTTTGCCAGATTATTGGCGATCGTATCCAGATTCGTCTGTTGTGCATTCATTCCGGTCGCTGCCGACCATAAACTTCTAACCATATTTGCGCCTCCTATGTTTTGCTCTGTCTTAATTCATCTGTCTAAAGCTTTATCTGACTCTGCCTAATTGACTGACTGCAGTATCCAGTGTTTCATCGTATGTAGTAATTACCTTCTGGTTGCTGTCATACTGTCTCTGTATCGCAATCATATTAACCATCTCTGTCACGACAGAGATATTCGCAGTCTCCAGGTATCCGGCTCTGATTTGTGCCGTGGATTCCTGTTCGAGTCTCCGCTTCGTCGCATCGTCTTCGCCTCGTGCCGCCTCTAAAGCCTGCTCGGCCTCCGCCTCTCTGTTCTGTGCAGCCTGCAGTGCCGCTTCTTTCTCATCTATATCCGCCGCATTCTGTGCTCTGGCCCGGTCTAATGCCCTCTGCGCCATCATAGTATAAGATCTGGCTCTATTATATACAGCCTCTGCATTCTTCACCTCGTCGCTGTCCACGATCTGGAAGAAATTCTCACCGAAATGCTCCAACATATCATAATCTTCAAAGTCTACCACACCAATCTTAGCTACCCGGTTACCGCTCTGAAAGATTTCACCGTATACATTGGTGCCGATCTCCGTGTCATTCGGGTCCAGCCTGATCCGGCGTCTGTCCTCATCCAGAACAAAATCTCCATCCTGCGTCACAAGATATCCCTGTGCATCCATGGTAAAATTACCGTCCCGCGTGTACTTCACCGAAGTAACATCCGCTTTGTTCGTGTATTCTATAAGAAAGAAGCCTCTGTCTGTCAGCGCAAAATCAAATGTATTACCCGTTACCTTCATCGGGCCTTCCGAATAATCTGTATAATTTTCTCCGACCTTAACACCCAGATTTAAGCCGGTTCTCTCCACCCATCTATTCGGATTATCCACCAGTTCCTCATCAAGACGTTTGCCGATCCCGAGTCCCTTGGGCAGATTCCCCGCCTCGGATAAATCTTTGATCTTATAAGCAAGCATGGTATTAAACGCCTGACTTGTGGCTCCCTCTTTCTTATAACCGTTGGTGTCAGCATTCGCCAGATTGTTGGTCAAAACATCCATTCTGTGCTGCTCGTTAATCATTCCCGTATACGCTGTATACAATCCTTTAAGCATAAGTATCCTGCCTCTCTTACTCCTCGCGGTATCCTGCAAGGAATTCTACATATTTGCCCGTACCGACAGCAACTGCCGTCATCGGGTCTTCCGCCGTCATCGTATTAATGCCGGTCTTCGCCGCGATCAAATCTTCCAATCCCCGCAACAGACTGCCGCCGCCGGTAAGTACGATTCCTCTGTCAGCGATATCGGCCGCCAATTCCGGAGGCGTTTTCTCCAGAACACTGTGGATCGTCTCCACGATCTGTACGGTCGTCTCATGCAGTGCCTCCTCTGTCTCCTCCGAGGACACCTTAACAGTGCGCGGCAGACCGGTTACCAGATTACGGCCTCTGACATCCATATAGTCAACTTCCGGTCTCTTAAACGCCGAACCGATCTTAATCTTTAAATCCTCCGCCGTCCGCTCACCGATCAACAGATTATGTTTCTTACGCATATAACGCACGATCGCCTCGTCGAAATCATCCCCGGCGATCTTGATGGAAGCGCTGACCACCGTACCACCCAATGAAATAACGGCAATATCCGATGTTCCGCCGCCGATATCCACGATCATGTTACCACACGGCTTAGAGATATCTATGCCGGCGCCGATCGCTGCCGCAATAGGCTCCTCGATAATGGACACTTCTCTGGCTCCTGCCTGATAAGTCGCGTCCTCAACCGCTTTCTTCTCTACTTCCGTAACACCGCTGGGTACACATACCGCTATGCGGGGTTTCCGGAACGTCTTCTTACCCAAAGCTTTCTGGATAAAATATTTCATCATCTTCTCCGTCACCTGATAGTCGGAGATTACGCCCTGACGCAGCGGCCTTACTGCAACTATGTTACCCGGCGTCCTTCCGAGCATCAGTCTGGCGTCTTCGCCGATGGCTTTGATTTTGTTTGTGTCTCTATCGAAAGCTACAACAGAGGGCTCTTTCAATACAACGCCTTTGCCTCTGATGTATACCAATATGCTGGCTGTTCCCAAATCTATCCCGATATCTGTGTACTGCATTTCCCTTCGATCCCCTTTCCCGTGGTCTCTCTATAATAATTTCCAATTGCCGTCAAACTAAACATCAATACGGTTCTGCGCCCAAAATCCTCGATTTTCCGAACATTCTTCCGTTTCTTTCAGAAAAAAGCGCAATACGCTGGATATATTATAACCTAAAGAAATGGTTTTTCAAAGGCTTTTATGATTTTTTTTGAAAAAAATGAAAAACGCCAAAAGCAGAACGGTTCCTTCCGTTCTGTTTTTGGCATCCGTGCCTTACTGTATTGTTATCGGCTCGTTTTCTATTTTTCTAAACCCCTATCCGTGGGAAAAATTTTCCCGGAAAAATTTCCCGGAAAATTATTCCCAGGAAAATATTCCTACCGCTTCTTCGCTCTCTCCAGCATTTTCTTCACATAAATACCCGTATAGGAATCAGGATTCTTGGCAATCTGTTCCGGCGTGCCGTGGGCAATGACCGTTCCGCCGCCGTCGCCGCCCTCCGGGCCCATATCAATGATATAGTCCGCGGTCTTGATCACATCCAGATTATGCTCGATCACCACCACCGTGTTGCCGCCCTCAGCCAGCTTATGGAGAATATCGACCAGCTTATGCACATCCGCAAAATGCAGTCCCGTAGTGGGCTCGTCCAGAATATAGATGGTCTTCCCCGTACTGCGTTTGCTGAGTTCCGTAGCCAGCTTGATACGCTGCGCCTCACCGCCGGACAGTGTCGTAGAAGGCTGTCCGAGTTTAACATAGGATAACCCCACATCATACAGCGTCTCTATCTTACGGCGGATGGAAGGAAGATTCTCAAAGAAAGGCACTGCCTCTTCCACCGTCATATCCAGAACATCAAATATGCTCTTTCCTTTGTATTTTACTTCCAGAGTCTCTCTGTTGTATCGTTTACCGCCGCATACTTCACAGGGCACATATACATCTGGCAGGAAATGCATTTCAATCTTAATAATGCCGTCACCGCCGCAGGCTTCACAGCGCCCGCCCTTCACATTGAAGCTGAAGCGACCCTTCTTATATCCTCTTGCCTTGGCATCCTGTGTCGAAGCAAAGAGATCCCTGATCTGGTCAAATACACCTGTGTAGGTAGCAGGGTTTGATCTGGGCGTTCTGCCGATGGGAGACTGATCGATATCGATCACCTTATCCAGTTGATCGATTCCTTCAATCTTGGTATGTTTCCCGGGGATGCAGCGTGCCCTGTTCAGATCACGTGCAAGATGTTTATAAAGTATCTCATTAACCAAAGAGCTCTTGCCGGAACCTGACACGCCTGTCACACAGGTCATAATCCCCAACGGTACCTTTACATCTATTTTCTTCAGATTATTCTCCTCAGCTCCTTTGACGGTCAGATATCCTGTCGGTTTCCGCCTCTTGTCCGGAACCGGAATCTGCAGTTTGCCGCTCAGATACTGTCCGGTGATAGATTCCTCCACCTGCATGATCTCTTCCGCAGTACCTTGCGCTATCACCTCGCCGCCATGTGATCCCGCGCCGGGTCCGATATCCACCACGTGATCCGCCGCCAGCATCGTATCTTCATCATGCTCAACCACGATCAGCGTATTACCCAAGTCTTTCAAGTTCTTAAGCGCCGCAATCAGCTTATCATTATCCCTCTGATGTAGGCCGATGCTTGGCTCATCCAGAATATAGCAGACGCCTACCAGCCCTGAGCCGATCTGAGTCGCCAGCCGGATTCGCTGCGCCTCCCCACCGGACAAACTTCCCGTAGCTCTGGAAAGGGACAGATATTCCAGCCCGACTTCCATCAGGAACCCGACACGTGCGCGAATCTCTTTCAAAATACGTTTCCCGATTAATTCCTGTTGTTTGCTCAGTTTCATTTCTCCGATAAAAGCATGCAGGTTCTTAATTGATATCGAAGTAATTTCATAGATATTCTTATCGCAGACGGTCACCGCAAGAGATTCCTTTTTCAGACGCATTCCCTTACATTCTTTACACGGGGTAATGCGCATATAGCTCTCGTATTCCTGCTTGATCAGGTCAGAACCTGTCTCGCGATATTTCCGTTCCATATTTTTAATCAGGCCCTCGAATGCAATCGGGTAGACTCCCTTGCCGCGCTGTCCTTCATAATGCACTTCCACTTTCCTGCCATCAGTACCATAGCAGATAACATCCTGTACTTTTTGCGGAAGCTGCTCATACGGCGTATCCATACTGAATTTGTATTCTTTGGCAAGCGCCTGTAGGATTGCATTCGTAAAGCTTCCCTCATCTCCGCTGGACTGCCAGCCCATAGAACAGATTGCACCTTCATGCAGGCTTAAGCTCTTGTCCGGAATCATCAGATCTACATCAAACTCCATCTTATAACCAAGTCCGAAACATTCCGGACAGGCGCCGAAAGGATTATTAAATGAAAAGCTTCTAGGCTCAATCTCCCCAATGCTGATTCCGCAATCCGGGCATGCAAAATTCTGGCTGAAATTCACGGTCTCGCCGTCGATCACATCCAGCATCATCTGTCCTTCAGCCAGCGCAAAAACATTTTCAATCGAATCCGTCAGACGTCTCTCGATTCCTTCCTTTACTACAAGACGATCCACTATGATCTCTATGTTGTGCTTGATATTCTTCTCCATCGGAATCTCTTCGGACAGATCGTATAAATTACCGTCCACACGTACACGCACATAACCGCTCCTCTTGGCGCGCTCAAATACCTTGGCATGTTCACCTTTCCTGCCCCGCACCACAGGCGCAAGCAGCTGGATCTTCGTCCCCTCCGGCATGCCCAGAATCTGATCTACAATCTGATCTACCGTCTGTTTCCTGATCTCTCTGCCGCATTTCGGACAATGGGGAATACCGATTCTCGCATACAGCAGTCTGAAATAGTCATAAATCTCGGTCACTGTTCCCACCGTGGAACGAGGATTCCTGTTGGTGGATTTCTGATCGATGGAGATCGCCGGAGACAGCCCTTCTATCCTCTCAACATTCGGTTTCTCCATCTGTCCGAGGAACTGTCTCGCGTACGAAGACAGGGACTCCATATATCTTCTCTGTCCCTCCGCATAGATCGTATCGAAGGCAAGCGAGGACTTACCCGATCCCGACAGCCCTGTAAGCACCACGAACTCATTTCGAGGAATATCCACATTCAAATTTTTCAGATTATGTTCATTCGCCCCTCTGATCTTAATATATTCCCTTGGGCGCATCTTTATCGTGTCCGCCATAGTTACCTCCATGTGTCTCTCTTTCTCTATAGTTCTCTATACTTCTTTATTTTAATCTTTTTGTGGAGCAAAAGTGCGGTGACGCAGGATTATACTTCCGCCTGAGCGTCCTCGTCCGCATACTCCTATCACTTATCAAAGTCCCGCAGCTTCCCTTTCAGTTCCGTCATCCTGTCACGCAGCTCGGCTGCAGCCTCGAAGTTTAAATCCGCTGCCGCTTTCTTCATCTGCTTCTCCACATCCTTGATCAGCTTCTCTAACTCCTGACGGCTCATGGATTCCGGGTCCTTCTCAAACCGTAGTTCTTCTTTCGCAATGGTCTTGGAAATACTGATCAGATCACGAACCGCCTTCTGAATCGTCTGCGGCGTGATGCCGTGCTCCTCATTATACCGCTGCTGTATCTCTCGTCTGCGGTTCGTCTCTGTGATGGCGGCCCGCATGGAATCCGTCATGTTGTCGGCATACATGATGACATGTCCTTCCGCGTTACGCGCCGCACGTCCTATGGTCTGGATCAAGGACGTTTCCGAACGCAGGAACCCTTCCTTGTCAGCGTCCAGAATAGCCACAAGAGAAATCTCGGGAATATCCAAACCTTCTCTCAGCAAGTTAATGCCCACCAGCACATCAAAGACGTCCAAGCGCATGTCCCGAATGATCTCCGCCCGTTCCAGTGTGTCCACATCAGAGTGCAGATACTTCACGCGAATACCCACATCATTCATATAACTTGTCAAGTCTTCCGCCATCCGCTTTGTGAGGGTGGTCACCAGAACTTTATGATGATTCGCTACCTCTTTATTGATCTCTGAAATCAAATCGTCAATCTGCCCCTCCACCGGCCGCACATCCACTTCCGGATCCAGCAGCCCGGTAGGCCTGATAATCTGCTCCGTCCGAAACAGTTCATGCGCCGCCTCGTATTCGGACGGCGTAGCGGATACGAAAAGCATCTGATCGATATGCTGCTCGAACTCTCCGAAATTGAGTGGCCTGTTGTCCAGCGCCGAGGGCAGACGGAACCCGTAATCCACCAGCGTGTTCTTGCGGGATCTGTCGCCCGCATACATACCGCGAATCTGCGGAATCGTCATATGGGACTCATCTATAATAATGAGAAAATCATCATCAAAATAATCCAGCAGTGTGAAGGGCGGCTCTCCCTCTGCCATACCGTTCAGATGGCGTGAGTAATTCTCGATACCGGAACAAAAACCGGTTTCTCTGAGCATCTCGATATCAAAGTTCGTGCGCTCCGAGATACGCTGCGCCTCCAACAGCTTGTCCTCACCCTTAAAATATTTTACCCGACTTTCCAGCTCTTTCTCAATTTCCTTACAGGCAGTCTGAATCTTCTCCTGTGCCACCACATAATGAGAGGCCGGATAGATCATCACATGCTCCAATGTCGCATGAACCTGTCCCGTCAGCGGATCTGTCTGCGCGATCCGGTCGATCTCGTCACCGAAAAACTCAATACGGATCAAATAATCACCGCCCTGCGCCGGATAGACTTCCACCACATCGCCCCGCACCCGGAAGCAGCAGCGGTCTAAGTCCATGTCATTCCGATCATATTGCATATCAATCAGACCACGGATCACATCATCGCGGTCCTTACACATGCCGGGCCGCAGGGACATGCTCATTCCCGCATATTCCTCCGGGCTTCCCAAACCATAGATACAGGAAACGCTTGCCACCACCACCACGTCCTTACGTTCCGTCAGGGAAGCCGTGGCGGACAGCCTCAGCTTGTCAATTTCATCATTAATAGAGGAGTCTTTTGCGATATAAGTATCCGTAGAAGGCACATATGCTTCCGGCTGATAGTAGTCGTAGTAGGACACAAAATACTCCACTGCATTCTCCGGAAAAAATTCCTTAAACTCACCGTAGAGCTGTCCAGCGAGGGTCTTATTGTGTGCGATCACAAGAGTCGGTTTATTCAGTGCCTGTATGATATTCGCCATGGTAAATGTCTTACCCGAACCAGTGACACCAAGCAGCGTCTGGAACTGGTTACCCTTTTTAAAACCGTCCACGAGCGCCTCGATCGCCAAGGGCTGGTCGCCGGTGGGGGCGTATTCTGAAACTAACTTAAAATGATCCATAAATACCTCCTATGGATTCAGCATAATTTCTTCATTAATTCTATTATCTCAGAAGCAGTTATGATTATATCATACCACTCTTAGTTTGTACAGCATTTTCAGAACACTTGTTCTCTTTATTTTTATACCAATCTTCATCCTTATCTACTAAATAAACATGCTCCCCATATGGTAGTTTTTGGATATTTCCATCATTATACCATATAGGGAGCATATCAATTTTTCGGTTTCACCTGATCTCATTCATCACTCTACCAATGCTGTCATGAAATACAAGATCTGCCCTGCCTTCCATCTTCGTTTTGTTTTTATTGATAATCACAAGATACTTCCCATGATACATATGCGCAAGCTGCGCTGCACTTCCCACCTCCAATGAGGTTCCGCCAATTATCAGACAATCCGCATACCTGATGAGTGCGACGGCTTCTTCATATGCTTTTTGTGGCAGGAACTCTCCATACAAGGTTACATCAGGACGTATCATCTTGCCACACTTCGGGCAGTGCGGTATTTCCTCTGTATTTTCAAAAATAAACTCCGCCCCATATTCTATACGGCAGCTTACACAATAGCAGCGAAGTGCACTTCCATGGATCTCCCACACCTTCTTACTCCCTGCCTTCTGGTGCAGACCATCAATATTCTGAGTGATAACTCCATCCAGCATTCCCTTCAGCTCCATCTCCGCCAGTTTCTTATGCGCATCATTAGGCTGTAAAGTCCGACAATCCAGATTTTTTCGGAAATAGGAGAAAAATATCTCCGGCCTCTTGTCAAGGCAATCATAGCTGAGCAGATATTCGGGTTTATACTTCCGAAACTTACTGTCCTTCTTATTGTATAGCCCATCCTTACTCCGAAAATCTGGTATCCCGCTCTCCGTAGAGACACCTGCTCCGCCAAGAAAAACGATATGCTTCGATTCTTCTATAATCTCATTCAACACATCTATTTTCTGCTCACCATTCAATGTACGGAAAAATTTCTCCTTTTCCCTCTGAGATAAAAACTCTGGAAGCATCATATCAAAACTCCTGTCTCGGTAGCTCTCCCGATATGTCTTACCTTCTCTAAACCTGGCTAAACTATTTCTTTATCTCTCTGCAATCTTTACCAGAAGCTTAACGATCGTCTCCATCTCATCGATGCAGACATACTCATACTTACCATGGAAATTGCCGCCGCCTGTACAGAGATTCGGACAAGGCAGTCCCATAAAAGATAATCTCGCGCCGTCCGTGCCCCCTCTGATCGGTACAACAATCGGCTCTACGCCCAGTTCTTTCATGATATTCTTCGCCCGTTCCACGACATGCATATTCTTTTCAATCACTTCCCGCATGTTATAGTAGGAATCCTTCATATCAATCTCAAAAGTTCCTTCTCCGTACTTTTTATTCAAATACTTTCCGATTCTCAGGAAATTCTCCTTTTTCTCCTCGAATTTCTCCTTGTCATGATCTCTGATAATATACTTTGCCACTGCTTCCTCCACAGTACCGTTCAGAGTATCCAAGTGATAAAAACCTTCGTAACCTTCAGTATACATGGGGTTCTCCGCTGCCGGAAGCATGGACTGAAACTCCTGCGCCATCAAGATCGCATTGCGCATCTTATCCTTCGCGGTTCCCGGATGTACGCTCGTGCCATGTACGGTCACCTTTGCTCCTGCCGCATTGAAATTCTCGTATTCCAGTTCACCAAGTCTGCCGCCATCCACAGTATAGGCGAAATCCGCACCGAAAAGCTCTACATCAAAATAATCCGCGCCGGCGCCCACCTCTTCGTCCGGTGTAAAACCGACCCGTATCTTTCCGTGGGAAATCTCCGTATGCTGCAGCAGATATTCCGCCATCGCCATGATCTCCGCCGCACCCGCCTTGTCATCTCCTCCAAGCAACGTCGTTCCGTCCGTCACGATGATTCTCTTCCCTTTACAGGAAGACAATTCCGGGAAATCGGCCACTCTTGTGATAATCTTTTTCTCCTCATTCAATACAATATCTTCTCCGTCATAATCTTCTATGATCCGCGGTTTTACGCCTGCACCGGACATTGCCGGTGAGGTGTCCATATGTGCGATAAAACCGATCACCGGGGCATCTTCGCATCCTGCGGACGCCGGAATGGATGCATAAATATAACAGTGCTCCTTATCATATACGATTTCCTCCGCTCCCATTTCCTGAAGCTGTTTCTCCAGAAGAGACGCCAGATCATGCTGCTTCATCGTAGAAGGAAGAGACGTACTGTCCTCCGATGATTCCGTGTCGATAGTTATATATTTCAGAAAATTATCAATTACCTTTTCCATTTTGTTTCTATTCCTTTCATTGTAAATGATTACTGTTCATAATTAGAACAGCATCTTCAAATTCCCCACCAGCGCAATATTATACATTTTTCCGACAGATGCGCCCACGTTCTTTACCAGGTAAGCATTACATTTCTATCTTCGCCTGAAATATAAACAATGTCAAGTCCTTCACATATATCGAATGAAATACCCTTTACCGCATAAATCGTCTTACGGCTGCGCTTGCCCAAAATGTGATTTTTTTCATTCTTCTCTGTCACAGAATAATTCCTGCTCAGATTACTCACTTTTATGATTTTCTTCCCATCGTCCTTCTTATTTTCCACGGCTCAACCTCCTCCCCCTGTATACCGCTTTAACCCCTGCCGAAATACGGCCATTGCTAAACTGAACCATTCACACCACTATTTTTCCACAGATTATTTTTGACTAGCAATACATTGTTTTACTGCTGTCTCTCCACAAATTCTGTTCACCATTATGCCTGTTCCATACAGTCCATTTCAGCATTAAGAGTCTACCAGCGCACTATATATTGTATTTTAATGTTCATCTTAATACAATATATAGAGTGTCTAAAATATCTACATGCTAGGACACAAAATACTCCACTGCATTTTCCGGGAAAAACTCCTTAAATTCACCGTACAACTGCCCCGCAAGAGTCTTATTATGCGCTATTACCAGCGTAGGTTTCTGGAGCTACTGTATGATATTTGCCATAGTAAAAGTCTTACCGGAACCGGTGACTCCCAGCAAAGTCTGGAATTGTCTGCCTTCCTTGAAGCCCTTCACAAGAGCCTCTATGGCCTGCGGCTGATCGCCGAGAAACTAGGTGTATCCCGGCAGTCTGTTTCAAAATGGGAATCTGGTGAATCCATACCCGAATTAGAACGATTAGTTGAAATAAGTAAGATTTTTAATGTTACCACCGACTATCTGCTAAAAGAGAGTGAAGTAGATGAATTAACCATCCGCACCGAAATGTTAGAAAGGCAGCAAGAGACACTTCTATCTGAAGCAGAGAAAACGGAATGCAGACGCTACCGCTATTGCAATAGCCGTTGATCTACACCATAACAAACATGCGGGAGATTATCTCCCGCATTAATTGTCCTCACAATGCCATCTTCTTCTTATCATGCACGCTGATCTCCGAACCGATCTGCACCTCGATTACCTGCAGCTTCGTGTCCGCCAGAATCGTATGCGGCACCCCGGCAGGCATCCGTATCACATCGCCCGCACCGACACTACGCTCCACGCCATCCACGATCGTCCTGCCCCGGCCACCGATTACTGTCCAGACTTCATCACGCAGCGCATGGCTATGATAATTCATGCCGTGTCCGGGATTCAGGGTAACCTTAATGGTCATGCTGCCTTCTCCGATATCTATCACTTGAAAACTGCCCCATGACTTTTCTGCAAACATGATCTGCTGATTGATTTCGTCTACATACGGCTTAATATAACTCGACTGATTCTTGTCTGACACAAGAATCCCCTCCGGGCTGGCTGACACAACCATATCTTTCAGACCCATACACAGCACCGGAACATTGAGTTCATTCACCACATGCACGTTCTCGCATCGCTCGTTCAGGATCGCCTTACCGATATGGTCGTTCTCCATCGCTTCTGTCAGCGTATTCCATGTCCCCATATCCTTCCACATGCCCGCAAAGCGCATCACCTCGATATGCTGCTCATGCTCTACTACCGCATAGTCAAAACTGATCTTTGTCAGTGAATCATACTTGGCGAAAAGATCCTGATAGTCTGCAAATTCAATCAATTCATGGGCTCGCCGCAACACATACTCCAGCCGGAAAGCGAATACGCCTCCGTTCCAGAGCGCGCCCTGTGCAATATATTCCCGCGCCGTCTCCTCCGTCGGTTTCTCCTTAAATACGGATACTCTGCTGATATTATCCTTACTCTCCGGGATGATATATCCGTATTTAGCACTGGGATAAGTAGGTTCTATCCCCATGAGCACCAGATTGGCATTCCCGGTTTCTGCACGTTCGCCCAGTTTGCGAAGCGCCTCAAAATAGTCTTCTTCCACATAAGGATCTACCGGGCAAACCACCAACGCTTCCTGCTCCGATATCCCGCTCACATCATGCAAGTATGCCGCCGCAAGAGCAATTGCCGGAAAAGTGTCCCTTCTGCATGGTTCCACGCTTACACCCACATTCTCACCCAGCTGATTGTGTATCGCCGACACCTGCGACTTCGATGTCGCAATGGTAATACCGGCATCTTTATCAACCGATCTGATCTGCCGGTACACCCGTTGTACCATGGATTCATATTCCCCGTCTGCCGTCTTAAAAATCTTAATAAATTGCTTGGAACGGGTATCATTGGAAAGCGGCCACAGACGTTTGCCCGATCCGCCCGATAACAATACGATATTCATACATCGTTCCTCTATGTCTATGCTGTCAATCTGCGGACTACACTATCAGTGCTTCACTCTATTTGATCATTCGCTCGATCTCCTGTTTCGCACGCTCCAACTGATTATCCACGCCTCTCTCATAATACGCCTCACTGTCAAATTCACATTCAATATCGGGATCAATGCCGATTCCGTGGATATTATTTCCTTTCGGCGTATAGTAGGAACTGATTGTCAGCTTCAGCGCTGTTCCGTCCGTAAGCGGCAGCACACGCTGTACAATGCCTTTGCCAAATGTAGTCGTGCCGATCAGTGTTCCCTTATCATAGTCTTTGATGGCTCCCGCAAGTATCTCAGACGCGCTTGCCGAATTACCATTAATCAGCACCACCATCGGAATATCCAACTCTTTCTTACCGTCGCAGGTATACTCATCTCTCTTGCCGTATTTATCTTCCGTATATACGATCAATCCTTTTGGCAAAATCGATCTGGCGATATCTACCACTACCGGAAGGCTTCCTCCCGGGTTACTGCGCAGATCCAGAATCAATCCTTTTGCCCCGGAACCTTTGACTACTGCCAGAGCTTCCGTAAACTGATCCGTTGTCACATCGTCAAACTCTGTGATCTGAATATACCCTACTCCGTTATCATACATCTCATATTTGACGGTGGGAGATTCGATCTTGCGTCTCTCCACGTCAATCTCCAAATAATCCGACTCTCCTTCCCGGACAATAGTCAGATGAACGGTAGTTCCTTCCTCGCCCTTTATTCTGGACACAATCTCCGACAATTCCAGTCCCTGAATCATCTCTTCGTCCACCTGATATATGATGTCATTCTCCCGCAGACCTGCTTCCTCTGCCGGAGTGTCCGCAATTACGCCGTTAATCTTGGCTAATCCGGTGGCGGTATCTAACTGCAGATAAGCGCCGATTCCGTAATAGATCCCCTCTGTATCCGCCATCAGTTCCTTCCACTCTTCCGCAGTATAATAAACCGAATAAGGATCCCCCAAAGAAGCCACCAGGCCGGAATACATTCCCTCCGTCATTTCTTCGATGTCAATGTCTTCATCTTTATAATAATACTTGTCGATCACTTCCTCCAAGGCTTCCAGCTTCTCTAAAGTGTCGTCGTTTACCAGACTGTTCCCGGCGCTGCCGTCCGCACTGGCTGTCTTCGCCGACCGGCCGCCTGCCAGATGATACAGCTTCGTTCCTACATATGCACAGCTTCCCACCAATGCGGTAATGATCACACCCACCAGAAGCCCCAGCAGAAATACGCCGCTGCCTTTACTATTCTGACCTCCCGCCGGAGGATAGGGATACTGTGGCGGCACTGGTGCCGGCTGCTGATAATAGGGGCTGTTTGCACCTTGGTTCATGTTCCTCTGGCTGTAATCATTGTTATAGTAGTTATTGTCTCCGCTATGATTCAAATTGATCCTCTCCATATCTCATGATCTTATTTTAAATAATTCCAGGGACTGACATAGCTCCCGTTTAATCGCACACTAAAATGAAGATGCGGTCCCGTGGATCGTCCCGTACTGCCTACCGCTGCAATATTCTGTCCTTTCGTAACCGCCTGCCCCTTAGATACATACAAAGCGGAGCAATGCATATATATAGTATACAATCCGCTGCCGTGGTCAATCATAATATAGTTGCCCATGGAACTACTGTAGGTTGCCGCGATCACATCACCGTCATAAGCAGCCAGTATCGCTGTACCGCTGGACGCTGCCATATCTACACCGTTATGAAACTGCTGTGTTCCCAGAATCGGATGAATCCGGTTTCCGTATTCGTCCGATATTCGCTTATACCCCGGACAAGGCCACGTAAACATGCCGCCGTTATAGATCCTTGCCTGCGCATTCTCTGCCTCCAGCCTCGCCTTTTCCTCGGCTACCGCCTTCTCTAACGCCGCGATCTCCGCATTCTCCTGCGCGATCATTGCCTCATATTCCTTAATCGCTGCTTCCTTATTGGAGATATCACCGGATATCGATATGATCTTTGCTTCCTTCTCCTCGATGAGTGAACTGATAGTCGCTTCCTCTGCTTCCACGGCTGCCTTCGCCTCATCAAACAGTTCCTTCTGCGTCTCCAGATCTTCCTTACACAGCTCCACCATTTCCCTGGTCTGCACATACTCCTCAAGCTTGTTCCTGTCATACCGCGACAGCGCCTCGATGTAGTCGGCCTTATTCATCATATCAGCGAAACCCGCTGATGAGAACAACATCTCCAGATAAAAAGTATCACCTTTCTCATACATAAACCGGATCCGCTTCTTCATCGCCTCGTACTGATCTTCCTGCTGTTTGATCGCTTCGTTCAGTTCCTCGGTGGTCTCTACGATCTGATCTTCTTTTTCCGTAATCAGTGTATTATATTTCTGAATCTTCTCCTGTATGCTGCTCAATTCGTTGTCTAACTGTGTCACATAGGCCGTCAGATCATTCTTCGACTGCTCCAGCTCCTTCTTCAGCGCCTCCACATCCGTCAGACTGGATTTCAGATTGGAAACTTCTTCCTTGGCTTTCTTGATCTGATCCTCTTTCTCCCGAATGCTGTCGTTCGTGACCGCCCTGGCCGGTTCGACATACGTGAACATAATAGCAATTCCCAGAAGCACGCATACTGCTTTCTTCCAATGTCTCATAGGCATCCTTGTGCTCGCCGCACCTTATACTCTCAAATGTTTCCTTACCGTAATGATACTTCCCAGAAAACCGATTCCCACACCGATCCCCAGAGAAACCGGCGTTAATACATGAAAGATCTCCTCTACCTTTAAAAAGCTGAGCAGCGAAGACAACATCGAAAATCTGGTCGTGATATATTCCATCACTATATTATATAACGTATATATGATCCCCAAGGGAATCGCTGCCCCAATGAGGCCGATCATCATGCCCTCGATCACGAATGGGGATCTGACGAAGAAATCCGTAGCCCCGATATATTTCATAATATTGATCTCTTCCTTACGGACCGAGATACCGATCATAACTGTATTACTGATCAAAAAAACAGATACTGCAAACAGAATTGCTATAATGCCTACAGATACATATGCGATCAGCGCATTCACTCCCGTCAGCGTAGTCGCTACAAGCTCGGAACGGTTGACCATCCTGACACCGTCTACCGATTCTAAGTATGTTACCAGTGCTGACTGCATGGACACATCACTCAGATAAACTTCGTACTGCGCGGAATTCTCCAACGGATTCTCCGTAAAACCATCCTCGTAACCACCCAGATAGTCTGCCTTGAAGGACTCCCATGCCTCCTCGGCGGACACAAAGTCAACCCGGGACACTTCCGGACGTTTTAGGATCATCTCCCCGATCTGCTGTATCCTGCTCTCCTCCAGCCCGTCATCAAAGAATACATACACCGCAACGCCTTCCTGCGCATTCTTCACGATATGCTGGAAGTTCATGACAATCGCATAAAAAAGTCCGAACAGAAACAGACAGGCACTGATCGTCGCAATCGACGCGAGTGTAAACCATTTATTTCTGAAAAGGTTGCGGACACCTTGTCTGAGTGTGTAGAAAAAACTGTTAATCCTCATCGATGTATCCTCCCTTTTCCTCGTCGCTTATGATAACACCCCTCTTCAAAGTGACAACACGCTTCTGCATCGCATTGACTATCTCCCTGTTATGTGTTACGACGATGACGGTGGTGCCGTTCTCATTGATCTGTTCCAACAGCTTCATGATTTCCCATGAATTTTTCGGATCAAGATTTCCCGTAGGCTCATCCGCCAACAAGACAGTCGGCTTATTAACCAGTGCCCTCGCAAGCGCCACTCTCTGCTGCTCACCGCCGGACAGTTGCTTCGGCTTCGCCTTATACTTGCCCGCAAGCCCTACGATTGCCAGAATACTCGGCACATTCTTCTTAATCTCTTTATTGGACTTCTGTATGATCCTCTGTGCAAAGGCAACATTCTCATACACATTACGATCCTTCAGTAGTCTGAAATCCTGGAACACAACGCCCAGATTCCTTCTGAACTTCGGAATTTTCCTGTGCTTGATCTTGGACAGATCATATCCCATAACATTAATGTAACCGCTCGTGATCGTCAGCTCCCGAAGAAGCAGTTTGATCAGAGTAGATTTACCCGATCCGCTGTCCCCGACGATAAACACGAATTCCCCTCTGTTAATGTGAAGATTAACGTCCTTGAGCGCCGGTGCCCCGGTAGAATACGCCTTGCAGACATTTGTCAGGGTAATGATCTCATTCTCCGCTGCTGTACTTCTTTTCTTTCTCTTTACTGCCACTTGTCCACCACCTATGTTAAAAAGTAAAATTGCTTCACAAATCAACCGTCATTCTTAATATTCGAAGCTCTCCATATATTTCATATACTTCACAACCATCAGTGCGATCTTAAAGGTGATCGCATCCTCAAACACACGCAGATCCAGCCCCGTACTCTTCTGCAGCTTATCCAGACGGTATACCAGCGTATTCCTATGAATGAAAAGCTGTCTGGATGTCTCCGATACATTCAGCGAATTTTCAAAGAACTTGTTGATCGTCGTCAGCGTCTCCTCATCGAAATCGTCCGGACTCTTGCCATCGAAGATCTCCTTGATAAACATCTTGCACAGCGGAATAGGCAGCTGATAAATCAATCGGCCGATTCCCAGTTCGCTGTAGGCGATGACATCACGCTCTCCGAAGAAGATCTTACCCACATCCAGCGCCATCTTCGCTTCCTTATAAGAGCGGCTTGCCTCCTTGATCTCATTGACGGTCGTACCGTAGGCGATTCTGACATTCTTCATATTCTCCTTCTTCAAGAATGTCGCAATACTGTCCGCCGTCTTATCGATCTCCTTCACGCTGTCGCCCTCGGACAGATCCTTGACCACGATCACATTATTCTCATCCACCGCAGTAATGAAATCCTTACTGTTGCTTCCGAAATAAGTGCGCATCATCTCCAGCACATTGCTGTCTTTAGTATTCTCTGTCTCAATGATCAGCGCAACCCTCTTTACATCGGTCTGGATATGTAGCTTCTTCGCCCGGCTGTAGATATCCACCAAAAGCAGATTGTCCAAAAGCAGGTTCTTGATGAAATTATCCTTGTCGAATCGTTCCTTATACGCTACCAGAAGATTCTGGATCTGGAAAGCGACCATCTTACCCACCATGTAAACATCCTCACCGACACCCCCTGCGATCAGAATGTATTCAAGCTGCTGCTCGTCAAATATTTTAAAGTACTGATATCCCTGTATCTCTTGCGAATCCGCCGGCGATTTAGCGAATTCCGCCGCCGGTCTGCCGCACTGTTCCATCTCGTCCGCCGTCATCGCGACCGACTTCCCGTCGATATCCATGACGCACAGTTCTACTCTGGCGATTGATTTTAATCCTTCAATCGTATTTTGTAAAATCTGATTTGAAATCATAGCCCACCCCTTGTTATTCTTTTAGCAAATTACACAACGCAATAAAACGCTAAATTCATCGAAATACAACATCCAGTATCCATTTTAATCTATATTTACAAAAAAATCTACCTCTAATCATGATTTTTTTGTGTATTTTTTAATGTAAACTATACTTTTTCATGTTTTATCCGTTTAGACATTTTATACAAATATTTTACAGTATCCGAAACAGTCTGCATACCGCTTGAAAAACCTATGGAAACCCTATGGGAAATGCAAAAAAATCTCGTCAAAATAATAATCCTGTGTTA
This sequence comes from Lachnospiraceae bacterium, assembly GCA_014804655.1. Lineage (GTDB taxonomy): Bacteria > Bacillota > Clostridia > Lachnospirales > Lachnospiraceae > UBA3282. Next base: position 4,278 of record JAAUZK010000032.1, on the reverse strand, counting down.
TAATTTAAATAAATATAGCACAGGATCGTTTTAAATATTTTCGGAGTCTGCTTACAGCCGATTTCGAAAGAAGCGTTTCAGGAGCAGGAGGATCATTATGGATATTGCAGCATTATCTATGGCCATGGCACAGGTCAACACACAGAGCGCATACGGTGTAGCTATGTTGAGCAAATCTCTCGATCTGGCTTCCTCCACTGGCGACCAAATTGTAGGCATGATGGATGCCGCCGCTATGGAGTTATCCGTAAATCCGCATATCGGTGCCAATATTGATATTTCCGTATAGGGCTTTGACTTTTCAAAGAATTAACGGTATTAAAAATCTCAACCCTGATAAGAGGATTGAGATTTTTTATTTTTCTGCACAGCACATTCGCCGCACATATCATCTCGAATATTTATATTGAACGGATTGCCCGCTCCGTAATCTGAATCTTGCCTTCCTTAAGCAGATGTCCCACCGCACGTTTGAATTCATTCTTGCTCATCTGCATCTCCCGACGGATCACTTCAGGCGATGCCTTGTCCGTAAACGGGAGCGCGCCGTCAAAGCTGTCGATAGCCTCCATAACCCGCTGCGCATCCTTCTCGATCTGTAAGTATGCCTTCTCCCGTATGCTCAGATTAAGCTTGCCGTCCTCCTTCACACCAGTGACACGCGCCTGCACCACATCCCCGATCCGTATCTCGCCGTACAACTCTTTCTTCGGAATCAGCCCCGAATACTTATCATCCACTGCCACAAACGCGCCGAAATTATCGCTGATCTCATATACCGTTCCGCTGACTCTGTCCTCTTTAGCATATGGGCTCTCCATGGACAGATAGGGATACACGTTCATGGTCGCACACAGTCTGTTACTCTTGTCAATATAGAGCGCCGCAAGGCATGTCTCTCCCGCCGCTACTTTCCGGGTCTGTTCTTTATATGGAAGCATCAGATCCTTCTCAAGCCCCCAGTCTAAGAACGCACCCACCGCGCTGATCTGCGCGACACGCAGCCTTGCCACGCCGTGCAGTGTCAATTTCGGCATATGAGTGGTGGCGATCAGACGATCCTTAGAATCACGATAGACAAACACTTCCACCTCATCACCCGTCCGCGCTTGCTCCGGTGCCTGTTTCTTCGGAAGAAGCACCTTGTCTTCGCCGTCCATACCATCACTCAGATATACGCCGAACTCCACTTTCTTTACAATCTGCAAAGTCTGGATCTCTCCCAATCGAATCATACTTGCCCCTCCATGCTCTTCCTGACACAAACACCTTTGCTCATCTCTGTCCCGATATTTCCACAATGCAATAAGGTTTGCCGTCTTCTTTGTTCAGCGATACCGTATATAACGTACCGTCCCCACTCACCGCCGTCACCGGACAGATCATATCATTAAGCACAGCCTGACTCTTATATTCCACTCGGAGTTGTCCGACGGTAAAGTCCTTCGGAATAAACTCCATCGCCATGCGCACGTACTGTCCGTTATTGACATGATTATTTGTGTCCAGGTGATGCGCCCGTACCTTAAAAGGTTCCATCTTCTTTCCGTCCGCAGGTACATTAATCTTGCGGGGCGCATACTCCATGGGATATTTTTCTTCCAGCACATAGCCCTTTAACATCTTCTCGTTGGGTTTCGCCGGTGTCATCTTTCCCACATCCATCAGGCTCCAGATGGAATTGGCATAAGCCAGCACTTCTCCTGCCTGCGTCCTCATCTCAAAATTACGGCATCCTATAAATCCTCTGAAATCATAAGGTGCCGTACCGATAACGATTCGTTCACACAAATGCGGATATCTGTTGACGCAGATCTGCCACGCAGATAAGAGCCACACCTGATTCAGTTCATTAAAATAGTCCACTCCCAGCCCGATATCTTCCGAATGAAATGTGGAGCAGTCCTGAAAATAATCCAGAAGTGATTCAAGCGTCATGTTACCGTCCACACCCACTTCACTGTACCGTACTCTGCTTTCAAATGTATACAATGTCTTCCCTTCTTTCACTTAGCAATTTCCTATAGAATAAAACAACTCGGCTGATTTCTCAGCCGAGCCTATCAACTGGGCTACAAGGATTCGAACCTTGAAATGACGGAGTCAGAGTCCGTTGCCTTACCGTTTGGCGATAGCCCATCAACAATTAACGATTATATAGGATATTATTGCTTTTTGCAAGTGTTTTTATAAATTTTTGTAAAATTTTTTCACAAAAATTCTGCCCAGTATTTCAAGCGCTCCTACTGATCATGCACCCTCTCCGCCGATCAACACTTTCTTTCCGCAAAAAGCAAACCCGTACGCCTTAATCTGTTCCGCCGGAATTCCCTTTGCAATAAGCGCTGCCCTATAATCCTTGTCCCTAATCTGCCGCAGTGCTTCCTCCACCGTGTCCGCCAGTTCCTTTTCTCCTTCCTCCTGTACCTTGAACTCCAATATGACTGCTTTGTCACCCGCCTGTCTTGGTTCCAACATCACATCATATCTGCCGAAACCGCTCTCACGGTTGGAGGTGACCACGTACCTGTCAGCCAGCTCCACCAGCAGGCCCAGCACAAATCCATGGTAGAAGCGTTCCGGCTCTTCCCCGGAAGGTTTGCTGCCTGTATCGAAATAGCTGAAAATCTCCATCGTCATTTTATTCATATAACCGTTCATTGCCCTGACATCGTCCGCCATCATTGCCCGCAAAAAGGCATTGTTAACTCCATGGCAGCCTCCGAACCAGCCTTCAATCATCTGCTCGAACATAGCCTGCACTTCCAGATTGGTCAGCTTCAAATCAAACTCCGCTTTCCTGCGTGTTACGTTAAACTCATAGTGCAGCACTTTCAAATATCCGCTTGCCAGCAGCAGACTCTACACAGCGCTGTCTCCCTGACCCAACTGGTCAAAGGCAATCTGCTCGTCAAGTATAGTATGAAATGACCCCCATGCAGCAGCTTCTCCATTGTCATCTTGATCTCCGGACTTCCTTCCCGAATCAATTGTCCGACCAGACTGTTGCTGCTCGAATTTGCCCAGTAAGTTCCAACCCGTTTTTCTGCAAGAAAATTAATGATCGACCACGGATTATAAATATCCTTTTTGTCTCCGAATATATAGCCGTCGTACCATTCCTTAACCTGCTGCTTACGATCTGCCATGCCATACTCTTCCAGCGCGGCAAACACTTCTTCTTCCGTAAACCCGAAACAATCCGCATATTGGTTTGAAGTTGCCGTCACCACACGCAGGTTATTCAGATCAGAAAAAGCAGACTCCTTACTTACCCGCGTAATGCCCGTCATAACAGCCCGCTCCAGATACGGATTCTTTTTAAACGAAGCGTTAAACAAGTTTCTGGTAAACGCCACGATTTCTTTCCAATATCCGTTCATGTAAGCTTCCTGCATCGGCGTGTCATACTCGTCCAGAAGAATGATTACCTTCTTACCATAATAGCGCATCAGGTAGTCGGATAGCACGTTTAGGGAATCCACCGCAATATATTCTTCCATCTCTGCTGAGACATTCCGGTAGCGTTCCTTCTCGCCATCATTCAATTTATCGCTGTCCAGCAAAAAATCAAACTGATTATATAAATCCGTAATGCTCTGACAGATTCTTCTTCTGGCATTTAAATATGAAGTCTCTTTGACTTTAGCAAAGCTAAGAAAAATCACAGGCCATGTTCCCTGAATCTGCCGATATTTCTCGTGTTCCCAGACCGTAAGTCCCTCAAATAAATCCCCGCGCCCTGCATAATTGACGGAAAAAAATTTCTCCAGCATACTCATATTTAAAGTTTTACCGAAACGTCTCGGGCGTGTGAGCAGCGTTACATCATCATTTGCCTCCCACCACTCCATAATAAATATGGTTTTATCTATATAAAAATTGTTGCTTGTTCTGACTTTTTCAAAATCCTGATGTCCGATTCCTACCGATCTTAGCATGCTTCTTTCCTTTCTGCATCAGCGCGGTCCATACAATTATTTTTCCTATGCTTTCAGTATATTCTTTTTTTTAGCAATGAAAAAGACACCGGAAGAAATCATACAAAATGTGAAGTTCTTATGCTCTTAAGTGCAAAATTTATGCTTAAAAAGGAAATAAGCCTATCACAAGCACAACAACAAATATATTATCATAGCAAAAATCCGTTTCTCCCTATTACTAGTGTTTCATCCTTTAATTAACTGGACTTTTTAATCGGAAGTGTATCAACAATAACCACTTCCGATACATCAACATCATCAAGGTTATATTTCCAATGAAATACAACTGGCTCTT